>NZ_FNCH01000002.1 GCF_900100705.1 Pedobacter terrae
GTTAGAAATGATATATGTGATTTATAATAGCAAACAGGAATATCAAAAAGAATACTCGGTTTTAAAAGAAAGTAGCGCACTAAACCTAAAGGATCAGCACGCTACACTGGCTAGTTCTTGACCGCCCATGAAACAAAAATAAAATATTTTATTTGCAAATTAACACAGAATCTATCGGATGACGCGTAAAGCCCAGAATCCGATCCTTCAATCGGATGAGGACTTGCAGCAAAAAGCAGGACTACCCAAACCTAAGCACTACTGCCTTGCTTTCCAAAAAAAAACTAATGAGTTGCCATACTTCAGACTTACGTAGTCATACCGTACTTAAAGCCTTTTTAGACTTCGGAAGCTTATCCACCACGGCCCTTGCTTTTCAAAGAAGGCTAAAATCCCGTTGTCAGCCTCACGAACTCTTGCCTGCGCATCATCCCTTCAAACTTCGGATGTCGTCCGCTATTTATCTTCCATCATCATGCATCGTATCTCCATAAGGATTGGCATGCGCATAATCTACTGCTGAAACCTTATAATCGGTCGGCGCAAAACTCTGCGAAGTACTCAAGGCCATTCCCAATTCGTAGCGTGTGGGATATGGAGTTTTTAACAAACTACCAGCTGGAATATAAGGAAAAGTCTCCAGATAACTCTGCATTACACTCGGACTCACGCGCCTGTTGATGTACGCCCGGCTTAACTGATGCGTTTCTCTTAAACCAGCTGCACCTAACAATTCTACCGCGCTGGCCACCGTAAGGTTATGGAAGTTTTTAACACGAACGGTTTTATCTTCCACCACCAAACCTTTCATTAAACTTGGATCCTGTGTAGCCACCCCTGT
Source organism: Pedobacter terrae (assembly GCF_900100705.1). GTDB lineage: Bacteria > Bacteroidota > Bacteroidia > Sphingobacteriales > Sphingobacteriaceae > Pedobacter > Pedobacter terrae. The sequence goes on from NZ_FNCH01000002.1 coordinate 842, forward strand.
TGGGCAAGTATTGCTATTACACTCTAACGCCTGGATGCAGCCCAAAGCAAACATCATTCCGCGTGCGGCATTACACATATCAGCACCGAGGGCAATATTTTTAACCAGATCGAACCCTGTTGCCACTTTACCCGAAGCAATGATTTTGATGTGTTTTTTCAGATCAAAACCATTTAAAACATCATATACAAAAGCCACCCCTTCGCGCAAAGGCATACCTACCGAATTCGAAAACTCCTGTGGTGCAGCACCTGTTCCGCCTTCGCCACCATCAACGGTAATAAAATCAGGATAAATCCCGGTTTCTATCATGGCCTTACAAATGGCATAAAATTCGCTTTTACGACCAATACACAATTTAAACCCTACCGGTTTGCCACCAGACAAATCGCGCAATTTTTTCACAAACTCCAACAAACCGATAGGTGTGTTAAAGGCCGAGTGTGCAGGTGGCGATAATACATCTTTACCTTCGGGCACTAAACGGATCCTGGCCACTTCCGGTGTTACCTTTTTGGCTGGCAGCATACCACCATGCCCGGGTTTGGCACCTTGCGAAAGTTTAATCTCGATCATCTTCACCTGATCAGTTTGCGCCCGCTCGGCATAGGCATCGTAATTGAAAGTACCATCGGCATTACGGCAACCAAAATACCCCGTACCAATTTGCCAGATTAAATCGCCTCCCGGCTGACGGTGGTAATCGCTAATCCCGCCTTCGCCTGTGTTGTGGGCAAAATTACCCATTTTAGCACCGCCGTTTAAAGCCAGAATGGCATTCTGGCTTAATGAACCAAAGCTCATGGCCGAAATATTATAAATACTGGCAGAATAAGGTTTCTTACAATCCGGGCCGCCCACGGTAACCCGCGGATCTAAATTCAATTCGTGGTGCGAAATGGCTGCAATACTATGGCTTAACCATTCATAACCGTTTTCGTAAACATTCAACTGCGTTCCGAATGGAATCGTATCGTTATCAGTTTTGGCACGCTGGTAAATCAACGAACGGTTTAACCGATTATAAGGTGTACCATTGGTATCACTTTCTACAAAATACTGGTACACTTTAGGCCTCAACTCTTCCATGAAATACCTTAAACGCCCAAATACAGGGTAATTCCTAACGATACTGTGTTTAGGCTGGTATAAATCATAAATACCGAGCAGTACAAAAGGACCTGTAAAAATGAATGTCCACCATAAAAAAGGATGGTAAAGCCCCAGCATAATGGTCAGGGCGATTAAAAATGCGGCAATCGCTACGAAAGCTTTTCTCATATTTTAGTATTATTAGGTATGATATCTGCATTGCAGAAAAATAATTTTATTACCTTCTACTTTATAAACTAGTCTGTGTTCTAAATTAATTCTTCTCGACCACCATCCAGTATATTGATGTTTTAGTGGCTCAGGCTTCCCGGTTCCTTCAAAAGGTGTGCGTTCGATTTCTTTTATCAGGGCATTTATTTTCTTGAGAACCGATTTATCAACCGATTGCCAATACAGGTAGTCCTCCCATGCACCATCCAGAAACAATTTAATCATTCTCTATCAGCTCTTGTTCTTTTGCCAGGCCATTTTCATAATCTTTTAGTCCCTGCTCCAGCCTAAGTGCGTTTTTCGGGCTTTTTAAAAGATAAAAGGTCTCTAGCATGCTGTCATAATCTGCTTTAGATAAAACCACTACATCCTCGCCTTTTGCCCGGGTAACAAACAAAGGAGTATGGTTAGAAAAAACCTTGTCTAAATAAAATTTTAAACTCTGCCTAAAGGAGGTATAATTTGTGATTTCCATGATGCTCGTTTATAATCTTCAAAATTAAAGATAATAAAAAACCTGTACAATTATTTGTACATATTTAGAATGTTTATGATTAATGTTATTTAAACAACAAACGTATTAAATTGTTATTTTTACGTTATGCTTATCAAGATTTATCCAGAAAACCCCAACGAGAGGGCTATAGAACAAGTAGTTGATGTACTTAAAAAAGGCGGTGTGATTATCTATCCAACCGATACGATATACGGTTTGGGTTGCGATATCACCAATCCGAAAGCTATTGAAAAAATCTGCAGAATACGCGGAATAAAACCTGAGAAAGCCAATTTTTCTTTCATATGCCATGATTTAAAACACATTGCGGATTACATTAAACCAATTGACAATACCACTTTCAGGGTGTTAAAAAAAGCACTGCCGGGGCCTTTTACCTTTATTTTTAATGCCAATAACAACGTACCCAAATTGTTAAGTTCTAATAAAAAAACGGTGGGGATACGTGTGCCCGATAACAACATTGCCCGCTGTATTGTAAAAGAACTCGGTAACCCTATTCTGTCTACCTCAATAAAAGATGATGATGATGTAATTGAGTATTCTACCGATCCCGAACTGATTCATGAAAAATACGAAAACCTGGTGGATCTGGTTATTGACGGTGGTTATGGCGATAATGAGGCTTCTACCGTAATTGATTGTACTACGGGCGAATTCGAAGTGATTCGTGAGGGTAAAGGAAATATCGAGGAGTATTTGTAACAAGCGCCTTAAACCCCAATCCGCCTATCGGCACCTTTCCCCTGAAAGGGAAAGGACTAAAAAACAAATTACCGCATCCTGCAACACGCACCTTGCTATATGAACCATGTTATCCGGCCTCGCAGATTTTCGCAGGGAAACGTACGAAAATCTTTGCACTGCCTCATCATTGCCCCACAATCCAAGGCAGGATCAAAGCGAGAGCGGTGGAATAAAGCAAGGGCTAAGAGCCTCGATGCTGCCGCAAATAAGATTTCCGTAGCTTTTTACAAGAATTGCGTAGCAATCTTTTATACCGATAAAAACAATACGATCACATAAAAAACGGATGCATGCCTTTCAGTTATGCCTTTTTATTGTTGTCTTCAATGGCAGGCATGCTTTCGCTGCGCTCAGGTTTGTTTCTTTTGGGCCAAGCCAAAAGAAAGAGCCCCTCGGCGGCGGTGGACCTGTACCGATTTTTCATCGGTAGCCGAGGCAAGCCCGAGCAAAGGGCAATAAAATAGCAACCGCTTTAAGATTCCCGCCTGCGCGGGATCCGATAGCTATCGGATGACGACCGTATTATAGCGATCGCCCTAAACCCCAATCCGCCTATCGGCACCTTTCCCCTGAAAGGGAAAGGACTAAAAAACAAATTATCGCATCCTGCAATACGCGCCATGCGATCTGCACCATGCTATCCGGCCTCGCAGATTTTCGCAGGAAAAAGCACGGAAATCTTTGCACTGCCTCATCATTGCCCCACAATCCAAGGCAGGATCAAAGCGAGAGCGATGGAATAAAGCAAGGGCTAAGAGCCTCGATGCTGCCGCAAATAAGATTTCCGTAGCTTTTTACAAGAATTGCGTAGCAATCTTTTATACCGATAAAAACAATACGATCACATAAAAAACGGATGCAAGCCTTTCAGTTATGCCTTTGTGTTTGTTGTTTTTAATGGCAGGCATGCTTTCGCTGTCCTCAGGTTTGTTTCTTTTCTATCAAGAGAAAAGAAAGAGCCCCTCGGCGGCGGTGGACCTGTACCGATTTTTCATCGGTAGCCGAGGCAAGCAAATCAATCATTAATCATCATCTCAACTGCAACGCAGTGAAATGAGGAGATCTTTGAGCCAAATCAAAAAGATTTTGCTTCGTAGCGCCTTCGGTTTCCCCACTAGGGCCTGAGTGACTACATATATCTAGATCACCAAAGCCATAACCGGTAAATAGCCAATACGTTAAACACAAAAAGACAGATTAACGTATCCAATAACAAAAAATTACCCCACATAACATTTATTTTTCCACATTCGTTCGAATTAACATTAAGTTAATCTGATAATAAGGCATTTGCATATACATTTGTTATAAACACAACTTACTATATGAAAAAACCTTTACTTCTCATTTTATTTTTTCTGGTTTTTGTAAATTATTTATCTGCGCAGGTTTCTTTAACTGCACTAAATACAGCTAAATCAGAAAATTTCGACGGCATGACGGCAACCGGAACTTCAAAAGTAACCGGATGGAGCGCGGTTAAAGCCAGCGGCACAAGTGCCGCAGCCACGGGTTCGGCCTTAACCTTAGCGGTTTATACCACTTCATCAAACAGCGGTGCCGCTTACAATGCAGGTACATCCGGAGCGGCCGACCGCTCTTTAGGGAGTTTGGCCTCTGGCGCGTTGGTACCCCGATTTGGTGCCGGCTTTCAGAACAATACAGGCTCAACCGTAACTTCAATCGATTTATCAGGTGTAATGGAACAGTGGAGAACCGGTTCAAACGCCACCGTAAACGAAAATCTGAATTTCGAATATAGTTTTAATGCCACGGGCATTGCCGATGCATCGGCCACCTGGTTGCCACTTACAGGAATGGCACTTAACGAAAAGTTAACCACCACAACTGCTGCAGCTGGTGTTGACGGGAACCAACCTGCAAACCAAACCGCTATTTCAGGAAGCATCACTGCCATTACATGGGTAAATGGTGCCACACTTTATATCCGCTGGACAGACACAGACGATTTAGGAAGCGACGGCATTTATACTGTCGACGATTTTAGCATTACGCCAAAAGGCAGCGCTACCGCAACGCCGGTTCTTTCAGCGTCAAATACCGAATTGGTTTTCGGCGATCAGAATATCAATTCAAATTCTACGGCACAAAGTTATACTTTAGGAGGTGCCAATCTTACCGCAAATGTTTCTGTAAATGCTACTGCACCCTTCTCGGTTTCAAAAGACAATGTTACTTTCAGCAATGCCATCAGTTATACTACAGCCGAGGTTGCAGCGTCGCCATTAGTTTATGTGCGTTTTAGTCCAACAGCTGCAGGCAATGCCAGTGGCAATATAACCAATACCAGTACCGGCGCCACTCCTGTTAATGTTGCCGTAAGCGGAAATGGCTTATCAACCATTTTAACGGTAAACCAAACCGCTTTCGATTTCGGTTCTCAAAATACGGGTACCAATTCTACTGCGCAAACTTTCAATTTAAGTGCAACGGGTTTAACCGATGTGGTTAATGTAACCACTACAGCACCTTTTTATCTTTCTAAAGATAATGTTACCTATAGTACTTCTTTGGTATATAGCGTGGCTGAGCTGACTACGGGCAAAACAGTTTATGCACGTTTTAGTCCCACAGCGGCATCTACCGCATCAGGCAATATCAGTATTGCGAGCACTGGTGCAACCACACAGAATATTGCAACAACAGGTGTGGGTACCACGCCGCCGGTGGCACCAACACCTATCGTAATCTCCGAAGTTTATGGTGGTGGTGGCAACACCGGCGCAACTTATAAAAACGACTTTATCGAATTATATAACCCGGGCAATACCGCGGTTGATTTAACCGGCTGGAGCGTACAATATGCAGCAGCAGCCGGAACATCGTGGCAGGTCACTCCGCTTACGGGCAGTATCCCTGCCAAAAGTTTTTACCTGGTGCAAGAAGCCGCAGGTACAGGTGGAACAATTAATTTACCTACGCCCGATGTTACAGGTACCATCAATATGTCGGGTACTGCCTTTAAAATTGTGCTGAGCAATGATACCACTGCCCTTACCGGTGCAAACCCAACAGGTGCTGCCATAGTTGATAAAATCGGTGTAGGTCCAACCGCTTCTGGTTACGAAACCGCAGCTACCGCAGTGTTAAGCAATACCGCTTCGGCCGAGCGTAAAGCAAGTGCCACTTCAACAGCGGCTACTTTAGCAGTAGGCGGTACCGAAGAATTTAACGGTAATGGTTACGATACCGATAATAACAGTACCGATTTTGTGGTTACATCACCAAATCCTCAAAACTCAACAGTAAAAGAACCAACTGGTGCTAACCATGTGGTTATTTCTGAAGCTTATGGTGGTGGTGGCAACTCGGGTGCAGTTTATAAAAACGACTTCATCGAGTTATACAATCCAACACTTAGTGCGGTTGATTTAACCGGCTGGAGCGTGCAATATGCCAGCGCAACTGGTACAGGCAACTGGACGGTAACAACATTATCCGGTTCCATTGCACCAAAAGGATTTTACCTCATTCAGCAATCGGCAGGTACAGGCGGCACTACCAATCTGCCAACACCTGATAAAATCGGCACCATTGCAATGAGTGGTACCGCAGGTAAAGTACTATTAAGTAATAGCATTACCGCACAAACCGGTAGTTTGCCAACAGGCGCAACAGTTATCGATCTGGTAGGTTTTGGTGCTACCGCAAACGGTTTTGAAGGCACCGCCCCTGCACCGGCACCAAGCAATACCTCTTCTATAGAAAGAAAAGCAAGTGCCACATCTGATGCCACCACCTTGGGCACTGGCGGCACAGAAGAGTTTGCCGGTAACGGGTATGATAGTGATGACAATGCTGCTGATTTTATTGTAAGAACACCGAATCCGCAAAACAGCTCGGTAACAGAACCGGTGTCAACGTCAGGTCCATATCTGGTAGTTACGCCAAAAACACTGGCCTTCAGTAATCAGGCCATTAACACTACATCTGCAGCCAAAACTTACGTATTATCGGCAGGTAATTTAACCAACAATACCACGCTGACTGTAACCGGTCCTTTTTCCATTTCGAAAGATAATACCACGTTCGCCAACACCCTTAGCTATACCGTTGCAGATTTAGCCACCAACCAAACGGTTTATGTTAAATTTAGTCCAACAGCAGTTGGCAATGCAAACGGAGCCATTGTACATGCCAGCGCAGGTGCCACCTCAGTTTCACTGGCTTTAAGCGGCCCGGCTATTGATCCTAACCAAACGGCTTTCAATTTCGAAAACTGTACCACGGTGGGCAGTGCAGCCTTATCTGATGGTTTTTACCAATACAGCGTAACCGGTCCACAAACCTGGGGCTGTACCACTACTTTTGGTCACGATGCTTCCGATCCAACAGGTGCAGGCAGTGGAGGTAACGCCGTGCAGATTAATGGCTACTCGGGCGGGAACATCCTTAACGAAGACTGGTTAATCTCTCCGACCTTAAATATTTCATCATTCAATTACGCCATTTTATCATTCTGGACCAGATCTGCCTTCGCGGGAGATAAACTGCAGTTAAAAATCTCGACCAACTATACGGGTTCAGGTAATCCTGGACTCGCCACATGGACCAGTTTAGACGGTAAATTCCCTGAAACGGGCAGCGATAAATGGACCAAATCAGACAATATCGATTTATCAGCCTACAAAGCTATACCTGTTTATGTAGCTATTGTATATAATTCTACCACTTCATCGGCCAGCCGCTGGACAGTTGATGATTTTGCCGTTACCAATTCGAACACGCCACCTGCAGTCGACATTACCACTTCGCCTTCGAGCATCAGTTTCGGTTTCCAGGCGGCAAATACCACTTCAGCAGCAAATACATTTGGTTTTTCTGCAGGGAACTTAACCGGCGATGTTACCTTAACTGCTCCGGCCAACTTCACACTGTCTAAAACCAGCACCGGAACCTATAGCAGCAGCATTACCTATCCGAAAGCCGATATCAACAATACTTCGCCAACCGTTTATGCGAAATTTTCGCCAACCGCGGTGAATACCAGTTATACCGGCAATGTAAATATTGCCACTTCCGGTTCGGCAAATAAAACCGTTGCTTTAAGCGGAAATACTTTCGATATTGCCAACACCCTTGAAGTGGTAAACTGGAACATCGAATGGTTTGGCAGCCCGGCCCAGGATCCATCAAACGATGCCTTACAGGCCGCAAATGTTAAAACAGTGGTCAACAATATCAATGCAGATATTTATGGCTTTGCAGAGGTGGTAGATACCACTTTATTCAGGAACACGGTTTTACCTGCCGGATATAATGTTGTATTTAGTGAGTTCGGATCATACGCCGATAATAAAGCCGATGCCGATTATCCATTGGCACAAAAACTGGCCTTTATGTATCGCACCGATCTGATTAAACCCATTTCTACTTTAGGCATTTTAAGAGATACCTATAACCCTGCTGTACCGGCAACCAGTGCCGATGGTACACCTTATAAAAACTGGTCGTCAGGCCGTTTCCCTTACATGATGCAGGCACAGGTAAAGATCAACAATAAACTGGATACGGTTTACTTCGTAGAGATTCATGCCAAAGCCAACACAGGCACAACTGCCGATCAGATTGATTCTTACAACCGGAGGAAAAATGGCAACAAACAATTAAAAGATTGGCTTGATGCTAACCTAGCCGGTAAAAAAGTGATTATTCTCGGCGATTTTAACGATGTACTGGATGCTGATAAAACCATTGCCCCAATGCCTGCGGGTACCGGCACTTCATATTCCGATTTTACACAAGATGCAGCAAATTATTTCCCGGTTACCCTGCCTTTAAGTTTAGCCGGAAAACAATCTACCGCCGGCTTTAATACTGTGATTGATAATGTGATTATTACCAAAAGCCTTAACCTTAACTATATTCCTGCCTCGGCCGAGGTTTTAGACGGCGTTAAAAACCTGGTAACCAATTACAGTTCTACCACAACCGATCATTATCCGATTAAAACCAGGTATTTATTCGGCAATGGTGCGCCAACTCTCGATGCCGTAGCCGATCAGGCCGTTTGTTACACATCAGCCAACCAGACGATTGCTTTAACCGGAATTTCTGCTGGTCCGGAAACTGCGCAAAATACTACACTTGCTGTTACCTCAGATAATGCCAACCTGTTTGATGTATTAACTGTGGCAGCAAACGGTGCCGATAAAGGAACCATTACTTACCACTTAAAAAACAATGTAAGTGGTGCGGCCAATATTACGGTTACCGTGATTGATAATGGCGGGACTGATTTTGGTGGAGTAGACAAAACAACCAAAACTTTCAAATTAACGGTAACTTCAACCGCCACGGCAACCGTTACAGGTACAGCTGCAGTTTGTATAAACGGAGCGCCCCAAAGCATCATCTTTACCGGCGCAAACGGAACGGCCCCTTATACGTTTACCTACAATATTAACGGCGGCGCAAGCCAAACGGTAAGTACTAGCGCAACAAGCGCGTCGGTAACAGTTTCGGCCCCAACTAATGTGGCGGGTACTTTTGCCTATCATTTAGTTAATGTAAAAGATGCCAACTGTGGCCAAACCCAAACCGGATCGGCTACCATCACCGTAAATGCTTTACCGGTGGTTTCCATCAGCAGTAATAAAGGTTTATCCGTTTCTAAAGGCGATGCAATCGTGTTAACCGCTACCGGTGGTACGCAATTTAGCTGGACAGGCGCAGATATCCTTAGCGGCCAGAACACTGCTGCCCTAACCATCCGCCCAAAACAGAGCGGTACTTACCGCGTTACGATAGCCAATGCGAGTGGTTGTGTAAGCGATCAAAACATTGCCATTACGGTAATAGAAGATTATAAACTCGAAGCCAGTACCGTGATTACCCCTAATGGCGATGGTTACAATGATAAATTTATTGTAAAGAACATCGATTACTATCCAAACAACACCTTAAAGATTTTCGATAAGGCCGGGAGGATATTATACACCAAACATACCTATGCCAACGATTGGGACGGAACCATAAACGGTAGCCCCTTAAACGAAGGAACCTATTATTACATCATCGATTTAGGCAATGGCATCGGTACATTTAAAGGTTACATCAACATCATTAGAGACTAATTACAGACATGAAAGCAATTACCAAAACCATACAGCAAATGCGTCGCGTAACGTTTCTATTTGCAGCCAGTACATTATTTGCTTGCAGTGTAAAGGCACAGATCCTTCCGCTCAATGCGCAATATTTCCAAAACCGTTACCTGGTCAACCCATCTATGGCGGGTATTAACGAAGGTTTTAACATCAACGGCAGTTTCCGCAAACAATGGTCAAACATTCCGGGGGCTCCCATTACCCAAAGTGTAACTTTAGATCAGCAGGTAAACAAAGTGGGTTGGGGCGTAAATATCTACAACGAAAAATCGGGTGGCATCCAGCGCACCAAGGCCGTTGGAACCTTTGCCTATCACCTACCCTTAAATAACGACGATCAGAAACTGAATTTCGGAATCTCTTTTGGCGCCAGTCAGGATAAACTCGATTTGAACAGTGTAAGAAACAGCGATATTAATGATCCATCGATCGCCCGTTTTAACGATAGGGGTTATTACCTGGATGGCGATTTCGGAATTTCCTACACCTCAAAAGGATTAACCGTTGAGGGGGCCGTGCCTAATATGCGTTCCGTTTTTAGAAAAGACGATTTAAACTATGCCGATAAACCCACATTTTATTCGGCAGTAGGTTATAAGTTCATGCTGGGGTCGGGTATAAACGGCATCAGCCTGGAGCCAAAAGGGGTGTTCAGGGGCATCAAGAATTACGAAAATTTATGGGATGCCGGTTTAAACGCAAACTTTGCCAACGATAAGTTATACGTAATGGCCATGTACCACAATACGCAAAATGCTACCATTGGTTTTGGGATGAACTACAAATCGACCCTGTATTTTATGGCCTACTACAATACGGCTACTTCCGCTATTAGCGGTTATACCGATGGCGATTTTGAAATCAATATCCGTTTAAATATTGGCAAGAAACCTTGATTTTTATTTTAACAGATGGCCGTCATCCGATTACTATCGGATGACGACCGTTTTCTAGCGAGCGCCCAAAACCCCTATCCGCCTATCGGCACCTTTCCCCTGAAAGGGAAAGGGCTTGAAAGACAAATTTCTGCATCCTGCAATACGCACCTTGCTATATGCGCAATGCTATCTGCACCCTGCTGCCTGGCCTGGGATATGATGGAAGGAGAAAACGTTAAAGCTTTTGCACCTACTTTCAACCTACCACTACACAGAGGCAGCACGCCCTCCCCGATTCTTCATCGGGGCTTGTGCTGACGACCTCAAAGCTTTGACGAATTTATCCAACATCAGATCCAAGCCTTGATCTTTTGTTTCTTTTCTATCAAGAGAAAAGAAAGAGCCCTTCGGTGGCTAACCGAGGCAAGCCCGAGCCGTGGACAAAGAGTAGCCAGTGCATTAAGGTTCCCGCCTGCGCGGGATCCGATAGCTATCGGATGACGACCACTACAGTTGAGATAACGGACTCTAATAAAAGGGTCTTCATCTCGACTGGAGTGCAACGGAATGGAGAGATCTTTGTACCAGGTTATTGAAATCAAATTTAAAAGATTTCTCCGCTACGGTCGAAATGACGGATTTATTGATGGAACAAATACCATATTAGAAGCTATCTTATACACCCTGCTGTCTGCACCCTGCTATCCGGCCTCGCAGATTTCCGCCAGAAAAAGCACGGAAATCTTCGCAGTTACCCCTCATAACCCCACAACCCAAGGCAGGATCAAAGCGAGCGCGTCGGACAAAGCAAGGGGTTAAGAGCCTCGATGCTGCCGCAAATAAGATTTTCCGTAGCTTTTTACAAGGAAGGATGCAAGCCTTGGGTTTATGACCTTTTATTGTTTGTTTTATCGGTTGTCATGCTTTCGCTGCGCTCAGGTTTGTTTCTTTTGGGCCAAGCCAAAAGAAAGAGCCCTTCGGTGGCTAACCGAGGCAAGACTGCGTGAAGGGCAAAACTTGCAAATCGTACGCCGTAATGCCGACCGTATTAGCGCCTTACATTTCTCCACAAAAAACCTCCCTTTTTCCCCTTATTTCACTATTTTTACCCCATGGCTAAATTAATCAATCTGGAAGTATTTAAGCGTTTCTTCCGCTCCGGACAAGTAGGCGGTTTTCTATTATTGATCTGTGTGACCATCTCCCTAATCATTGCCAATAGCGCTTCAAAAGAAAGTTTCGAAACCTTTTTAACAACAAAACTTGGTTTTGGTGCCGTAAACTACAGTATCCTCGCCTGGATAAACGATGCCTTAATGGCCATATTTTTCCTGCTTGTCGGACTCGAAATCAAACGCGAACTCGTAGAAGGCGAGTTATCTTCTGTGAAAAGTGCATCCTTACCCGTAGTTGCCGCACTCGGTGGCATGTTTATACCTGCACTCTTTTATATCTTATTCAATAAAGGAGAAGCCTCTGCATCTGGCTGGGGCATACCCATGGCTACTGATATTGCCTTTGCCCTTGCCATAATCGCGATGCTCGGGAAAAGCATACCTAGCAGTTTAAAAATATTCCTGGCTGCACTGGCCATTGTTGATGATCTTGGCGCCATCCTCGTCATTGCAATCTTTTATACCAAACAAATCCATTTCGAATACCTGGCCATGGCCGGGGGGATTCTCGTTCTTTTAGCGCTCATGAATTATTTTGGTGTAAAGAAACTGGTATTCTACCTCATCCCCGGCATCTTCCTTTGGTATTTCATCCACCACTCGGGCATCCACGCCACCATTGCAGGCGTATTATTGGCTTTTACCATCCCTACCAACAATACTAATGCAGAATCACCTTTAGAAAAACTGGAGCATTTTTTAACCAGGCCCGTCAACTACATCATCATGCCCATTTTCGCTCTGGCCAATACAAATATCACTTTCCAGAAAGAAATGCTGGCCGGATTAGCATCACCTTTAGGTTTGGGCATTATCATCGGTTTATTCGCAGGCAAAACCATTGGTGTAACCCTTTTCAGTTGGTTAGCCGTGAAATTAAAATGGGCTAACCTACCCACAGGCGCTGGCTGGAAACACGTACTGGGTTTGGGCATGCTCTCCGGAATCGGTTTTACCATGTCGATTTTTATTGCCCTGCTCTCTTTTAGCGATGCGCTACATATCTCCGAAGCGAAATTTGCGATATTAACCGCATCTGTTTTATCGGGTGTAGTGGGTTTTGTATTTTTGAAATCAGTGAAGAAGGTTTAAGTGCATATATAACCGCAAAGGGCACAAAAGTGGGATCGCAAAGAACGCGTACAAGCGTTACTTTTTTAGCGCCTTAATCCCCTATCCGCCTATCGGCACCTTTCCCCTGAAAGGGAAAGGACTAAAAAACAAATTATCGCATCCTGCAATACGCAACTTGCTATATGCACAATGCGATCTGCACCATGCTATCCGGCCTCACAGATTTTTCTGAGTAACAATCTGTCGTCATTTCGACTGTAGCGCAGCGGAATGGAGAAATCTTTGAACCACGTTATAGCGAGCGACTTAAACCCCTATCCGCCTATCGGCACCTTTCCTCTGAAAGGGAAAGGACTAAAAAACAAATTATCGCATCCTGCAATACGCACCTTGATATATGCACAATGCTATCTGCACCATGCTATCCGGCCTAGGATATGATGGAAGGAGAAAACGTTAAAGCTTTTGCACCTACTTTCAACCTACCACTACACAGAGGCAGCACGCCCTCCCCGATTCTTCATCGGGGCTTGTGCTGACGACCTCAAAGCTTTGACGAATTTATCCGACATCAGATCCAAGCCTTTCAGTTATGCCTTTGTGTTTGTTGTTTTTAATGGCAGGCATGCTTTCGCTGTGCTCAGGTTTGTTTCTTTTCTATCAAGAGAAAAGAAAGAGCCCTTCGGTGGCTAACCGAGGCAAGCCTGTGCTGAGAGCAAAGAATCTATTAACCCAACTTAAAAGATTTCTCCCCGCCTGTACGGGCAGGCGCTACGGTCGAAATGACGGATTTATTGATGGAACAAATACCATATTAGAAGCTATCTTATACACCCTGCTGTCTGCATCATGCTATCCGGCCTCGCAGATTTTCGCTGGAAAAAGCACGGAAATCTTTGCACTTCCCCCTCATAACCTCACAGCCCAAGGCAGGATCAAAGCGAGCGCGGTGGGACAAAGCCAGGGCTAAGAGCCTCGATGCTGCCGCAAATAAGATTTTCCGTAGCTTTTTACAAGGAAGGATGCAAGCCTTGGGTTTTTGTTTCTTTTGGGCCAAGCCAAAAGAAAGAGCCCTTCGGTGGCTAACCGAGGCAAGCCTGTGCTGAGAGCAAAGAATCTATTAACCCAACTTAAAAGATTTCTCCCCGCCTGTACGGGCAGGCGCTACGGTCGAAATGACGGGTTTTTCGCAATGATGGATTTATTGGTGGAACAACGCTTTATTAAAAACTATCATAACGCACAATGCTATCTCCACCCTGCTATCCGGCCTCGCAGATTTTCGCCGGAAAAAGCACGGAAATCTTTGCAGTTCCCCCTCATACCCCCACAACCCAAGGCAGGATCAAAGCGAGAGCGGTGGAATAAAGCCAGGGCTAAGAGCCTCGATGCTGCCGCAAATAAGATTTCCGTAGCTTTTTACAAGAATTGCGCAGCAATCTTTTATACCGATAAAAACAATATGGTCACATAAAAAACGATGCAAGCCTTTCAGTTATGCCTTTGTATTTGTTGTTTTTAATGGCAGGCATGCTTTCGCTGCGCTCAGGTCTGTTTCTTTTGGGCCAAGCCAACCTGCGCAGCAAGCTTGAAGACCACTAAAAACATTAACGAACACTGAAAAAAGAAAGAGCCCCTCTGCGGCGGTGGACCTGTACCGATTTTTCATCGGTAGCCGAGGCAAGACTGAGCGATTGGAAAACAATAAGCCAACGCATTAAGATTGCTTCGTACCTCGCAATGACGGTCGTATGATAGCGAGCGCCCTAAACCCCTATCCGCCTATCGGCACCTTCCCCTGAAAGGGAAAGGACTAAAAAACAAATTATCGCATCCTGCAATACGCACCTTGCTATAGGCGCAATGCTATCTGCACCATGCTATCCGGCCTAGGATATGATGGAAGGAGAAAACGTTAAAGCTTTTGCAGCTCCTTTCGAACTACCACTGCCAGAGGCAGCACGCCCTCCCCGATCCTTCATCGGGGCTTGTGCTGACGACCTCAAAGCTTTGACGAATTTATCCGACATCAGATCCAAGCCTTGATTTTTGTTTACCTTTTTATCAAGAAAAAGGTAAAAGCCATTCGGTGGCTAACCGAGGCAAGCCCGAGCAAAGGGCAAGAAAATAGCAACCGATTTAAGATTCCCGCATGCGCGAGAATGACGACCGTATTATAGCGAGCGTCCTAAACCCCTATCCGCCTATCGGCACCTTTCCCCTGAAAGGGAAAGGACTAAAAAACAAATTATCGCATCCTGCAATACGCACCTTGCTATATGCTCAATGCTATCTGCACCATGCTATCCGGCCTAGGATATGATGGAAGGAGAAAACGTTAAAGCTTTCGCACTTCCTTCCGAACTACCACTGCCCAGAGGCAGCACGCCCTCCCCGATCCTTCATCGGGGGCTTGTGCTGGCGACCAAAAAAGCTTTGACGAATTTATCCGACATCAGATCCAAGCCTTGATCTTTTGTTTCTTTTCTATCAGGAGAAAAGAAAGAGCCCCTCGGCGGCGGTGGACCTGTACCGATTTTTCATCGGTAGCCGAGGCAAGACTGAGCGAAGGAGAACAGCCTAGCGTTTGCTTTAAGATTCCCGCCTGCGCGGGAATGACGACTGTACTATAAACTAACCTTATACTCCATCCTATCCGGCTTCGCAGATTTTGGCCGAATATTGGTTCTTAGGCGCTTTGCTAACTGCCTTTCAAAATCCCAAAACCTTAACCGAAGCACGCCCGTCAATCCCAAGGGCCAGCTGAATCAAAAAAACAGATGCAGACCAGCACAACCAGCACTACCAAACCTCAAACGCAGTGAGTTTTGTGTCTTGAAGTTCCCACAAACACTCATTAACCCCCTCCCGACACAAAACAAAGTGCCGCTGTTTTTTTGATGTGTGGTGGCTATGTGCAAAAGGCCCATTGCTGGATTGACGAAGCATTTTTGCATACTTTTGATGCTTCAAAAGTTTGATGCCCTCGCGGCATAGAGCGGAAAAACTTTACCCCCTCTTCACCTCATACCACCGCTCCACCCCCTCCACAAACCCCTCAAAAAATTCCCTGTAATACCCTTTAATCACCTGCACCTTAAAATTTACTTTACTAAAAAACCAAACCATTTTATAATCCATTTCTGCCTCAAGCAAATACCATAAATACGGTTTAGCGCTATCGCAAACCAAAAACAGGCCGGGCTGATCGGTATTCAGATGCAACAATTTCCCTTTCACCTTAATCTTCAATTCCAGTTCATAATAATCTCCCTCATCCTTAAGCACGAAACTTAAAACAGGCACCTCCATCGCAAATTCAACCATTTTCATATCCCGCATTACAGGTTTGCCGGTAACATTGCGCATACCGTAAGTATAAAAATAATGTGTAAAACGTTGTAACATCAATAGCGGCAAAGCCTTGTTCCATAACTTTAAAAGTGCCAGCTGGTTAGCATCGTTAAGTGTATGGGTTTCGGCTACCTTTTCGGGCAGGTGGGCATTGGCGTTAAAGCGGATGGCAGCTATTTCTTTCATGGCGAAGCAAATGCTGTTCAGCTCCTCCTGTTGCGGCGAGAGGCTTATGCCATCCACATCGTGCGGATTCAGCACGAAACGTTTGAATGATTTAACCGTTTTAAGGTACGCCGTGGCCGCAAAAACATAAGGAATTAAAAATGGATAATGGTTGCTGTGGAAATGCTGTAGATCGGTATTGGCGAAACAATAACCAATGCTAACCGGTGCCAAACGTGCCATAGCCTGTTTATTCAATAACCTTTCACGCGGTACTACCACGCGTTCCGTAACATCCGGCAAATCATCACCAGGCCTAAACAAACCACTAAACTTTTTCTTCAAGGTAATGGTAATACCTCCAGGTTTCTTCACCACATCTACATAGCTCGACCGCTTGTTGCCCAAAGCAAAACATGCCGGCCAGTAATATTGCTGAAAATCGCAGTAACCGTTCCGCATCATGGCCCTCAAAGTAAGGTAAGCATAACGCCCAAAATAGCTTTCATCCGTATCCACACTGCAGCTCACCAACAGGCAATCGTATTCTACCCCAATGTAAACCCGTGCCTCTTCCCCTCCCAATTTAACATGAACGATTAACAAACCCTGATCAAAAGAAAGTGATGTGATGGCCAACGGCTCAGGCTTTTTACCTACACTAAATGTGTTGTGCAATCCGATAACTATCGGATCGCTAGCGATCTGCTCCAGCGCCGCTAACCTTAACACCCTGCTCCCCTTTTCAAAAGGCAGTTGATAAAACCGCGAAAGCGGTTTCCCTGCAATGGTAATGGATTTAGCTTTCATACTCGTATGGTTTTACGAGTCTTGTTGGGGTAAAATATAAAAGTGGGCTTCTACCTACCATAGCTCCTTAAAGTTTCTCAGGCCTTACGTTGATATGGAATTACAGCAGAAACCCACTCTCATTTAGAAATGCTAAAATAACATAAACTATACAAGAATGGGCTATAAATCTACTGTTTTGCATCAACGGCCTGAGATTTGGAGCTGCAAAACTCTTATTTATAACTCTTTATTAATTAATCAAATATAATAAAACCAGAACAAAAGGACAAATAAGTCCTAATATTTTTTCAATAATATTTGGACTTTGCACTGTGGGAAAACAATATCGGGATCAAGAATACTTAGTCAAAATTGGAAAACGCATTGTGGAAATTCGCGATCTTCGAAAAATTACACAAGAGAAGCTGGCAGAATTAACTGAAATCGATACTAGACAAATAGGTCGTATCGAAAGAGCTGAAACCAACGTTTCTATCAGTAGCCTTAAATTGATTGCTGACCATTTAAAAATATCGGTATCTGATTTACTTGATTTTTCTAAATCAATTGACAAATAGAAGGTTTTCGGTTTAATTGAAGAGAAGTAGCAGTTAGATCGTGGCGCTTAATTGAACTCTACTATGAACAGAATTGAATCTGTTGAAGATATACGAAACATATCTAATCCATCTACAAGTGAAGATTTTAACTTAAAGAGGCAATTCATTTAAAATCTTCTTCTGCACTCTCCAGCTTGGTAAAAACCTGTACATCAAAATAATAAAGTTTTTATTATGATTTCTTTCCAATAAATGTACAAGTTCGTGCACAATAATATATTCTATACAGTCAATTGGTTTCTTAGCTAGTTCAATATTAAACCAAAGCATTCTTTTTTCGATATTGCAGCTCCCCCATTTGGTTTTCATTTTTCTAATACCAAAATTGATGTTTGTAATATTCATTATTTTTGCATAATCAAATAGCAGGTTTCCAATCTTTGCTTCTAATTCTTTTTTATACCAATTGTAAAGTGTCTGTTGTTTTTGCTCAAATGTAGCACTTGGCAATGTATAAAGCTCAATCGTATTATGTTTTAGAGTTAATTTTGGTCTATTGGCTTCAATAACTTTTAATAAATAACGCTTACCCAAAAATTGATGACTTTCTCGAGTAATCATCAGCTTAGGTTCTTCCCGCTCCTGGCTAAGTATTTTTGCTTGTTCTCTTTTAATCCATCCCAATTTAGTTGCAGCATAAATCTTAACTTTCTCCAGATCATAAAAATCTGGCGATGCAATGGTTACCTTGCCATGGGGTGGATGAACACTCAGATGCAAATTTTTAATATCTTTAAAAGTCACCTCAATTTCTACAGAACCAATATGTAAAATGTTACTGGTCATTAGTATTCATCTTTATGGGAATCAATTATTCTGTACACCTCTTCTACTTTTTTTACATCTTCAACCACATGATAAATAGCTTTTTTAACCAGCTTCTGTTTAGCTAAATTCTCTCTAAAGCCATCTTGCTTAGCATATTGAACGGCATCTTCGCAAGCTAAGGTTAATTGTTCATCGTCCTCTAATGTATGATACAGCGCTATTTTTCCTTTGGTATTTAATGATTTTGGCAAGCCGTCTTCCTTACCTTGGTTTACTTGCTTAATAAGAGCGGCTATTTCTTTTAAATATTGCTGATAATTGATGGTTTCTTGCTTCCTTCTTTCGATAAGCTCTTGTAGTAAAACACTCATATGATCAAAATATTTTGGATCAAGTAAATGTTCTTCCACAATCTTGCTACGCACATTGTTTTCTATCACCTCTGCTACCGCTTCAGGATTTCCCTTAATTTCATTAGGTAAGTTATCAATGGCTGTATCCATATCTGTCTCTAACAAATCCAATAAGGAGATATTTTCGAAAGGAGAAATCACTTCCGATTCTTCAGCTTTAATATAAGTATCAATCAAGAAACGCATATCAGCTTCGTAGGCCTTTAAGTCTATTGTCTCGCCAGATGCCTTACGGATAATTTCCCGAAGGTTTAAATAGTCCTCCAGTTTATCATTAAACCGTTTAATTTCTGCACCTGTAAATTCTGCAGAAAAAAAGTCAGCTTTTACATTTGCATAAGCCCTTATATATTCTACTATGGCTTTGTAAAGTGCCATTCGTTTGTACTCCGTAGCCTTTAAATCTTCTGCAATTTCAGTATTACCACAGAAATAACGAATGTATGCTAACCCGTCTTTAGGCGCGGCTACGTTTTCGCAGATGCTTTCTACCGTTTCTAAAGCGGTAAACAATCTATCTTTAGCTATCTTCCGGCGGTCTTTCAATTGAATACCTACTTCTTCTTTGGTAAACCCTTCGCTATCCAATTCGGAAGTATACACATTTATAGCATCGGTTACTTTGCCAAAAAGTTCCATATAATCTATAATGTAGCCGTAATCTTTATCATCAGTATCTAACCGATTTACCCTACAAATGGCCTGAAATAAAGTATGATCCTGCATTTTTTTATCGATGTAGATGTAACTGCACGGAGGTGCATCAAAACCGGTCAATAACTTCGAAACCACAATTAGCAATTTCATTCTAGCGGGCTCTTTACGGAAACCTTCTTTGGCATCTGCTTCGTAAGTTTCTGTTTTAGATTTATTTCCTTTTATACTAACATCTTTTAATAAATCGGTATAAATTTTATAAATAAATTCTTTATCCGTCTCACTATCAGCACCTGTATCCTCTAACGAAACGTCACTTGCATGAGGATTATAAGAAGTAATAATGGCACATTTATTTTTCAGTTCAGTATTTAAGAAAAGGCTATAATATTTGGCAGCTTCATAAATACTCGATGCAACTAGTATAGCATTTCCATTTTGAGATTTCAAACGTGGCTTAACAGAGAAATCGACGATGATATCTGTTACAATTTTTTCCATTCTGCTTTTAGAACTCAGTACATTTTGCATCGTGCCCCACTTCTTCTTGATCTCGTTTTTTTGGAAATCATTTAAACCCGCAGTTTTGGCTTCAAACCATTGATCTACCTTACTTTGAGACGTAAGTTTTTGTTCAATAGCCCTACCCTCATACATCAAATCTTTTACTACCCCATCTTCTACGGCCTCGTTAAATTTGTAGGTATGAATGTATCTACCGAACACATCCATCGTTGTCTTTTTATCCTCTTTTAACAAAGGAGTTCCGGTAAAGCCAATAAATACCGCGTTGTGTAATACGGCTTTCATCACCTGATTCAATTTACCACTTTGCGTACGATGGCATTCATCAATGAAAACGAAAATCTCTCCTTGCGTTTGCACTGGATTGTTTTGTAAGTCTTTAATAAATGCATCAAAATCAGTTTCTGTTTTATTTCCAAATTTATGGATGAGTGAGCAAACTAATCTCGGCCTTGATGAAGTTAAAAAAGCCATTAGCTCTTTACCAGACCTCGTTTTAGCAACATCTGTTTCACCTACATCTTTAAAAACACGTTCAATTTGATCATCTAATTCGGTACGGTCTGTCAGGATTACAATACGTGAATTGGCAATATTTTCCAAAATCCATTTGCCAAGCATCACCATCATCAGCGATTTACCCGAACCTTGCGTGTGCCAAATGATACCACCTTCCTTTCTTTTTACAAAATTTTGGGCTTCCTTTAATGCAAAATATTGGTGTGGGCGCGGCAGCTTTTTTTGACCAGCATCGAACACCACGCCATTGTATACCAAATCGATCAAACGCTCTTTTTGGCAAAGTTTCTTAATGTATTTATCTAACTTATAACCTTCATTATCCGCTTCATCTTCTTTCCAAGCTAAGTAATATTTATTTTCTGTTTTTATAGTACCATATTTCAATCCCTGAGTGTTATTACCTGCCATTAATAACTGCACGGTAGTGTAAAACCACTCATTAAACAATACCCTTTGATTCGAAATGGATTGGTTAATACTTTCTGAAATATCAGTAGTTCCTCTTTTTAATTCCAATACTCCTACAGCAATCCCATTAATATACAGCACCACATCTGGGCGGCGATTATTTTCTCCTTTCGTTAGCGTAACTTCTTCTGCAATTCCAAACTCGTTCTTCCCGAAATTTTGCCAATCAATTGGAAAAATGGTATCAAACTGTTCGCCTAAATCTGGTCTGGCTTTTACCCCATAACGCAAAATCGAATACATGGCTTTATTGCGGTGATATAGATTACCAGAATTGGTAGTCGCTAAATCATAAACTTCTTTTACCGCTTTATCTGCCAAAGTTTCTGAATAACCACGCTGTAACAAATTCTGTTTCAGAATCACCTCTTCTACATTGCTATTGTGTTCGCGTTTTTCCCAATTGCCATAATAAGTGTAGCCTAATTCTTTTTGGAAGAGCTGGATGATGCGGTTTTGAGTGATGCGTTCTATGGGGTTAATCATTAGGATGATGTTTTGTCAATTATAGAGTTGATAAATTTAATAATTTTAGCGTCAAATAAGTCTGGATTATGAACTTCTATTCCTTCTATAAAAAATGAACTTTTATGATTTGACTTATCAAGAATTGATTGTTTATTAGTTTTATCATCTAGCTCCTTTTCTATAGGGTAAACCAAACTTGAGTAGACTGATTTATCTACATCATCAAAATAATAAGAATAGGTATGTATTTGAAAAATATCAGTTCTATCCACATCATCTTTAATGAAGTTCATTCTTTTGTATTTGGCATCTATAATTAAAATTTTATCTTCATTCTCAATCACGATATCTGGAATGAGTTTTCTCCGATAAAATGTATTTTTGTAGACTTCATGCTCGTTTTCGATTAAATTCCATCCTTTTGGAATTAAGTTTTTTGATACAGTTTTCAGTACAAATACTTCCCATAATTCTGCCATATCCAGAAAGAAACTTTTCCCTAAGGTATTACTGTTTTCAATACTCAGCTCTTTTGCATTAATAATTTTCCAGGAAAAATCTAACATTGCCCTATAACCTTTAAACATACTGCTTAAACGTATTTTTTTGTAATCAGATAATTTTATAGATTGTTTGGTATGCATCAAAGAACCTAATTTGCTTAAATCAGATTTGATGACATTGGGCAATAAATTATCTGATAAAAAGTAATCTCTTTTTAATATTTGGTATGCCTTATACAGTATTTGATTTGGAAGATTATTTACATCCTTCAATGTATATTCAAAGCTTAAAGTGTTGCTCACTTTTACAGCTAACAAACTTTCTCGCAATAAAAAATTTCCTCTAATGGTTGTTCCTTCTTCCTTTATCTTTTTATTTTTTTTTAATAAACCATGCTTGAGTGCTTTTTTTAGTAGGCTTATCCACATTATTGAAATCAATAACTTATGTAAATCAAGACCTTTATTTTTTGCTAATGAATGATAAGATGGTGGCAACTTTGTAGCATAAACATATTCGAAAAGCTTGAGCAGCAATTGGTCTCCAAATCTGGGCGTAATACGCAACACATAGGTCTGGTGATGATGTACAAATTCACATTCACCTATGTACCGGTTCGCAAACCATTGTCTTTTGTTATAATCAAAATAAACCAACGGCTCTTTTTCTTTTTGCCTATGTGAAAAATGTAAAATATGAGGTTCTACTTCTTTTATAAAATATAATAAAGCATTACTTTCCTCCTCGTTAACAGCAAGTGGAAGACAGTCTTTAGCCTCGATATATTTTTTATTATCCGTAGTCACAACCTACTATTTTAAAAATATTTTCTCCAAATCGCTCAATAAATTCTTCTTCACTACTTCATCTTCGTGACCCAAAAATGCTTCTAATATTGGTTTAATAGATATATTCCATAAAATTTGAGCAGGACCATTAGTTTCAAACATAAAATTGCTTTTACGGCTGTACCCCTTCATATTTCTGTATTGATTATAAATGGCAACAATATCACCGAAAAAGGCATGTCCAATCTCGTACATTTTACCTAGTTCTTCTCTACTAGCTATATGAGCATTTAGTAGCTTAACATTACCGTAAAAGCGTTCTAAATCATCTTTAATAACTCTACTGTTACTGCCGTTAGCTTTTTGATGAATGATGTCACGTAATCTTTCTGGACGATAACCATAGAAAAACCACAAAAACCTTCTCCGCAGTGCGAAATCAATTTGCTCTACCGAAAAATCAATTTCATTCATCGTACCAATAATGTGTAGATTTCGAGGAATATTTACTTTTAAATCTTCCACACCAATCGAAATATCATAATCTCTTTGCTCTAATGCCGAAAAAACTTCGCCAAACAACTTAGACAAATCTACACGGTTCATTTCATCTAATATTAAAACATGTGGAATGTCTAATTGAAGATTATTATTCAAATCCTTTCTAGCTTTTTCGCATATCATCATCAAACTTCCTTGAGTTAAAACAGTATCGCCTCCTTTTAAGAGATAACCGCCTATAAAATTCTCATAAGTATAGTTGGCATGTAATTGCAAATGATGAATTCTATTTTTAGTGATGTCCTCTGGATTTGCTAAGTATTCTACTAATCGAGATTTGTCCTTTATATATTGATTTAGAATATATGCGCCTGCTAATTCTTTTGCTTTATAAGTCTTGCTAGTACCTGGAGGTCCATAAAAAACAACAGCTTTCTTAAAAAGCAATGCCTGCAACTCATCAAATTCTAAATCATCATCTCCTGTATTCCAAACTTTTTTGATAGAAGAATGGTCATAGAAATCAAAATTTTCGTCGTTAATTAATGAGCTAATTTTTGCACGAATAGATAAAACTCTTTCATCAATCGTATTTTCTTTAGCATTATCGTCTTCAAGCGAACTAAATGAGTTTACAATTTTTTGTTTATGATTATCGGATGCGATACGCTCATGTTTATCAGGATTTGCCAAATACAGCAAAATATTACTCATGGCGTATTTTCTACCTTTTAACGGCTCAATAATACTGGCGTAATCTTTCAGCTTGTTGAGGTTTGAAGAATATTTAAGATGGTTACAAAACTCTTCTACCACATCTTTTAAAATCTTAACATCCGATACTGAACTGTCTTTCTGATAAGCATCTAAGACCTGTATCAATCTCAAACAGAAAACAATCTCCCAATATTTATTATTAGTATGCCATTGCCCTGCATGACCAAATGAAATTGGAAAAATTCCTGGGTTTAAGTCTTTAGCTTCTACGCCAATCCTGTTGAAAATATAATACTCTTTACGCCATTGGCTGATATCACCAACTGCAAAGCACCATAGCCATTCTGCATGAGCAAAATTTAATTTAGCCTCTGCCGTTGCAGTAGCAAATTGACCTTTAACTTTATCTTCGAAATTTGCACTACTTTCATCATAATTTTCAACAAAACAAGTAATTGCCTCATTTACAAAAGTTGGGCTTAAAATATCAAATGCATTTGTTAAAATACTATTTTTTGAAATGATATATGATAAAATAAAATTGTCAAAAGTATCATATAGAGGTTTGAGATAATCTCTTATCATATATTTTAGTTTTTAATGTAATTATTATCCTAAATTCTGTTCATGCCACTCTCGCTGCCAATTCTCTAAAATGTAATTGGCTAAAACACCATTAAAAACAGGAAACTGTGGTACATAACCAGCAGGTATTTGATAGCGGGCGCTACCAGATGGTGTTAATAATCTACGGCAATGAATATTATTTTCTAGACAATAATTTTCTATTGCATTCCAAATTTCATTAAAAAATGGAATTTGTGCTTTTGTTGTTAAATAAACAGATTTTATGGATGGGTGTTGTCTTAAAAGACTGATAACATCTGTTAGAGCGAAATCATTAAAGCTATTTGCAATATTGCTATCAGAGTAATCTCCTAAAAAGATATGATGTTCGTTATTCAATTTATCGGCATCGTTTACCGAACGAACTAAATCTGTAATGGCTATTTTGTGTCTTTTGCAAAACATTTTCCAAATAACTGGTATTTCGTCTGCAAGTAGATTTCTTAATGCTGGTTGTTGGTACAAAGCTGGTAAAACATCCCAAAAATAATTATTTCTTGTTCTGCCGTAAAACCATTGGGATTGGTTATTTGCTGGCCAAGCCGGGTTAAAAGTGCCAACTATTAAAGTTGTTGGTTGAAAATCTAAATTCTCTAAGTTTAAATCTTCAATAAATTTGTGATTACAGGGCATAATTGAGCGTTATGTTTATAATTATTCAATGAATAGATTATCTCCTGCTTTGAGATAGTATGATTTGTATTTTTCCCCAGCTGTTTCTTCTTTCCACAAAAGTTTAAGAACTTCAATTTTATTGTACCATTCATTCATACCGTAATTCCATGCTTCCCATACTTCCTTTTCAATTCTCTCTTTGCTATTCCATTAATGTTCTTCCGCACAGATATTAAAAAAATCAATTACTATATTATAATAGTGAGTTGCCTTTAATTCTTCAATTGTTTTAATTTGATCTTTCCTTATAAAAAGCTCTGCTAAATCATCATTAATTTCGTCATACCTCTCGTTGAACTTAGAATATAAGTTATAAAAAATTTCGTCCTCGCTTATCTTTTTTGCCTTGGCAGAATAAATCCAAGTTACACCAAGTGCAATTAGCCCTATCAATAATGTTGATAACACCGATGATAGCGCTTCGTGGTTTTTAAACCATTCATTTAGAATTTCCATGAGTTTTTGCGCTAATTTATTTTGTTATATAAGTCTTGTTCTCCCCGTCAGCAATTCCTGCATCATCCCTTGTTTTACCTTTCTTGATTTGCCCAGTTGCCCTTCCAAAGCTTCCAGCTCTGTATCCATATCAGATAATATCGTGGCGATGCGGATTTGCTCGGTGAGGGATGGTAACGGAATTTCTGTATTTCTGAATTCTGACATTCCTACCAAGTTTTTCATTGCTCCTCCTTGAGTATCGTCTATGATTTTTGACTGTATAGTATCATATTGAAATATATGTCCAAAATATCCAAAATCAATTAAGCCAGAATTAAGCCTGATAATCAAAAGAGCTTGATTGATAATGCCTTTTTGAAATATTTGAGGTATTCTAAATAACTTTCCAATAGTTCCAGAACAACTAAGAATAAAATCATTTGTCTTAACTTCAAATCTTCCTAATTCTTTAAACTTAGCAGTATCAACAAAATACTTTCCTAGGTGAACTGATTTATAGATTGCATTTTTTTGTTCATAAACTTTATATCCGTTTTTGACAAAAAATTCCTTCTTCAAAGCACCGCCAAATGGACCTCTAATCAATCCTCCGTCTATAGTTACCTCCCCCAACTTCTTCACTTCCCAATCCTCCTTAGGCGACAACAATTCCTGCATTGCCCCTTGTTTGATTAGACATTTTTTGGCGATGAGTTGCTCCAGGCTTTCTATCCAAGCATCGGCATCACTCAAGGCTTCCGCTATCGCTTCTTGTTCGGGTAATGGCGGAAGGGGAATTCGGAAAGAGTTCAAATCTGCCACTGATAATCCTAGAACAGTACTTCCACTACCCTTTTCAATTATTTTTTCCTCAATATTTCTATAAGAATAAATAAAATAGTCTTTTTTGATTTTTGGAAAAAGATTAATTGTTTTTAAATCTTGATTTATAGTTACGTCAACATTGTATTTAACAATTTTCCCAAGAGCAATTCTTGTGGCAATAATTAAATTTCCCGCAGGAACTATCCGAGTTGCACTATTTTTCAAACCTAATTCCGTGATATTCTCTTGTGTGAAATTTGGATTAAATGACGTAAAATCCTTTACGGTCATCCAAGGAATTTTTCCATTCCAATATTCTTTTACAATTCTTGAAGGCGTACCACCTCCAATTATTTTACTCGTAAGATTTCCAATACTTTCAACCTCCCAATCGTGTGGCAACATCCCAATCTCTGTCTGCTTCATAACAATTTCCTTTACCATACCAATCCCATTTTTTGCAGGTGAGCCAATACTTTTTGAGAAGCTTCCATTGTTTTGGTTTCCAAAACGGGCAAAGCCTGTTGGTAGCGGTCTGCCAGTTCCTTAATGCGTTGTGTGAGGTTTTGGCTCAGCTTTTCCTGTTCGCTTTTCAATGCATGTTGCAATACAGGTGTCCATTTATGGTTAATCACCATATCTTTTATTTCAGCTTCAGTTAATAAAGGATATTGTGTCAATACTTTTATTTCCAAATTCTCCTTTGCAATTTTTATCAGTTTGGTAATGCCACCCAAAGCTTCCTGGGTATCAATATAGTTTTTAATGTATTTCAATTCTTCCTTCGGGGCATTTTCGGCTTTACGCTGTTTGTAAAAGTCTTTTACATTTTTAAGATTGATTTTTTCCAGATCACTGAATATGCCTTCCTCTCCGCTATTTTCCTCTTCTATTTCCGCAAGGGCTTCCTGGGTAAGGTTCAATTGGTTTTCTAAATCCTGTAAACTTTCGTTTTGTGCAGCGAAGAAATAATGTATCAGCATTTCCGGCGTCACCATTCTCCCTTCAATGCCCGCCAGACCTGCAATTTCTTTATCCTTCGCGGTTTTTCCATCTTTTCCTTTTTTGCCTTTGATCACAAGCCGGGTGAATTCGTTTCCTGCCTTCCAGCCGTCTAAAGCAATAGAATAAAAATCGTCCTGCATCACCTCGTTCCAGTATTGCATCAGGTGTTGGTACATTGCATAACGGTTTACCAAAGCATTGTTTTCAAAATGGCTCAGTATGGTTTGTGCTGATTGGTCGATGGCTTCTTTTACGGTAAAGCCTTTATCCAACTGGTACCATTCGCTTTGCTGTTGGTGCAACCATTCATCAAAAGCCGTGTGCATTTGGGTATTAAAAGCGACAAATTCGGGATGATTGAAAATGGTGGTTTTAATGTTTTCCGCAGATACATTCAATTCAAAATATCCGACACGGGCAGGGCTGAACAGATCAGCTTTCAGCGAAGGGAATAAATCCCAATACGACTGCAAACTATCCACATCTTTCTGTGGAATGCCACCCAACAAATGCCCCGCCAAATCCTGTATATCTTCCGCTTCCTGTGTATCAATATAGCGTGGAATGTTGAGGTTGTAATCATTTTTAGGGTCGGCAATTTCCGCAATCGACACCATTCGGCTAAATTTAGGCACCTCGGCAAAAGAATCAAATACATCGGTAATTTTGCGGATGTCTTGCTCACGCAATCTATTTTTGTTACCGTCTTTCACAAAGCCTTTGCTCGCATCTATCATAAACAGACCTTTACGCTGTTCGGCGTTTTCTTTATCTAAAACAATAATACAGGCCGGAATACCTGTACCGTAAAACAGGTTGGCAGGCAATCCGATAATAGCTTTAATGTAACCTTTCTTCAAAATATTTTTACGGATTTCACCCTCTGCATTTCCACGGAACAAAACACCATGGGGCAATACTACCGCAGCTTTTCCATTGGCTTTTAGGGATTTTAAAATGTGCAAAAGAAAGGCATAATCGCCATTCTTCTCCGGCGGAACCCCCAAAGCAAAACGATCGTAATCATCGCTATCCACATTCACGCCATTGCTCCAGCTTTTCAAAGAAAAAGGCGGATTGGCCACCACGTAATCAAACTTTTTAAGTGAACCATTTTCTTCTTTGTAAAACGGACGGCTCAACGTGTTATCTGCAATAATTTCCGCGGTTGGGTTATTATGCAAAATCATATTCATTTTAGCTAAATTGGCTGTGGTCGTTTCCTTCTCTTGGCCATAAAGTGTTATACTTTTGCCTGCTTCATTTGCAACTTTAAGCAATAAAGAACCAGAACCACAAGTCGGATCATAAGCTGTTGTTTGTATTGAAGAATTATTCTGATTGATACCAATTACTTTTGCCAACACCCTTGATACCTCTGAAGGAGTATAAAACTGTCCTTTACTTTTTCCGCTTTCAGTTGCAAAATGACGCATTAGGTATTCATAAGCATCACCCAGAATATCATCACCCTCCGCAGAATTCTTAGAAAAATCAAGCTTTGGATCATTGAATATTCTTATCAATTCAGAAACGGTGTCAACTAAATCCTTTCCCTTACCCAGTTTATTTTCGTCATTAAAATCTGGAAATTCATTGAGCTTGTTGGCTTCCTTAATCGGATTAAGAATTTGCTTATTGATTTTATCGCCAATTTCAGCATTTCCTACTAAATCCACCATATTATCAAAAGATGCTCCTTCGGGAACGGCGATGGCACCAAACGGGTCACCTTTATATTTATCGGAAATATACTTTACAAACAACATCGTAAGTACATAATCTTTATATTGAGAGGCGTCCATTCCGCCACGTAGTTCATCACAACTTGCCCATAACGAGCTATATAATTCTGATTTTTTGATTGCCATTAACAGTAGTATAAGATAATATTTGCTGGTTTGTTAAGGTGCGTAAATTGTTAAATTTTTATCGCCCTCACAATACCAAAAACTGCTTAATTTCAACCAATCAAAATGAAAAAGAGAACCTCAATTAAAGAGGTTCTCTCGGTTACGAAGTATGACAAGGCTCTGAGCAATGAATACATCCATTAATTTTCTTGTAAGGATGTTTTCTTTTCGCCTCAGCAACTGCTGGTGCACAAGAACTAAATACCCCTAAGTAATCATAATTTTGTTCAGGATAATACCTGCATCCCGCTTCGTGAACCTCATAATCACCATTGGTTTGTTGGTTCAAATTTAATCTGTAACTGGCCATAAATTTTGGTTTTAAATTATTCAATCAAATCTCTGCAATTCATAAGCCCCCTCTGTACGGTTTCCCCCATTCTTTTAAAAAAAATCTCTCCACTCCTTTTAGTTGTAAAGAAAATAATATTAACTTAATGCCAATTAATCTAATTTATTTACTTTTTAAAACTACAAGTGATGTCTAAAACGAATGAGACCGGCCACGCCAAAAACGTAGCCAACTTTGAAACCCTGTTGAGTTATGTAACCGGTTATGGCGCGGTGTACAACCCCAGCAATGCCAACATCCAGCTGAGTGCTTTAACCGAGAAAGCCACTGCAGCCAAAACCATTAACGAGCAAGTGCACGATGCGGCTGCTAAAAACAGCAACGCCATAGCCCTGCGCGATCTGGCTTTTAAACCTTTAAAACAATTGAGTACCAGAATCGTAAATGCGATAAAAGCGAGTGATGTGGCGCAGCAGGTAATTGATAATGCCGTTACCCACAATCGCAAAATTCAGGGTCAAAGGGCATCGGTAAAGTTAACAGAAGAAGACAAACAGAAGCTGGCAGCAAGTGGAACTGTTGTTAACCAGGTATCGGCCTCGCAACAAAGTTTCGATAGCCAGCTAGATACTTTTGATAAACAGATTAAACTGTTGGCTACCATCCCTAACTATAAGCCCAATGAGGTAGAGCTGCAGCCGGCCACGCTTACCACCCTTTACAACGATTTGTTGCAGAAAAACCGCGATGTGGTAGCCAGAACATCCGAGTTAAGTACCCTTAGGCTTAACCGCAACAAAATCCTGTACGATGCAGAAACCGGTATAGTTGCACTCGCTTTAGATACCAAGAATTACTGCAAATCGTTATTCGGCGTAAATACCCCGCAGTACAAACAAATTTCGGGCATCCCGTTTAAAACGGTAAAAATTTAACCTGTAATGAAAAAAATCATCCCGCCCCAATATACATCCTAAAACAGCAACAGAAATAAAATCGGTTGCTGTTTTTATTTAAAAGGCATGCTGTAAACGGTTAGCTGCAGTTATAATGTTGTTAACTGCAAACTAAAAACTGTTAACTGCCAAATAAGAATAACCTCCCTCTCCAATAGAGTAGTTAACTGCATTGATAAAACCATCAACTGCAAATATAAAACCACCAACAGCAAGTTTAATGTTATTAACTGCGTTGATATAACTTTTAACGGCAAACATAAACCTACCAACTGCAAGTATAATATTGTTAACTGCAAGTTTAGAACGATCAACCGCAAGTTCAGAATTATCAACTGCGCTAACAATGCTGCCATCAGCAGACATAAACCTACAAACTGCAATTATAATGTTGTTAACTGCGCTGATAATTCTGCCATCGGCAGGTATAAACCTATCAACTGCAAGTATAATGTTGTTAACTGCGGATGTTGATTAAATACTTTTCAAAGATTTCTCCCCGCCTGTACGGGCAGGCCTGTCCGCACAGGCGGGCATTATGCTGCGCTCCAGTCGAAATGACGATTTTATCGCGTTTGGAATAACGCTATGATTCTATGCATCCTGCTTATTTTAGCAGTTCATCGTTCATGGTAAAGCCTTTAATAATATATGCTCTCAGTCTGGCGGTTGCCCATTACCTAAATTTGGTACCCTGCAAGCTTTTTACCCGATAGCCTACAGAGATAATTACATCGAGGTTGTAGTAGTTAAACGGTTTTTGCAGAAATTCGGAAATTCCGAATTTCTGCATCGTGGTGCTTTCTTCCAACTCTTTTTCTTCATAAACGTTTTTAATGTGTTCATTTATGGTCGATTTTGCCTTTCCAAAAAGTAAGGCCATTTGATCTTGCGTAAGCCAAACGGTTTCGTTTTATGAAGTTCAAAGATCTCTCCGCTACGGTCGAGATGACGATTTTTGAATAAGAAATCACTCCAATCATCCCATCTGCACCTTGCTATCCGGCCTGGGATATGATGGAAGGAGAAAACGTTAAAGCTTTTGCACCTACTTTCAAACTACCACTACACAGAGGCAGCACGCCCTCCCCGATCCTTCATCGGGGCTTGTGCTGACGACCTCAAAGCTTTGACGAATTTATCCGACATCAGATCCAAGCCTTTCAGTTATGCCTTTGTGTTTGTTGTTTTTAGTGGCAGGCATGCTTTCGCTGCGCTCAGGTTTGTTTCTTTTCTATCGAGAGAAAAGAAAGAGACTCTCGGTGGCGGTGAACCGAGGCAAGCCCGAGCTAAGGGTAAAGAATAACTAGCGCATTAAGATTCCCGCATGCGCGGGAATGACGGATTTATTGGTTGAATAACAACCATATTAGAAAATATTAACAGGCACCATGCGATCTGCACCCTGCTACCCGGCCTCGCGGATTTCCGCCGGAAAAAGCACGGAAATCTTTGCAGTTAACCCCTCATAACCCCACAACCCAAGGCAGGATCAAAGCGAGAGCGAGGCTCTCAGCCAGGCTGAGAGCCTCGATGCTGCCGCAATAAAGATTTCCGTAGCTTTTTACAAGGAATTGCGCAGCAATCTTTTATACCGATAAAAACAACATTATCTGATAAAAAACGATGCCAGCCTTTCAGTTATGCCTATGTGTTTGTTGTTTTTAATGGCAGGCATGCTTTCGCTGCGCTCAGGTTTGTTACTTTTTTATCAAGGAAAAAGTAAAAGCCCTTCGGTGGCTAACCGAGGCAAGCCCGAGGGAAGGGCAAAGAATAGCGAAAGCATTAAGATTCCCGCCTGCGCGGGAATGACGACCGCATTATAGCGATCGCTATAGAAACATTTTATCATCCATAAAAAAAGCACCAAGAACATCGCGCTCTTAGTGCCTAAATTTATACACAAACCTATAAGGTTTTAAAAACCTTATAGGTTTAGATACAGAATTTTACAAATTAATTCCAACCACCCCCTAACGAGCGGTACAATCCTACCACAGCATTAAGCTGCTCCGTTTTAATGGTGGTTAATTCCAGTTCGCTCTGCAATAAATTACCTTGCGCCGTAATTACTTCCAGGTAGTTCGCCATGCCACTTTTAAACAACAGATTGGCATTACGCGAGGCCTGTTGTAAAGTCTGTGTCCGTTTTTGAGCGATGCTGTATTGCGTTTTTAACTTCTCTACCTTCGTTAACTCATCAGATACTTCACCAACCGCATTTAATACCGACTGACGGAACTGGATCACCGATTTCTCCCGGTCGATTTTAGCAAGCGCTAAATTGCTTTTTAATTGTCCGCGCTGAAAAATCGGTTGGGTAATGCCTGCCCCTACCAATCCGAATAACGATGCCGGTACATTAAACCAGTTGCTGGCTTTAAACGAGTTGATGCCTCCGCTTGCGGTAATTACCAGCGAGGGATATAAACTGGCTTTCGCTACACCAACCCTTGCATTGGCAATGGTTAAAGCCAGTTCTGCACTTTTAATATCAGGCCTGCGGCTTAACATCGATGAAGGAAAACCCGCATTTAAATCCTGTGGAATATTCATCTTATCTAAACGGCTCTCGCGGTTAATCGCTTTAGGCAAAGTACCAATCAATACACTTAGTGCATTCTCCTGCAGGGTTACATTTTGCTCCAAACGCGGTACCAGCTGTGCGGCAACCAACTGTTGTGCCTGGGCCTGTTGTATCGCCAAAGAAGTAACCTGACCGGCATCGAACTGTAAATTGATAATCCTCAACGTACTATCATTCAGTTTCAAAGTCTTTTTAGCGATTTCCAGTTGTGCATCGAGCATCAGTAAATTATAATAACCTTGTGCTACATTGGCCACCAAACGGGTTTGAACGGCTTTACGTGCTTCCTCAGTCTGCAAAAAACTGGCTAAAGCGCCAGCTTTTTGATTGCGTATTTTACCCCAGATATCGGCTTCCCAAACCACACCCAGATTGGCATTATAATCTTCAATGTGTGTGGTACCTGTAAACTGGTTCAGGCTTAACCCATTTAAACTGTTATCGCTAGGGCGGCTAGAATTTGCCGACACCTGTAGTTTCAGTTCAGGCAAGTAACCCAGTTTAGATTGTTTAAACAATACTTCAGCCGCATCAATATTTTTTAACGCAATCTGCATATCGTAATTTTTAACCAAAGCCGTATCAATTAAATTTTGAACAGTAAGGTCGGTGATAAAACTTTTCAGCGGCATGGTGCCAATGCTTGAAGAGTCTGTTGATGAGCCATTTCTGAATAAGCCAGGTGCAATATTGGGCAGCGCTGTATTTTTCGAAACCGAACATCCGCTCCAGATTAACGCCAGGAGCAGGATGGTAATGATATTAAACCGTTTCATAAACTGTATGATTTATAGGTTCTTCACGGT
Source organism: Pedobacter terrae (assembly GCF_900100705.1). GTDB lineage: Bacteria > Bacteroidota > Bacteroidia > Sphingobacteriales > Sphingobacteriaceae > Pedobacter > Pedobacter terrae. The sequence goes on from NZ_FNCH01000002.1 coordinate 35,072, forward strand.
GGCGAACAACCTCATTTGATGATTTTTTTGATATTTTTTCCTGTAAAGCCTGGAAGATGACAAAAAGTACCGGGATAATGAATAAACCTAACACTACGCCTGATACCATACCCCCCGCAGCGCCAATACTGATGGAGTGGTTACCTTGTGCCGATGGACCTGTTGCAATACTCATCGGGAATAAACCGAACACAAAGGCCAGTGAGGTCATGATGATCGGCCTGATCCTTAATCGTGCTGCTTCAATAGCGGCATCAACCAAACTCAATCCGGCCTTTCGTCGCTGCACGGCAAACTCTACAATCAGGATGGCGTTTTTTGCCAACAGCCCGATGAGCATAATGAGCGCTACCTGTACGTAAATGTTATTTTCGATACCGGTTAAACCCAATACCACAAACACACCGAATACACCTGTCGGGATAGAAAGGATTACCGCCAATGGTAAAATGTAACTTTCATACTGTGCAGATAATAAGAAGTAAACAAATACCAGACAAAGCAGGAAGATCACAGTCGACTGTCCGCCTGATGAAATCTCCTCACGGGTTTGTCCGGAGAATTCATAAGCATAACCCGTTGGCAATTGTTCTTTAGCTGTTTCTTCTATCGCTTTGATCGCGTCACCAGAACTGAAACCTGGTTTCGGGATGGCATTTACTTCAATAGAGTTAAACAGGTTATAACGCGAAGCCGTTTCCGAACCATATACACGGGTTAATTTAACCAGGGTACTGATGGGCACACTTTCTCCGTTTTTGTTTTTCACAAACACCCTGTCTATACTGGCCGGATCGGTTCTGTCGGCAACATCAGCCTGCACCACCACACGGTAGTATTTACCAAAGCGGTTAAAATCTGAAGCCTGCGCCGTACCGAAATACGTTTGCATGGTTTGTAAGATATCTTTTTTACTTACCCCCAGCTGATCGGCCTTTTCGTCGTTCACATCCAGCTGTAATTGTGGATAATCTGTTTTATAAGAAGTAAAGGCATAGGCAATGGCCGGTTTCGCCATTAACTTCGCGATGAAGTTATTCGCTACACCACTAAATTTATCGAGCCTACCGTTGGTTTTATCCTGTAACATCACGTTCATGGCCTCTACATTACTAAAGCCTGGTACCGTTGGAAAACTGAATACGAAGAAAGTACCGGAAGATATGGCCGCCATTTTGGCCCTAACAATATTTTGAATCTCGTCGATATTTTTTACAGCACCCCTTTCTTCATTTGGTTTTAACAATAAGAAAATCTGTCCGGCTGATGGACTGTTGGATGCGGTTAAAAAGTTATAACCGGCCAGCGACATCACAAATCTTGCCGATGGCATTGCCCTCAACTCTGCTTCAGCCTGTTTTAACATTTTGTTGGTATTGGCTAAGGATGTTCCGGATGGACTAGCCACAGCGATGGCCACAAAACCCTGATCTTCTGTTGGAATAAAACCTGTTTTGGTCCTGCCTACCAGAAAAATAGTTATCAGCACCACTAAGGCCAGACCGGCCATGCTGAGCCATTTATGACGGATCAATACTTTTAGCCCACCAACATACCGGTTGGTCATGTAACTGAAACCACCGTTAAAGCCTGCATAAAACTTTTCTACAAAACCTTTTTTAGGCGCTTTATGATCAGCGTCAGCATGTTTATTTTTTAGAAACAAAGCTGCCAGCGCCGGACTTAAAGTTAAGGCATTAACGGCCGATATAATGATGGCAATAGCCATGGTTAAGGCAAATTGTTTGTAAAATATACCTGTAGAACCGGTCATAAAACCTACCGGTAAAAATACGGCCGCCATTACCAAGGTAATGGATATAATGGCACCGGTAATTTCGTTCATGGCCTCGGTTGTGGCCGCTTTTGGGCTAAGGGAAGGGTTTTCTTCCATTTTGGCATGCACCGCTTCTACCACCACAATCGCATCATCTACCACAATACCAATGGCCAGCACCAGCGCAAACAAGGTTAATAGGTTAACAGAGAAACCGAAAAGCTGCATAAAAAAGAAGGTACCAATAATGGCCACTGGAACGGCTATGGCCGGAATTAAGGTAGACCTGAAATCTTGAAGGAAGATAAATACCACGATGAATACCAGTAAAAAGGCTTCGATCAACGTATGCTCTACCTGGTTGATGGATTCATCAAGATCGGTCTTGGTGCGGTAAAACTGGTTATATTTAATACCTGCAGGGAAATCTTTTGAAAGTTTAGCCAACAATTTATCAATGGCAATCTGTATTTCGTTGGCATTAGAGCCTGATAACTGAATTACACCAATGGTAATTCCATCGTGTCCGTTTAAACGGTTCACGCTACCATAACTGTAAGCACCCAGTTCAACACGGGCCACATCTTTTAAACGTAATATAGAACCATCAGAATTGGAACGGATCGCAATATTCTGATATTCCTCTGGTTTGGTCAGTTTACCTTTATATTTAATGATATATTCAAAAGCTTCACTGCTTCTTTCTCCAAACCTACCGGGAGCTGCTTCCAGGTTTTTGTCCTGAATGGCGGTGATGACTTCATTTGGTGTAATTTTATAAGTAGCCAGCTGACTTGGGTTTAACCAAATCCGCATCGAATAATCTTTAATACCACCAAATACACTGGCAGAACCTACACCCGGGATCCGTTTAAGTTCGGGAATGATATTGATCTGCGCATAGTTATTTACAAAAACGGCATCGTATTTTTTTGGGTCTTCAGAGTACACCCCTATGGCGCCAATAAAACTGTTTTGCTGTTTGGTGGTAGTGATACCATATTGCACTACCTCTGCAGGTAACTGACTGGTAGCCTGCGAAACCCGGTTTTGCACGTTAACCGCTGCCTGATCGGGGTTGGTACCTTGCTGAAAGTAAACCGTAATGGCCAGCGTACCATCGTTACTGGCGCTGGAGGTCATGTAAGTCATGTTCTCCACACCGTTAATGGCTTCCTCCAGGGATGGTGTTACCGAACGTAAAATCGTTTCGGCATTAGCCCCGGGGTAAACCGCAGTTACCAATACCGACGGAGGGGCGATATTTGGAAAGCGCTCTAAGGGCAACTTGGTTAAGCCCAGTATCCCCACTATCACCAATAAAATGGAAATAACGGTTGAAAGTACAGGCCTGTCTATAAATTTCTGAAACATGATTGCTTTAACTTTAATTTTTTATTATTTCTTTGTTTTTGCCACCGCTACTTTATCGGCCGCTTTTTGAGGCTGGATCACCATACCTTCCTGTAATTTATCAACGCCGCTTAACACAATCTGGTCGCCAACCTTAACTCCATCTTTAACCAGGTAATTTTCGCCGGCTTTACCTACAATGGTAATGGCTTGCTTTTTCACCTTACTGCTGTCGCCAACGGTAAATACAAATACTTTGTCCTGCATTTCTACTGTTGATGCCTGCGGTACCAGAATGGCATTGTCATGTTGCAGACCTAAACGGATTTTGCCCGTATTACCAGAACGAAGCGTTCCGCTGGCATTAGGAAAACTTGCTCTAAGTGTAATTGCACCGGTATTTTTATCAAACTGACCATCGATCATATCAATTTTGCCTTTAATCGGGTAAGCAGAATTATCGGCTAATAAAAGTTCTACCGCAGGCAAATGTTTAATCCTATCTGCAGGTGTTTTACCCGGGTAGTTGGCGTTAAAATTATTGAAGTCGTTTTCTGCCAGGGAGAAGTAAACGTGTACCTCGTGGATATCAGATAACTGCGTTAAAGCAATCTGATCTGTTGGTGAAACCAAGCTTCCTTGTTTCTTTGGGATACGACCGATGTAACCACTTACTGTAGCCTTAACATTGGTATAACCTAAATTAATTTTTGCTGATGCAACGTTAGCCTTAGCTTGTTCGGCATTAGCCTGCGCAATTTTATAGGCCGTTTTAGCCGTTTTTAGCTGAATATCAGAAACTACTTTATTCTGAACCAGTGGTGTTAACTTATCTACTTCCAGCTGTGCATTTAAAATAGCTGCTTCTGCTGCATGTAAACTGGCTTTTGCATTATTTAAAGCCTCGCGATAAGGGTTTTCGTTAATTTTAAATAGGGTCTGTCCGGCGGTAACATAAGCGCCTTCGTTAACCAGTACGCTTTGTAAGTAACCACTCACTTGCGGACGCACATCAATATCAACAGCCCCCTGAATAGAAGCCGGGTATTCGATATATGTGGTTTCTGTGCTGGCATTAATGGCGCTTACCGGCAAGGCTGGCGGCGGTGGCGCAGCCGCTGACTGATCTGGCGAAGATTTACAACTAACTAAAATTATAGAGAGTAGTGAAACTGTTAACAGTGACTTAACACTACTAAACTGTTTAACAGTGTTAAGTAAGGGATACAAGCGATGTAGAGATTTCATATGGATTAAATTTAATTGGAATTAGAGTGTATAAATAATCTAACAGCGTTAAGTTACTGTTAAAAAAAATGCTAACTGTTAATAGATAATGTAATGCCTTTGATGGCATCTTTTAAAATTTGCTGGTTTAATTCATCAGTTGTTCTTCCGTTAGGGCGAACCAGATTGATGGAAATCAAGCCGTGAATGATCGACCAATAGGTGTAATATTTCCGACAGATGTCATCCTCAGAAACCGGTTTTTTCTCGAATAAAGATTCAATAACATCGCCCAACATATTCGAAACCGTTTCAGCTTCATTTAATGACTTTTTCACGGTGCAACAAACCATATCTACACCGTACATTAACTGATAAAATTCTGTGTGTGAAAAGGCAAAATTCCAATAGGCAACCCACATGGCTTCCATTTTATCTGCTGCGGTTTCATGTTTGTCGCGTGCTGCACGAATATCCTTTGCCAAGATCTGGTAACCTCTCCTGGTTAATTCAAGCAGGATGCCCTCTTTGTTAGAAAAATATTCGTAAATTATTGGAGCGGTATATTCAATCTGGTCGGCAATTTTACGCATACTCAATGCCTGCCAGCCCTCTGTTTGAACAATGTTCAAGGCAGCATCCAGAATTTTTGTTCTGGTTTCATCTTTTAAACGTAGAATTCTTTCTTTACTTCCCATGATTGGAATATTAGGTGTAAATAATCTAACACCGTTAAGCAAATGTAGAACCAATTCCAGAATTCACAATCATTCATTTGTCATAAACATTTTATTGATTAGCTTTACGATTAATAATCAACGATTAGCGCATTTAAAAGGCTTTTTCAAATAAATTATTTTCTCAATAACTTATCAAAAATGATTTTCCGCGAAGCAAAAACGACTGACATAGCGGCGATGCAAATTGTCAGGCATACCGTAAAAGAGAACATTTTGTCCGATCCGGCACTGGTTACTGACCAGGATTGCGAAGAATTTATTACGCAACGTGGTAAAGGTTGGGTTTGCGAAGTTGATGGAGCAGTAGTGGGTTTCTCTATTGTAGATTTAAAAGAGCATAACATCTGGGCGCTCTTTCTGCGTCCGGAGTTCGAAGGTAAAGGCATCGGCAAAGAATTGCACCGCTTGATGATGGATTGGTATTTTAATCAAACACAGGATCTTGTGTGGTTAGGCACAGCTCCCAATACCCGTGCAGAAGAATTTTACACCAGGCAGGGCTGGAAAAAAGTGGTAAATAAAGGGGAAGTGAAATTTGAAATGAATGATGCGGATTGGAAAAAACACTGCCTAAATATTGACCCACAAAGAAACTAAGGGTTCTCCTTGACAGACTTCAATGAAAAAGTCGTCATCTTGACTGAAGCGCAGCGAAATGGAGAGATCTATTACATAAAAGACCCTGAAACACCTGTCCGACCGGCCGGGCGGAAGTTCAGGGTGCGAGCCAGAAAGAATAATCACTCAATGATAAGAAGCTACTAATGGTTATCGCCTTTTTCTTATTTGATTGTTAATCTAATACTCTAAAGGAACAATAGGTTCTTTTTTTGTGGTAGACATGATCATCATAGTTTGGAAGGTTTTCACTACAGAAATCTTACTGATTTTATCCATAATTAAACGTTCGTAAGCCTTAATATCTTTCACATAAACCTTTAGTAAAAAATCGGCCTGACCGGTAACGTGATGACACTCTGTGATTTCTTTGATTTGATTTACTTCATCCAAAAAGATCTGGATGGTATTGTTTTTATGAAAATCGAGTTGAATCTGAATAAAGGTTTTAATACCTAAACCCAGTTTTTCTTCATCCACCAAAGCATGGTAACTTTTAATATATCCTGCCATTTCAAGCTTACGCACACGCTCTAAAGTTGGCGCAGGTGATAATCCAATTTCCTGTGATAAAAGCAAGTTAGTAATTCTTCCGTTCTCTTGAAGAATTCTTAAAATTTTAAAGTCTATTTTATCTAATTCAGATGCCATATGGTGTTAAAGGTATTTCAGAATACAAACATAACCAAATTATATTCTAAATTTTAACATAATTTATCATATATATTTTAAACAATAATTTTTAGATTTACCTAAAAATAAAATTAGATAAATATAAATGCAAAGTTATACCGAAGAGAACTATCTAAAGACTATTTATCATCTGGCAGAGAAAACCACCAATGTGCAAACCAATGCCATTGCGGAGCAGATGCAAACCAAACCCGCATCGGTTACCGATATGATTAAAAAATTAGCCGATAAGGGCCTCATTGATTATATTAAATACCAAGGTGTTACCTTAACAGAGAAGGGAAAAAACACAGCGATAGATATTGTACGTAAACATAGATTATGGGAAGTTTTTTTGGTAGACAAATTAAACTTTAAGTGGGATGAGGTACATGATGTGGCCGAAGAATTGGAGCATATTAAATCGATTGAGCTGATTGAAAGATTGGATGAGTTTTTGGGCTTTCCGAAAGCAGACCCCCATGGCGATCCGATCCCCGATAAAAACGGAAGATTTGCCAAAACCCAGTTTATTAAATTGATTGAATTAAAAGTGGGCGATTCTGGCACCATTACCGGCGTAAGTCAGCACAGTTCTGCATTTTTAAAACATTTAGAAAAATTAGGGCTTACCCTGGGCAAACAAATCCAGGTTAGTGATGTTACCGATTTCGATGGTTCGGTTGAGATCCAGGTATCAGATAAACAAGTTAATATTAGTAGAGAAGTTGCAAAACATATTTTAATCAGCAGTAATGGCAAAAACTGAATCGTTAAGTGAAGTACATCAAAGTGTAAATACCGATAAAAGAAAAGGCTGGCGCAGGATTTTGGCTTTCATTGGTCCGGCTTATTTAATCAGTGTTGGCTACATGGATCCGGGTAACTGGGCAACAGATTTAGCAGGCGGAAGTAAATTCGGTTACCAATTAATTTGGGTTTTACTGATGTCGAACCTCATCGCTTTGCTTTTACAATCGCTAAGCGCCCGCTTAGGCATCGTTAGAGGATTAGATTTGGCGCAAGCCTCGAAACAAGCTTATCCCCGCTGGGCCAACATTCCATTGTTTGCTTTGGCACAAACTGCAATCATTGCCTGCGATCTTGCCGAAATTATAGGGATGGCCATTGGTTTACAGCTACTTTTTGGCTTACCACTAATCTGGGGCATTAGCATTACCATTTTCGACACCATTTTATTGCTTTTTTTACTCAATAAAGGCATGAGGGCAATGGAAGGTTTTATCGTTTCGATGGTCTTTATTGTCGGGATTTCCTTTCTGGTGGAGATGTTTATTGTAGAACCTTCCCTTAAAGAAGTAGCCAAAGGTTTTGAGCCCTCTATACTTAATGGCGATGCGCTTTATATTGCCATCGGAATTATTGGTGCAACGGTAATGCCGCATAACCTTTACCTTCATTCCTCTTTGGTACAAACCAGGAAAATTGAGCGGAGCAACAAAGGCATTAAAGAAGCCTTAAAGTTTAACCTTATTGATACCACAGTCGCTTTAAACCTTGCCTTTTTCGTTAATGCAGCCATATTGATTCTTGCTGCCGCAGCTTTTTACAAAAATGGCTTACACGAGGTGGCAGAAATTCAGGATGCACACAAATTACTTTCCAATATTTTTGGCAATATAGCCCCAACCCTATTTGCCATCGCACTGATTGCTGCCGGACAAAGCTCTACGGTTACCGGAACATTAGCCGGACAAATTATTATGGAAGGACATATCAATTTACGGATCCAACCCTGGTTAAGAAGGTTAATTACCCGTCTACTGGCCATTATCCCTGCATTTTTTACCATTTTGCACTATGGAGACGATGCCCTTGGCGGCCTACTGGTGCTGAGCCAGGTGGTGTTAAGCTTACAGTTGGGTTTTGCGATCATTCCTTTGATCCATTTTACATCAGATAAAAAACTGATGAAAGACTTCGCCATTAAACCATGGGTAAAGGTTTTGGCCTGGACAAGTGCCATTGTGATCATCGCGCTGAATGTGAAACTGGTAATGGAAGAAATAAGCGGTTGGGCCAAAGAAGCCAATAACTGGTGGATTTATGCCATTGTAATTCCGGCTTTAATCCTCATTGTGCTACTTCTTCTCTATGTTTTCTTTCACCCCTTGTTAGAACAGAAAAAAAATGCATCCAGACAGATTGTGCCACATGGTGATGCGTTGGATATTGGCAAAATTGATAAGATTACCTATAAAAAAATCGGAATTGCGGTAGATTTCTCTAAAAATGACAGAAACACCATCAGGCATGCGCTAATTCAAGGCGGCAAAGATGCGCACTATTACCTCATCCATATTGTAGAAACTGCTGCTGCACGGTATCTGGGTAAGGAAGTAATGGACCACGAAACGCAGAGCGATGCTGTTAACCTGGAGCGTTACAAAGCTAATCTGGAAGACCTTGGATATGATGCTACACCGTTTATTGGTTTTGGAAACACAGGTAAAGCCATAGCAGATATCAGTAACCGCAATGGAATGGAACTTTTGGTAATGGGTGCACACGGACATAAAGGCTTAAAAGACCTTATTTTCGGCACCACGGTAGATTCTGTACGGCACAAAGTCAATATTCCCGTGTTAATTATCAGATAGACCGTGTGCATTAAAAATAATGAGCCACAGATATGATGCTTACCTATCTGTGGTTAAAAACGATTACTTACTCACCAATGTCATCATTTTTTTGATCCCCCCATCTCCTGATTGGTACATTAATAATTTACCTGCAGGTGAATACAGGTACATGGCGGGATATTTTACCGGTAAAAATGTTGGAATAAATATTCTCTTTTTATCCTGTAATACCAATACATTAGGTTTTGCATTTAAGCCTTTGGCATACGAGTTAAAAAACTGTGGAATAATATATGCCTCATCCATGGTAATCATATAAATATTCACATCTTTAAACCTGGCATAATTTGCATTCAGGCTTTTGCTTTCCCGCTGGCAGTGCTCACAGGTACAATCAAAAAACATAAAGAGATTCTTTTTTCCCTGTTTAATATCAGTGTTTGAAAATGGTTTTCCATCCAGTTTATAAAAGGTAAACTGTGGTAATAGCGTAGGTTGTTGTGCATTTACCTCAAAAGTTACGGCTAACAATAAGATTAAAACGATGTTCCTGAATTTCATTTTCGACATTTTTAATTCAAACTTAAATGAATAAATACGAACATAATAATATATCCCCTAGCTTTTACAAACAGATGAATATTTTATCCGGGAGAAGTCTGGTTTAAATATGCACGTTGTTATAAAACTTGACTTCTCTTTAATGCAAGCATCATCATCAGAAAATGAATGTCAGTTTTTCATCGGTTCTGCAGTCCCGCCATCCGCTTTACTCCGTTGCACTTCGTGTTCGCTCCTGTCAGGTTTAAGAAACAAGGGGGCTTGTAAGCTGATGACAGGCTTGTTCTCCCGGCAATAGCCTAGGTTAAATAAACCCGATCCTTTAGCTATCGAATGCCGCGAAAACCAAAAGCTTTTTTGCTTTTGTTACAGCAAAAATCGGGACTGAGACTGCCAAAGGAACTGCCGGTAAATTTCCCTAATAGCACACTAAAATCAGAGAATTCAAGTTTAAATAGACATATCTGTAGTCGTCACCCTGATCCGATAGTTATCGAATTTATTTTCAGCGTTCATTTTTTATGAAAGATGCTAACCACTAATTAGCTACAAGACAATTGAAAATACCATCTCTACTTATAAAATAAATTCAGAATGAGATTGCATTAAACCCGAAATAAATTAAAACTAAATTATCACATCAATTTTTAGGATATTTGCAGCTAGTTAAGGGCAAATCACATAAATGGTCGTCATCTTGATCCGATAGCTATCGGATTTATTTCAGGATCTTTAAGAAGATGCTGAAACGAGTTCAGCATGAATGGTGCATTTTTAGGCCAAACATTTTGTTTTACACACCGTTGTATAATATTACGGTAACACACTTATTAAAATTTTGAAAAACGACATCAACATAAAAAATAAAAGGGCCTATTTCGACTACAACCTTTTGGATAAATACGTAGCCGGAATTGCACTTTTAGGAACAGAAATAAAAGCAATAAGACAAGGTAAAGCCAACATGACGGATGCATTTTGCATGTTTATTGGCGGCAATCTTTTTGTACGCAATCTCCATATCTCTGAATATAGCCACAGTTCATTTTATCACCATGATATTAAACGCGACCGTGCTTTATTACTTCAGAAAAAAGAAATTAGAAAATTAAAGCTTAAAGGGGAAGAAAAAGGCTATACTATAGTTCCTTTACGGATTTTCATCAACGAAAGGGGTTTTGCTAAAATGGAAATTGCACTGGCCCAAGGTAAAAAAGAATTCGACAAACGCGATAGCATTAAAGATAGAGATACCAAGCGCGAGTTGGATAGAGCAATGAAAAGGTAGGTTGGAGCTGGGAGTTTAGCGTTAATGTAACTCCCAATTCTAAACTCCAAACTCCAAACTTATGTCACCATGCCTGGTCGCCAACTAAGGGTACAAACCTAAAAGTATCTAATACAATTTTATCGTAATCTGTTTCGCTTACACGGATCACCGTAACCATCTTTTGGGTTTTTTCATCGCCCACAGGGATCACCAGAATGCCACCTATTTTTAATTGTTTTAATAAAATTTCAGGAACCAGGGGTGCACCAGCGGTAACGATTATTTTGTCGTATGGTGCATGGGCAGCAATTCCTTTAGAGCCATCGCCACAATAAAATGTTGGTCTGTAACCCATTCCAGGCAAAACCTGAATGGTCCTGTTGTAAATATTCTCCTGTCTTTCTATCGTAAAAACCGTAGCACCCAATTCCATTAAAATGCAGGTTTGATAGCCCGAACCGGTTCCGATCTCCAGCACTTTATCTCCTTTTTTAATGTGGAGCAATTCACTTTGATATGCAACTGTATAAGGCTGAGATATGGTTTGCCCATCACCTATGGGGAAAGCGATGTCTTTGTAAGCCTGGTTCCAAAAAGTTTCGTCAAAAAAGAAATGCCGTGGAACTTTACCTATGGCTGTCAATACATTTTCATCTTCAATTCCGCGAGATTTTAACAACTCAACCAGTTTTTTTCTCGCTCCACGTTCCCGGTAATTATCAACAAATTTATACGCCATGAGCTTCAAAATTAGCTTTTTTTAGTGGTGATACAAGGAGAAAATTAGAGAATAATTGAATTGGTGAATGGATTACCTGAGTTAGAGAATGATACATTTTCCACATAAGAGAAGGATTGAAGGAGAGAATATTGAAGGAGAGAATAAAAACAATTCAATCATTCCATATTCAATCATTTCTAGTACGGATCTACATCAATTTGCGTAAAAACACCTTTAAACTCCTTAGTTGCATTAAACTGGGTAAGCGTTTCTCTTAATGCATCTTTAACTTTTTGAATGGCTGTATGCTTATCGGCTTTGATAATAATCTGTTTGATATAAAGATTACGTACACGGCTTACCAGAGGTTGTTCAGGTCCTAAAACACGTTTGCCAAATTTCCCTTTCAGGATATTGGCTAAGCTAAATGCAGCATGGTCTAAAACATGCGAATCTTTATGTTTGATGTACAGAAATATCATCCTGGAAAACGGCGGATAAAGAAATTTCTCCCGTTCTAGAATCTCATCATTATACATCCCCTCATAATCGTTGTTCACCACCTGTTTAATGATTCGGTTTTCTGCGTCGTAAGTCTGGATGCAAACGTTTCCCTGATCGGCTCTTCTACCCGCCCTACCCGCAACCTGCGCCAGCAGTTGAAAACTTCTTTCGTAAGCGCGGAAATCGGGATAACCTAAAAGGGTATCGGCATTGATTACGCCAATCAGGTTCAGGTTGTCAAAATCCAATCCTTTGGCCACCATCTGCGTACCAATTAAAATATCAGTCTTCTTTTCCTGAAAATCATTCAGAATTTGTTGCAAACCATTTTTGGTCCGTGTGCTATCCATATCCAACCGGGCAATGGCCACCTCCGGATAGAGCAACCTGAGTTCTTCTTCAATCCGTTCGGTACCAAAGCCTTTTTGCTCTACATGCACCGAACCACAGGCCGGACAAATATTAATGCTGCTCTGCTGGTAGCCACAATAATGGCAATGCAATTTACCACTGCTTTTATGATAGGTTAAACTTACATCGCAGTTTACGCATTTTGGTGTATAACCACAGGTTGCACAAATAAGAATGGTGGCGTAACCTCTCCTATTCTGAAACAATACAATCTGTTCCTTTTTCGCAAGTGCCAGATCGATATCTTTGATCAACACACTGGAAAAATACGAACTCATTGTTTTTTTCTTCGTTTCTTCTGAAATACTTACCACCTGTTGATTAGGAAGCTGAACCCCACCAAAGCGCTCTTTCATCTCTACAAGGCCATATTTACCGTGTAAGGCATTATAATAACTCTCTAAAGACGGCGTAGCTGAACCTAAAACCACCTTGGCCTGATGCAGGTATCCTAAATAAATGGCGGCATCCCTCGCCTGATAACGTGGGGCCGGATCGTATTGTTTATACGAGGGTTCATGTTCTTCATCAACCACGATGAGTTTCAGGTGTTCGAAGGGAAGAAAAACTGCCGATCGGGCACCAAGAATTACTTTATAAGCACCTGTACGCACTTTGTTCCAGATTTCTACCCTTTCGCTATTGTTAAATTTAGAATGATATACGCCGATTGAATTGCCGAAGTAACGTTTAATCCGCTCTACAATTTGTGTGGTTAAGGCAATTTCAGGCAACAGGAACAATACCTGCCCATCGGTATGCTGGATAATTTTTTCGATCAGTTTAATATAAACCTGCGTTTTTCCTGATGCGGTAACCCCATGCAATAAAACCACCTCTTTCTCTTCAAAATGCTGGTTAATCTGGTCTAATGCTTTCTGCTGACCTTCGTTCAGTTCAAAATTAACACTAAATTCTTCATCATGAGCAGCCAAACGGCTAACCGGCCTTTTCATTACCACAAAAATATCTTTGTCGGTTAAAGCTTTTAATGCCGCTGCACCGCAATTACTTTCGGCTAAAAGCTGTTCTTTAGCAATCGGAAGATTTGATTTTTGTAATTTCAGGTAAGCCAATAGCGCATCTAACTGTTTAGGCGCTTTATCTAAAATATTAAAAAGCTCTTTCAGATTTTCTTCATCGCTGTAAAAATCATTTAAAATAATGAATGATTTAAGCAAAGGTTTATATTTCTGCACCACCTCTTCTGCTACCAGTACGAGTTCCTTATCCAGCAAATGATTGATGATCGGATACACTGTTTTTTGCCCCAGTAGCTTAGAAACATCGTTAACGGTGAGTTTCTGTTGTTGTTTCAGTGCATTGATTATGATTTCTTCCTTATCGGTAAGTTCGGTATCTTCATTATAATCTTCCCGAAGAATCAATATAGTTTCACTGGCCAATTTTAAACTGGCAGGTAGGGCAGCTGCCATTACATCACCTTCATTACACATGTAATAATTGGTCATCCATGTCCAAAATTTAAGCTGCATGGGGGTAATTACAGGCTCTGCATCTACCACATCGATAATATACTTTGCCTCGTAAACTGTAGGCGGCACTGTGCTGATTGCACTAATTAAGGCCGTATAAATTCTATGCTTTCCAAATTGCACCACCACCCGTTTTCCTACAGCGATCTGATCATTTAAATCAAAAGGTACCCGATAAGTATAGTTTTTCGCCAAAGATAATGGCAAAATAACTTCCACAAAAAGTGTTTCTCTTTCTGAAAAAATATCGTTTTCGAAAGTATTCATTATTTATCTTTAAATGCCGCAAAAAAGAGCATTATCCATCCCAATACAAATAAAAGCCCGCCTATTGGCGTTATCGGACCAATAAATTCGGTAAAACCTAAATGCGATATGCTTCGGGTAGCCAATAAATATAATGATCCTGAAAAAAGGATGATTCCAAATGTGAAGCAGAAATAAGCAATATTAATCAGCTTGTTCCGGTAACGGGCAAAGGTAGAAAGGTATAATAAAGCAAATGTATGATAGAACTGATAATCAACACCTTTCTGCCAAATTTCTAATGACGGGCCATCAATTAAAGCCTTTAATCCGTGGGCACCAAATGCGCCCAACAAAACGGCAACAGCGCCAAAAAAAGAAGCAGTAAGGATTATTCGTTTATTCATAGTTATTTGCAAGTAGCAGTCGCTAAATTAATAAATTGGTAAAGAACTTCTCACTAATCAATGTAATAAATTAAATTTGTTGCACAGCAGATGAAAAAAATCGTAATTCTAACAAGTGCATTATTTTTAGGTGTAGCCTTTATGGCCTACCTGTATTTTTCGAAATTGGGAATTGATAATGATGCAAAAGACCTGGCGCTGCAATCGGCAACCAATAACGCGGCCTTGGTATTTTCTTTTCAGAACGACAAAGGTTTTTACAACATTATTGATGGGCAACAACTTATTCAGCAGGTTTTGGGCAAAGATAAAATGAACCTCCTAAAACAGCTAAAGGCAAGTATTGTTGATGATCATCTGCTCAACAGGTATTTGAAAGATCAGCAGGTTTATATTAGTGTGCTACCTGATTCGAATAAAACCCTTAACTTCCTGATCACCTTACAAATTCAGCCCGATAACGACATCAAAAAATTCTATGATCAGCTAAGGCATAAAAAAGTAATTACTGAGAGTTCGAAGTCGCTTTATACGGTAAAAATAAATGATAGCCTACAGGTTTATTTGGGGATCCATAACCAGGTATTAACGGTTTCAACTTCTTTAAAACTGATTAATGATGCTAATATCCGTTTAACGGAAAATCCTTTTACCGAATATATTAAAGAGAATAACCACCAGATCAAAAATGTACTGGCTAATATGTACATCAATTTTAACCAGGCGCCGCTATTGCTCAAAAATATTATTGCAGGTAACATCAACGGAGAAATTGCCCTATTTAACCAACAGAACAGTTTTGCTGTACTCAATTACAATTTCAGTAAGGAAAAAATTCTTTTTAATGGAAGTACAGAAATAAGAGATCAGTATAATTACCTTAAGCTATTCGAAAACATTGCGGCCCAAAAGACATCTATCCAAAATATTCTGCCCGAAAATACTGCAAATTATATGCTTTATGCTTATGATGATTATGGCAAATGGCTTAAGAAATTAAATACCTGGCAGGAACAGACGAAAATACTTTCAAAAACCAGTGCGGTAATCAAAAGCGTAAAGAATGATTACAGAACAGATTTAAACCTGATATTTAACAATTACACGAAGAATCAGTTTATTCTTTTTCAGTTAAGCACCGGCGAAAAACTAGGTGCAGTTTCATTATCTAATGGCGAAAAAACAAAACAGTTGTTGCTTGATGTAAGTACAGATTATAACGAAGACATTAAACTCTTTAAATCGGCCGATATCTTATACAGTTATTTTGGTGAGCCCTTTAAAAAATTTGCGAGGCCTTATTATGCCATTATTGATAATAATTTAGTTGTAGCCAATAATGCCAGTACAGTACAATCATTTTTAAATAATTATAAAAATAACAGACTTTTAATACAAACGCCGCAATATTTAGATGTAGTGAATGAAATTTCTACCACTTCAAATGTAAGTTACTACATCAATACCAAGAATTCGGTGGATATATTCAGGCATAATATTCAACTGAATTTCTACAGGCATTTGCGGGCCGATAGCGGTTTAAAAAGTTTCGATACATTTTGTTATCAAATGAGTGCAGATAAAAACAAATTTATTACTAACTTACTTTTAAACAAACACATACAATCAAAAATACCCGATTCGCTAAGTAACCGTTAAGTAAACCATCCCAATAAACTATTTTACATGAAGAAACTTTTACTTACGTTACTGGCAGTAGCCAGCTTCGGGGTTGCAAATGCGCAACAATATGCGCTTTTTGGCACTAAAACCATGTTCGATGCATTCGAAAACCCGTCTCAAAAATCTTTTACTTTAGATTCATCAAGAAAATTCTCTTCTAATTTCTTTTTACCATATTTTGGAACAAATGCCATTAATAAGGGAAGTTCTAATTTTGTCATAAGAAAATTAACCCAGCAGGGCGTTTTTGATACCGAAAGTTTACTGATCGGCAGAGGCGAGATTAATCATTTTTTTGAAAACAGCAATATCTATGTGGCAACATTCAGGCTTTTCAGCTCTTACAAGTATCAGAAAGAAATGGGCTTTTCATGGCAGATCAGATCTGATGCCCATATCGATTACACCAACGAAACTTTAGCTATTTTCGATTCCTTCGATCGGTTTAATAAAAACCAGCTGTATTCCGGAATCTTCGACACCAAAGGTTATCAACAAAGCTACCATCAATTTAGCTTCACTTATCGCGAAAATTGGAACAAAAGACTTGCGTTTGGTTTAAAAGCTAGTGTATTGAGTGGCATGCTTTACAATAAAATAAATATCTATAACTCTCAATTATATATCGATCCTGAGGCAGCTGGACCAGTAATTCTCTTCAACGGAACTTATTCAGCCAATTTTTCTGAATTTAATGAAGTAAGTAATAAAACCCTTTTCCCGAATTTTAAAAACCCTGGTTTATCATTAGGTTTTGGCAGTAATTATACAACGAAAAAAGGTTTATTTTTAATGGCGAACATTAAAGATTTAGGATTTATCTGGTGGCGCAACAATACCCAACGCACAATTTTAGAACAACCAAAAACTATCGATGATATTGAGAACAACCAGTCGAATACCAATCAGCAAATAAAAGATATCTTCTTGAAATCAGGACAACCCAAAAAGTTTCTGGCCCCTACGAATGCTAAACTTGATTTTTATATGTCTAAACGCTACGGTTTATACAAACCTGCATTAGCTGTTTCCAAAAACCTATTTTACAAAGGTGGCGATATTGCTTTAGTAAATACTTTTATTGCCAACGACTTTTCAGGGAGCGTAATACCATTGTACAATTTAAATGGTGTTTTTATGGTTGGATTACAGGCAAAATACCAAACACCCAATTTCGAACTGTTTATGGGTACCGATAATCTGATCGCAACAAGTTCCCAAACCATAGGTACCATTAGAAGAGATGCTACTGTGGGAAGCGGGCCCAATGGCAGTTCTTTTTACATGGGTGTAGGCATTAAATTTGGAAACGTGGTTAACCATCCTCAATTTGCCGATATCATACCGGGAATTAATGATCATAGCAATGATGATAGTTTCTTTAAAAGCCTGTTTTCGATTTTTAAAAGAAAATAGACTTAACCTTGTACTTGTTGCTTCTTAGATGGTGTAACTACAAAATCTTTCAGGTAAAAAGGCTCGAAGTAGGCTACGTCTTCAAATTTACTGCTACTAAAAGCTTCGTTAGCCAACCTCGACATATAGCTAGCAGAATTGAAATTAGCAGCATCGAATTTTGCATTCGGATGTGTTAAAACTTCAGCACATTTAGCTGCTCCATCGCCCAAAAAGGTAATCACTTGTTCTGAAAGGAACCCGTTAAAACTCGTTTCATCAATAATTTTAGCTTCCGTTGGTGTAATTACGTTTAACGACCGGTCTAAAATTGAGGTATATACTTCCATTCTACGGGCATCAATCATTGGGCAGATTAAACCGGAATAATCCAGGTTTTTAGACAAATAGCCAGCAGCCATCATCTCTAATGTTTCAATGGCAATTAAGGGCTTATCCAAGGCATAACAAAGTCCCTTAGCTGTAGAAACACCAATACGCAAGCCAGTATAAGATCCGGGGCCTTTACTTACGGCGATGGCATCCAGCTCCTGATAGCTTAAGCCTGCAGCTTTAACTGCCTCTCCGATAAACAGGGTTAAATTTGCCGCATGCAGGTTTTGTCCTTGCTCCTCTCTAAAAGAAATTGTTTCACCATTAACAGATACTGCCACAGAACAGATTGCCGTAGCGGTTTCTATTTGAAGTATTTTAGCCATGAGACAAAGATAAATAAAAATGGACGATGTAAGAGGGGCTATGGAAGATGGTTTAAATGAGTCCGTAATCATTGTCTGAAGTCAAGTCTCTTTCTTGTCTGTCATCCTGAATGCAATGAAGGACCTTTAAAAAATCAAAACTTGACTAAATAGATTTCTCGCTGCCTGTCCGCACAGGCGGGCGTTCCGTTTCACTTCAGTCGAAAGACGACTACTATTAAGATTAGAACTAAGAACCGAAAATAACTAATCAATCCATAATAAATGAACCCATCTATGGAACCGGATCGTGCCCGTGCTTACCCCAGGGATGACAACGGCCAATACGTTTCAGTGCCAGCCAGCCACCTTTAAAAGGGCCATGCTTTTTAATGGCTTCTATACCATATTGAGAGCAGGTTGGAGTAAAGCGGCAATTTGCGCCGAGCATAGGCGAAATGGCATATTGATAGATTTTAATCAAACCCAAAAACAACCATCCGAAAATTTTATTGATGAATTTCATCGGGCTGGATTAAATTTTGGAAACGTTTGAAGGTAGCGTTCAGTTTTTTCTCAATAAAAGCAAACTCATACTTATTCTTCCCCACAAACTGGATAGAGAACAAAAGCAATCCCCTATCTGTAGGTAAAGGCAAGTATAATTTATCTTGTTTATTTAGGCGATAAGCTTCGCGGATGCGACGCTTGAGCAGATTGCGGTCTACCGCCCGTTTATATCTTCTTTTAGGCACATTGATTACTACCTGTGCTTGCACATCAGCAGATGCATCAACAAAAAGATAAGAAATCCGAAAGGGGTATAATAAAAAAGAAGAACCGTTTTTAAACAACAGGTCTAAATGTTTCCTGCTGCATAACCGTTCTTCTTTCCTGAATGTGTACATATATTTTTGATTGATCATTGCAGATTTTGATCTGCCGATCCCGAATTAACGGAAAAGCAATCAAAAATTATGCTTTATGCTTGCGTTCGTCAGAAACTGTTAATCTTTTTCTTCCTTTAGCACGACGTGATGCTAATACTCGTCTGCCGTTAGCTGTTGCCATTCTTTCGCGGAAGCCGTGTTTGTTTCTTCTCTTTCTTTGCGAAGGTTGGTATGTTCTTTTCATGACTGTATATTATCTATTGTAAAATTAAGAGGTGCAAATATAAAGCGATTTCTCTACAAATGCAAGCGTGATTAATTATTATTTTTTCTATTTAAGTGCAAATGTAAAAAATCTTTTGAAAAACGAGGCCCTGTGGCTATTTATAAATATCTGTTATATGTTTTACTAAACGTCTCTATCAATGATCCTTAGCAATAGGACGCGATAACTATTACCTGCGAACGTCATGCTGAATTTATTTCAGCATCTTTCTTGCAAAGTAGACCCTGAAATAAATTCAGGGTGACGCCAGTTATAAAATATTACTTTTTTTTACAAGCCCAATGCTGCCTTCAATTTCAAATAACCCGTTTTACTTACTGGCAACCAGATATCAGACTTCAACAACACCACATAACTATCTTTCTCTTTTAACTCAATTTTGGTTACCTGTGCCAGGTTAATGATGTATGATCGGTGTATGCGGATAAACTGATTGGCATCAAGTGTTTGTTCAAAATAAGCCATGGTTTTGTTCTTGTAGAACGCACCGTCAACGGTACTCAATTTCACATAATCATCATCAGCCTCTAAATAGTTAATATCAGCAACAGGAATAATCTTAATTACGCCGTCTTTTTTAACCACTACCCTATTGTTTTGGGCCGGGCTTAAGGCTGCAGCATCTAAAACAGCTTCTGTATTCTCGGTTTGATTTAATTTGCATGGTAGTTTTTTGATGGCAGCATCAAAGCGCGATTTATCAATTGGCTTGAGGAGATAATCTACTGCATTAACCTCAAAGGCCTTGATGGCATACTCGTCAAAAGCGGTGGTAAAAATTACTGCAGGTTTATCTTCAACAAGCTCAAGCATTTCGAAACCGCTAATTTTAGGCATCTGTATGTCGAGAAAAATGAGGTCAGGCTTATGCAAGGTGATGGCTTTTAAACCTTCAAATCCGTCAGCACACTCGGCTACAATCTCTATTTCTGCATGATCTGAAAGGTAATACTTTACAATATCTCTCGCTAAAGGCTCATCATCAATTAGTATTGTCCTGATCATTTTTTTGTGGAATTTTTAGGGTGGTAATATATAAATTATTTGCCTCAATATCGGTTTGTAATAAATGGGTATTCGCAAATAACAGATACAACCTGCGTTTAATGGCACTTAAACCAAATCCGGTTCCTCCGGCAGCTTTCATTTCCGGATCGAAAGGGTTTTGAACGCGCAATTGTAAAATATTATATTCAACCGTAACATCAATTTTAATCGTAATGCCAGCAGAGGTATTATAAAGGCCAAATTTAATGGCGTTTTCTACAATGGGCTGCAACAATGTACCTGGCAGGCAAAGGTTTAAGGTATCTTCGGCTACATTCACTTCAATATTCAATCTATGGCTAAATCTTACTTTTTCGATATCGAGATACAATTGGATGTACTCCATCTCCTCCTCAACCGAAACCCATAATTCATCGTCACGTTTTAAGGTACCACGTAAAAAAGAAGCCAATTTTGTAATCATTACCCCAGCTTCTTTTGGGTTAACCATGGTAAGTGCAAATACTGAATTTAGGCTGTTAAAAAGAAAATGCGGCTGCAATTGGTGCCTTAACTTATTTAACTCTGCTTCTTTAGCCAAACTCTTTGCTGCAGAGAGTCTTTCGTGTGTTTCTGACTGTTCTTCTAACCTATACCATAATATATTTGCCAAGGCACACCAGCCCAAACACATAAAAGAGATTAAACCTCTAAACGCAAAAGAAAAGTTATAAAAATCTTTATATTCTTTATAATCGGCAAAAATATAAAGCATGCTATATTTGGCGGCATAAATAATTACAAATGTAAGGGCCAGTGCAACAATCAGTACGTAAAGCATTCTTTCGTTTTTTGGCTGATAATACCCCAGCATATTGCTTACCCCGATACAGGCCAATGCCAGTAAAAAATTATTGGTTAAGCTATCCGTTATCGCTATCCACCAGGAAAAATTAACTACATAATGCAATCCAGCAGCACACATTACCGTCCACACGATTGCAATGGTGATTGATAGTTTCTGTATTTGCGGAACGGATAAAGGTCTAGTTGTCAAAACGATTCTGATTAGTTAATGATTTATTGCGGTGCGCCAGCTTTTCCAGATATAATGAAACCGATTGGGGTTCAACCATCTTCGAACTTACTTCTGCACCATCTGTAAGTTCTACAACCTCAGATATCCCACCTACACCTAAAAACTTCCATACTATTTTATCTCCCTGGCAATTGTTAAGAGCAGGATTAAAATGTACGGCATTCAAATTAGCTTTACTTAAGGCTTGCCTGATCCCTTTTGCCTGGATTAAACGCGTTTGTTCATTAAACTGGGGCGTATGCTTTCCTTCACCACAAATTACCTGATAGATACAATTTACTGCAAACCATTTCATAGGCGATATTTATAATAAATGTTTAGAAACTTTTAATTTCAATCCCACCAAATAAAGCTGTTCCATCTAAAATCAATGTCTTTTTTAGCTCTGCTACCGGCATCACATGTGATCTTTTATCTTCAACACTACCAAATAATGCCGTTACGTTCGATTTTATAGCCCAATTTTGCGGTACAATTAATTTAATCCCACCAAAAACCGCTGTTACATCAAGGGATACGGTTTCAGGAAAATCAGCCTGCGTCATTACAATATCAGCCCCGCCAAAAACGGCCGTAATATCGCCCCCCTGAAAGTTTTTGGTATATACCGTTTGATGACTACCGCCAAAAACCGCCATTACATCAATAACATCGTTACTATTTACTGATTCTTGATCTGGTTCGCCTTCAAAATCAAAACTGGCTTTACGTTTATCCTTTTTCTTAGAAAGCGAAACATGCTTTGGTCTGAAAATTAAAAAGCAGCCAACGATTACCAAACCAAAGCCTAAAGCATATTTAGATAGGTCGAGATCAAGTCCGGGTATATGAATTAAGGTATTATAAGTACCAACCAAAATTAAGACCAACCAGCCTATGCCCTTAAAGTTACGACGAACGCCGAGAAACACGCCTAATAAAATTAAAAAATTAGACCAGCTAAAGATCCATCTGGGAATGTTTAATCCAATATTGTTCAGCAAAAATGCAAAGCCTATGATGATGATGATGAAACCGCTCCAAACCCTTCCTGAGTTTTTAACCTGGTTGTTATTATGATGATTGATGTTTTCCATTTATGCTCGTATTTAATAAGCCAAAAGTATTGATCAGTAACCGACCATCATATACGCCACATGCAGGAACAGGATAAAGGGCGGTAAGCGACCTTATTTTATCGGTGAAAATTATTTTGTTATTTTGAGGGCATGAAATTTATCCTTTTCGTAATTGTTTTTGCGATCTCCACTGGCTTGTATGCACAGGAAATCAGCAGCCATTATAAGATCTATGATGTAAAAAAACAAAAATCAATATCAATAGACGACATTGCTGCTGATATGGAGCAGGCTGATGTTTTATTTTTTGGCGAAGACCATAACGATTCTATTGGCCACTACCTGGAAGTAGAACTGTTCAAAAAACTCCATTCAAAATATCCATTAAAAATGGTGTTATCTTTAGAAATGTTTCCTACCGATGTACAACCTGAAGTAGATGAATACCTGGCAGGGTTAATTTCAGAAAAAAACTTTGTTAAAGAAAGCAGGGCCTGGGGAAATTATAAAGATTACAGACCTCTAATTGAATATGCCAAACAGAATGGATTAAAAGTTATTGCTGCTAATGCGGCAACGCGTTATAGCAATGCGGTTACAATGGGCGGACTGAGGGTTTTAGAAAATTTTCCTAAAACATCATTCAATTTTTTACCTCCCATTCCTATTGATACTGCTCAGGGCAGGTATTATGAAAAGTTTACAGAAACTTTGGGTGGACACAGCATGGGCACGATGAAAATTTACCAGACCCAAAATTTATGGGATGCGACCATGGCCTGGTCTATAAATAAATTCATTAAAGCGAATAAAGGCATCAAGGTTTTGCAGCTCAACGGCCGTTTCCATAGCGATGAACAACTGGGAACACTGGCAAAACTCAAACAATTAAATCCAAAATTAAAAATCCTGAATATTTCATCGTTTTCTGATGAAAGCTTCACCAACCCTAAATGGGAAAAATTTAGTCAACTTGGCGATTACATTATCATCACCGATCCAAAAGTAAAAAGAAGTTATTAAAACCAAAAGCTCCGCAGCTAAGATGGTTGCGGAGCTTTAGTGTTTTTATGCTTTTGCTTTTAGCAAATCTCTGATTTCGGTTAAAAGCACTTCTTCTTTTGTAGGTACAGGTGGTGCAGCAACTGCTACGGCTTCTTCTTTCTTTTTCATTTTATTAATTGTTTTAACCATAATAAAAACAATTAATGCCAATAGTAAGAAGTTTATGGCCACCGTAATAAAATTACCGTAAGCAAATATGGCGGCATCCGGAGCAGCTTTTTTAGCTTCAGCCAATGATGCTCCTTTGGGAATAAGTTCAGATCCTTTACCCATTGCAAAGTAAATGCTGCTAAAATCTGGTTTGCCTACCATAGCGGCTACCATAGGCATGATCAAATCTTCAATTATACTGGTTACAATCTTACCGAAAGCACCACCGATAATTACGCCGACGGCCAAATCGAAAGCATTGCCCTTAATGGCAAACTCTTTAAATTCTTTTACAAAGCCCATACTTTCTTCGTTTAGTTTATTTATTTACTAAAGTAGCAAACATTAAACTCAATACAAACGTTTAGGAAATAATTTTAAAAACCGACATATCGATAGCATTTAGGTCAAATCAGCATAATATCTGAAATCTATTGTTTATTTTTGCGCTATTCTTTTTTATTTACTATGCTAAAACAACATTTACAACAAAAATTATTACAAAAGTTATCACCACAACAAATACAGTTTATTAAATTGTTGCAGGTGCCAACCGTTGCTTTAGATACACGTGTAAAAGAGGAGCTCGAAGAAAATCCGGCACTGGAAGATCCAAGCTTAATGACTCAGGATGAGCCAAAAAGTGAATATGATGATTTAAATGATGGCCCTGAGGATTACGAACAATCATCAGAAGATACCAGCATGGACGAATTTAATGTAGATGATTATCTGCAAGATGATTCGACCAACGATTATAGCACCAATTATAATAATGGCGACGACGATGAGGAGAAAAAAGAAACACCAATTGCTATTGAAAGTACATTTTTTGAAAGTTTACAAGAGCAATTAGACCTTATTCCACTATCCGATCAGGATTTTATTATCGGCAAACAGATTATTGGCAGTTTAGATGATGATGGTTATATACGCCGTCCGTTGGGCTCTATGATCGATGATCTTGCTTTTTCTCAAAATGTGATGGTTGAGGAAGAGGATGTTTTGGAAATGTTAAAACTGATCCAGGGATTTGATCCTCCAGGCATTGGCGCAAGAGACCTGAAAGAATGTTTACTGATCCAGTTAAAAAGAAAAGATACCAATAATCCGATTATAGTTAAAGCAATGAATGTTGTAGAAAACTATCTGGATGAATTTACCCGTAAACATTACGATAAATTAGAAAAAAGTTTAGGCTTAGATAGCGAAGAACTTAAAGAGGTGGTAAACGAAATTTTGCGTTTAAATCCTAAACCAGGTGATGCCAACCAGGTAACAACAAAACAAATGCAGATTATTCCTGATTTCCATATCAGCAATAATGATGGCGTATTAATTTTGACTTTAAATTCGAAAAATGCCCCTGAATTAAAGGTAAGCAGATCTTACCAGGAGATGTTTGAGCATTATGACAAAGCCGCATCTAAAGATAAAAAATTGAAAGAGGCTGTTCAGTTTGTGAAACAAAAATTAGATTCTGCACGATGGTTTATAGATGCAATTAAACAGAGACAACAGACTTTGTTAAAAACGATGAATGCCATTATGCACTATCAATATGAATATTTTTTAACAGCTGATGAGCGTAAGATGCGCCCGATGATTTTAAAAGATATTGCAGACAAAATTGATATGGATATCTCAACCGTATCAAGGGTGGCCAACTCTAAATACGTACAAACTGAATTTGGCACTTTTCTGCTAAAATCGTTCTTCTCAGAAGCTATTCAAACCGAAAACGGTGAAGAAGTTTCCAATAAAGAGGTTAAGAAGATATTAGAAGACTGCATTGGCAACGAAGATAAACGCAAACCTTTGGCTGATGAAAAATTAACCGAAATTTTAAAAGAAAGAGGTTATAACATTGCCAGAAGAACGGTTGCAAAGTATCGCGAACAAATGAATATTCCGGTAGCAAGGCTTAGAAAAGAACTTTAATACAATTGGCAGTTTTCAGTCGGCCGTTTTCCAATTATTAGTTTACATTATATAGTTATCGTTAGAAACGATGATTAGGAAGATTAGCATTTACAATGCTAAATACGGCGACATTTCGGCGATAAATCGCCTTTTCGTTCATCCCCGTCCACAAACGGGACGATGATCTGATTCAGAAAGGAACTTTAGTACAGTTGGCATTTTCTATAACCAGATTGCTCAAAAAAGAACAGGTTATCATGATTGGTTTGAAAATGAACGGTTCTGTGTGCCTGGCCGTCTGCTGCCCTGCCATCCGTTATAGTCCCAATGAAACCTGTGAAATAAGCAAGCACACCCTAAATAAAGGACAAAAAAGTGCTTAAATCGGGATCTGCCATTGCTGTCAGGTTTAAGAACAAAGGTCTGCCAGCAGTACAATGAATCGAAGCATAAAAGAGATAGATGTGAGTAAATTTCCGTTCTATATAATTTTTTCGCTCCAAACGATAAGCCGAACAATACACCAGTCTAATACCAACAAAATTACCACATCTTAATATCGAAGGTCTTGATCGATATTAATTCTGCGTTAAGCCACGATCTAGCAGCTGCCGTTGCCAGCCTGATTGACTACATGATAAATATTCAATCATCACCTTGATCGGACTGATCACCGCTTCCATACTTTTCAGAGAAATCTTTGGCTTTTTCGTCTGCCTCTACATCATTACGTGCTTCAGGCTCCAGGTTTTCATCTAAACGGTCGTTCCAGTTATCCAATCCCTGTTCAGGATGTTTTGCATTTTCTTGAGTGAAAGTCGCTTTTGCCGGATCTTGCTTTTGATTTTCCATTTTTAACTATTTATTAGTTTAAACAGCAGCTGTAAAGGAATGTTTTATTACAAAATTATTTAACCGGCGGCTCATTTTTAGCATCCTTAAATTCTTTTACGCTCTTCCCTATTCCCTTCATTAATTCGGGCAGTTTCTTGCCACCAAAAATAAGCAGGATAACTACTCCGATTAAAATAATTTCTATTGCAGACATATTCTTATATTTTTTACAATATACGTCAATTCTTTAAAATTGGATTGGCAGAACATTTTGGTTTATGGAAAGATCCTGAAACAAGTTCAGGATGACGGAATGAAAGGAATAATTCACGCAGAACACCTATAGCTAAATACTAAACCAGCAAGGCATTTAAAGTTCGTTTTTTAATCTTGGGTACTGCGCCATGGCGTATAAATTCGGCTAAACCCTTTAACTGTTTAATTGACTTGATGGCTTCGTAACCTTCATAAGTTGTTCTAATTTTATTCAACAACATGGTATCTGTTTTAAACAGGTCACTTTCTACCAATAAACCTTTATCTAAAAATTTCTTAATCAGTTCGGCCATTTTGCCATTGGCATATAAATGAAGGGGCAGTTTAAATACATCATTATTCAGCTTCTCGAATGCTTCATTAATCCAGGTCACTTCAGCCTCTGTATTCACCGCTATTTTACCATCTTTCAACACAACAGCATTTAAAAATTCGCGGGCGCGCTGACGCGAAATCACCCCACCATGAATGCCATCACGCAAAGTATAATCTAAACGATCGGCACAGAGCGCTGGCAATGGCTGTTCTAAAATATCAAATGTTCCATGTAAAATCTGGCTAACATCGTATCCATATTTTAACAGTACACCCGGCACTTCCGATTGACATAAAATTTCGGCAAAAACCTTTTCATGATAATCTTCATCTGTATTGCCAAAAACATAATCACCCACATGGGAAAAAGCTGTATGCGAAATATCGTGTAACAAGCCTGCAATCTGCTCCAGCTCTGAACCACCCAGCATCCTGATCAACATGGCCACACCGATAACATGTTCCAGCCGCGAATGGCAGATATCTGGATTAACCAGGAATATGGCACCACTTTGATGAACCCCGCCCAGTCTTTTTAAGGCATCGGTATTCAACAGGTCGGAAAACACCATTGGTAGCTCCATTTTGCCATATAAAAAATCATTCATCTGGATCATATTATCGTGATTTACTTAAGGAATAATGAAAACAAAAATACTAAATAATTTAGCTTAAACCTAATTAATTGTCCATATTTAAATTTTAAAAAACTAAATTAATTAGTTAAAAACCAACTTTCAATTATTTTGAAAGCTATTATTACAATTTCATGATCAACAAAAAACCTTGAAGAAAAACAAGGCATTTAATTAAACGTTATACTTGTAAAAAACAGCTATATGGCAACTGCTCAACAAATTAGAAAAGGGTATTTAGATTATGTTTTAACGAACAATGAAAAACCTAAATCAGTTTATATTTTTGCAAAAAAGCTCAAAATTACTGAGGCTGATTTCTATCAGTTTTTTTCGTCTTTCGAAAGCATAGAAAAAACAATCTGGTTTGAACTCACCTTCGAAACCATTACTACAATCAAAGAACAGGAAGTCTGGCTTCAGTATACAGCCAGGGAAAAAATGCTTTCTTTCTTTTATAGTTATCTGGAAAATCTGAAGAACGAGCGCAGTTTTGTAATTTATAGCTTAAAGCATCATAAGGGTAAATTCTCTACGCCTGAAGTACTGGCCGGTGTTAAACCTATTTTTGAAAACTTTGCCCAAGAAATTATAGAAGAAGGTTTGGATAGCGGCGAACTTGCTGAACGTCGTTTTTTAAGCAAAAGGTACAAGGATGCTTTATGGATTCAGTTCGCCTTTATTCTTAATTTTTGGATCAACGATGACAGTGAAGGTTTTGAAAAAAGCGACGAAGCCATAGAAAAGGGCATTAATGTAACTTTCGATCTTTTCCAGCATTCGCCAATTGATAATTTATTGGAATACGGAAAGTTTTTATCCAGAAATGGAAAGTTTGCAGAAAAGATGAGGTTTTAAATACCAGATGAAGACACAAAAAAGTATCCCGACTACAAAAGTAGAACGTTCGGCAAAATTCGTTAAAACAGGCATTCAGATCGGCGGTAATTATATAAAACATTATTCTAAAAAACTGTTTAATCCCGACATGGACCGTGAACAGCTTAATGAAGATAATGCAACAGATATTTATAAATCGCTGAGCGAACTAAAAGGAAGTGCCTTAAAAATAGCACAAATGTTGAGCATGGATAAAAATATCCTGCCAAAATCTTATGTAGATAAGTTTAGCCAATCGCAATACAATGCGCCCCCTCTTTCGGGTCCGCTGATTGTTCGTACTTTCAATAAAAATTTCGGTAAAACTCCTGAAAATATTTTCGATAGTTTCAACTTAAATTCCAGTAATGCGGCATCAATCGGGCAGGTGCACCAGGCCACGCTTAATGGCAAAAAATTAGCCATTAAAATTCAATATCCAGGCGTGGGCGATAGTATTTCTTCAGATTTAAAGTTGGTAAAACCCTTCGCATTCCGTTTATTGGGCATGTCTGAAAGGGAATTGAATATCTACATCAAAGAAGTGGAGGAACGTTTGCTCGAAGAAACAGATTATGAACTTGAGGTTAGGCGTTCTATCCAATTTTCTGAAGCTTGTAAAAATCTCGATCATGTCGTTTTTCCAAAATATTATCCAGAATTTTCCGGAAAACGGATCATTACTATGGATTGGATTGATGGCCAGCATTTAAAAGAATTCTTGCAAACCAATCCTTCTCAGGAACTTCGGAATAAAATCGGTCAGGCTTTGTGGGATTTCTATAACTTTCAGCAACACGAACTGAGGGCTGTACACGCAGATCCGCATCCCGGAAATTTCATGATCACTCCCGATGAAAATCTTGGCGTAATTGATTTCGGCTGTATTAAAGAAATGCCGGATGATTTTTATTACCCTTTCTTTTCCTTAATTTCTACTGATGTGATCAATGATAAAAATAGAACGATCGATGCCTTTAGAAAACTGGAAATGATCCATAAAGATGATTCTCCCGAGCAAGTTGAGTTTTATTATAAATCGTACAGGGAGATGATCAGTCTCTTCGCCAAACCTTATACCAGTACATCTTTTGATTTTAGCAAACCTGATTTTTTTGAGCAGCTGTACGCCTATGGCGAGAAAATTTCTAAAATGCCAGAATTTAAGCAGGCCCGCGGAGTAAAACATTTTATTTATGTTAACCGGACTAATTTTGGCCTGTATCAGATTTTGCACGAGTTGAAAGCTACTGTACAAACGGATACCTACAAACCAACTTTAGAAAGGTAACGATACTCGAGATTACTCATGCAAGATAAATACTGAAGTGAATTGAGAACTAATTACATAACGCAGCGGCAAAATCTTTTGACGCGTAAGCTTTAAATATTTTGTTTGCATTCTGTAAAGACTCGCTCGCTTTTGAATCTGCTTTTATCGTCTTCGTTCCTTCCAAAACTTTTACAATGCTGCCATCCTTAACGTAAAACCGATATTCTGTTTTAGTAACCTTGCCAATGGCAGGTCCGCCTACAATTGTCTGAAAGCAAAAAATAACTTTACCTGATTGATAATAATATTCATCAACCCAACTCCCATCCCCTATTGAACCAGATTCGACAATTTTAACAATGGCTTTTTCGTCAAAATAGTAATCTACTACCCCCTCCTCCACACAACCAGCAGATTCATAAGTGTAGTGCTCCTTTTTTAGCTTCTTTGAATTGATTGTCTGTACATCCTTTCGGATCGCTAAAATTGCCTGATCGGCCATTTGTTTGTTCGATGATAAATTTTGCTGAGCTGAGCCGGGTTTTCTGGTTTGGGCAAACATACCGGTTGTTAAACCAAAAGATAGGAAAAATAGAAGAACGGTTTTGAAGGTCATAGGTCTATTTGTTATTTAAGTAAAAATCTATAAGAACTAAACAAGCTGTGAGCCATTCGGTTTATTTTTATTTTTAAGGCATAAATTAGCCCATCCAAAAACTCATTACCTGCTTTTTATCAGTATGTTAAGTTACACTCAGGAATAAATATTTTTTAAAGATAAGGAAACAATATTCTAATTTTGATGTTAAGTTCAACAAATCAGATTACCAAACATCATTATAACATCTCATGATATGCCATTTCAATTCAAGAAAACTGTTTACCAAATAGCGATATTTTTTGTTTTTGCACTTATATTTTCTGGTTGTAAAAAGCATGATGAAGATTCTCAACCGGATAAGATTACTTCTGTTAAGCAGCAGATTGCAGGAGAATGGGAACTTACAGGAGGTGTCTATATCATGTATGATGAAACCGGAAAGATCTCTTACACCGAGAAGCTCCCTTTTGAATCACCAGCACCATGGTACGATTTTCGGAACCCGGAGACACTATATCTCTCAGACCGACACGGAAGACAAGCACTCGCCTATAAGATTTCTATTACAGATAATCAAACGACAAGGATAGACATTGCGGCTACATCCTATGATATCGATAAGACATTTGATATTACAGCTATCAATGATAAAAATATGACTTGGGTAAATGACCAGCGGTTCGATAATCCAGGACCTGGTTTTGCTTCACGTGTTTACACGGAGTATAACTTTACTAAAAGATGAACTTAGGCGAACTAATTTAAGCAGTACCACTTTTGCTACGCGTTGAAAGGAGACTTGAATACGAATACTGATAAACCTACATCATATCGGCAAAGTAAGTAGTTAAGCGTTTTTCTTCACTACATTAACCATATGATCTATATCAAATGGTTTTTCGATATAATCATCGGCTTTGCAATCTTCTGCCTGCTGGGGTAAGTGATTTGATGTTGAAGTGAGTACTGCCGGTACATCTTGCGTTTCAGGATCAGATTTAAGTTCTTTAATTACCTGAGATCCTTTCTTTTTGCCTTTGATGTGATCATCCACAATCACCACGTCAGGCTCAATCTCATTTATTTTCTCTATAGGCTCGGTTGTTAATGATGCGGTAACATCAAACCCTTCCTCTTCTAATACCTCGTCCATTATATCAAGGATATCTTTATTATCCTGAACAAGTACAACCTTTTTCTTCATAAATAAGCAAGCCTAAATTCTCATTAAAGATAAAAAAAAAGCGCAATTGAAAAACAGATCTTAAAATATTTTACAAATGCTTGGTAAAAGTTTCAAGTTTGATCTTGAATTAATGCCTGTTCGTCGATTATTAATTATCGATTGTATAAAAGCGCGACATGGCCTGCAACGTTTTTCATTTCACGACGTCTTATCATTAAACACCAAAAAAAATAAACATAAGAACTAGTAAAAATTATTTTTGAATAAAGATATATGAAAACCACCATCAAAACCCTACTCACTGCTTCACTAATGGCTTTTGCTTTATCATCAGCTGTATTTATTACAAACGTTTCTGCAATAGAAAAAGATCCGGATGCCACAATGAAAATATCCACCTTTAAAAAAATTTCTGTTGAAGGAAACGTTGAAGTAACCATCATTCAGCGCAACCATTCTGGTATTTCTTATGCTAATGATAATACAGGAACGGCTAAAGTGATGCAAAGCGGTGATCATTTAAAAATCACTTCAACAAGCCCTGAAAAAGCGAAATTAACCGTTTATGTAAATGATTTTTACAGAATTGAAGCTTCAGAGAATGCTATTGTTAAAACCGAAGGAAAACTGAGCACTAAATATCTTCAAATCTTTTTAACAGGAAATGCCCATGCAGAAATCAACACCAGTTCGGAAGGTTTATATACGGTGATTTCAGATCATGCTAATTTAAAATTAAGTGGTTCAACTGATATGCATACCTTAGTAATGGGTAAATCACAAAAGTTAACCATAGATAAATTTGCGGCTTTAAAAACCAATATCAGCTCGATAGAAACTGTTGCTGTTGAGCAAGAATTGGCTGCAATCAAATAACATACAAATACACAAATGAAAAAGGCTTCCTGAGTTGATCAGGAAGCCTTTTATTTTGATTTTTATTATTTCGTATTCTTCCGGAGCTGTAATGAAACAAAAACTGTGTTATTGCTTTGAGAGATTATACGAAAAGCTCAACATTCGCCCCAAACTCGCTTTTAATCTCAGAAACGATTTCCTCAATTGTCCACTTCTTTTTTGTTTCAACAGTTCTTTTAACTAACTGATATTTTACGTCTAAGTCATCATTATAGCCGGTTGGAATTTGGGGTTCTTTAGCCATTGGCGTTTGAAATAATTCGTGGGTAACCACAGGAATATCAAGACCTAGCTTTTTTCTAACTTTAATGATGTTTATGAGCTCCATAGGAACCAGGCCACTGACCAAAAACTCTTCAGTTTTGTAGTCATCTTCTTTTTCCAAACTCAGTCCCTTTAAGTGATACTCACAAAGTTCATCCCAATAAGTAGAATCGATTTTTGATAAACCATCCCAATTGTCAATTAAACGCTGATATATGCCATAGCCTGAACCATATTCTAAAACTCTATCTTTTATAGGATTTTTACCCAGCCATTTTTCAATCAAAAAATGAACTAACTGCGTACTTGGATATACATTTTGGTTTTTGTAATCTTTGTTCGTTTTGTATTCATCGCGGTTTAAATACTCATCAGCTTTTTTCAATAATATTTCAATCAGATCTTCCCGCTCTACATATAAACTATATTCGAGCGCTGCTTTAATATGATCGATAAAAGGGTCATTGATATATGACATTGTCCAGAAAAGCGCTGTTCTTTCAAAGTATTTCCAACAGCTATCATTCTCTTGGAATAATAAATTTTTAGCAATGATGTGAGTTGAGTATGGCAGCCCTTCTAAAACGCCATAAATAATATGGGTATGCTTTTTTAAGGTATCTTTATCTGCAAAATTTTTATAACTTCGTAGAAAGCTGTCCTTATCTCTATCGATTTCAATTTTTTCACTATAGTTATAGCGTTTTATTGCTTTGTTTATTAGAATATTTTTGAATAAAGTCATATTAGTTCCTAAAATCAAGCATTAAAGCTATATTTAACTAAAGAAATTTCTTTAGATCTAAACTTTAATTAAATTTAAGGTCGGAGATTAACATAGTTTCTTTTACTTTCGGATCATACATTATACCTGAGACTTTTGGTTTGATAATTTTCATTAAGATTAACAGCTCATAATTACATCAATTCAATCTCAACCAATTTAATATACTCCTGATCTTTATTTCTGATAATAATGCCAAAGGCATCAAAGGCATTTAGCCTTAAATATTCAACATCTACTTTTTTCCCATTCAATAACTCAATTTCTCCAGCTCCATCGAGACCAAATTCATCTTCAAAATCAACGCTAGTATTCGTCCATATAAAAACCTCAAAAACTTCTTCGGAACCATAACTATAGTGCTGCTCAAAATAATTTTCTTGAAAATCTTTTTCCTCAATCAGCAAAGCTTCATATCCATGTATCCTTTCATCAAAAAGTAAAATTTTGTCATTCGTTTTTATATTTTCAGCAAAGACAACAAGTGGATAATCTTCCTTATTTTTCAGAAACCCATCCTCACATTTTTCTCCGCAATATATTATTCTAAAGAACTCCTCTACACCAGACGTCAATTGCCCTTTCCAAGTTAATTTTTCAAACCAATTGCTGAGAGGATATCCTTCTAATTGATCAACATCAACTGTAAAATTCTTGAGGTAGTTTGGCTTATTCACATCTTTTTGTGTTATTTCATTTATGATTCCAACAATAGACTGAAATCATTAGAAAATACTGAAATAGCTTTATCGCCTTTCTTTTTGCTATAACCTGTTAATGCTATTCCTATTTCAAAGAAAACTTTATATCCAACTGTATTAAATGGTTTTCAATTTTCTCTAGTGATTTTATTAAATTATCTGTTTTAAATAAATCTTGTTCATTATATTTAATCACTAAGGCTGGATCTTCAATAAATGATACTTCATCTATTATTCCTTTATCATCTAATTTGACTGAAATACTACCGTAATTAAGTTCAGTCCTATTTAGCATGTCTTTTAATTCCCTGTCTGCTTTTCTTCCAAATATCTTTTCTCTTCATCCCAAAATTTAGTGGCCCTACCGATTTATAAGGATTATATTAAATTCGACTTTTGAAATATCCATAGCTTTTATTTACATTTTCTTTTTAACACCCTTGCTTGGTATTTTATTATTAATCCTTTTTTATATGGGTAATCAATCATTTCAGTTAATCTCTTATTATATTTATTTC
Organism: Pedobacter terrae; assembly: GCF_900100705.1. GTDB lineage: Bacteria > Bacteroidota > Bacteroidia > Sphingobacteriales > Sphingobacteriaceae > Pedobacter > Pedobacter terrae. Next base: position 70,096 of record NZ_FNCH01000002.1, read on the forward strand.
CAAAATTAGTTTTAACATCAATTATGTCCATTTCTAAGCTTTGCTCCATTTACCATTTCGGATAAATTGAAATTGCTTTAATCTATACATTTTACCAGACGAACCCCTACTTCCAATGTCAGGTGTGATTTCCAGACCTATGTATTCCGATAAAAATTTTAAATACATAGGATCTGATACTGGCACTTTAATAAGATCCTTGATTTTATTTTTTCTACCCTGAAATTCTTCAAAAATTAAGGCTGAATTCTTTTTTTCGAACATAATTGCCACTTAATTTGGTGATTATTTGATTATATCTGTTATGCTATCTTATCACAATATCTCAATCATTAAGCATCTTGATTTCGAAACAGCTATGTCATATTAATTATGAACCCTTTTTAGCTTTAAACTCCGCAAACTTTTTTTCGATGAAGCGAAATCATTAATCGCTTTTTCTTTTTCTTTACTCTTATCGTACTTCTCTATCCATTTCCGGATTCCTACAGGATAAAAAGTAAAACCTTCTTTGGTTAAATCAGATACTTTAATTTCAGAGTCATCATCTGCTTTTTCATTTTCTGACAGTATAACCTTAGTGGTTAATCCCGTGTCTTGAAGAAACTTTACAATATTTTCAAAAAATCGATATTGCATCTGTTTATATATTCTTCCGTTAATGGAGGAGTGAATTTCATTTCCATAACCCATCCTACTCGTTTAATTACTCTATCTTTTTCAATTAGGTTTAAAAGATGTAAATCATTCTTCCACATACTCTGACAAAACATCAAGAGCCTTCAAAAGATATTCAACAAAAGGTTATTACATTTCTAATCTTGTCGGCTTGCATCGCCCATCATTAATAAAACATGACACCTTGGCCAGTTCTTGCGCACCACGCAACATGTTCCTTCAATAAATTTACATCATTCATCCATTATACAATAATCCACTTCATCCATAAGCCAGCCAATTTCATTACACCAATTTTTAAAGTCTTTAAAAAAATCACTATCAAATTTTACAAACTTATATTTATTTAAAGCATCTCTAAGATTTCCATAAATAACATGACCTAATTCGTGTCTCTGTTCTATCTTATAAAGCTTTTTGTATTTCTCCAAGCCAACTGTTATATCAATTGTTAAGTACTTATCTTTTTTATCATACCGCTTTAAATGTTTTTTTCCAGTTTCATCAGGCAAACACCTTAAGCGATACCGATATTGCTTGGATCATTGACATTTTGTATTTTTCATTTACTTTTTGATATAGTCTAATTCTTTCCTAAAAACAACGATAACGTCTAAATACGTATCAGCATTCATTGATAATTTCATTTATAATATTTTAATGATACGTTTTATTTCCAGGAGGAAGATGCCCTTTCCCACTTGGATATACTTTCAATATAAAATTTGTTTTATTATTCAATTACAATAGGCTGAACCTTTCTTTTAAAGTCAAACCAAAGCGTTTTATTTTTTACTTTGTCTTTTTTATAAAACGTATTTTTATAAAAACTGCTGGAACCAGGACCAATTCCCATCCCATATCCATCATCATTTTTCAGTTGCTTTGATAACGCATTAAGAAATGATTTAATTTCACGATCAGGTGTTTTCGAAACTATTCTCATACTAATATTTTCAAGCTCGTTTTTAGTTTCTCTGCCGCCAAGTCCCTCAATAACATGGACACAAAATAAATCATCAAAAAAGCTCTTATCCTTTTCCTTATCAAATGGTAATGAGGTGATGTAGAAGGCGTAATAATTTTTATCGATTTCATTGTCCAAGTTTTTAAAATCTTCAATTTTTATATATTCTTTCTTATCATCGTCTCTTTTTTCCAAGTAGAAATTTAGTTGCATATCTTTTAATAATTTTTCTATCTCTTGAACAAGACTACTTATTGAACTAACTATATTTATTTGAGTTGCCATTTATTTATAATTTGATTTAATCTTTTTAGGTTTGTAATCTGAATCCTTTCCATATCCTTCAAATGTGACTTTATGTCCTTGATTTTTTACGTCCTCAAGCGCAAGTCTCTCTCTAATGACTCCTGTTTTACCGTCTTCTAATGTTCTTCCAACATTTATGTGGTACCTACCTTTAGGATCTTCAAAAGATGCGTCCATTCTTCTCACATCTTTATGGCCCCCTGGGGTTGGGATCAAAATTTCAGTTTTGGATCCACCACCAACATGCGTCACTCCTGGTTTTGCACTTTCACGCTGAATGATTTCATCTATTTTGGCATTATGATCACCTGTCCCCTTTGTTTTTGGGCCCGGTTTACCATATGGAGTTCCGTCTTTTTTTGTTTTACCAAGCCACCTTTGACCAGTGAGCCCAAAAACATCAATATATTCATTTGTATCTATAACATAAGCATAAGGATTTAATCCTCCATCTACTTTAATCGGATCCTTACTGGTGTAAATTCCACTTTCTGGATCATAATATCTAAAGCCGTTATAATACAGCCCTGTTTCTACATCCTCATATTGCCCCTGATACCTAAATGGTACAAATTCCCGATCACCGCTAAGTTTACGAATTTTTCCATAAATATCTAGTTCGCAATCCCACACTTTTTTTCCTGCATCATCATAAGCCTGTACCGGAGTGCCCAAATAATCGCTAATAATAGAATAATACTGGCCATTAACAATTTTGGCACTTGGTGTAAATTTATGCTGATCGTACACCCAGGTAATTAAATCGTCGCCCAGCGGTTCTGTTTTATCGTAGCTAAGCAATCCATCTTCATTAACCACCAGATTAGGCCGTTCGCTTAAAGGGTAATTCCATTCGTGGAGTAGTAAATTACCATCCCACACATAGCGATACACGGTATTTTTAACAATTTTGGCTCTCCTCCTGCCCAAGGCATCGTATTCGAAACTGATGATCTCGCCATGTGGATTTTTAACCGCTTTCATCATGCCATTAGCGGCCCAGGCATAAGCCCAGTCACCTTCTTTCCATTCTGGTAAATCAGGTTCGGCATCTGCCAGGATATCGAGCGTTTCATCTTTGGGAAGATCAGGGTTGGCCATTCCCCAGTTTAATTTTTTGCCAAATAAGCCATTATCTTCCGGTTCAACAACCTCTTCTTTTGCCAGGCCGATGATATTCCGTTTACTTTTCTGTACCAGGTTGCCTTTGGCATTGTAACGGTAGTACCATTGGTCATCTTTAAGGAGTTTACCTCCTTTATCATAACGCCTGTCACTTCGGTCGGCGGTTTTATATAAGTTCCCGGTTTCATCAGGATTTTTATAGATGACTTTGCCATCATCACTATAACTTGCCGAAGACAGACTGCCAAAAGGATCGTACCTGTAATTGATGCTGCCACCCGTAATTCTATTTAAGCAACTATTGAGTTTATCGTTCGGCCCCCAGGCATATTGTTTAAACGCAGTGATAGAACGGCTGGCTTCAACCTTTTGACTGATTGGATGGCCTTCGTGGTCATAATCGAAGGTAGCCCTAACCCCACCGCTTAAACTGCGGCTGGTTTCCTGCCCGTTTTTGTTACGGCCAATGGTTGCAGTCCATTCTGCTAATCCGCCACTTTTTGCGGCAATACCATTCAGATAACCACTTTCATCATAATCGTACTGAATATCGGCGCCTAATGAGCTTTTTAAGCTGGTTAGGTTGCCAAAAACATCATATTGGTAATTGATCTGATAGCCATCCTGTATTTCCTGGGTAATCGTACCCAAATTGTTCCTTTTGAAATTAACCGAAGAAAGTTCGTTCTCTGCGGCTGGTAATCGGATTCGGGATCATTCTTTTCGTGGTTGGTATGCGCCGCAGCATTTTGCATCAACTGGTTCACATCAACATTGATCCTGAATTCTGTTCCCTGTTTTAATTTATTTAAAGTACGGTGCGTGTGGTGTTCCGTGTAAACCAGCTTAATATTTTGGTTATTTGCCGCTTTAATGCAATTGCAACATTCGTTAATCCATTCAGAAAGCCCGGAAACTTCATTCATGCAACACCAAGAACACATAAAATTACAGTTTCGTATTTGTGTCTTTCATTTGAAACCTATATTATTTTCTGCTTTGAATTATTAAACCTCAAAATTTAAACCTGACTTATCTTCCAACAATTTGCGTTTACATTGATTCACCAGTTCTTCTTCTGGTTTACTTCTAAAAAATCTCTAATTTCTATTGCTTTATTAACATATTCAATATCATTTGAATCAGGACAGTTTTCTTTTAATACTAATATAACACCGTTTGAGGTAAACTCCTTTACAACATCTACTGAAATCTCTTTTATTTTGAGACTATCCTTAATATAGGTGATCCATCCAATAGGAGGATCAAAATCTTTTTTATTTACTTTGTGAAAAAAGGGTTTTGTTAATATAGTGCCGTCAATAGGTTGTAGGATTGTTTGCAAATGTTTCAACAATGCTATAGCAAATTGGCTATTTATAAATTCTTCTATTCTTTCAGACGGAAACTCAAATATAAAAAATGAAGATCTTGAACTTGATGTAGGTGAGACATCAATAGAAATATTAGCATTAGATTCAACCATGCTATTCGGAGTATAGTAGGTTCTAAAACCAAATGGACTAATAGAGTGATCATGTAAATCTTTATCTTCTGAATTTGGATTTATATAAGCTATGTTCTCGTCGTTAATTAGCTGAAATACTTTGTTGTGAAAATCTTCAAAATCATTTGAAAAATAAACCGCGGAATTTGTTTGCAAATTCCAGCTTCCAAAATCAGAAAAATAACTATCAAAATTCATTAGAGATTTTAAGATATTTTTACAAAAATTGATGTATTGATCTGCGGTTAGATCCGCCTTATCAAATCTTAATCTCAGCATAACTTTTTCTTTCATGTAGCGTAAGTCTTTTATTTAGGTGTTACAATCACGTCTATATTTATTCCTTCTTCAGCAAAAATTTCTCTTAACTGCGATGCTTTTTCTTCTGTTGGAACATGGTATTCTAATTTACTTCCTGCATCACTTGCAATATCAGCATCTATCTTTGCATGATTAATTTCTGACTGCCTTGCTGCTTTTTCCCATGGTTTATTCCCTGAAGGAGGCCATTTATCCCAATCCTTTGCATCTTTTAACGTATTAGTTTCAGGGTCATAACCATCAAATTTTTTCTCTCCACTCTTCATCTTATCAGTTTTCACTACATATTCCGTGTCTTTTGGTGCTCCGGTAACCTTTTCTTGATATGCAGCGCCTTTTTGAGGTGTAGAACGGGTTTCCCATGTTCCTGGTCCACCGTCTGATTGCCCATTTTTAAATGAAGGTTTTTTAGCTTCATAAGCTTTCCCATCTTTGCCTTTAGCAGGGGCTTCTTCTGCTGGCTTTGCATTCTCTACTGGTTTAACCTCTTCTTCTTTTGGTTTTGCCTGTTCTTCTTTAGGCGCTACAGGTTCCTCTTTATTACCACCAACAGGTTCTTCTTTTGGTGGTGTACCAGGTTTTGCACCAGGCACCCGTAAATTTAAGAAATAAAGTAACAACATGGCATCCATGGGTTCGGCACTTCCGCTGGCTATTCTTTTTATACTTCCATATTCAGGGAAAGCGGCATTACTAAAAGCGGCATCACGTTCTTCTACATTGTTGATATCGATTTGTCCGAGTGCTTGCTGATTGGAAACGGCATTTGCGCCAAAATATAATCGGGCAGCCATACCCCAACCAGTTATGGAACCTAAAAGATTTGTACCTACACTGGCTAAGGTAGGTAAAGCCAGTGCAGCAGAACCCGATAATACTGCACCTCCCAAGCCAATTAGTGCACCACCAAGTGCGCCTAAAATTACGGTTTCGCCAAAATTGCCAATCCCTACCCGCAAGGCATCCCACCAGTTTTTTACATTGGGTGCATGCACAATTTTTGAGCCAAACACCGGGCATTCCATCGTACTTCCGGTAGTAAGTGTTTTTTGGCTACCAATCATTAAATTAGTTTTATCGCCCAGCCAGGTCCGCGCAATGGCAGCTTTCTGCCCGCAAACTAAACCGCCAACAATACTCCCAAAAGCCGCACCTGCTGCTCCGGCGGCGGCACCTACTGCAACCAGAACACCCAAGGCTGCGCCACCGGTTGCCACAATTAATACTGCAATGACAGCTGCAATAAGGGCCATAATAAGCATAACCCATTTGCATACAAAATCGCCCATTGAGGCCGTTGCTGTATCGCTTTTAATCAGATATTTCTTACTATCTTTCTGCTCGGCAATTCGTTGTATGCTCTGCATCTGGGCGGGCATAATACCGCCCGTGCACATCCAGTAATCTTCTTCTGTGGCAATTTTATTTCCCATAGCAAATTAATCTAAAAGGCTAAACCTTCCTTTTTCATTCGTTTGTTCAGCCGATTTTTCTGTATGTTTGATTGGCTCTGCTTCCTGTTCCACTTCCTGGTTATCGGCCATAATCTCGTAAACCATTTTTGCCTTTAAAAACTCAGGGTGTATAATTTCTTCTTTCGTCACCAAGCCATTTAAAACCCTTCCGCTTGTATAATCGATCTGGTAGCTCGCCTCATCTTTAACCTGGGGTTTATGTCCGGCAATTTCAGTTATCGGAAAGCTGCCATAGGCATTTTTGATCCAGGCCTTATCAAAATTTTCAGTAGCATGGCCAACAATACTGATGTTTGCTTTCCCTCCTATTGGCGGTAATGGTTTTTCGGCACTTACCGCATAACTCCAACTGATGTTTTCCTGTGCAAAAAGGCTTTTTTTTCTGATATTTCTGCCACCCGGCAAGTTTAACCCTAACCAGGCGTTAAATAAAACCTCAAAAAACTCGTTACCTTTAACAGCTGCTGTAATGTTATCCGGATTGTTAAAAAGCTCATCATTTAAATCGATTATGCCTTTCATATTATCGTGCTTGGTTTGAATGGCTTCCATTTCAGACTTTACCTGTGACCATTTACGCTGTATTTCTGATATGTTTTTAACTTCAATCAGTTTACCATCTTTACCAACTAGCATATTTAACTCACTATACATCCTTTTAAAAGCATTATTAAATGCATTTAAATCGCGCATATTAGGGTTATTACTTTCTTTCAAAACGTTATCCAAACTCAGCAGTTCAATCTGGTAGCCTTCATCTGTTATTTTTAAAACACGAATATCCCACCTAAATTCCGTAATGGTTTTAACAACAAGGCTGCTCATCACTATCTCCGAAGTTTGTGTTACCAGATATCTTTCATTAAAGCATCTGTTTATTTGAATTTTTTTATGCGTGTTTTCAGCTGAATTCCAAAACATATTTTCCAAGTTTAGTTGATGAAGACATCCCCGCCATCGATTGTAGTTGCACCACCAGTGACATGATTGGTTCCTGTTATTGTATTGCTAGATCCCGTAATGATATTGGTTGTAGATGTAATCTTCATATCCTGTGTATTTACATTGGTCTCTTTACCATTGATATCAATCTTACTTGATTTAGCTCCATCCTTTTGCGAAATCTCGATCTTATCAGCATGGATTAAAATTTGGTCTTTCTCGAGCGTGATAGAAGAAGAACCATTGGTAAGCACTACGGTTTGGGTAGAGGTTACTGTTACTTTGTTATTGCCATCTACTATAATATGGTTGCCGCCTGTTTTATCTTTAATGGTGATGCCACCTCCATCGTTCAACTGAACTGTATGCCCACTTTTTGAGGTTAAACTTTTGCTATTATTGCTTGCGCTTCCGCCACTTCCACTTTTGCCATGAAATACAGAGCCTAAAACAATTGGCCGTGCAATGTTGCCTTCTTCAAAAGTTAAAGCTACCTGGTCGCCGATCTCTGGAATAAATACAAACCCCCTGTTTTTGCTCACTTTATCGCTACTTCCGGCGTCTGGAGTTATAACCCGCAGCCACTCCGTAACATCATTGGTTTTACATTCCCATTTTAATTTTACCTTAATGCGGCCCTGTCCTTGCGGATCTGCATTATCAACAACATCGGCCAATTGCATATCAGGACTTGGTTTCGTGTAGTTTTTTACGGAAAGCCTTTCTGTTTTAGCTACTACCCCTTCGAAAGTATTGTAATATTTTCCAGTGCCATCAATATCATGATGAATAGTAGTAATGAGAAATTTACCCAGACTCTCGATAGAAAAGGAAAGTTCCTTTCTGATACTCATTGTAATTTCTGCAATACCGCCAATACTCAAAGCAGCATTATCGCCACTGGCATTAACTTTTAACAGATTGCTAATGTGTGCTTTTTCTTCATTCTGCACATGACTTTTAATATCGTTGTTATTATCAACACGGATAAGCGCAGGTTGGTTAAAAGTTTTGCTGTACATCGCGTTTGATACCTGTATAGCATGTGCCAGATCAGGTGATCCATCACTTGCCCCACTGCTTTCGCTCTGTAACATTTCATCTTGCTTAGGATTATAAGCAAAACGCTTGTTTTTGATCGGCGCAATTTCCATCGCGTACTGCAGGTTTTGTACATCCCTGCCATAAACTAAGGCGACTTCTTTCTGATCGTCCGGTTTACCAAAATTCAATTGCTTACCATCATAATAAAACCATTCATGGTATTCACCAGAAAGTCTGTTCAGAAAATCGAAATCACTTTCGCGATATTGAATCAGATAGTCAATAGGTTCCTTTCTGGCTGCGTTGGTTACGATTTTAATATCATTCGAAGGAACATCGGAAGTGGCAAGACTTACAATAGTATTTAAATCTTTATCTAGATAAGACCCAAGGTCTGGTCCTCTGTCGATCAAAATCGTAGGACTGTAACCGCTTACAATCAGTATACCATGGTAGCCATGACTCTGCGCCAGTTCTACTTTAGTAACCAAACCGGAAAACTCCTGTAAGCCCCCGGCATCATAACCAAAAGAAGCAGTGATGGTTTTGCCTACAAAATCGCGGCTATCGTCTAAGCTGATCATTCCAGGCAACCCCATCTGATCGTGGTTAAACCGCAACTCGAAATAATGATGGGCATTAAAAGCCTGCTTTAAACTGAAAGAGGCAAAATGGGTAATGGCCTTATCTTCTATATTGATTTCGGTGATTAATTTCTTTTCCATATCAACTTATAATCATTTGTGCCTACTTGAATATTCCATCACGAAAGGTTAAAACGCTTCTCTTTCCGGTGAGCACAGAACCGTTTTTTGTTTCATTTATCTCTGGATAGCTAATGGTTTTATCTTTAGCATTATAGTTTATGGCCAATTTTGCTAATAATTTTTCTTTATCCTGATCTTCTTCAAGTTCTGCAGCGGCGAATAACTGTGTTTTAACCGCTTTGCCTATTTTGAACAATGCTTTATTGATGCTAAATTTTGCATGATCGATCACCAGGGTATGACTTACGGTATAAGGTTCGGTTCCACTCATTTGTCCGTAGCCGGTAAAGAGATATGTTTTTTGAGGTGATGTATTTAAATTATAAATGTGATCGAAAAACGGTGTAGGGCTGCCATCATCATCTTTATCCTGATAAAGACTGTTAAACGAAAGGGCAGTTATTTCATTATTTTCGTCCTTATACTGCACAATATTTTGCACATGCCACATAGAACCCGAATAGGGAGAAAGCCAATAAAATACCCTGAGTTTACCATCATCTGCAGTTAATACTTGGATATCGTATTTCTTTAAATTGGTATAGTTGGTTTCAAATGCCTCTGGTTCTTTTAAGACTTCAATAAACGCATTTATAAAAATCTGCTCAGCTTCTGTATTGCCATCATTTCTATAACTTTCAGCTGAAGCCACCATCCGGGCAGCCAGTTTTTCGAGCGTATCTATTTTGACAGGAACGGAATCTAATTTTTGATGTGTAAGCTTAGCCGAATCATTGACTTTTGCAAGCTGCTGCTTACCATGCTTTGCCCCGCAAGAAAATAGCAAGAAAGCTAAAGAAGAAAATAAAATGCCTATTGCTTTCATACTATTGCCTGGGTATGTTAATGATTCCTCTATTTTCCATTGCTTTTAAAATAACCGCGGTTCCGATCTGCTTATTTACATAATCGAGACTGAAAACATGATCTCTCGGGAAACCTCCTTTAGTGTACAGGTTAGAACCACCCCACAGGTATGGCGAATTGATCTTATTATTTTGGTAAGCTTTGGCTATACCATTATATTGCTCTAAACGCAGTAAAACTTTAGGTAATGACCAAACAGTTTCTTTATCCAAACCACGTAACTTTAAGGCATCAACAGCACTTTCTTCAAAGGTAAACGGTGGGCCATGGCCAATTTTTGGCCTATTTGCGGGATGCTGCCGGGTAAAACCACTTAATGGATCGCCATTGTGCAGGTGTTTGGTAAAATCGGAATTGCTTTCTCTGTAATGCACGCAGGCAATAAAATACCATGGTATACCGCTGGTTTCTGAAAAAAGACCTGTATCTGAAAATGATCTGCTGAAAAAACTATTTGCAATTTTTGGATTCTTTTCAAGTAAGCTATTTTGTGGCTCGGTAAAAAAGCAGGCACTGCGATAAGTATATTCGGTTAAATTAAGCAACTTATTTCTAATCGCCTGATATCGTGATTTATTGCTTAATATTTTATTGTCAATAATCCGGTTGATCTCTGCAGATTTTAACGGAGAAATTGTACAATTGTTAAACAGGTTTAGGTATTCCAAATTGGTAGCCATAGGTAGCTCTTTTGATCACATCCCAAAAACAAAAAATCGTTATCAGCACCAGCCTGGCCAGTAACCGATAACGATTTTAGATCTAATTACGCTTTAGGCCAGTCGTTTTCGTGCTCGGCGTTGCCTAGTTTTAGCTTACGTGCCGATACCACAAAACTTAAAGTCATCGGTGTATTGTCGTTTACGGCAATACCTTCGTTATATTGGATAATGTAGCCATCTTCGAAAGACAGTTCTTTCATTTTTGCATCTTCTTCGCCTTTTTTGAAAACCAATGTTCCGGAAAGTGGCTTGTACTGGTTGTTAACCATCGATTCGATTACCGAAGTATCTTCTGTAGATTCGATTTCGATGTTGATGGTACCACCATACACACCTGAAGATGGACGGCCTTTTGCGTCAACATCTCTATTTAATGAAAAGCTGCACTGTAGTACATCAAATTCTTTTGATCCTAAGTTTAAACGGGTTTTGAATGCCATTGTAGTAAAAATTAAAGGTTTTTAAATGAATGAATTGCGCTGAGCGGTTGGCCTGGAGAGCATGGAGCGGATCGCATGGGTTTGGCGTATGGCGTTAAGCGTTTTGACCTTCCACCCTCTACCTTCCTACCCTCAACCTTAAGCTAGGCTTTCGGCCAATCGTTAAGGTGCTCTGCGTTTCCTAATTTTAGTTTTCTAGCTGAAATCTGGAACTTAAGCGTCATTGGGTGATCGCCCACAATGTTGATCCCTTCGGAATATTTAACAATGTAGCCATCTTCGAAATGAACTTCTTTCATTTTGGCATCTTCCTCTGTTTTCTTGATCAGAAGGGTTCCTGTAATAGGTTTGTACTGGTTGTTTACCATCGCCTCGATAATTGAGGTGTCTTCAGTTGATTCGATCTCAATGTCGATGGTACCGCCATAAACTCCGGAAGAAGGTCTTCCTTTTGCATCTACATCGCGGTTTAACGCATAGGCACAGTGAAGTACATCGTACTCCTTGCCCGAAAAATTTAATCTAGCTTTGAAAGCCATAGTTTTAAAATTTAAAGGTTAAAAAATTGATTATCAGTAGACTCCGCTACAATATCACTTAACCAAAGATCAGGCCAATAATTCATACCACACTCATAATGAATGGATAACAACATTCAAAAATGGTTCAGAAAGCTTAATTGCGAATTAGAAAGGGCATTTTAGTGAAAATAAAAATGTTGAAAAATTTTATATACATTACCATAATACAAAAGTAATTACATAAAAGCATACAAAAATGTGTATTAATTCTACAAAATGATACATTTATCGCCAATGCATCCTGGAATAATTGCAAAAAAAAATCCTCCAATAGTTTGGAGGATTTGTATGTATTTAAACACAGGCTAATGCTGTAATACTTTAGCAATTTCCTTTTCGATAGACTTAATCTCTTTAGGTTTAAGTTTTTTAGCAGCATCTGTTTTGGATACGACTTTATTCTCTGTGTACTTAACCCCTACTCTTAGCGCTTTTAAACCTGATACACCTTGAAGTTCATCTAGTTCTAGCTGTTCTAAATCATCATTTAAATAACCTTGAACCTGCATGTATTTAATGTATTCAATATACTCTTTGGCCTCTTCAGGGTTAAAATAAACCATAGCAATTTTATGGGGCTGCGTTAAACGCTCTGTAGTACCTTTTATCAGCACCTTATCAATCCGCTTTTTAACTACTTCGTAACGGATGTTGTAAGCGCCCTCTACATCAAAACGACGCTCATCGTTTCTAAAACTAATGTCAATAGCGTTCGAATGGATAAAAATTAACTGCGTAGTTTCCAGTGCACATGGCATTTCAGCAATTAAACTTTTAGATAATCGGGCGATATCAACCATTGAGGTAAGCTGCCACAAACGGATATTCTTCAGATAAAGTAGATCAAACGGTTTTTCTGGTGCAATATCCTGGCCGATGTAAATATCATACTCTACCCCATCTGTTCTGAACTTGGCAAAATAGCAAGGATATGACGCCTGCAACTTAGATTGCGATTTCTCCAGGTATTGGCTTACTTCGGTATTGATCAGCTGCATAGAAACTTCAAGTTGTCTGCGGTTTTCGAATGCGGCACCGGTGTCCGGCACGACTACTTCAAAATACTGATCAATTATATCTGCTGTTTTAGGATGATTTGCTTTGATGATAGAGAGGAAAGGATAAACCTCAACCTCCAAAAATTCGTTCAACTGACTTTCTTCATTGGACGAAGCAAAATCACCTATTCTTTTAATCCAATCTTTACAGTTAAAAATCAGCTTATCGATAAGCTCTAAAGAAACATTTTTGCTGATAAACTTTAAAGTATCAATTAGCGCATTCAATTGAACTTCCATATCGTTTTTCAAGGCACGGTTACGCTCGGTAGTGGAGTTGCGGATATCAATCGCGCCAAAAAGCGGATACAAATGCTTAAAAGTAATGGTTTCGATTTCTTTTAACTTATGATAACCATTATTCTGCTGCAGGAAATGCCAAACAGCTTCATTAAACTTCCATTGAACGGAAGGTTGCAAAGCCGTAAACTTATCCATCAATATTTCGTCCATCCTGGCATTAAACTCTTCAATACTGTATTGGAAAAGCTGACCAATCAACGGCATAGCTGGACGTAACCTTGATAACAACTTATCGTCAACGGCTACTTCTTCCTTAGAATATACTTCCAGCACGCCCGCCAATTCTTTATTATAATAAACAGGCAGTATCGAATAAGAGCTAACGCCTGCGGCTTTTAAAACCCTTAAAAAAGGATCTTTTTCTATTTGTTCTTCTTTTATAGCACTTACAAAAATGGAACGTGGATTTTCCTTATATTTATCAACCAGGGCATAAAAAACCTCTTCTTCTAAATTGGAAGCCTTTGCCGAATTGATTAACATGCTCTGAGAAAATTCACGGTTATCAAATACCAGCTTATTGTTTACCGTTAAAAAAGGCATTAAGCCAAATTCCAACTTACTGTTGCCACTCAATGTCTTCAGCGCATGTATAACATGGCTGTAAGCTTCGGTTTGGTAATTATGATCAACAAGTGCTCCGCGAATACCTTCAATAGAGTGCTGTAACGTTACATCAGTAATGGAAATGATGCTAAAACCTTCAAAATGAAAATCACTTAACGGAAGGTTTTCTACCAGGTACTCTAATTCGGTTTCTTCCTGAAAATGTTTACTTAAAGCTTCAAAATTAAGTTCGGGCAAATCGCCCTTATGCATAATTTCTACAAACTTGGTATCAGTCTGAATATTATAATACTGCGTTAGTTTAGTTTCCTGATTAATGTGTGCATAAATGATCTCATTTTTCAGTACTGACGTAAAATTATAAAAACGGCCCAGAATAATATTGTAGATAAACTTAAGCTGTTTTTTCTCAACAGGTTCATTATCTTTAGTTACTTTATTTTTAGGATCATGATCCTTAAAAAATTTATAGAATGCATTGGTGCTAAAGAAAATCTGATCTGGTATTGGTGTACTTAACGCCCAAAACAAATCATCTTCATTATCCATTAAAGGTGTTAGAATAGTAAAAATTAATTCTAAAGTATCTTTATATTGAGATAAATCCTCTGCGCTGATGTTGCCAAGCAATACATCATCTTTTTCAATTTTCTGAAGTAAAAACCTGTAAAACTCAGACTTTACCGATTTTTCTGTTTTCAACCTGCCTTTTAAATACTCCACAAGGGGGCGGAAAGACAGAGACGAATCTACCTGGCAATGTATACATTCGTTTTTATGTATCTGTATGACATTGGTATTCATTGTATAAGTTTTGCTATAGGGTAAAAATTATAATTATCTAATGTGTTACTAATCAACTACAAAGATAGCTACTACCCATATGTTGTTAGTCTGCTGAACGTAAATACTTCGGTAAAACATCCATAACAGTGTCATACAAATTTAATACCTAAAATTGATTGATACGTACGGATACCACCCATCTGTTGAGTGTCCCATCACAAATCGTACAACTGTGAGTGATGCGGGCGCAAAATAAACCCCACCTCCTACGCCGTGGTGCCATATTGTTGATTTCTCGTCACGTTTCCAAACCCTGCCAACATCGTAAAAACCGAGCAAGCCAACTTGTCCTGGCAAAATGTAACTTACCAAATCGCCAAGTTTTGCCCTTAGTTCTAAGTTATTGTAAAACATATGTTCGCCAGCAAACCGGAACTGCCGATACCCTAAAAGATTGCCTTGTCCGCCTAAAAACAAGGCCTGGTAAAAGGCAGGTTTACCTACTGTTACTCCTCCACCGAAACGCTCGGCCAAAATGAAGTTTTTTCTGCCATCCAGATTTTTATATAATGCTATACTCGCTGTAAACTGTCCATAAGAGTTAGAATACTTATTTACGCCTTTGTAGCCCAAAAGTTTAAAATCTACAAAGCTACCTAAGGTTGGTAGGAGATCATTATCGCGGGTATTGTTCGTAAAGTTTACAAATGCACCGGCAAACATTTTTTCATTTCTAACGGTAAGTGAATCGGAAGAATGCAATAGTGACGGATTTTCGATGAAACGCCCGTCGTTATCTTCCTGATTATATTTATAATATTGATATGAAGGACCAACGCTGAAAGTAGATTTAGGGCGGCGCCAGCGGATGGCAGCATCTACCTGGTATAGATTAAAGCGTGCGCGGTAATACCTAATATTATCGTCATCATCGCCATGTTCATCAAAACGGGTTTCATTACCTAAACCAAAGAAATTCTGGGTGTTATTTGGGGCGAACGCATCTGCTTTCAACACAAAATCGCCCTTACCTAAAGCTTTTAACCACTCCCCTTTATAATTAAACCTGAAAGCCTTTGTAGAGAATGAGTGCAGAAAAGAAATGGTTTGCGAATTGCCATAAGGTTGTTTTCTGAAACCTGGATTAGTTTGTTTGTAGATCAAGCCCAACAGAACACCATCATCCTGATTATAGCCGGCATTTAATAACCATGAGCTTCGACGGTACATATCTTTGGGGATATAGCTGAAATTTGAAGTATCATTAGAGATTATTTTCCTGATTTTATCCTGGTCGTTACCGAGGTAAGTTGCTTTGTTTGTCCGCCCGTAAAGCTTAACGCTAGCATTGCTGTTGGCAAAATCGTAAACTTTATTGCCTTTACCTCCTATAATCCGCAATTTAATATTCGAATCTTTATTATCCAGCATCAGGCTATCGTTACCATTGTGCATGTACACCCTGATCTCTTTGGTTACTTCCGGATCGAATTTCCGATCGAAAAGTTCATCTTTGATATTACCTTCTTTAGATATTTTATTGATTTTTACGCGTAGGCCCTTATTAGGGGCATCAGTGATCTGAATCAGTTCATTTTTATTGGTTACTTCTATATCTACAATACGGTTGAAGAAATGATAATACTGGTTCATTAATTTTGGCAATGTAGCGATCCGGTTGCGCATTTGTGCCATAAAGGCATCGTGATGTAAAGAATAACTCGGCTGAGGAAGTTTTTTCAACGCTTTTTCAAAAACAGCATCATTATAATTTGCGCAGAAATCCTTTACAATTTTATCGAATTCCTCTTCATCTATATTAGCAGTCCAACGGCTGCTGATTTCTCTTCCTTCCCATAAAAACCAATTGATATCTTTTATGCCTCGCTCATAGCCCTGCATCATTGGCAATAAGGAAGAAGATTGTGTGTAACGTTGTAAAAGGCCGTCAGATCTGAAAAATACCTGATCCCGATCTCTTGGCACCGGCGAATAAACCGAGCCATCTTTCGTTTTCGTCTCTTTCCAGCGCCACTGGTCTTCGTGCCTGTCCCAATCGCCCAATAACACATCAAATGCCCTTGCTCTTACCCAGGCAGGCCCGTCTAATCTGTTGTCGTTATCTTCCGTTAGCTTTTTATCCATTTTTGGAGAACTGTCTGATTCTCCTGTTGGTTCCCTTTCTTCGAACAAACACAACGTATTGGCAAAAGCCGGTTCAAATTCGCCCAGGTTATCATCTGGAGAAACCCAGCCTATAATCGGGTTGCTGTGTGCAATGCCGCCAGCTTCAGCCAGTTCTGGAACTACGAGCGCTGAAAAAGGATGTTGCGCCGACATATTATCCTTTAGAATATCTTTGGCAAATGTTTCGCGCAGTGCCGCCGGCAACAATACTTCTGGAAATTTTTCTACGCTCCGCAGTACATATTCTTTACCATTTTTATCTTCTAAACGCAAAGAACGCGATTGGTTACCTCCACCACGTTTGGTTGCTTTTAAGCCGCCCATCATCTGAGAAATGTGCAGTACAGGTACTTTTGTTTTTGCAGCATATTCTTTACGGTAATTTTCGCCAAAAACTACGCGGTGAAAACGACCAACACTATCATACTCTGGCTTTACGCGCACGAAAATACTGTCAGCTGTAATTGGCTTATCTCTGTTTCTTAATTTTTTTGGAATGGTTTCGAACTTTTTAATGTAACTGTAAACTTTTTTAACACTCGTGTCTGAATAAATATAATATTCATAACGCATATCGTTGTTTTTCAGTTGATCAGCCACCACATAACCCTGCTGCATTTCATGAAATAGTGAGTTTTTACCTTCCTTATTTGGCGATACTTTTGATCCTGAACCACTGATAATCTGCAATTGCTTTCCTTTAATTAACTGCAGACCGTGTTCATGCCCGGCAACGTAGGTTACGTTTGGATAATCGCCAAATACACCAGTAACCGATTTGATCATATCTTTATAAGCAGGATGGTTTAAATCTTCAGGACTTAATAAGGTAGAACGTAATAACGGATAAACAGAACCTAAACCCGGTAAAGGGATGTAGAGGTTTTTATTTAAAGAGGTTAGTGGAAAAAGGTGATTTCTTAAGTTAAAATAACCACCATGAGGGCCGTAACTCTGAAAGGGATGGTGCGAAGCCAAGAGAATCACTTTATCTTTATTTTCAGCCAATAACTCATCCATTTTTACCAGCACCTCATCCTTGCTGTGGCAATCACAATCATCATTGGGGTTAGTTTTATTGTATGGAAATAACCACCATTCGCTATCGTAGGCAATAATGGTGAGTTTATCTGTTAATTTAATGGCTATAGGATCGGGGCAACCGTTATCGGGAATCAATTTCAACAAAGGATCGTTTTGTTCCCTTAGATAATCGCCCTGTGCTTTTATTTTGGCCAGGCCTTTTGGTCCGGATTTATCCCAATCATGGTTGCCGGGCATAAAATAAACCGCTGCACCCATTTTACGCATCGGTTCGAACTGCGAACGCAGAATTTTTTTGGTTTCCTCTTCTTCTAAACTTCCGGGCAGCCCCATGCCGGTAGGGTAAATATTATCACCCAGATATAACACGGTGGTTTTTTTGGGCAGGATCTGCTTTGCCGCGTTTTTTAAATCCTGCATTTGGGCCGGATTCATTTCGCCTGCATCGCCAAAAAGAATTACACGGTATTTTACATCATCCTGTGCAAAGGCAATGAAGTTGATTAATAATAAGATGGTAAAAAGGGTAAATCTTTTAATCATAGATCCGGCGTTTGGATAAAGGTAGTTATTTTAAAATTTAATTTTTTCATAGGGAATTTTCCATCTTGCGTTATGCTGATCCGGTGGCTATCGGATTTATTTCAGCATCTATACGGAAGGAAAGATCCTGAAATAAATTCAGGACGACGATCGCCTTAGGATACCAATACCAAATTTACTTCTTCAATTTGAACATCAAAATATTTCCTGCTGATAAACTTCCCCCCTCATTAGAAATATAAAGGTTATTATCGCGGTCGAAAGCGATGCCTTCTGGCTGGTTAAATAAGCCTGGATCTAATGGGCAGGTTGTTTTTACTTTAAAATCAGCATCTGTAATGACCAACAATTTATTTATTGATGAAAGGACATACCACTCGTTAGTTTTTGGATTTTTAGCCAACGCAGATGGACGGAACCTTGATTTTGAGCCTCCGGATTCTTTTTGGATTGCTTTATGCGAGAGGCTAAATTCTCCGGCTGCTGTTAACGAAGCATCGTCAGCCACTTTAAAACCATAAATACTGGATGCTTTTGCTTTAGAATCGGGTTTGCTATCTTTAGTCAGCACATAAATCATGTTATTTTTTTCGTCTGCTGCCAGACCTTCGTATTCGGCTTTGGGTACCAGATCTTTGGTTTTGATGACGTTCGCAGCTTCTGGCTTGCCTAATTCAGTCATTGGGAAAGTGTGTAGCTCGCCATTGCTTTTTAATACAATAAAATAATTTTTGATGATGGTTACATCTTCATAATCGCCTTTGCCTCCAAATTTGGTAAATTTTGATTCTTTATCGCCCAAGCCCAAATGGAACAAATCGCCATCTTCATCCTGGATGGCAAATACTTCCTTAGGATCGCCATTATGGAATACAATACCTGAAATTTCAAAAAGATTTTGCGGCATGTTATATTTTACCGGCTTTGACAAATCATAAGGAAAATCGGATTTTGCTGCTCCGCTTATTGATGTTGCTGTGCTGGTTGAATCCTTTTGTTTGTCCTCTCGGTTACTGTTAACGCAGGAAACGCTAAAAAAAGCTGAGGCAATTAAAAGACCTGAGGCCAAAAGAGTTTTATTGTATTTCATAAGGGTAGAAATTTAATGTTAATAACTGTTTTTATTTATCGCCGTTTCCCGCGCAGGCGGGAATCGTAATGCAATATGTTTAAGATTCCCATCCGATAGCTATCGGATCAAGTTGGGAATGACGATCGTACCAAGTTGTATTTAACCTTTTTTCAATAATTCGTAAATAGCATGTTGCGAAGAAACTAACTTCTGGCCCACTTCAACTGGTATATTATCCATATTTTCATCTATACAAACCGCCTGCACGTTATCTTGTTTCTGGATTTCGATAATATCCAATATTTCTTGTTTAATCTGTTCATTATAAATGGGAAAGCAAACTTCAATTCTTCGGTAAATGTTACGGTTCATCCAATCGGCAGAACCTAAATAAACATCATATTTTCCCAGGTTATTAAAAATAAAAACACGCCCGTGTTCGAGATAACGATCTATAATACGGGTAACTTTAATATTTTCGCTCATTCCTGCTACGCCTGGAATTAAACGGCAAATGCTCCGTACGATCATGTCGATCTTTACGCCAACCGATGATGCTTCGTAAAGTTTGTTAATTAAAACCTTCTCTTCGAGATTATTCATTTTAATGGTAATGCCTGATGGTTTACCTTGTTTGGCGTGTTCAATTTCTCTATCAATCAGGTTGAGGAAAACCTGTTGTAAATTAAACTGGGCCACCAGTAAATGATTAAATTTAACCAGATCGGAAGAAGTCGGCTTAACCCGCTTGGCCAGAAAAATAAAAAGTAATTCTACTTCCCGCAGCATTTCTTTATTGGCCGTCATTAAAATATGATCGGTATAAAAAGCAGCGGTGCTTTCATTAAAGTTTCCGGTAGCAAACAAACCAACGTAACGCATTCTGTTACCCATCTGGCGTTTTACCAGGGCTACTTTGGCATGAACTTTTAGCGCGGTTACACTATAAATAATATCAACGCCTACATCTTTCATTTTTTTTGCCCACTTGATGTTATTGGCTTCATCAAAACGGGCTTTCAGCTCAACCAGAACGGTCACTTTTTTACCGTTTTTTGCTGCGCTAATTAATGCATTCACAATTTTAGAATCGCTGGCTACACGATAAAGTGTAACATAGATTTCCCTCACTTCGGCATCAATGGCGGCTTCATTAAAAAAGCGCAACACGCTATCATAACTTTGGTAAGGTGTATGTACAATAATGTCGTTTTTATAAATGGCCTCAGTCAACGATCCATCAATCATGTCGGTATTACAAAGTTTTGGCCAGTTTTGATTAGATAATTTTGGTGAACTCACCGGAAAGCTCATAAAATCTTTCAGGTTATGGTATCGTCCACCTTCTATCCTATTCGTCTTTTTAAGGTTGAATAGTTTTTTAAGCAGTTCGAATACATTGGCTGGTATGCCCGGCTGATGAAGAAAACGTGTGGCCAGACCCAAATCGCGTTTTAACAATTGTTTTTCGAGCTGTTCTGATAAACTGCCGGTATATTCGTCTTTAAGGTCTAATTCGGCATCCCTGGTAATTTTGAAACTATAACATCCGGTTATCTCGTCGTGCGGAAAAACACGGTCTAAATGAAAATGCACAATATCATCCAGAAACACTACAAAGGTTTCATCTCCTGATTCTACCTTGTAAAAACGGGGCAACTGGCTGGAAGGGATATTTAAAATAACTACTTCTGCATTTTCTTTCTTTTTAAGTGTAATCAGAAAATACAGCTCATTGTTGGAAGGGAAAAAGTCAGAATCGGCATTCAGGTATACAGGCTGCAAAAAAGCCATTACCTGACTTAAAAAATATCGGGTGATACTTTTCTGAATGGCTGCCGGGAACGGCTCCCCGTACACTAAGTTTATCTTATTTTCTTTAAGCGTGGGAATAATGGCTGATTGAAGTACTTTGCCATATCGCTGTTGCTGATCGGAAATAATTTGATTAGCCGTAGTCAATAAATGATCATCGATTTTGATATCGTTATTTTCTTTGTTACTCAATTTCTCTAAAGCAAGTAATACGGGCATTCTTACCCGATAAAATTCATCCAGGTTGGAAGAGAATATGGATAAAAATTTAATCCGCTCTAACAGCGGAACGGTACTTCGTTCGGCTTCCATTAAAATACGTTCGTTAAACTTTAACCAGCTTAAATCCCGATTAAAAAAAGAGGTTTCCACTAGCTGTTCCATTAAAGTTTACCGTAAGCTGCGTAAGCAATTACAAATGCCAACACAGCTGCAATTAAACCAAACATGAAAATATTATAGGCCAGACGGATGAGTTTATATTTTCTACCCAACACTACACCTTGTGAGTATACGTCGGTAATTAATGTACCATATAAGAAATCTTTATCGTTCATTACCTTAATCATCCCATCGGTATAACTAGGTAAACTCATTTTATAAAAGTTGCCAAAAAATAACAGGTTTACCTTTTTCTTATCCATATCTTCCTGCGTAAATTCTCCTTTTGGAATAGATGGACGGGTTGATAAAATGGAAACAACTACGCAGGTTAAACTTACCATCAATAAAATAAAGGTGGGAATAATGAGGTTGCCATGATCTTCGAGTCGCCTTAACAATAAACTCACGATCAGGGAAAGCATAATCGAATTTACGGTAATAAGGATGTGTGCTTTGTTATCGGCCATATCGCTCAACCGTTGGTTATTGGCTGAGGTAATTCGAAACATCGTCTCAATCCCCTTATCTGGTTTGTTGTCTTTATCCTTCTTTTTATCTTTTACAATTACTGGTGCAAAGTTTTTCGGTTCTTCCAATTCGGTGCTGATTTCTTCCTGTGCAGTTAGTTTACTTTTGAGTTTTTCGATGTTTTTTTGTTTCTGGTCACTTAACAAAAGGGTCGCATAATCGGTATGGTAATGGTGCGATTCCATAAACTGGATATCTTTTTTGCGCCAATCTGATTTGCTGATGTCTTTTTTATAGATCCGTTCATTTTCTTTATGCATCAACTTCCCTTTCGCACGGAAATCGGCCTGACCTAAATGGAACAGATCTGCATCGCAAAGGATTTTATCAATTTCATTTTTAGGCTTCTGCGGAATTTTAGTGGCCAAAATGGCACTTTTAACCTGATCACGAATTTCCTGATTTACCTTATGACTGGCTAAAAAATCATCAGCCAATAGTGCTCCTTTTGCTTCGTGGTTTAGTGCATCTTCAAAATATCCGGTATCGTGAAAATAGGCGGCCACCATTACAGCAAAAAAATCCTGTTCGTTTAACTGGTAGTGATTGGCTATCTGCTGCGCAGCATTTACCACTCCTTTTGTGTGTTCCAGGTTGTGATAAACCAGGCGTGGATCGCTATGGGTATGGAAGTAACCGACAACATGCTTTTCTACATCTTCCAGCAGTTTTTTATAATTCATGAGCATATTGGGATTGTGATGATTTAATATGATGTAGGAAATGCATTTTCTAAAAAATTTTTAAACTGAAAATCTGGATAATATTTATTGAGATAAAATTAAGTTATTTTTTTAAAAACGATATAGATTTGCGCTAACAATAATAATGCCCGGTTTATTTTTACAATAGGATTAAAGCAGCCACATCAAAACCCGCTGTTTTAATTAAACCAAAAGTATTTCCCAGTCCTCAAGGTGTAGTGAAGGTAGGTTTCTTTAAACGTATTCGCTTGAAAGGCCATTTAAGCAGAGTACACAAAACAATAGACATTCAATTATATGCGTATTACTGCTTCTGATCAGAAGCAGTAGAAGTAATAACTACTTTCTAACTACAACAATTTTTCGGATCAATGCTGCTGCCGATCCATCGGTAAGCGGTACTGCAGTCGCATTTTTCCAGTATTGAGCCACACCATTTCTTTCATTACTCCCATCTCTGTAACCGCTTACAAAAACATCAGCACCTGAAACGGCAATAGATAAACCAAAGGCACTGTCGGGGCCATTGGATAAAATTACAGGTGATCCGTTTTTCCAATATTTGGCCATAATTGCACTATTTCCATCGGTAGTGCCCGATCCGGCCACATACACATCACTCCCATTTACGGAAATTGAATAGCCCCTCACATCTGGAGTACCATCATTAATGAGAACCGGACCGCCCAGGTTTTTACTATATTTCGTTTGCGACTGCCCAGCGCTATTGTAGGTTTCAGACCAGAGGAAATATAAATCGTTACCTGATACTGCTATAGACTGGTTGTCGGCAGCTGTAGCACGGTCTGAAAGGTTAAAAAGCTGCCCGTTTTTCCAATAAACCGTAATTGGCGTAAGCCACTCCAGACTTCTCCACTCACCGATTACATAAACATCATTCCCTATTATAGCTATTCCAGTGGCAATAGCCTGCTGCGTACCATCTGTTAACACGACAGGTATTCCGTTTTTCCAATACTTCGCCTGATAAGTTGTTTTACCTGCCGCCATTTCCTGTCCGGCAATGTAAACATCATTTCCCTGTACAAATATGTCATTTGCAAAAGCATCCTGGCTACCATCAGTTAGGGAGGTTGAGATACCGTTTTTCCAATATTTGGCCACATATTTCCCTGAGGGACTAACTTCATAACCTGCAATATGAACATCATTTCCGGCTATCGCCATAGCATTTGCATCAGAAGATACTCCGGTTTTACCAAGATTAACAGCTTTCCCGTTTTTCCAATATTTGGCTACATAACCTTCCCTCCCAGCTGCATAGATGTCGAACGGCGCTTGTTCGGCCGGCGTAGGTTCATCTATAGGCCTCTTCTTGCAGGCCGGCAATACTATACTGAACGTGATTAGAAACAATAAGGTTATTCGTAATTGTTGTATCATATTTTGGTTTTGTTTTGAAGTTCAACAAAAACAGGTGCATATAGTTTCGGTGTTATATGTTATTTTTAGAGAAGCTCAGTTCAACTGCTTACTGTAGGTGGCTAATAGGTTGTGCTAAATTATCCTATGGGTTGGCGTCTCACCGACCGAAATGAGTGAATCAGGTAAAGACCATTGATCTTTTTTGGACTGGAAGTTCCACTCCCATGCGGCTGGAGTCCCCAGATCTTTTTAGCGCTTGCCATCATCAAAACCCGAGTTGTTACGCACCTCACTAAAAAGATGATAATAATAGCATTAATTTTGTATAGCTTATGGGCTTCACTCCCATGCGATTGATAAATGACCTCTGAATCTTTAATCAGCGACTTGCCATCGGCCGTCATTTTAAAAAGATGAATTTTATAGCCATCAGCAAAGTGTGTTCCGATAAGATAGCCCTGGCCATCTTCATCCCAGAAAGGACAGCAATCATCCCAAGCCTTTTCTGCTAATACCCGGTGTAAAGGTGCCCATGGTTCTTCAGGCTTAGCTGCAAAACTCATAAAATAACCTTCATCCGGATCGCCAAAATAAACCAGAAATGTTAGTATATAAACATAGCGTTAAAGAAAGCAGTGTAATCACATGCTTTCGTATCACTTCATTAACCACTATACCACGAGTTAAATATTCATTCATGCGCCAATACGGTGCACGAATGATGTATTTTAACAATTTAATGAGTAAGAATGTGATCAGGCTCCCTTCATTGCAGAATGGAGGGAGTCCAAATCAACTCAGGAAGTAACCTTATTTATACGATAGCCCCATGAATTTTAAATACATAGGCAATGGAGCCTGGTGCCTGTTCAGGAAGCTTAATTTTTAATCCCGCTCCGGTTTGTTCAAATTCGATTGATCCGGAATAACCTAACAAACTTACCTTTTGTATTTTATTGACTTTGTTTGATGTTAAGCTTTGTATAAGTGCTATTCTATCCGAAGGCCAGCCGAGCATAGCTGCATATAAATCTTTGCCTTTAGTGGTGAATCGAAAATCCTTCCCACCAAATGTCGTACTGCCTTCATTAAATCCTTGTGCACTGAGCGGCTTAGCTGATGCAATGGCAGGACCTTCGCCGAAAGAAGTCCATGGGCGACTACTATAGATACATTCACTGTTTTGTTGCATCCAATCGGTTATCCCTTCCACTACCGCCCGTTCTTTTTCATCAATGGTGCCGTTGCCTCTTACCGGAATGTTTAACATCAGGTTACCGTTTTTGCTTACCACATCCAGCAGCATATGAATAACTGTTTTAGCATTTTTATAACCGTTATTGTCGTAGACAGGGCGATCATAATGCCAGGAACCGATGCAGGTATCCGTTTGAAAAGGTTCTTTTTCTATTCCATTAGTTTGGCCCCTTTCAATATCCCAAACCATACACTTACGTTGTTGTTCGTTTAATATTTTACCGAACAATACCGCTTCCAGTTTACCATGTTTTTTAATGCTCTGGTTATACATATGTGCAGCAATGCGTAGTCCTACATCGCTGATTGGATATAATGGCAATATGGTATCATCAAAATAAACCACATCCGCCCCATATTTATCTAATAGTTC
The DNA here is from genome assembly GCF_900100705.1 of Pedobacter terrae. Classification (GTDB taxonomy): domain Bacteria; phylum Bacteroidota; class Bacteroidia; order Sphingobacteriales; family Sphingobacteriaceae; genus Pedobacter; species Pedobacter terrae. Next base: position 95,845 of record NZ_FNCH01000002.1, read on the forward strand.
GATGGTGCGTTTATAAAATTTTTCGCAATAAGCTTTTGAGGGCATAGATGCGCCGTTTGCCCAGCCCCACTGGCTATGGATCATACCATTATCCTCGCTGTTTTTACTTAAAGGATGTCTTTGTGCATAAAGTTCCTGCGGATCTTCTCCATCCCACCATTTCCCTGTTCCATCGGATTTAGTTACGTTTCCATCATAAGGAATGCCGGCCATAGGCCCATGTTTATCTGCACGTTGTGCAGTTTCCATCCAACTCCAGGCATGGGCAGCATGAACACTAACTCCAAAGCGGAGGTCATTGTTTTTAGCCGCTTTGGCCCAACCGCCAATGATATCCTTTTTCGGGCCTATCCGGGTTGAGTTCCATTTCTGGTGGGTACTGTTAAACATATCAAAATTATCATGGTGGTTGGCCATGGCCATGAAATATTTGGCACCCGCTTTTTTATATAATCCAACCAGTTCTTCCGGATCCCATTGATCGGCCTTCCACTCATTAATCACGTCTTTAAAACCAAATTTAGATGGATGACCATATTTTTCTAAATGATATTTATATTGATGACCACCCTCCATATACATTTCGCGGGCGTACCAATCACCAAATTCTGGCTGGCATTGTGGCCCCCAATGTGCCCACATGCCAAATTTGGCATCGCGAAACCACTCAGGCGTTTTATATTGAGACAGTGAATCCCAGGTAGGCTTAAACGGACCAGCTGCATAAGGTGCATTAAGGAGTTGACCAGCATAACTTTTAGATAGGTATAGCGATGATAAACTCAAAGCCATGCTTTTAATTAAGGTTCTTCTTTTCATATTGTGTTGGTTTTTGCATAGCCCTATTCGGCAAGAATAAAATCCTGTTAATTGGCTTGATCTATTTGGTTAAAACTAAGGAATCGTCAGATACCTGTATGTCAACCAAAATTAGTTGAGTTTCTACCAAAAAATTTAGATAAATAAGACTTTTTTTTGTACAAATCCGACATTTTAACTTTTAACTTCTTCTGCAATTCAGACTTTAAAAAAGCCAGTTGGGTTATTCTCTAATTATTCAACTAGCGCGTACTCAAAACTCATGATCAATTTTAACGACGTGTATAATATTAAATCATCGTTTATTTGCTTTAATCAGCATTCAATAAACTTTTAAAAGATGATTTTAAGTCGTATTTTTTATCTTTAAAAAGTTGATATAGCTCATGCGTACAACTAAAAAATCAACAGAAACATTACAAATAAAATTAATCATGAAATACCTTCTTTTTATTTTCCTTTTATTTGCTGTTAATCAACTTTTTGCACAAGACTCAAAAATTAAAAAGGAAAAATGGCACTGGAATCATTCGAAACAGGATACAGTAGCTGGTTATGCACAGGTTTTGAAAGTAGATAATATCCTTTACATTTCAGGAGCTGTAACAACCGAACTTAGCCCGGAAGGAATAAATGCTGTTTATAAAAACTTAGCCGCATCGTTAGCTAGTTATGGTGCTACATTTGAAAATGTGGTGAAAGAAAATTTGTTTACAACCGATATGGAAACCATGAAAAAGTACAATTACGCGAAAAAAAAATTTTATGCCGGTGATTTTCCGGCAGCTACATGGATACAGGTTGAACGGCTATATATGCCGGATGCAAAATTGGAAGTAGAATTAATTGCCCACTTACCAAAATAGTAAGCACAAATAATTTTCTGCTTTCAATATTTAGAAAGGCAGTAAGAATTACTGTTCATTTTAAAGCGACTATCACATGGTAATCGCTTTAAAATAAAATATGATTAAACATTTTACTCAACATTGCCTTTATAGGCCACCTTACCTTTAATATACAGGATCGATTTTTTCGCATCATAACGGTAAGTTTCATTCCCATAGTTCAGATCTCCAGTTTTATTTAAAAGTACGGAGTGGTGATCATCGTTTGGCAGAAACAACTCTACCTTCGCCTGGTCATCACTCATCAGCAAAAAAGCACTAACAACCTCCCTGCCTTTATCAATGGCTACCGGATTCAATCGAAATCCCTCATTGAAAATTTGAATGCATTCCTTTTTCAACTGGCTCCAGGTATATCCAGCCGAGCCGATACATCCGTGTTCATCCTTATCGGCCCCAACCGTTACCGGCTCATGCTTAGCATGCTGTTTTGATTTTTCAGCTGGTTGTCCACAGGCAGAAAATAACATCAGTCCAACAGCTACCATTACTAATCTATTCATATCAATCATTTAAGTTTTATGACATAAACAATAAATATGCCAGCTAAACCTCAATATAACGGCATGCGATGAGGAAATTACTGTTTTTCTGATCAGCATCTGATATTTTGGGCTTTATATTCTACTTATTTTATGGTTGAGAATTTATACAATAATACCCCGTGAGCGGGCACTTTTACTTTTAATTTGGAATTTTTAGCATCTACCGTGGCCACTTGTTTTTGTCTCCAAAGATCTCTTACGGTAAAACGTCCCTTTAATCCCAACTTTCGAAAATCTGCATAATTCATATCTAAAGGCTCGGTCCCGAAATTGCAGAAACCGATGGCTTTTCCTCCATCTTCAAGTGCTTTCACATAGATCTTTAAATCGCCAATGGTTTGCAAGCAAACGGCCTGTTTCCCGAGTGGGTCCTGATTAATGTCAATCACCTCATCATTAGTAAGCAGGTTTAAGGTAAAATCATCCATTTTTTCCATGTCGCAACCTATCAATAAGGGTGCGGCAAACATACTCCATAAGCTAATGTGTAAATATTGCTCATCTGGTTTTAGCTTACTAGGATGAGGATTTCCCCATCCAACCTGTCCTACTACCAGCATGTCGGGATCGTTCCAGTTGCCTGGTTTGGCGTAAGGTGCAGCCTTATCTTGTGCCAGGGCAATACTTTTAACGCTAGCCCAGGTATCGGTAATATCATTGGTGGTTCTCCAGGCGCTTCCATGTACCGAATCACCCCATTTCCAAACGTCAGACATGCCGTACTGGCATAAACTGAAAACAATATCACGTGGCTGGGCACGCAAATAATCGCCCATCATTTGAAATGGTTTAATAGCGGTATTTAATTTTTCGCCACCTTTGTAAGATAGCGATGAAACTTTATCAGGATCATTATCCGGCAAACCATCAATTACGTTACCATAGCTGCACCAATCATACTTTAAGTAATCAAATCCCCATTTGGCATAGCTTTCGGCATCATTTTTTTCATAACCATAACTACCTGCACTGCCTCCACAAGTCCATGGCCCCGGGCTAGAATATAAACCGATTTTCAAGCCCAGTTTATGTACATCATCAGCAAGACCTTTCATGTCTGGAAATCTTTTGTTGGCAATGATATTTCCTGCATCATCGCGAAATTTGCCCTGTAAGTCTGGATCTTTTGAATCGCGGTGGTTTTCCCAAAAGTCATCGATATTGATGTAAGTCCAACCGTGATTAATTAAGCCACTCTTCACCATGGCATTAGCAGCACGTTTTATTTTTTCTGCAGAAACCTCATGCGCAAAGCAGTTCCAACTGTTCCAACCCATTGGAGGCGTTAGCGCAATGCGATCGCCACATACCACTTTGAATTTTCTCTCGGCCTTACCTCTGGCATTTTTCGCTTTTAAAGTCACCAGATAAGTTCCCTTTTGGTTAATCACGCCAGTGATCATCCCCGTGTTAACATTCATTTTTAATCCTTTAGGCAGATTCAGCGCAGTAAAAGTTAGCGGTCTTTCGCCTGTTGCGGTAACCCTGTGCTGAAACGGAGATCCTGGTCTGACGCCAAAAACTTTTGCACCTGTAAATTTTGGAAAAGCAGCTGGTTTTGGCGTTAATATATAAGGCGTAGAAGAAATTGGATTATAGGTTTTAAAGGTACTTACGCCTAATGCTTCAAACTTAGCATTGGCCCAGTTTACATGATCATAGTAATCACCATTACCGCCATCTGTAACGGTAAGTTCTAATCTCTTTATCCCATCCAGATTAACCTGGCAGGATTTAGCTTCGTCTCCCAATTGCATTACACCACTGCTCCACAGTCGTTTACCGTCACCAATAACCACAAATTCGGCTGCTGGTTGTTGTCCTTTCACTTCATCATCGATACCCACCATTGCAGAAAAAGATTTTGCTTTTCCATCCAAAATAACAGTTAACAAACTCGTTGCATGACTGCCGAAACCCCTTTCGAAGGTTTTACCGGCTATCGTCATCGTTTTACCATCAACTGTCTTGTTTTTCCTGGGTGTTCCATATCCCTGGGTAGCGCTGCTTAAATCTAACTCATCCAACCAAACCGTTTTCGTAGAAGATTGCGCGATTGCAAAAAAACTTAACATGACCAAGCTTATGCTCAGCATCAAATATTTTATTGATTTCATTATGATTTTGGAATACGTTTATTGATTTGTTTAATAAATATTTGGTTTAAGGAATTGCTGAAATATAGCTGATAAAAACTAAATACCTCACAACAAATTTAGGTGAGCAAGGAATAACAATAGGCTACACTTGTATGGTTACCTTACAATAATGTTAAATCTACCCTATAATATAGGAATTGATGGGCATAACAGACAGTGTACCGCATTTACTTGGTGAAAAAACATTTCAATTGACAGGTATAATACTTTATTACTACATTGAAACATTTCGGGAATAAAAGGGGTTAGTTTAATACATGAATATTAAATCAAATAACGGGATTTTCAGGACGGTTACCTCCATTATCCTTTATACCGCCGGACTTATTATTTTACTCTGGTTTCTATTAAAAATCCTGAGCATAGTGCTTCTGGGTATCTTTGCCATCGTTTTAGGACTAATCATTAACGCGCCTGTAAGTCGCCTTGAAAAAAAAGGGATGAAGCGCTGGCTGGCCTGCCTGATGGTATTTTTTATTATTTTTGGGATTACGGCAATGCTTGGCTGGATGGTGGTTCCACACATGAGTAACCAGCTGGATGTACTGATCGGAAACCTGCCAAAGTACTATTCCAGCGTATCAGGTTACCTGGATTCATTGCTGCGAAAATTTCCTGAATTGAGGAAGGAAATGAGCGAAGGAGGTTCGTCTATTTCGTCTGCAATTCCTTCTATAGGCAATACGGTTATGGGGATTGGAAACTTTTCATTTTCAATCCTGGGTGGTATTTTCGTGTTCATTGTGTTTATTTGTATGGTTGTATTTTTTGTTGGAAACCCAAAACCCATTATCGAGCTTTACCTGACCGTATTTCCTCTAAAACAAAGAGAAAAGGCCGAAAATGCCATGAAACATACTTCGGTTATGCTGGTTGGCTGGATGAAATCCAATCTTATTGGTGGCGCTATAGAGGCCATACTGGTATATGGTTTTCTTACCCTGATGAATGTTCCTGGTGCATTGGTGTGGGCAGCACTGGCCTTCTTTTCCGAACTGATTCCAAAAATAGGATTTTATATTATGGCTATCCCCCCTACTTTGGTCGCGCTTTCCGTGAGCCCTGCAACAGCACTTTGGTGCCTGGTATTCTTTTTATTGCTGAATGAACTGATTTCTGATTTTTTGATGCCAAAACTTCGGTCGTCTACCATGAATATCCACCCGATGTCATCACTGTTTCTTTTGTTGGCGATGGGAACGGCATTTGGATTGACGGGTGCGCTGCTTTCAACACCGCTTGCGGCAATTATCAAAGCCTATTATGAGGAATTTTATTTGCGGCAGTTTCCGGAAGATCCCAAATTGGAACAAAGGACTAATGAAATTATTTATTGATAATTTGAGTTTAGCAGATACAACATTAAATACCGTGATTTTAGGGAATGCCATTTAAGCAAGAGAACTTAGCCAAATAGTGCTGTCGCTCATCTGCCTTTAATAAAAAAATGTGCCGTATAAACCTTCGGTTAGATTTAACGGCACATTTTTTTCGTAGATTGATTAAACTGTTTAGTTAGATATTTTACCTAAAAATTATTTAACCATATTCACATCAAATCCTTTCCAGTTTTTTAAATGATCCACGAAATAATTACTGATCAAACTGCTATAATAATCGCCGCTTACTTCATGAGCGATACCTGGCAGGATCATTAAATCAAATCTTTTGTTGTTTTTAATCAGGGCGTTGGCTAAGCGTATGGTGTTTGCAGGATGTACATTATTATCCATATCGCCAGTTACCAGTAAAAGTCGCCCTTTTAAATTTTTCGCCAATTCTATGTTAGTTGGTGCACTACTTACAAAAGACGCATGCAACCTGCCTAGTGAGTCTACCGTAGTGGGTTTAGTTTGCTCAACACCCTGATAGGTTTCTGTCCAGAACTTTCCGTAAATATTATTATCATGATTACCTGATGATGACACCCCAACTTTGAAAAAATCAGGATAGGTTAACATTGCCGCGGCGGTCATAAATCCTCCCCCGGAATGCCCGTAAATACCCACCCGGTCTAAGTCCATATAGGAATAACTTGCAGCCAATTGTTCTACTACATACTTACAATCCGCCAATGCATAATCACGTAAATTGCCGTGTCCAAAAGTATAGAAATCTCGGCCCCGAAGCGGCGATGATCCCCGATAACCAAATTGCAGCACAATAAAACCCAGATCGGCAAGTTTTTCATTGTTACTCCGCGCAATATCAAAGCCCAGTGGTATACCATCAACCTGAGGTCCCGGATACACATTACAAATCACCGGATATTTTTGATGAGGATCAAAATCAGCCGGTGTATAGATGATTCCATATAAATCTGTGACATGATCGGCCGCCTCAACTTTTTGCAGTATAGGCGCGTTTAAGCCATAGTCTTTTAAAGTACGATGATCCAACATCGGAATGGATGCCCGGACTTTCCCCTTCATATCCCTTATTTCACATTTGGGTAAACTATCAACCGAAGAATATCTGTCGATGATAAATTTTTTATCCAGGGATAGCGTAGTGGCATGATCCCCCTGTCCCGGTGTTAACTCCACAAATCCGGAGCCATCCAGGTTAACTTTATAAAATTTTTTATGATAGGGGTTATTGGCCGATTTGTAGCCAAATCCTTCGAGAATGATGTAGCGCGCGTTGGTATCCAGATGTACAATATTGCCCGCAACGAAATCACCTTTGGTGATGGCGTTCTTCAGCTTACCTTTCTGGTCATACAAATAGTACGCCCCTTTACCTGTGCGTTCAGACCACCATATAACCTCCTTACCTTCGTTAATCACGGTGTAGGTCTGCAGTTGGTCGTTTAGAATCGGTTTTCCAACTTCTGCAATCAGTACGGTAGTTTTGAAGGTATAAGGATCTACCCGACACAGTTGGATCGTATCTACCGTACGGCTCTCTCTTGTGAAATAAATTCCTCCAGATTGTTGGTTTTGATTCATTTTTACTTCCTGATCTGGAAAACGGTCAATATTTACCTGACGCATCTTTGCGCTATCTGCGTTCAATAGCCACAACTCATATTGGGTAACATCTTCGTCGCCAGGCAATTCATATTTATAATCTACGCGAACGGGTGCATAGAGTGCTAAGCTATTGATTAAACTCAGGTCTCTCACTTTGCGTTGATCCGAGCGTAGCGCAAAGCCAATATGTGTATCGCCTAACCATTCGCCTAGCCATGGCCCGCGCTGCCCTCTCTTTTGGTTAGAGACGGTTTTTCGCGCGAACGAATAATTAGGGTTTCCATCGTAGTTCAATTGAACTACTGAATCCTTTCCTAAGGCACCTGATTTTTTCAAGAAAAGATTATGGTTTTCTGCATAAATACCATATGCCCGATCCTTCGTATATAATGTCCAGATATCGTTACGAGGCATTGGATTGATAGGCCGAGATATACTGGTTGTATTACCTGGAATAGGCTCGGTGAAAACGCCTTTTTTTAAATCGTACTGTAATACTGTGCCCTGTACACTGCATAATAAGATGTTAGGGTTAGTTTTCGAAACACCTTGAACACTGAAATCTACCTGGATTGGGTTTACTGACTTTGGAAGGTAGGCAGAGCTAAGTTCCACTAATTCGTTTCCGTCAAACAATCGTATACTTTTGCTATGCTCAGGATCGGCTATGTAAAACGTTTTCAATCCGGAGTGAGCAGTAGTTTGATAAAGTACAAAGTTGCTGTTAAAGATCCATGAAGGGTATGTAAGCGCCGCAGCAATTACCCTACGTACCGAATCTCTTTGTGAGCTGGTCCAAACCTTTCTATCCTTAGAAAATGATGTGGGTTGTTGTTGAGCTTGCGCAATAGAAAAAACCAAAGCTAAAATTGATGCCAGACCCATTCTGCCGGCGGATAATAATTTCATACCTATAAGATTTATTTTAGCTACTGAAATTCATGAGTTAGCATAGCTACCGATAAAAGCGCAAGTATAATAAAATAGTTATGTATTCTTAGCATCAGCTATGCTTTCCCAAACTGTCCAAAATCCCAAAAAAATTTGCTTGTAAAGCACCCTAAATTTCTGGTTGAACAGATTATTTGCATGGCAGACTATCCATTGGAACAAACCTGGCGATTGTTAGTTTACTCTTTTTAAATGGATATATTTCAAATCGCATTCAGCAATTTTCACATACCTGTTCATTGCATTACCGGTGTTTTGAATAATAACCCCACAATCACTTAACAAACCCTGAACAACGGTTGGCAGGCTATCATTTCCAGAAGAACTTTCTTCATCGTCACTTTTCGTCACGTCCCCGCTGTCTTCATCCCATTCAATACCCTCGAAATTGATATAAACCAATTTTTCATCCAAACTTCTACTAAAGGTAACTTTGCCATTTATATTTCTTGCTGAACTTTTAAAATGGTAGTAATACACGCCTTTGCTTTTGAAAATGGTCATGCTCAAAGCACATTTATCTTGTTCGTCTACCTGGTAATTACCCATAAGGTAATTGGGTAACATTGGGATCGTTTTGCCTGTTGGTGTTAATTGTATAGGATATACTTTTTTTGAGGATAAACTTTCCCAGTTACCTTTGAAACTGCCCTGGGTGAACTTACCGGTAATTTTTGCCTTTTTTACGTTTTGATAATCCAGCTCGTAAATAGTAGCCATACCATTAATCACTTCTCCTGCAAGCTTAATTTCTATACCTACGTTTTCATAGTAGTAAAAACCACTAAGCTTCCCGTGGTTATTTCTTAAGCTAAATACGACCTCAGTTTTACTTCCTAATTTACCTGTAAAGTTGCTGTTAAAGTTTTGTAGGGTAGTTGCAGATACGCTATTTACAAAAACAAGAAAACCGAAAAACAGGATAATAAAGAAATGATTTTTCATATTTAATTCCTTTCATCAAATTCCACCCAATCTTTGAGAATATAGATAGATGTAGGTTTAATTTCAGTCTCCTTAATTAAATGTGCTTCTACAAAAGCGCCAGCTTGCTTAACATATTTAATTTTGGTATCGTGCATGGCACCAGAGTAATAATATGCACCAAATGGACATTTGTAAGGGTTATTTTCAACGTCTGAAGTGAAAACCGAGAATAAAATCATCTTTCTGGAGTTGGTATCTGGTTTTTGATAACCAAAAATTCGATAATCCGCCCTAATATTTTCATAAACCGTCAATGAGCTATCCCTAAGGCTGATCATTGCCTTTTGAAAAAATGCCTCACTCATTTGTGTGTCTTTGTCATTTCTTATGGTATCTTTTTTTACTGTTTTTTTAACAGGAGTGCTATCAGGCTTAACCACAGCTACGCCATCCGTTTCGGTTTTTATGGTATCTGTTTCTTTATTCGCCATTTCCGTACTTGGCGTATTCCGGCAACCCAAAAATGTGGTTACCGCTAATGCCGCTATGATTTTTTTCATTCTTTTTAAGCTATTATTTTACCCATGTATCCATCCGGCTCTATATTTTGCCTAATGCGCCATATTTATCCCTTTTTCTTATAATCCTTAACTTTCACCGACTTCCCATTCACAATCTTGTATTCTTCATAATGAATATATGGGTCGTTTTCATAAACACGTTCTGCCTTTTCTAAGCATAACTTTCCGTTTTGCCAACGATAATACATCGTTGCTTCATTTCCACTACCATCAGCGTCATATTTATAAATTAGCTTTTTTGCTGGATCAAAAAACACAACGCCTAAATCATTTAAATTTTTGTTTTTTATAAAGCCTTTACGCTTTACATCATATACGAAATATACATAGCCATAATCGTTTTTTACCCTGTTGGGATAATAAATAGGTACTTTTATATCCAGATAACCGTCGAAATTTACATCTTCTAATTCCACGTCATCTTTAACTAAATCATGTACATCAAAATCATGAATGATCCACCTGGAACTTTTATTTACATTAATTTTTAAGAAGAGCAAAGTGAAATAATCTGCTGTATTTTCGGGCATGTTATCATCGGGTTTATTCTTCGACATGATAAAATCGAAGCCTAACGGATTAAAAGCCTGCAAATGTTCGCGACACTGCAATTTCACGCCCAGCGTATTTTTTGCATTCCGTATTGTTTTGTCCCAACTGCCCGATAACGACGTTTGCGCTGTATAAGCCATTCTGAAATAACCCGTGGTTTCAATTTTTTTTGATTTAGCGTTATATGCAGTTTCTTTGAGCAGCATTTGGCCATTTCTTAAAGTTCCCTCTAAATAGAGTTTGCGATCGTAACCACTTTTGATATAGTAATACTCACCAGAAATACTGTCGTTATAGTTGCTTAAACTCAGTTTCATTTCTATTGGGAATTTTCCAATGTTACCCGTAAAGTTTAAATTGGCAGTTACCTTTGCTTTCTGTGCATAGGCCTGACCAAAAATCGCTGAAAGTAATATTAAAAGTATTGTTTTTACCATTATCTTCTTGTTGTTATTATTGTACCTCTATTTATTTAGAACGCTGCTGTTATTGTGCTTCACAAATAAAAGTATAAAAATAATATGATATCAGATATCAGCTCTGGAAAGACAATTTAGCATAATTGTAACCAATTGACCGGGGCACATCGTGAATCTACAAATCTGCCATGAATTATATTTCAATAAAAAAGCTTCCCATTTTCATGAGAAGCTTTATAGTCCCCCGCTGGCACTTTTAAACATTAACTGTAAGCATAAAGCGAATTTCAGGACCTAATTGTACCTTCTTGAGGGATTTGGTTAAAGCGCTGCGCTTGTAAGCGGTCGTACTCTTTTACATAATCCGGATGTTCCGTGCCCATCACCCTATCCCAGATTCTGAAATACAAGCCGTAATTCCCCTTAAATTTGCTGTGATGCAGGTTATGATGAACCGAACTATTCAGGATTTCAAATGCCCAGGTTGAACGGAATCCTTTAGGCATAATCTCATAGCCCAGATGCCCATACACATTAATGATGAAGCCGATTACAGTAAATAGTAATATCGTTAAGGGATGCATGGGAAGCAGCATCACGACGGCTACCAATACAAGTCCCTCGGTAATGGCTTCCAGTATATGAAAACTATAGGATGTCCATGGTGAAGGATTGGTGCTCTTATGATGAACCAGATGGGCAAGTTTAAATAATTTTTTGTGGTGTAGTAACCGGTGCATCCAATAAAAATAAGTGTCGTGTATAATCAGGCTCAATATCAGCATCACACCCACATACCATATCGGGAAATCATTAATATCGGTGTAAATTCGGGTATACTGGCGCAGCGGTGTAAAAACCAGGGCAGCTGCGATAATTGAAAACACCAGTGTACTCTGCATAGAGTGCCATACCTCACGGACAAAGTCTTCTTTTGTGGCCAGTTTTTGCTGAATTTTAAATTTAGCCAGCTTATCAGCCATAAGCAGGTAAAACAGCGCAAAAGGAATTCCGGCGAGTATAAAATACCGGATAGCTGAAATACTAAAAATACTGATGGTGGCTTCTATTATCTTTTCCATATCTTTTATTATTGATACTTCAAAAGTATAAGACACATGGATTTTGCGACGTTAACAAAAGATAATTTCAAGTCTTAACAAAGGATAATTTATTTTACTGTTTCCCTTTTGTATACATCCTTTTGCGAATCCGGCTTAACGACACCGGGGTGATGCCGAGCATAGATGCGATGTATTTATCGGGCACACGGTTTACCAGATCGAAACGCTCTGACAGAAGTTCCCGATAACGTTCTTCCGGCGATTGTGTAACAAAGGATTCCAGCATTTTTAAAGATTCTGCCAGCATTTTCATCAAAAAAAAGTTACGGAGTGGTTCATATTCCGGATGGGTTTTCAGAATCTCTTCCAAAACACCATAATCAATCTGCAGCAATTTCACAGGTTCCAATGCACGGTAAATAAACCTTGAAGGCTGGCGATTAATAATGGTATCATGCGAGGCAATAAACTGGCCTTCCCAGCGCAGTAGAAGTGTAGCTTCATCTCCATTTTCCTTAATGGTATATGCCCGGATGACGCCTTTTTCAATAAAAGCCAGCCGACGGCTACTTTCGCCTTCGCGGATGTAGGCTTCATTGGTTTCCAGCGATACCGGAGTGGTCATTGCAAATAACGGTTCCGTATCGGCAGGTAATACACCCGCTAAATCGAACAACAATTTTTGTAAGGTATCAATTGTACTCATGTTAAATAGAAAATGGTGTTGAGCATTTACTAAATTAAAAATATCCGGCAAGCCTGCAAAAAGTATCGCCAACAGCAGGTACCACCGATATCCATTCGCCTAGATCTAAAAAAAATTTGATGCATATTTTGGGGATGTTTAAAGGATGTACGAGGTAATGTCGGCTTAAGTTATACATAGCCTTAAAAGGAGTTGCTACCATTAAAATAATCCCAGGCCGCTTTATTAATGTCGGCAATTATTTTTTCATTTGTTGCTGCATTTTCTGTTGATTCCGTAACGAAGACACTTATAAAATAATGTGCTCCAGCGGGAAGAAATACAACGCCAATATCATTTACTGCAGCGGTGATACCTTGTTTATTTGTACCTGATGAGCCTGTTTTATGCGCTACAATAGTTTTTGTGGGGAGCTGTCCTCTCAATCGGCCTTCCCCTGTTTTGGTTTCCCGCATCACTTTCCAAATAAATTGATAGCTTTTTTTTGAAAGCAGGTTGTTTTTATTCATATAAAATAGCTCCAGAATTTCATTAGCTGCTTTCGGTGTGGTCCAGTTTTTAAACTGCGCATTCCAGTTACTTTGTTGTTCCTCTTCATTTATTTTTATGGATACATCCTGGATGCCAATGCTGTTACAATACTTTTCAACAAATTCCGGCCCTCCAATCATCCTCAGTAAAATGTCGCAGCCTATATTATCACTTTGTGAAACGGTATATGCTAAAATTTCGGATAATGGTAGGTTTACACCGTTTGGATATCGATCGCGGATAGGACTATATAAATCTGGCAATAGATCTTTCTTAGTAATGTTAATTTTTTGACTCATACTGAATTTCCCTTGATCTACCTGAGATAGTATCGCCAACGCAACATGAAATTTGAATACACTTTGTAAGGGAAAATGCTGATCTCCGTTTATGAATAAGGTATCCTTTATACCTGGCCCTTTAATGGCAATTCCAACTTTGGCATGCTTTGAAGCGACAATCTGTTGTATCTTAGCATTAAGAACATGGGTTTGCGCAAAAACCTGATAGCAGGTGATAAATAGCAGAAAAATGCTAAGCTTAAAGGAATTCTTCATTTCTGTATCTTATTAATAATTATTATTTCCTAACGCGAATTTATGGAGAAAAATTTTGCGCTTTCGTAAGAATAAACAATGCTTACGATTTTCCATTTTCCCTCAGCTTTGATGAGGTGCCAGTACTCGCTTCCCCAATTCGTAATGGTATTTTCTTCCCGGAATGAATAATTAAAACTCACACTGGCAATCACATCATCATTGATAATCCTGATCTTCTCAAATTTTTCTTCCTTGCCACCTTTTTCCATGATGTAGTGGAAAAAATTTTGATATGTATCTTTGAAGTAATTTTTGCGGTTCGCCGAATTACCTTCCAGCCGTTTTTGCTGTGATCTGTTTTTAACAACGCCAATCCACACCACAGGGTTTTCATGGAAGAGACCGTTAAAAGTAGCCGAATCTTTTTTAATGATACTTTCTTTGAATTGCGAGACGACACATTGGATTTCCTTTTTCTCTGCAGCAAAATGCTGGGCTATAGCAAAATGAGACATCAGCATAAAAATGCTTAAGCAACGTGTTCTCATAAGTTAAATGTTTTTGTTTATTAGTTCCGATTTAATTTGTTAAGGATTTTATTTTTGATGGTTGCAGATGGTTTTTCTATACAGTAGCGGTAAAACAGGCCTGCCAGGATACAACAGGTAAAACAAATCAGTAGTCCAGGCATATAGGATGCCGGAATTTTAATTTTTTCGAGAAACAACTGTACAAGATGGATGACTCCTTTATGCGACAAATAAAGGGAGTAAGACAGGGCCGCTAATTGAGCAGTGATCATGTTAGATTTTCTACTCATAAAAGAGGTGCCGGAAATGGCTCCTGTCACCAGTATTCCATAACTTACCGCTACCAGCGAAAATCCAAATAGTGAAGCTTGCTGCGAATATGCATCTCTGCAGAACCACAGGGAAAATGTAATAGCTATTATTCCGATAAATACCAATAAGTTTCCATTCCGGTTGATCATCGCTTTGAATGTTGCTGACTGAAACATTGCGCCAATCAGCACCCCAATAGACAGCCCATCTAATCTGGTATGCGTAGGATAATAGATATTCATATACCATTTTTTCCAGAAATCGGGAGTTTCCAGAAATGGGAGAACGGATTCATTCCAGGAAAATACACGCAGCAGAAAAGTAGATATTATGAGCAAAACAATTATGATTTTAAGGTATTTTATTTGCTTTAGCCTGATTAACAATAGCAGCAAAACCGGAAGCGCCAGGTAAAATTGTTCTTCGATGCACAATGACCAGGCATGAGAAAAGGTTCCCTTGTTAATCACATCCAAACCATAATTCTGCGTAAAAGAAAGAAATTTCCACAGGGGTGGCAAAGCTTCCCGTTCTCTAAATGCCGGCAAACAAAAATACAGTAGCAGCGTGAACACATACGGTGGAATGATCCTGAAAAACCGTTTAGTGAAAAAGATTTTCAGCCTGATGGTTCCGTGTGTATGGATTTCCTGGAAGAGCTGATTGGAAATTAAAAAACCACTCAATACAAAAAACAAATCAACTCCGGTCCATCCAATCCACCCAACAGTATCTATCCAGGCTGGATGTTCGAACATCTGGTAATGATATAGGAATACCAGCAAGATCGCAACCGCCCGCAAATGATCTAATCCAACGAATTTTTCTTTCTCCATTCTTTTTTCTGCAATAATATATCTATTTACCATGGATATAAAACGAAGGATGCAGAAGAAGCACTTTTGACTGCAGACAACAAACTTGCTATTCAAATGCCTGTTCCTGCAATTCGTCATCAAAATGGCTACTTCTGAATCCGATCAGCGTATGAAACGCTTTTTAGTAATATCTTTACGCACTGTGGGCACAACATCAAATGGACAGTTAAAACGAGAAATCAGCTATCAAACAGGACTTTGGATTGCTCTATTTGTTTTTAGGGTATTCCGGAATTATGGTGAGCTTGAACAGCCAGATTTCCGGGAAATATTTTATTATGATGTATGTCACTGGATCTTCCAGATTATCGGTGCCAACTGGATTTACTTCTTTCTGATCCGCAGATTTTTCGA
Organism: Pedobacter terrae; assembly: GCF_900100705.1. Classification (GTDB taxonomy): domain Bacteria; phylum Bacteroidota; class Bacteroidia; order Sphingobacteriales; family Sphingobacteriaceae; genus Pedobacter; species Pedobacter terrae. Next base: position 111,595 of record NZ_FNCH01000002.1, read on the forward strand.
AGCCAAAAAGTATTTTCCTCTTATCCTTTATTTTATTGCCGGCATGTATATCTTAGGCGTAATCAACCGTATTTTTATTGTTTATGCGGCCGAACCTTTATTCGCAAATTACCCTCAGGATAGCATTACCAATATCCTAACCGAGGTTAAACATCTTCTGTTTTACTACATCCTACCCATTATTTCAGGGTCTTTTATTTTTGTGTCGATGATGATCATGCTTCGGTATAGAAATGAAAAACAAAACGCCCTGCAGCTTCAGAAAGAGAAATCTGAACTTGAATTGAAAGCGCTGAAAGCGCAGTTGAATCCACATTTCCTGTTTAACACCCTAAATAATATATATTCTTTATCTATCACCGGTTCGAGTGCCGTATCCCAATCCATCAGCCGGCTTTCAGACATTCTGGATTATATTCTTTATCATGGACAAAAAGAAATGGTTTCCGTTACAGCAGAGCTGAAAATCGTTAAAGATTACATTGCCCTTCAAATGCTGCGGTATGATGAACGCCTGAAAATCGAGATAGAAGAAAAAGTGGAATTTCCCGGCTTCATTCCACCATTGCTGTATCTGTCTTTTGTAGAAAATGCTTTTAAGCATGGTGCCGAAAAAACAAGCGGCATCGTTACCATCAGAATTTCAATTGAAACTCATGCAAACGCCGTACATTTTAGGGTAGAAAATCAGTTCTTTGGCAAATGCCAGGAGATGGGAACAGGAATAGGATTGGTAAACACCAGAAAGCAGCTTGATCTGTATTACCCGAATCAATATTCACTGGAAATAAAGCAAGCAAATAACTGGTTTACGATAGAATTAATGACCCCAATAATATGACGATTAAGTGTATTGTGATAGACGATGAGCCTTTGGCCATCAGGCTTCTGGAAAACCATATCGCAAAGATAGCGGAGCTAAAGCTGTTGGCTATAGCAACAAATGCGCTCGAAGCTTACAGAATTTTACAGAAACAAGATGTAGATTTGCTGTTTCTGGACGTTCAGATGCCGGATCTGAACGGTATAGAATTTTTGAGGTCGCTGAATAAAAAGCCGCCTACCATTTTTACCACCGCCCACCGCGAATTTGCCGTCGAGGGTTTTGAACTTGAAGCAGTAGATTACCTGCTGAAACCCATCACTTTCGAACGCTTTTTAAATCTGTAGACAGAATCCTCAGAAATATAAAAAAGGAAAATGAGGATGATTTTGTGATTTTTAAATCAGAGGGATTTAGCCGGAAGCTTTTGCTGAAAGACATCCTTTATTTTGAAAGCATCGGAAACGATATTAAGGTGGCGCTTCAGAACGAATTTATTATGGTGCCTAAAATATCAATTTCCGAACTGGCATCACATCTTCAGCATAAAGGATTTTTAAGGATCCACCGTTCATTTATCATTAATCAGAATCAGGTAGCTGCCATTAGCAATCATGAAGCATTGATCGGTAAAATATCCATTCCGGTAGGCAGAAGCTTCCGGGAGGCATTCGATCACTTTGCCAGGCAATTTTCTGCCAAACGTTTGTTTTAACTTTTTGAAATTAAGTTTCTATTTCTTAGGGAAATGGAAACACATGCTACCTGCACCTGTACAAAGATTCGGCTTGCGCTATCACTTGATAATTGACCGGTTAGAACGCTATTAAAGCGTGATTACGCTAACTAACATCACGCTACTTTTTAACCGGAAATCATCTGGATATTGTTAATATTCTGTTAATATGTGTATCGTTTTTGAATTTTAATTTTGTGGCAATAATTTATGCCCCAAAACACTATTGCCGGACTTAATGCTGATAATCATAAGAGGTTTGATGAAAAAACCTTCGAAGACCTTTATCGCCGCATGTACCCCACTTTAAAAAAATACGCCATTTATCTGGTTAAAGATATAGAAGATGCTCAACTCATCTTAAATGATGTATTTATATCTATCTGGAAAAACGGCACTATCCTTAATAACGAAAAAGCATATCTTTTCCGAGCCGTAAAAAATGCGGCTACAAATTACCATAAGGCACCTAAAACCAATCTTTGGTACATGGATAGCGAAGAAGAATTTTCTGAAATTATAGACGTAAAAGAAACCCCGTCGCAGGCTTTTCAGAACAAAGACCGCAACCGTATACTCTACACGCTTATTGATCTGATGCCCGAACGCCGACGGCTTATTTTTTATATGTACCGAATTGATGGATTTAGTTATAAGGAAATTGCAGTTTTACTGGATATATCGGTACGTACAGTGGAAGACCACCTGGTAAAAGGCTTTCAATTTCTTCAACAAAAAGTATTAGAAAACAGATCCGAATTCAGATAAAAACGCCACTTAATAATTTGTTAACGCAAAGTTAACTTTTTTGGGCCCGTAGTGCTTCTACTATTTCTTGTCTTGTAAGCATAAAAGCATGTGAATGGATCAGGAAACCTGGAAATTAGTACTCGAATATTTGGCTGTAAAGGGAGATTTGAACAGCAGCAAAGCTGAAACTGCATTGTTAGAAAAAAGACTTATGGATTGGGTGGGTGAAGATAGTGATCGTGAAGAGCAATTAGAAGAGGTATTATTACTATGGCAGGACACGGCTCAACTACCGGACGACGGATTGTGGAGAGAAAGTTTTGCCGGCATCAGAAAACAGATCGATCAGGCTCCAGTCAGAAAATTTAAAATATTAAAATGGTGGACAGTGGCAACTGCTGCAGCAATTATCGGGGCACTAATCTTTTTTATTGCCGGAGATCAAAAGTTATTGACTTCTGAGCAAAATCAGGTTGCATGGACAACCAAAACTGCAGCGCCAGGTAAAATCATTAATGTACTACTTCCGGATAGTTCCGAGATCTGGTTAAACTCAGGGAGTAGCATCAGCTTTCCACAAAACCTGAAACATGCCGGCACTAGAAAGGTTAAACTCAATGGAGAAGCTTTTTTTAAAGTAAAAAGAGACCCTGCTCATCCCTTTGTAGTAAAAAGCCAAAATATCCAAACCAGGGTACTGGGCACCAGTTTTAACATCCGGGCATGGAAAAATCACAAGCCAGAAGTAACTGTACTCACCGGAAAGGTTGCCGTTTCGAGAGATTCTGCAGGCACACAATCAGCAGCTGTCCACCTTCTTCCAAATCAAAAAGTAACTTACAATACGAAATTGGCACTCCTGGTACGCGAAAATGTAGAAGATGCGAAAACATCAACTGACTGGCGGATTGGAAAATTGTATTTCAATAAAACGCCGATGGAAGATGTATTCCAGACCATATCACGGAAATATGCCCTTAAAGTAGTTTCAGACAGATCATTTGACAACTGTGAACTAACGGCAAAATTTGATAATGTAAGCATAAAAGAAGTGTTGCGCACACTGGAGCTTACATTCGATATCCATTATACCATAAACAAACAGATTATTTATATAAAAGGAGGTAGATGTAATTAAACAACCAGTAAAAGATAGCTGCAGCATGTTGGCGCATGCCGCAGCTAAGAAATTTTAAATTTTATTTTAACCCATCAAGATTAAAACAGACAAAGTTATGAAAAAGTCCGCAGTGACTAGTCAATTAATTTTTAGCGCAATGCGTTTTTTTACTCTCATTTACATCATGCTCTCCACTATGCTCTTTGTAGGGCAGGCATCGCCGGTAAATGCACAACAATTAAACGTTAAAGTAAGTATCAATATCAAAAAGGGATCTTTAACGGAACTTTTTAAAACCATAGAAAAGAAAACCGGCCTGTATTTCGTATACACCAACAAAGATGCCATAGAGAAACAAAACCTAAGTGGTTTTAAGGCAGAAAATGAAGCCGTAAGCACTTTGCTCGACCGGATATTACCTCCTTTTCAGCTCACCTACCTGATCGAGAAAAACCAGATCATCATCAAAAAATCAATACGAATTAAAGGTAAGGTAACTGACGAAAAAGGTCTGCCACTGCCTGGGGTAAACGTAATTGAAAAAGGAAATAACAATTCTACCAGCACCAACTTAAATGGAGAATTTAACCTGAATGCATCAAACAGTAAGGCCTTACTGATCTTTAAAATGATCGGTTATCAGAGCAGGGAAATTGCACTAAAGGGCGAAACTGAACTAAACATCAACCTCTCTCCTGATGAAACAGCACTCTCTGATGTAGTGGTTACCGCACTTGGTATTAAACGCGCCGAAAAGGCCCTTGGTTATTCAATCGCTACCGTAAAAGGAAGTGATGTTAACACGGTAAAAGAAGTAAATGTGATCAACTCACTGGCCGGAAAGGTCGCTGGTGTAAATGTGGTCAGCACGGGTGCTGATCCCGGATCAAGTTCATTTATCACCATTAGGGGGCAATCATCAATCGCGACCGACAACCAGCCTTTATTTGTGGTAGATGGCGTTCCGGTAGCGCATTCACTCCGTGCAACATCAGAGGTTGGCCGTTCATCGGTTGATTACGGTAGCCCGATTGCGGATATCAGTCCGGATGATGTAGAAAGTATCACCATATTAAAAGGTGCAAGTGCTGCCGCATTATACGGAAGCAGGGCCGGAAGTGGTGTGGTCTTGATTACCACAAAAAGTGGCTCAACAAACAAAAAGGGTTTAGGAATAAACTTTAATTCAAACGCCATGTACGATCAGGCATGGATGTTCCCTCATTTTCAGCACACTTTTGGAGGAGGCGAATATACCGACGATCCGGCATCTTCCACCACATCTGCCTGGGGGCCTCGGCTTGATGTGGGTACCAAACACCTGCAATGGAACAGTCCGCTGGATGCCAGCGGAAAACCAATTGCTACCGATTGGGTATCGCATCCTAACAATCCGCAGGACTTTTATGAAACCGGCTCTACCTACACCAACAATATTTCCATTAATGGCAAAAATGCCGATGGCAATTACCGTTTATCATACACCAACCTGAGCAATAAAGGGATTGTACCCAATACCGACCTCAAAAGGAATACGCTTAATCTTTCGGCCACCTATGTGTTGCACCCCAAATTGAAAATCAGCACCAATATTGGTTATGTAAACAATAAAAGCGATAACCGGCCATCGGCTTACCGGGAAAGTGTAACACAGATGCTGTATTCACTCCCACCAAATATGAACATCAACGACCTGAAAAACTACTGGAAACCGGGAAGGGAAAATATAGAGCAGTTTTCAGCAGATGATTCTGACAACCCCTATTTCGTAGCCTACCAACATACTAATGGCTACGACAGGAACCGCTTAACTGGGAATATACAGGCGGTTTACGACATTTCCAAAAACTTAAGTTTAATGGTACGTACCGGGCTTGACATGTTCAATGAAGAACACGAGACCAAACGCCCTTTCAGTTCAAAACGTTTTAAATTTGGCGGATATGGTGTAGATAATTCTTTCTTTAAGGAACAGAACACAGATTTTTTACTGAGCTATAAAAAACTATTCAATCAGGATTGGTCTTTGAGTCTTTCTGCCGGAGGAAACCAAATGGATCAAACCAACCGGTTTACCGCGCAGAAAACCGAGAGCCTGAGTATTCCAGGTGTATACAACATTGCGAATGCGCAGGCAGGTACCATCGTAAATTCGCAATATAATTCCCGCAAACGCATCAATAGCATCTATGGTCTTGGCCAGTTATCGTTTAAGGATATGGTTTTTCTTGATGTAACAGGCAGAAACGATTGGTCGAGCACACTTCCGGCTGGCAACAATTCGTACTTTTATCCTTCCGCATCATTAAGCACTATTGTAACGGATGTGTTCAAGATCAAGTCAGATGTACTTTCTTTCGTTAAACTGAGGGCAAACTGGGCACAGGTGGGTAGTGATACCGATCCTTACCAATTGTACAATACCATTCCCTTTAACCAGGATTGGGGAGATGTAAAAAGAGCTACGATTGAATTTAACCTCAAAAACAACTTCCTGAAGCCTGAAATTGCCACGTCTTATGAGTTTGGCGGAGACCTGCGCTTTTTCAAAAGCAGAGTAGGTATCGATGTTACCTGGTACAAAACCAATAAGCGTAATCAAATCATTAATATTCCTACCACCATTGCATCGGGGTCATCAAACCGGTTGATCAATGCCGGAAATATCCAGAACAGCGGATGGGAAATCGGATTAAACGCTGTTCCATTTGATGGCAGCTTTAAATGGGAAACCAATATAAACTTTACCACAAACGAGAATAAGGTTATAGCATTATCAGAAGGTTTAAAAGAATACTCAATGGGCAGTGCAGATGGGGACAATATCCGTTACCTGATTAAGGAAGGTACCAAAATCGGCGACTTCTACACCCCGAGTTACACCAAAGTAACAAGCGGACCAAACGCGGGAGCAGCGTTACTAGACAAAACCGGGCACTACATCCGTAACAATAGCGAATACCTTAAAATCGGAAACTATAACCCCGATTTTACCATGGGCTTCAACAATACTTTCAGTTACAAAAACTTTACCCTAAATGTACTTTTAGACTGGCGTAAGGGCGGCAATTTTTACTCGTACGTAGTAAAATCACTGATCAACGCAGGCTTAACCGATAACACATTGGTGGGCAGAGATGCAGAAACCGGCGGTTTACCTTGGACGGATTCGCAGGGCAAAAAACGGAACGACGGAATGATTATTCCGGGCTACATTGCAGATGCGAACGGCAACCTAACCCAAAACACGGTAATTATTGCCGCTTCTGATTTTTATAACAACACCTACAACAAATACTATGAAAGGTTAACCTATTCGGCCTCCTTTCTGAAAATCAGGGAAGCTTCATTAACCTATATATTCAGTAAAAAGCTGACTCGCAAACTGCCCATCAGCAACCTGTCACTATCGCTTATTGGGAGGAACCTCTATACCTGGACCGGCAACGGACTGGGTTATGATCCTGAAACGACTATGAGTGTTACCGAAGGCTTTAAACTAGGCGTAGGTCACTGGACACTTCCGGGAACACGCTCATTCGGTTTTAAATTAAGTTGTAACTTTTAACCTGTACAGAAATGAAATTCAAATATACAACGCTACTTTTCGCTATACTGGCTTTGATTACAAGCTGTACCAAAGATTTTGAAAAGATAAATACCAACCCCAATGCTCCTGAAACCACCAATACCGAATTTTTAATGTCTGACGTATTGGTTTCTACCGCTTATGCCTACCAGGAAAATGCGGTAAACCGAAGGCCCGCCTCTGCAGCGCGCTACCTCACCCTTGTTCGAAATACCGGCTACGACCTGTTGGATTGGGGCCCGGTTGATTGGGATGATATTTATGCCCGCTTAGCCGTAAACAAAACCTTTATTGAAACTGCACAAAAACGTTCAGAAAACCAGTACGTTGCCATCGGCAAAATCATGAAGGCTTTTAACTTTGGCTACCTTACCGATTTATATGGCGATATCCCCTATTCTCAGGCCTTAAAATCTAAAGAGGCTAATATTATTTATCCCGAATACGATCAGCAGCAGGCCATTTACCCCGATTTATTGAGGGAATTAAGAGAAGCCAACGATATGCTAAAAGGCAACACTCAGGAAATAAATGCCAAAGGCGATGTAATGTTTAAAGGCAAGGCTCTTGCCTGGCGCAAATTTGCCAATTCGCTACGTCTCCGGATGTTATTGCGGATCTCAAAAAATTATGCGCCTGCCTTTACCGAAATGCAGGAAATCTTGAACGATAAAACAGCTTATCCTGTCTTTGAAAGCAGTGCAGACAATGCAGAAGCAGCCTATTTGGGCAATATTGCGGCCTATAGCTGGCCGGGCGGCCCTTTGGCAATGATCGATTTTGATTACCTAAAAACAAAAGCAAGCAAAGAACTGGTAGACAGATTGATACAAAGGAATGATCCAAGGTTGACTGTGTGGGTAGAACCGGTAAAAAGTACCACCGGATCAACTGTTGATCTGAACCGATACGTAGGAGTGCCTAATGCCATCGATGCACCAGCTGCCTATAACGGTGGCGAAGATCATGTTTCGGTTTTCTCTTCTACATTTTTCAGAAAAAACGGAGGCGCTTCCAACACATTATTAAAAGCCAGTTTAATCACTTATACGGAGCAATGCTTTATTTTGGCAGAGGCTATACAAAAAGGAAAACTAACCGTAAGCGGCGAAACTGCAGAATCGCTGTACTATAAAGGCATCAAAGAATCGATGAGCAGCTACGCTGTAAGTGCTACACAGGCCTATTATGATCAACCTTTGGTAAAATACGATGGTACACTTGAACAATTGATTACCCAGAAATGGCTCGCTATGCTGTTTAAAGGTGCTGAAGGATGGTTTGATCAGCGCCGTACCGGCTACCCTGCTTTTGTTACCGGTCCGTTAGCAGCAGGGAGAAGCATTCCAAAACGTTATACCTACCCTGATTCGGAAAGTGCAAAAAACCGTGTTAACTATCAAAAAGCCGTTTCCGTTTTTGGTGCCGACAATCAGTATACCTTAATGTGGTACCTGAAATAAATGAATTCCTTTACTATTCAATAAAATAATATGAAATTATATATGAAAGCTTTCTCTTTTTTATTTACACTCTCTGTTTTAGCCATTGGCGTTAAAACATATGCCCAGGATTTTAAACCTGGGCATTTTCCCGATCGTGTAATTTTAACCTGGGCCGGAGATCCTGCCACCAGCCAAACTGTTAACTGGCGTACCGATACCACTATTAAGGCCTCAAAAGCCCAGGTCAAAGCCGAAGATTCTAATCCGGCGCTTGAACAATCGATTACGAGTTACGATGCTATTTCTACTTTACTTGGAAGCGGAAATAATTACGAAATTGCAAGCTACCACCACGTTACTTTTACCAACCTTAAACCTGCAACGGTTTATGCCTACCGGGTTGGCTCTGGCGAACATTGGAGTGAGTGGTTCCAGTTTACCACTGCATCAGTTAAAAATAAGCCATTTTCTTTTATTTACCTTGGCGACGCACAGAACGACATCCGCTCTAAGTGGTCGCGTGTTATCCGTAAGGCATTTTCGCATCAGCCCGATGCCAGATTTATCATCCATGCCGGCGACCTGATCAACCGTTCCAATAACGACCAGGAATGGGGCGAATGGCATTATGGCGGTGGTTTCATCAATGGTATGATTCCCAGTATCCCCTCCCCCGGAAACCATGAATATGTACGCGATGATAAAAGAAAATTGATACTCGATCCTCATTGGGGCGTACAGTACACTTTTGCCGGCAACGGACCAAAAGGTCTGGAAGAATCCGTTTATTATATCGATTATCAGGATATGCGGATCATTTCCCTGGATTCGCAAATGATCATATTGGACGAAGCATCAGCCAAAGCTGAATATGAGTGGCTCGAAAAAGTATTAAAGGAAAATACCAAGCTATGGACGGTAATTACCTTTCACCATCCCATTTTTTCGACAGCAAAGAGCAGGGATAATAAGGAATTCAGAGATCGGTTTAAACCCTTATTTGATAAATACCATATTGATCTTGTACTGCAGGGCCATGACCACACGTACAGCCGTGGACAAAACCTGCCAAGAGGATTATCAGGAAGGGAAATAAGCGGTCCGGTTTATTTGGTTTCGGTTGCAGGCCCTAAAATGTACAAAGTAGATGGAGCAAAATGGATGGATGTATCGATAGAAAACACCCAGCTTTTCCAGGTTATTCATATTGATGGGGCAAACCTTAAATTTGAGGCCTATAAAACCTCTGGCGAACTTTTCGATGCTTTCTCCTTAAAAAAAACCGACAGAAACAGTGCAGCAGCATTCACAGAGAGGAACGCTGCAGAAAATCCTTAGCCATGAGCATAAATATAAAACAGGTTTCACTGGGCATCTTATTCATCAGCCTCTGTACACCTGCATTCTCACAACAGGTGATGAAGCCTCTGCCGAAATCAAAAAATGCTTTTATCGTGATTGCCCATCGTGGCAGTCATTTAATTAAACCCGAAAATACAATAGCTTCCATTACGGAGGCTATTGATTTGGGTGCAGATTATGTGGAGCTTGATCTGCGTACCACAAAAGACGGGCACCTGGTACTTTTGCATAACGACCGTGTAGACGGATTAAGTAATGGAAAAGGACTGATAAAAGACCTCGATTTTGAAGCAGCAAGACAACTTATCCTTAAAGGAAAAGACGGGAGTTTACACCAGATTGCCAGTTTTGAGGAGGCATTAAGGGCTTGCAAAGGAAAAATAAATATCTATTTTGAATTTTAAAGCAGCCGAAGTAAAAGAAGCATATCAAGCGATTAAAAAAGCGGGAATGGCGCATCAGGTATTGGTTTATGTCGGCGACCACAGCGATTACTTTTCCTGGCGGAAAACAGCACCTGAAATGCCCATAATGTCGCATTTAGATCATACCATTACAACCGAAGAAGCCTTAAAGGAGGCAATGGCTAAAGTCCCTTTGGAGGCGATTAACAATGTGCTCAATGAAACATTACGACCAGTTCTAAAAACCATGGGCATCAGTATCTTTATGGATGTACAAAAAGCAAACGAGACACCCGATGATTGGATGACAGCAATAAAATTTGGCATTCAGGGATTACAGACCGATCATCCAAAGTCACTAATTGACTATCTTCGAGTGCGTAAAATAAGAGATAGGATGTAAATAAATTTATATTTTGGAGATAAATCCTACTACCGGATTTATCTCCTATTCAGACCTTATTAAAGATCGCGAAGGCTTAACCTTTGTTGGTTTCCTTTAACCAACGTTTGGCCTCTTCTATGTCGTAAAAAAAGCGAACGTTGGCTTTACCGTCCGATACATCAAAACTTTTCTGAGCGGCAAGTTGTGCAAAAATACTTGGCGAAAAAATCCAGGCAAAATCCTGAAGGCCGGCTTCGATCATCATCGGAAACCAAACCTTCCCTGCCCAGTCTGATGCTTCGGACCAATTACCAAGCACTTCTCTATTATCATTAAGTACCTTTTTAAGTCCGGATGATTTCAGCAGTTCTATCATATGAAGCCCCCCGTTTTGCACACTTTTAAAATGCTGATGCCCGGTCCAGTTTACTTCCATCCATTCTTGCTGATCATTACAACTAATAGTAAGGTATTCATTGCTGTAATTCAACCCTTTAGCCATTGAATTCTTTATAACCACTGTTTCGTTTAATGGAATGCGGATGTAAACGATAGTCCCTACCCCGAGCTCACTTTCAATCCAGAATGTACCCTGGTGAGCTTTAATGATTTCGGAGGAAATAAAAAGCCCCAGGCCAAGTCCACCAAAGCGCTCCGCAGCGTTATCCGATCGGTAATAACGGTCGAAAAGTTTTTCAAGCTCCCGGCTATCGATCCCTATACCATGATCTTCGACAGCGATAATGATCGATTCTTGTTCAACTTTGAACGTAACATTCACCAAATCTGCATTGGGAGAGTATTTAACCGCGTTACTGAGTAAATTATCAATTACCTGCTCCATTCTGAAACGGTCAGCATATATATTTATATGTTCGTTTTCATTGAAGATGATGCGATGGGTAGTAACGCTTAGCTGAAGGTTTTCGCAACACTCCTTCAACAGCTCGTTAAGGTTAAAAATGGATTTATTAAACTGGAGTTTACCAGCATTGATTTTGCTCACGTCCAGCAAATCGTTAATCAGGCTTTCGAGTTTAGTCGTAGCGATATCTACTTTTTGCAGGTAAGATTTTGCTCTCTCCAGATCATGGGTTCTGGCAAGCAGTTGGTTAAATGCCTTAATACTGGTTAACGGTGTTTTTAATTCGTGTGATGCGATAGAAATAAATTCATCCCGCTGCTCCTGCCCTTTCTTTTGCAGGTCTATATTGGTATTCGAACCAATCCACAATATAACCTTCCCATTTTCGAGAATAGGCACTGCCCGTCCTAAATGCCAGAGATACTGACCGTCTGCCATTTTCAATCTAAACTGAACCTGATATTCCGAACCGTTGCTGAGCGAAAGCATCCATACCCTCGTACATTCCTGTAGGTCATCAGGATGAACGTAGTGTTGCCAGCCAATACCAAACGGGGAATCAGGATCGAGTGCAAAATCACGAATGATTACGCCGTTAATATAATCAATCGTACCATCAGCCCTGGCTGTCCATACTTGCTGTGGAAGGGTATCCAGAAGCCCTGATAAATGAAGTTTTTCTTTCCTAATGATAGTGATATCCCTAAAAATAACCAAAAGCCTCACCTCAGAAGCATTATCGAAGATTTCCGGAATGATCTGAAATGAATAATAATGGCGGCTACCCTGCATGCCCACTTCCAATTCTCCTGCTATATTTTTTCTGATCAGGAGTGCCTGTTTCAATTCATTCCAGATTCGCTTGCTCAATGCCTGAACATCAGAATCAGCGAAATGCGGAAGTTTACTGATATCCTGATTGATATAGATACAATCCAGGTTTTCATCAAAACGCATGATCAGATCTGGAAGATTTTCAGCCAAAGTCTTATACTCTGTCTCGCTAGCCTTAAGCTCACGAAAAATACTTGTCATGGGTTTCTCAAAAGCCATTTTAACATTGGCCTTATAAATAAGAAAGAAAGAAATCAGTTTCCCATAATGTCCCCATTCATTTAACTGGCCATAGTTTGATGTATAAGTAGCAAAGCAACATTCACTTAGGATAGCAACTATAATAGAACCAGAAAGAAGCTGGTAAGTCTTCCGATCGAAATTAGCCCTTCTCCTGTAAAGCAAGCATAAGCTTACCAACAACAATAAAATGATGATGTACTCAGATACAACCTTAAAAAGGGTTTGCCCAACTCCGGGTACAAAACAAACCGGGAATACTTTCCATACCAAAATACTTGCAGCAATAAGTGAAAACACTACAAAATATAAAAGAAAAAGCAGTTCGGTATTAATTTTTTGTTTGCGACCAATCATTAAAAAACCGCCTAGAAAAATCAATGCCTCCATGCCACGGGTCGCCACCCAGAACTGGTTGGCAGGATATCCGGGTAACGGAATGATATTCATTCCATTATAGCTCAAAGTATGTAACAAATCCAGCGCGCCAATGAACAGATAGGAAATACCAACCACATGCAGGTATTTGTTATCCTGCATTTTCCTGGAGTTCCAGGCCACAATAAAAACCGCGAAAGCGATTACAATGGAAAAGAGCTCAACCAAAGTATGGAAAAGTATGTAACCATACCTTTTGCTGTAAATAAAAACCAGCATCAGGCAGATAATACTAAATGCGGTACGATAGTAACGGTTAAAAAGAGAAATGATGTTGCGCAAGGATATACTTAATCTAACAACAAATATATGATTTTCAGAATGGTTATAAACGATAAATCATATGGCAATTGTAAATCACCAATTTCAGTGGCTGATCTGCAAACAACAGGCATTTAAAAAGTCGATCATGTGGATGGCTAATCTTATTAAAATACTTTGCTTTGGGTTGTTGATCAGCATAAAGTTTGTGGAGTGATTGACTCCTCTAAAAGGAACTTTGGGTAACTATTCATTAAAGATAGCGAAGTGTTTTAGCATAATAGTATAGAGGCAGAATGTTTAATTGAAATGCTAATTTTATTTCAGACTTAAAATATATCGCTTGATCAGTGCAACGCCAGCAGTATCAATAACCGTAGTGCCGAGTTTTGGCATATGATACGCTCCCATAATGGCAGTCCTTTCTAAAATATGCTGTTTATTGTACCGGATGCCCGTATTAAGATAAGCTGTTGCGAAGTCCAGGTTTAAAGACTTGCGTCCAGCCATGCCAGTAGGCTGATGACAATGGGCGCAGTTCATCGCCAGGTACGCCCTTGCTCTTTTTTCTACCGGCAATAATATGTTATGATAATCAGGGGTAGTATCAAAATGATCCGTTTGTTTATAATTAAGCAAACCTTTTTCGCGCAGGTAAAGCAGTTGATTTTGGCTTTTCGCGTTACTGATTACCTCGATGTTCAGGTTCCTGATCGTTGGGCCAATAGGCACCAGTTCGTTACCAGAGCGGTGGCAGCTGCTACAATCCTGTTGGGCAGGAATTTTATAATTAACCCTTCTGATTTTCCCTTCCTTATCTGCGAAACGCACAGGAACAGTGGCACCGTTTTCCTGAAGTATTGCTTCTTTCTGCGCCGCGTCCCATTGATAAGTTGCTGCATTCCACAAACCATCCTGAAAGATCAGCAGGCGGGTTTCGATCAGCTGGCGATGTTTTTTCCCTGCAAATGGATAATAAAATGTTTTTGCGATGATGGTACCATCAGGAAATCTGGGGAGCCCATTGCCTGTCGCTCGCATTATTTTGCCTTTTGGCAATTTTACCAGCCTTTGTTTCTCAGCATAATCGGTAAAAAGCGTTGATCCTAATTCAAGGATTTCTACGTCTGGAGCAGGTTCCAGTCTTTCCATTGGACCAGAAAAAAGGCCATAAACCGATAGTTTTTCTTTAAATGTTATGGCGTTACTGATTTTTTTGTTTCCACTGTCGTGCATCAGCAATATATAGATGATAACGCCCCCAAAGAAAAGCAACAGCATTAACTTACTCTTCATTACTTTTAGCAATTTCTCCGGTCTGAGCGGCATATTCCGCTTGTTTAAGGATGTGCCGATCGATATAAAAGGTTCCGAATGGGATTATGCAGGCTAGCAGCAACTTCCAGGTCGTATCTTTAAATTTCCATTTTTCGGCTACACCTATGCTAATCGTCATAAAAATAAACAGCAGAAAAAGAGCGCCGTGTATTGGCCCCAGGTTTTTGACCAGCGCAGGATCATTAAAGTAATATTTTCGCGGTACGGCGACAAAAATAAGCAGCAGAAGAGATATGCCTTCCAGAAATCCAACCAGGCGCAATCTGCCAATCGGTGTGTTAAAAAAGTGTGTCATAATTTTTGTATTAATAATTTCTAATCAAAGGGCGGTTAGCAAGTGGCGAAAACGGCCAGGGAATCGCAAGTATAATGATCAGTAGTGCTATCGAAAACCAGATCAGCATGGTTTTAAATTTTTCATTGCTTTCTTTTTTTCGCTTTGCTTTGGCTGAGCCTATAGTGATCAAAACAATGGCAATAAGCATGGAAGAAATATGGATGATACCAAAGAAAAGCGATTCCATGCGGGCCGCACTATCCACTAATCCGGAAAAATAAGCCTTAACTGTTATGCTTTTGGTGTAGAGCAATATACCAAGAACCAACTGGATATGAGCGATAGTTGCCGTCCAGTGACGAATGCGGTCATGGTCTACGCTAAACTGCCAGCCCTGGCAATAACCACGTGCTGACAAATAGATCGAATAAAGCAGGCTTAAAAGAACAAGCCACCTGAAAAGAGAATGAATGGGAAGCAGAATATCATACATATAAAAAGTACTAACTGGTATGTTTTTGGTTAAATTTTTTTACTTAAGGTTGTCGAGATAGATTTTTAGTTCTCTCAGAAAATGGGTATAAGACTCTTTTCCGAGCACTTTGCCCATATTCCTTACACCAGAATAGCCGGTGAGCAGGAATGTTGCAACGCGTTTACAATCAACGTCTTTTCGGATCTGATGTTCTGCTTGTGCAGTTAATAATGTCTGTTCCACCGCTCCATGCATCTTTTTAATGAGTCGGCTTAACGCCTTTTTAAAGGAATTATTGACCGGCGACATTTCTTCAATCAGATTAACTACCGGACACCCGTATGCAATTAATAACGGGCTTTCTAGAAGCACGAAATGAAAAGCACGATAAATCTGATCGGTAATGTTAGCAATTTTGGCCAGTCGCTGAACGATTTCCTCCTGTACTTTCGGATAAAAAATCTCATTGATGATGGCAAGTCCCATTTCCTCCTTTGATTTGAAATGGTAAAAAAATGCCCCCTTGGTGAGGTTGGTGGTTGCGATAATATCATCAATGCTGGTTGACTGATATCCCTTTTTGTAGATCAGTTCGAGTGAATTGTTTAAAATAAGAAACTTTGTACCGGCTGCTTTTGACATCATAACACTGCAAACATACTAATTGAAATGTTTTATATCTATCAAATTAATGTCATTCTTAAAAATACGAATTTACTTAAAGATGAGCTTGGATGGTCATTAAATGTACCAGAGGCCAATTCACCAGAATATTAAGATGATAATTACGAACTCCTGCTATTGTGCTAAAACACAATAAATATGATATTTCCATTACTTAATTAAATACCATTTAGTATGTATCTGAAAGGAAGATACTCGAACTACACCTGGATCAGCACCTGAAAGAGATGCAACTCCGATCCGGAAGATTGTGACAGAATTTTCCGCGTTGATTGCAAATACCCCCCTTACAGAACTGACCATTAGCTTATTCAGCAATAATGGATTTTACGGTGAGGAAATTCCGGAGTAAATATAATTCTTATTTAGCCCGTACATCAAAACACAAATGCCGATAAAGTGTTAACTAATACAAACATAAAGACCGTTAAATGAAATTGAAACCATGGAATGTGATGTTTCTATCGCTCCTAACCACGTTAGCGGCTCTGGTATCTTCTTTTATATACTTGCCACAAAACTCAGGTTACGCAGGGCTATTCTTTATCACAATTAGCCCAATCGCTTTTTTCATGTTCGTTATATGGACATTGATATTGGTTCCGGTAACCGAAAAGAAAGAGGGTTTTATCAAATTATTAATCACTTTTTTATCGACTGTCGTTCTTCAATATCTGGCGATGATCATTGCAAATTGGATACTAAGTAGTGATGATCGCTATTACGATCTGGGTACTTTTTTTACCGATTGTGGCAATTTATTAGGTGATATTGGAATATTACTGTGTACGCTTGCCGTTGCAACAGTATATACCCTCTTAATGAGATCTATCTTAAACAGGAAATAGATTAACAAGCAAAACGCAAAAGGTATTGAGCCTTTACTCATCCAGCTCAATACCATAATTATTTTATCCTCAGCCATATCCTATTGGCCAGATCAAAAAAACTATCTAATCGTTAAATTATATAGTAGCTAAACGGTTTTAATAGTTTGAAATCAAGCGCTATCGCCTTGGGTGCCATGATTCATTTAGGATTTGTCTGGCCCGGGTTTTTCTGTAAGTATGTATGGCAATTATCAGAATTCCCATTTATAGCAAACTATTGAGGTATCTTCGGTGTTGAGATAAAAAAACAGCGATTATGGAAGACCACAAAAACAAAAAAGAGCAGCAAGAAGAAAGCCTAACCAACCAGGAACAACTTGCCCAAGCCGCATTAGGGAACACCGAAGCAATACAACCTGCTACAGATAACAACAACGATATCCTTAGCATCCCTGAGATCTCGGGAACCGGAAGCAATCCGTCATCTGCCGCACCACATTCGCTCATTGTACACGAGGATGAAAATGGCGAAAAAAAGTATGAAGAAGGTAGCACTGAAAGTTCTACAGAGGAACAGGCATAATACAGGTATTTCACTATTAACCTGATCGCAAAGACACAACATATATCCGGAGAAAAACAGGTGATCAAACCCTTTGATATCTATATATTGTTGAGGAAAATTTCCAGGCAGATCAACCATTGAAAATAGCTACATTAGACCTGGAGTTTATTTAAACCGATTCATACCAAACATCAATTTCAATATGCAGGACATCGACTGGACCAAGATTATGGTAGGTGAAGAAAAGTGGGGATTTCTTATCGAGATCGCCATACGCACCATACTGATGTACTTTATCATACTGATCGGGCTAAGGCTTCTGGGCAAGCGGGGTGTAGGACAGCTATCGGTATTTGAAATGGTAGTTATTATCAGCCTGGGCTCCGCAGCGGGTGATCCGATGTTCTATAAGGAAATCGGGCTTATGGTACCGTTAGCCATTTTCGCAATCATTGTGGGTGCCTACCGGCTTACCACCTATCTAATGGCTAAAAGCAAGCGATTTGATGACCTGGTTGAAGGCAAAGCTACCTATATTATTGAGAAGGGCATGTTCTCGGTAAATGAATTCCGGAAAGAGGCCCTTGCCCAGGACGAGTTCTTTTCCGAACTACGGCAACAGGGTGTCTCCCATCTTGGCCAGGTTGAAACGGCCATACTGGAAACATCAGGCTGTGTAAGTATTTTCTTTTTTTCAGATGAAGAGGTACAGCCAGGCCTGCCAATCATGCCCAAAGAATTTGCCCGGGCATCCAAGATGGTGGATCACGACGGGCTTTATGCCTGTAGCTTCTGCGGAAAAGTTCACCACATCAGTAAAGAACAAAAAACTGAATGCACCAGTTGCAAACGCGACGAATGGGTAAAAGCAGACGACAGACCGCGGATAAAGTAACTTTAAGAAGGAACCTCTAACCTGTACCACCGACTTTTTGTCTTTTTGGGCCGCAAACTCTTACAGGCAGCAACCTAGTTTAGGTTACCAAATGTACAAGGAATGATAATTTTCCTAAAAATGCGTATCCTTGCACTACAAACAGCGTGAAGTAGAATTATCCTTTGAGAGATGGAATTGACCAAGCAGCAAAAAGATATTATAAACTCTACCGGTAACATCAAAATTAATGCTGTAGCAGGTTCAGGCAAAACAACTACCATCATTGCCTACGCCGCAACCAGACCACCGGGCAGCCGGATTTTGTACCTGGCTTTTAACAAAGCGGTAAAAACCGAGGCCGCAGATAAATTCAGAAACAAAGGACTACAAAACGTGACTGTAGAAACCGCCCATTCCCTTGCGTTTCGCCATGTGGTTATGCGGAGCAAATACCAGGTCAAAAACCGAGACTATACAACAGATGAAGTAGTTAGCATTCTCAAACTACAGGGCACAGGTGAAAAACACAGCCAACTTCTTATTGCCAACCACATTATTAAACTCAGTTCATATTTCTGTAACAGTGATCAGTCAAAGGTTCAAAATTTAGACTATCTCAATCTTTTAGAAGATGACGAGGCTAAAACTTTTGTTGGCAAAGCTTATGATTACATCATTAATCAGACCAGGGTTTTGCTGGGAAAAATGGATAAGGGAGAAATCGAGATCACCCATGATTTTTATTTAAAGAAATACCAGTTACAGCAACCACAGCTGGGCTTTGATTACATCCTTTTTGACGAAGCGCAGGATGCCTCTCCCGCCATGCTCGACATCTTTTTAAAGCAAAAAGCGACCAAAGTCATTGTAGGCGATACCCATCAACAGATTTATGGCTGGCGTTACGCCGTAAATTCCCTGGAAAAAGCAAACTTCAAAACCTACCACCTATCTACGAGTTTCCGCTTTGGACAGGACATCGCCAACCTGGCCATGGAAACACTAAGGCTTAAAAACCTGTTAGCGCCTCATCCTCCCATGACTATCCTGGGCAAAGGCAGGGATGCAAAGATCAAAACCAATGCAGTGATCGCGAGGACGAACCTTGGGCTGCTCGTTAAAGCCATTGAATATGTAACCGAGCGAAAAAACATTAAACATATTTATTTCGAGGGAAACATCAACTCTTACACCTATGCAGATGAGGGCGCTTCGCTGTATGATATTTTGAGCCTATATAACGCCAATCATGATCAGATCAGGGATCCGATCATCAGATCGATGAGGGATTTGGAGGATTTGGAAGCATATATTGAACAGACCGCAGACACCGGCTTATCGATGATGAGCGAACTGGTGCGTCTGTACGGCAACAGCATTCCCGGCATGATCAAAGCCATCAAAGAAAAACATGTGCAGCAGGACGAAAAAGCAAAGGCAGAAATTGTTTTTTCCACCGTTCACCGCTGCAAGGGAATGGAATATGACGCAGTGCTCTTAGCAGACGATTTCGTAACAGAGGAAAAAATCCGACGGTTTAGGGAAGACAAAAATGCCCAGCCCGCTCAATTTAACCGGATGAACGAAGAAATCAACCTGTTATACGTCGCCATTACAAGAGCTAAAAACGGTATTTATATCCCCGAGTCCCTGGTCCCGAAGCACTTTCCGGTTTCGCCCAAGATATACCTCATCGCCGCCCCTAAGCAGCCGCAAAAGACTACCAATCTACAAAGGGGCCATCAGAAAAAGCGTACGGATAGCAAACCGATCAACCCTGAGCAAAACAAGCACGCAGCAAATCAATCCTGGACAGTGGAACTGGACAATGAACTCACCATTATGTATGCTGACGGTTACAGCCCAAGCGATCTCTCCCTGCATTTTGGCCGATCGAGAACAGCCATCAGCATGAGAATTAAAAAATTAGGACTCGAAGATCTATATTTTTGATGGCAAGGTTTCTTTGCAAATCAGATGGTAAAAGCAGCAATATACTCAACTCAAGAGCTTATGTAATTCCAACTCCAGTGAACGGAAACAAATTCAAACCCAGCATGGAGAATTCTTTTGTGTCCTATCAATTTTATACGCTAAATATGATTAGTGAAATACCAACTGTGTTGATAAATACTTAATTCATAACCGAGTAGATTTTACATAAAATTTGCTTAGCACTCAGTAGGTTTACGCTTATTAAAAATCCATAATCCTAAAACATGTCCAACACCTACACTAGCTACCAAAGCTGTAACAAAAAAAGGAGTATAGAATCTATTTACCCGCTCCATATCAGCCATAATGCCGACAGTAAGTTCTAATAAAAAACCAATGGAGGTAAAAATTAACACTGCACGCATAGCACTTGAAGTCCTGTTGTAATAAGTCAGCAAAAATGAAGCTGTAAAGTAGAAGATACCAAAAAGTACCGCCTGCACAACGATATTAGGGGCTTGTAATACCCTGGTAGATGCTGCAAAAAGTTCTATAACAAAACCGAAAAGTATTAATAACAGGGCCGACGGCTTATCAAACAAATTTTTCAATTTAAATCCACCAGTGCGGTTAATGCTGAATATCATGCTCAGCACAACAAAAGGTATACTAAGTGCCGCCAGATTGAAACTGAATTCTACGAGACCACTTTCGAACACCCTTATGGTATACCTTTCTAAGCTTGGGATTCTTTTAAACATCAAAGATCTGCCCAGTACACTACACATTGTGGGGAGGAAAGATAATGCAACCCATTTTAGTGGCTTTTGCGCAACCTTATTCTCAATAAAGCAGGATATCTGGCGCTTAAACCTGAGCAAACTAAAAATACCTGCTATAAACAAAACATGAAAGGCAACCATAATGAATACTGCCACAGTGGAGGTTTGAAAATACCGGAAAATTCCCCAATAAAATATAGAGATAAGCGCAAATACCACCGACGGAATTCCATAAAACATATTAAATCCAATCAGGAGATAGGCCCATATTTTATTGTGCTTCAAAGACATATTCACTTTACCATACTCTTCTGTAAGCAGTTCAACATTACCGATACGTTTGCAGGCGACCATAAAAGCTTCTTGTTCAGATAGCCCTATTTTAACCAATACTTCTGTCGAATCATAAAGATGACCCGTTAGTTCATCAGCATCAGAGCCCGTAAGACTGCCCTGGTTTTTAATCAGACCTATGTAACCGAGAATGGCGTTGTCGAGGTTGAAATTGGAAGATTCCATAATTTTTTGATTAAGTCGTTAATAAAGTTCATTTGCGAATATTGCTCTTCGAGTTCCTGTTTGCCTTTACCCGTTAAAACATAGTACCGTCGTGCTCTCCCTGAATCTGATTTCTTCCACTCCCCTTCTATCCAGTTTTTTGATTCCATCTTCTTTAGCACAGGGTAGAGCGTTCCTTCAGCAACATGGAGTTCTCCCCCAGTCTTATCTTTCAATTCCTGGATAATCTGATAACCATAACTTTCCTGCCGCCTTAATATAATTAGAATCAGCGGAGCAAGCGCACTGGCCATAAAATCCTTATTCAGCTCTACCATATCACAAACATACATAGAAGTTCTAAGTATTAAAAATTTATTTTCCACGAAGTATTCGGATAATTAATAAGCTGGACACGTATTTACCTTTAAGTCACTTTATCTTTATAAAATCGTATCGATCATCGCCTATTTTTTTTTACACAGACATCTTTACGAAATGCCAGGAACATTTTGTAACCGCTATTCTGAACAGCAGCCTCTGTTTTTATTCTCCAACAGAGAAATTAAGCAGCAATATATATGGAGATTAACGATGATGAGCGCTAAGCCTAGGGCAGCATCAGTTTTTCAATAATGGCATTTAACAACTCCGTTTAGTGCTTTGAAGGGAAATGCTTGATTCGCGATAGTTGTGCTTTTATTAAACAAAAGTTAAAGAAGCAGTGTTGCACAAACGATAGTATGATCAAAAACGCATGCGTTTACCATGATCAGCAAATACATTGACCCATTAACAAAACAAAAATGTCTGAAAACGAAAAAAAAATGGAAAGTCCATTAACGAAATATCCAAGACCACCTTTTGTAAAACAACCGCAGGAGGTACCCGGGCTGGCATCAAAAATGAATCCGGTTCCAGATCATGGAGAGCAGAGTTACAAAGGCTCTGGAAGATTGACCGGGCGCAAAGCGCTGATTACTGGTGGTGACTCCGGAATAGGCAGAGCGGTAGCGATAGCCTATGCACGCGAGGGCGCTGACGTGGTGATCAACTATCTTCCGCAGGAACAATCTGATGCGGATGAAGTATTAGCCTTGATCGCCGCAGCCGGAAGAAAGGGATTTGGTATTGCGGGAGACATCACTTCAGAAGATTTCTGCCGTCAACTTGTTGAGGAAGCTGCGGAAAAAATTGGCGGGATCGACATCCTGGTTAATAATGCCGGACACCAACAGGCTATTGAATCTTTACTTGACATCACGACTGAAGATTTTGATACCACCATGAAAACCAACGTATATGCACCTTTCTGGATCACGAAAGCAGCACTTCCGCTGCTTGAAGAGGGATCGGTCATCATCGCAACGAGTTCGGTACAGGCATACGATCCATCAGAAAATCTTTTTGACTATGCACAAACCAAAGCCGCAAACGTTGCTTATGTGAAATCACTTGCCAAGCAGCTGGGACCAAAAGGGATCAGGGTAAACGGCGTAGCACCAGGCCCGGTATGGACACCTTTGCAAACCAGTGGAGGCCAACCGCAAGATGCCATTGTAAAATTTGGCGAAGTCACCCCACTTGGGCGCCCGGGTCAGCCTGCAGAACTTGCATCAATTTTTGTGCAATTGGCAGATAGTAATGCCAGCTATGCAACCGGACAGATATACGGCGCCGCTGGCGGGAATGGTCATCCGTAAGGAGCTTAAGCTGGTGCTGGGAGGATCAGTCATTCTCTTGCACCAGCTCATTCTAATTTTTCGTAATCCCCAAACGTAATTTCGTGTTAATAATTTATCGTTTTTTTATTAGCGGCAGTCCTATTGACTTTCAGTGAATTAATCGGATTTTATTTTCGCACGCACCAGGTGGTCATCGCCCTCATGTTCTGCACGTTAGTCGTCTTGATCGGCTCGTGAAGCTGTCCGCCAAGTTTTTTGGTAAGCCGAACCAGCATTTCCTGGTTAACCAAGAATCGCTCTGATCCGTCTGGAAGAATATACCGCCCGTTTCCGATAAAACGGACCAGTGATTCAATACCGATTTCTGAAGCCAGGCGACAGAAGAAATATCCACCAGGTTTAAGCACACGCCACATAGAGGTTAACATCGCTTCAAACTGCTCCTGGTTTTCTGCAAAGTGGAGCACGGCAGAACTAACAACCAGATCGAAACTTTCATCTTCAAAAGGTAACTGGTCTACAGCCGCTATGCTGAAATTTTCGTCGGGGTTAATATGAGGGAAGGCACCTGCCAGATTTTTAAGTTCAGCTATAGCTTCAGGATTTAAATCTACTCCATAAGCCTGTACGCCACTTTTCAGGAAGTAAAGCAGGTTTCTTCCGGTTCCACATCCGGCATCCAAAACGGTTTTGCACTCATCATAAGTACCTTTTAACAACTGGTCAAATAAATAAATATCAATATTTCCGAAGGTTTCCTGTATCTGCTCGCTTTTCATTTCTGAAGCAAAGATAAGTACAAATTATCCGTCATAAAAATCGTTGTACCCGATGTTGGAACTAATATCTAATCGGTTAGTCTCACCATATCGGCGATCCTTTAGTTTCCGGTTTATACAAAAGGTGTGAGAAAAGAACAGGACGTAGTCCTTTTTGGTGTAATAGATCTGAACGTTTGATGCCAGAATCACACCCTTTTTAAACTAATTTAACCCTTTGCTGTTATAATAGATATGAATCCGCAGCATCGAAATCAGCACTCCACCCAATTTCCCTTTATTAATGGTTAATATTTCCTGTAACCAAAATTCATCACACAGCATTCGGGGACTACATCTCTTCATTGTATTTTTCGGAATCTTAAAATTCTTGATCCATGTAATTGCCTTAAAAGGATATGGTTACCATGCTGATGAAATTTATTACGTTGAACTCGGAAAAGAATGGCAATGGGGTTTCCCCGATATATCACCATTTGTAACCTGGGTGGCGCATATTTCAAAGCTACTTTTTGGCTCTTCTTTAACCGGTTACCGAATCCTGCCTTGCTTTTTCTCTGCTGCGACAGTCGTAATCACTGGCTACATCACTTATTTTCTGGGCGGAAGACGTTTAGCCATTACAATTGCCTGCTCAGCAATTATTTGTTCGCCTGCATTTTTAGCCACTTCGTATCTTTTGCAACCAGCCGTGTTCGATGAGTTCTTTTGGACCCTCCTTTCCTTCGCCCTCATCGCCTACCTCCAAACCCGGAAAACATCTTTCTTATGGCTTATGGCAATAGCGTTGGCATTTGGCATACTCAACAAATACAGCATCCTGTTATTGGTCTTTACAGTACTCGTCGCCTGGTTAATCTGTGGGCGGAGGGCAACTGCGCCCCACTGGAAGAAGCTGATACTTCCTGCAATAGTTTTCCTACTGATTTTAGCCCCACATATTGCGTGGCAATTCGAACAAAACTTTCCTATTTATAAATTCACAACCCAAGTGGCGAAAACAAACTTCGACATTGATCTCGGCGATTACTTCCTGCAGCTATTTTTCTTTCACGGAGCAGCGGTAGCGGTTTGGTCTGCAGGACTGATTTTCCTGATGACTAACCGGCAAAGCAAAGAATACTTTTTTCTGGGCTTAGCATCTTTAATGGTGATTGCAATACTATCCGTATTAAAGGGCAAGCTTTATTATGGATTAGGCCTCTTCCCCCTGCTATTTGCCAACGGTGGATATTGTTGGGCGCTGATGTTAAATCACTTTAAAACGGCTTTTAAGGTGATGTTCATTGGTATGCTCTATGTTTTTGCACTCTTCAGTCTTCCGGTAGTAATTCCTATATTTTCCATTACCAATAATAAATTTTATATGTCTGAGATGGTAGAGCTAACGGGTTTTTCTCGACCGCTTCGCTATGAGGATGGCACTTATGGTAAAATGCCACAGTTTTTCGCCGATATGACTGATTGGGAATACCTCACTACGAAGGTAGAAAACGCCAGCATACAACCAAGCACATTGGGTAAAGCGGAAGTGATTTTAACAGACGATTATGCTATCGCCGGAGCCTTAAAACACTACGGCAGTAACGAACTGCCATTTGTAATATCTGCAAAAAACAGCTTTCTAAATCAATCACCAAAAAGTCTGGATCAGCACACGATCATTTACCTCACTAAATCAACCGGACTGGCCGTTAAAGGTGTTGCCGGTAAAGTAACACTCATTGATACCATTCATTCAAACAACTCACACATTAACGGATTATGTATTTATAGGTTATCCTTCCTTACCAAGGCCTTTAAACAACAGTACGCCAGGGACCGGCTGATATTCGTAGAAAAATAACAAATGACGTTGCCAGCGACAGCTCCTTATCGGCTGTTAAGCATATAAGTGAAAGCGAAATACTTGATCAATTCGGAAATGAATGACCATATCCGTAGTTTACATCGGGTTACGTTTTATCTTCCGGATGGTAAAATTTTAAAGCCCGGCAGGGAGCCGTACTTTAAAAATACTTCCTGTTTCCATATTGCTTTCAACACTAATACGGCCATCATGGAGTTCTATAATTTCACGACAAAAATACAGCCCAATCCCAAAACCGGAGATTATTCCTTTCTGCCCTTTTTCTGCCCTGTAATACCGCTCGAATATCCGTTCCCGGTCTTCCGCCGCAATGCCCATCCCTTTATCACGGACAGCAATTTCCACGGTATTATCTTCGGCCTCTGAATAGCCAAGGGTGATCTGGCTTCCCATTGCTGAGTATTTAACTGCATTTTCAACCAGGTTTTGAATGACCTGAGCGATTTTATTCCGATCAGCGTTTAATTGAAAAGAATGTAGCTGATCAACAAAGATTTCATGCGTATGAATCCTGGATTGAAATTCCTCTTCCAGTTCTGTAAACAACGCTTTCAAATCGAAATCTGACCTTTCAATCAGCATTCTTCCAGAGTCAAGCCGGGAGATATTTAAGAAACTATTAATCATGTTGCTCATATTGCCGACCTGTTTAACAGACTTCTCCAGAATGTTTTGTTGAGCAGTGTTTTCTGTCATAATAGCCTGACGCTGCATCAACTGAAGGTAGCCATTGATGGCGGTTAGCGGTGTTTTAAGTTCATGACTGACTACACTTATAAAATCGTTTTTCCGCTGTTCTTCTTTCTTCTGCTCGGTAATATCCCTTAAAGTACCATTCAGACTTATCGCTTTTCCCTTAACATCATAAAACACTTTTCCCCTTGCCTGCACCAGTCTCCCATTTGGGTCATGAGGATGGAAGATACGGTATTCAATAAAGTAATTTCCATCAGATCCTTCCTCCAGCACATCACTTATTGCTGCAACAACACGTTCCCGGTCTTCTTCTACAATAGCAGCAATAGCGATCGAGAGGTCCAGTTGCTCCTCATCAGCTAAACC
Organism: Pedobacter terrae; assembly: GCF_900100705.1. GTDB lineage: Bacteria > Bacteroidota > Bacteroidia > Sphingobacteriales > Sphingobacteriaceae > Pedobacter > Pedobacter terrae. The sequence goes on from NZ_FNCH01000002.1 coordinate 138,504, forward strand.
GAACCATAATTTCAATAATTTGTTTCCCGAGAAGAGATTGGTATCGGGCTCATAGTAAAACGTGGCAAGCGCTCCCGCCTCGATGGCCATCGTTAGCATATGCTGGTCTTTCTCACTTCTGCGCCGTTCCAGTATATCAGCTGTGATTTCTTCCAGAATGATCAGCACGCCCGTGACTTGGTAATCAGATGAAAAAACAGGTTGGTAAATGGAGTTCACAATAGCCTCCCTTAATCCCTCATTATGGCGTAAAAATACTGAAAATTCGTTGTTTGTTTTCCTTATCCCGCTTTCAAAGACCTCGCTCAGCCATTGATTCACGGGCTGGCCTTCCAGTTCAGGCCGCGCAGTTTTATGTGAAATGCCTTGTACAGCTGATAACTCATGCCCCCAGATCTTCAATATCACAGGATTCGCGATCTCAATAATCAAGTCCGGGCCCTGTAGCATAGCGATGCCTACCGGCGCCTGCTCGATGATTGTCCTCACCTGCTCCCGGCTTTCTGCAAGAAGTTTTAAAGAATGATTGAGTTCATCATTTGTGGTCGTCAATTCCGCTAATGTCGCGGCCATTTCCTCCAGCAGACTTTGTTCATTCTCTTCTTTTTCGCGAATTTTTTTCTGATGTTCTAATCTTGAGGTAACATTACGGGCCGTGTTCAAAATACACCAGGTTTTATTGTTCTGGTCAAGCAATGCCTTATATTCGTAGTCGAAATAATCCGTGACCTGAACGCCGTTTTTAATAAGCCTGGCCGGTGCATCGGTAACTGAATAGGATTTGGCCGAACGCCATACCTCTTGCAGAAGAGATAAGAATGGCTGATCTTCCAGTTCAGGCAGTGCACTAATAAGCGGTTTACCGATAACAGAAGCATCCTTGCCCCATAGCGAAAGCATCCCTGCATTAGCAAACCGGATAGTCATATTTTCACCAGCGTATATAGCGGTAGGTTCGGTAGAGCAGCTTAATGCTTGTAATATAAGATCTTCGCCAAAAAAGGGATCGTGCGATTTTTCCTCAGTATTCATCAATCAAATATAAGGCAAATACATAATATCTAATCTAAACTGGGTTATAGATTGCTATAGTCACGACATAAAATACATTAAAACCGTAGCGCTATCAGGTCCAGTTGTGTATTTAAGTCTGCGTTGAGTAGCTTGATTTTACTATGAATAACCTCGGTCTCATTACTCAGAAAAAGACAAAATGAAAAAAAGGACGGTTTACTGATAAAAAATAATCTTAATCCGCATATTCCTCCAATATACTTAGCGTGTATCTGGATAGTTTGTAATTTACAGCTACCAGGCCGAAGAATCTTTTCAAGGTAGTTTCGCTGATCATTTTTTTAGTGCTCTTCGAAATCTCTTCCGACAAAAATTTGCAATCCCAGGAAGTAACAGCACTTAGCCCGGCTTTTAAACACACGCGGGCTCTCAGTTCTTTTAATGCTTGATCGTCCATAATTTACAAGCTTTCCTACCTTGGCTAGCAGGTAGGAAAGCGTTATGATTAATATTTTAAAATGGTAAATTCTGTTCTTCTATTTTGCTGATGTTCTGCTGCAGAACAGTTCACGCCATTTGAGCAGCGGTTAAGCAAACGTGTTTCACCATAACCTTTGGCAGTCATCCTGCTTCTCGCGATACCCCGGCTGACCAGGTAATTGACTACGGATCTTGCTCTCCGTTGAGAAAGGTCAAGGTTATAGAGATCTACGCCACGACTATCTGTATGAGAAGCAAGTTCAATTTCCAGGGTAGGGTTATCCCGCATAGTGCGAACCAACTCATTCAATATTTTTGCCGCATCAGCCCGGATATTGTCTTTATCAAAGTCGTAATGAATATTTGCAAGCCTCAGTGTTTTACCCTGCTCAAACAACGGCTCTAAGCGCAATTCGGCATATAAAGTGTCTGATTTTGTCAGTCCTTTTGTGGTTAACGTTGCTGAGTCTGCGTAGAACTTTAGTTTAGACCCAAAAACTTTATAATCACTTCCTTTATCAAGCTGAAAGAAGAAAGTACCATCCTGTTCATTGATTTTTTTTGCTACGATACCTGATCCGTCCTTCGACAGGGTAACTGTCACATCAGAAAGGCGTTCCTGCGTTTTTTTGTTAAACGCTATTCCACGTAGCGCGAGAATGATTTTCGGACGGGAGTAGTTGAACGTATAGATGTCGTCAGCACCCTGTCCACCTTTACGGTTAGACGCCAGATATCCGGTAATTCCATCAGCGGTTGGTCCGGTGGTAAAGAAAGCAAAGTCGTCTGCAGCAGAGTTAATAGGATACCTTAAATTTACGGCTTTTGTCCAGTTGGATTTATTCCCCTTGCTGCTAAAAATATCCAAACCGCCCATTCCCGGCAATCCGTCTGTAGAAAAGTACAGTGTACCGGTTTCACTTACCGAAGGAAACATTTCGTTGCCAGCAGTATTTACCGATGGCCCTACATTAATAGGTTTTCCCCAGGTACCGTCAGACTGCAGTTCGCTATACCAGATATCTGTTCCACCTAATGTTCCGGGCATATCAGATACAAAATACAGCGTTTTTTCATCGGCGCTCAAACTTGCATGCCCCACAGAGTATTCCTCAGGTTTGTTATAAGCAAAGGGTACTACCTGGTAAGTGCCGGTCTGCTTATTCTTTGTGTAAATATAAAGTTCAAGGTTACTTGTTTTGTATTTTCGCTTACCAGCTTTACCCACTTCACCCCGGCTACCCGTGTAAGTCCGGGTAACGTAGGAAACGGTTTCAGACTTATCTGACACGAGTGGTCCCTGATGAAATGGCGCATCATTAAGGCCAGATTTTATCACCACAGGATTAGCGAGGTGCTGCTGCATATCGGATGTCGAGGCATAGATTTTAAGAAAGCTATTTCCCGTCCAGCCATAAGTTTTGTTCAATCCCTTGTTTTCCGGCTCTCCGGTAAAATACACCAGTTTTCCAACAGGATAAGCTGAAAACTCCGAAAGTGGCGTATTTACTCCCGTTTCATTTCTAATCTGGTAAGCGGTCGGATTGGCCATCCAGGTAATGGCAGAGTCGCAGCCTGCGATTTGTAAGGCCACCTGAGGCTTTAGGCCGTTCTTGGTCGCATAGTCAGCAAACACTTTTTTTGCCTCTGCGTATTTAAGATTTGCTTTCAGCATTTCGCCATAATAGAGTTGATTAATGGGCGAACTTTCGGGCCTGGCGATAATGCGCGAGTACCAGGTTTCCGCAGCTTCAAAATCATTCATGTTGCGGTAACACAGCGCGAGATTTTCAAGGTCTTTAAGTCGCGGATTATCCTTGTCCACCAGTTTTTGAATTAAGGTAGCGGCTTTTGCATAGCTATATTGATTTAAAAGTTCCTGAGCCCTTTCACGGATCCCGGGTTGTTCCTGAGCATTTGCCATGCCGAGCAGAATGGAGAGGGCAACAATGACTAAACTAAATTTCCTATAATGGTTGTTCATATTAAATTTTGGTTAAAGTGATCCTAATCTGTTCTGTTGATTCTAACAGGCCAATAACGAAAGCCGACACCACTAGTATGGATAATAACATCAGCCAGACTACGCCTGCAGTTGCTTTTAGGATGTAACAAAGTATCATATTAAAAAAATCTTGGACTCAGTAAACGAATATCTTTCCGCGGGAAGGTGAGACCGAGGGTGATCTCGTGTGTACCGTTGGAGATGCTTCCGAACTTACTTAGCGCATAATCGTAAGAGTAGCCGATGCGAAGACGTTTGTCTACATAAAATTGGGCGATGCCTGAAATTGAGTTCAATTGACTAAGATCCTGCCCATCAGCATATTTTTTGTTCCATGTTTTTACACCGGTGCGGTATGCCCCACCCAACCATACTTTGCCGCCGAAGATGACCATTGCGCCTACATCTAAACTTGTTGGGCCTTTAAAATCTTCCTTAACCATAATACTCGGACGCAGTTTGGTATCGTCATTCAGATCGACTAACATACCCGTAATCAGATAAAAATGACGCTGGCGCCTGATATTTTCATTAGTACCATCACTCCAACGGAAGATTGCATTGTCATAGGATCTAGAAAACAGATCCATTACAGACGCACCAATGTAAAATTTAGGACTTGAGTAGTACACACCAAACCTGGCATCAGGAACGAGATTACTGATTTTACCAATCGGTAACGATTGATCACCATTATCTACCGGGTTAAGCATGCTTCCATCCAAACCATATTGTGTGAGGCCAACACCAATACCAAAGCTCAATCTTTTGGTGTCCTCATCATCTAACCGGATTCGGTACGCATAATTGACGTAAGCCGAGTTTGCCGATTGCGGACCGAGTTTATCAGCTGTAATCTGTACGCCCAGGCCCATTCTTTTCGTATACGGATCCAGAACCCCATCAATAGAAATCTGCCCGGTCTTTGGAGCACCCTGAATCCCCGTCCATTGGCTTCTGAGCGCCATCTGGGCAAACCATTCCTCCTTATAGCCGGCATATGCCGGGTTTACGCTCAAAGAATTGAATATATATTGTGTAAACTGAATGTTCTGCTGTGCAAGAACCGGAGTAGCTTCGCAACATAGCAAAGCGACTACCAGTATTAATTTATTTATGCCTTTTATCTTCATTGCTTTTTTGATATGGCCGGTTGCCCGGCCGTACACTTATTTTTTAATTAAAACCCAACCTTTTTTAACCTGCTTATCGCTACCGTTTCTCAACGTGATCATGTAGTAATAGGTACCTTCGTTTAAGCCCTGACCGTCCCATGTGTTTTTGTAGTTGCTATTACGATATACTTCATTACCCCATCTGTTAAAAATTGCAATTTCTACTTGTTGGTAGTTTTCGATACCTACGATTACGAACAGATCGTTCTTTCCATCACCGTTTGGTGTAAACACGTTAGGTATAAAGAAACCTGTTACATTGATATTCGCGGTAGCCACATTGGTCCAGTTCCCATTCTCGTCTTTTACGCGGTAAGTAAACTGGTCTTTACCGGTATAGCCGCTATATGGCGTATAGATTACCGTTCCGTCAGAGTTAACTACCAGTTTTCCATGTGCCGGAGACGAAATAATCTCAACCGTCGATTTGTCGAATGGAGATCCGTCGATCCTGTCGTTAGTAAGTACTGGGATTGATACCGGCTTATTGTATTCCGTTTCCCCATGATCGTCAACTGCGACCGGTTTAGAAGGAATAACAGTAATTGTTACCGTTGCAGGGTTAGATACCTGACCGTTTTCATCAATAACGGTATAGGTAAATGTGTCTGTTCCGGTATATCCGTTATCAGGTGTGTAATTTACCGTACCATCTGTATTTACCTTTACCGTACCGTGAGCAGGCTTGGTAACCACAGTTGTACTTGCAGGCAATAAAGGCTTGCTGCCGGGAAGATCATTAGTTTGTAGATTAATGGTTACCGGTTTATTTTGCTGCGTTTTACCAGTGTCATCTTTCGCTACAGGCGGTTTAGCTAAAGTTGTTTCCGTAGCCTGATCATTGTCGGTATCTGTACCCGATGTGTCTTTCACATCGTTGCCTTTGGGATCTTTGGCCGTTGCCACTGCAGTGTTTGTTACCTTTCCGTTATCAATGTCTGCAGCAGTAATTTTATAAGTTTCCTTATGAGTTACCGAGGCGCCTGGCGCAAGTATTCCAGAGATTACTTTTGTGCCGGCAAAGATCAAAGGATCATTAAGAACAATATTGCTCAATGTTGTATTGCCTGTATTAGTGATCGTGAAGGTATATTCGATGTCGTTGTTTAACACGAAGGCACCTTGTACACCTGTCCCAACGTTAGTTACCTTTTTAACCAGCACTAAAGCTCCGGTCTGCGGAAGTGGCGTAACCGTACAATCCGGACAGGCTGGATCAACAGGTGGCATACCCGGACCTGAAGGGTTGCCGCTTTCAGATTCATCGGTAACGTTGTTTCCTTTAGGATCTTTACCCGTTGCTGTTGCAATGTTGTAAACAGCACCTTTATCGATATCCGCCTGGGTCACCGTATAAGAAGCAGTAAATGTATTTAAGTCTGCTGCGCCCGGAAGTAAAGTTACCGGGCCACCGGTTACGGTTACTTTAGGGTCAGTAATCACGATGCCGCTCACCGTTACGTTACCCATGTTTTCAACTTTGAAAGTATAGCTGATCTTGTCGCCAAGGTTCACCTTGCCATCACCGTTGGTATCTGCATACGTTCCGGTTTTGGTCAATCTGATCACCGGGGTTTGTGGAAGTGGCGTAACCGTACAATCCGGACAGGCAGGATCAACAGGCGGCGTACCCGGACCTGAAGGGTTACCGCTTTCAGACTCATCGGTAACGTTGTTCCCTTTAGGATCTTTACCCGTTGCTGTTGCAATGTTGTAAACAGCGCCTTTATCAATATCGGCCTGGGTTACAATATAAGAAGCAGTAAATGTACTTAAGTCGGCTGCACCTGGAAGTAAAGTTACCGGTCCACCGGTTACGGTTACTTTAGGGTCGGTAATCACGATGCCGCTCACCGTTACGTTACCTGTGTTTTCAATTTTGAAAGTATAGCTGATCTTGTCGCCAAGGTTTACCTTGTCATCGCCGTTCGTATCTACGTACGTTCCGGTTTTGGTCAATCTGATCACCGGGCTCTGTGGAAGTGGCGTAATGGTGCAATCCGGACAGGCAGGATCAACTGGTGGCGTACCAGGACCTGAAGGGTTGCCGCTCTCAGACTCATCTGTAACGTTGTTTCCTTTAGGATCTTTACCCGTTGCTGTTGCAATGTTGTAAACAGCACCTTTATCAATATCGGCCTGGGTCACCGTATAAGAAGCAGTAAAGCTCGATAGGTCGACAGCGCCAGGAAGTAAAGTTACCGGTCCACCGGTTACGGTTACTTTAGGGTCAGTAATAACGATGTCACTTACCGTTACGTTTCCAGTGTTTTCAACTTTGAAAGTATAGCTGATCTTGTCGCCAAGGTTTACTTTACCGTCGCCGTTGCTATCTGCGTAAGTTCCGGTTTTAGTTAATTTAATAACCGGGCTCTGTGGAAGTGGCGTAACCGTACAATCCGGACAGGCAGGATCAACAGGAGGTGTACCAGGACCTGAAGGGTTGCCACTTTCAGATTCATCGGTAACGTTGTTTCCTTTAGGATCTTTACCCGTTGCGGTTGCAATATTGTAAACAGCACCTTTATCAATATCGGCCTGTGTTACCGTGTAAGAAGCAGTAAATGTAGTTAAATCGGCAGCACCAGGAAGCAAAGTCACCGGTCCACCGGTTACGGTTACTTTAGGGTCAGTAATCACGATGTCACTTACCGTTACGTTTCCAGTGTTTTCAACTTTGAAAGTATAGCTGATCTTGTCGCCAAGGTTTACTTTACCGTCGCCGTTCGTATCTGCGTAAGTTCCGGTTTTGGTTAATTTAATAACCGGGGTCTGTGGAAGTGGCGTAACCGTACAATCCGGACAGGCTGGATCAACAGGTGGTGTACCCGGACCTGAAGGGTTGCCGCTCTCAGATTCATCTGTAACGTTGTTTCCTTTAGGATCTTTACCCGTTGCCGTTGCAATGTTGTAAACAGCGCCTTTATCAATATCGGCCTGGGTTACCGTATAAGAAGCAGTAAAGCTCGATAGGTCGGCATCGCCAGGAAGTAAAGTTACCGGTCCGCCGGTTACGGTTACTTTAGGGTCGGTAATCACGATATCACTCACCGTTACGTTACCTGTATTTTCAACTTTGAAAGTATAGCTGATCTTGTCGCCAAGGTTTACCTTACCATCGCCGTTGGTATCTGCATACGTTCCGGTTTTGGTCAATCTGATCACCGGGGTCTGTGGAAGTGGCGTAATGGTGCAATCCGGACAGGCAGGATCAACAGGTGTTGTACCCGGACCTGAAGGGTTACCACTTTTAGATTCATCGGTAACGTTGTTTCCTTTAGGATCTTTACCCGTTGCCGTTGCAATGTTGTAAACAGCACCTTTATCAATATCGGCCTGGGTTACCGTATAAGAAGCAGTAAAGCTCGATAGGTCGGCATCGCCAGGAAGTAAAGTTACCGGTCCGCCGGTTACGGTTACTTTAGGGTCGGTAATCACGATATCACTCACCGTTACGTTACCTGTATTTTCAACTTTGAAAGTATAGCTGATCTTGTCGCCAAGGTTTACCTTACCATCGCCGTTGGTATCTGCATACGTTCCGGTTTTGGTCAATCTGATCACCGGGGTCTGTGGAAGTGGCGTAATGGTGCAATCCGGACAGGCAGGATCAACAGGTGTTGTACCCGGACCTGAAGGGTTACCACTTTTAGATTCATCGGTAACGTTGTTTCCTTTAGGGTCTTTACCCGTTGCCGTTGCAATGTTGTAAACAGCACCTTTATCAATATCGGCCTGTGTTACCGTATAAGAAGCAGTGAATGTATTTAAGTCTGCTGCACCAGGAAGTAAAGTTACCGGTCCGCCGGTTACCGTTACTTTAGGGTCGGTAATCACGATGCCACTCACCGTTACGTTACCTGTATTTTCAACTTTGAAAGTATAGCTGATCTTGTCGCCAAGGTTTACCTTGCCATCGCCGTTGGTATCTGCGTAAGTTCCGGTTTTAGTTAATTTAATAACCGGGGTCTGTGGAAGTGGCGTAATGGTACAATCCGGACAGGCTGGATCAATAGGTGGTGTACCCGGACCTGAAGGGCTGCCGCTCTCAGATTCATCTGTAACGTTGTTTCCTTTAGGATCTTTACCCGTTGCTGTTGCAATGTTGTAAACAGCACCTTTATCAATATCGGCCTGGGTTACAATATAAGAAGCCGTAAATGTATTTAAGTCGGCAGCGCCAGGAAGTAAAGTTACCGGGCCGCCGGTTACGGTTACTTTAGGGTCGGTAATCACGATGCCACTCACTGTTACGTTACCCGTATTTTCAACTTTGAAAGTATAGCTGATCTTGTCGCCAAGGTTCACCTTACCGTCACCATTGCTATCTGCGTACGTTCCGGTTTTGATTAATTTAATCACCGGGCTTTGTGGAAGTGGCGTAACCGTACAATCCGGACAGGCAGGATCAACAGGTGGTGTACCCGGACCTGAAGGGTTGCCGCTCTCAGATTCATCTGTAACGTTGTTCCCTTTAGGGTCTTTACCCGTTGCTGTTGCAATGTTGTAAACAGCACCTTTATCAATATCGGCCTGGGTTACCGTATAAGAAGCAGTAAATGTAGTTAAGTCGGCAGCGCCAGGAAGTAAAGTTACCGGTCCACCGGTTACGGTTACTTTAGGGTCGGTAATCACGATATCACTCACCGTTACGTTACCTGTATTTTCAACTTTGAAAGTATAGCTGATCTTGTCGCCAAGGTTTACCTTGCCATCGCCATTGCTATCTGCATACGTTCCGGTTTTGGTTAATCTGATCACCGGGGTCTGTGGAAGTGGCGTAATGGTGCAATCCGGACAGGCAGGATCAACAGGTGGCGTACCCGGACCTGAAGGGTTGCCGCTCTCAGACTGATCGGTAACGTTGTTCCCTTTAGGATCTTTACCCGTTGCCGTTGCAATGTTGTAAACAGCGCCTTTATCAATATCGGCCTGGGTTACAATATAAGAAGCCGTAAATGTATTTAAGTCTGTTGCACCAGGAAGTAAAGTTACCGGGCCACCGGTTACGGTTACTTTAGGGTCGGTAATCACGATGCCACTCACCGTTACGTTACCTGTATTTTCAACTTTGAAGGTATAGCTGATCTTGTCGCCAAGGTTTACCTTACCGTCGCCGTTGCTATCTGCATACGTTCCGGTTTTGGTTAATCTGATTACTGGGGTTTGCGGAAGTGGTGTGATTGTACAATCCGGACAGGCTGGCTCAACAGGAGGTGTACCAGGACCTGAAGGGTTGCCGCTCTCAGATTCATCTGTAACGTTGTTTCCTTTAGGATCTTTACCCGTTGCTGTTGCAATGTTGTAAACAGCACCTTTATCAATATCGGCCTGGGTTACCGTATAAGAAGCAGTAAATGTATTTAAGTCCGCAGCGCCCGGAAGCAAGGTTACCGGTCCGCCGGTTACCGTTACTTTAGGGTCGGTAATCACGATATCACTTACCGTTACGTTACCCGTGTTTTCAACTTTGAAAGTATAGCTGATCTTGTCGCCAAGGTTCACCTTGCCGTCGCCGTTGCTATCTGCATACGTTCCGGTTTTGGTTAATTTAATAACCGGGGTCTGTGGAAGTGGCGTAACCGTACAATCCGGACAGGCAGGATCAACAGGTGGCGTACCCGGACCTGAAGGGCTGCCGCTCTCAGATTCATCTGTAACGTTATTTCCTTTAGGGTCTTTACCCGTTGCCGTTGCAATGTTGTAAACAGCACCTTTATCAATATCGGCCTGGGTTACCGTATAAGAAGCAGTAAAGCTCGATAGGTCGACAGCGCCAGGAAGTAAAGTTACCGGGCCACCGGTTACCGTTACTTTAGGGTCAGTAATCACGATGCCGCTCACCGTTACGTTACCCGTGTTTTCAACTTTGAAAGTATAGCTGATCTTGTCGCCAAGGTTCACCTTACCATCGCCGTTGCTATCTGCATACGTTCCGGTTTTGGTCAATCTGATCACCGGGTTTTGCGGAAGTGGCGTAATGGTACAATCCGGGCAGGCTGGATCAACAGGTGGCGTACCCGGACCTGAAGGGTTGCCGCTCTCAGATTCATCTGTAACGTTGTTTCCTTTAGGGTCTTTACCCGTTGCCGTTGCAATGTTGTAAACAGCACCTTTATCAATATCGGCCTGGGTTACCGTATAAGAAGCAGTAAAGCTCGATAGGTCGACAGCGCCAGGAAGTAAAGTTACCGGGCCACCGGTTACGGTTACTTTAGGGTCAGTAATCACGATGCCGCTCACCGTTACGTTACCCGTGTTTTCAACTTTGAAAGTATAGCTGATCTTGTCGCCAAGGTTCACCTTACCATCACCATTGGTATCTGCATACGTTCCGGTTTTGGTCAATCTGATCACCGGGTTTTGCGGAAGTGGCGTAATGGTACAATCCGGGCAGGCTGGATCAACAGGTGGCGTACCCGGACCTGAAGGGTTGCCGCTCTCAGATTCATCGGTAACATTGTTTCCTTTAGGATCTTTACCCGTTGCTGTTGCAATGTTGTAAACAGCACCTTTATCAATATCGGCTTGGGTCACCGTATAAGAAGCAGTAAAGCTCGATAGGTCGACAGCGCCAGGGAGTAAAGTTACCGGGCCACCGTTTACGGTTACTTTAGGGTCAGTAATCACGATGCCGCTCACCGTTACGTTACCTGTGTTTTCAACTTTGAAAGTATAGCTGATCTTGTCGCCAAGGTTCACCTTGCCATCGCCATTGCTATCTGCGTAAGTTCCGGTTTTGGTTAATCTGATCACCGGGGTTTGAGTGATGATCGTTTCAGTAGGTGTATCATTTAAAGCATTAGATCCCGAAATATCACTTACAGGAGTATTGATTGGATCTTTAGCCGTAACCGTAGCCTGGTTTGTTACCTTACCAGCATCAACATTAGCCTGGATAACTGTATATGCACCTGAATAAGTCCATACTTCATTAACACTAAGCAGCTGATCGTTACCGGTATCGCCAGTAGGGCCAGTTAAGGTAACAAAAGGCAGACTTTCCGCTAAAGCGACTGTGTTCAATATTACATCCCCTTCGTTTTTGACTTTAAAGCTGTAATTAATCACATCACCAAGTTTGAAAGTGCCACCAGCACCGCTACCCGTATTCGTTATTGATTTAACTAATGATATTTTCGGATTGGTACCAATGGTAATCGTTACTGTAATTGGGTCAGAATCTACCAGATCGGCCGTAGTAAGTTTGTAGGTATAGGTATCCGTACCGATATAACCATTTGTTGGCGTATAGGTAATTGTTCCATCACCATTAACCACAACAGAACCGTGTGTTGGATTGGCCACTTTACTAACAGTAGTACCTGAAGCACTGACACCATCATTGGATTTTACAACTGTTGTAACCGGCGTATTTAATGCAGTTAAACTGGCATCGTTAACACCAACCGGTTTAATGCGGACGGTAATTTCAGCCTGATTACTTACAACACCTGCGTTGTCTTTTACTGTGTATTTAACCGGCGTTGCAATACCGATAAAGGCAGGCTCGGGATTAAAGGTAACTTTTCCGGTTGCCTGATCAACGGTATAAACACCCTGGTTGGTTACTGTGAGACTGGTACCATAGGTATTTGTTGTTGGGTTAAACAGTAAAACTGTTGTTTTATTTATTGTTGAGTTACCGTTTGGATCCGTATCGTTTGCAAGAACATCAATAATCAAGTTAGTGTCTATAGTAGTAGATACGCCATCGTTTACAGCAACCGGAACTTGATCAACGGCAAAGTTTACCGCTGTTACATCCATACTTTGACCAGGTATTACTACCGTTACCCGCATATCAGGCACACCAGTTTCAAATCCCGTCTGACTATTGTTAACGCCAAACGCATCACCTACCGCACTCCAGCCAGCGGGAATCGTTGGCGGGATATTAGCCAGTGTATTAGTTCCGTTTACCGGCACGTTAACAGTAGAAATAGCCACACTATACGCCCCCTTATTCAGGTTGGCAAATTGATAGCTGCCATTAGCGGAAACAGGTGTTTTAGCAATAATTTTATTCGTGTTATCTAATAAGTAAGCGTATAGCGGAGATCCGCCGAGCGTGTTGATTCCGGTTCCGGAAATTTGATTGTCACTCAGTCCGTTTCCGTCGTTAATCACATTTCCAGAAATTGACGGGCCAGTAATATCCTTCAACTTGTAATCTTCTGTTTCACCATCGGCAGCGAACGATGTACTTCGTTCATCTACCGGCGTAGCAGGGTCATCAACTAGATTACTTGTTGTTATTCTGATCCGGGCATAGAGCGGCCCGGTTTTAATGTCATTAATAAAAGACGCATTAGGATAAGTAAGCGTTACTGTATAATTGGAAGCATTGGCCGGAACAGTAACACTGATCATTTCATTAGGAGAAAAAATACCATCCCCATTAAAGTCGATCCATCCACGTACCACAGCAGGCACGTTTTTAGTATTAGTAACCGGAAAGTTAATGACATAATCTCCAGCCTGATTCACCTTAACGTCGGCTAATGCCGAAGCATCAATTGTGTTTTCATCATTATTCTGTGTATTGTTATCCGCATTAGCCAGGGGTCCATGAGCACCCAGACCATCTGCGTCTACATTAAGCGAACCGATATACACCGTAGCCTCAGGCGTTAATGGTGTAGTAGGATAGTTAACAGTAGCATAATCGCCATCACCAGGAAAATAATCAGTAATTAAAAATTTATCAATATAATGGCCAACTTTATCACCATAAGAGATCGGGGCATCGCCAAGATCAAAAGGCAATACAAAACCGATGGCCATGGCGGTAATACCAGAACCTTTCATCTCTACATCCAGCAGGTTGCTTGCATTATGGGCAAACATAACCGCCTGGATACCAAAATTGCCGGGTTGAAGGTTTGCAGAAAGTTTAAATTTCTTACCTGCATTAGAAAGCAACATTCTATAGTGGTCATCATTAGCGTTACCATTGGTACGCTTGTTTAACAACTGCCAAGCAATAGAAGAAGGTGATGTTCCCTGGATATATTCACCACTGGCATCAATAGATTCAGCATCGGCAATCACCATACCCGGGTAAGTAATGTTTGTCCAAACCCCATTTATCAGAATATCAACTTTTACATCAATATCAAACTTGATTGTTGCGCCCGCTGTGGTGGCAAGACCTGAATTTACCACACCCCTGGAATTTGGCTTAGCAAGTCCATTTCCAGAATAGATCAAGTCAAGACCATCGCCAGTATATTGACCAGGCGTATAGGCTACCATATTTCCGCCAACATTAGTAGTGCGGTTAGAAATGATGGCTGTGATGCGGACGGTTGGGGAGAACATCCAGCGGTATGTACCGTTTACCACATTAGTACTGGTAAAGGTTGCTGGCTTTTCAGTCAGGGTAGCATCATCCCAGGTAAGCCAGTAAACAGATTTGGCAAGATCGCCAGCTGTTCCACCAACGGCATATTGCGCCCTGGCGTGGTTTACGAAAAAAGTTAGAGCAATGAGCAATCCAATTGCGTACCGAAATCGTAAGTTTCGTTTTAAATACAGTAAAAATTTTTCCATGCGATAAGTTTATCTTTCCCCATAAACGTAGGGGAGCGTTTTGTGGGCGCAAAGATGACTTATGCAGGTATTAGTAATGGATCATCCATATGGGCAGGCGTACTTCCCACATGGATGATCTATGTTGAGGTGACCTGTTGCAGGTATTCTGATGGCGTGATGCCAACCAGCGATTTGAAGTTCCTATTAAACGAAATCTTTGAATTAAAGCCACTTGCGAGCGCAAGTTGCTCTATGGTTAGCTTGCGCTCAGGTTTATTATCCAGCATATGGCAAGCATATGCTATACGATGCTTGTTAACGAAACTGGTAAAATTGGTTTGCAGCTGCAAATTGAGTGTTTGCGTAAGGTGGTGGGCTGGAATTTTAAGTTGGAGTGCAAGATTTTCGAGAGAAAGAGCCGGATCAAGATAAGGTTTTTGTGCATCCATCAGATCATTAAGTTTGGAAGTATACTCCTGCAGCTGAAAATCTGATAATTTCGATTTAGCATATAAAGGCGTAGCTTCAGCATCTTTATCAATAAGAGGCTCACCATCAGCAAGAGGCACTTTAAGAAAGCTGTTTCTTAAATAACCAAGAATCAGGAGGGCTATGATTAGCATGAAAGTGTAGACGGTTACCCTGAATACGTAGCTTTTCTGCGCAGCTACACCCTCCTTAGCTATAGAAATATTTACGGCGAAAAAGAATATACTGATAAACATCAACATAATCCCCCCTATCAATACAAAGATTCGCTTACGCTTAATGTGAAGAATGGCACTGCTTCCGCGACTAAAGATGCCGGTAAGGGTATAGCCTAAAAGAGAGCATACCGAAAGTAGTCCGTTTATCCGCATGATTGGTTTGAAAATCAGCGGATCCTTATGCCAGCCATAGACTGCAGCATGGATAAAGACCCCAAAGAAAATGATGAACGGGATAATATGTATCAATACCCTTTTAGTAGAAATAGTCTTCCCCTTCATCGCCCGGAGGGTAAAATACAGAAATGGACCATACATAAATACGAATGGCATCATCCTATCCAGCCAGCGCAGATTGCTATAGAAGTTCTCCAGGAAAAAGACATAGAAGGCATGAAAGCATACAAATATGGAAAAAGCATGGAGCACTTTACCAAAAAGCTCTTTTCTGTTGTAATCAAATCCGATATAGATGTTTATCGCACTAATGGTTCCGGTCAATAACAGAAGATAGGGAATCAGAGGGAATATTGTAGGTTCATTCATAGGTGTTAAGGGGTACGCTGAGGATCTAAGTGAGTTCGTTGATATTCTTGTGGTGTTAAATTGGTAATTTGCTTGAAATATTTATTGAAAGACGTTTTTGAGTTGAAACCGCATTCGTAAGCTAAAGATTCAATGGTGAGCATGCCGTTGCTGGATTTCATTTGTTCAATAGCATAATTGATCCTGTACTGAGCTACGAACTTATAAAATGTGAGTTTCATATGCACCGTAAATATTTGAGACAGGAGGTGTTTGGGGATGTCCAATGTTTTAGAAAGGAGTTCTAATGACAAGTCGGATTTGAGATAAATATTTGTGTTGTCAAAGCAGTCGGTAATCATTTTGCTGTAGCGCTCTGCCATTTCAGTACTCAGTTGCGAATTAGCATACATAGGTGTTACGGCATCTTCTAGCTTCGCTGGAAGCGCTGTTGGTGCATTTACCAGGTATCGAAAACCCAGGAAACACTTGCTCAACAGAAGAAAATAACTAAAGAAACGGTAGTCAATCCCCATGTCAATTTTAAATACGTTCCAGCATAAATACATCAGGATCATTAGTGTGGCAATGATGATGTATATAGCAGCCCACATCACCAGCAGATCGTTAGCTGGTGTATGCTGTGCCGAATACAGTCTATTGAGTGTCAGGCAGCTGTATGTTATTAATGATATGGAGATCACCAAATAGGAACTTTGGTAAAATGCAAATGCACTACCGGCCCATGTATAATGAAAGATTTCGCCAAACCATACATATGCATAGATAACTGAGGTAATTGCTGCCGGTATTAAATGTAAACCATCTTTACCCGTCATTCGGGCTCCGGGCAGAGACCGTAAAGCAAGATGGAGCAGTGGGCCAAATAACATCCAAGCGGGATTCCACAGACGCTCAGTAAGGCTTATTTCATTTATGGTCCATTGAAATTTGTAAAAGACCACATAAATCCCCAGGCAGGCTGAGAGCAAAATTAACTTGTTGAAGATACTGGTTAGCTTCAAGAGCATTATTTATTAATCATCAAGGATATTCGAACGATCGGCAAAGTTACCTTTTTCTAAATATTTTTAGTGATTTTGATTGTTCAGTTTTGTTAATGCGCCCAGTCTGCGCATTTGAACGATTGTACGGGGAAAGACTTGATTTTCGCCAACTAAAATGGCTGCAGATTCCGCGTAACAACACAAAAAATGCTGGCGTATTTGATACGCCAGCAGAGCGGGACATTGAAAAGCGATGTGCTTGAACGTGTCCCTGCTTTTCTAACCTTTAAAACATTAAATTGTTTTCATAACTATAATCTAAAAGAAAGTCCCAGAAAATAACTTCTCATCGCTTCATGCTGAATGCCATAATTCAGCCCTCCATCTATTTTAATATCTTTAGCCACTTCCAGCTGAAGGGCGGCATTTAAAAAATTGTTCCACTGATGTGCCTGGATATCATAGGTATAATAAGTTTCAGCTACCGCATCGAGTTTTTTAAGCAACGGATGGCTGGCCGTCAATGATTCAAGCAGCTGGGTATGATGCCCTTCCCCATCCTCATTCTGTAACCTGTCTAGTTCTACCTGCATGCCCAGCTTCCATTCTCCTCCCAATTTCAAAGACATTGGAACAATTACACCACCTTCATACCTGTCATCCCGGAGGGCAGATGCGGTGGGAAATTTTAGGTAGGGCAATAGCGCAACGGCAAAATCACCCTTATCGTTCCCTAAAAGGTTTTGCTTGATACGCAGGGTCAAATCACCAATTCCATTACTTCGCTCTGATAGTCCATCCTTGGATTCTTTTTGCGAAATATAGTTTTGCACCACCATTTGTATGGCAGTAGACCCACTTATTCCCAGCTTGAGGTTGGCTTGATTAAAAAGCCTTGTTGTTTTAAGCGAGCCCTCTTCATGCGTTTTTTCCAAACGAAAAAGATCAGTCTCTACTTGAAGATGACCTGCATCGGTCGTGATCGGAGATTCGGTTATATCAGGCCGGTCAGTCTCCATTTCCCGAAGGTTTTCTTTGGGCACCGGATGGAAAAGATTGTAAACCTCTTTATTCTGTGCCTGTAAAGTGGAAACCGAAACCAGAAAAATTGCAGATAGTAATAAAAATTTCTTCATATAGCTGTTGTTTAAAAGCAGAACATTATTTGTTGCTGCATTGTTTAACCGACAAGCTGAAATTCTATCTTCCGGAGGAGTTTAACCCCCTGTGCTGAGGCACTGTTCTTTAAAACATTATGCGAAAATCTTATGATAGTTACACTGGAAATGCTGAACGCCCCTGAAGGCTCAGGACAAGATGTTGCGACCTGATTTTAAGCAAATACTTTGGTAAATTTATTTCCTTATCATGCTTTAAAATTTATGATACCCGTATCATAAATTTAATTTTTTATGCCGCGTTCCCCATTGTTCCATTTGAAGGATGATGGGTTTAAGTTCATAGCCAATTTCTGTTAATTCATATGTAACTTTAGGAGGAACTTCCGCATAAACCGTTCTTGTGATAATATGATTTTCCTCAAGTTTACGCAGCTGTAAGGTCAGCATCCGTTCCGTAATATTGGGAATTGATTTCTTTAATTCCCCAAACCGCATTTTACCATTTGTTAACCAGGAACAGATAACAAGCGACCATTGTCCGCCGATAATGTTTGCGGCATATACTTCAGCACACTCATCAGCTAAAACTTTTTTATTTTCGAAATTTGTTGATGTTTCCTTTATTTTTCCCATTACTTACCTTTTTTATAGTACCCTACAATTAGCTGCTAATATACAAAATCGAATGTTGACGCGCTACTTTTGTATGTGTATTTAAAGAATCCTCATATGAAAAATAAGAATTTAAGCGATAAGGGTTGGTTAAATTCCAGATTCTTCATCAAAATTTTGTTTTTGCTGGCGTGTAAAGTTTTAGGGAAATGATATCATTGGGCATTGGTTTTTCATTCCATGAATTATGAATTGCCAAAGCAGCACCAATGGCGGTTGCCTGTGGCATGTGAGCAGCATAAACCTCCTGATCCGGAAATGCTTCAGCAAGTAAGTGCATAAACACCGAATTCTTACTAAAACCTCCATCAACAAAAATCCTGTTAACGTTTGAACCTTTGAGCACTAATCCGGTAGCAATAAATTGCTGTCTCACTAAATCCAGCATCAGGTCGTGGTACGCCTCATTCACATCGTTATACTGTTGCAGTGGTTTATCTTCAAATTTTAGTGCTGCAGGGGCATCAATCGAAAACTCCTCCCCTTTTTGGGTTAGTTTGGCTATAACATGAGGTGAATAAACCACCTCCCTAAACATGAGTATATCAACTCCGAAATGTTTGGCAAGCCGTTTTGTTTGCTGTTCATAAGCATAACCTGAAAATAGCCTTGATGCTTTGACCTGTTTACCCTCATACTGCATGTAACAAAGCACATCGTTCGTTAATTCATTAACGGTTAGGGCAGCCTGATTGAACGGATTTAATGATATACACCAGGTTCCGGTAGACAACAGTACAAAAGGTTCCCTGAAGCTGATCAGGTAAGGAATCAATGCTGATGAGCTATCGTGAAGACCTACACCCACCTCATATTGTTTTCCCGGAAATATTGCAGGAGATACATGGTTAGCGGGTACAACCGGGGCCAGCTTTTCGGAGATACCTTCTACAGACACCCAATCATGGTAATCTTGCTTTTGAAAATCCCAAAGGTTCGTATGGCATCCCAAACTGGTTTTCTCGGTATAAGCTTTGCCGGTAAGCAAAAAACTCAGGTATTGTGGCAGATGAAGTATGCTATGCACATCTTCGAATAGCGAAGGGCGTTCCTTTTTAAGCCTGTAGAGCTGCATACCCGAATTTAAACTACCCAACACCGGTGACGCTGTTTTTACTGCAAACGCCTCTTCTCCCCCATACTTCATATAGAATTCCCGCTTTAAGTGCTCAGGATATACTTTAAGATAATTGTATAGTGGGGTAAGTGGCTTGCCATTTTCATCAATGTACACCAAACTTGCGCCATACGAAGCAAAATTAATCGCCCTCAGTTCAAACTTTGGATTGTTAAAAACTTCACTAAGCGAATCAAAAACAGAAAGTCTCAAGCTATCGATGTTTTCGCAGGGATCGCCATCTTCATCAATTGTTTCCGTAAACCTGGCCGAACGTTCAAATACGACGCGGTAATCCATATCAAAAAGAAAAAGTTTCTTATTGGTCTTACCCACATCAAAAACGGCGACTACAGGTATCTTCTCATTTCTCATTTTACTATAATCCTGTTGCCGTAGTCGTTTTACCTCTTTCCATGATCAGCTGTTCGCGGCATTTCAATTCCCGGTATAAGTGTATTGGAGAAAGTGCAGCACCCGCACGTTGCCTGGCCTCGGCTACCAAAGGCCTGAAATCCGTTCTAAAGGTATGTTGCAGAACTTCCTGAGCCAGTGCCACGTCGTTATTTTGCTGCGCTTGAGTTAAAGCAGCCCGATCTATCATCAGGGCTTGCGCATAGGCAATCATAATACCTTCTACAGATTGCAACAAATCTTCCAACGGATCTTTCACATTATGAGATGCATCTATCATCCAACCCAGGTTTTTCGCATGGTTCATCCCAGCGGCATCCATACCCTCTACCAGCTCGTTGAAAATCAAAAAAAGTTGATAGGGTTTAATACTACCAGCAGTCAAGTCATCGTCGCCATATTTAGAGTCGTTAAAGTGGAAACCAGCAAGTTTACCCTCCATCAGCAATAGGGAAACGATCTGTTCGATATTAGCGTTTGGCAAATGGTGGCCCAGATCAACCAGGGTTTTCGCTTGATCACCTAGCTTATTCGCCAACAATAGTGATTGTCCCCAATCGCCGATGGTTGTGGAGTAAAAGTTAGGCTCAAATGCTTTATATTCTACATAGAGCTTCCAGTCTGACGGTAATGCTGCATAAATCTGTTGTAAACTATCCAGCGTATTTTGAAATGCATTCCTAAAATTCAGCTGTCCAGGAAAACATGACCCGTCTGCCAACCAAACCGTCAAAGCTTTGGAACCCAATGCCTGCCCCTGTTTAATCACTTCAATATTATGTGCAATGGCCTGGTTCCTAACCGCCTTATCTACGTGCTGCAAAGAACCAAACTTGTAGCTCAGTAAGGCATCTGGCTGATCTTGAAAAGTATTGGAATTTACGGCATCAAAGGCGAGTCCATAACCTTCCGCAGACTTTTTGATTTCATTTATATCTTCAGGAACATCCCATGGAATATGCAGCGAAATGGCGTCTGATGCCGCATTGAGTCGATGGAGCAATCCTACATCTGCGATTTTTTCGGCTAATGTTCGTGGTTCTCCCCCGGTAATGGCGAACCTGCCAAAACGGGTTCCACCAGTACCAAGTGCCCAACTCGGGATGGCAATTTGAAAATCAATCAGTTTTTGAAGTGTTTGGTCAATCAATGTTGACGACCAGTCTTCTTTAAGTGCACTGAATTTTCTATGATGAGAAGAAGATAGTTTGTCGTTGTGCGACTGTATTTGAATATTATCGACGTTCATGTGGTATTTATTTATCTAGTGCCTGGGATTACCTCCCTGGCAGAAAAACCATAATTAAGGCCATACCAGAGTAGTGAACCTCATGTAAGGCATTACTCCTTCTTAACAATGCTGGTATGGCTGGTTAATTTACAAATTATCTTACGAATGCGATGGCTACTCCGCCATCTACATTTAATACGTTACCTGTTGATTTGCTAAGCAGTCCTCCTACAAAGGCAAAGCAGGCATTGGCAATATCTTCAGGTAAAATAATCTGGTTAAGGAGCGTACGCCTGGCATAATATGCAGGCAGTTCTTCTACACTTATACCATAAGCTTTTGCCCGGCCTTCTGCCCAGCCTCCGGCCCAGATATTACTGTCGCTAATTACCGCATCTGGATTAACAACATTCACCCTGATTCCATCTGAACCTAGTTCCGCAGCATTCAACCTACTCAAATGCAACTGTGCGGCCTTTGCACTACCGTAACCAGCATTATTAGGCCCGCTCACTAATGCATTCTTGCTTACGATATTGATAATATCTCCACCTGTAGCCTGTTTTTTAAAGATTGAGGTAGCCACCTGAGTTACCAAAAACTGTCCTTTTACCAAAACATCATATAAAAGATCCCAGTCTTTTTCGGTGTGATCCGCTATTGATTTTGATATGGAAAGTCCGGCATTATTCACCACGATATCTACGCCACCAAACGCTAATGTCGCTTTTTCAAAGGCCTGGTTAATCTGCTCCTTACTGGTTACATCCAATAAGGCAGTAGTAACAGTGTCCCTACCGAATTGCGAAACAAACTCAGCTTCCGCAACGTTCAAACGTTCAATATTCACATCATTGAGTACAATGACAGCTCCTTCAGCAGCAAACTTTTTTGCGATTGCCTTACCAATACCGCCTGCACTGCCAGTTACCAATGCAATTTTACCGGTCAAGGGTTTGGGTTTTGGCATGCGTTGAAGCTTCGCTTCTTCCAACAACCAATATTCGATATTAAATGCTTCCTGGTGTGGTAGCGAAGTGTATTCAGAAATTGCTTCTGCACCCTTCATTACATTAATGGCGTTAATATAAAATTCTGCAGCAACACGTGCGGTCTGTTTATCCTTGGCAAACGTAAACATCCCGATGCCGGGGAAGAGAATTACAACCGGATTCGCATCACGAATAGCAGGACTATTGGGATGTTTGCATTTCTGATAATAATCACCATACATCTTTCTATAATCCTCAAAAGCTGGCACCAATTTTTCTTTGATGGCCTGAGCATCAGAAAGATCAGCTTCCGAATCAAGGTTCAAAACCAAGGGACTGATTTTTGTTCTCAAAAAATGATCCGGACAACTCGTTCCCATGGGTGCCAAACGAGACAAATCATTTGAGTTGATGAATTCCAATACCCTCGTATCGTCAGTGAAATGGCCAACCATCGATTGTTTTGAAGAACATAAACCTCTAAGCACGGATGCAATGGCTGCAGCTTGTGAACTCCGCTTTTCGGCAGGAAGACTATTCATCTTTTGACCACCAAAAACAGGCCCCTTCCTGCCATAACGATCATGGAGGTAAGACGAGCATTTTTCGATAACAGCTAAAGTATTTACATAACTTTCATATGCCGTGTCGCCCCAGGTGAATAAACCATGCGAACCCAGCATAATACCGCGAATGCCGGGGTTTTCATCCAGGCACTGTTTTAGTTGCAGCCCCAGTTCAAAACCTGGTTTTTTCCAATCTACCCAACCTATGGTACCCCCAAATAGTTCTTCAGTAATCTTCTTGCCATCTTTTGCCGCGGCTATCGCGATGGCCGCATCTGGGTGCAGGTGGTCGATATGCTTAAAAGGTAGAAAGCCATGCAAAGGAGTATCAATGGAAGGTGCCTTCGAGTCAAGATCATAGATACAGTGGTTAAATAAGCCCACCATCTCATCTTCAAACTCAACGCCTCGGTATATATTCTGTAAACTACGCAGTCTATCCACATATAGGGCTGCAAGACCACTTTTTTTAAGAGTACCCAAATCTCCACCAGAGCCCTTTACCCACATCACTTCAATTCCGTTTTTTGTTAAGGGATCTACCTGAATCAGCTTGCAGGAGGTATTTCCGCCACCATAATTTGTCAGACG
This sequence comes from Pedobacter terrae, assembly GCF_900100705.1. Classification (GTDB taxonomy): domain Bacteria; phylum Bacteroidota; class Bacteroidia; order Sphingobacteriales; family Sphingobacteriaceae; genus Pedobacter; species Pedobacter terrae. Next base: position 161,658 of record NZ_FNCH01000002.1, read on the forward strand.
TAAATCTGCGCCCAATAAATTTGAACGATAAATCAGAAGCGCAACCTCGTCTCCGGCCATTTTAGCCGCCTCTTGTTCATCCCACAAATAACTTACATAATTGTAATTAGTTTCGTTAACCGACATATGATTTTTTTATAATTTATCTTAAATAGTTTCCATAACCTACGATGAGTATGGATAAAATAATCAGGAAAATACCACCGTAAATTGTTGCATAGGTTTTTCTGCTTACCCCTTTCCACTCTTTCAAAACAACTCCCCAAACGTTGGCAATTAAAATGATAAAAGCCATGTGCAATATCCAGGAGCTAGGTCCATTACCCAATCTACTCTCGCCCATCCCGTAAAAAAAGAACTGAAGGAACCATGTGGTACCAGCAAGTGCAGAAAAGATATAGTTTCTGATTAATGGCGTTTTACGGTTAGTGTAATCACCAATTGTTTTATTCCTAATATTAAGCAGTACACACCAAAAAAGATTGGTGGCGAGTCCGCCCCAAAGAATAACCACGTAGGTTACATTGTTCTGGAAGAGAAACGCTCCCTGGCTTGGATTTGCAGTTTTCCAAATCAGGTTAGCCTGATGAGCCATGTCTTTACCTGCATCGATACCAAAAGCAAAACAGGCACTGAGCAGACCTGAAACTATTGATACGATAAGGCCCAGACCAATCCTAAATTCAGGTTTATGCTCCATATTTTTAAGTTCCTTATCTTTAAGCATTCCTGCTCGCCCACAAACAATAATTCCAAAAATACAGACCAGAAGCCCAGCTAAGACCATTATCCCCCATGATGAACTGCGAAGCAAAGTGAATGTATCTTTTCCTGGTGAGGGAAAGAAATCGTAATATATTGAGGGAACGAGTGCACCGAATACAGAACAAAGCCCCAAAATAATAGAACTCCCTAAAGATACGCCCAGGTATCTAACCCCTAATCCATAGGTCAATCCACCTATCCCCCAAAGCAAACCGAAAAAAAAGGTGAGTAATAAGATACCACCATCAGTTTTATGAATAATCTCAACAAAATCTGGAATGGTAAGCCAGGCAGCAAGTGGAGGCACGATTAGCCAGGAGAACACACCACCTACAATCCAGTAACTTTCCCAGGCCCATCCCTTAACTTTTTTGTAAGGTATGTAAAAGCTCCCTGAGGCAAAGCCGCCTATAAAATGGAAAATCACCCCGAATAATGCTTGCATAACTATTGAATATTTGGTTTCCATAAAATTAAACATCCTGATTAAGCCAACCGTTATTAACTGTCCTGTCTTGTACCGACGATTAGATATAATCCATTAATGTTATATACCGTAATTTTGACTAAAACCAGTTATCGCTGATGCTCGAATAAAAGGGTTATGCATTCCGGCCCCTCACCTGATAGGACATTTAATCATTTTAAGGACTAAATTTTAGCAAACAGTTGGGGATAGTTGCATTTTTATTTTTCGTTATTTTCAGCCCAAATTATTACTGCAATAATTTTAAATTACCAGTCCTTAATTTTTTGGCATTCATATCCCTTTCACAACATAAAGCATAATGAAAATATTAAAAGTAAATTCCTTAAAATACCTATTCGTCTTCAGCCTGATTTTTATCAGCATACCATCAGTAAATGCAACGGAGATTGTAAAGTTGAAATGCGAACATCTGGTAAATCCGATAGGAATTGACAATCCAAATCCACGCTTATCGTGGATGATGGATGATGAAAGGAAAGGCGCCCTACAGCGTGCTTACCGAATTATTGTTAGTACAGATTCTTTGCAACTCAAAAACAAAATGAATGTGCAATGGGATACGGATCAGGTTCATTCCGGGAATAGTTTGATTACCTACAAAGGCAGGGCTTTACTGCCGTTTACTAAATATTTTTGGCGGGTAGAAGTTTTGGATAAAGACAGCAAATTAGTTTCGTCGCGGATTTCGAGTTTTGAAACCGGAATGATGGGTGCTGAAAACTGGAAGGGAACCTGGATCAGTGATGGAAAAGATATCAATACCCGTCAGGCACCATACTTTAGAAAAGTTTTTGAACCTGTAAAACAAATAAAATCTGCCAGAGCTTATATTGTAGCTTCAGGATTATACGAACTTTATTTGAACGGGACAAAGGTTGGCAATCATCGCCTCGATCCAATGTATACGCGCTTCGATAGAAGGAATTTATACGTTACTTATGATGTAACCGCTAACCTTAAACAAGGTAAAAATGCTGTTGGCGTTATTTTAGGAAACGGCTGGTACAATCACCAGGCTATGGCGGTTTGGAACTTCGATAAAGCCCCATGGAGGGCAAGACCAGCATTTTGTTTGGATTTGAGGATTACTTACACTGATGGCACAACCGAGGCCATAACTTCCGGAAGCGACTGGAAAACAAGTTTTGGGCCAATTATATCGAACAATATTTACACCGCCGAACATTATGATGCAAGATTGGAACAAAAAGGATGGAACAAAGCCGATTTTGATGATACTAAATGGCACGGAATAAGTTTAAGGGCAAGCCCTTCAAAAAATATTGTTTCTCAAACCATGTACCCTATCCGCAATGTGGAGGAAATAAAAGCGAAAAGCCTCCGCAAATTTAATGATACCACTTACTTATACAACTTAGGCAGAAATATAGCTGGTGTGAGCAAAATAAAAGTCTCAGGCAAAAAAGGAACAATAGTCAAATTAAAACACGCAGAGCGACTGGATGCTAATGGCCGTGCTGATTTATCCAATATTGATGTTTATTATCGCCCGACAGATCATACCGACCCATTCCAAACCGATATTTTTATCTTAAACGGTGAAGGTGAGGAAGAATTTATGCCCCTATTCAACTACAAAGGTTTTCAGTATGTTGAAGTTTCATCAAGCGAACCTGTTAAACTGGAAGAGAAAAATTTAGTCGCTTATTTTATGCACAGCGATGTTCCTTCAACCGGTAAAATAGCTTCTTCAAACCCTTTGATTGATAAAATCTGGTGGGCCACCAATAATTCTTATTTATCAAACTTGTTCGGTTTCCCAACAGATTGTCCGCAAAGAGAAAAAAACGGATGGACAGGCGATGGACACTTCGCCATAGAAACCGGATTGTACAATTTTGATGCATTAACCATTTACGAGAAATGGTTGGGTGATCATCGTGATGAGCAGCAACCGAACGGCGTTTTGCCAGATATTATACCGACCAGTGGTTGGGGTTACGGAACGGCAAACGGTACCGACTGGACCAGTACAATTGCCATTATTCCCTGGAATATTTACATGTTTTATGGTGATACAAAAGCCCTGGCCGATAATTACAAAAACATTAAACAATATGTTAATTACGTGAACAACATCAGTAAAGATGGCTTAACCACTTTTGGCAGAGGCGATTGGGTCCCTGTTAAATCTACTTCGAACTTAGAATATACCTCTTCTGTTTATTTTTATGTTGATGCCGATATTTTGGCTAAAACCGCAAAATTATTCAATTATCAAAATGATTATTTGGTTTATAGCGCATTGGCTAAGAAAATAAAAAAAGCGATTAACGATAAATACTTTGATGCAACGAATGTTACCTACGGCTCTGGTGTGCAAACTGAATTAAGTATGGCGCTCCAGTGGAATATTGTTGAAGATCAGTACCGCGCAAAATTAGCGGCGAATTTGGCTAAACGTGTTGCCGCAGATGGTATGCATATTGATGTTGGCGTACTGGGAGCCAAGGCGGTTTTAAATGCTTTAAGTGATAATGGCCAGGCAGAAACAGCTTACAAACTTGCTGCACAGCATACCTATCCGGGCTGGGGCTGGTGGATTGTGAATGGTGCAACAACCCTGCACGAAAATTGGGATATGCAGGCCACCAGGGATATTTCCGATAACCACATGATGTTTGGCGAAATTGGTGGCTGGTTTTTTAAAGGGATAGGTGGCATTAAAATAGACGAAAAGCAGCCCGGATTTAAAAATATTTTGTTGCATCCGCATTTTGTGGATGGATTGGAACACTTTACAGCAAGCCATGAAAGTCCGTACGGTACCATTTTATCTTCATGGAAGAAGAATAAAAACGGTATAAAGTATGATGTTAAAATCCCTGCAAACTCCACTGCCAGTTTAGAAATTCAGGTTATTTCAGGTAAAAAGATATATTTAAATGGAAAAGTGGTTGCTAATAAACAAGAATTATCTGCCGGAAGCTATTCTTTCGAGATGAGATAACAGATCATTTCCCTTATCATCTCCTTATACCATTTTGGTGATGTTTAGCCAAACAAATCAGGTTGGCAATTGGCAATTAATCCAATCCTGAAATGATACATTAAAAACCTATAATATGATGAAAAACCTGCTGTTTTTGCTAACGCTTACTTTGATGTCTTTTCGCCTGGAAACCAACAAGATAACCTGGGTGGCCATTGGAGATTCCATCACCTATCTCAATGATCACCTTGCAGAAACCGGTAACCGTGTGAGCAAGGGATACCTCACCAGGGTGTCAGATGAGTTAAAGTTTTTGAATTACATTAACAAAGGTTATAATGGCTGGACCGCTGCTGCAGTTGCAGAAAGGATTGAAAGCTTAGAAGTCCCAAAGGCTGATGTTTATACGGTTTTTTTAGGAACTAACGATTGGTGGGCAGGAAGACCAGTGGGACAGATAGAAGATTATAAATCAAACAAGGGTTACAGCACCTTCTATGGTTCAATAGCCGTTATCGTTAATGCCATTAAGAAGTTAAGTCCAAAGGCCAGGATCATACTCATCACCCCAATGCAGCGGGCCGACTTTGTATATATAGCAGATAAAAATAATAATGCCTATGGTTCATACAAAGAAAAAGCAGGGCAAACCCTGGAAGATTTTGCTGATGCTATTCTCAAAATCGGGGCCGAAAGTGATTTAAAGGTAATCGACCTGTATCATGATAAATCCCTTGGTCTGAAGAAGCTTGTAAAATTTAAACGACTGAAAATTCCGGGAACAGGGAATTATAAAAATTATTCATTGAAATCTTCATTTAATATACCCTTTAATCCGCAGAAGGATGATTATCCATATCCTCCAGAAGCCATTCAAATGACATACGACGGTTTGCATCCATCTGACAGCGGCAATCAGGTAATCGCAAATAAACTAATTAAAGTACTAAGTTCATTGGAGCACTAATACTTACCATTTATTTTATTGAAACGATCATTTGATAAAAAGTCCGCAAATCATTTGTGCATACCACCTGGAAAGATAGTCATTGGGATGGTTGACATTGTTTCCGGTCATATCCTGGTAGGCTTTATGCCTGAGTAATTCCCTGTGTACACCAGTCATATCTACAACTTCCACGTCCGTTGAAGCAAGTTGATTTAAAACCTGTAGATATTGTCCTTGTAAACCATCCTGAACTGCCAGGGGATTAGCCAACATAGGTGCAATCAGTATAAATTCTGCTAAAGGATGATCAGACTTTACTGTTTTAATTATAGATGAAATTTGATTCTTGAAATCTTCAGCACTAACATGCGAAGCACCATCATTCATTCCGAATCCAATAATCACCACATCTGGTTTTCCTGGCGAAACCAGCGCTGAAGCCTGTTCTGCCCCCCATCTCGCCATTTTACCGGCCACCGATGGATTATAATATGTGATCTGGCTTTTAAAATGTTGCTGGAGTTTCCAGCTAACGAGCTCTGGCCAGCCTGGCATATAAGGAGGGCCACCAATAAAGCCGCTTGCATTGTAACCGGTTTCAATGCTATTTCCGTAAAAACAAAGTTTTACTGACTGCCGATCCTTTAACCGTTTTTTACTTCTGGCGAGCTTCATTTTGTTAATAAACGGCCTGGGCCCCACCCAGTTGGATGGTCTGGTTTTCTTGTAGGTGACCAAAATCTGCCTGGATTGGAAAAACAAACCTTCCTTAAATAAGATGTATTCTCCTTCTTTTTTTGCGGCCATTGATAGACCGGTCTTGAGCGTATTAAACTGTAAATCAGTGATTTTAAGTGTTGGAATAGCTAAATCTGTTAAAATTTTTAGCTTGCCATCTTTTAAAGTCCAGTCTACTTCCTGTTTATAGCTGATAGAATGATCTGCCGAGGTAACGGATAATATTTTTTTTGCCGGAAATAGAAGGCTGGCACTAAATTCTTTCCCTGATTGAATAACCATTACTGATTCATCTATAAGAATAGGTGTTTTCCAAAAAGGATTCATATACTCATCAAGATCGATATACGGTGTATATTTAGCCTCATATAAAGACTTAGTCTGCCCAAAAACTTCAAGTGAAGGATAAAGTAAGGTGGCCAGAAACAGCCAAAACAAAATTCTATTGCCCATTTTAGTCAAGAAATAAAGTATCGAAAGCCTTAAATAATACAAGTGTTGGATATATCATAAGTATAAAATTGCCGTAAGCGTTTAAGATTAGCTTCGCTGAGCACATCGCGGCTCCCGCATGCGCGGGAATAAACACGGCCCTGGGGAATTCTAGTAGGGGTTTCTGTTGATCTGCCGTTATCCTAAAAGAAAACCGGCCGGCAATGCCGACCGATTCCAATCTAACTAACCTTTACCATCCTGGATTTTGGCCCAATTTTTTTCCGCTGTTTGCATAAAAGGCAATTTCCCGAAGCGGCAGGGGCTGTAGATAATCCCTGTTCGGATTAAACTTACGTCCGGTTTCCGCAATCAAAAAGCCATTTGCATCGACGCGGGTTAGGTAAGCTGCGTTGCTATAAGGTGCACGCGTTGCCCATTGGGTGCCCGTTATTTTTATGCCCTTAATGTCCTGCGGAAGTTCCGTTTCTGCAGTCTTCCATCTTCTAAGGTCATCGTAACGAAAACCTTCCAGGCAAAGCTCTACTGTACGCTCCCTTCTTAGCTCGTTTCTCATATTCAGTCCGTTCGCCGTGACGAAAACATTTGTAAGTTTAGGCATGCCTACCCGATCCCTGATTTTATTGATGCTTAGATCCAGATCAGCATCCGAAATAGAACCATTTTTTTCATATACAGCTTCGGCATAGTTTAAAAGTATTTCAGCATAGCGCATAATGTGCTTATCAAAGTCAAACAAACTCGCTGCGCCTTGTCGGCCAGAGTTATTGGCGACAGCATCTTCAGACATATATTTATAAAGAATGTAACCAGTATTAAAATTTCGCTGCGGATTGTCTGGCCAGTTGGCTACCTTGGTTACAGGATTAAACACGCGGTTGGTTAACGTTCCAGGAATAATCATGGTCATGGTCATTCTCGGATCCCGATCCTGAAACTCAGATATGAAAGTTTGATAGCCCTGGAAAACGGTTCCAGGTGAGGTAATCGGGAGACCATTCTTGTCCAGGTAAAGGTCTGCCATTTTTCGGGTCGGGTTATAGCCATCCTGATCATAGGCGTAGGGTACATCATGGCCAAAAATATTTCTTTGATACCTTCTGTCAAGCATGGTTTCCTTCGAATCATCCCCAGCTTCCAGAAAAAGGTAACGGTAACTCTGTGCACCGCTGCCCACATATAATGAATATACACCACTGTTTATCACTTCCTGTGCGGCCGCAATTGCAGCATCAAGGTAAATGTTGGCATTGGCCTCTCCCCTGAATTTAAGCCAGGTGCCCTCAAATAATGCAACCCTTGAAGCAAGGCCCGAAGCAATGCCCTTATTAATCCTGCCAACGTCTCCTCCACTAAGGTTAAGAGGCAAGTCAGCTTTGGCGGCTTGTAGATCTGCTAAAATAAAATCAGCGGCCTGGGTCATGCTTGACCTTGGTGCGAACAGGGCCTCGTCGCCGGTTTGAAGTACCTTTGAGATCAGGGGAACGCCTCCATAAAGTCTGAAGAGTTTATAATAATAATAGGCCCGGAAAAATCTGGCTTCGGCAACATATCGCTTTATGCCCGCATCGGTGCTGGTAGCACCTTTATCAATAATGTTGTTCGCATAGCGGATATTGGTGTATAATCCAGACCAGGAAGTGGTTTCGGTAGGCAGGAGCTGTCCATTGCTAACCGAATTGGGGTTGTTGAAGGCAATATCGGATTCGGTATCTTCAGTACCCCATTGTTCCAGTCCCTGATAAAGTAAGTTTGCAGCAAGTTTATAATCAGCTGTTGTTTTATAAAAGGTTGCATCGGATATATTATCTTCCGGCACAAGATTTAAATCTTTTTTACATCCTCCTAAAACTGTTAAGAAGAGCAACATGCATATCCCCGAAAATACTTTGCCTGCAGAACGCCGGCTGACAGCGTCAGTGAACAAGCCATGTTGATTAATATTATGGATTTTCATAAGAATCATTTTAAAATTTAACATTCAAACCAATTGAATAAATTTTGCTGAAAGGATAAGTACCCTCATTTCGGAAAGCGTCCTCGGGATCAAAATTCCCTCCAAGTGTGCCCTTTGAAATCGTGAATAAATCCGTCCCACTTAAGAACAGTCTTGCAGATTTAAGTTTAACAGCTTTAGCAATATGCTCCGGGAGGTTATACCCTACTGTAATTACTTTAAAGCGCAGGTAGGCCACATTTTGAGTAATGAGCGTTGAAGAACGGTAGTTATTCGAGCGCAGGTCATCAAACCCCACATTACCTGGAATGAATCGGGGATACTGAGCTTCAGGTCTGTTCGGGCTCCAGGTACGGCCGTTGTAATAGGCCAGCGAAGGCCAGAAAAAAGTGTTTGGTGTCGCAATATTTCCACCATACTGCACATTACGCTTTCCTACACCCTGTACAAATATCTGCAAGTCAAATTGTTTCCAGCCGAGATTGATGTTTGAAGAAAAAGTATATCTTGGGGTCAGATCACCCAGGTATTGCATATCACCAGCTAAACCTTTGCTTTTATCTCCAAATGGCGTTAATACCCCATCTCCGTCTAAATCCTTGAACATAGCATCTCCAATACCAATTCTTGCCGGAATTCCCTGGAGTTTTTTATAGTTGTCCAGTTGCGCCTGATTTTGAATGATGCCATCAAATACATATCCGAAGTAGGAATTCATTGCATAACCTTGTCTATATTGGTTGAGGCCAACTTGTGGATTATCGGTGTTTTTCAGTTCCAGTAGTTTATTCTGTGCATCACTTAACTGAATGGAAACGCTATACCTGAAAGCGCCTACATGATCCTTCCAGGTTGCAACAGCGTCGAAACCTTTCGTCTTTAGTTTACCCTGATTTGATGAGGGGGCAGAGCCACCAAAGGTTGCAGGAACTGCAATGGCTACGAGCATGTCATTGTTGATTTTATTAAAATAATCGAATGAAAAACTCAACCTCGAATTAAGTGTCGCTAAGTCCACTCCAATGTTTCTGTTTTCAATCGTTTCCCATGTCCGGTCTGCAGATGCCGGGTTTGATCTTACACCAGGTAATCCTGCATTAGGAGAACCGATTGGGTAAACACCCGGCTCTCCAGGCGGAATAACCCGTGTAACCAATGGGATATAATCATAAAGACCCAGTGCACCTATTTCCTGGTTACCCATTTTACCCCATGACGCACGAAGTTTTAACTGGTTGATGGCTTTTATTGACTTGATGAAACGCTCTTCTGAAAGATTATAAGCCAACGAGGCTGAGGGAAATACCGCACTCCACCTTTTATCTTCCGCAAACTTTGAACTTCCATCCGCGCGGGCAGTTACATCCAGAATCAGTTTATCTTTAAAGGAATAACTTACCCTTCCAAAATAAGAACCAAGCGACTGCCTGTTTAAAAATCCTCCAAAATTAGCGAAGGCTATGTTTGTCCGGTCAGCTAAGTTTAATGTAAAGATATCGTTGCTGACAAAGTTATAGCCCCAGGTATTCTGCCCGTCATTTTTGGTTTTCTCTATCGAAGCGCCAGCAGTTATGTTAATTTTGTGGCTTTCCCCAAATTGCGTATTATAATCTGCATAAAGCTGATAAAGCTCATTTATGCTTCGGCTATTACTATACTGAGCAGAGTTAGGTGTTTGGCGAATATCCTGTACACCTCCTGCGTAATTGTAACGGGTAAAGGTTGGCAGCGTATAATTATTGTTATTGTAATTCAGTCTCAGAGCGGCCTGCGCAGTCAGCTTTAATCCAGGTATGATACTGTAATCTGCCTTGAAATTTGTGGCAAAATTTGAGGTATTATCTATGGATATACCGGCCTCAGTTAAGCTTTGGGCGGGATTTTCATATCCCTGATAGCCATAAAATTGACCAAAAGGGTTAAATACCGGCTGGTATGGGAATTGCCTAGTTACATTTGTGAGGGCATTACCCAAATTAGTTGGATTGGTATTGCCTAAATTGGTATAACTGGTTCGGGTTTCCAGATTCAATTTTGGCGTCAGGCGAAAATCGTAATTTAGACGCAGGTTATAGCGTTGTGAATTATTTATCCCATAGCGCACAATGCCCTCGTCTTTATTGTATCCTGCTGAAAAAAGATAATTATTGTTCTCTCCACCACCCGATATTGAAATGTTGTGAAGTTGCTGTATGGCACTTTTATATATTTCCTTATTCCAGTCTGTATAACCGAAGAATCCAGGATAATTGGTGATATTATAGTTCCAGCCCACCGCTTCCATAGGTGCATTTGCACGGATTTTATCGAAAACAGATTGTGGAAATCCCGCAATACCTACGTTGCGCAAACCTTCATCCATAAATTCTGCAAACTCAAGGGTATTTTGCATTTTTCTTAAATAGCTCGGTTCTTTAATACCGACGGTAGCGCTATAACTGACTTCAGGCGGGCCACTTTTGCCTTTTTTGGTGGTTACAATAATCACCCCATCTCCGGCACGCGCCCCATAGATGGCAGCAGAGGCATCTTTCAAAACAGTTACTTCAGCTATATCCGCCGGATTCAATGCATTAAAAGTTACAAAACTTGTTGGCACACCATCAACTAACACCAGTGGAGAATTTCCATTAATGGAAGACGACCCTCTTACATTAAAGCCATATTCGCCGGCACCCGGCTGGCCTGATCCTTTAGTGATGGTAAAGCCGGGGATAGTCCCCTGTAAAGCGTCAAGACTATTATTAAGTGCCCGGTTTTCGAAAACTTCTGATTTTACTGTCGAAATGGCTCCCGTTACAGCGCCTTTAGTTCTTGTTCCATAACCAACAACTACAACGTCCTGTAGTTTAGTATCTGCCTTTTTTAATTTGACGTTAACAGTGGCTTGCCCGTTATAGTTGATTTTCTGAGTTTCGTAACCTATAAAAGAGATCACCAGAACGGCGGTGTTTCCCGGTACGTCTAACGAAAAATTTCCATTTACATCTGTTGTGGCACCGGTTTTTGTACCCTCTAACAGCACGCTTGCGCCAACAATGGGTCCACCATCAGCTGCATCAGTAACACTTCCGGTTACCCGCTGTTTTTTTTGCTCATTTAGGGGGTTGGTAACTGGTAATGGCCTTCTGGTGATGAGAATTGTTTTATTTTTTATGGTATAACTGACCGGCTGATCTTTAAAACATTGTTCCAGCACAGCAATCAAATCCATATTGCTCGCCTTTAACGAAATCGGCTTCGCAGTCTTTACGTCTGCGTTATTGTATAGGAAATCGTAATCGGTTTGTTTCCTGATTTGTGCGATCACTTCCTTAAGTTTCGCTTTATCGGCATTGATGTTGATTTTCTGTGCAAAAATCTCAGCCCTTACCTGGAGAAACATAACGATTAGAAAAACAAAAGTTAGTTTCATTTTCAGTAAATAATTGGAATATACATAGGAGTTCCTCCTGAATAGTAATTCAGTAAATTTTTTATACATTTGGTTAATGGGTTTAGTTAAACTGTTGTCGGTTTATTTACCTGTTAGGCTAATTATAGTCATCTGCCAGGGACGGTCGCAACGTTCCTGGTTTAATGAGTTAGTTATTTTTTTTTCAGAAATTCCTCCTTTCTAATATGATTGGTTTGTGGATTAATCGGTGACAATTACCTTCTTTTGGGTTATAGTGAAATGAACATTTCCCAATTTTTCCAAATTTGCTAATGTTTCTGAAAGCTGCTTTCCTTTGGAAAAAGTTCCGCCAAAGCGTTCTGTATTTTTATCGCTCAGGAACTGAACATCTACATTGTACCACCTGCTCAAAACTTTCATAATGCTGTAGACATTTTGGTTGTCAAACTGAAAATAGCCGTTTTTCCATGACAATATCTCGTCCTTATCTATTGCATGGATCAATACATCATCATTTGCGGAGGAAGTTGTTGCGCCTTGCCCGGGCTGTATTGACTTTTCCACTTTAGTTTTTAAGTTTTTAACACGCACTGCCCCCGAGATCAGCGAGGTGGTAACAAATTCATCATCCGGATAGGCACTAATGTTAAAATGGGTACCCAGAACAGAAATTTCCTGTTCTCTTGCGGTGACTAAAAAAGGTTTCTTTTTATCATGGGCAACCTCAAAATATACTTCGCCGGTTATAGAAACTTTTCGATAATTACCTTCAAATGCGGCCGGAAAGCTTATGGATGAAGCTGCATTCAGCCAAACCTTCGTTCCGTCAGATAATACCAATTGATATTCACCGCCACGCGGGGTGGCCAATTTGTTTATCATTATTGCTTCCGAAATTTCTTTACGCCTTTTGTATACCAATTTTCCGGTTTCTGTTTCCATTACCTGTACAGCGCCTTGACTTGCAACTTCGCCTTTCGCGGGGTTTCCCAGTGAAACCTCTTCCCCATTGGCCAATGTTAATATTGCTTTGTTCCCTCCGGGTTTGAAGTCTGTATGTACTTTTTCAACAACTAAATTTGTACGAGGATTATCAATTCTTTCTTTATAGAACCAGAATACGATAATGAATAATAAAATACCTGCAACAGCAGACAGCCAGTACCAGGGCTTAAGCCTGTGCACCGGAGGATTCAGCGCTAACCAGACTTTGCTTTTCGCAGCATTTATCTCCTCCTCTGTAAAGTGCTGATTATCAGAAGTCCATTTGAGATACCAGGTTTCCAAAAATGCCTGTTCTTCAGGAAGAATTGTACCTTGACGGAACTTTTTCAGCAAATCATTAATCTTATATTCAGGCATAAATAATTATCGCTTATATCGTATAGACAATTAAGTAAATAGTATAGGGGGTAGAGAAATCCAATTATTTTATAAAAAACAAAACAATGTAGAAGAACAAGCCCAGCCTAAACCTTAAAACCTTAAGGGCATTCTTTACATGGCTCCTTACAGATTGTTCTGTAATGTTTAAGTCCTTTGCTATTTCAATATAAGTCAGGTGTTCAGATCTGCTCATTAAAAATACGCGCTTCATTTTTGGAGGCAGACACTCAATTTCTTTGGCAATGAGTGCTGAGAGCTGACGTGCCCGCACCAGATGATCCGTCTGGGACTCAAATTTTTCAGTTACAGCCAGTGATATTTTGTACTTTTCCTGGAAACCATTACGTGAAATAAGGTTTAATATTTTATTTCTGGTGCAGGTAATTAAATAATTGGATAAACTGGTGTGAATATTAATAGATTGTGCGCCAGACCATAATTCTACAAAAATCTCCTGAACGACATCTTCGGCTTCCTGTGTATTTTTGAGTCGTTTGCGGGCATGAACGTAAAGCATGTCAAAATACCGCTGATAAAATTCAGCATAAGCGCAACGGTCTCCAGACTTTAATAAGTCCAAAAGCTGATTGTCTGTGGCTGCGTTATATTTGGTCATTCGATAACGTTTTGTTGAATCGCAAATCAGGCTGAGTATTCACCGTAATCAAATGTAACAATATCATAACAAGCCCGCAACCTTATCTGTCTGTAATGGCACTGTTCGCATCAATACGGGTTTTCAATTTTACGTCTGTGTATAACTAGTGTATCTTTAAAAAAGGAAGGCCAGTCACTTTCAACCAAAACCGTTTCTCAACGAAAAGACCGGCCTTATATCCTTTTTAAGCATCAGTTTTAATTAGCCGCTAACATATCCACAAAGATATATTATGACCAGCCTAAAACTGTCACCCACTATTCCATCAAAACATCATACTGAATTTCGCTGTGTAACTTTGAAAGGTATAGATACATGAGATTTACATCCGCTCATGATCATATCTGCCGCTGTCTCTCCCATCATCTTAAAGTCAGTTGAAATTGTAGTTATACCATTGAGGATTATTTTCTTGATAGGCGTTTCGTTGTATGAAATGATACCTACGTTTTGGCCAAGCACCAGGTTGGTGGAAATGAGCTGTTCGATAAGTTCTATCAGATCATCCTCTCTCAAATTAATATATACGGTACCCTCCATCATCACCTCATTTTTTAAATTGGAAAGAATTTCATAATCGAAGGAATGGTGTACACAAAAATTGATAAAACCTTCCAGAATATTTTTAGAATAATAGCTGTTTGCAGGAAATATGATTTTTATGGTTTTATAATTATTGAGCCTGTCTTTAAGTTCTACCAATGCACCATAAATATCTTTTTGGAAATCTTCATATACTGCACAAAAATCACCGTTGATTTCCTTAATCAATTTGTCAACCAGAACAAGTTTATCTTTGTTTATCGTTTCTATAAGTGTATAGGTGCTTTCCTCTTCATCAAAAAAGTGCGGTATGATAGCAACCTTGTCATATGAGTCGGCTTTAGATTCAATAATTTTCCTAAAAACATTGATTTCATTATTATAAATGTAAAAATCAATCACCCCGGATTCTCCTAGCCTGGATACCAACGCATCATAAATAATTTTTTTATGGTTACTTAATTTGTTGAATAGCAACAAGACCTTTATCGGATGGGTAAAGTCAACCTTACAGATATAATATCCTTTGCCCGGAACGGAGTCGACTACACCGAAATTCTTTAGCTGGCGGTATGCCCGCTCCACGGTATTTCTGGCAACATCCAGGGCAATGCTAAGATCATTAATGGATGGGAGTACATCGTCAACCTCTAACTGATTGTTTTCTACAGCAGCCAGAAAAGCATTGTAGATCTGCAGGTATTTCGGAGTAATGGATTCCTCGTTGAGTTTTATAAATTTTAAATAATTCTTCATTATCATTTGCTGCGCCAGTATCCGAAATCTCTCCTGAAACTGACGTTGAATTTATACTTGGTTTTATAATTGACAAATGAAAAAGCCTTATGGGGGTAAGAGATTTCAGAATTTTCTTCGGGGAAAATTATCCATTTTTTTTAACGAAGCTAGGTCTCTATAGGTAAGAAATCCCAGATCTATAGAGCGATCAATTCAGCAGCTTGTTGATATAAAACGTTTTAAATAAGCACAATCGACAATATCCGTCAGACAGTTGAGGATGGAAGTTTAATTCAATCGCTGGATATTGGCCTCAATAAAAATAACCAAATATTAATTAGATGAATACACTGACTAAAATGCCGAAGGCATTGTATGGAAAGCTCATTTTCTTTTTTTATGCAATTCAAGCAGTAATGTCGGACCCACTCCAACACCTTTTTAAGCATCGTATTTAATAAAATTAAAATATAACTGATCGCCTACCCTCGAATGCCAGTTTACACTACCAAACAAACGCTAACAAAACAATAGCCCATTAACCGCTAGAATTTAATAATCCCAAACCATAAACAATTACTATGATTAAAAATAATTACAAAAAACCATTTCGATGAGCATGGACAGAAAAGCGTAGCCGAGGCTGGGGTTTTAATCTCACACGTCTGCAAAAAAGTGAAAGGCCGCGCCTGGCCCAAACTGAGATCAATAAACCTAATTTATCGTTTTTTAAAAAAAATTATGCAATCTAAATTTTTTACAAATCGCCTGTTTTTCATCTTTCGGGATGAATCAAGGCTAAAATTGCTGTTTACGCTTTCGCTATGTGTGGCGATGCTCATACTTTCACCTTTAGCCAAGGCTGCAAACATGGCAAGAGCGCTAACAAATTCCAAGCCCTTAACCCTCCATAAAGAGTCCGGTAGCTTAAAAAACTTTGCACAAATAACCGGAAAGGTAACTGATACACTTGGAAAGCCAATCCCAGGGGTTTCGGTTCTGGTTAAAGGGACTAAAAAAGGAACAACAACAGATACTAATGGAGAATTCAGGCTTGAGGCTACCTCAGGTGACGTACTGGTTTTCCGGATGACCGGCTTTACAACAACCGAACTCAGGTTAGGAACGCTGATCCGCTATGAAGTTTCTTTAAAAGAAGAGACTTCTGATTTGAACGAAGTAGTTGTTGTTGCGTTCGGAGCACAGAAAAAAGTCACATCAATTGGTGCCCAGAGTACAGTGAAGGTAGATGATCTTAAGCAGCCGGTAGCCAATATTTCTAATTTGGTTGCAGGTCGTGTAGCAGGAATTGTTGGTGTTCAGCGAAGTGGAGAACCCGGTTATGATAATTCCGAGATTTATATCAGGGGTATCTCGACATTTACAAGCAGTTCTCCCTTAATATTGGTAGACGGGGTTGAACGTTCCTTCAATAACATTGATCCGGAAGACATTGCCAGTTTCAGCGTACTCAAAGATGCATCTGCTACCGCACTTTATGGTGTAAGAGGTGCGAATGGGGTGATCATTATCCAGACTAAGAAAGGACGTGTTGGCCAGGCGACTATAAATGCGCAGTATGATCAGGGTTTGACACAGTTTACCAAACTACCTGAATTTGCCGACGGGGTAACTTACATGGAGATCGCAAATGAAGGCTATCGAAACAGCTTCCCCAATGATCCTAACCCAAGATATTCTGCGGCCCGCATTGCCGCCACCCGCGACCAGACAGATCCAGATTTGTATCCGAACGTGAACTGGTTTGATGCAATTCTTAAGAATACAGGCAATAACCGCAGGCTAAGGGTAAATGCCAATGGAGGTTCTGAAAAGGCTAAATATTATCTATCTGTTGGTTACTATGATGAAACCGGCATGTTCAAAACAGATGAATTGGCCAATTACAACTCATCCATAAAATTCAGCCGCTTTAATTTCACTTCCAATCTTACGCTAGACGTTACCAAAACGACTAAAGTCGATTTTGGCGTATCCGGATGGTTGAGTAATGGAAACTATCCTGGATCAGGCACTGGCAATATCTTTAACGCCGCTTATGTATTAACGCCCGTTACCATCCCTATTCAATATTCTAATGGATTAGCCTCTAAAATCCGTACTGCTGATGTAAGTAATCCATATACCATACTCACGCAATCTGGCTATGCAACTGAATTTCGTGGACAATTATGGAGTAACCTAAGGGTCACCCAGGATTTATCGTTCCTAACAGATGGACTTTCTGTTACTGGCATGTTTTCTTATGACAACTATAATAACCACAAAATTTCAAGATCAAAAACCGTCGATGGCTTTTTGGCAACCGGCAGGGATACGAATGGTAATCTCTTATTTGATCAAACCCAGATTGGCACCAACTATCTCGGATATGGCAGGGAAAATGGCGGTAGCCGACAGTTCTATATGGAAGGCGCCATCAACTACACCAAAAAAATTAAAGCGCATGATTTTGGTGCCATGGTCCTTTACAATCAATCTGACCGGGTGGAGGCCTTCGCTGGCGACTTCATCACCTCTATTCCATACCGTTATATGGGTCTTGCAGGTAGATTAACTTATGCCTACGACAATAAATACCTTGCTGAGGTCAATTTTGGTTATAACGGGTCTGAAACATTTGCACCTGAAAAAAGGTTCGGATTTTTCCCATCCTTCGGCTTAGGCTGGGTTGTTTCGCAGGAAAAGTTTTATGAACCCATCAAAGACGTTTTATCTTTCATGAAATTCCGCTTCTCTTATGGTACGGTTGGTAACAGTAACATTGGAGGCCGGCGCTTTGCCTATATCAGTACCATTACCAATCAGGGAGGATATGAGTATGGGCAAAACAATACCAATAATAAAATTGACGGATTAAATTTTGGGGATTATGCAGTGGACGTTTCCTGGGAACGGGCAACTAAATATAATTTAGGTATTGAGCTAAAGGCATTTAAAGATGAACTTTCAATTGTTGCAGACTTATTCCGCGAGAAGAGGGACGGAATTTTCAGACAGCGTGGGGATGTCCCATTAACAGTTGGGGTTCCCAATCTGCCTTATGCAAATTTGGGCAAAGTTAACAATACCGGTATCGATGCAACGGTAGATTACCAGAAGCGATTAGGTGATTTTACCCTTGGCATAAGGGGAAACATCAACTGGAACAGGGCTATCGTTATCGATGATGCAAATGCACCATGGCCTTATCCATGGCAACAGCGAATCGGGCGCAAGCTAGGTCAACGATTTGGTTATATAGATGAAGGTTTGTTTAAATCTGATGAAGATGTTGCTAACAGTCCCTATCAAACAGGCATTAACAAGGCTGGAGATATTAAGTACAAAGATTTAAATGGCGATGGGAAAATTGATTCTTACGATCAGGCACCTATTGGTTATGGAAGTATTCCTGAAATCGTATACGGCTTTGGACCTACTTTTAAATGGAAGAACTGGTCTTTAGCTGGATGGTTCAAGGGCATCAGTAATGTTGATATTTTTCTAAATGGTGATGGTTTCCAGCCATTCAGGCTTGGGGGCGAACGCGGAAATTTATTCAGTGCCATTACTGACCGATGGACACCGCAAAACAATGCCTCAAACCCACTCTACCCAAGAATTACCTATGGAAATGATAACATGAATTACGAAACGAGTTCATGGTGGACTAAAAACGGCTCCTTTTTACGTTTGCAAACGGTAGAACTGAATTACAATTTCGCAAACAAAAAATGGCTGAAAAAAATTGGTGCATCAAACCTGAACATTTATTTCATTGGCTACAACTTGTTAACTACAAGTGAATTCAAACTATGGGATGTTGAGCTGGGTGACGGAAGGGGTTCGCAATATCCATTGCTAAAGACCTACAATATGGGTTTAAGGTGTAATTTTTAATAAGTTGATTTAAGGACATAAAGATGAAGAAACAATTGAAATTTATCATCGTGCTACTGGCAGGTTGCGGTACGATGCTGGCGGGCTGTAAAAAATTCCTGGATCAGGTGCCAAACGATAGAATAACCATTGAAGAGGTATTTCGTAAAAAAGCATCTTCGGAAGCATTTTTAGCCAATGTGTATAGTTTTGTACCAGATGAATCCAATGCGATAGATGGCTATCCGATGGTTGGATGCGCAGACGAGGCTGATTTAACCTGGGCAGGTGGTCCAAATTATCCAGTTAACATTGGAAATCTAAACCCTTCAAACGTTATTTTCGACCGCTGGGGTAATTATTACCAGGGTATTCGTTCTGCAACCTATTTCATGCAGCACATTAATGAAAATATTGAGATCCGTTCATTGAATGGACAGCAACTTATTGACCAGTATCAAGCTGAAGCCCGTTTTTTAAGGGCATACTTTTATTTCCTTTTGATGCGTCAGTATGGCCCGGTTGTGTTAATGGGCGAAGAAGTAACGCCTCCGGATGCTGTAGCTGCAGATATGCAAATACCGAGGAGTAAATTTGATGATTGCGTGAATTATGTGGCAAGTGAGTTGGATAAAGCTGCGGCTGTTTTGCCTTTGCAACCTCAACGTAACGGGCAAACGAGTGACGCTGAATTCGGCCGCATTACCAAAGGTATAGCACTTGCTGTAAAATCCAGATTATTATTGTATGCTGCCAGTCCCCAGTACAATGGAAACACTGAAGTTAGTTCCTTTGTGAGTAAAGATGGGACACCATTAATTTCACAAACTTATGATGCTCTGAAATGGAAGCGGGCCGCAGATGCAGCCAAGGCCGTTATCGACCTGAATATTTATAGCCTCTATAAAGATGCTTCGGGAGATCCGATAAAATCACTGGATGGTTTGTTTTTTAACAGCTGGAATTCAGAGCAGATATTTGTAAGAAAATCGAACGATCTGGCCCGTTGGGATGTGCATGCGACACCCAGACAGGCGGGTGGATGGTGTGGACTGGCACCTACCCAGGAAATAGTTGATTCCTATTTTATGTCAGATGGCCTCCTGCCTGCTGAATCATCGCTGTATTCAGAGGCAGGTTTTACCAACGTTTCTGGTGTACAAGTGTCTAATATGTACCTTAATCGCGAGCCAAGATTTTATCATGGAGTAACATACAATAACAGTATATGGCAAGGGGGCACCATGTCTGCTCCGGTACCAATAAGCTTTTTTTTATCGAGTGTTAACGGAAGAAACGGACATCCAACAGACTTTTCGAAAACCGGGTATCTGATACGTAAGAATGTTGGCCGGCAAACTAACGTGGGTGCTGGCGGAAACGGACAGGTACAATCCAGAACGCTTATTCTTTTCCGCCTTGGGGAGATCTACCTTAATTATGCCGAAGCCTTGAATGAATACCAGCCGGGCGCTCCTGATATACTTAACTATCTTAATGCAATCAGAGAGCGGGCAGGTATTCCAACCTATGGCGGAGGTACCGGACAAGTTGCCTTTCCGGCTGGTCAGGCTGCAATGCGCAATAAAATCTGGGCTGAACGCCGTATTGAGCTGGCTTACGAGGGGCATCGTTTTTACGACATCAGACGCTGGAAAATTGCACCTCAGGTAATGGGCATCATGCATGGGATGGATATCAGTAAGGATGGTAACGATTTTTATAAAAGAGTACCTACAGCGACTCCTCACCTATTCCGCCAATCTTATTATTGGTGGCCAATAACGCAGTATGAATTAGATAGAAACCGTTCGATAGTTCAAAATCCATTCTGGTAAATAAAAATTATGAAAAAGAAGTCAATTATAAAAATATTGATGCTGGGTGGCGCAATATTGATGGCCAGTTCCTGTAAAGAGACCGTTATGTTGCCCGAGCAGGATGAAGCCAGTTACAATCAGGTTTACATGCCTCAATCTGTAAACGGCACTGTTAGCAAAACATTAGATGTTAAAGACGGCGACCAGTCGTTCGTTTATGGTGCAAATTTCGGAGGTATGGGTTATCCGGAGAATGACATTCGGGTTCGGTTTAGCGTAGATAATGCTTTGGTAAACACCTATAATACACTAAACAATACAAATTATGAGCCTCTTCCTGATGGTGCTTATCAGTTAAGTGCAACAGAGTCTGTTATACCTAAAGGAAGCCTGTCCACTTCGCCATTTAAAATTTCGGTAAAAACAACGGGTAGTAATGCAATAAAAATGTTCAGAAATTACCTGCTGCCTGTGAGTGTATCTGCTGATTTCAAAATTAATGAGAAACTTAAAACCACTTACTTTTTAATCAGCTCACAGCCTAATCAGGCCGATTATCCGGATTACGGCCGTTCAGCATGGAAAGTGGTAGATTTCTCTTCTCAGGAGGCGAACGGCGAGGGTGCAAATAACGGAAGGGCAATATTTGTACTGGATAATAATATCCAGAGCTTTTGGCATTCGCAATGGCAGGGTGCTAGCCCGGGACCGCCCCATTATATCACAGTAGATATGGGTAAGGTAATCACCCTGCACGGGGTAAATTTCACCGCGAGGCAGGTTGATGGTGCCGGCGGTAAACCTCAGGACGTTCGCATAGAAACCAGTATGGACAATATTAACTGGAAGCCGGCGGCACAGTTTACGCTCAATGCGGTAAGAAATCAGCAAAAAAAATGGTTAACTGATTTCGTTGATGCCCGTTATGTAAAATTCGTTATCCTATCCAGTTATAGTTCATCGAGTGTACACCTTGCCGAGTTTGGTGCATATTAATTTAATGCCCTGCAGAACTGGCTTCTGCAGGGTTTTACCAATATTTTATTTATGAAAAGATCATATATTTTTATTTACTTTTTTCTGATATCCTTCACCAATATTAGCTTCTCTTTTGCGCAGCAGCCGCAACAAGAGCAGGAAAAAAGCCCAAGGATCGTCAACATCGTTAATTTTATCAGAGCAATAGAACCCCGGGAAAAAGAAGTAACACCTGATGTGCTCTATCAAACCGTTGTTGAACAAATAAAGCTGATGACCAAAAACGACCTGGGTGGCACATTTTTGTTGCAGTATGATGCCCTTATTGATGAACGTTATCAAAAACTACTTAAAGCGCTTCCCGAAGATAAATTTGAATTAGGTGCCTGGTGGGAACTTCCTAAACCCCTTATCGAAAAAGCAGGGATAAAGTGGCGTGGAAAATATGCCTGGGACTGGCATTCCGACATTGGTTTTTCAGTAGGTTATACACCAGCTGAAAGGGAAAAAATAATTGACGTTTATTTTAATGATTTCAAACAAATATTTGGTCACTATCCCAGGTCTGTTGCAGCCTGGGTTATCGATGCCCATTCCCTGAATTACATGTATAATAAATATAAAATTGTTGCTACCGCAAACTGCAAAGATCAGATTGGAACAGATGGTTTTACCTTGTGGGGCGGTTATTGGAACCAAGCTTATTATCCAAGCAAAATCAACGCTTACATGCCGGCTCAACATGCCTCAGCTCAAATCCCGGTACCAGTATTTCGCATGCTTGGAAGCGACCCCATCAGGCAATATGCCAACGGAAGTGCTGTTGTTACGCTGGAACCCGTATACCCCGAGGCAGGCGGCAATAAAAACTGGATCAACTGGTTTTTTGAAACCTTCACTAAAGATTCTGCATTGGGATTTAATTATACACAGGCCGGACAGGAAAATTCATTTACCTGGTCTAACATGAAAACAGGGTTAGAAATACAATTTCTAATGATTGCAAGACTGAAGAATGAGGGCAAAGTCAGGGTTGAAACAATGGAGCAATCGGGAAAATGGTTTAGTAAAAAATACAAAGTTACCCCAGCAACCACCTTCACCGTAGAAAAAGATTTGGGCAATAGTGATAAGAAAACGGTGTGGTATAATAGCCGGTTCTACAGGATGAATATTTTATGGGAGCATGGAACCATGCGCATCGCCGATATTCATTTATTCAATGAAAAAATTCCTGACCGTTACCTCAAATCGGTGACTACTGAAAATAAAAGTTTTTTCTATACTCTACCAGTCATTGATGGTTCACAGCTGGGAAAAAATGGCACCCCTGCAGGTTTACGTTTGATGGTTGTTGAAGATGGAAAAGCAGTACCTGTTATCGGCGGTTCACCAACTTTTGAAAATATTGGAAAATCTTCTACAAGAATTACCTGGCCGTCTAAATACGGCAATTTTGTAATCACTTTAAAAGAGCGAAATATGACCATCAAGCTAAATGACAAACCAGCTAAAAATTGGTACATGAGTTTACATGCCGATCATCCGGAAAAACTTACAATAAAAAGAATCTTATCAAAAGCAGTTGAAATGGGGTTTGAGAATCACAGTTATCAATTGAAAGCCATCCAAGGCCATTTTGCCGAGCCAGATAATAGCGCAGGATTTAAAGTTAAGCCCGATAAAGGGAAACTTTCATTTTCACTGAATGATAAATAAATTCTATCCGATAAATTGCTGATAAAGCCATATAAACGTTCTCTAAAGCAGAAAATAGCCCGCCAGATTGAACTGAAGGGCTATTTTTTAGCAAGCCTATGGATTTAGATCTCTTTTTTATGAGCGAATTTTGTCATTCGCTTTCCTTATTTTCACTCTAGCAAACAGTATTTGAACCTCTCCTGCCTTCAGGACAATCGAACCAAGCAGTTATTGCTCCGGCAGGTTGTTTAGTTTATGTCCCGCTCTGCGGACAGCAGGCTATCGCACCCGCATTTTTACACCTGAGATCCCGCATATGTAGCACAACTGGTTCCTCATTCCCGCACATAAAATTAAAAAAACCTATTCCTTATTTTATTGTTAACAATAAAATCCAGTTAACAAGACTATTATGGAAACAGATCCGCAGAACCTGCAGCCCCAACCGGTGGAAACCCATTTAATCACCCTGAAGATAAATGGCCAGAACCATAGCATCAGTATACGCCCCTGGGTCAGCCTGTTGGACTGCCTACGTGATCACCTGAATCTCACAGGGACCAAAAAGGGCTGTGACCATGGGCAGTGCGGCGCCTGCACGGTAATCTGTGGGGGGAAGCGCATCTTAAGCTGCCTGAGCCTGGCGGTGATGAAAGACGGGGCGGAAATCAC
Source organism: Pedobacter terrae (assembly GCF_900100705.1). Taxonomy (GTDB): domain Bacteria; phylum Bacteroidota; class Bacteroidia; order Sphingobacteriales; family Sphingobacteriaceae; genus Pedobacter; species Pedobacter terrae. The sequence goes on from NZ_FNCH01000002.1 coordinate 185,738, forward strand.
CACTGTTGAAGGAATTGCAACAGAAAGTAGTCTTCACCCCCTGCAACAGGCTTTTATCGACCATGATGCCTTCCAGTGTGGCTATTGTACGCCAGGACAGCTGTGTAGTGCTTTAGGCCTTTTATCAGAAGGCAGGGCCTCCTCGCGTGAGGAAGTGAAGGAGCTGATGAGCGGCAACCTTTGCCGTTGCGGGGCAAATGTGGGCATCATTGATGCGATTATGCAGGTAAAAGATGGAGGAAGTTATGAATAGTTTCAATTTTCTAACGGCTCCTGATGTCCCTACTGCCATCCAGCTTACCAATAATCAGCTTTCTGCTTTCATAGCCGGCGGTACGAACCTGCTTGACTTATGGAAGTATAATTTGGTTAACCCTACGGCGCTGATCGACATCAACCAGCTGGCCGCACTCTCAGAATTCCGTGAACTTGAAAATGGAGGTTTCCGGCTGGGCGCTGCTGTAAAAAACGCCGAAACCGCTTACCATCCTATAATCGAATCCCGATATCCCCTGTTGTCCAGAGCTATACTGGCAGGTGCTTCGGCGCAGATCCGCAACATGGCCAGCAACGGGGGTAACCTGCTCCAGCGTACGCGCTGTTATTATTTTTATGATCATCAGGTACCCTGCAACAAAAGAATCCCGGGATCGGGTTGTCCGGCCAGGGATGGTTATAACAGGATGCATGCCATCCTCGGGGCCAGTGAAGCCTGTATTGCAGTGTTCCCATCGGATATGTGCGTAGCATTGGCCGCGCTGGAGGCCCGGATAAATATAACCGGTGGGGATGGCGAACGCAGCCTGGCATTTTCAGACTTCCACCGCCTGCCCGGCGAAAGGCCCGATCTTGACAACAACCTGAAACCAGGTGAACTTATTACCTCAATAGATCTGCCCGCAAAAGGTTTTCCCCTAAACTATTCCTACCTCAAACTCCGTGACCGCCACTCTTATGCTTTTGCACTGGTTTCGGTAGCTACGGCACTGGAAATGGATGGCAATACCATCAAAGAGGCGAGGATTGCCCTCGGCGGGGTGGCCCACAAACCCTGGCGTTCCCTGGAAGCAGAAGAATTTCTCCGGGAAAAAACGGCATGCCGTGAAAACTTTGCTGCCGCGGCAGATATTATTCTTCAGGGAGCAGTAGGACTTGAATATAACCGTTTCAAGATCAAACTTGCAAAAAATGCCATTATACGCAACGGCATGATGGCAATCGATCCGGATTCACAGCTTCCCGGCGCACAACCCTCCTTGTAATAAAATACCTAATAAGATCAAGATGAATACAGATAAAAACGTAGGCCGGCCGCTGAGCCGTTTGGAGGGAAGGGAAAAAGTTACCGGATCGGCCAGGTATGCTGCCGAACATCCACTGGAGGGCGTGCTGCACGGCTATGTGGTGAGCAGCCCGATCACCAAAGGAAAGATCGTGGAAATCGATACCCTGGAAGCTATGGCCATACCCGGTGTGGTGGATATCCTCTCGCACCTCAATCGCCCCAAACTTGCCTGGTTCGATCTGCAGTATACTGATATGGACGCCCCTCCTGGAACCGTTTTCAAACCACTTTATGATGAAAACATCCTCTATAATGGTCAGCCTATTGCGCTGGTCGTTGCCCGCGACTTCGAGACGGCCAGGTATGCATCCACCAGAATAGTTTTCCGCTACCATCAGGAGCCGCACCAAACGTGCCTGGAAAAACATCTGGATAAGGCCAGAGCGCCTAAAAAAGGACTGGCTACTGCACTTAAACCACCACCGCCGCCACCGACAGGGGACTTTGAAAACGCGTTCGAAAACGCTGCAGTTAAGGTAAGCTCAGAATATCGCCACGGTACCGAGCACCATAACCCCATTGAACTCTTTGCAACCACAACCCTTTTTCAAGGGGATGGAAAGCTGACCATTTACGATAAAACCCAGGGCACGATTAATAACCAGCTTTTTATTGCCAATGTATTCGGACTCCATTATAAGGACGTTAGGGTACTTGCTCCGTTTGTAGGGGGTGCATTCGGTTCTGGGCTCAGGCCGCAGTACCAGTTGTTCCTGTGCGTAATGGCAGCCCTGCATTTAAAAAGCAATGTACGCGTGGTACTGGACAGAAAGCAGATGTTCTCCTTTAGCCACAGGCCGCCGGCAGTACAGCAGATGCGTTTTGCCACCGACATCAACGGAAGACTCATTGCGCTTGGCCACAGCACATTCGCCGAAACCTCGAATTTCGAAGACTATACCGAACCCACTTCCAACTGGAGCCATAAACTCTACCCTGCCCCCAATACGCTTTTTGAACAAAAGGTTGTCCCGTTGGATGTTTATACCCCCATGGATATGCGCGCACCCGGGGGTAGCACAGCACTCCATGCCATTGAATGCACAATGGATGAACTGGCCTATAAGCTTAATATAGATCCTTTGGAACTCCGCCTGCTCAACTATTCGGATGTTGATCCCTCGGCAGGAAAACCATATACCAGCAAAGCGCTCAGGGAATGCTACCTTAAGGCAGCAGCAAAATTCGGATGGGATAAACGCAGTGCTGAACCACGTAGCATGCAGCGCGGCAATAAACTGGTGGGTTACGGCATGGCAACCGGGATTTGGGATGCCTTCCAGTTTCCCTCGAGGGTGCAAATCATGATCAACAGCGAAGGAAAAATGATAGTCGACAATGCCACTACAGATATTGGTACAGGAACCCTAACGGTGATGACCCAGATTGCAGCAGATGAACTGGGACTGGAGATGGCCGATGTGGAATTCAGATACGGGGACAGCAAAAAACCCTTTTCCATGTTCCAGGGCGGATCAGCGATCACCTCCTCGACAGGGGTTGCCATTGTGATTGCCGCCAGATCGATGCGTAAAAAACTGTTAAAAAAAGCAGCAGAGATGGACGGTTCCCCTTTCAGGAAGGCAAAGGAAGAAGAGGTTGTGTTTTCTTCGGGCCATATCCATCTTAAAAACGATCCAACCATAAACATAAGTCTGAAAGACATCGTTGCCTTTAACAAAGGTGCGGCCATCAGGACCACAAAAATGGGCAGGCCCCACATGCTCAAACTGCGAAAATACAGCCTGGCCACACACAGCGCTTCGTTTGTGGAGGTGGAGGTTGACCGCGATCTGGGAACCATCACCCTCACCCGGGCAGTAACCGCTGTCGCAGCGGGAAAAATCATCAATCCCAAAACAGCTAAAAGCCAGATCCTTGGCTCAATGGTCTGGGGTATCAGTAAGGCACTCCATGAGGAATCCATTATGGATCCGCACCTTGGCAAATACATCAATGCCAACCTGGGAGAATACCATATCCCAGTACATGCCGACATCGGCGAACTGGATGTGATATTTGCCGATGAAAAAGACAACCTGATCAATGAGCTGGGCACCAAGGGTGTCGGTGAAATCGGATTGGTAGGCATGCCGGCCGCAATCTCCAATGCCATTTACCATGCCACCGGCAAACGTATTTACAGGCTTCCGGTCCATTTCGATGAACTGATCTGACCGCCGGCAACAAAGCCAGGGAAAACGATAGCAAAGTGGTAAAAGAGCAAGAACTGAAGGGATTAAACGGCAACAAAGATATCAAGGCCGGGCGTTTGCCCCAGCTTTAAAGGAACGACCGCTTTTAGCGGCCTTTTCATTTTTTAAACCAAATCAATAAAAATGAGTATACAGAATATAGATGCACTGGGTTCCCTTTTAAATGCAGATGAGCTGAGCTCGCTTAAAAAAGCGGCAGAACGGCACTCGCAGCAGTCAACTATGGATTTCAAAATCGTTTCAGTTGACGATAAGATTGTAGAAATAGAGACAAGTCAAGGGGAAACAGCCTCAGGAAAATATGCTACCCAACAGGTGCTGCTAAAAAGAACAGAAGAATTATTCAAAAAAAGGCTTCCTGGATTGGAGCTGCAGATTACGGCTAATGCTGTTGTACCCTCTCCTGCTGATGTGGTTGATGTTCCATGGATTGATCAGAAAATGCAGGAAAAGGGTCTGCGGATCAAGCAGATTGCCTTTGAAACGGGTATTGACCGCGAAAGTATTTCGGACTGGGTGACAGGTAAAAAAGCTATGGGCAAAACCGTTAAGGCGATGTTTTATTTTTACCTGTCTAGATAATTTGCAGATCAGTCAATCCAAATGGAGAAATTAAATCATAAACCATATACAACAGATTAAAATGAGAGAACAAGGCAAAAGCATGCAGCCGTTTGAAATGGATATCGATCAGGATGGTGAGCGTAAAACAATCAGGATACAGCAGGAAAACGGTGTATTTGAGATTATTCATGATGGACGCGTGATCGGCGCACTCAGGCCTCCGGGTGAAGAGTGGCAGCTGCTTGATTATAGCGAGATTACCCGTAAGATTGCCTTGTTTGAACCCGATCTTGAATCTGAAAAAAAAGGGATCGAATTGCACTCACCCCTGGTCAACCAGATCGTTGGTGAGATTGAGAATCACCTGAAATAGCCGCTAAGTTAAACGGAAAAGGATGGTTATGGATCACAGAAGAAGCGAGGAAATCCGATGGCCTTGCAACTGTAGTGGCCGAGGTTAACCAGCTGCAGCCTTATCTAATCATGCAGGCTGCAGCTGGCGGTAGAATTCAGTGGCGTTACCGGTTTTATCCTTCGGAAAGATGGAAATAAAACAGCCGGTACAGTGGCTTCCGCAAGATGCAACATCAGTCCACGGCCTTCCCATACCGAAAAAGGAACGGCCGGCCTTTCCGCTATATCCCGTGCGACCATCCTTTAAAAACACCAAAAAAGGATGATTTGGTGATGTTCTTTTTTAAAAAGAATTGAGCAATTGCAATCAGGCAAATCCGCCAGATGGTTTATCTTGCTGATATTTAGAAAAAGATATCTATGTAGTCCGTTGTCATGCCATCACAATTCAGCATTTGTTGTAAGCGCCAGTATTTTCGCTTTCCGGAAGCTTTAAATACCACAAGACCGTTGCTTTCACAAGGTTGCCCGCTATTGATATCAGCTATCCTTGATACGATTTTACCATTGAATTTAAGCAGCCGCCCCACTACAATAAAAGTTCCTTTGATGGTCACATATTCATTTTTAGTTTTATCCCTTTGCTCACCTTCAATACTGTACTCGTTATCACCTATCGATTTGATGATAACTTTTCCGGGCTTATTATTCTTATCAAAAGTAATCCATTGAATGGTAAATGCATGAGATCCAGTCCTTACTTTACCCGGATTTGCCTGATAAGCAAAACTGAATAGAGGTACTATCAGTAAAATAATATATACTATATTTCTCATTCTGTTTGATATTGATCGTTTAATTTTATTTTATCTATTACATATACAAAAAGAAACCTCTTTAGATTTATTTTTCTATACATTCTTTTCGGTACATCTTTTTGAAACCAAAAAATTCCGAAAACTGACGCAATTTTTTTCAAAATGTAAATGCTATATTTTTCACGGCGACATCAGGTATATGATACGAAGTAAAGAAAAAAAATGACGCAAATGACGATGCTGGGATAACATTGGCTGATGTATCAGCTGCAATCGTTTCTATTCACAAGTAACTTGTGATCCGCTCTTAGTTTACTTACCGTGGTCTCAGCTTATTTAGACCAAAACATAATGGTATCATATACAAACTGAACTTTCCCCTATCTTCGTATTTTGAAAACAAACCATCAATCCTGGACATCAGATCTTCCAATGCTACTCCTGCTTGTGGACAATATGATGAAGATTTTAATCTGCCCTTTAGTCCATTCAAGTCGAACATCTGGCTGTTCTCTATAGTTGCTGATTCAATTTCTTGCGGTAAAAAAAATCGGATATTATTTTTTCGTCAACATTTCGGTGGTTAGCTTAGATGGGGATCCAAATTTATTTGCACTATCGCCAGTTTGATAATATACGGGTAGCAAACGTTACGACAATTTCGTTTCCGTTTGGATCGGTTCAACTACGCTGATTTTCCAGCTAAAGCTTTGTTTAAATTTGACATTTTTCGTCGGGATGAGAAGATTCGAACTTCCGACCTCCAGCACCCCATGCTGGCGCGATACCTGGCTACGCTACATCCCGATAGTAATGTTCTCAAATTTCAGTCGCAAATATATGATTTGGAGAATAAAAATCAAGAACAACTATCGATTATTCCAGACAAAACCACACAGGATGAAACAAATATAATATTGGCTATCTTAAAATGATAGAAACGCAAATAGCAGAACCGTACATCAATGTGGAGGATTGCGTTTCAGATCGGCTTTTATCCAATGAGCCAACCTTGGTATAGCAATCCACCTATTTGGGTTCAACACGCGCAGTTATACCGCTGGCACCAGTGTTCCATAAAGTTCCAGTGGCGGGATCACATCAGGCCATATCACCGGCTGCTATTCGCCGGATTGTGCGTAGAATGCACTTGCTGATAGGGAAAAGATTATGATGGTAGAAAGTAAACTCACCGTGATTTAATTTCGTTCTGGCAATAAAAACCTGATTAATAAGGTATATGCTCCTTCTTTAATTTCAAAGCTACCTTTTTGATTTTTGGTAATAAAATCAACATAACAATTACCAATATTACCCCGATAAGCATCAGGTTATAATAATCGCGGGTGGCCCTCGCCAATATCTGTTGTCCTACCATTTTATTAAGATAGCTTGCTGATAAAGCTTTAGCAGCATACATATCATTTCCTGCTGTGGCATATTCGTTTTGAATATCCATTAAGGTAACAGGTAAATGCGGATTAATTTCCGTGATGGTTTCCCTCACTTTTTCCCTCACGGCTGACTTCGCAAATAATTGAAGTTCATTGCTAACGGCCAGACTTACAGTAAAACCAATAAACCGCGCCAATATCCCGATGAGTGATGCATTTACAGCAATAGCTGGAGGAGCAGATGAGTTTGTAAATGAGAATATCGGGACAAACAGTACACCTGTTGCAACCCCATCGGTACGTGAACACCTACACGGCTATGCGAAAGTCTTTAGGTTTGTGTCTAAACTGTTAACTTTGAAAAATGAGCGCTAACCGTGTTATATTTTTCATATTTGATCATGTTCACCTTTTGGACCTGGCTGGTGCGGTAACTGTTTTTTATGAGTCCGGGTGCTGCGGCAATAATTACGAGATACGTTATGTTTCTCCATATCACAAACCGGTAACCTCATCAGGTCTTGGATTTTCAAATATTGAGCCACTAAAATCAGTAACAGTTAATAAGAATGACATGGTTATTGTGGCCGGAATGGAGATCAAAAAATGGGACAGAGCAGATGATCACCTTTGGATACCCTGGCTACAGGATGCTGCTGCAACCGGTGCCACCATATCCTCAATTTGTACTGCAGCATTTGCGCTTGCTGCTGCCGGACTTTTAAACGGGCACACTTGCACAACGCATTGGGCATGGACCGCAGCTTTACAACGAGAATATCCCCTCCTTAAAGTAATAGAGAATAAACTATTTGTACAAAGTGGCCGGATATTTACCAGTGCGGGAATTTCCACGGGTATTGACCTGGCGCTATATTTTATTGAAGAGCAGCACGGGGCTGCTTTTGCATGCGTTGTAGCAAAGGACATGGTTGTTTATATCCGCAGAGATGGCATGGAAGCACAAAACAGCATTTACTTGCAAAACAGGCAGCATATTAACCATTCAATACATATGGTTCAGGATTATATTACCAGGCATTTGCATGAGAAGCTCATCATAGATGAATTGGCCCAATTGGTCTTTATTAGTCCGCGTAATCTTACACGTTTATTCAAATCTGTCACAGGAATCACGATCGGAAAATATATACAGTCGTTAAGACAGGAAAAGGCAAAGCAACTACTTAAAACCAATCATAAATTAGCCTGGGTAGCGAAAGAATGTGGTTTTAGCAATCCTGCTCAGCTGAGAAAGATAATTAAAGAAGCACAACATTGACCATGATTATTGCTAAAACTGGCCGGATTGTTACTATGGTTGTCCTGATTTGTTAGCCGTGTTCCGTTAATTTTGGGTTTTAATTAAATAGCTATGAGATATCTGTTACGCCTATGGTTTTTTATCCCGTGTTTTGTGTTTACGCAAGTTTATGCAACCAGATATGCATGTACTCCTTGTAACTATCCATGTGATACCACCACTTATGAGCAACCTGGAGTTTGTAAGCATTGCGGGATGGCGTTAGTCGAGAAAAATCGACAGGCATCAATGGATGAAAAAATTACCGTTTGCTTTTACTTATATGATGGCGTAGAGATACTTGACTTTGCAGGGCCAATGGAAGTATTTTCCTATGCAGGATTCAAAGTTATCACCGTCGCAAAAACCAAAGCGCCTCTTATTTCGCAGGGTGTTTTAAAGATCATTCCGGATTACAGTATTAAGGATGCCCCGCAAACAGATATTTTTGCGGTATTTGGTGGTTCAGACGAGGTGGCAACTAATGATCCCGAAGTTATCTCCTGGATAAAATCCAGGGACAGCGTCACCAAAAACTATTTTTCTGTTTGCACCGGGGCGTTTATTCTTGGGAAAGCAGGGTTGCTTGATCAGCTTACCGTTACCACTTTTCACAAAAGCATTACGAATCTCCAAAAGGCCGTCCCGAAAGCTAAAGTGCTTCAAAATGTCCGCTATGTTGATAATGGCAGGGTAATCACTACGGCGGGGATATCGGCTGGTATAGATGGTGCTTTACACCTCGTTTCAAAATTAAAAGGCAAAGAAGTAGCGGAAGCCGTTGCAAAACAAATAGAGTATGATAAGTATTTGCCGGAACAAGGTATTGATCTATCGTCTGCGCCTTAATTTTTTAAACATCTCAACTATGGGTATGATATCACCGCCTTACTGGCTGATGGGGCCTGCTTGTCTTTAGCAGTCCCACCAGCCTTGAAATCTCAGCATGGAAAACAAAGTATTTACAATACTTATCATGGCAATGTAGGCGCTGAGAGACCTACATCCGGCAGATGCCGGACTAAGCTAATTTAAATCGGGGCTAATCATTAATTTGATTATCCCATTACGGAAATACGTAATAGATGACCAAAGCTCATGGCGAAGAAGCTTTTTAGCCTGGGTTACCGGCAGATCTTCCAGGTCTCCATAACCGCCTCTGCCCGGTCATAAAAAACCAACCGCAATAAGTAAACGTTTGGCATGCTACCAGTAAGCCTTTTCATTTACTTACAGCAAGGATTTGCATCTGATCTGAACAAACCATTGAGTTAACGGCTCACGAAAAACTTGATATAGATCCATAATCCTGCATAAAACAATAGTGAAAGGCTAAAAAGTACGGCCATCACGAGTCCAATTTGTTGCCAGAAACTCGCTTTCTTTTTTGCTATCCCAGCCTTATCCGGAAAGTAGCCTGGCTTAATTAATGCAGCTGCCGATATGAATATGATGACCCCGATAAACCAGCGCATCCGATAAATCATGTCTTTTAAATGAATCCAGCGCGCAACTGTTTTGTCTGCAAAAGTGCTACGCACAGCGGTCACATATACGCCCATAGCTGAGTCACCTATTTTCATATCAAGTTGCTTTTTATCCTTCAGATAGAAATAAGCATATGGCCTTGCCTCCATTTTCCTTGCCTGCCCATTCCTTAGAATAGTAACTTCGGTATGGTGGAAACCTGATTTGCGTTTAAATACTTTGTGTACCTCCAATATTTTTACCTGCGTAAAGTTTTGCCCGTTAAAGGCAGCATCCCACAATAAGTTGCTTTGTATAAACATGTATTCGGTTGCAAAAATCAATAGCGCACTATATCCCACCAGGTAGCCCACAAAACCATACCATTTAACTTTTGCAGCAAATCCTGTCCTTAACGTCGCATATATAACAACTGGTGACACCCCAATGGCTACCCATTTTAGCAGGCCAAACGTGGATTTGATTTCAATCATTTCAAATGTGAAGCGTGAAGCCAGGTAGATGAAGAACCACAAACATAAATAGCTGATGACAAAAGGTATTTCTGCGCTGCGGAATTTACTTTTTGCGTTCATCATATATATTATTTTCCGTATGGCTGAATAGTGGGATTATCAATATTTGAGATATTTTGAAAAGTGATGATTGTTGTGGTACGATCAAAGTATCAGAATTGAGCATTGGTTAAATCTTTTATCTCATCTGGCCTTCTTTCGTTAATGTATTCAGAAAAAAGCCTGGTAACTGAAGCCTTAACAGGCTGTTCAAATCATTCGAAGACGGTTGGTTAGAGGGCGGTAAATTTATCTTTGAAAGACAGGAACCAGAGGCTTCTAATCCCTGTCCTACAATCGTTAATCAGTATTTAAACCGCGGCCGGTTTTGTGCTGCAGTTGATCTATGCGCTTCGATGCTTCCGATTTCGTTAGGTTTTCATCAAATTCCTCGCCAGCTTCATCAGAAAGCGTTTTCAAGTAAGATCCCTGTGCACCTGTCATCGGCTCATCTCCGGTGGTCCAGTCATCCGGGTTCTTAATGGTATTGTCACCAGTTAGTCCTTTAGCGGATCCGCTTGAATCTTTTTCACCATCAAACATTTCATTTTCTTCGTTATTCGCCATGATATCATTTTTAAATTCTATTAATAAACAAGTGAAATAAGCCAATGTTTGATTTTGTGAACCGGAAAAAGGATTTTTTGGCGAATAGAAAAATAGCTAATGGAAAAATATTACGCCAGGCCTATAGTATTCTAGCTAAAGGAAAGACCTTTACACGGCGTTATGATATTGATTACACCCGCCTGGAGCTAGAGGAAAAATAAAGGAAGATATCAGCGCCACCGGTAAAGGCCCGGCTGAAGGCTTTTTGATGAACAAACAAAAGCGACCAGAGAGGATATTTAATCCATCGAAGTTGCAATTGCTAAAACCCCGGTTTACGCTACCCATCATGTTTTTTGGATGCTCCGGCTGTTAACTATTCTTTAAGTGCGAGGCGTTGTTTTTGTTCCAGCAATAATGCTTTAAGTTCACTATAGCTAACTTTCTGCACGCCTATATTATGATCAATTGCCAAAGCGGCAGCTGTTGCCGCTGATTCTGCTAAAATCATAAACACCGGTTCCATGCGAATTGAACCGTATGCAATATGTGAAGAAGAAAGACATACCGGAACCAGGAGGTTGCTACACTCTTTCGCTTTGGGCACAATCGCATCATATGAAATGCTATACGGTTTAGGCGCTGTCACTCCAATATCTCCCTCATTTTGTACATACCCTTCTGCTGTAATGTATCGCTGTGTATTATGGGAGTCTAATGCATAGGAACCCATACCAATCGGCTTCGGAACACTTTTTTTACCCAACACCTCGTGTTCAGTTAACACATAATCGCTTATCATTCTTCGTGCTTCACGTACATAAATCTGATATGGCCAATTTTCATTATCAACAAATTCATCTTTTGCAAGCCCCCATTTTTGCATTGCCGTTCTATATAATTCCGGCACCTTTATATCATTAGCCATAAAATACATCAAACCTTTCTGGTAATCTTCATGTGCCTTGATGATCTTTTTTCTTTCTTCGTAGGAAGCTTCAGGATATTCATAATTCATACCGATGAAATCTGTGCTGAAAGGGCCATGGTTATTGGTATCCGTTTTCCTGTTTGGTATAGGATCATATTTATCAAAAAGTTCACTCCAGCCGCTTTGAAAAAGACGCGCCAATATTTCATAGTTCATACGATCATAGTGATCAGGCCTTGCAAAGGCCTTTCGGTGTTCCGGTTTATCAGTAAGACACATCCTGTAGCAATAAGCTTGCAATTTACGGTCTCCGCTACCTTTCATTGCCAGGGGCTCTTCAGATACACCAGGCAGCAGACCACTGTTTTTATCACCTGATACCCGATACGGGCTGATGTTTGTTGTAAAATGATGATTGTGCTGAAAAACCAATGGCTGAACACCATTCCAGGTTTCCTGATATACCGAACTGGCTTCCCTTCCGATGTGATAGCTCACCCCCGCAGCGGCCATCAGGTCGCCCTCATAGGTTGCGTCGATGAACATTTTACCTTTAAAGTATTTGCCAGATAATGTCCGGATACCCGAAATGACGCTCTCCCGCATCTCGACCCCTTTTTTTCTATCCAGCCATTCCCCGCGGAACACCTGTAGGTTATTTTCGCTCACGAAATCCTCCATAATGGATTCAGCAACATGTGGCTCAAAAATCCACATGGTTCTGTCAGCTCCATCAATTGCAGGCGTGCCCTGCCCTTTATTTCCGTATTCTTCTTTTTGTTGCCATTTCCAGGCCTCCCTGTTCTGGTAGTGCAAATAAACACGATGATAAAATTCTCTGGCTATGCCACCAATCACCGACTTATTTCCGGTATCCGTGAATCCCAATCCGGAAGAGGAAAGTCCGCCCAGGTGTTTGTCTGGGGAAACCACAATGACTGATTTTCCGGAGCGCGAAGCTTGCACTGCAGCAATGATAGCCGCAGAAGTCCCTCCGTAAACAACAATATCTGCCTGATGGGTTAGTCCGGTTTCTGCATATGCATAAGAAGGCAATTTTGCCAGGAATAAAACGGCTAGAACTAAATGTTTTAAATATTGGCAATTCATTTCAGGATAATAATTTACTTAAATATACCGCATACCTGTCTTTATCTATGAACCCGTCTCTTCCGGTTACACTATCCCCGAAGCAAACTATAGATTTAGAACCATCTAAATGATTTGCTTTCAAATATTCGTACACGGAGCGGGCGATAAACCGGTATCCATTGGTTGTTGGATGGATTCCATCGGTTTTACCGGCATTTGCAAAATTCTGGATAAGCGAATCTTGTTCAGTTCCTACCTTATCCATTCCCAATGCTGTAACAACACCTGTTTTTATTAGCTGTCTTCTTTTCATTATTTTAAATAAGAATTGCCTCCCCCGTCCCCCGTTCCTTATGCTCAAATAAACTGATTTCTACTTCACGAGGGATGTAAATATACTTTGGTTAGAAAGAAGCTTGATTAAATAAATATAGCAATTTGTTTTGATCATCAATGAAACGGCATATAATCCTTATCCGAATACCTAAATGGTTAATGAAGAAATCAGCTTCAAACCTATGGTCGTGAGCAATGAGGTAAGCCTGCTTTTTGATAGGCCTTTGTTGAACTTTTCAGCATCAACCTTAAGTCGTTCCCTGCTTTCTGGAATGTTACCTGGCAAACAGGTATTTCAAAGAGAAGTTTCTTTGCCTCCTTCCACCGATCTTCAGCCTAATTTCTAAGCATGGTGCTAATTCTTTCTTCGCAATTTAGCTAATCCTTTTAGCCTGGCAGTTAAAATCATGTAAAAGGTCAGCCAGAATAATCATCACTCCGTAAGGGCAATTTTAATCTTCTAGCTTAAAGCGGATATGTTGTCCTGACTTAAGTTATCATTGACTGGTATCATCAGGCCCAATTCCTCTTTCAAGGTATGCGACAGAAAGTGTGCTGAATCCAATACCTATTCGGCCACTATGGTAAAAACAGGCTTAAATAGCGTTCAAAGGCACAAAAAAGCCCTCCAGTTTATACTGAAAGGCGATTTTTTGTCAGTGGGCCCACCTGGGCTCGAACCAGGGACCAAAAGATTATGAGTCTTCTAGCCTATCCGTCATATAATGGACAAAAATCTTCGTTTCTAACTTACAGAAGCAATTTAATTACTTTTTTTAGAAATCACAAAATTTAACCCGTAACTTATTTGTAACGTTTTTTGAATATTCAGATTTTATCTACATCGAATAAAAAAGCTTCATTATCTCGACTGCAAAGCATTACCCTAAAATATTTTTTTTCAGGTAAATAAGATATTCCTACTGAATACAGATAATTATAAGGTTCTTTCACAAGACCGGATAATTTTATTCGGTCGCCGGGCCTCAAGTAATCAAGTTTGGCTTCAACAGCAAGAATGTTAGACGAATTATTTAAACGATGATGAACTATTATATCCGGCCTGATTGATATTAGTACGCCATTTTCTATTTCTAGCATTTTAGCGCCTTCATTCACATTCTTGTTATATTCAAGATCAATATCCAAATTTGCAGGAAACTCATCATGAAAAACACTCGGATAACACAACTCAAGAAAACGTGCTAATCTGTGATTTATACATTCTTCTTTTACCCTTCGTTCCAACAATATCTGATCGGCAAAGGCTAAGGATCTTAAGGATTCTTCTAACCAGCTTCTAATGTTATCAGTCTTATATTCATGCATAGTATTAAATGTTTCTCAATGTCCATCTTTGATGAAGTTGCTTTATCCGATCTAGGAAAAGCGGATCGACAACTGACTCTTTTCTAGTTTGCCCCATCGTATTTAATGCTTATTTTCCCCGAAAGGCAGGGTTCAATATTTTTTAGTTCTATAGAATTTGCCAGTACATGATTATTAAAGTCTTTACTTTCTTGATCATCTTTGAACAGAAGAAAAGGTGCTCCACTTCCTCTTGAAATAATTATTTCTATAACGATATGAAGAAGTAAGATAATATGGTTTGTTAGGAGTATCAAAAATAGGTAAAACGTCGATAATTTTATCTTCAAAAACTAAAGTATTTAGCTCAATTAATGGTTGGACGTCAACTGCAAACTCCTGCGCCCTAATAAAATCAATAAATCGGTTTGATTTTTCTGGTTAACTTCTCCATTCGATAAACCTTTTATTGTACAACCATCATTAGGATCTGCCACACCAAAAATCAAATATCGTTCTCCCTTATCCAGACTTTTAGCAAGGCTCAATATGTGGTGTAGTGAAGCTGCGTTATTTTCATGTGTTTTCTCTTTAAAGTCCCAATGATCTCCTTCTCCTTTCGAATTTATAAGGGCTTCTATTTTGCATTTGAGCATTATCATCTAGTCAACTTTAACCATAAGTTGCCATTATGTAGGTATACTAGGTTAATATTTTGTAAAATGATCAAATTAAAAAAAAGTTAAACATATCTCTTATCTCGGCGACCGGTTTTTCTCAACATTCCAATTATCAGGGATTGAGAGTATACCTTTAATTTAACAGTCTTCGATAATAGCGATTACCGCCCTTACGATTGCAATCTAAATTTTGCTTATCTAGTGTGAACTCCTTTGTTCCCAAGGTCAAAGCATCTGGCCATTTTGAAGAAATTCCACAAGCTTTTTTTGGAGTTTGCAACAAATATTAGAATTTTTAATAATACTGGAAACTTGCAAGCCTATTAAAATAGAATTCCTCGTTTCGAAAAACACAGACACCTTTCGGCTGAATTCCAGTAACTTTGCGATTAGAATTTAAACTAAACGATAAAGCAGTGAGTCAATACTTTTACTTAAATGATGATAAAAAATGGGTTGGGCCTTACAGCGTGACACGTATGATTTTTGCCGTAATTCAATCAGAAATTCACCTGCATACTCCAGTATGGTCAAAAAAAACCAGTGATGGTAGTAGCGACCATCCCTCGAAATGCGTTCGAAAAAGAACTATTGCACATCAGCTTTCTTTCTTACCGCTGTGGTTGTTTCCCGTCAATACGAAAGCAATCCTTCAAAACTGGAAGAGAAGTATAGTGAAACAATTTAAAAGAAATGATGGCACAGAAGCAATCCTTGCAAACCCGATAGAAGCTGGAAACTTATTAAATGGGGTAGCTTTAAAGCATATCCTTCCGTCACTATCAGCTATACTTGATTTTAATGCAGGCGGTAAATTCGAAGTTACCTTATCATATTTTACTCGTGAACAAGAAGTTAAGTCCAGCACGTTTCCAGCCTATATAAAGCATTCAGAAGGTAAAGGATTTTCTTTTTCTATTGTCATGTACACCTTACCAGAGGTGGGTGGGGTGATGTTTAAAGAATCATATGGACTACACAGGAAATTGTTTCTTAAAAATCAATCAGTAATAATAGAAGTAGCTGAAAATTCTACATCTAATTTCACTACTCGCTATCCTTACCAGCCACAGGTGCTTAAAGGTAACTTCAGCAACCTAAAGACATTAACAACTTCTCAATATAACAACGGGTTTCAACGTTTGATAGTCTCCGTTAATGATACCGACTTCATCAGTCCGGCATCAATTGTTCAATCTTCCGGCCAACTTGTCTGTGATAAGGAAGCGTTCAATTCCCATGAATCGACAATGGGCCCAAGATTTCGTGTGGGAATCTCTTATATAGATATGCAAATCGAAGGCTACCGATATCACATTTATGAGTTAAAAGATTACTGCCTGGTAATTGACAGTCAGCAAATTCAAGATCATGAATTATTCAGAATACATTCAAACGCCATTAGAAAAGGTTTAGCGGTTCTTTCTGGTAAATATTATGCCGATGAGACTTATTATTTGACTTCTGGCGATCAAAATTTCGAAAACATCGATGGCCTTTGGTACGTTTTTGAAAATGCAACTGCTATTTCTTTAAGGAGAATTGTGAACATGGTCATCTACGATCAGCATGGTAAAGATATTGAAGCGGAGTTGCCGCAAGGCAGTACCTTTAGAGATACGATGCCAATTGAAATATTTGAAAATTTATGTCTTAAATTAATACAGGAGGATGAAATTTTACGAACTGCTGAGCTGGTAATCAGTGCAATGGATAATCCAGATCCCGTTCAGCAAGGAGCGATGTATTCAGTCGCTTTAGAAACGATTACCGGCCTTTTAAGTAAAATCAACGAAGATAAACTGAATCCCATACCGGATAAGAAGCTATTTAAAAAGCTCAACGACGAGCTAAAAACAGTCTTGAATGGCTATAGAGGGGATATTAGCCCTGAAGGGATGACTATTATTGGTATAAAACTAGGCAACTTGAATTCACCAACTAATCGTGATAAATTAGTTAAAACTTTCTATTTGTATGGTATAGCACTAACTAATGATGAAATTAAAACAATTAATGAACGTAATACCTACCTACATGGTAATTCTCCTTTAGATGCTAAATTTGTTTTTGAATTGAGTGAGATATCTTTAAAGCTGCATAGTCTAATCTTAAAATTGCTACTTAAATACATAGGATATAATGGCCACATCATTAACCTGGCGGTTTATGCATTTGCAAAGGATGAAGTTAGACTGCATGACTATATAAAAAATACTCAGCAAATTGCGATTGATGGACAGGCGGAGATGGAGCGTTTAATAGATGAGGATAATAAAAAGGCTTTTGAGGCAGCCAAAGACAAATGGCTAAAAGCAATTGCAGAACATACCTTATCTCCAATCATTGAGATTATTTAATTTTTGTTGGACGATATGCAGATGAATATGAAAAATTCGTCTACGCTAGGACTTTTCATTAATTTAAAAACGCAACAAAATACAAGTATGTGATAGAGAAATAAAACTGCGTTTAGCAAGTTATAGACGGATAAAACTTACACTTAGATTAGATTCAAATATTCTCTATTGCTAATTTAATTCATTCAATATATTATCCAATGCATTGATATACACGGGCATTTGCTCCATATCAATACCAAACCGTTTTTCGATCATAATGTCGATGAGCGCATTTCCGTCTATCAGAATGATCGGCACGGCGCCATTGCGTCTGGTCGCTCCCAATGCATCTTTGGTAAATTTAGAAGTGGTAAAAATAATACCCTGTTCATATTCACCTTGTATCGCCCCACGGAATTTATCGATCTCTGTTCTGCCCACAGAACTATTCTTCCAACGCTTGCACTGAAAGGCAACATTCAAATGGGTAATGCCAACTTTCAGCTGTCCATGCCCATCAATCCCGCCATCCTTAACGTAGTTGGTCACCACCATTTTGCGGAAACCATAAACTTCCAATAACCGCTTGCCAAAAATTTCAAACGACTGTGGCGACATCTGTTGAAGCTGATCCAGCACCACTTTTTTAAACGCAATGGTGTGCTTAAGGTGGATCTCTTTGAGTTCAGAAATGATCGATTTAAGGTTTTCTGATTCCTTTCTTACTATTGTCTCGGATTTTACATCAGAGGCGCTCTGACCGACAACAGGTTTGTCTTTCAGCCAGTAGGTACCGTCCCTTAGGATCTGAAAATACTTCTCCAGCCTCGCTGAGGGAAAATCAAGGCCGACACAGTGTCTGCGCAGGCTCGCTTTTACAATATCCTGAGGCCTATCCGCATTAAAGCGATAGAGATCATGGGTAATGATAAAATCATAAATATCCCGGTAGAACATGGGCTTATCCACGCGTTTGAAGACCTCGATTATCGCTTCGGGTATGGTTCTTTTTTTCATTCTTCTTTCCTCTCTTTTTAAGTTTCCATCAATTTCCAGAACGGCATATCCTCGATTACCACTGGTGCCGATCCGCCCAAACTCACCAAACTCTGGTGTTTCTGCAGTTTCTTGATCGTCTGGATCAGCTTTTCTTTTTTATCCTTCTCCTGTACAGAGAAAAGTGCATCAATATCCTTAACCTTAACATCGTTCACACGGTGAATGATCCAAGTCAGGATGTACTGGTCATACTCGTTTTCAGCAGTAGAAAAATGGTTCAGAAACTGTGTGGACAGAATTGTACCTACCCCAAATTCCCTTCCCTCCTTTAGGATCTTCCGCAGGGAAAGGAAGTTCTTACTTAGGAAGTTGTCCGCTTCATCCACCAAAACCATTTTAGTCAGTTGCCTGTAGTTCCCGTCGATCCTACTGTGTCCGTTCTTTTGCATCTGCGAGTAAAAAGCATCAAGGGTAATGGCTACAACCAAATTCTGTATATCGGCACTGTAGCCCGATAGTTTGATCACCGTTACCCCATCGATAAGCTCATAAAGGGAGCTGGTCTTTGCTCCATTAGATTGAAATATCTCAAAATCATGGAGCTGACTGAGGGCAGCATGAAGACTGTCCACAGCTACTTTTTCATCACTCAAGTATAGCTGACAGACATCGGAAATTGTCGGGGCAGTTCTAGTCCAGGTTTCCGGCTGATTTTTAAATATACCTTTTTCCTGATAAGCAGCCATAATGGTCTCTTTCAGTAGTGCCTTCTGTTTATTACCCAGATTGAACGCATTGGAGATCGTCTCCTGTAGAGTCGAGGCTATATGCAGGGGTAAAAGCGGCATGGAATGCTCGCTCACATCTATCGCCAAGGGGTTATAAGGCAGGTTATGCAATTGATATATTTTTGCTCCGGTTGCCTGAGAAAATTCCTTATCAAGATAGTCCCCCTTGTAATCAAAAATTAAGATGCCGATCTTTTTTCCCCCGATATTGTCAGCGGATGCCCTGCTCAATTGCGTCACCAACGATTTGGTAAACTGTGTTTTACCGGTTCCCATTGTTCCAATTATACCTGTATTGGTATGCATGGTCTTAGTGGTATCGGTTGGCCACCAATTTACCTGAAAATCATCTGCAATCCGGCTTCCGATGTTAATCTGCATCGGAGAGAAACCTGGAACGGCAATTTCCCTTGAAATTTTTTGTGTAATTACACTGATCTGCTCAGGTTCGTCAATAGTTTTTTTTTTTTCTTCTATCACTACAACAGGGATATATTCTTTGTCTTCCGGGGGCCAGGTTGAAAGCTGGTTTACCAGAAAAAGGTCGGTAGTCATAGGATTAGGTACATTTAGTGCCAAATGTCTGATCTGGTCCACTCCACGGACGAGGTTATGGTAAGCATCTTTTTCATAAAGTCTTATAATTACCCCTTCATCTTCCACAGAATAGGAAACATCAGTAAGGTCTTTGGTGAAAGCGACTACGGCATAATTTTTTATGTACTGTGATAAAGTATCACTGATATCAAAATCGTCATTCATCAACTGCTGCCTAAATCCTTCAAATACGCTGCTCCAGTCCTTTTCATTCCATATTTCGTATAATGCCATCTTTCCAGAGTTGATAATGGCGAGTTTCGCAAAAAATAACCGGTAGAATTTCGCTTCAAATTTATCCTCAGTGGTCAGACGTTCATATAGCAGGTCTCTGGTTTTAGAAGCCTGATTCCTTGCCTTTTCAAAGGTATCCGACTGATTATTACCAATCTTTACCTCAACTGGGTAAAGTTCCATTTTAAGCCTGCCCTGAACCTGGTAAAGCCCGATCAAAAGTAGGTCATCAGAATGCTCATTCTTAGCTCCCAAGTTTTTTGCAGAGAAAAGTCCTTCCTTCTGGCTTAGGCCGGCCCCACCTGAGATCCTTAAAATCTCCTCTAGGGAAACAGGTACCCAGATTATCTCAGGGTGATCAAAATAAGCCAGTGAAACCTTTAGTGCCGCAGGAATACTCATTTTTTCCTTACGTGCATTATCATCTTTTCTTCCTATCATCTTGATCAACCATTGACCATTGATACCATTGAAAAGATCAATTATTTTTCTGATGTCTTTTTCATTATAGATAACGTCCTGCCTTTTAAGGATATTACCAAGGAGATTAGCGTACTGGTTGGCCTTGTTACTGACCGTAATAGCATCAAACCCACTGGCGTTACTATATTGGTCGCTATAATGTACCATAATAAGATCGCTATCATCCTTAAAAAAAGATAGGTCAAACTGTGGATCAACAAATACGACCCATTGTGAGCGGTCATAAAGTTCGGTCAGGTCTGCTTTGATAGCGGTATCGATAGTGGTACATACCACCTCGCCCAACCTAAAGAGATTTTTTGAAAAAGCAACCCTTCCCAGTGCATTATATGCAAGTGAGGTTCTAATCAGATTACCTGTTGCATTTGAGAATTCGGTACCGAAACCTGTCACAAATGTGTGATCATGGTAATAAGAGGGCAGATCATTAATTAGCCCATTTAACGAAAGTCCTGTAGGAATCTTCGCGTGTTCCCTATCGGTTTCCTCAGCGCCATTCTTATCAAACTGATAGAAAGTCAGATGAGCATACTGTGTTCTAGAATCTTCCTTTAGGGCAAAATATTTAACTTTTTTGCGGAACTCGTTAATAAGTTCTTCAAAATCGATACGCTTGCTATTGCTAGAAAGTTCAAATGATCCCACGATATCTTCCTTTTGGATGAGGTGGGAAAGCCTTTCAAAAGTCGTTACAAACTTCTGGGAACCATAAAGATAAAGTTCAATGGGACGTAGGTCGAATATCGACTTTCCACCAAGAATAAAATCCTTATAATAGTCAAAAATCCCCTGAAGCACGTGCAGACAATCCCCCATATTATAAACATTGATCCTGATGGGTGCCCTTTTGTCAAAATCAAACAAAAATGAAAAATTCAGCACAAATTCGCTGATCTTTTCATTCACTAGATCGCGGATAAACTCCCTTCCAGAAAACTGTTTAAACTGAAGATCACTGCTATAAAACTGCCATTCTGGAGAATGGATATTTTCCTTGCTTGCATAAAGCTGGCGCCCACTCTCTCCAGGATTTGCCCAGTAAAGGTATGGGACCACATTCAGCGGCGTCAGCTTTTTGAGCATTGCTTCATACAAGGTATCAGTACCTAGTTCCTGATATATTTCAAGTTGGTAGGCCACCATTACAGGATGCAGAGGGCTAAACTTTAAGACCTGTTCACTTGAGGATTCGTAAACTGTACCAAGCATGATCAGCTCAGATTTAGAGGCATCCGACAGCATATTTCCCTCTCCGATTTCGGTAATCTGACTGATAAATAACTCAACGTATTTTTTTGCCAGTTGTCTCCCGTCCTCCTTTAAGTAAACCAGACTTGGCAGTCCTCCATTTTTAAGCAGAAAGTTATAATAAGCTTCGTAGGCTTCCAGAAGTTCTGGATCCAGACCAAGCATTCGTGGCGTAAGCTGATCATTATCGGATTGTTGCCAACAGTGCGCGAGCGAACCCATCATCTGTAGCTCTAACTTGAGCAGCTTTTTAAATTCACTAACAGGATTAACCTCTACCTGCTCTGGAGTAACTACCTTGAATACGTCAGTTGCCTCGACATAGCCATAACGATAGCTGCTCTGATTTGTACGCTTCTTTTGCCATACTTCCCATCCCTTAATGGTGTCAAGGGAAGTGATCACCTGCTTGGCTAGACAGCTTAGCGACTGTTCTCTATATAATAAGCTAAAATCCAATGCATCCTCATCTTCATTGCTGATAGCAAGGCTCAGTTTCTGTTGCTCCTCAACCTTGTATTCTTTACCGCTCTCCAGCGCTGCCAGGTATTCAGTTTCTGCCGCTGGGTAAACCTCAACAAACTTGTTATCTTCGCTAAGTTCCAATCGTCCTTTGAGATCAATCGCGTAACGTGTGTAATATTTTTCAAGAAAATCACTATCCCCATTGATTGCCCAGATACGGAAATGGAATCTTGCTGTTTTAACTTTCTGATCGATATAGATCAACGATATAAAATCCTCACTGTAAAAAGGTTTTTTGACCGTTAGCCTCAGGTTCTTTCCGATTTTTTCCACTGAAATCTTATCGCTACTCACAGCAGGCAAAATTAATTCACCCTTTAGTGCAGACCCGAATATCAGATCCTGGGTGAAAGGATAAACCCCGGTATTATTGAAAAGGATAATATGGTTCAGTCTTTTGTTCTTATCATCTGTTCTGCCCCATGACTGAATATGTTCTTCATTGTTACTCCGGTCAAGATGGAGAAACTCAACAGGTTTGGCCCCCACATCCTTTACGAAATAATCACTCAGAACCTGAAAATCAATATTTTTCCAACTGCCATCTACCATGCCTTTTTCTATCAGATCAATTCCCGCAGTCGTTAGAATTTTCTTTAAATCGGTATCGATATTCCCGTAGTTTACGGCAAATTCAATGGATTCAAAGTACTTTTTATTCAGCTCAACCTTGGCCCCGATCTTGTCTCTTTCCGGAATGGTTGAAAGGTAGGCGTGTGGAAATAGCCCCAATAATTGCCAATCCTTTTCGAGAAAGGTCCGTGACTGGATAATCGCAATGATATTGCTGAAATCGAAAATATTGAGTTCAGCCATCCTGAATTCCTTTACTTTGGTCCTGTATGCGTCATTTAAGATAACCTGCTTATCGGCCATTCCTCCGAAAGCAGTCTCGACCCTTTCCTGATAGCTATCCGAAAAACGCTCAAAACTGAGCGGCATTCCAGATTTGGTAAGGTCACTACAGCCTTCCAACAAACTGTCCAACTGACCGGTAATGAACATAATCAGTGCGGTACCCTTAAATTCCTCTTGTTGTCCCGCCACCAGGTTTCTCACGGTGGTAAGAAAGTGCGGAGTGGTCTCTAGTGTAGTACCGATCAACAGGTTGATTGTTCCAAACCGGATCAAACGGGTATGGAACGGTTCGGCATCTTTCTCAGCGGTATATATGAAATCACCAATTGAATCCTTGCAGTAGTCCAAAAGTGCCTCCACGCACAGGGGAATTGCTGCTGCATCTTCTAAATGCACAAAATATCGTTCGCCTGCCTTCAAAGGACGTGTATTGGCAAAAAAATCGACTAAGGCCTCAGCCGTATAATTATAAAATTTGTCTAATGTATTGGGCATCTCCACTATCGCTTTTTTTCTCGATTACGTTAATTTTTTCATAGATATCGATCATCGCCTTTTTGGTCGCCTCATCGAAATACAGACCTCTTTCCTGAAATGCACTCATTAGTTCATTCAATCTGATCTTCGCACGGGTACCGATACACATCCTGGTCAAAAAAATGAGCATTTCCTGGCTTAGGTTTAAAATATATCCATTTCTTCCCCTATTCTTCAGGAAATTCTGCTTACAGAAAAAGATAAACCAGTTTGAAAATGCCTTTCGCTTTGATTTTCGGCTCGAATGTTCAAACTGAAACTCTATCCGCTGAAAAAATTCAATCACTCTTTTTTCAAAAGGATTATAACGCGTAGTTCGGTTGATCCTTTCCAGTTCTGACTCAAAGTCATCCCATGATTTGGTTTCGGGGGCTACGGCTTTTCTATAAATATCAATCAGTTCCTGCATATCCTCAACGATGTCCATTTTGCCATCCAACGTAAATCCATCATAAAGCTGGCCCATCTCTACATAGTTGTAGCCATGCCCCTCGTTCAGTTCCAGCTTGTTCAATATATCAACGGCCACCGAATGTGACATCAGGTTTGCTATCTTAGGCTCAGTCAACCTCCAACCCTGTTTAACCGTCTTCCTGTTTTCAGAAACAGTTTCGCTCTCCAAGGTAAAATATAAGGGTTTTAGCTGCCCGTTGTCAGTAAAGAAATTGTTTAATGAAAATCCCATTTGTACTACGTACAAAAAATAATAAAATTTAAAGAGTTTATCACTTTCTTTTAAAAAGCCCTGCTTGTCATGGGTATATAGAAAATTAAAATCCTGTTCAAATAATGTTATAATTGATGGGTTTTGTATGCGATATCCTGTAACAGTAAAATCTGTTTTTTCCTTCTTTTGCCTGATATCCTTAAGGCGGGGCAGAGAAATGTTCATCAGTTTCTGAAAGATGTCCTCAGTAAAACCTGAATCTGATTTCCACTCTGCTGCAACCTTGCCACTGACGAAAACCTCATAGATAAAATCTGCAATATTCTCCAGGCCAGGATTTGATTGTTTCCAAAAAAGATATGCCTGTGATTCAGGACTATATTTAGCCAGTTCATCACCATTGAAGAACATCGAATCAATCATAGTCATAAAACGGTCACTAAGCTCAGGTTCCATCTTCACCTTTTCCAGTACCGTAGCCGTAATTCGCTTTTTAAGTGCCAGACTGTAGCTGGTTTCCGGCAAATCGTCCGGAAGTTCCTTTTTGATCATCGTCCTATAACAATGTCCAATTATCCCGTCAAAAGACCTAAAATCAATTTTTTCTATATCATTGGTCTCAAGTTTAGTTGTATAGGGTACAATTCGGTAAAACTCTGCCGGATTGTGTTTTAAAGTATAGTCGTCACCCTTTATGGTAATATACCCCTTGAATGTGTTTTTTATATTCAGGCTCATTGTCCGGCTATTTTTTTATAAAGGTAAATTCATCATTCTCTTCATCGAAATCAAACTGATAGTCCAATGGCTTCCCGAAGTTGATCTGATCCACGTAAAGCGTTTTCATTTCTATAGATGAAAAGGTGACCTGCTCCACGAACCTGTCAAAACCTATATAGGTATAACGATCTATCTTATTGGGCCTATAACCAAGGGAGACGCTCTTGAGCAGAACAAATAGTGCGTAATCTATTGCCAGATCAAAAGGTTCAGTGGGGTTATTATCTCCCGTAGAAAACTTCAACATAAGCTCCTGCCGGAACTCACTGATCTCATCCATTCCCCGAAGCTCCATGTCTTTAGACCATGATCCCTTTAGCGTCAAGTCTTTGAATACCCTATAAGTAGAATTCTTCACTGCGGTAGGAACAATTATTACCTTTTTTTCAATAGTTCCGCCGTTCCAGGCATAGGTTGCTGATTTCACCAGGTCAACAACACCTCTAAGTCCAGGCTTATCACCATTATTGAATGCATACAGGTATTTTAGATATTCCCTGAAGTAGTTATCACCATAACGTATGTCCTCTGCCCTATCAAAAAACTCATAACGCAGATATGCCTTCGAGATAATTTTGTAATCCAGATCGGGATGTATTTCAAAACCACTGCTCCTAGGGAACAGATCTTTGTATTCCACGCTCAGCCAATTTAATGGATCGACTTCGGTAAACAACAATATGATCCGCTCATCCATGCCCTCATATCTCCTTACTGCGGGATCATGGACGTTGAGGCTATGGAATATCTTGGATAGGTTTGGATTCTCAAAGATGTAATATGGAAGGGAAAAAGCCAACCGCTGGCCGATATCCTTTTTGGCAATCTCATGGCCGTAATCCGGCCCATAAATCTTGCTGAGCTGATAGGGTACGATGATATCGTATATAAAGTTGAGAAGCTGTCTAAATGAAATGATCTGCTTCTCCATTACAATACAGGTAACTATGAGCTGCGCAACTACCTCTCGGTAAGCGGATTTAAAGAGCAGTTCATAATTATGAAGAACTGGATCAAATGGTGCCCAGGACTCTTCTTTAGCCTGAAGATATCCCTGATAAATCGGGTTATTTTTCTCTGCACTCACCACCTTTTCCAATAATTCAGCGATTGGTGAGGCCAGGGCGCCATGAGGTCCAAGGTTAAAAAAATGACGGTTAGTGAAATTTACGTACCGAAAGTATCTATCCTGTTCTTCTGTATGATGATCCAGGGATACATCCTCATCAATAATCCCCTTACGCCTGACATAACTGTCCATATGGGAAAATTCAGCTCCATATTCCTCGAGAAAGTTATTCAGCGTACCAAGGTTGATAGCGAGAATGATCCTTGGATTACCCTCACCAAGCTTCACATCGGCAAAACCTGCAAGCTTTCGTCTTAGTGCATGATTACTGGTCTCATTAGGGCTGAAACTCTCAGTAGCATCATTGTATGTTGTAAAGGCAGGAAGTACATCCTTTAGTTTTTTAGACTCCTTAAGTTTTGAAAGAAGGTGTGATTTACCATCTCCTACGTTACCACAAACCATGATCAGTCCAGGCCCATCTTGATTATAAGCTTCCAGAATCTGCCCCTCCAGTTCCTGTTCGATCGATCTGCGGATATGGAGGTACCGTTTTAACTCATCATCAAGCACAATATTGGCATCTGCCACAGCCTCTTTTGAGGATTCTCGCAGCTTACTGAGCTGCTGTATAAGGGGGTGTATTTTCGACATTTAGAGCGCGTTTAGTGTTTTAGGGTCAGTCTTCGAAGCCTTCGGCGAAGAAATCCTTGAGTGATATGTCCAGATGGCGTAGGATCTTTGCCAGGGTCAGCAGCTTGAGGTTCTCCCCGGTCTCATACTTTCCGTACTGTGTCCGGGAAATACCGCTTTCATTGGCAAAGTGCTCGTAATTGGTAAAGCCCTTATCGATGCGCAGCTTCTTGAGCCGCGCAGCTATCTTTCCCAGCAACTTCTGATCGATCTTAGCAAAACTTTCTTCCTTCTTTTCGGGCATCAACAAATGTTGGAAAATTGCCCAGCTTATAGTACCTGTTTAAAACGGCTTTTTAAGAAATCGGCAACATCATCAAGCAAAAAGGGAGCCTGCTTTTCCCAGCAGACTCCCTTAAGTCGGTATTTAAAATATCCTAAAGACCGATTGGCAACAGCCCTTGATCTATCTTGTTGGCTATGAACTCAAAACCGGTGGTATTGTGGTTGCTCCGGAACTCCTCGCCCAACAACTGCAGCCCTTCATCGATATGCATTTTGATGTACCTGACGATATCCTTATCTGAGGCATAGATGCCATAATGCAGGCAGATCAGTGCAACATAATAGTCGGTATAGTCGCCAAAGAGTACCTTCTCGCTGTACTCCTTGCCTCCTGAGTCTGCAATATCTTTTACATCCAGCTTATTCCCTTGGGATAGCGAGTAGGCCAGAGCAATACGGGCTATGACATTTTCACTTCCCAAAGCCAGCTTATTAGTCAATAGGGTAACGATTTCCTTATTGGCCTTAGAAGTCTTTATATTACTAAACATGCTGTTCCAAATCTTTATAAGCTACAAAAAGCTGATCCGGTGGGACACATTTGAAGCCTGAGTTATATTTATTGTTCTGTCTGATGAGGTAGGCGCTACCCACCTTATCGATCATCCAACCATATTCTTCGCTATTGAGCTCTTTCTCAAGCAAAGGAAAGAGCACCACCTGGGCAGAGAGGTTCGGATAGAATTCCCGTATAATGTTCCTGGAATGTTCTTTGTCAAATTTCTGGAGCGGACTATCAATAAATACCGGAAAGCTGATATTGGACTCATCTACCAGCGCTTTGAGCAGCGCTGTTGCATACAGTTGCTGTTCTCCTTTAGAGAGTAGTTCCTTATCGATAAATCTGGACTGGTTATCATATAATTCGATATCGATCAGATCCCCCTCTATCACCACATTGACCCTGCTCACAAAATCAGACTTATGCATCAAGCTGTTCAGTTCGGTAAAGATGTTTTTCTCTAGGGAACCTTTCTTTTTTACTTTCAACCGCTGAATAAACTGGTCCAGTTTACGGATCAACCTTTCAGCTGTTATATCTTTTTCCCTATCGATATCCTCTACCTCTACCTTTTTGGTCAGTTCGGATACCTGTCTAGAAATCGTCTGTGATTCGGTTTCCATCTGCGATTTGGCAGCGGTAAGATTTTCACGTTCGCTTTCCAGCGCCCTGATTTCCTCATCCAGCCGGTCCTTTGATTTACGCAAATCTGCAATAACAGGGTCCCTCCCCTTGGATTCCGCGTCTATAAGGTTTCGGTTTACGGTATAAAATACCGACTGTAATCTCTTCTGATCGTTCATCAGCGATCGAAAAGTCTTGCTGTAAGAATTCCGGAGCTGTTCGAGGATCACAAAAAAACGCTGCTGTTGATCAGGGGTAAAGTTCAGCAACATTTCAACTTCCTGAGACTGTTCTGGAAGCAGATTGTTTTTTACCAGTGACAGTATCTCGGCAGTAAGTGTTTCACTAATGGTTTCCAGTCCTTTTGCTCCCTTGATCGCAGTAGCCACCAGCTCGTATCTGCTCTGCAGCAAAGCAAGCGCAGAGGCACTATTGCTGTTTTCCAGTTCTAGCTGTGCTTTTACCTCCATCATTTTCCCTGCCAACATGGCGAATGGAGCCAGCTCCAACAGGTCGTTAAACCTATTACGGATTTTAATAAGATCGCCTGAAAGAATATGCTTTTCTTCCTTAAGTCTTTTGAACTCCTCCAAAGTAATTGCACTTCCTTCCCTGATCAACTGTTCTTGGTAACGGTCAGATGAAATCCGCTTACCGTGTAAAGATTCTGAGATCTCCTCCAGCCTATCGCTTTTTAACTGTACCAGTTTCTGGTTCTGTTCAAGCTTTTTAATTAACTTATCGAGGGTCGAACGATCGCTTTTCACGGCAGATTTCTCCCTGATACGGAACCTCATTTGTTCTAGGCTCGCTTTCAGGTCTGTATATTTTTTGATACCCAAAACCTCGGCATAGGCCTGACTCAGATAACGTTTTTCCTCCGCAGTATTGATTTCTGCCAGTGAAACAATCTTTTCTGCATCAAAAAAGAAAAACTTCGCAATCTCCTTGGGCAGGATAAAATCATTGATAAATATTTCCGGTCCTGCGGTCTTGGTCAGTTCGTTAGGTCTGCCATCGATCAGGATCTCAACCTTTTCCTTGTGGTTGAGCACATTATAGCTTCTTTTCACCTCCAGTTCCCTGCACTGTACCGAAGGGATCATCAGGTTGCTAAAGCGCAGTGCCACACTGAAAGAGGTGACCTGATCAATCTCTTGTTGGAGATGTTCACGTTGTACGTGGTTCACACCGGTGAACTCCTCCTCCAATACCCTGGTCTTATCAACGGCCTCTGAAAACGAAAGCCTGTTCATCAGCTTTTCGCAATAGCGTCTGTAACCTCCCGATTCGGAAATATCCTGACGGTACCGGTCATCTACGTCGACCATCAGCTTTCCATACAGCGCCCACACCAGCGAGGTTAGAAAGGAAGTCTTCCCAAAGCCGTTATTCCCTGCAATCACTGTAATATTGCTGTCCTGATCGACCGAGAAGTCAAGGGTATTCTTCCCCTTATAGACCCTAAAATTGGTCAGTTCTATCTGGTTTATGAACATCCTTATTTCTTTGTTTTAACGTGACGGTCAATATGGTTTTCTAGATCATTCTGTAAACCATATTTGCTCACCAATATATATTTGGACCGTTGTACTTCAAGCATTTCGTTGATCAGTTCATAGTCAGCCTCATCATCAAAGACCTCTTTAAGTATCTCTTTTTCAAAAACGTCCTGTACATCGAAATCCTTTGCATCCAGATCCGTGCCGTTAACAGCATTGAAGATGTCCGCTACGCTGAACCTGAAAAGCGAATCCCTGTGCCAGGTTACCTGAATACCAACGAGTTCCTGTGCATTGATCAGTACAAGCTCGGGTTCCGTGCGTTGCACTTCCTTCTGTGCCTCGAGCAGCACGCGCAGCATGTTCGCCCTTTCTTCTTCGATATAGGGTCCCCAGGTATTTTCATCCTCGATATAACTGCCCCTTCTTTTGGTATCCCTGAGTTCGCGCTTATTGCGGTTATCCTGTAACATGTCCCGGAAGTCTGCCAATGGCTCCATCCATTCTTCGCCGTTATCGATCAGCGCTGCCATGGACTTATCCTTTTTCACGACTGTGCAGACCCAGCACCCAAAGCGGCTATTGCCACAGGAAGGTGTAGTGGTATCGATCACCAAAGGACAATCCCCCCCGCTCGCGTTGCGGTATAAGGTTACCAGCGCCCTATTGGTTCCACCCCAGCCCGGATCATTCTGCAACAGGTAATGCCAGACCTCATCTGTTTCCACATCTTTGATCAATGCGAATACATAGGCATTGGGCAATACATGCTTTCGCAGCCTTTCCCCTTTTACCTCATACTTTTTAATGCTCTTTGCCCTGTTGGTACTCTCCGCACTTCGGGTACCCAATAATATAATCACCTCGCCGATCTCAGAGATCTTACTCTTGATAAACTCGGTTGTAGGATTGATCTTTAGCCTTTCGGTACACCAGCGAAAGGTATTATTCGGAGCAGGATAGCCTTTACCGATCAGGTTTACCCAAAAACTCTCCTCCAACCTGGGTGTAGTCTCATGTACGGTAAGGGGGATCCCCTGCCTCACTGCCTCGGTCTGTATATTGTTAAGGGTCACATGGATGAACTGCGCGATCTTGGGATTCTCCACCATTGTATCGTTACACACCACGTGGATCTGTCTGGTACGCAGCATAGGTTCTATCTTGCTAACCGTTGACCAGACCAGCTGCAATAGCATGGTCGAATCCTTTCCTCCGCTAAACCCGATAATCCAGGGACGGTTATTGTCATCGGCCATGTATTGCTCGAAGACTTCGTTCTGTAAAAATTTAATATCTAATGCCATAGGCTAACCTTTCAGATACTGCAAAAAAGCATTAGATTCACATCGGAATCCTGCATATCGCAGACTAATAGTAAAATAAATATATTAACTAAAATGCGCTATGAAAAAGGCTTTTTATCCACATTTGAACAAATTCCACATGCCACACTGTAAGCTAAGGGCTTACGGAAAACCATAAGAACAAATATTACATTTCTGTTAGACAGAACCAGCTTCAAACATGAAAAAACTAAATAGCGTATGACCGCTTTAACATTCACAGAATATTTACGCTGCCAGGAAAGTTTCTGTTATTCCCAAGGCATTTACTCATCATTATGTTCATCATTATCGATTGTTACCTCCAGCATCTGGGTTTCCAACATTGCCGGTATTATTCCATTATAATGGTCAGTAATGAGGTCGATCATCTCATCCCGATGCCGGGCAATCGCATCTTCGTTCCATACCGTCCCGCCGGCCATCATATCGAATATCTTTTTTGACTTTAACGAATCATAATGGTTCTTCCCTTCGAACTCCGCCCTTTTCACCGGAACCTGTTTTCTGCCATATTCAGAGTTCTGGCTGACTGTAAGCAAAACAAGATTTCCAAAGCTATGCAGGTCCTCCGGGTACATTGCCTTTCTGTCTTCAGGTTGTTGGGGAAAGATGTGTTCAATAGAGTTCTTCGAGGTAATCCTGAAAGCCTTGAACTCGGGAGTTTCCCGCTTTGTCCAGTTTTTCCATAATATGTATTCAAGTTTCTGGAACCAATAGCGGTAGAATCCGGTCCCCTCGGGCAAACGCAGATAATTACCATAGCTAAATGGCCTGTGGGAAATATCTGCCAGCAGGGCAAAACTGGTTTCCTTGTCCGTCTGCTCACTCAGGGAAAGTGTATTATCAATCGATTCGAGTAATTGCAATACCTCAGCACTGCCCGGCGAGGTCTGCAACAGGCCAGGCTGCCCCAGATGGAAAAGTGCTGGTGTAAGCCAGTATTGACGCAGGTAATCCCCTGTAAAATAAAGCACCGACTGCAGCAACTGTGAGGCAGACTTTTCCAGCGGGCTACGGCCAAAGTAATGATCGCTGTTTTTGGTAATCCCGGTCAGTTCCAGATACATATCCTTACTATCCAGATCCGCAGTCCATTTGATGATATACTTATCCAGGATAAATCTGGTCTCCCATAACAGTCGGAAGAAAGCTTCAATTTCCTCATCGCCCTTTGCACCGAGTTCCTCAAATATCCGGATAAGCCTGTCACCATGAAAGGTCATTGCGAAATCCTTATCGCCGTTTTTATAACGGTGTATACGGTAAGTATGGATCAATAACTGGGGAAAGGTGATGATCGAACGGCAGTAGCCTCCCTTCTGAACTTCCGGTCCTTCCTTCTTCCCCGTCTGGGTGCTATCCTCACCGGTATAGGCAAACATCGAGGCAATTGTTTCCTCGTCCCCTTGTTCGGGCATCGACTCATCCCCCTTCAACAAAAACACCGATTCGGCAAAGGTAGAAAAGTCGGAGCCTGAAAGAACAGACCAATTTGTTTTGGTAAATATCCGGCGAACGTTTCGTTCGAAGTAATCCTCCATGTTCTCACAGGCCTCCCATATCTTACTATAAAGCAGCTTGTTTGATATTTTTCTTAAGAGCTTGCTTTTGAGGATATCACTCTGTTCGAGCTGGATGCCGGTGGAATTAATGGTGGCGAAAAGTTTATTTAGGTCAACCTTTTCCGGCGCGAGGTTTTCAACCATAACAAGCTGCTCGTAAATAAAGTTACCGAACCCGGTCATATCGCTCTTTCTTGCGGAGAGTTCGCTGATACGCAACTCAATAATGGTAAGACCCATGGTGATACCCTCTAGATAAGGCTTCTCCCTGATTTCTTCTGCTGAATATTTTATTTTGCCCTTACCGGCACCTAAACTGAGCTGCTCAAAATACGCAGTAATGTCCCTGCGGATCTCAAAATCGATGCGCAGACGCTTATCCTGTTTGAGAAAAGTGGTCAGCAGGCTTGGGATCCCCAACTGTTGAAAAACAGCGGCAATCATCCAAAGGGTGGTAAAACGCTGTTGTCCGTCAATGAGCTCGTACGCCTCTGCCCGCTGCTTGGTCAGTACCGTTCCGATGAAATAAGGCGACTTAGGTGCAGTAAGAAAGGCCTGGAAGGCATCGGACAGCAGCTTTTCGATCTGTTCAATGCCCCAAACGTAGGGACGCTGGTAGGTAGGGATAACAAATTGCCTCCCTTCGAGGCGGGACAGACTGATGAGACTACTTAAAAATCTTGCGTTATCTTGCATTGTATTGCTTGTATTAGTCTTTGGTCAAAATTATCGGTATTGATCGCCCTGGAGTCGAAATCCGGGCTGAAATATTTTCCCAGCATGAGTATATATCTTCCCTTGACATTGTTCACTCCACAGTTACTGGTATTCAGCGAATGGCTTTTACCACTGAAGTACGTGATGAGTTCCCGCGTGCTGTAGCTGGCCAGGATACGGTCGATGAGCTGTTCGCCTGTCGCAAAACTGTACACCCCATCCTCCCTCACGGTACGCTCCCTGGTGATCCGGACCGAATAGACATAGCGGAAACACCACAGTGAAAATGAATAAAGATCATTTAAACCAAAGCGGCTGACGTATACCAGTACCGCAAGCTGAAAAAGGTCCCTTAAAAAAGCCGTTCCATTCTCGCCATTGATAAGCATTTTGCGGAACTTATAAAAACGCGGATCAATGCGATAATCATCCTCAGAGAGAAACAACTGTTGGTAAGTGTCTGCGTACTTATCCAAAAAGTCCATAAAATTAGTTCCATCATAGATGGGCTGACGGATCTCTCCGAAGCTGCTCAGGTAACGGGTCTGTTCACCATGCATCTCCCTTGTGACCTCTACGGTCATAAAAGAGCGGTCTACGGATTCATGCAGGGTCCGTTCAGTGAACTCCTCCACGACTTTCTGCTTCACACCAACTTTATCACGGTGCGATGGAAATCCCCTTGGATCCAGCACATTCCAGCACCTGGCCTTGGTAATCAATGAAATAACATGGGACACCGTTTTGATGTCACGGGATTCCCAGCGCAGCGCATTGACATTGACCAGCGGACCGGGTTTGATCGCCCGGAGGTGGTGGGCCTTGATGATGTCCGCCCCGAAAAGACGCTTACCACCTGTGTTCTGCGTTTCAAAAAAAGTATAGGCCAGATCCTCGCTATCGGTAACCACCAGGGTCACATTGATTGCCGCCAGGTTATAATGATCGAGCCTGATTTGGTCATCTTCGATCTTTTTCCTGAGCAGGGCCATGTTTCCCCGGATCCGGGCAACGCTTAAGGGCGAATCATAAACTATGCCCACATCGGGGCTCGAGGAGAAAGCCTGGAGGATAAGCAATGTGGTCAGGCGCTGCTGCCCATCAATGATGTTGAGCTTGCCATCCTGCTGGTGCAGGATCAAACTGCCCAGATAATAATCTGCACCGTCACCGGGATGGGCATCAAGATCTGCGATCAGTCGCAGCATCTGTTTTCCCGACCAGACATAAGGACGTTGGTATTCGGGGATGGTCAGCTGGCCCTGGATATTGGTAAGTGCAATAGGGTTTCCGGTGGTGGCATTGAGCAGCTCTTCTACCGAACAGCTTGCTACTTCCAGTCCCTGGAGTTGGGTAAGAGACATAAGCCTAAAAAACAGGGATTAAACAATGAGAGATGATGGATCCAGTTCGAACACCGGTGAGATTTCTTTTATTCCCCGGCTCAGCCCGAGGGTATTTGTGGGATTACTCTTTATTATTTTTCTGATCATTGGAGCGTGTAATTTTGGTGGGCTAAAGTAATTATTCCATTACTGTTTTACAAAGGAAAAATGATCATCTGTATAACCCACTTCCCAGGATACAACATCAGATCGTATTTCTCAGGGATAGCAAAAATCCCCGAAATAGATTTTGAATTCTGTGTATTCAGCGTTATCTTAGAACTCCATCACAAAAAATAATTTAATAGCGGATCCATTAAAAAACAACATTTTCCGATACCCCAACCCTACCAACGCGGTCTGTCTGAAGGTGGCTAAAGCAAAATTATGGGCAATTTTTTACTCGTCAACATTACCTGGAATGCTTCAAAGTGGAGGGATAATACCTATATCAACCCCCGAGCCGGCCATGCATATGCCCGCAACAATGTTGCCGGCGAAGCCTTGAATTTTAAGTTCAACAAAAAAGGGCTGGACACTGCAAAATTCGTCTACGGTTTTTTTAGGTGGACTGCAGCGCCCATAAAATTCCAAAAGGATGGCCTGATCATCTTCTATACCAAGAATACCGATATCAAACGGGGCCAGATCGTAGGGATTTATGGCCGGGCGGAACTCGTTGCCCCTCCCCAGGAACGAAAAGTATCACTTCAGGATACCCCTTATCTTGCCAATATCCGTGGAGAAGTAGATTATTCTATGCTGTTCCCCATTCCCCTGGATGCAGAAGTATATAAGGAGCGCTCGGCTGACCGCTTGGTGGGCCAGAACGGTTTCACTTATCTGGACCAGGAATTAGCTGAACGGATCTTATATGATGAGCTCACTGCACTATCGGGAGCTGGTGCAGCTGAAGGGGATTTCATGAAATTGGGCGCCGTCTACGAACATTATACAGGAAAACAGTTTAAACCGAAATTTGTCACAATAGATGATAAAGAGCAGCAATCCCTGGAATTATTGTACGGTCAAAAGACTAAAGAGGAATTGTTAGCGGCATTGGCAGCACTGGGCGCCTGGGACCACAGGCAGGTAATGATCAAAGGTAAAAACTACAAGAGAAGGAACAGCGCCATTGCAATAATCAAAAACCTTGGTGATTACCGCTGCCAGATCTGTTCGGCCACCATCGCAAAAAAGGGAAAGAAACAATCGATAATATCCTACTGCTCTGTCCTAATCACCACAAGGAATTTGATCTTGGGGAACTGGAATTTCACCTTCAAAAGACCGACCGTGTGGAATTTACACTCAACGGCATTCGGCATGCACTAGATCTTTCCTGGCAGTCCAAAACCCCCACAACCTGACAAATGAAACTACATGAGGCTATTGAAAAACTGATCCGGGATAACGCCCGTGCGATGACCGCAAACCAGATCGCACAGGCGCTTAACTTCAACGGATTATATTCCAAGCGTGATGGGTCACCGATCCGGCCGGACCAGATTATGGGAAGAGTGAACGGACACCCATTACTATTTCGCGTTGACCGGCTAAACCGGCCCATTCAGATTTCTCTACCGCACATGGCCGCAGGTACAATCCAGGGAACAAAACCCACGCCTCCCGCTATCCCTGCAGCAACAAACGGAACAGATCGTTCAACTCTTTTTTTAAAATCTTCCTTTCCCCCTGTATCCGATAAGCAGACCAAGATCCTTATCCTGGGCAGCCTGCCTGGGGATGAATCCCTATTGCGCAATGAGTATTACGGCAATCCTCAGAACAGGTTCTGGAAGGTGATTGCCGGTCTGTCCGGCAGACAAGCGCCAGTCAATTACGAACAGAAAAAACAATGCCTGCTTGGCTTTGGCATTGGCATCTGGGACGTTGCCCACAGTGCCCAGCGTAAGAGCAGTTTGGACTCGGCAATCAAAAATGAACGCCCCAATGACCTGCGGGCATTTATCGATGATCATCCTTTACTGCACACAATTGCCTTTAACGGAATGAAGGCTGAAAGAATGTTCATTAAGTTCTTCACAAAACTTCCTACCATGCGTTACGTGCTCCTGCCCAGCACAAGCAGCACCTATGCCACAATGAACGTGGAGAAACTCTGCCGGATTTGGGCAGAGTTGTTGCAACTGTAATAACTTCTACTTCCATCCTTAAATAAATCATGCCTTAGGTTCTTCACATCACAGGCATATTTACCGGAATATCGTGTCTTATTGTTTTTTCCAATTATTTTTGCTGCTATCTAATCCATAACGCTATGCCTTGTCCTCACCGATACCTCGGCCTGCATCTGCCGGCATCCCTATTACCCGATTGGGAGATCGACCACCTTTTTATCGGAACCTTTAATCCCCTTTGGGATCGGCCCAATGCACTCAATGCAGTATATTTCTATGGCCGGAGTGCTTATTTTTGGGATGCGGTAAGTATTTTTTTTGAAGACACAACCTATGCCTTTGACCGCAACGACAGGCAGGCAATGGTGGATTTCTGCAAACGTCACAGGATGGGTTTTACCGATCTGATCTTATCGGTTGAAGATGCCGATCAGCAAAACCAGGACCATCGGAAAAAAATCTATTCGGTAAAAGATGTTGATCTGGAAAGTTTTGATCAAATTGTATGGAATACAGATAACATTAAAGATTTTCTAGCTCAAAAAAGACCGGCAAACATTTATTTCACCCTGCTTTCCACGGATGGAAGATCGCTGTTTTCGCCCCAGATCTTAAAGATCGAACAGGAAGCTCTTCAACTGGGGATCAATAACAGCCGTTTACATTCTCCCACAGGTGCCAGGCTTGGCAATGGAGTACCACGCCTGCATCAGCTTGTGGAACGCTGGAACATAGCCACCGGGTTGCCAAATGTGGATCTGGCCAGATATCTCTATGTCCAAAACGAGCCAAAAGAGAAAAAACCGCGAAAAAAAAAGTTGGCCAAACGCACTAGATTTTCTCAGAATGCTTCCGAAATCGAAATCCTGATTATGGGCCGTTACGGCCTAACCGTCAGTCCTGATGAACGCATAAACCTCTTTGATATGAACAGCAATACGCCACTAAAAGCCCTCACCGTGATCAGGGATATTATCATTCCCTATATCAGCGTAACCTTCAACCACCAAATTGAGTTACACCACCCGACGGGAGCAAAAAACCCAAAGAATACGCGAACACTGGGTAAAGAGGTTTACACATTTTTACTCGAACACCAGTGAAGCCCCCATTCTAAGATTATATTAGAACTCAAATACTTATTTCAACTACCACATGACGCTTAAATAAGGACTTGCCTCGATTTAAAAACCAGGCTTAATCGTCCTAAGTAATTTTTTTTGCTGCTCAAAAGCTTGTATTTTAGGCTTATCGACCCTACTATAGTTTAGATATATGTTATAAACAATGAAAGAATTCAAAAACACAGAAAAGCTGATCTTATATGAGGACAGTGAAGGAGGTAACCTCAAGATATTAAGGGAACGGAAAGAAGATGAGCAGAAAGAGAAGGTATTAATATATCAGTATCTTGACGGAAATATCCAATATGGATTCGAGGGAGAAAAAATTAAAGAGATTATTATCGAGGAGGCGGATGAGCTTCCGTCGTTTTTTAGCCAATATGGTTTTGGTTTTTCCGAAAAAACCGTAAACAACTTCTTCAGGTATTCCTTTGACCACCCAGAGGTTGATACCCTCATCATTGGTGGTCTCCCATCTATCCGGGAAGGCAATAAACTCAGGATAAATATTGATGAACTGGAAAAGCTGATCACTTCCATCAATCAAGAACAACGTGGTTGTAATGAAACTAAGAAAACGTTGGTCAAAAATATGATTGTGGATATTTTTCCCGAGGTGAACTTTGATCGTGCTTCGGTTAACAGCAGCAAGGACATGGTTCTGCGAAACCTGAACGACAAGCTGATTGAGAAACTGACCGCCGAGGAGGTTCAACAGCTTGGGGAATTCTATGTCAAAGCAACCAGAAAGTTCAAGGCTGGTCACATCATTAAGAAGATAAATGCTGGGCTAATCAAAAATGCACAAATGTTGTCCCTCCAGGAGATAGTGCTCAAATACGAAAAACTGCTCAACGACAATCCTGCAGAGAGCGAATGGCAAAAGTTCTTCGATGAGTACATTACCCTATTTGACAGCAGGTATGTCCATAAAGTGAACTATAAGAATATTGCAACAGGTATTACAAAATACCCCGATTTGGTATTGGTGGACATCTATGGCTACATTGATTTCTACGAATTAAAAAAAAGCGGCACAGAACTCATCCAGTTCGACAAGAGCCATAAAAGCTGGTTCTGGAGCAGGGATGTGTCGATGGTGATCTCTCAAGTTTCTGACTATCTCCAAAAAGCAAAGGAGAATGCCCTTTCCTATGCCAAGGCAATAAAAGATGAGACCGAAACGGAAACAGAGCCAGGCCTTGAGGTAAATATAATCAACCCCAGGGCAATTATCGTTATCGGCCATACAAAGGAGCTTAATACAGATAAGAAGCGTAATCAGTTCAAAAACCTAAGAGAAAGCCTAAAGGATATTGAGTTCGTTTTATATGATGAGCTATTAGAGCGACTAAAAAACCTTCTGGATTCCATAAAGATTGAAAATGAACATAAGCAGGCTTCTGTAGCACAACTACAGAAGCCTGCATGATCTAGAATTTATCGGGTGTCCTGCCGAGCGAAGCTTGAAGGGTACTCTCCCGTGTGGTGCCTAAGCGCTCCTGGCGTTCTGAAAAGAGTACATTTTCTTCCATTTGAACGAGCATCTGCCCGGTATTTGCCGCATTGCCCAAATCTACCCTGGCAAAGTCAATAGTATAGATAGAGGACTTGGCCGGCGAATGCTTGCCAGTGTAAGTCATGATGAAACGGATCTTCTTGCCCTTGGCATCAAGTTGATAGGGGTCAAACAAAATCCGCGCCCTGTGGGTGTTAACTAGTCCAAAATGCAGTTTGCTGATTTCATAGTTTTTAGAATTGTTAGTGAACTCACTTGTGTCGTCAAAATAGCCCGGATCGGTCATTAACCTTACGGTAATATCCTCTTCATTTTGCATCTGAGTAAAATTGAACATGAAGCAGGTGATATCCATGTAATATAGCGATTGTCCAGTTAACAACCCTGCCCGATCTATTTTAACGTACCCCTCGATGTTGGGATATGAGATCCTTCTGAAAAGAGCTTCAATAAAATAATGCGGGGCGGGCTTGGTCTGGCCATCCAGGCGCACAAAATAGGTGTTGTCAAATTGATGCGGCTTATATGGGCTGGATTCTACCTCGATTACATACAAGTTTTCATTTGCGCCCTGCTGAAGCACGGCCACCCTGATTCCCGTGGGAAGTGGGCTGATACTGTCTGATATCTTATTGATAAGCCAGTCTTTTTCTTTATATTCAGGAACCGGAGCCAAGGCACCAATAAATTTCTTTTCCTTGGTAACCGGATCGGCAACCCCTAGCGGCGCGCCCCAGATCACTAATCCCCCGTCTGAATTGAGCATCCCACATACCGCGCGGATAACCCCTTTAATATTTTCCTTGAAATTGCCATGGGTAGCAGAAAAAGCTTTGAATTCAATGGTATTGCTTTCACCATGTTCATTGATAAAAAAATCTGCAACATCTTTATACTGCAGGTCCTGAAGGCTTTTGCCCAGGATAACTTTTGAAAATTCTGTCATTGCGTTAATTTATAGTTGGTAATAATATTCTATCAGATCAAAATCCCCCATGGCTGTAACTTCATTACAATTGTAATTATAAGGTATCCAGGTGCATGTTGATGATTATAGAGACTTATAGCTCCATGCTAGCTGATGGAATTATCGGTTGATTTTGGAAATAAGGCCGTGCTGCCAATTCAGCACGGCCTTATTGGGTCCATTCACCACTAACCAATATTGACCTCGTTTCTCTTTTTAAGATAGGCGGCGGTAAATTTGCCCCAGTCCTCCCGAAGCTCTATGTAGGCGTCTTCCGGATCTTCATGCATATTTTCGGCCTTCGCGTAGGCAAAGAATAACAGATCTATTCCCGCAAGGGCCTTTTCAAACAAATGCGTAATCTGTTCGGGTTCCATTTCCGAAACATCCCGTTGCGCGGCCTCTTTAATCTGGTTATAAACTTCACGTATAAACGGGTGGCGTTTATTGATCTTAACTACTACCGTACGGTTAAGGTGCTCGATATCCAATAGACCTTTGCCGGCCCACTCCATTTCCAGCGCAACCATAGGTTTTTGCTGTGTCTGTAGGGCAAACTCCTCCTGTTTATCCTGCTCCTTGATCCCGAGGGTTTCGGCGATTTCAACAAGCCTATTGAACTCGGCGTCCGGCGCAACGGATTCACCAGCCCTGCCCGTTGGCATACTTGGATTGGATGCCTGCACAGTCTCCTCACTGACCGTTCTGCCACCACTGAAATCATCTGGTGTCGCCTCTGCGGTGACTGTTTTGGTCTCGGCCCATACCTGCCTGATCCTTTTTCTAGCGGCCTTAACAGGCTTGTTCAGGATTTCCTTTAGTTCTTTCTTAAGTTTCTCTACAGGCTCAACCCCTCTTTTGATGTGACGGACCTGAAAATATTCGTCCAGGCCTGGCGGAAAGGAGACCTCGATCGCAATATGCCTATCCAGATAACTGTTTCTATCCAGGTTATCCGCCTGTATCAGGTGGGGTACTTTCGTATAACTGATTTCCCTGTCATATCTCAGGAAACTGATCTTACCCTGGTTATCCGGAATGTGAAGACGCTTAAACTGGTTATCACCAATTGGCCCCTTGACCCCACCTCCACCTTCGATCAGCCTGGTGATCTGAGGAGTCATATATACCCCCCATTGTACAACATGTCCATCTATCTTAAGTTCACCATTTTCAACGAACTCACCTTTCATCGGCTCCCCATGGGCCAGAGCTTCCGCTTCCGTATTTTCAATCTGAAAAGATGGATCGTAGGGTTTCAGCTCCTGAGCCCCAAAAAGTTGACTTTCCTTGCTGGGCAGGAAGATCTTCAATCCTTTATCAATATAACGGCGATAGGTCCTGGCCAAAAAGTAATCCAGGCCCGATATCTTTTCATCGGCCGACTCGGTATAGGCCTTATCCTCATTCATCCGGTCAATATTCCTCCAAACGATAAGCGTCCCGCTGTTAAAATCCTCCATCAGCTTTTGGTAGTCTTTGGGAAACCCATCAACCTCGCGGTAGCTGTAACTTACCTGGGTCTGGTTTTTGATCTCATCCAAATCCAGGTAGGTCATGAAAACCTTTTTTTCCCTGTTATTGGATCCAGTCCTGGGAAGAAAGGTTTCACCTGTATCGTCCACTTCCAAAAACGCTGGCCTGGTATAGATCTCCAGCCTTTTGGCCTGACTGATCGAGGCCAGCTTAAATCCGACACCGAACCGCCCAATGCCTTCCCGGCTATTGTAACGTGTACTGAAGCCAATGGTAAGCACATTGGCAAGGATGGTAGCGGTAATCCCCTGCCCATCATCGGCAACGGCAAGCGAGGTAATCTCTCTTTTGGGTTTTGGCGACTTTCCCCGTTTAACGGATTCGAAGTTCCAACCGAAACGGATCTTCCGGGCACCTGCCTGGATAGAGTTGTCAACGATTTCACCGATGGCATCATTGAAATTATATCCACCGTCGCGGAAACTTTGTAGGGCGGTATCCGCCCTAACAAGTTCTGCTGTTTTTGTATTTAAATTATTTTGAATATCCATTAGTTCAAGATTTTTAAGCCTTAGGCGGCTTTGATGAGGGAAAGATGTCCTTTAACGATGTCTTTTAAAAAGTCTACCAGGTCTGCTTCAGCAGAATGGATCATCAGTATAAAAAAGGCCTCCCTGAAACCGGCAGTTTCGTACAGCACAGTCTTTACATCAACAATGATGTTTCTATACTGCCTGAGCCCGACCCCTAAATACTGCTGCGCGGCAGCTTCATTGTCATTTCCGGAAACCTTCAGGTAAAAAGCAATCATCTGACGGGCAGTTAACTTCCCAAAAGCCGATTTTACCGTTTTCAGTGATAGCTTAAAATTGTAGTTCAATGAAGGGGCTGGATGACTATGTACTTCTTGGTTACGG
This sequence comes from Pedobacter terrae, assembly GCF_900100705.1. Taxonomy (GTDB): domain Bacteria; phylum Bacteroidota; class Bacteroidia; order Sphingobacteriales; family Sphingobacteriaceae; genus Pedobacter; species Pedobacter terrae. Next base: position 228,560 of record NZ_FNCH01000002.1, read on the forward strand.
AGAAATTCACCTACCCCCTTGCTTTGGTTGCTATCAGGATCGTACCTTTGTCCAGCTTTGCGCTTGCCATCCCTGAATAGGTCTTCAGCCAGCTTTTTACCAATAGCCTTTCTCGCAAAAGGCAGTAAAATCCGGTCCTGGGCATATTCCAGGGCCTCAAGATTGAAATTTGATTTCGTGCGTGCACGTTTCTGCTGTAAAATGGCATAGGCCACCCAGTCAATTTGCTCATTAGTTGAGGGGATAGAGCTCGCCCCATTTTCTAAACTTTTCATAAACCAATGTTTAAATGATGTAAGCGCAATGCCGACACCACCGATGTTTTATGTTCAAGGCTAAAACCGATAGATGCGTTCTGATCAGCCAGCCTTCATTTATCATGGGATGAAAAGTTTTCCTGCGGAAAGAAATAATTAAAATATTTTTTTTTAGTAGGTAAAAAGCTCTGCCGTTGAAATCTCAAGCCCTTCTGCCAATGCATGAATCGTAGAGAGTGTAATATTAACCTTACCCTGCTCAATCCGCTGCACTTGGCTATATTCCAGGTTTGACCTGCTTGCGAGTTTGCGGATACTTAAATCCTTACTGACCCTTAGCTTCTGCAGGTGGCTACCAAAATCCTGCTTTATTTTTTCCTTCTTGTCCATCTATTCATCTTAGGGGAAAGATGCGGGGATTGCGGAAATAAATTGACGTATGATCATATATCATTTGGCGATGTTTACAACCTGATTTCTTCATTACGAATGCATATCGGTTTGGTTTAAGTTTTTCAGGCACGAGCCTTTAGTAGCGTAGAGCAAACATTTTTATTTCAAATTTCTTCTGTGAGTGCTGTTGCTATAGCTTATCTTAGGCAGACCAAACGCCTTAGGAAGAAGTCGAACAGCTATCCAAATTAAAGCCTGTATTGTTTGGCCATCTGATCTATAATTGCTAACGAAGCTTTGATAGACATTTATCACGGAAACGGTTGGAACTTATCGTGACCAATGAAAATATTATTTAGTACTTACAACCTCAGAGTCCACCATGATTTGACTTCTCCACCAAAGTCACAATGTTTTCAACATTTTATATTTTGCTAACAATTTTAGCTTTATGTTTGTTGTTTAGTTTATAAAAGCTAAAATAAATAGCATAAAATTAGTTAGCAGTCATGGATGGTAAAAGGGAGTTATTTCAAAAATTGCAGCAGGATATCCTTTTGTGGCAGGGCTTCAAGCCTCTGTCCGCCGGCAAGGCTGAACGTATCGGTCTTGGGGAAATAGAAGACGCCTTTCCGGGAAACGTATTCCCCAAGAAGGCCATCCATGAATTTATCACCATACTTCCCGAACACTCGGCGGCAAGTGATGGCTTTATCGCAGGCCTGCTGGCAGTGCTGATGGAAAACGGCGCGGCATGCGTATGGGCAAGTACGTCCAGAAAACTCTTCCCCGCATCGCTTAGTCATTTCAACGTAGAGCCCGAGCGCATTATCTTCATGGATGTTAAAACTGAAAAGGAAGTACTGTGGATCACAGAGGAAGCACTCAAATGTGAAGGGCTTGCCGCCGTTGTCGCGGAAGTGAATTCCTTGAGCCTGATCGAGTCCAGAAGATTACAGCTTGCAGTTGAGGCCAGTGGCGTAACAGGCTTTATCCTTAGAAAAGATGAGAATAAAACTTCTAGTACGGTAGCCACGGCAAGATGGAGAATAAGCCCGCTGCCTTCGGTTACAGAAGACGGCATGCCTGGGCTGGGATTTCCCCGCTGGCAGGTAGAGCTGTTGAAGGTGAGAAATGGCAACCCAGGCAGTTTCGTTTTGGAGTGGGCTGGCGAAAGATTCGAGGAAGTAAAAAAGGCCAAAAAACAGCCTGTTTGGGCAGGCGCTGAGGGAAGGCAGATTGGATGAGAGTCATGCAAAGGCGTTATGTTTCCATATGGTTCCGCCAGCTGCTGGCCGACTGGCAGGTTATCCGTAGGCCGGAGCTTTCCGGCGTACCCTTTGTTTTTGCTGCGCCCGACCATGGGCAGATGATGATCACAGCGGTTAGCACTGTGGCACAGGGGTTTGGGGTTGAGATCGGAATGAGGGCAGCCGATGCCAAGGCAATATGCCCTGGTTTAGATGTTTTGGATGATAAACCGGGCAGGCCCCAAAAACTGTTAAAAGGCCTTGGCGAATGGTGCGTGCGCTATTCCCCTATCGTTGCCATAGATGAGTTTGGGATGGATGGGCTGCTGATGGATGTTTCCGGATGCTGCCATCTGTGGGGCGGTGAGCGTGGCTACCTAAAGGAAATCGTTTCAAGGCTAAAAAGCAAGGGCTATACGGTGAGGCTAGCCATTGCCGATACGCCTGGAGCGTCCTGGGCGGTTTCCCGCTACGGCAAAGTAACTCCGCTGATTCCTGAAGATGGACAGGTTGATGCATTAATGAATCTTGTACCTGAAGCTTTGCGCCTAGAGCAATCGGTACTGGCTAAGCTTCGAAAGCTCGGGTTTTATCAGATCAAAAGTTTCATAGGCATGCCAAGATCGGTATTGCGCAGAAGGTTTGGTGAGGATTTCCTGCTCCGGCTGGCGCAGGCAATCGGAACAGAGAATGAAGCGCTTATTCCACTTCAGGTGCCGGTGCCCTTTAGCGAAAGGCTGGCATGCTTGGAGCCCATCAGAACCCGGAACGGAATTGAGATCGCCATCAATAAACTGCTGGAAAATCTCTGCAGGCGGATGCAGGCAGAGGGAAAAGGCTTGCGTTCGGGTGTGCTCACATGCTACCGTATCGATGGGAAAATAGCGAAGGTGGATATCGGCACAAGTGGGGCATCGCATAGCGTCAGCCACCTGTTCAAATTGTTCCAGCTTAAGATCGACCAGATTAGGCCTGCACTTGGCATTGAACTTTTTGTATTGGATGCGCCTAAAGTTGATGATGTGGAAGTGCCCCAGGAAGAGATGTGGAGTTCCACGCCCGGACTAGATGATAAAAGCGTCATCCGTCTGATAGACCGGGTCGGTGGAAAAGTCGGCTTTCAGGCTATTCACCGGTACCTGCCGGCAACAAAGTACTGGCCCGAAAGGTCGCTGCTAAAGGCGGTTTCGGTGACCGAAAAACCACAGGCCGCTTGGAGGGTGGATAAGCCACGCCCAACGGAGCTGCTCAAAATGCCCGTTCCCATAGAGGTGATGGCCATCATTCCGGATCATCCGCCAAAATTCTTTATCTATAAAGGAGTGCGCCATGAGGTCACAAAGGCCGATGGTCCTGAGCGCATAGAGCGCGAGTGGTGGCTCGATAAGGGCGAGCACAGGGATTATTACCAGGTGGAGGATGACCAGGGAGGCAGGTACTGGCTGTTCCGTTCGGGTCATTACGGCAGCGGACAAAAATACAAATGGTTTATACATGGATTTTTTGCATAGAGGAGGTGGGTCATGACATACAGCGAATTACAGGTTACTTCAAATTTCAGCTTCCTTCGGGGCGCTTCGCACGCCCATGAACTGGTTGAACAGGCCGAGCTTTTCGGGTATAAAAAAATAGCTATCACAGATAGGAACACACTTGCTGGCATCGTCAGAGCGCATGTGGCATGCAGGGAAAAAAATGTAAAGTTGATCCCAGCGTGCAGGCTTGATCTATTGGATGGACCGAGCCTTTTAGCCTACCCCACCGATAAGGAAGCCTACGGAAGGTTGTCGGCTCTGCTTACCCTAGGGAATATGCGCGCCGAAAAAGGTTCGTGCCATATTTCCAGGACAGATGTGTATGCCCATAGCAAAGGGATAATCTTCACGGTGGTTACCCCCGGAGTACTCAACCGCAGGTTCGAATATGATGCGGGTTTTGTCTCAGCGGTCGCAGATTACCGCGAGGCGCTGGGTGGGCAGCTTTATTTGGCGGCTACCAGGTCATACATGGGAAATGATGACAAGCTGATCTTTCGGACCGCGCAGCTCTCTGATCGATACGGAATCCCAGTGGTTGCTACAGGGGATATCCATTACCATTGTCCATCGCGCAGAGAATTGCAGGATGTACTGACGTGTGTGCGCGAGAAATGCACCATACAGGAAGCCGGATTTCGGTTGCACCAGAATGCCGAGCGCTATATGAAGGAAGTGGCCGAGATGGAGAGATTGTTCAGAAAATACCCCAGTGCAATCCAAAATACGATGGCGATAGCTGAGGCCTGCGAGTTCTCGCTTGATGAGCTCAAATACGTGTACCCAGAGGAAATCAATAAAAGCGGTCGCTCGCCGCTGGAGGAACTCGAATACCTCACATGGAAAGGGGCGCATGAATTCTATGGAGAGGTTATCCCGGACAAAGTGGTCAATATGATCAACCATGAAATGGAGTTTGTCAAGCAGATGGACTATGCCAATTATTTTCTTTTTGTAGACGATATAGTGCGGGAAGCACGCTCACGTGGCATTCTCTGCCAGGGTCGCGGTTCTGCGGCAAATTCTGCTATATGTTTTGTTTTGGGCATAACCTCGGTAAATCCGATGAAATTTGACCTGCTTTTCGAAAGGTTTATTTCGCCTGCCAGAAACGAGTCCCCGGATATCGATGTGGATTTTGAGCATGAGCGGAGGGAAGAAATCATCCAGTACATCTATGAAAAGTATGGCCGTGACAGAGCTGCAATCGTGGCAACGGTTACCCAGCAGCACCAGAAGGGTGCCATCCGCGATGTCGGGAAAGCGATGGGACTTTCGATAGATACCATCAACAGGTTATCGAGTTCGATATGGGAGTTTACCGACGAATGGTTCGAGGGGAAAAGGGTTACAGAACAGGGGCTAAATCCCAATGATCCGCACCTTAAAAAAACATTGGAGCTCACATCGCAAATGATGGGTTTCCCTCGCCAGCTCGGTCAGCATACAGGCGGTTTTGTTGTTACCCAAGGGAAGCTTACAGACCTTTGCCCAATCCTAAATGCTCGGATGGAGGACCGCACCAATATAGAATGGAACAAGGATGATATCGATGCGCTGGGATTTTTGAAGGTGGATGTGCTCGCGCTGGGGATGCTTACCTGCATCAGAAAGGCTTTTGATCTCTGCCGCGACCACTACGGAATACAATATACGCTGGCCAATATCCCTCAGGATGATCCAGAAGTTTATGATATGATCTGTGTGGCCGATACATTGGGCGTTTTTCAGATCGAAAGCCGAGCGCAGATGTCAATGCTGCCAAGGCTAAAGCCCAGAGAATTTTATGACCTGGTAATCGAAGTAGCGATCGTAAGGCCTGGACCGATACAAGGTGATATGGTGCATCCGTACTTGCGCAGGCGCAATGGCGAAGAACCTGTCGAATATCCCTCGCCCGAGCTTAAGGAAATTTTGGGAAGAACGCTCGGGGTGCCGCTGTTCCAGGAGCAGGCGATGAAGATCGCAATCGTGGCCGCGGGATTCACCCCTGCCGAGGCGGATGGACTGCGCAGAAGTATGGCTACCTTCAAGTTCAAGGGATTGGTCAACCAGTATGAGCAGAAGCTTATCGATGGGATGTTGGCCAAAGGCTATAGCCTAGAATTCGCAAAGCGGATATTCAAACAGCTGGAAGGGTTTGGAAGTTATGGCTTTCCCGAATCCCATGCGGCAAGTTTTGCTTTGCTTGTATATGTGTCATGTTGGCTCAAACATTATTATCCCGATGTATTTGCGGCAGCGCTGCTGAACAGTATGCCGATGGGATTTTACCAGCCGGCGCAGATCGTTATCGACGCGCAGAAACATGCCGTTGAGGTCAGGGAGGTAGATGTCAACCATTCGCTGTGGGATAATAGGCTCGAAGAAAAGTCGGGCAAAGATTTCGCGCTGCGCCTGGGGTTTCGGCAGATCAGCGGCATAAGGGAAGATGATATGGAGGTTTTGGTCGCTGGACGTGGCGAGGGATACAGAAGCATCACGTCGCTTCGGGATGCGGGCGTTTCGATGGCTTCGCTTGAAAGATTGGCTGATGCCGATGCATTCCATTCCCTTGGGATGGATAGACGAAAAGCGTTGTGGGAAGTTTCCGCCTTGCAGGATATGCCGATAGAATTGTTCAAGGGCCAAAAATCTGAAAGTGTTTTAGAGGCACAGGTCGAGCTGCCGCTGATGGGAACAGGCGAGCATGTAGTGCAGGACTATGAGACTGTCGGGCTATCGCTAAAGGCCCATCCGGTGAGCTTTGTACGTTCGCAGCTGGATATGCTCAATATTCGAACATGCCATCACATTAACAACAATTCTACCGATGGGCAACTAGTTAAAGTGGCGGGACTGGTACTGGTGCGCCAGCGTCCTGGAACTGCGGGCGGGGTTTGCTTTATTACCATTGAGGATGACACGGGCTATTCTAATCTTGTAGTATTTGAAAAGCTGTTTGAAACATACCGCAAGGAAATACTGCATGCCAGGCTTTTAATGGTGGAAGGACGTTTGCAACGCGAAGGACAGGTGGTGCATGTTGTGGTTTCCAAGTGCTTTGATTTTACCAAAATGCTGGGCAAGCTATTGCAGCGGGAGGCGGACGATCTTCCAGTATTAACGCTGGCCCGTGGCGATGAGAAAACGGCGCCATATCCAGCGCAGAATAAACGCGCACAGGTACGCGAGGATGCGACGAAAAAAGCCTTTCATGAGGGAAGGAATTTTAAATAGCAGTCGCTTAGTTGATGCCAACGATGGTGAAATAGGCGTCTCCCTCTTTTTTTACAATCAGGTCTAGGTGTTCTTCAAAGGTTACCAAGTTCAGCACCTCGTCCTTTAGGAAAGTTGTAAATACTTCCATATCGGTGTCGACCTTGACGTTCACCTCAAGGGTTTCAGTAGTCTTCCATTCCGTAGACACGATTTCGGAGTAGGTGCCCATCAGTAGCGAGGGAAATCCTTTCCTGGAAAAAGCCTCATTTAGGTGCACAGCTATTTCCCACATAAAGGGATCCAGTTCCCTATCGTTGGTCGTCCATTGCATGCCTTTTTCTTCATCCTGCCACATGCTTCCCGCAAAATTACCATCCAAAAGAACGCTATAACAATCTCCTGCCTGTTCAACAGTAGCCTGTATATTCCCCTTATCGGTTGGGAGTTCAAAAACGTAACTTTCCATAATCTGATAAATTATAAATGTGCTGACCGTTATTTCCTTTTGTGATAAACATTGATATGTGAGTTTAGTTTTGCCCGCGCACTTTAGGTGAAATTCTCCTGGGCAGAAGAAAGCACCTGCTGCATGTCTATTCCCTTTCCCAGAACGCCCGTAAATAGATCGCCGGTTTCCTTTAGTCTATCAATAGCGTTAAAGATGGTGAAATCCCGCATCTTCAGTCCCGGCTTTACCTCTTCCCATAATAAAGGCATGGACACCGTTGCCCCTGGTTTTGGCCTAAGCGAATAGACACCTGCGATAGTCGCTCCGGGACGGTTCTGAAGAAAATCAAGATACATCTTTCCTCCCCGTTTGGAGATGGTTCGTTCGAGCGTGGTGAATTTGGGCAGTTCTCGGTTTACCTGTCGCACGATAAGGTTGGCAAACAGCTGGGATTGTTCATAGGTATACTTGGTGGCAAGGGGAATATAAATGTGTATCCCTGTAGAACCGGAGGTTTTTGGAAAGCTCGGAACACCAATACTGTCAAGGATAGCCTTGGTTACCTGGGCGGCCTTGATCACCTGCTCAAAGGTATTCTTGTCGGGATCCAGGTCTATTACGCAATAGTCTGGATGGTCTGGAGAGCTGGCCTTGCTGAACCATGGGTTCATCTCAATGCAACCTAGGCTAGTCATCCATAACAAGGTAGCCCTATCGCTGCCTAATAGATAGCTTTTTTCCTCGCCCTTTTCATTGGTATGGGGCATCGTATGCGCCCAGGATGGAGCGGTTTCCTTTACATTCTTTTGATAGAAGCTTTCCCCGTGAATACCGCCGGGAAAACGGTTCAGGGACATGGGCCTGTCTAGAAGATAGGGAAGCATAAGCGGCGCTACCGCATCGTAATAGTTAAACATATCGCGTTTGCTTACCTTATCCTCCGGCCAGTAGAGCTTGCTTAGGTTAGTGAACTTTAATAGGTGGCCATCTACCTTTTTTTCTAGCATTTCCGAAGTCCCCTCTAAAAGTGGTTTTGAAGCCTTAAGGGTTCCGGCCATTTTAGGCCGTACAGCCCTAATGGTCTCTTCGGTATTATTTTCCGATAGCTTTTGCTCAAGGGCGATTTCATGAACAACAGTTTGGGTGTCGGTTTCAAGTTCAAGGATGACTTCACTTGGAACCTTGTCCTTGCGCAGTCCCTTGAAAGACGCCTGGCGCACCTTACCATCATTGGTGATTTCGGCAAATTCAATCTCACAGATCAGGTTGGGTTTTAGCCAAGTCGGCTTTGCGCCAAGGCGCTGTGGCCGGAACTGCGAAGGCTCGTCCACGTCGGGAATAGTCTCGAACGGACATTTTTGCGTAGTCAACTTTTCAAATTCTGCCATCAGCTCCTTTTGGGTGATCTGGTTAAAACCTGTGCCCACCTTTCCGATATAGTTCAGCTTTCCCTTTTGGTCATAAACGCCAATGGCTAGTGCGCTAAAATTCTTCTCGGTCCCCTCGTTGCGGGTGTAGCCGCCTATAATAACCTCCTGCCGTCTTTTGGCCTTTATCTTTAGCCATTCCCTGGATCTGCTGTCAGAAGAGTAGTAACTATCGGCCCGTTTGGCAATGATTCCTTCAAGTTTCATCCGCTTTGCCGCATCAAAAAAATCAATGCCCGAGGTTTGGTAGGCTTGGCTTAGTTTGATGGACGAATGTTCTTTTCGCAGGATAGCTTCCAGTATCTGCCGCCTTTGGTTGAGCGTAAGCGATAGCAAAGAATATCCCTCTAGCCAAAGTATATCAAAAAGGTAATAGTGGAGTTTCGCGCGCTGGGTATTTTTCCAGTTCTGAAGCGCTCCAAAATCTGCAGTGCCATCATCTTTAAGCGCTACAATTTCTCCATCTAATACAGCGTTCACTCCCAGTTCCGCAAGCGCATCTTCTACAACATGAAACTGTGTAAACAGCAGATTGTTCCTTGAATAAATTTCGGCTTTCCCCTTTTGGAGATAGGAAATTGCCCGGTAGCCATCCCACTTAATCTCGTATATCCAGCCAGGTTCGTCAAAAGGTTCGTCTACCAGTGTAGCTTTCATCGGTTTTAGTCCTTTGGGGATAGCAGATTTTTCGGCCAGTCCGATAATCTCTAGTATGTCCTGTGGGAGCCCGTCGATATCTTCGTTTTTCCTAATAGAAGTGATTTTTCTGACCGTAGTATTTTTCTTTAAAGCTTTGGCGGCCAGTTCAATCAATACGGGCGCGTGGTCGCTTGCCCCTTCCCAGCCCCTGACTTGCTTGTCCACGTTCCCGTCTTTTAGTTTTTCAGCAAGGTCAGCACTTAATAGAAAATGATCCAGTCGCAATCCAGCGTTGCGGTCATAGGCTTTTCTCAGGTAGTCCCAGTAGGTATAGATACGTTCGCTGGGATGTAGCGTGCGGATGGCATCCGTCCAGCCCTGGTCTAAAAGCGATTGATAATTTTCTCTTATCTCAGGGCGAAAAAGGGCATCGTTTTTATATTTCTCAGGCTTATAAGTGTCAAGATCGGTCGGCATCACGTTATAGTCGCCAATGAGCATCACGGGAAGGCCCGTTGCCATAAGTGTTGCGGCATGCGCCACCAATCTAGAAAACCACCGTTTTTTATATTCGTATTTCGGACCCGGATATGGGTTTCCGAAAGGTACGTATATACATCCGATCACCGTATCGTGGGTGAATACTTCCAGATACCGGCTATGGGTAAATTCTGAATCCTCCCCTGGCAGATCGTTTCGTATTTCCTTGATTTCTTTTTTGGATAGAATGGCAACACCGTTCCATGCTTTTTGACCATGCCAGGCACTATGATATCCGGCCGCTTTAAGCTTCTGCACGGGAAATGAGCGATCCTCGCATTTGAGTTCCTGAAGACATACGATATCTGGGTCGGCCTCGTGCAGCCACCTGAGCAAGGTATCAATCCTTCCGTTGATACCGTTGATATTATACGTCGCAATCTTCATGGCGCTAAAAAAAGCCCCTTTCGGAGCTAGATTTTATTTTACTTTTTTTTCGATGTCTTTTCGCTGGTTACCGGCAGTCGATTTAGCGTCTTTAATTTTGTCCGGCTTAACATCAAGTTTTGTAGCCTCGTATTTGATTTCGTGGTCCTGATTGGATACAGAATTGCGCTCTACTTTTGTTCCTCTAGCCATAATGATATCTTTTTAGTTTACCTAAATAACATCCCAAATTGCAATTAGTTTTAGAGGCGAGCTGTTTGCAAGAAACGCTGATTAAAAATGATACTATGACAATAATTGCTTCGAATCATCTAATCGATTTTAAATCATTTACCTACTTCTGTTTCTGGAACTGACATTCTCGTTTCGCTCGTCGGTCGGAACGTTAATTTCTTGTATGCCTGCAACAGTGGAATCAACATATTGATCTTTGGAAAGCCCTGCCATTTTAAATATGCTTTCTGGAATATTGGTGTTAAGTATCTTGACACCATCCTTCAACTCACTGATTATGCTTTTAGTTATGGAGTTTGAAATAATTTCGTTGCCTTTTGGATGTTTTAGTACACTTGACAACGGAACGCTAAAAGTTTGTACTATCCATGAGAAATCATTAGGCTTCCCAAAGACAATGCCTTTTTCCATGTCTTTAAGCACTTTCTTTTCAACTTTTTCAAGTTCTTTTTTGTGCAAATGTGCTTCCAACAGGTCATCGATATAGTTTTCCAAGTTCATTTTGATTGAAAAGCCTTCCCAATACTTATCTTTAGGATAGTGTTTGTCAGGTATAGATTTGCAATAACTTTCCGCTTGCTCAACAAGATTCCAAACTTCTCTGCTATCTGCAAGGTATGAGGTTGAGCCTCCTTGTCCATCATTCTTTACGTATGCAGCTCTTTTACCGTCAATGTATAGATTAGCAGTAAAAGCGTTTGTCTCCTCACTCAGTGATGGAGAATGTTTGATGTTTTTTAGTTCAATTTTCATAATACTTAGGGTTATTGATAATTAAAATGGAAAACCAGATGTTGCGCATAGCAAAGCACCCTGGTCCGTAGGTACCAGGGTGCCAATTTGTAATCTCAGATCGTTATCGTGTATTTATAAAAAACTCATAGAATGAGTTAAAATCACCTTTTGGTTTATGCGTACGAATACCGCTTCGTATACCTATTGTTTTTTCAAAACGGCTTAGCGAAAACACGTCTATAGGTATTCTAAAACGATTTCTACTATAATTAATATGTATTAATTCATCAGCAGCAATAAAGGTTGCATTTGTTCCCTTTATCCAAAGAGCGACCTTACAATCTGTTACCCGACCAGTTATTCCAGCATCGAAAAGTGTATGAACTTTCGCATTAAAAAACTGGCGTTTCAACTGATCAATTTGGGAATAGGAAGCTTTTAGTCCTAAGGCGACAAATGCAACACTATCTGATATCCTAAGCCAAGAAGGGAAATGGTGGCAAAAACAAAGAATATCCGCGGCGGAATGGCTAAGAAACAAATGCCTTACTTGTACCGGAAACCCATTAGAGGCCAACCAAATCCCTCCTGAAGAAGGAACTAGATGCAAGTCTGCCGACCAATATTCTAGTTGACCATTTTCTTTACTTTTCTGGAATGAAAACAGAAAATCCTCATCCCGAATTTTTACATACTTTTCGAAAAAGTCAAGAACTGACTTTGAAACTGAAGTAGTTGGCGAATACATCTAGCGCGATCCGCTACGTCCATATCCTCGCTGATGTTGAGCATCTACAGAATGATTTGCCTGATCGGCGACAGTCATATCTTGTTCTCTTTTAGGTTTTCCTACCATCATATCCGCTAGTGCCTGATTATAACCCTTGGTATAGCCTTCTTTTTGAAAGTCCTCATTAGAAGCAAGGTGGCGTAAGCCCCGCATTACCAGATAGGAAAGTCCGCCATCCAAAAGTACCGAGAAGATTAGCCTTTTGGCATCAGACTTAACGCCTCTGCTATCGGCGGCACTGTGTCGCAAACGTGTTCCATCCTCTAGTTCAATAACCTCCCCATGCTGGAATGCTTTTTTCTGCTTTTCGTTCAGTATCTCTCCGTTCACTTTAATAGGCACTTCCACTTGATAAGGATAATAGGAAATAAACTCTTTGGTCTGTTCGTCGTACTCAATGATCATTTTGCGTTCAATACCTTTATCATCTAGAGTTTTGCTAATGGCTTCGATTTTCCCTGACAATAATTGTTTAGTTTCTTTCTCATCTAAAAGTGGGTGCGGCTGAACCTCATTGTAGATCGGGTGTATTTTTAGGGCAATCCTGCCGTCATCTTCGCGTAACAAAGATAACTTTGCATCAAGCTGGCGCATCTTAAACCCATCCATTTCCAGATTGTAGAAGCTGCGAAGTTCGGTCCTCCTGCCTGCTAACAGTGCGGTGACGTCACTATCATGCAATGTCAATGTGCCATCTTTGTAGAGGCCCAGTTTCTCCAGTTCTCCGATTGGAAGTTCTTTCTCCTTAATTGGTGTTTCCATAAAAAATTATTAGTAGTTTGATTATTACCGCCTCGATACTTGAGGAGCTATAGTTTCTGTTTGTTGGTAAAAAGGCAAAGCGGTTTGCTTGGAAAGTCCTGTTTCCATGATTGGGTTTTGCTTAGCCTGTAGTAGTGAGCTGTACAGATTATCATTTCGGGAAAGAATAAAATTGTTTCCTGTTCCCATATCTTCCATCCGCAACCGACCCTGCTTCAAATGCCCTTGAACTTTGAAAACAGTATTATTGTACTCAATCTTATCGCCAATGGTAAGATGCTCTGAAATGGGTGTATTTTTAGTCCGTAGAGGTACTTGTTCGGGCTGCATATCATTTCCGAGTTTCCTTTTTTGCTCCAATCCTGTGAGATAAGTAAATATTTTTTCTGCATCGGCTGCCGCAGCGTGTATTTCAAACGGCGTGTCCTGTAATAGTTTAATCCAGCTGCCTACATACGCAGCATGTTGTTCAGGATCATGGCCGATATTCAATTCCTGTCCAATCAGTAATGAAGCAATTTCTGCACGCAATTCTTCCCTTGCATAATCCTCTGTACCAAACGCATTCATAATACTGCGATCAAGTCGGTCTTTATGGCCTGTCCAATGGCCCAGCTCATGTAGCGCAGTCGCATAATACTTATCAGGTGCATCAAATTGCTCTTTTAAGGGCAGTGTAATTTTATCCTCTAAAATATCGTAATAGGCATCGTCACCAGCCTTATTAAGAATTTCAGCACCTGATGCGGCAATAAGTTTTTCTGCCCTTTCTATCGGGTCCCAACCCAGTTCTGCTAATGTTTTTTTTCGAAGTTCGGGAATGCCATCAATTTGACTGGCATTGAATACCCAAGCTGTTGTAACAATAGGTCGATCTAGCCTTACAATAATTTTGACAGGTTTTCCTTCCTCATTCAGTACTGGCTTACCGCTTTCATCTCTTTTAGCAACAAGTTCTGTAGCTTTAATAAATTGAATAAGTGAAGCCTTTTCACCCTTTTTAACCTTCCACTCATTAGCCGCAGCCTGTTTAAAAGTCATCCATCTGGGATCTTCATAATCCCTTAGCATTAGGGAAAAAATGTTGATGCCCTTATAGCGGTTGCCTGTAACAGCATTATACGGCAGTTCAAAAGTTGGTAGGTTGTCGGTACTCCAAGGTTTTTGCAAGGGTGAAGTACCAGCCTTAAGCTGTTCAATGAGTTTTTCGGCTACCTGTACATGCAGGGCCTTTATTTTATCATTCCTCATCGTCTTCCTCCTCCTGCAGGTCATCGTCTTCCGGCAGTACGTCGGCATAATCTACGCCATAAACGGCTGCCTCTGCAGGAGTAAGGCCAATAGCCTGTCCAGCGGCAAGCGTATTTAGCTTGTCTTCTAGTGATCTTGAATTTGGTTCCATAAATTATTGTTTAGTGATTGATGGCAGCTGTTCGGGCAAAGCCATCTGCCATAAAAAAAGAAGCGGGTTAATGTGGTTACTCCTGAACTTGACGCTGAAATGCAGGTGCTCGCCTGTAACTCTCCCGGTAGCCCCGGTAATTGCAATTGGTTGTTTAGCATCAACGGTATCACCTTTGCAAACCAGGATATATGAAAGGTGCCCGTAAATACTTTGAAAATCTCCATGCCCAATCCGCACGTATTTGCCCAGAATTGAATTATAGCCTGTTTCAATTACTGTTCCGGGCAAAACACTTAGAACAGGGTCGCACCTAGCGGCCAGATCAATCCCTTTGTGAAAATCATGCTGTTTAGTTACCGGATGGATGCGGTAACCATAACCAGAAGTAATCTTTAAATTCTCTAGGGGTAAACTCCAACGATACGTGTTAGTATCCTGGGCATTTATAATTATAGGATTAGTTTGAAAAAACAGGGTAAATATCCACCATACCAGCAGTTTGCGTATCATCTGCCCCTTGATGATTGAAGTTCAATATGATCTGTAAACCCACGTGAAATGAAATCTTCTAAGGTAACTAGCGAGTTGCCTCCGACATTTTCAAAGGCAATGGCCCAGCGAAGCGCTTCTTCAATGGCTCCCGGCTGCCCAATATTTTGCAGTCTGTATATATCTAGCAGTATCCTTACGTCTTTTGGGTCAAGTTCGACCAATTTTTCCCGTATGGTTGCCAAGATCAATTCTTTTGGTTGCAGGGAAAGCAGGGCATTAGTACTGTAAATCCCAATATTATTGTAGGGAAATTGGACATGCACTTCATCTTTTTGAAGATTGATTTGAGTTATTAGACCGACTTGGCCCTGCATACGCCTCGGGTCATCGGTTAATAAGGGATGCACCATTACCGATTTATCGATTAGTTCTTCCATTGTACTAATTATTAGCGTCCACGGGTGTGAACCTGTTCCTGTTCTAGCTGGTAGTTGTTGGTTACGCCAAGCCGTTCTTGCAGGCTGATTTGGCTGAACTGTCTTGTAGTTTCATTTGTTAAAGACATTTCAAGTGCCGCTCGATGCTCCTGTAGATTTGACGATTGCATTTTCATGCTTATTTCTAAAAGCATTTTAAAATCAGCAGTAGATAATTCAGAAACCTTTGAAATTGTATCTCTATAAATTTCATTGGATTTCCGCATTACCAATAATGCATTACTGCTGTAGAGGGCCTGTTGCCCCTTTTCAAAATTGATGTAAACGTCGTCTCTTTCTAAATCGGCGTAGGTTATCATTCCGATCTGTCCCTGCCTTCCAACAGGGTCATCCAATTTTGGGTGCACCTGTGCATAGGTACCTTGAATTTCATTCGTCATAAATTTAAGATTAGTGGTAAAGGATTATTTATTAAATGATTGCTTCATCATTCCTTTGGCTTGGGGCAATGGAACAGATGGCTGAACAGGTCTGAACTGCTTAACCATTTCCTGAACCTCTCGATTGATCCTGTAAAAATTCTCTCTCAGGATTTCATCTTTCTTGCCCTTGAAGTCATAATACACAGGCAATTCGCGATAGCTTTCTTCTTCTTTTTTTATAGACTGTACATCAAGATTTACCCGACAGTGTACCGCAGAGGACTTATATTGTCCTGTGTACTTTTCAACGGCATCCGCGGCCAAAAGTCCGACCATTTCACCAGCTTTTAGTGAAGCAATTTTTCCGGCAGGTATTAAGGGTTCAAGTTTTTCGCTTAATGAAACTGACGTTTTATTTCTATCAATGCTTAGGCTTTCGCTCTGCTGTTTTATTTTCCCGAACAGCCTTTCGAGCCAATCAAGGGTTTCCTTATTTTGTACAGAACCAGAGAGCACATTACCTACAACAGAGCTAATTGTAGCAGCGGTTTCTTTACCGTATTGCTGTTGGAATTGCTGTAGAGACTGAATGCCCAAAACAGAGGCCACGAAATTACTTCTGGCCTGGCTCAAAACCTGCTCGATACGGAAAATATACAAGCTGGGAGCCTCATCTATGACCAATCCAACGGGGATGTTGCCCTTGGTGTTCACCAGTTTTGTTATCCTATTAAGTACTACCGAATAACAGGCAGAGTTAATGCTCTGCGTTAAGGGATCATTGGCGAGTACCAGGATTGATGGATTTTTTCTATCGCTTATTTTCAGTTCAAAATCATCACCTGAAAACACCCAATACGTTTCTTTGGTAGCAAGGCGGCTGATAAAAATTTTCAAGGTGCCTATCTGGCCCTCTAGTTGATCGAATGCTTTTGCGTTGTAGGCACTTCGGAAAGGAGAAAGAAGCGAAACCAATTCAGGTTCGGAAAACAGTGTATTGAATATTTCGTCATAAGACAGATTTAGAAAGGAAAGCACATGGGGCAAACTGGCATACCGCCCATGTTCAAACGTTCCAAAAAAATAGATGCAGGCCGATAGAAAATTTATGGCCGACTGGGTAAAGAACTGGTCGCTGCCACTGGATTTGTCGCCTTTTTTCATAGCCTCTACCAATCCTTCTGCTGTTTCAGAGGCATCAGCCAATGTTTGCAGGTATATGCTTTTCCAAGGATTTATTCTTCTGCTTTTTTCAGGTTCGTTCAGGTTGATAACATGAAACTTATAATCAAGGCATTTACCGTTCTGTTTCGCGAGCAGGTAATGATGATACGCAACTTTCGCCAAGTCAGGATATTTTATATCATATATGCACAAAGTGAAAGATTTTGCGATAAACTGCTTTATTACGGGTATGATTACCGAAAAGGTCTTGCCACCGCCTGGAACTGAAATTAAAAGAAGTCCCCTGAATAAATTTGAAAGCGTAATAAACCCTTTTCGGACTTTCTTCTTATAATAAAAAAGCATTGGAATATTAACCGAGTATGGCGTTTCAATCGGTTCGGTAGGTTGCATAAATGCTTCACCCTCAATATTCCACTTGTCCTTGCCGAGCTTAGAACTAATCATCTTTGACACATTATCCATCGCAACGTGGATCAAAAGAGTTCCGGCAATGGCACTAGTGATATAGGCAATATCATACCAGCCCGCCCCAAACCACACTTCGGGCTGTTGCCTGCCCTGGAACCAGATGCCTGAAAAGAAAATGAGCAGTCCTGATGCGAGGGGATAAACAATCTGTGATTTAGGATTGAGGTCTTTCTTTTTTCGGCTGAGCGTACCTACTGAAACCAGGCAGATCAATGTTAGCGTAAAAAGCTTACTGTAAACAAGCTGATGATAAAAAGGTATCCTTGCTAGCTTTACCGCAAAAAAAAGGAGGCCGTTGTTATCCGTTGAGTTTTGATCCAGTAATTTACCAGCATAAAAAAAAAGAAAAATCTCAATCAGGACGGACAAATAGATGCCAAATTGCAGGAACCTGTGCAGGCTCTGCTGTTCTTTGGTTTCTTCCATACAAAAATGTTTAAATTTGGTTTTTAGATAATTACAACTATGAATACTTGTTATCTGTGTAATGAGCCGATGATCGATCGGAAAGCGTATGAATTGAATCCTGAATCTTTCCATGAAAAACCGAAGTTTATTCATGGCGAACATGTAATTCAGGATTCTCTATATGGGCGACTAAAATCTGATAAGATTTTATGCGAGTCTTGTGGAAGTCAATTGTCTGTAGAAGTCGATTCCGACTTTGGCAAAATATTTCAATCCATCTCTGAACAGTTTGCACATATTCTAACTTCAACTGAGAAAAATAAGAATTTCCAACCTTCACTCAAAGGCCATGTTGTACTAATGGATGGCAGAAAAATCCCTGTATTCATAAAGGGAGGGATAATTAATCCTCAAAAGCCCTTTTTTGATTTACCTGTAAATGGTGAAGTCAAGGTTTATGGTGAAAGTAAGACTGCAAAAAATTTCATAAACTTTGCCAAGTCTGAATTGAAAAAACAAGGTTATGAAGTTGAGAAATTGAAATTTACAATCGTCAGCAATCTTCAGGACCATATTGAATTAGGAATCCATTTTTCTGAAGGTGTTGAAGATTTCGATCGCAAATTAAAAATGGGATTCATTAAGATTGCAACTGGATTTGCAATGATGAATGGCGTTGACCGAAATGATACACCTAATACAATTGACGTCAAGGAAAACGCCCTAATTTACACAGACCAGATTGTGCCATACATACCATGCGAGGTTTTCGAAATGGTATATGACCAACAAAGGATCGCATTGGAACCTGAATTCCCCAACCATACATTAATTCTCTATGTTGACGACTATGGAGATCAGAAAAAACTCATTTGCTATGTCGATCTTTTCAGCACTTTTGCATTCTACGTCGTTCTTAATGACAATTATAAGGGTAAGGACGTTCATTCGGTATATCAGCAATCAATCACTAAGATGGAAAAACCTGAGATCAATATAATGAACCAAAGTCCTAAAAAACTGTTGATAGTTGAACAGTTTTTGAAGATTGGCTCAGAAGAAACAAAAGGAATGACTTTGGATGAGCGTTTTTCATTTGTACAAAAGCGCTATAACCAATTTACCGTCTCTTACGAAATGGATCTAACGGATTCAATTGAGGCTGTTGCTAGTAAAATAGCGATGCACGTAGCTGCAAAAAAAATGGGAAAGCTTGATCTTCTAAATATGGTGGAAAGAGAAATGATGGAGTCTCTTCCTGACCTAAAAGTAGAAGATCTGATGCTCATTCGCGAGGAATATTTGAGGATGAAAAGAGAAGATCCGGAGAAAATCTATCGGCAAAGTCATATTGGCTTTCATGGTAAAGAATTATACTTAAAATCAAATTACTATAACATCCTGGAAAGACAAAATAGCGATATGGAGAGCATTCGGCGGTATACGCATATGAAATTCAATTTGCTTAACTATTTCATCCAGAATCACAAAGACAGCCTAAACGATTAAAATGCATCTGCATTAAGTATATCGCTGTATTTCAATTGAAGCGTTAGAAGTCTTCCGGAAACCTGTTTTTCGGTAAGCTCTATATTCAAAACTTTATTCCCGGGAAAAGTAATTTTTTTGAGCACATAGATATTCCTATACTGCTTTTTAAAAGATGTGGAATTATAAAGCTGCCATACAGGTTTGACCTCAACCGATTGTACGTTTGTCGCTTTGGCAATTTTTTTGTCTTCAATCTTGAAGCGTTGTTCATCGATCTGGTAAGAAAGATTGGTAGAATTATAATAGGTTATATCCAAAAAAACATAATCCCCGGCGGTAAAAACATTATTAAGCTGCGCCTGTATACCGAAATCCTTGTTTTTCCTTATTGGTCTGTTCTTTGGTGAATTTAGAAGCCTTATGGCGGAAACATACATTTCATTTGACGTTAAGGTCATTCCGGGAACATCGAGGGGGCGCATTTGCTCTGGCAGAACATTTATCTGTGATAGAAAAGGGAATGTGTGATTATCAACAAAGTGCAGGTTATATTGCGCTATGAAACTTTCGCCAACAATTGTTATTATTCCAAGATAGCCATTTGTTAAGTGTTTATTGCTAGCTGTATCAGCTATATATTTTATACGCAATAAATTTTTTAGGGGCAGATCACCAGCAATGGCATGCGATGAAATATCAACATATTGGATGGGTTCGGGCGAAATAAAATGCAAAGGGCTACCACTGCTGATAAAAATGTCTGGAAGATCGGTACGGTTTACTCCGCTATTTGGCTGCGCAAAAAGCAAATGGCAAGTACATAGAATTGCCAATAGGAAAAAAATTAGTTTCTTCATATTGAATGTGGGATTAATATTTGTTCTGCTTGTTTTTTAGTTCTTCGGGGTCAATAAGATAGACCTGTGTATTGTATTTCAGCTTGGCCTTATTGCTCCGTATAAGTTTTCCTACGGCGGTAGTGGTAGACTGGAACATCTTTTGGAGCAGGCTCATCACCAATTGGTTATTGTTCTCTGCCTGTTGCTGAATGGTCATACCCTGGCTTGCATCACTTCCCAAAACTTTTGAAAACTCCCTGAATGCTGACGCCGGAACGTAAAGTCCTGGTAAGCCGTCATTATCGTAAAGGTCTAATCTGATTGGGAGAATATTATTGTTCTGAAGGATTGAAGTAACCGTAAGATTGACCCTTTGCCCACTGAAACCCGTAATCTGTGCATACAGATATGTTCCCTTTTTTACAAGGAATTTCCCAACGTTGATGTCATCTAATAGCCTGATGCGCAGGCGTGAACCAGCATAGCCAGTAATATTCTGGTCTACAATTGCACGAATAAAGCTTTCCTCGCTATCTGGAAGAATGGTATTAAAATATTCAATAGAACCAGTGCTTTTGGAGACACTTAGTTTTTTTTGGTTTTTCTGTTCGCGTTCAGCAATTGCGATTGCCTTGTTCCTTGCCTGTTCAGCTTTATAATCGGGGTCGTTTGCTTTTCCCAGGCTGTCGATCAAGGTCATCTGTTCCCTAAAAATCTTCATTGGATCAGTTTGTCCCGTACCAGCAGATGGCATCGAGCTGCTGGTGTTTCCCGTTGGCTGTTGTTTTAATTTTGAAAGCGCTGTTGCCAGATCGCGGTCTGCATCATAGGCCCTCGAATTGTTTCGCCTTGGACCAGCATCTGGAAAAGTGGAGCGGGGTTTGGGCGGTTCGTTGGCCGTTACTCCAAATTTCCTTTTCATTTCCTTGTCTATGGAATCCAACATACGTTTTTCCATCTGATTATAAAGGTCAGGTACCTGTTGTTTAATTGCCTGGTCTTCACCGATGCCACCCACTGCGGTATAGCCGTCTGCATCTTTGTATTGTTTGCGATATGCGTCAAGCTTATCCTCAATTCCTTTGTTCTTTACACCATCGGACACATCTGCTAAATTTTCCTGAAGTGCGTTCCCTTTCTCCACTACTGGCACTTCCTTGCCAAAGCTGCTTTTCCATACATAAAAGAAAAGGCACAAAAATGGCAGAAGTATCAACGGAAGCATGTAACGCGGTTGCTTAAAATTGATTTTCATAATTATTGGTTTATTTGACATTGAGTTGTCGATGAATTATTTCCAGTTGGTCAATAGCATCTTTTACGATCAGGCTATCAGCACCCGTTAACGTATCTTTTTGAAGCACTGTATTGATCTCGTTTTGCAGTTCAAGAACTTTTTTTAACGCTTGGCCTGCACCAAGTATCTGACCGAGTCCCTGTGTTATTGGGGCGGCAGTACCCGCAAGCAATTGCGCTGGTTTGTCCTTCTTGACCCTCATAACTGTAAATGCCAGTATACCGGAAATCAGCATAACGCCAAGCATAGTAAAGAATATCTGTTTTGGGTACTTTTCACATATATGCCTGATCCGGTTTCCGAAGCGTGCAAAATAAATGGCGAACTCTTTTGAAATTTCATTCCAAAGAGCCTTATCGGGTTTAAAATGAGTTTTTCTGTACATTTTCAAGATCTTTGTTTTCTAATGTTTTCCAGCGGGTAATCAGCACCGCATGGGGATTATTATCTGACCTTGTTTCAAGGTCTTTCAGATACCCTTCGGTTACCAGCGAACGTATAATCGTTGAGCTTCTGCGGTCGATTTTTTGCCTGCCATAATAACGGAAGTACTTTCTGGCCTCGTCGATGACGACGGAATCGGTCTGGATAGTCAATACCGCACTGGAAGAAAGTATTGAATTAAAAAATCCCTTTTCTTTCAGGTTATTGTATTGGAGCGCTCCACTTTCATCAACCAGGTACATTGCCCTTTTCATCTGATATTCGATATATTTATCGTCAGGAGTTAGAGAAAAGAAAAGGCCGTGGAACAGGTTGATGTGCGAACGATATTCCGCGGCCCTGTTTAACTGTACACTGGTCTGCCTAGCGAGCAGAGGAACACTGTTTGCATCCAGAACATATACGGTTTTACGCGCATCTGAAACCTGCTTATAGGCAAAAAACGAAACCATCAAGACAATAAGAGCTGTTAAAATAAAACTGCCAGCAGAAAGGAATGTAGCCAAGCGAACCTTGGCTTCAATATTTTTGATAATCATTATTTCATCATTTTGGTAAGCATTCGTGAAAGATTTGATGCGCCTCGGCCCATTGTAGATGTGGCAGAGCTTATGCCTGATGTAGACACGATCCAGGTGCTGATGCTTGGTACGGTAAGCATGGTCAGGCCACCGATCAGAAAGGTTACGATCACCATCCCAAACGAAAGAAGACCATTGCCAGCAAACCAGCCAAGCTTTTCAAGGCTTTCGCCAGAGCTACCGACCAGTTCCCTGTAACGGCTGATTTCAGCCTCCATCGCATAATGCTGGAATAGCGAGGCAACATAAAGAACCAAAAAACCAATGCCTGTATACAGGTTTACGGAAATAAACCGGGCTACCCATGTACTGAAACTGTCCCTGAAAGCAGGAAGAATACTGATCGCTACCGAAAATGGGCCCAGAATAATCAGAATAGTTGAAAAGATGATCTGTATAATAAAGATGATGTAAACGCAAATGCGCAAAATCCAAAGGGCAAGTGTTTCCAGAATCGAAGTAGCAAGGAGTTGAAGACCGACCTGCATACGGTTTCGGAGCTCGACTATTGGGTTCCAGACTTCGGCAAAACCTTCTTTAACAGTAGATTTTACACTTTCCCAGGCATTTTCGTACCAGGTATCTGCTTCCTGCTTCGCTGTTTCGGTCTGTGCCTGGACTGTAAGCAACTGGTCTGCAACCTGGACCATAAGCTGGGCCCTTTCCATGCGCAGGTTATTAACCTGTATCTGGCTGCCCTCAAACATAAGCTCGGTCTTGTTTGCAATCAGATCAGTGGGATATGCAACAACTCTGGTAAATGTAGACCACCAGAGAATGACCATCACCAATCCAAATGGTCTCAATAATGGCATGATTTCCATTTTCTTATCACCGGACATCATTTCATAGGATTTTATGGCAAAAAAAATGAGCATGAATATGGCAGCCAACGCCTGTGCATCCGCAATAAAGGCATCATAATGTGTCCAGATCGTATTTTTCATAGTCTTCAAAAAGTGCATCATGCCCTCTTCATACACGCCGTTGCCCTGCAAAAAATTGAAGGTTTTTTTAAAGCTGTCCGGTACATCACCGGAACCAGATTGCACAAAAAAACCGGCAGTGCCGGTCATTAAATTTGATATGTTCATCTTGCTGATTTAAAGTTTGGATTTCGCCAATATGTCATTGGCAATCTGTTGATCTGTTCGATATCCCTGATTTTGGACAATAGGCTTTTCCCTTGTTTTCATTTTACCTGCCGTCTCGCTAAGCGAAAGGAACTTTCGGGAATATTGCTTCTTGGCCTCCCAGGAAGCCTGTAGTTTTCGATACTCCAAAAAAAGGCGGTGATAGGCGATTATCCTTGATCCCCGGTCTAATGTCGAGGCTTGGGCGGCTTCAAGTCTTTCGCGGATTGCGGCAGCTTCTGTACGGTACCAGTCATATACGCCTGTGCGTACCAGGTAATCCTTTTCTTTTTGTGCTATGCCATTTAATAGGATATTATCGCTCTGGTTTAACAGCGGTTCAAATTCATGCCTATAGTATAATTGCCAAAGCGGATCAATTTCTGAAAATACCGCAGAATAGTTAGAGGATTCTGTCAAAGCGGTATTTCTTAAGGTATCGGAATGTAGTTTATAGGCATTGGTGGTATTCTGCATTGCTGCTGCAAAGGCAAGGCGTTGAGTTTGTGGGCCTATTGGACCCAATGGGCGCAAATCCTTTTTTGGATAATCCGGGTGCCATGCCCAGGTAAGCCAATATTCAGGATTTAGTCCCAAAAACCCGCTGGTGGGGGTGAATTTTTTCCTGTCCCATTGTTTAAACACCATGCGTTCCTGTTGATTGGTGATATGTTTATCCCTGATTGTTTTCTGTGCAGAAGTTTGTATCAACAGGCAGGAAAGCAGTATTGTTAAGAGGTAATTTTTCATTGCTTAATTTTTTAGATATTTAATATTATTTATGATCTCGCTGGAAATACGCATATCCTGGTTGACGAAATCCCGATATGGGTTTGCCATTTTTAGTATTCCGTTCATCTTGGCCCAATACATAGATTTGCCCATACTGTAGCATAATGCCCTTATGACCTTTAGCTCTAAAATGATCTTGCGCAACAGGGCATCGCGCTTTTCAAAGTCCATTAGCACATTGTTGCCTTCTTTTAAAACGAATGCCGATACTTCGCTTACCAGATTGATACCCCTTGTTTTCATTTGCCTTGCTACGTCTTCGGCAAAAAGAAGCAGATAAGGTTCCGATCCCGCGATGGAAATCGTGTTATTGCTTTCACGAATGATTTCGTTGCTTATTTCTGCTATCTGGTACACTGCAATTCCGCTTTTAAGGGCCTGATTGACATGGGTAAGCGAATTGCGTATAAGGGTCTGCACCATAATTACCGATCCGATATTGATATTAATATCGTCCAGTCTATTATGTATGGTATTCAGATACCCATTGTGCGTATTTTCTGCGGCCAGGCGGACTGCGCCATTCTCATTTACAATATTGAAATGGTTTCTATCGAAAACAATTCTCTGGCCGAACGACTTTTCAGTCGTACCAAAAATTAATAGGGCTACGAATATTATATATGGCTTCATGGCTTTCCGTTCTTTAAAATGTCTGCATTTCTGATAATATCATCGATCAGCTGCTTGTCCCTATTTACAAAGTCCTTAAAGGGATCGATCGAACGTTTGTAATTTGCCTGTTGCATACAGATAACCAAACCTTTGCTGGCCCCTTCTATAAGCCGGAGTTCAGTAAGGGCATGGGAAAATAGTATTTTCCTGTCACTTGCTTTCATCTGGTTGATTTCCCCGATGCTCAAAGCAAGTCCCGCAATATAATTGGCAAGCATTTTTGCCCTGTGCACCAGATCAATTTCGGTTTGCAGGGCGATGGCTATAAGAAGAGGGTTATCAGCTGCCAAATTATAAATGATGCTTTGTTGCCTGATGATCTCTGAAACCAAAGGACTTGCATCTAAACCGATCTGCGCCACATCTATTGCTAACCCGATGGTATGAAAACGGCTTTGCAATTCCCTGTATTTGGTTTTCAGCTTGCCCATCTGCGTTTTGTTAACCTCTTCATTGGCAGATGTAACAGCCTGCTTGTTCTTTGCCTCATCCTGCCTGCTGTGTTCGCTTTTGCTTTCGGAAACCAACTGGTGCAGAAGTTCGACGTTAAGTTGCGAATAAGCATTAACTGAAATGCTATAAAAAATGATGGCTATAAATACTATCTTTTTCATTGCTTTAGGTATTTAGCGTTCCTTATGATGTTGTCGGCAATCTGCTTGTCAATATTGATATAGCCTGCGTAGGGATTAAGGGAGTTTAGGATTCCACGCTGCTTAGCCCAGAACATGGTTCTTTGCATTCCATAGGCTACGCCTCGCAAGATCATGAGCTCTGTTCTTATCCGGTTCAGGAGCTTCGCCCGTTCCCCGGAATCCATAAGATTATTTAAGCCTCCTTGCAAAACAAAAGAGCTGACCTCTACAGCAAGTGCTGTTCCGCGGCGCTTAAACTCTCTTGCGCCATTTTCGGCAAACAATAGCAACGCTGGATTGCTTTGCGCCAAAACAACCGCTTTGTTAACATCCGTAACAATATCTACACTGATTTCCGATATATCCTGAATGGCTAATAAAGACCTTACCGCAGCGGAAACCTCGCTCAGGCCCCTATAGATCTGCTGCTGTAGGTCGTTTACAATAACCAGTTGCCCGGTAACGGCTAGCTGGCCTCGCTGGATCAGGGTAAGGTTGTCATTTGTTCTGTTGAGCTGCCCATTAATAACCCCTGAATGGGCTGCCATTGCACCAGCGGTTGCGGGATCAACATAAATTTGGGCAAATACAGGGCATCCAATAAGGAAAAGCCCAGCTATTAATAATATTATTTTCATATAAAATCGGGTTTAAAATATTCGACAAAGGAGTTAACCGGAAGACCCGTATTATTGACCTGATGCACGAATGCTTCGAGTGTAAGGCCACTTCTTTCAAGATCAGAAACAAAGGTTTCCAGTCCGTCCTGGTAGCTCCCCTTAGCCTTAACATATACCTCTACTGCATTTTTTTCAGGCTTTTCAGTAGTATAGGTAAGGTATTGGTAAATAGAATTTTCCACGCCGTACACTTCCCCCGTAGCGCCCCTGCGGATGTAAACTTCCTTAAAGCGGGCCCTGCCTTCCTTATTGTCGAGATTGTTAATGGTAAATATCTTCTTCTGCTCGGTTTCGGTAATGGATAAGAGCTTGGCTATCTCTTTGTAGTTCTCCTTGAACTTGCTCTGGTCAAGCAGAAAGATAGTATCGGAATTGCTGATGATGCTGTCTTTTACCACTGCATTGCCTATGATGTCACCCAATTCCTGTGTAACGACAATAGCCTCCCCCCAAAATTTTCTGACGGTTTTATACAAATAAAGTATATACCCAGCCATTAATGGGGATGCTATTGCCTTCCACGCCTCTTCAATTATCAGGGCTTTGCGCTGTGAAGAACGGTGCCGCATCTTCTGGATAAAAACGTCCATTATCGCAAGGGTTACTATTGGAAACAGAATTTTATTCTCCTTCAAATTGTCGATTTCATAGACTATGAACCGCTCGGAAAACAGCGATTTATCCGATGCCTCATTAAGAATTGTATCGAATTCTCCGCCCAGGTAAAATTTTTTGAGAACATAACGGAACTCGTCAAGCTCAAAAGGTATTTTTTCTTCTCTTTTGATTTCTGGTATCCTTTCAAGTGCAAACTCATAAAATGAGTTAAAATTTAATTGCGCCACCTTGTTTTTTTCGTTGAGGTCTGGGTCAAAGTATTGGCTATAGTACCCGGAAATTACGTTTGAGATCACATCGCGCTCCACAGTGCTCACCGTTCCTTCGGAACCTTTCCAAAGCAGGCTGATCAGCGTACACAAAAAATCTTTCTTCTCGATGTTGTACTCACTTTCGGCAATTGCAAAAGGGTTCATTGTGATGGGTTTGTTCTCCGACCAGGTAATGTATTTGCCATGATAGTATGAGCATAAACCGGAATATGAATGCCCGGTATCTACAATGACCACATCCATATTATAAAGCATATACTGTTCAACCAGCGCATTGATGAGATAGGATTTTCCAGCACCTGATGGCCCCAAACAGAACCGATTTCGAGCGCTGATGCGCCCTGTACGCATGGGCAAATCCGATAGGTCTATTGCCACCGGCACCCCCTGGCGGTCAGTAAACCGGATCAGAAAATCAGATGGTTCGTCCTTAACCAGGGCTTCTTTAAAAAAGAGGCATAATGCGGCATCTGCCGTTGTCAAAAACCAATCATACTTCTGTAGTTCAACACCATTGCCAGGCAACGCACAACGGAAAAGTTCCAATTGGTTATAGGCATTCCTTGACGGAATGATACCTTGCTGGAAAAGCGCGGCCTCAATAAAGTTGGTTGCTCTATCAATGTGCTCTTGGTTGGCGCATACGATCAATGAGTAGTGCGCATTCACCAATAACTGATTTTCCCTTGCCACATCGACCAAAAGCATATCGATGTCTTCCACGCACATCAGATTGGCAGGATCTGGGACACCTAAATGGCGTTTTCGTTTCAGTTCCAGCTTATTAAGCGTCATTTGTTGTGATGGTATTTCCAAAAGCTGGTTATAGATGATCACCTTATAGCCGGGAACCTGATGCAAAAACGAGAGATTGTCCACCGGGAAATCCCTCATGCCTTTGTTATCCTGCTTTTCTGTGTAGGCGCCGACTTTTTCGGGAAGTTCAACCGCATCGGTATTTACGATGCTTAGGCACCTGATAACCGCATCGCCCAAATTAAGCTGGCTATCGTTGCACCGCATATTGTTCAGGGCTATTGTTGGAGAGGCAAACTCCATGCTAAGCACCTTGCTTACATAACGGTTGATCTCCGCCTCGGTAAGGTATTTGGGATCAAATCCGGCACCAGCCAACAGGTCAGAAACCTTTCCTATGTTCTGGAAAAAATCGGCCAGAACTTTTTTATCAAAGGTGTAAAATGCACCTCTTTTAACCTGGCGTGTAATTATAAGATAGGTCTTAATATCGGTATATTCCCTTCCTTCAAAATGTGTATGGTATTTTTGCTGAAGAAATTCGTTGGCTGGTATCGGCTTGTATTTTTTACGGATAAAGACATCCTGTTTTTGTATGATATGGCCTTCACCCAAAATCTTGATGATATTGAGAAGCACACTTTGATAAGCTATATAGGCTTCTGGATCGGCACTATATTGAAGAACAGGGTTGTCTATGTGCATGATAACCGAAAAGCCTCCTTTCTCACCATATAGAAGCTGTATGCCATTATAGGCATCAATGCCTGCATAGGGCATTTTAAATGCTGTTTTTCTTTCTCGTTGCATACGTTATTTTTAATTGAACTGGGTGGACAATGACCCCTTTGTAGCGTTTTTTGCTATGTAGGCCGTCTTTTTGGCGGAAAAAGGTATAGCCAAGCCCGGAGCAGATCAGTAAAATGGTAAGGAAACCGCCCAGGTACATGCTGATAAGCGCCCCGATAAGGCCACCGATAACGAGGCCCCCAACCAGGGAACCTATGCCCCAGTAAATAAATTTTCCTTTAAAGCCACGATAAATAAGGGGCTTCTGGAGCCCCTTATAAATGGAATATCTAGGCACCATTATACACCGAAGAAGGCTTTAATGACCACCGATACCAGAACCAGAAAGAGGCAGGAACCGCCCCAGCTCATCAGTTCTTTGTTGATGTCCTGGTCACCTGCATTCCATTTGATGTACACGCGTACCCCACCGATCAAACCGACCACTGCACCGATGGCCAGGATCAGGGTTGAAACCGGATCAACATAGCTGGTCAGCGAAGAGGTTGCGGCATTGATGCCCGTAGAACCGCCACCTTGGGCAAAAGAAGATTGGGCCAGCAATGAAAGCATGGCAATTGCGAACAGTCTTTGATTTTTTACTGTCATAGATTAAGAAATTAAAAAGTGAAAAATTGAAATGGCTGATTAGTGTATCCCGAATAGGGCTTTGAGAACTGTGCCCAGAATGGACAGGAACAGGCATGAAAAGAGCCAGCCCATGACCTGGGCGTCTATATGGTGCTTGCCGGACTGCCAGTTAGCGTAAACACGCAGTCCCCCAAGCATGCCGCTGATCGCTCCCAATACGAGCACCATATCGGATAAGCTGAAATACCAGCGGTGGACTTCGCCACTGGCGCTGTAAAACTCGCCTATCCCTGGTGGTGTTTGGCAAATGCCCAGTAAGGGCAGTCCAAAAAAAAAGACAACCGAAGTTGTCTTTTTGAGAAATGTTCCTAACTGCATTATTGCATCAATAAGGAATGGTTTTGGTAAATTCGATCAGGTCTGATTGCGCAAGGGAAAAAAGCTGTTTCAAACTTACGCCCCCCGTAGCACTGATTGGGCCGGAAGAGATAGCCTGCCTGTTGTTTGGACTATGGGCCTGTAATTTTTTCTCTTCCTTTTGAACATCATTTTCAACAACAGTTTTGGGTTGATGCTCTTCGGAAAAGGTAAGTTCTTCCTGACCGGAATTTTCAGCATACATCTGTTTGGGCCTTAGCAGGTCAAGTAATATATTTATCAGGTAATAAATAAAATAAGCGACCAAAAGGTAAAGGATAAATTGGTTCCAGTTCATAATTCGATTGTTTTAATGTTTTCTTTGATATATTGGATTAGTTCTGGGTGCTGGTGTAGAAAATATTGCAGGCTATAAGCGATTAGTTTATTCATGTCAATGGATTTGGCAATTTTTAGCTGCTTCAATAAGAAGACAGTTCTGTCATCAAGCCGTATCAACAGTTTTTCTTTTCCGGTCAGCTCATAGCTTAGCATGTTATCAAATAGCTTTTCCACAGATGGATCAATAGGAATTGCATTTTTTGCTGATGGTCTTTCTTTCTCGGTAGAAAGGGCTTTTGGTTGGGTGACAGGCTTGGAATTTCCGTCTTTTTTTATGGTTTCCCTTAATTCGTCTGCAAGGGTTTTAATTTCATTCATGTTTTTTCCTCCCAATCGATATATTGGTTATAAATGTGGTCAAGAACCGGAAGCACAACTGGCAATAGGATTAGGGGAGTTTGGAATGTACTTATTCGCTGAAAATCTACACGATCGGCAAGGGCTGGAGCAATAACACCAAATCGCTGAATGACCTTTTCTATCTCCGAACGTGTTTCATATTTTACGGTATTCTTAATGCGGTTGGGAATAAAGATAAATGGAGCCCGTTCGTTGATCTTACGCAAGACCATTGCAAAAAGGATCGTAGAATCTACTGAAAATTCATCGTATGCAAAAGGACAGATTACGACATCTGCGGCTGCAAACACTGGCAAAAGGCCGTCATCATCCATTTTGCCGGGCAGATCTATTATTATAATTTCACCTGCCCGGTTGGTAAGGGAACTATGCAGGGATGGGAAGATCTTAAGTTCAGCAGGCACGACATCATAAAGAGGTTCATTTTCCAAAATTTTTGCCTTTTCAGCTTTTGATGATATGGATTGTTGATAGTCCATATCCAACACTGTTACCTTTCTTTTTTTGACCTGTGTAAGGTAGTTCGCAAAAAGTAGCGTGAGCGTACTCTTCCCTGCGCCCCCTTTTTGATTTCCTATTAAAATGACCATAATCGTTCTGATAAGTGGGTTATAGAATATATGTAAGTATTATCTTGTATTTGTTCTTGCCTTGCGCTTGCGTTGACGGTTCCTGCCAAGAATGGCTTCATCATCAATGTCTTCAGCAAGATCCAGGCTGATTTCTGGTAGAAAAAATGTTGCTTCATATCCACCAGTAAATGCAGGTGTTGTATCTGTATGCTCTACAGACTGCGCGGGTAAATCTTCAATATCTCTATCGGCATCCACCGATTCTAGCATTTCGATTTTGGGTTCCTGAAGATTATTTGCGAGAAATTGTGTTGGGTCTATCAATTTTTCCAATGGCATAAGTTCACCGCCTTTATAGACAGATTGATGTTTTCGGGAATGGTCGATTACTGTATAGCCATAAGGTGGCATACCAGGCTGACCATGGAAGAGTATCTGAAGCCCTAATTTTGCTGACAATTCCTCGGCAAGATCAGAAGTGTAGCCTGTTGGTTTGGCAATCATTCCTTTAGGTACAGGTTTTGAAACCGGAACAACGGCGGGATTGTGAATTTTACTATACTTTTCTATTATCGCCCGAAGCTGCGCCAATCTGTCAACATCCTGTTTATAGGTTTTCCTGCGAGCATCAACCAAAGCCAGGTCAACAGTTCTCTGTTGCAAGCCATACTTGGAGATTTTGTATTTATCACCATCTTGCTGCAAACTGTATCCCTGGCATTCCAAAAGCATCATAAATTGGGGCTTTGTAGAAAAATTATAGCTTAGGGCCCTTTCTATGTCTTTATCTATCTGCTTCTTTTCGTTAAGGTCCATCAATTGGTTAAGCACTTGATAGGCCCTTATCTT
Source organism: Pedobacter terrae (assembly GCF_900100705.1). Lineage (GTDB taxonomy): Bacteria > Bacteroidota > Bacteroidia > Sphingobacteriales > Sphingobacteriaceae > Pedobacter > Pedobacter terrae. The sequence goes on from NZ_FNCH01000002.1 coordinate 260,111, forward strand.
TTCGTAGCTGTCATTGATCTTTTTGCCGTTTTCATCAATACGGGTAGAAACAATGTGAATGTGATTGTTGGATGTATCTTTATGGAATACCAGCAAATAGGGCTGTTTTTCATAGCCCATTCCCTTAAGCCAATTTGTTGCAAGCTCGGTAAGCTGTTCCTTGGTATGTGATTTACCCTTACAGGATAAAACGGCATGAAACTGGGGGTATTTAATCCTGGCACTTGTTGCAGAACGTGCTTCAAGGTAATTAACGTAATCTCTTGGTTTCAAATGTTCCAAAGCCTGTAATGCCCCGAAGTTTTCTACCTTCATCAGTTCACCTTTGTCGCTTTCTATTTTATCGGTATTGTAGCTTATGCCACCAAATGTGGCAGATGGACGTAGTAGTTTTACGATCATAGTCAACCTTTCATTAGCCGTATAATCTGTCGGAACAGTTTTTCAAGCTCCTGTTGAACTTCAACGTACTCCGTAAAAAGGCTGTTAAATTCAGCCGTCACTTCATGCCCAAGCATTCCTCGTTTGTGCAGCACATTGGCATGTCTTGCCAACTGATTGATATTATTGCCGGACCGCCCCAGTTCAGCGCCGATAAGATCAAGCTGTTTCATCAGCTCTTTGGCGTTCACAAGCATCTTGGTAGAATTTTTAAGTACTCTAATACGCACAATATCCGCGCGACTTATGCCCAGTGATTTTTCCAGTTCGAGAAACTGATGAAGTTCCGGTTCGCTCAACCTCAATTCAAATCGGCGTATCTTTCGTGGGGAAAGTTCATTCTTTGCCATGTTTCTTTTAGCTTTAAATTGAGCTGTCTGCTTTTTCGATGGCCCGAAAAATTTCTAAGGCAACTTGCGGAACAATTGCATTGCCGTATGCTTTTACGCTTTCGGCTCGCCATGCAGAAAAGGTAATTCCGTCCAATTCGAGGGGAAGCCCATCATTTCCGCCACAAAACGGGGGTTCAGTTGGCCATGTTTCCCAGTTGGGAATTTCGTTTTGCCAATTTGCTCTGTCGTTGGAAGCACCCGGAACAGGCGGCGCAATATCAATACTGGCATATTTTCCTCCATCACAGGATATGTTGGAGATTGTGCCTTTAGGGTATAATAGATCAGGAAGTCCGTCAATGATACCTGCCCGCCGTTTCCCTTCTCGCTTTTCCGATCTGCCAGCTCCCTGCCTTGTTCTACCTGTTTTTTTGTCATTCCCAGATTGCTTATTTCCGTAGCTGTCGGTGTGGGCAACAAACCAGACCCGGTCCCTTTGGTGTGGTGCGTTAATGGCAGCAGCCGGAATACACAAAACGATTGGCGTGCCGTCCTTAAGCTGCGGTAATACATATCCTGCACCGTTAATTTCTGAAATGATGCTGGCGATAACCCTTCGTTGGAGCCTGACAATGATACTGTCCGCCTGCTGGTCGTTGTCCTTACAAAAAAGCTCAACCGCTTTGATCTCCATTTCAGATAAACTGTCCGGTTCGAGAATGCTGAACAGTCCAGCAACATTTTCAAGAACGATCCACTTAGGTCGTGCTTCTGTAATAATTCTGCAAGCCTCTGGGAAGAGATAGCGGTCATCCGCTTTGCCCTTTCTTCTTCCTGCCTGGCTGAATGGTTGGCAGGGAAAACCTCCGCTGATGATGTCAACGCTTCCTCTAAACTGAGTTGCATCGAATTTAAAGATGTCGTCATAATGGTAAATGTTAGGCCAGTAATATTGAAGAATGGTTTTACAAAAAGGGTTTTTCTCGCTTGAAAACACATTTTGCCAACCTGCCCATGTAGCAGCGATGTCAAAACCGCCTATGCCACTAAACAAACTCCCATGCCTAAACATTGAATGCCCTTATTAAAAAATGTTTGGCATTGTGATACTCACGAGGGATAAATGGGCATGGCAATGCCATGCCTACTCTTAATCTAAGAGGATGGTTAGATAACATACAATGAATTTTTAGGGTTAAAAATTTGAGGGTAATTTTTTATGGCGGTTGTCTTGGCGCTTTGCAGGAAAAAAAGGGAGTTGCGACCTTTTTTCTTCCTTAGCCCAGCCTTTCCCCAACGGGGTTAGGCAGGCTAAGGCAAGTTCGTTTTTGTCGTCAGCCCAGGCCGAAGGCGGGCTGTACGGACAAAAACACAACTTGCCCACAACAAAACAAAAAAATACCGTTATACCGTTTTTACTTGAAATGCACTTTTTGGTATAGCATAGGCCAATACTTCGTGAGCCATACAGGTGAACATGTTTAAAATTAAGTCCAGATATCTATTTAGATAACTGTATAAATAGCTATTAATAAAATAACCCTATATCCGTATTAACATATATATAGGTATCGGCATAAAGGAATAGTTATAAATCCATATTAGCAGAAATAGGTATAGTTGGTTGGTTATATAATCATTTATCCATACATATAGATAGTAGGCAAACAAAGCAGTGCATCAACACATATGGATATATCCAAATAACTATCTAGTTAGATTGTTAAATAAATGCTTTGATGGCTATACAATAGGCTGGGCATCTATATATCTAGCTATGCAAATAGTCTGATAGATATATAAAGATTAACGTTTTGGGGTTGTTCCAATATTCCTTGTTGCCTGATCCTCGGACTTTTGAGCATAATTCGGCGGCTCCATTTCTTTATTTATTTTTTCGTTATAATCTTTATAGCCTTGATATTCATAAGAGCGGTCAATGGCATGGGGTATCTCGTTTATTAATTGAGCTGTACACCTTCTTCCCGGTCCATCATGGTCAAAATAAACGTCAACCATTTGGACATCACTAAGGGGTTCAATGATTTTATCCAAAAACACTATTGAGTTTAAAACGATTACGGTAGGCATCACTTGAGGCTGTTTTTCTTTCAGCCAACTCAAAAAATCAAACGTTCCCTCAAAAAGTACCACATGATCAGGGTTTCCATTTATTACCGAAATACCTTTGGCGCCAATACTACTTTTGAAACCCTTTGCATTAGAAAATTCCCAATTGCCATATTCGTTTTGCCAGCCAATGGCGTAAAATGTCCGCTGATCTCCAGCTCCGCTTTTATGTCGGTAATAAACCTCACTTAGATAAGGTGCTGCTACATCGAGTATGCCCCTCGATTTAAGATATTGGGTCAGTACGTAATTTGATCCTATTGGTCTGGTATTTACCAATTCAAATTTGTAGCCTTCTTCTTCCTTTTCATGCGCGTACTTTACAGGTGGTATATATTCAGGGAGCAATGAGGTATCCAGGTTACTGACTTCTTTAATCTTGTGCAGGACTTGAATAAAGGTTAATTGGGGCCAATATGCCAAACCTAACTGCACAATACCACCACCTTTAATGTTTGTTTGTCCGGGACCACCGCGATCAATCCACTTACCACCAGCATCCCAAACCGTAAAAGAAGGGGTATCTTTTTTGGTTTCCCGAAGCATACTATGATAAAAGTGTTCCCTGCCAATCTTCCTTACGGGCTGATGGCCCAAACGGGATAAAAAATCTACAATGGAAATATTTTCCAATGTGGACATATCTAAAAACTCTGTCATGGCGAATTAATAATTTTAGGTGGATTTATACCCTGAATGGCAGATAAGACCTCTGCATTCAGATGTTGTTTTCCAAAGAAAACTGCGACTTCATGAAATTTGGAAGCCCGCTTTTTTGCTGCTTCTACAAATTCAGGGGAATTTAAAATCAATATGCTGGGGCCAAGAAGTTTATTAGCAAATTTCCAGCTCAGGTAGTCAATGTAATCTTCAAACAAGATCAGGCTGCTTTCGTTGCCAGGAATAAACGTCATTCCTTTATGCCCCAAACAGCCTGAAAAATTCTTGCCCCTAACTTCCCAGCCGCCGTTTTCATTCTGCCATCCGGCTGCAAAAAATTCCTTGCGCCTGCGTTTTTCATCTACCACATAATAATAGACTTCCTTTAAATGGCCTATTGAAATTTCCCACAATCCTTGAGACTGCAGATAAGCCGTGATTTCGACATTACAGCCAACAGGTTTAATTTCCTCAATATGATAGAAAGGTATTTTCACTGCAAGCCTTTTTCTCTGGCCATTTGTTTTTTGGATTCCAGTAGGTCGTTTTGATATCTGAAAAAATTGGCTGATTTTTTCTATTACCTGCTCTGAATTAAGATCTGGCCAATAGGCAATTCCAAAGTCTATTATATTGCCACTTCTCTTTGTTAAACGATCATACCAGATATTTAGCTGTTCATTTACAACAAAAGCTGACTTTATTTCGGCACTTTTTAACACATTAATATAATGATGTTCAACGCCATTTATTTTAGCTGGTTTGTACCCTAAGTGTTTTAGTAATGTACATATGGGCACTTGTTCCTTTATGGAACCTGCATTTAAAAAATTTTTCTTCATGGTCTTATTTAGGATTAATGAGAAATGGTTTAGATGTATAGCATAGCATCTAGCGATTTTTGGATGGCTTCTACTTCAATACGGTCGATCCGCCAGGCAGCAGACTGGTTACCGTCTTTGCGTGGCGTAATTAATCCCTGATCAATCCACCTTTCAATGTTCTTTCGTCCATAGCGACGAAATGCCTCTGACTTGTTCAGATAAGGTTTGATCTTTCCGGTTCTGGAAAGCACAAGCTTGGCACCCATTTCGGCAGCATTGCGCAAGAGTATTCCTAACTGGTAATCGGTTAATAAAATATTCATAAAGATTTAGCTTAAGAGAAATGGGATAGGGAATAGAAGTTCCTCTGGAGAACCGGCAACGGGTAACGAGCCCGCTATAATCCGCTTTGCCGGTTTATTAATTCGGGACTACTAGCGTCGTATCCTACGATACGGGCCACTTGGGGACTATACACGATAGTTCCCTCGGCCTGCCAATGCGCTTTCAGCTATTGGTGCTTGATCCATTCCTGTAACAGGCGATATTAGCCTGTAAAGTAGAATAGATAACTAACCTCACTTTCGCAAAATTTCCCGGCTTTAAGGCGGGTTAATGCTTCATCCCTATACGTCAAAGACCTTTGGGAAATGAAGAAGTCTACCTATCTGCCACAGGCAGATAGGTAATCCGGTTGCTGGCAGCTGCAATTGCTTCTAGCTTATTCCGGTCAAGGGATTTTTTGGAACATTTCTCTGTGCTTTGAATCGGGCTTATTAGACCTTCATTGATCCAACGGTCCACATTGCCACGACCAAAAAGCCGATAGGCTTCTGCCTTACTAAGCTGTTCCTGTAGTTGTCCACTTTCTAAAAGGGCATTGTCAACCCCTTGTTCAGTGGCATTTTTCAACAGATAAAACAGGTCTTTCAGCTTCATAAGAGTTCCTTAAAATGTTGGTTTAACTATCATTTCCGAAACAAAGCAAGAAATTAGAGGGGGGCCAAAACAGTGACAGGGGATGACCAAAAAATGGTCACCCCCTGCTTAAATCTTCTATTCAGAAGTGAAAAAATTATGAGTTTTTGTAATTGGAAAGGTTGTAATTTTCGTTCAACCAGTTTAACATTCCTATCAAATGTCCTTTAAGCTTTTGCGCCGTAGAAAACTCCACATCAGTAGATTTTTTCCTTAAACTATCTGATGAAATGTATTGCGTTTGTGGCGTAGAAAAATGGGTTGCAAAGAAAGTAAAGAGTTCTCCGATATTTTCTTTTGCTAGAAGTCCTTTTTCGATGAATAAACGAATGAGCAGACCCAGTTGCGCTACAGATAGAAATATTTTCAATCTACTTGTTGTTTTCGAAAACTGCTCGTCTTGAACGATAGCTCTACGAAGATTTAGAATTTCTGATAGGTGCTTTTCCTTTTTCAAAAGAAAATTTTTAAACTGTCTGTCTATTTGATCGTGGTGAATCGACATCCTTCTATTGCCTACCAGCAAACCATTTAACCTGTCTTGCTCACTTATTATGGATTGTATCTGATCAGGCAGGCTAGAAATAGATTTTAGATGATTATTAAATGAATTGCTATAAAAATGGAAAAATTCCCTAGTGTTAAATCCTTGTAGATATAATAAATCAACTAAGTGTGATGTATCACTAATGTTGCTAGTTTCAATTTGCTTGATTAGATTAGTTATATAGTCAATTTCACATTGAGTAATATTCTTCTTTTGTCTAAATAACATAAGAAATTTCTCAACCAGGCGATATAATTCCGGTTCTATGGATAATTTATTTAAAAGATCAAGAAATGAGTTGAATACACCATTTAAATCCATCCTCATGCAATAATTATGGTACATGGTGATGGGTAGTTTTGAGTCAGCTTCCGGCTCAATCTGCTTAACATTAATAATCGTTCTTTCTATTGAATCGAGAAGATTTAAATACGTTGATTTAATGTTAGAAGATGTTCTTTTTTTCTTCCAAACAGGCGACAGATGGAAAAGGTAGGCATAGATTGCATTACTTATGCCAACCAGTTGTCTTAGATGCATCAAGGTTTTCCTTTTATTGAAATTTGATTTTACAAAGGGAACCTCACTATAATTCCGTAACTGATTTAAGAATCCAGTTTGAAGTTTCGTGAGCTCTTCCTTGCTGGCTTTACCATTGATTAATACGTTAGGATGGATAAATTCATTTGTCCACTGCATGATTTTAAATGTTGGTTTCATAGTTCAGGGATTTAGGTTATTTTTCCCCAAATTGGACAAGCTATTCTTGCCAAAAAAGTGACAAACATGACATGCAATAAGTGTCATTTATATTAAATACAGGCATTTAAAATAGGTAAGAACATATATTTATGTGACATTTTAGGCCAGTTATTTTTTTTCAAAATATCCATTTTTTTAATAATCGTTGATTACATTTGATAGGACAAAGCATAGTAATTAGGGAAACAATACTTTAGGCTAATGGGGATAAGCTGAAGTAATCATTTAAAGGTCAGTTAGCAACTTTTCAAACTGTAAGAATACCATCAAGCAAAAATTTAATTCAATTTTAAACGGCTAAATTAGATTAATGCTCTTTCGATATTATGCAAAAGAACATAAATGAAGATGAAGGATTCATTGATATACTTATCGATCAATTACCTGTTACTGACAATTTCAAAAAGAAAAGTCTTGAATTCGGCTTCTTAACAATAAGAGATATTACGGATGTGGGCTGGGGAAAGCTGTTAAAGTTAGATGGTTTTTGCTATTCATGGTTCAATGAGTTAGTTAGGCTATTGAAAAATAGAGATTTACTGGAACTTCTAGAAACGAAATAGTTACTAAAATCCTAAGCTGTTCAGGAAATTGGGCATCAATATAAGCTATCATCATAGTCAGCCATGATCTTACTTTTTTGACAACGCGAGATGAAAACTCCCATTTCGGCGCAAAGATATTACGCATATAATGAGGTGAAGCATTTGAATTCCTTATCCGATCCGTTTTAATGTGGCGCTCAACAAATCTATAAAGATTTGCATTATATCTCGTTTTCAAGAAATTGACAGCCTGCATCACTTTGAGTAAAAAGAAAAGTTCTTCTAAAGTCGTAGAGACTTCGAAATATTGCCATGCTTTTTTTTTGCCACCTTCATCTATGGCATTAAAACTCTCAACTTCCTTCAATTTCGCAATAATTGCAAGTTCATGGAGAATTGAGCCGGATATAGAATCAAGTATTGGCTGGACTTCTGGATTGTAGCCTATACTGACTTCAGGGCGAATGTTGCCCACAGTCTTGAGAAGATTGAGTAAAGCAATTTCCTGCTCTTCAAATGGAGCTCTTTTGGAGACTATGCTTTCCCCAAATTCGACCATAAAATTATAGAAGACTAAAGGATTAAAATTATAACCTATTAACAACTTGATTATGTTCATCGAGTCATCTCCAGATTCATCCGAGATGAGATAATTGAAAATTGCAGATAATAGATTTTTATAATAAAGGTATTGATGCCAGTTTTCGAATGCAAAAGAATTCAAATCCTGATACTTATCTAAGAAATTGGTGATAATGGAAATAAGGTTCTCATCGACGGCTTTCTCCTTTAGTCCATTGATAACGAACATTTTTTTTGCTGGAACATCCTTATCTTCATAAACCACCCACATCGGAACTTTAGCAAAAAAGTCAAAATTTGGTGAAAAATTTATTCGTAGAAATTCTAAAACCTTGATAATTTTATTCTCAATATCAATATATAAGCTCTTCAACTTAATCTCCCATTCCAAATTGGAGGAGCATAATCCACTATGATATTGAAATACCCTATCAGAAAATTCTGTTAAACGAGCTTGTGTTAGCTTTATAAATACAGATAGCTTCACCTCTGTATCCTGTTCACCAATACGTTCCTGTAATCTATCGCTAAAAGTACCTAAAGTTTCCTTTAGTATCTTTTCATGCTCAATATATTCTCTGTTTTCAGTATTGAAATTGACTAATTGTCCAAAAGAATCAACGTGTGTCTGTAGTTTATTTAATACCTCATTCATATGCTCTTCTTTCTAGAATTCCCTTTCGGAGAATAGACGCTTATATTTTTCAGAGTCTAAAAATACAGGTCGTTCATTTGGGACGATTGCGTAATAAAGAATAAATATCATGAAATTAGGCGTTAAAACGAAATAATTTTTGTCATCCAAAATTGCCTTTCATAACCTTAGTAAGCTCGATTTCATTTAAACATGACACATTTTATGTAAAAAGTGTCATGCGAATTATTTGAAAAAAATTGGTTTATTGGAAATGTTTACCAAAATAATGACGGATGAAAGCACTTGTAGAAAAACTGAAAACTCTTAATACTGCAAAGAAAGACACCATCGAATTATTAATTAATCTCTTTGTCAAAACAGAATTTAAGAAAGGTTGGATATTTGGCGGGACGATACAATCAGTTCCGATGCTCTACTTTATTTCAATTGGCCTAGTACGGGGTTCCGTAGAATACAAAGAATCTACCTATACACTTTGGATGCTCGAAACTGGCTTTTTAATTCCAAGCCACGGTTTTTTAGCAACAAAGGGCATTTCGGAAATAATTGAAATATTGAAGCCTACAACAGCATATGCGTTAAATCTGCTTCGTGCGGAAAAACTAGCGAAAGAAGATGTAAATCTTTATAAAATGTTATTAGAAATTTATGAGGAAAATCTTTTAGAGGGGCGTAAGAGGGAGCTAATGTTACGCATTCCAAATGCCGTTGAGCGCCGAAAATATTTCAATCAGATGAATCCAGGAATGGAAAAAGCTATTACTGATGAACAAATATCACAGATATTAAGGATCGACAAAAAATACTACTATAGTATTAAAAGAAACAATAAATAATCCTAGCTTTTTTTATTTTTAAGGTATACCCCCCTTGAATCAAATGCATGTTGATTATCCAAGATCGATTTGAAATCTGACTATACCGAGGTTAGAAATCCAACCCTAAAACCGTTTAAAATATTCCAAATACTTTCTAATTGACCTATAGTTTTCTGATTATAAGCTATCTAATTTTACTTTACCAGTTAATCAGATATGAAAAAGGAAACAATATTGGCGATAATCACTGCAATAATTGCAGCGCTTTTCTTTTATGCAGCATATAGCAAATTAATGGATTATGACAAGTCAAGGGACCAGATGAACAATCAGATTTTCCCTTCTTTAATATCTTCAATACTGACCTGGTTAATCCCCACCATAGAAATAATTTTAATGTTAGGGTTGCTTTTTCCTTTTACAAGAATTAAGGCGCTTTGGGCATCCCTTGCATTGTTGATCCTCTTTTCTTCTTACATAGGTCTTATAATGACCGGAATATTTGGGCGTATTCCTTGTAGTTGCGGGGGTATATTGGAGAACATGAGTTATGGTAAGCATCTAATTTTTAATCTTTTTTTCATTTTAATCGCAATCGTAGGGCTAGGGATAGAAAACAATAAATGGTTAAACCTATTAAATAGAAAGGAGCGTGCAAATCAGTTCAGATAAAATTATAATTCAGGATAAAGCTGGCCTGTATATACAAAATATCATTCTTATTGATAAAGAAATTATAGCTTCTAGGATTTCAATATCAGACAGGTTCTAATAAAATCTTTAAATAACAGAACCCTAAAAATCTATAATCATGAACAAATTAAACATTGCGCTTAAAAGCGTGAACAAAATCGGATTATTTGCAATTGCACTTGTTGCATTTGCAGCAATGGCTTTTACACCAGCTAAAAGCAATTCAGTTGCTCAAAAATATGGCTATGACCAAGCCAATAATCAATGGGTATTAATTGAGGGAAAAACAATGGATAATTCTGGTAACCCGGCTCCAGGAACTTACAGATGCGATGCAAGTTCAGAAACCTGTAGTGGATTGTTCAGTACCCCGCCAACAAGTGGTTCTTCTATTCCAGATAGTGGAACAACATTGGATGGAGACTTTTCTTTGAACTAAAAAAAATGGGTGTTCGGTTTATGAACACCCATTTCTAATGTTATCTTGGATTTTGCTCTATACCATCCATTAGCTCCGTATTAGGCAAAGGAAACGTATACTTTAATCCATTTGGAGCAAGTAAGATATCAACTTGATCCCTTTTTCTTTGCAAGGTAATAGCCGTAAGTGGATCTTGATTTAACCGTCGAAGATCTGTCCACCTCAATCCTCTGGCTACCAATTCTTTTTTTCTTTCCAAAAGTATTCTTTTCAAAAGATCCGTTTGCTCCATTCCATTAGTAGGAACATAAGTATTTGTTTTATAACGCTTTGTTAGAAGAAAATTAAGATCTTGTTCCGCCAACTCCAATTTGCCTAACCTACATGCACTTTCTGCACGTATAAGATATACCTCATCATTTGCTATACCTACATATCCCCTAAACCTTCCATTTGAAGGAATAAAGAACATATTTTTCCTTAAATCTCCCTGAACATAAGAATTTGTCAGGTCGGTATTAAACTTCACTATTGCTGAACGTACAAAGGCATAAGATATATTTTCGCTGTGATAGGATACTTCTAAATTTCCATTAGGTAATGTATTGGGAAAAGGATTGGCAGCATTAGCATCCAAATTGTTGTAGTCAAGCAGGTCCTTATTAATGGCTAAACTTTTTTCTGCAAATTCAAACGCATTTTGATAATCCTGAATAGTTAAATAGACTCTTGCAAGAAACGAAAGACAGCCCCATTTACTCGGTCTTGTTTTAAATTGCGAAGTGGCAGGTAGAAGTTCAACTGCAATCTTTAGATCAGCTGATAATTGAGCATATAATTGTTGTAAGTTCCCACGTCCTGGACGTTTGTTGACGTCCGAAAATAACGGCATCGGAATGGCAGGAGTAGTATTTGCACTAGCGGGACTATAAGGTTGAGCAAATAGCTGTGCAAGATTATAAAAGGCAAAAGACCGCACAAAAAGTGCACTCCCTTTTATATTGTCATATTGCACTGGATTAATATTCCTGTCAATCTTTCCTAATCCGTCCAGTACGATATTTGCATAAAATATCTGCTTATAAGGTATGTCCCAATCGGTAATTGCAGTAGCGGCCTGATAAATATCGTCTGCCCAATAATATGTATTACTCTGTAAGGCATTTAATCCTGCTCCATTATTTGTTACTGTATATTCGTCTCCGGCAATAATGTTTAAGGCTGGGCTTACATTAAAGACGATATTATTATCAAGCAAAGCCTGAAAGTCATTTAATGTTGTTGGAACTAGCAGGGCCTTATTTGGCTTTTTATCAAGAAAATCCTTTTCGCAACCTGCGAATAAGATAAATAGGGAAACTCCCATAATAATGAATATCTTTCTCATTTCGTGTATGTTTAAAAATCAATTTTTACACCAATCGATAGTGTGCGCGGAAGTAGTGAAGCTTGAAAATCGGGATCGATCCTGCTTTTTGATGCTTTCCATAAAATACCAAGATTATTTGCATAGAGGTACAACTGCAAGTTTCTAACAGGTAATTTGGCTATTCCTAGTTTAGACAGATTGTAACTTAAATTGATATCCTGAAGTCGGATATGATCGCCTTTTTCAACAAGATTTTCCGATCTCAAATAAAAACTATCTCTATTCGTATTCGGGGTTAGTGGAATAGACGGAACTTGTGTTCTTTGTTCGTCTCCTGGTTGTTGCCATCTTAGATCGTAATCGCCGTGGGAACCTAAACCATAATTGTCGCCGTACTGTACCGAATATCTTCTAAAATAATAACCCAAACGGTAGCTGATGTTAACAGAAAGGGAAAAATTATTCCATGACACATTGTTACGCATTGCACCAAAGAATAGTGGCCTTGCTCTTCCATTATATTTAAGATCAGATGCAGTAGTTTGGGCAATAACTTTTGCATAATCAGAACTTATTGAACCATCAGCCAAATAACCTTGTGGATTTCCGTTTGAAGGATCAAGACCTGCCCAGTTATAACTATAGATTGCATAGAGAGGTCTTCCAACTTGCGGAGTATTCAGGTAAGTAAGAAACTTGCTTACCGTTCCATCAACTTTATAATTCGTCACCTCATCACTAGCATAAGTAAAAAGATAATCCGTAGACCACTTAAATACTCCATTCAGGTTTTTAGTGTATAGGTTTGCTTCAATACCATTGCCTTTAATGTCGGCATTATTTCCTCTGAAGGAAGTTATTCCGGTATAATGTGGAAATGCAGTTTCACCAATAAGATCAGTTCCTTTCTTCGCATAGTACTCAATGCTTCCGCCAAACCTATTGTCAAATAGTTTGAAATCAACTCCAAAATTGGTTGTTGAAATCCTTTCCCATCTTAATTCTGGATTGGGTGGATTAATTATATTTGCATAAGGTTGTTTGGTAACAATATCATTGCCATTATAATACATTGCAGTAGTATACGCCGACAGTGTTTTATCGATGTTTCCACTATAACCATAAGTTGCTCTAATTCGTAAATAAGGTAACCATGTTAAATTATAAAAGCTCTCTTTAGATATTTCCCAACTAGAACCCATAGACCATAGCGGTACACCTTTTTGATTGGAATTTACACCAAAAAGATTTGACTTGTCAATTCTTCCACTTGCAGATATTATGATCCTATCATCAAAAGTATATGCTAGATTAGAATAATAAGACAAATAACGATCTGTTAGTTCTTGCCTATTATCCCGATTTGGAATTAGATTGTTATTAGATTGTGGGTACACAAAATTACTATAGGCATGTACATAATCCACAGCTTTTCCAGTTGCATGTTCGCTGTCATAACCATAAATGCGATATGAATTTCCTATAATATTAAAATCTCTTATTTCGACACCTGCTAAAGCGTTTAAACTATGTTTTTCTCCAAATTTGTCATTAAAGTTTAGTTGGGTGCGTAAGTTGTTCCTGATCGAAGATTGATCTGAATAATTCAATATACCACCTAATGGTATTGGCCTCTCAATTGGCATACCCGGATTGATGATAGTAAACTCATTAATAAGGTTTCTTGTGTAATAGCTATCTGCATTGTTTAGGTTTTCAGTTTTTGAAGAAGTTTTACCATATTGATACTGCATAGAAATGTCTAATTCTTTAATAAGATTATATCTAGCCTCTGTATTAATCAAATAGTCAAAAGAGTTTGAAAAATTATCTGAAAGGTTTAATTCCTGTAAGGGTCGATAGTTCCAGTCTAAAAGGCCTATTCCGTTATTGGCAAGCTCATTAATATAATTTGTTCTGTAGTTTCTGGCAATAGAAAGTGGAGTGCCGTTCGCATCAGCAAACTTGGCATAAGGATACAGATCTCTTCCCTGTAATCCAAGATTTGAAATACCTATACTGTTTTGATCTGTCCGGCTATTGGTATATAAAACATTTGTTGCGATATCTAGCTTATTATTTATCAGGCTAAATGAATTTCCAAGATTAAAAGTCAATCTACTAAAATCATTTCCTATGAGGTTTGAGAGATTTTTATCGTAACCAGATGACAAATAATATCTGTGAAACTGGCCTCCACCTTTCAAATTAAGGCTGTATTGTTGGTTTATGCTTCGTCTTTGTAAATATGAATTGTAATCATTACGTACATCAAAATCTTTAAATTGCTCAATCTGTCTATCAGCTTCGGACGCACTTATTTTTCCATCACGTTTTGCGATTAATAACTCAACAACAGGCGTTAGGGGCTGTTTTGAAACAGATGTTTCAAGTGTAGTGTAATACCCTTGGGCAAACAATTTCTTTTCTGTTTCGATATAATCTACAGATGACATTATGGGTGTATAGTATAAGTCGAGCTTAGTCCCAATTGTCAGATTTGAATTAAATGAAATCTGTAAGGGCTGATTTAACAATCCCTTTTTTGTAGTAATGACGATTACGCCATTTCCAGCTCTTGCACCCCAAATAGACGCAGCAGATGCATCCTTTAGTATAGTTATGCTTTCTACATCATTAGGATTAATATTAGTAATGTCGCCATCGTACGGGAAATTATCTAACACAATTAATGGTTGATCATTGGCATTTATGGTATTTTGACCTCTAATGCTAATACTATTGGCCCTTGCACCACTTTCGTGATTAAATATTAAGCCTGGCACAGCGTCATTAAGTCGAGAGAGTATGTCAGTACTGATTCGTCTATTAAGCAATTTATTATCAACTTGCGCAAATGATCCAGTTGCTCTTTCTTTTGGAATCTTTTGGTATCCTGTAGAGATAACTGTCACTTCGCTTAATTGTTGAGTGTTTGGTTGTAGTCTTATTAATAATGTTTGCGCATTGGGCTCAGCCTTTAAACTAACTGTATAATCTAAATAACCAACATGGCTGGCTGTTAAAATTCCGTTAGTTGCAGCAATGATTGTGAATTTCCCTTCACTGTCAGTCTGTACAATTTGAGTGCTTTCATTAATTGATATTGATACTTTTTCAATTGGCAGGTTTGATACATTAGAAACCACCTTTCCAGTTATTTTAAATTGAGCAAATGCAACTGATGCGATAATAAAAAACGCTAATTGCAATAATATTAGGTTTAGATACTTTTTCATGTTTGGATTATTTTGCAGTAAGAACAGAAGTGTCCTTGATTACCAATACTTCAATTGGCGCTATTGATTTCTCTAATAAAAGATCGTAGCGTTTGATCGCTTTATTAATAGAACTGATGTCGCTAAGGTTTGCCTCTAGTTCAATATCTACCTTTTCCATATACCCGGTTCCGTCTATAATAGGATATGGACTTCTTTGCTGATAAATTTTGTTAAGCTCACTAATAAATTGTATCAGGTAAGTATTTACCATTTTACATCCATTAAGATTGAATGTGGCTAAGTAAGGTTCACCCTTTGTTTTAATTTTGTCAACTTTCGATGTTCTTCTTAGAACATAAACCTCCTTGTTGCGGGTTTCTATAACAGCTTTATATTTTGGGAACAGCCTGTTAAGATCGTCTCTCATAAATCCATAAATATCTTTGGCAAGTGCTGGTTCTACCTTTAATTCATAACAAAAGCCATTTCCCTTATTAAGCCAATTCAGATATTCAGCTCCTTTAAATCTTGTATTTAACAGATTACTGTCTACAGTTTCCATAATAACTCTGTTTTTGGCCATGATAAACTTGTCTCTTAATGATGTGCGGTAAAGTCCCATTAATGAGCCATTCAGAACTATGATTTTTTTCGTTCCAGCCTCATCAGTTGACACATCCGATAAAGGTGTAAGTCCTTTTATATATTTAGTAAGCGTAGAGGAATATGACGTTTCAAGTTGCGATCCATTGAGATTTGAAGCAAAAGATTGTTTCAAATCATAAGGCAGATATTCGTCTCTTTTATGTTCAGCAACATTTCCTTTTAAAAAAAAGTTGTGGATTTCTATCTCGTTTATTTCCCTATGACTGGTAATTGCAGATACATTCCCTTTTACATCAATCCAGACGTAATGTGGTAGGTAAACGTGGGGAAATAACTTATGTAGTTCATTTTCTGCATTAACAAGCGGTATAGTGTATTTCATTCCATCCCTCTTTTCCAATTTTTCCAAAAAGGGGAGCACTTCCTTTTCACTCTGGTAGGTCACCGAAAGAAACTGTACTTTATCTCCAAACTTCTTTTGGAGGCTATCCATTCTTGGTATCATAGCTACGCAGGGCGAACACCAAGTTGCCCAAAAATCTAGTATCAAAAGTTTACCCTTAAAATCTGAGATTTTTGCAGTTTTTGTTTTGTAGTTATGAATGTTGTTAATGGTTATATCTGGTACTGTCTGGCCGATTTGGATGCCTTTTGATGTTACATCAACCGGCTTATTTTCCTGCCCATTTACATAAAATTTTAGGCAAAGCAAAGCCATTACGAGGCATGTCGTTATTTTTTTCATGAGATTGTGAATAAGGTTAGTTTGATCTATTAACTAAGGAAAAAAGCAAACGGCAACGGGTAAAAACTATCATTAACTAAACCTAGGTGTTGCCGTTTTGCTAAATATATTATTTACTCAGGGTGGCATATTACCAAACTGATTAATATGATAAGTCTGCTGGTAAGTATTTGTATGTTACGACTGCAGTATACTAAAAGGTAAAAATGTGTTTTTAGGCACCAATGTAAAACGGGCCTTGTAGCATTGCTGCTAAAACCTAATTCCTTAAATGGTAATATTAAAATGGAAGAACCAGTCTGTGGACGACTTATCCAGTTAATACCAGTAACCTCCAATCGCTGATCATGTGTTAATATATCTGTATGGTATTGACTTGATGCCTTTGAACAATGAAAAGCAGATAACCTTAACACGACGCTAAGCCCCGTTAACCAAGGCTGCCGTAATTTAAATCTGTTGAGTTGTTTGTTGGTATTGCTTTTCATTCCCGTTGCCTTAACAACGAACCTTTGTCAGCCTACAGAAACCAACTATTGAAAAATACAATAGGGCTGGTAACTCGCAAAGACTAATGACCGTCGGCTCTGACAAAGCCACCCTTCCATATGGAAGGGCTCCCCATTAGACATAAGCGAGAACCAGCCCTATAGCTTGTATAGGAACAAGGTTGCTCTGCTTACGCTCGCGGGGTAAATTGTCAGATTTAACGGTGCGAGGCTCGTAAGCCATACCATGTAATTTACATCAGAAGTATGGCAAAATTATAATTTTTAAACTAATAACTATCTTATCTTTGTAGTTTCATCATTTTTATAAAGCAATATATCCAGTTTGATTGGCTTAATGCTATTATTTTTAGTAGTTTTAGGTTATCAATTTGTTTAAAAAATACAACGCTATGTCAGATACAGAAACTAACGAAAATTTTACGGTGCTTGAAAATAAGGCTATAGGTAGAAATATATCCAGATTTAGGAAATTTAGAGACAAAAAAGCCTTTGAGGTTGCTGAATATGTGGGTATTGGCGAAGCTGCTTACACAAAGTATGAGCGTGGAGAAACTAAAATAACCATAGAGCTAATACAAAAGGTATCTGAATTTTTGAATATCGACCCGTTCACATTGTTGAATGTGTCGGAAGGACATGTGCTAGAAAACATTACCAATTCTCCTATAGCTATTCAGACGAATAGTACATTCTCAACAACAAACGAAAAACAGAATGACGCGATTCTAACTTTGATTGACAACGTTGTGGAGATGAACAAACGTATTATGGATTTGTTAGAAAAAACAGGTAGAACTGGAAATTAACTAGCTAGATTACCAACTGCCCTAACCCCACTTTTATCACATTAATTTGCTTATTGCTGTTAAATCTTCTTTTGAAAATTAGGATTTATGAATAATTCTCATGCCGCTTTATTCCGCGACACGTTGTCATAATTTAATGATATTATTTGTTTATCACGCTATAACATTAGCAAAGTATCAGGCCAATGTTGTATCTCAATGACAAATGCGAAACAAGAGCTCTGACAGCAAAAAATTTTAATATGAACATCATATCCGTAAGAGAAAATCCATCATACAAAGATACAGCTATCAAATATTTTCAAAAAAGTTGGTCTGAAGTTATGCCAATTATTTATGAAGACTGCATTTCAAATTGCATCAATGCCCATCAGCCTTTACCTCAATGGTACTTGCTAGAAAATGATGGAGAAATCATCGGCTGTGCAGGATTGATCACAAACGATTTCATAAGTAGAATGGATCTATATCCTTGGATTTGTGCCATATACATTGACGAAAAATTTAGGGGAAATGCCTACGGTTCGCTACTTATAGATAAGGCAAAAGAGGATACTAAGGCATTTGGATTTAAATACTTGAATTTATGTACCGACCATATTGGTTATTATGAAAAATATGGATTTACCTATCTGGGCGAGGGGTATCATCCATGGGAGGAAAAATCAAGAGTATATCAGATTGAAGTTTAGGTCTAATACCTAAAATATCTTCCAATAAACCTGCAAAGCAAATGACAGATAACTTTGAGATTACCAGAGCAACCGAACTAGACGACTATACGAAAAAGCAGGTATTTGACTTATGGAATAGCGAATACCCTGAAAAACTTGCTTACAATGAACTTGCTGAATTCGATGACTATCTGGAAAACCTTACGAACCTCAATCATTTTTTATTGGAAAGTAACGAAGACCTTGTTTTAGGTTGGGCACTTACCTTTCGAAGGGATAACGAGGCCTGGTTTGCCATCATTCTATCCGAAAAAATTAAGGGAAAAGGATTGGGAAGAAAGATGCTTAATGAAATTAAGCGAAATGAGAAAGTACTGAACGGTTGGGTAATTGACCACCATAATGACCTGAAGAAAAACGGAACCGTTTACTATTCACCTTTGAAGTTTTATGAAAAGTGCGGATTTGAAATTTTAAGCGAAATCAGGCTTGAACTGGACAAAATTTCAGCAGTGAAAATTAAATGGACAGACAACAAGCAGTAATCTTGCTGACAAGAAGTTTTTAAAAGGTGTTCTGCGAAGTAAATTCAATTGAATTGAACTGTGT
The DNA here is from genome assembly GCF_900100705.1 of Pedobacter terrae. GTDB lineage: Bacteria > Bacteroidota > Bacteroidia > Sphingobacteriales > Sphingobacteriaceae > Pedobacter > Pedobacter terrae. The sequence goes on from NZ_FNCH01000002.1 coordinate 279,044, forward strand.
GGGAACGATTAGAAGCTTCTTTTAATTAAGCTCACCAATCTTTCTTACCAAAATGATTAGTAAAGAAAAAAAACCGCAAAAACCGTGATTCAGCTGAAAGCCCTAGCAAAGAATAAAATGCGTAATAGTGGGGTAATGCCAGAAAAATTGTTCCAGTTAAAATTAAGGCTAATGCATATTTTTAAGTTTTTCATTTAAAAATTTGGCCCCTTCTAAAACATCCGATTTCCAGGAGTAAAGTTTTTGTTTATTGATTTTATATTGTTTTGGTGAATATTTTTGATTTGCAAAGTATTCATAAGTATTCTCCGGATCAATTTTACAAAGAAAGAAGTCCCTCGTAACATCAAAGTACGTTCCATTTAGACAATTCCAGGCATGCGCCACAAATACTCCAGTGCCGTCTTTCAGAGTGGTTTTAAGAATACCTTCGACAAATTCTGCATTCCAGACTTTTCCGCAAATAATGGCATTTTCCATACACTTATTAGCTTCTAGTCTCTTTTTAACATCGCGAAGATCTTCAAAATCAAATTCAGAAACCGCAGTAATTTCAATTCGTGTTGGTTTTGACATACTTTTTATTTTGATTACAATATTAATTTAAATGACCAATATTACCCATGAAATACCCATTTTTTCTTGTGCCAATTATATAGTGATGGCTGTATATTTGAGAAAATTAACAAACTTATATCATGGCCCGTAAGAAGCAAAGGGTAAATCAGCACATAATGGAAGATGAATCGTATCAGATCATCAAAGATCTTATTCCAAGGGAATGGGTGATTAGAGAGTTTAATCGACCTGACTACGGCATTGATCTTATAATCGAATTATTTGATAAAGTAGATGATCATACTTATGAGACCCTTGGAGAGTTTATATATATACAGGTAAAATCTAAGGAAAAAATACCTATTACCACAGAAAAAATATATAGTGTTGGAAACGTAGCTAAAGGAAAATGGAATCAGGATAAATCTGAATACATCAACCTAGACCTAGTTAAATACAGTTTTGATACTAACTCCATTTATACTATCCATAGTTTAGGTGCTAGCGTATCGGTACTTTTGTTTTATGTTGATATTCAATCCAGAGATGTTTATTTCATCAACATGAATGACTACATAGACAAGATTATACTGCCACAAAAACCGAAGTATGCAACCCAGCTGACTTTAACTGTAAAAATACCAGTATTGAACAATCTGAAAAATAGCATAATTAGTTCGACTGCGCTAAAGCTTTACGGAAAGCGATCTAAATTACTGGCTGCATTTACCAAATTCAACTATCAGAGAAATGAACTAAGTTATGCTTTTAAGATAAAATTCTGGCCGGTAATTACTTACCGAGATACTCTAGAGAAAGATCTGAAAGTGACCGAAAGAGAAGTTTATGAATTGGCTATTTTCTTCATAAAGCAAATAGAAATTCTTGATATATGGAATTATGAAGCTTGGCTTGTTTTACCTGATGCAAAACAGGAAATGATAAAATTAAAAAACTATTTGCAGAGTGATAGTTTAGAATGGGATAAGGCAAGAAATGATATCATTATGTTATGGCAAAAGTTGACGAATCTGGGATCAATGTATGAGGATTTGATAAGAGAATGGTATTTACCTAAATTAATAGGTTTATTAACGTCATATCCTGATATTCCAGAAATAATCAAATCGAAATCCAAGTGATAAGATTAGATATGATCTCAGGATTGAGGGTTGAATTAAATGATGAAAAATTGGCTATTAAAGGGAATACCTGTCACAAGTAGTTTCATCTCATTAAATCATTTGTGTATTCTCACTTTAAAGGGAATACTAAAAAATTTAAAAATGATTACCTTTGAAATGAGAGCGTTAATAAGCGGGGACAAATCCATTCTTGGATGTCTCCGCCTTATTAGAATAAAAGTTCTCATTGTAAAACGCGAAATTAAATTAATAAATATCTAAATAAACCTCTCCACTCTGTGGGTAAACCTTTTGCCTATGAATGATTTTTTGAACAATACTGAATTTAAAACCATTCCAATCTCTGAAATTGAGAAAGGGGATTTTCTAGTAAACCTCGGCCCAGTATTAGAAACAGAAGATGTTATTACTCATTTCAATCTCATTATTGACAGGCTTAGCGAAAAGCAAGTAATAAAGTTTAAAAGAGATATCGTCTTAGTTACAATTAATCAGTAAAAAATCTGGCTAGTAGATGTATATGAATTTAGAATATATCTCGTTGCCTCTCTAAATTTACTACATAATGGATCAATGTTATTCAACAGGATGTTCTGAATTATATTTCTATCATCGAAAACAAATCGATTACAATGCTAACGGTTTAGATGCTGCTTTAATTCTATTTATTGGAGTACTATTGATAGCTGTTCTGACCGTAATCTTAGATTACTGGCAAAGACAACAGTTTAAATAATAGGAAATCGATGAGATTTAATATGATAGCTAACCGCTATTCCTGAAGTTTAAATAAGTCTGATTTGGCAGTGAATTCCTCAATAATTTTTAGATTTTCATCTGGTATATGATAAATACCTGGAAGCAACAACTTCACAATTTTAGCCAGCTCTTTCAACTCTATATTTTTTTCAGATAATGCCTGTTGGTATCCTAAAGCAAACCCCTTAGCGGCAATTTTAGCGTCGTTGTTCTCTTTATAAGTGTCGCCGTGTTGAGTTGCAAGTTGGATAACGTAATCCATTGACTCTCGTTCTTTATTTGTTGTTTCCATTGCTAAGTCGAAAATTTAAATATAATTAAATGTTGAGGAAAATAACCAAGTTTTTCCGGTTAAATACTTTCTCCTCTATTAACTGATAATTCAAAGATAAAATTAAATATAGATTCAATTTTACGGTTTTCCGTAATTCCAAATAAAAAAATCAGCTTGAAATATATAGCAACTAAATTTATTAATCAAATTTTGAACGATGATAGAAAAATACAAATCGGAGGTTATCGAATTTTATGAATTGAAAAGAGATGCGGGTCAACTTTCGCCAAACTTGACCAACATCACACCCGCCAAAATACGCAAAGAAGTATTTGCTTTACTAAGCGCTTGTACGAATAGTTCCGACGTTAGAATGCTCAAAGAATTCTTTGAACTTCCGTTCCAGAAACAACTTTCAGATATCCCATTTAGAAAATGGGATATAGATAAATTCAGGCCACTCTGTACATTTTTAAAAAAAAGAATTAATACGCGAGATAAAAACATCGAACTACTTGCCTGGTTGATTGATTTTCAACCACGACCATTTTCGAACTACTGGCGTTCTTTTAAGGGTAAATCTGGTTCAATTTCAGAACTACTAATTACGGAAAGAGGGATTATTAAAGAAAATAATTTTCTACGGTCTGATCAAATTCAGGGAATTGCGAAGATAACAAAAGACAGCTATCCACAATATGGTGGTGAACTTGCACATTCGACCATATACAGAAAAGTGGAATCTCATCGGGACGAGTTAGCTAGCGTACTCACTAACAATATCATAGTAGAGAAACAAATTACATTGGAGTATCCTTCTGGTGTAAAATTATCTGTAGATGCCTGCGATATAAATCTGATTGCAAAATTGGTAAAATTATAATTAGTTAATTCCAAATATCAAAAATGGGAAGTTATGGGATACTCGAAATTTTATCTTGTAATTTATCACAGCCTAATGTAAACAGTTTCTAAACTTTCAGATAAATGATATAGTGCTAAAAATGCCCCAATAAATGGGGCATTTCGTGTTTTCCAAATCATAACCAGATTTTAAAACTTCTTACCAATCCGCTAGTCATTAGTTGGCGATAAGACTCACCGCAGTGGGGGCAGTAAATTTCCTCTTTAGTTTTATTTCCTGGCCCAGTTTCTTCAATTATTGTATAATCGAAATTCTTCTTACACTTAGTGCATTGTATATATTTTTCCATATTGCAAGAATATACTCAATTTCAAAAAATTCAAGTTATTGAGGTCATTAAATGTAAATAGTATTTAAAATGGCAGCGACCATTACCCAAATTATTTCAGTACAAAGAACCAGAAAGAAATTAATAACAATTAGTGCTTCAGAATATAGGAATACATTCCCAGCAACTACTTGGAATAAATATATCAAACTGTAAACAAATCCTTCCCTTCTTCCTCCAATAGTTTTTTAAAGAAAATTTCAGCATATTCTAAAAAACATTCATTCAAAGCTCTTCCTGTTATCATGATAGTGAGTTCTTCCCCATCAAAATCCTTATTAAGTAATAAGTCTTCTTTAATTGAAACATCAGCATTCTCGCTAATAAAAGAAAGTAGCTTTTTTCTATCGGGATCATCATGTGTAATTGTTCCTTGATGGTGTACCAATCTATTGCGTATCTTTCTTAACGAATTTAGATAGCTCCATTCAGGCTGTAATCTATTGAAGTCTATTTTGCAAATTTTGCTTAGATAGACTTTTGCCTTGTCCAAATCACTACTTCCCTTCAAATCTGAAATCGAAACAGCTGTTGAAAATTGATAATGATGTTGATTGCAAATTTGTTTCAATTCATACTCGACAAAAGAGAAAATTTGAATTAGAAATGATGCTCTGAAATTATGAGGAAAATAATAATCTAATTTCATGTATTCACTAGCCAGTTCGCTTTCTAAGAAGCTTTCATATTCTGGATCAGTTGCAGCCTCATTTGCGTGCTTATTATTTTTGCTGAAATTTTGGAAACGTTTGTTTTTTTCTGAAACTAAACCATCTTCAATTATACTATAATAGTCTAACAGTTCCCGAAATGCAATCTCTATTCCGAAAAAATAAATTTTGCTGTAATTTATTAACGTACTTTTAGAAGTTTTTTTGGATAAATTCATCGGTCTATCAAGATTTTACTAAATCATAATCAATTTTTGATATTTTATTAAATAGGTAAAGACCAAATTCTCTAGTCAATCTTAGCTTATCACCGCCCCTCATTAAACTACCAAAACTGTTTTTTCCAGTTGGTGTAACGTTAAACTGCCCCTGTTTCAGCACTAAATCTTTTTGATTTGAAATAGTGATATTTTGTTTAGACCACTCCCTGCCATAATTTGGAGTGAGATTTTCTCCAACTACATAATAAGGCCACCTATCGTTTTCTAAAGTAGTTTTTCGGACTTCGGAATTAACTCGATAAATTGAAAGAATATTTTGGTGGCCAACTGCGTAACATATTAACAAATCGCCTTTCTTAACGCCCTTTGGCATAATCTTCGAAAAATGTAAGTCCTTGTCAACTTCATCAAATCTACTGTCTAGTGGAACTCTGTTTTCAGTAACCCCGATAGGTTTGAGCCAAAAAGTAATATCTTTCCCAATATTAAAGAAATTTTCTTTAGGACAGAAAAGCAATGATAAGTTGAGTTCAATCGGATTTTTTTCAAGGGGTGGCTTGGGGTATTCTTCAATCTTCTTTATAAAATCGTCTATAGACTTTTCATTTAGTCGTTTATACTTTACTTTATCAACGATGCCAAACTTTACTTTATTGATTTCAGCTAAGTCTTCAATTAAAATACCCCACTCATTATTTATCCTCAAACCACTATCGGTAAAATTGGCTGAAGTAATAATTGCTTTAGCGCTATGATCGTTGTATTCACCTAGAAAAATCTTTCCGTGAAGCGAATTGTCTATTAGGATCTCTAGTGATATACTTTTTTGATTGAAAATGCAATAGAGCTCTTTGAAATAGGCGATTTTTGTATATTGGTCTTTATCAAAAGGCTTCAAAGTAGTGACTATTGTGACTCGTTGTAAATAATTGAAATCACCAAAATTTATCAGTTGAATATTTTTAGTAATAAATGGACTTATTATAAAAATATTTTTTGCTGAGTGGAAAATCTGATTTAGATAAAACAAGTGATTGTGTCTGGTGAGATTGTTAATTATCATTTTAATGCAGTCAATTTAGAGCTTGAAAATTTCAGAATTTAGGTTTTAGAGAAACTGAGACCGAAAGGAAGTTAATCATTTATGACTTCAGTCAAATTTTAAATATTGTTATTCGTCAGGCACGTGTCTTATTGTATTTACCTTAATCTTAATCTCTTTAGGAAACTCATTTAAATCGAATTTCTTGCAGATAATATCTTTAACTACATCTTGCTGATCATAGTCCTCTACTATTACAGCTCGTAGATGTTCTAGTTTATAGTCTATTCTTACTTCTTTGATAAGATCATTAAAATCTTTCTTTTTTTCTATATCATGCCCAACTATAAAATATGGAGCATAATCAACTTTAATTATTTTACGCCATTCTCGTTCCATACCGTACGGATACTTTTCAGCCAATAGCCTCTCATTTCTTACCAATTCACCATCGTAGTTTTTTGAATGAGCAAATATTTTTACGAGTTGTTTAGTCATTAAACTTTTATGATCTGTAGTGGTTCCATTAACAGCAGATTGAATATCCTCAATTGAAGCAGCCGAAATGCTCTTGAAACCTTCGATAATTTCATTCGTTAAGTCAGACTTTCTTTCTAAATAAAGTACAGGATTAAAATCATTGATTTCTCCCCAGGCTTTATCAAGAACAATTCCTAAAGTCCCGTAAGACCGTTGGTAATCAATTGCAAAATCTATCGAAACGTTTGAAGTGCTAATCATCGGAAAGCAGGCAGACTTATTTTCGTAGTCATTTGTAACGTTTTCACGACAATAACTAGGTCTCAAACCTTCCTTTAAAATTAATCTTAAAATGTCCCAGTTCTGGGTCATATGTATTAAAGGAAAACTATCTCTTTCGCCTGGTGGAAATAATCTTGTTGTATCAATCCAGTAATTCATGTTTTATTTTTTTTAATTATTATAAACTCGTTTATCGACAAGATAAACGGGAATCCAAGATATACTTAGCGAAGAGAAGCTTCAGAAATATGAAAATTTAAGAGAACGTACAAGGCTTAAGATATTTAGATGACGCAATATAAATCAACCCTTTCAGTTATACAAATTTAGAACAGGGATCACTTGAATAGAATCAAAAGTCAGTACAATGTTTAAATTTAAAAATCTATTGAATAGATCATTGATCGAATAAGAAATTTCTGGATTAGCTATACCATTAATGTAAATACTCTTAATGACAAATGTTTAATAAAGCTATGACTTCTTTTGTTCTAGCATAACAATAAATCGTACTTTAGTGCATAAAACAAAAGCACTCATGAAGCCATACTTGTTAGCAGAATCGAATTGGAAAACCATCAAAGAAGAAAATTTCAATCTGGTGATATTACCATGGGGCGCAACTGAAGCTCACAACTATCATCTTCCTTACGCAACTGATAATATACAGGCTGAACGAATCGCAGAAGAAGCTGCCAGAATTGCATGGCAAAACGGAGCAAAAGTTACTGTGTTGCCCACAATACCATTCGGGGTAAACACTGGGCAGGCAGATATAAAGCTTGACATCAATATCAACCCAAGTACACAGCTTGCCATCTTACGTGACATTGTGCAGGTTTTGCGGCGTCAAGGTATGTACAAACTAATGATATTAAATGGCCACGGCGGGAATGATTTCAAACCAATTATCCGAGAGTTGGGGCTGGAATTTCAGGATATGTTTATCTGCCTATGCAACTGGTTCCAGTTTAAGGGAAAAATGGATTTCTTTAAGCAACCTGGTGATCATGCCGATGAAATGGAAACCAGTTTGATGCTATATCTGTCGCCCTCGTTAGTACGTCCTTTGCAAGAGGCTGGGCTCGGAGCTGAGAAAAAAAATAGAATTTTGGCTTTCAGGGAAGGTTGGGTATGGGCTGAGCGAAAATGGTCACAGGTAACTGAAGATACTGGTATTGGAGATCCGACAGCCTCTACTATTGAAAAGGGGGAAAGGTTTTTCTGTGAAATTACGAATCGAATTGCTGAGGTTCTCTTAGAATTGGATAACGCAAATACGAACGACCTGTACATTTAACGACTCAGCTACAACTTGCTGTATCAAGTCAAATTACTCCACTCTTACCTATTTATAGAATAATAATGAAGATAGTATCAATAAGGCAAAATCCAGAATACAAACAGATAGCTATTGAGTATTTACAAAAAAGTTGGCCGGAAGTTTCACCAATTGTCTATGCAAATTGTATAACTAATAGTATAAATACTGAACAGTCGTTACCCCAATGGTATCTTCTGGAGAAGGATGAAAAAATCATCGGATGTGCAGGATTGATCACAAATGACTTCATCAGCAGAATGGATTTATATCCTTTGATTTGTGCGCGAAATGATTTCAGCTAAAAAAATAAAAAAGGCAGATCACCAACTACATCTGCCTTTTTTATTTTAATTACCATAAGCAGTTTTGCCATCTTTCAAATCGGCTATACGCTCTGAACAAATGGTATTTGCGTTTTCAACTATCGCAATTACTTTTTTTAAAAGCGTCATTACATCGCTCTCGGTGGCTATAAGTTTATCATCGTAACGTGCATGACTAAAACCTTTCAATAACAGTCCAGTTACTCGCAAATCTTCTGGCGTGGTTTTATTTGGCGCTACCAAAGAAGAATCGGGCAAGGCTATATTGATTAAATTTAGTAAACGACGCAAACTATTGCTATTAGCCCTGTACCCCGTAAGAAGTTTGATCATCGCAAAATAACAATGTTGAAGTGCCTGATGCAACATAAAAACTGCCAAGCTATTACGGCCTTCATCAATAAAAAACTTACTACCCTTGATGAAATCCAAAGATAAATGATGCCATTGGTTCCAATCCTTTTCTTTACGTATAGTGCGTTTGTTGATAGGTGTTCCTTCAGCTGGAGAATCGAATTGCTCTTCGTTGCTATCGTGCAAAATAATTCCTTTTCTATAGATGGATGTAAAGAACGAACTACCCTTATTTAAAGCCTCATTAAATTCTTCCATTCTATGAACTAAAATGGTGACCGATGCTTCAGACCTTAAAAGCTCTTCTAGACATTGTTGCATTTTGATATCATGGCATGTCTCATTTTTTGAAGGTATCACCAGCAAACAGTAACTATTTGATTTTGTTAGAGGTACCGACCCGTTTCCTAAAACTATGAAGCAACTTTCCTTTAGAACTGTAATAATTTCGCTTCCAAAACAAATAATCTTTTCTACCTTATATCTATTTAAAATTATCTTAGTTATTTTTGCGAGTTGGCTTTCGATGACAGACGGCTGTGGCTGTACAGGTAGATTTTTCAGTTTTTGCTTTTTCATTTTCTAGGTTTTGGTTTTATTCTTGATTTTGTATTTATTATTACATCCTTATCACTTAGGTTGTTGATCAACTCCTGATGCCAGTCACTGTAAAAGCACATCAAGCGGAAGCATCTCAAGTCAGCGTTCTTTTCCGCTTTCAACTCGAGCATTAGCTTTTTATATTTCTTAATGTATTTTTCCTGAACATTTTTTGCAGGAAGAAAACGTTCATTGTAAATACTGCAAAAAGTTAAAAGGAAATTTGTAGCTAACATTTTTACAGGGTTTACCAACCTGCTATTATGTTTACCATCGGCAAAGTCGAGTTTCCTCAACGGCACATTGGGCAACCCCTCCATGCTCGACATGTACACTTTTGTACTGCAAAAGTACGGTAGTGAAATATTAGACATAAATGCATCTATCACCTCCTCTGGCTTCAAATAAAGTAGATCGCATGCTACTTTAAATTCTGGGTTTAAAGTGAGATCAATTGTCATAGCCTACTATACTAAAGTTTAATCCCAATTTGTTTCTCAATTCTATTCTCTGTTCTATAATTTTCGGACGCCAAACATTTACAAATTCGCATATCTTTTCTTCAAGTTCGGGCTGCTCTAACTCAAGTTTCAGAATGGAACTTAATTCTTTGCTATAGTCCTTTTTAAGAAATTTTAATAGTTTTTTATCTACTCCTTTAGGGTCTTGGCTTTCAGTTCTTGTGAGCACAAGTTGCATGTCTCGTCCTAAAGGGTCGGCTGGGTGGCCACTTAATAATTTAGGTAAAGAGATTCTATTAACATAGTCCTGAAGTACCGCTTCTGGCTGGCAGGTTAGTACTAAGCACAATAATTCAAAATCGTGTGGTATTGCTAAGGTGATTTGAGCTTCCATTCTATAAAGTTTTAAAAATATTAGTATGCCATTTCTCGATTATCTCGGCGTATTTTTGAGAATTTGAACCTTCTCCTGCCATTCCGAGTGATATGATCTTCTTAATGGGGGCCAAATGAAGTTTGTGATGTTTTGCTACTTTTAAGCCCTCAGTTTTTAACTGGGTTTCTTTAAACTTTTTAAAAATCGCAGTCGCTTCTGAATTGACACCTTCTTTTTCGTTAATTATGTAGTTATAAAATTTTACATGCCTCAGATAGGTAATAAGAGCTTGTTTGGGAGTGATATTTAAAAATTCACACATGATAATAAAGTCCTCAGGCAAATTGATCGAAATTGTCAACTCATGTTCGGCCCTTGGAATTTTGATTTGAGATTTTGCCATATTTTTTTGGTTTGCAGACAAAACAAAGGATCAGAACGGCAAATATTTAATTATTGGCTCAGATAAAACATTTAGAATGTTCGATAAAATATTCAGTTAATCTGATATTTTATTGGGATTAGCCTTACATTAGTCACTGAAGAAAAGTTAAATTTGCAAAATGGAAACTACTGACAATACAAACAATGTTCACATTGGACAAAATATCAAACGTATTAGGGAGATTAAAGGAATTAAGCAAGAAACCTTGGCTATTGAGTTAGGTGGCGAGTGGAATCAAAGCAAAGTCTCGTTGTTGGAAGGTAGGGAAAGTATTGAAGAGGACTTACTAAAGCAGGTTGCAGAAATATTAAACGTTACTCCCGAAATGATCGAAAAATACGATGAAAAGACTGTAAATAATTTTTTTAGCAATACTTTTCACGATACAAGTGTAAATAATGGGCCACTTGGCTATGTTTATCAATGCACTTTTAATCCGTTAGATAAGGTGGTTGAACTTTATGAGCGACTGCTAAAAAGTGAAGCTGCAAATAGAGACTTGCCTAAATAAATCTTATTAGCTCCGATTTTTGACAATCATAAATTGCTTATTAGTTTAGATTTCTAATATATAAAGTTAATATTCTGGGATACTATTTTCTTGCCATCCTATAGATGAAAAGTATCCAAACCGCAAATCCGACAATAAATGCTGGAAGAGGATTTTTCATATTTGTACCGGCCAATAATGCGCCAGTTCCTATAATGCAGGTCAGGAAAAATAATATTAAGTTTTTCATGTTTTTCTAATTTACAGTTTTAATCAAATAGAAACCAGCACAACTTTCAATGAAGCTGTGCTGGTATTAATATTAGGCAGCCTTTTTTATATTAGTTTTTGTTCTTGGTTTATCTAAGTATTTTTTGTCCATTCGGCGAAGAGAGTTTATAACATTACTTTGTACATCATCAACAATGCCCCAATCTTTTTCAATATAAATATCTGTTGTCCTGTGATCATTGTCAACATGATTGAGCGCTTGAGAGACATCATCCCGACTCATTCTACATGTATTTCTCGCGATAGTAGCAAAGCTATGTCTTGCCCAATAGAGTGTTAAGTCTGAAAGCCCTGCAATCTTGCGTAACTGTTTCATCCCCATTTGTAAAGACTTGTTAAGACCATTAACATTCACATAGCGAGCGCTCAATTTCTCCATATATTTTTCCAACAAAGGTTTAGCTTCGTCCACAATTTTTATGCTTATAAAGGCTTTATCTTTTCTTTGGTCTTGTGTTTTTGATCTGTTGTATTCAATTCGACCGTTAACTATATTTTTGTTCGTTAACCCATAAATGTCGACTGCATTTATCCCACATAAATAAAATGACAGCATATATAAGTCTCTTGCTATTTCTGCACGTCCATCTGGTCTAGTTGTACAATCCCTTAGTTTTTTAATTTGCTCCAAAGAGTGGTTTCTTTTTTTTGTAAGCGGTGGGCTACCAACTTTGTACTTCTTAAATGGATAATGTTTGATTTTATATATTCCCAAGTCCTCGTTATTGTATCTATTTCGGGCAGCATTGAACAAAGTCCGTAGGTCACGCATATGATTATACAATCCACTTTCACTAAGACCCTTAGTTTTTATTTCTTTGACGAAGCCTTTCTGACCACTCGGTCTTATAAGTATTCGGTCGCTTTTGAGATACCTTTCATAAGAAATCAGCATATTAGAGTTGATCTCTGTTATTGACACACTTTCTCTTTTGAAATAGTCAATCAAGCTATTTAGGATAACACGATGGTTGTGTGCTGTACCTGATTTACCATCGTTTTCACTTTGTGCAATATGAACCCTACAAAATTTAATAAAGTCGACTTCTGAATCGATGTCCAAAAGGTAGTCCTTTAAAGTTTCGGCTGTAAAGAAGTTAAGCTTTTCACCAAGCTCACTAATGACTTTACGATAGCTTTTAACTTGCTTGTCAATTAGCTCTTCAACAAAATTGTCTTTTATCTTCATTTTTGTGGTCAATTGTTTTTTAACCACATAGTGAACTGTGTCGATGTACCTTCTTTGGTTGTTGTGGTGGACACAGATTTTTACATTGTAGGTGCCATCTGCTTTTTTGTGATGTTCGAACACCTTGGCGCTAACGGTTGCCATAATCCTTGAAATTAGCACGCAAAAAACTGTAACGTATTTGTAACGGTTTTGCGTGGAGTTAAACAAAAAATTATGTAAAACCTGCATTTAGGGGGCATCCTAAAGCATAGTTGCTGACGGTAATCAGCATCAGAAAAAATAAAAAAACCGTCCTCAAATTTCTTTGTAAGACGGTTTTTTAGTGGGCCCAGCTGGGCTCGAACCAGCGACCAAGAGATTATGAGTCTCCTACTCTAACCAACTGAGCTATAGGCCCTTACGCTTCAATGTGCTGTCTGCGTGAGACAAATTTAGACAATTTTTCCGAGTTGGCTTCATCTTCTTTACCTTTGAAAAACCCTCAAAGGTTTGGTCTGAAGTTAAGCTCAAAATGCTTGTTTTCAATTCAATAGCTCTGTAGATTATGAGTCTTCTACTCTAACCAGCTGAGCTATAGGCCCGAAAAAAGGTATTCCTTTTTTGCGAGTGCAATGTTACAAATTTCAATTGAAATTAGGAAAATGTTTTCGGCATTTTTTCATAAAAAGAACAGATATAAACTCATTTTCAATCGCTTAAATTTAATTTCCATTTTGCAAGGACTTCTTTATCATTAAAAAATGTGGATAAAACACCTGCTCATCTACCCTCAAATCCATTTCGAATAGATTAATTTTGTAATTGATATGAATACGCCCGACCCGGACAACCAACTTCTTTTAGATTTTTTAGCCACCACCAATCAACCTGTTTTTTTAACCGGTAAAGCCGGAACGGGCAAAACTACCCTCTTGCGAAAAATCAGGGATACCACAAAAAAGAATTTCGCCATTGTTGCACCTACTGCAGTTGCAGCCATAAATGCTGGTGGCGTAACACTCCACTCCTTTTTTCAGATTCCTTTTGGCCCTTTGGTTCCGGTTGTTGATGAAAATGCTGAAACTAATTTTAAATATTCAGACGAAAAAACCAGACTCTTACGCTGTCTTGATTTATTGATCATTGATGAAATCAGTATGGTTAGGGTTGATCTGATTGACTTTATTGACCGTACTTTAAAACGTGTTAAAGGTTCAAACCGTCCCTTTGGTGGCGTTCAGGTGTTGATGATCGGCGATCTTTACCAGCTCTCGCCTATTTTTCACGATGCCTGGCATATTCTGGGCAGTTATTATTCCAGCCCTTATTTTTTTGATAGCCTGATTTTCAGGTCGACACCCATGCTTACGTTTACTTTAGATAAGGTTTACCGTCAATCAGACCCGTTATTTCTTGATATTTTGAACGGGATGCGGGATAATAGCCTCGATGCTGATCTTCTTGCCAAACTGAATGAACGTTACGATCTATCTTTAGATCAGGAATGGAAAGATGATTACATCACGCTGACCACGCACAACCAATTGGTTAACGAAATTAACGAAGGCTGTTTAGCGAAATTGCCCGGAGAAGTTTTCGAATTCAATGCTGAAGTTAATGGCGATTTCCCTAAAGACGCCTACCCTACCGACGAAAAACTTCAGTTAAAGCTGGGGGCACAGGTTATCTTCATCAAAAACGATTCTTCAGGTAAAAAGCAGTTCTATAATGGAAAAGCGGCTAAAATTACCGCAATTAGCCAGGACTCGATAAAAGTAACCTTTACCAATGGTGGCGGAGAAATCGAAGTAGAAAAAGAAATCTGGCAGAATGTTAAATATAGCCTGAGCAATGAGGAAAATAAAATTGACGAAACCAGCACCGGATCGTTCTCCCAATACCCGTTTAAACTGGCCTGGGCCATTACCGTGCACAAAAGCCAGGGTTTAACTTTTGATCAGGCAATAGTAGATGTAAGCACTGCATTTACCCACGGTCAGGCCTACGTGGCACTGAGCCGTTGCAGAAGTTTGGATGGACTTATCCTGAAATCCCCAGTAGTTGCTGAAAATATCATTACCGATGCTAAAGTAATCAGTTTCACAAAAGCTGCTCACCAGGATAAACCTAGCCCTGAGCTATTAGCCCGTTATACACAGCAATACACCTGGGGCTTGATTCATGAACTGTTGGATTTCTCGCTGATGGCCAAAGACTGGGAAAAACTCGGGCGTTCCAGACTAATCGATAAAGATGAGCAGAATGCCTTTTTATCTATTTACGAACAGGGAAACCAGATTTTTCAGCACGAAATCTTTAAAGTAGCCAGAAATTTTATTACCAAGGAATTTTCGAAAATTGATACGGATAAAAATCTGGCAGATGAAATTGCTTTTATAGAACGTTTGCAAAAAGCATCAGCTTATTTTGTTCCAAAACTAGAACAGCTCATTGCCTTAACGGCAAAAATTACGGCCATTAACTTTTATAATGATACACATTCTGATAAACTCCTTACAGTATTAACAGATTGTAAAGACGCACTCCAGATCAAGCTGGCTTTATTTAAAATTTCCTGGAGTCCATTTTCCATTAAAGATTATATCAGTACCTTACACGCTGCAGGCAATAAACAACCAGAAAAAAAGCCGGTTAAATCGAGTATTAAACCCAAAGAAATTTCCAATCCTCAGGTTTACAAAAACCTGGTCGAATGGCGTAAAACAATTGCGCAGCAACGCGGCACGCAGGATTATGCGGTACTTTCTGATTTAGCATTACTTTCCATTGCCGAAAAAATGCCCAGAACTACCGATCAACTGGCAGCACTAAAAAGCGTAGGCATTGGAAATGCAAAAGAACTCGGCCAGCAGATTACCCGCATTGTTAATGCCCATTTGGGCACCAGCGAGTTATTTTAAAAAAATTTAGTTCTTAAACAATTTTTTAATACTTTCGCAACCCCATTTTAGCCCGCCAACCACAGCATAGCAAGCCATGAGCAAGTTTTTATACGGAATCGATTTTGGTACAACCAATTCGGCACTATCTATTTACGATGAAGAAAAGAAGGAAATTGTAGATACAATTTCTATCCCATCATTAATTTATTTTACAGAAGTAAAAAGCTTTGTTGATGGCGAAAGCCATATCGTTGGCGAAAAAGCAATTGATGCTTATTTAAGCGACGGCATGAAAGGCCGTTTTATCAAATCCATTAAACAGATCCTCTCCAGAACTACTTTTACCGAAACACGGATCCATAATAAACGGTATACGGCTTCTGATCTGGTTACTTTGATTCTTAAAGATTTAAAAGCGAAAGCGGATGAGATTATTGGCGAAGACTGCCACAAGGCTATTATAGGTCGACCGGTTTTCTTTGATGATGATAATACCATGAAAGACACCCTGGCGCAAACCAGGCTAAAAAAGGCAGCAGAAAGTGCCGGTTTTACCGATGTCCGTTTTCAGTTTGAACCGATTGGCGCTGCTTTTGCCTACGAAAAAACCATTACCAAAAAAGAACGTGTTTTAGTAGCCGATCTGGGTGGTGGAACAACAGATTTCACCTTCCTTATTCTTGATCCGGATAAGGTAGGCAGCAAAGACCGTAAAAATGATATGATTGCTTCTGGCGGCATCTATATTGGTGGCGATAGTCTGGACTCGGCATTTATGTGGGATAGAGGAACACCCTATTTTGGAAAAAACACGTTGTACGAGGCCACACCAGGTAAAGTTTTAAATGTGCCTAAATCGCTTTTTGCAAATATCTGCACCTGGGATAAAATGAATTTCTTTAACGGTTTAAAAATCCAGAAAGAGATTGAAGAATATTATTATTATTCCGGAAACGATCCTAAATTCAAGAACCTGATTACCTTAATCGAAAATAACCTGGGTTATTCGCTATTCAGATCGATAGAGAAAACCAAGATTGAACTTTCTGACCAACCTAATTCTACCTTCGCCTACAGCAATATGGAAATTGAGATCGATGAAAACATTTCGCTCGAGCAATATAATTCCATCATCGAAAAAGATATTAATAAAATAGATACCTATCTGGATCAGTTTATGGAAACATACAAAATAAACCCTGCAGATATTGACTGTTTGTTTTTAACCGGAGGAACATCAATGGTATCGGCTGTACAAAATTTATTTAAATCGAAATTTCCGCACATTCCATTAAACTCTGGCGATAATTTTAAAAGTGTGGCCAAAGGATTGGCTTACAGCGGTTATCTGTTTGAAAATTAATTACAGGTTAAAGCTACAGCATGGAATCTAAGACATGCAGCATCTTTTATTCCCGGGAAGACAGGAGAGCAAAAACACTGATTTAGATTTGGAGCGCAAGGTCTGTACAAAACATTAACTTTCTTCCCGTTTTCGCCGCCTCTTACCTCCTTGCTGCAGGGTGACATGTCAGCAGGGCCAAATTGGCCGATACAGTATTCCACTTTTCAGGTTAAATGATGCACAAACCGCTATTCCTAAACCTGATTGAGCGGAATAGCCCACAGCGAGGATTATAAGCGAAAGCAGGACTGAAATTGCCAAGAAACACTGCACGCCCATTTCCTAAAAAACATTTATTAAAAGGGGAGCGCACAGCCTATACAAAACATTAACTTTCTTCCCTTTTTTCGCAGGTATTTATTTGCAATTTATTATGTGCACAATAAGTCTTCAACTACGCTCAGACGCACAATGCTTAACTTTAAAATATTTGGTAATGCTAAGTTTTTTTTTTAAACAGATTTCAATTAACTAAATCCAGGGTTTCTCCCTTGTAAAATAGCCGCATTCACAATTGTAAATACTAAAATACAAATAGGTAATATATTTAGGAATATTTCTTCTTCTTTAGATGAAGATTTCATAATTTAGCAGACATAAAATTGGTGCGGCTGATACAATAGATACAGTTGAGCAAAGCTTTACGCGTTAGGCGGGAAACAATTAATGTGGTGAGGTCTGGAATAGCTGTTTTCTAGAAGGGATGAAATCAACTTGATGACATTTCTTTGGCAGACGCACCAATTTTTTCTTTCCATTTCAGCTTAAACGGCTAAATTGCAATACCGACACGCCTTTATGTCTTTTAAAACTGGTGCTAAAATTTGTGGTCTGTTCAAAACCCAATAATTTAGCTATTTCATCAATCGTGTAATCGCTATGAAGCAATAATTCTTCCGCCTCCCGCATAATACGATCTTTAATGAGCACAGTGAAACTTTTTCCAAGCACCCGATCTAAAAATTTATTCAATTTTCCAGGACTCATGCCCATTCCTTCGGCATAAAACTGAATGGATCTTTCCTGCTTATAAAACTGTTCTAAAATTGCCCGAAATCTTAATACCTGCTGTAAATCATCTAAAGTTAATGCCGCAAGATAGCCATCTAAACCAGCCGTAAAACCCAAAAAAAGCGATAAATATTGTGCTAAAAAAGACATATCTCTTTTATGATCAATTTCTTTTTTCAACTGATCGAGTAAACTATAAGTTTTAATTGATTTTTGTGGATCGAGATCCCGGAAAGATAAATTTAAAAAGAGATTTTTAGCCTGGGGATCTAAATGCTGCAATAAAAATTCTGCATACAACAAACTACTGAAGCTCAGCCAAAAGCCTGAAGTTATTTCGCCATCTAACCTAACCAAACCTTCTTCCGGAATAAAAAAAATCCGACCATTTAACAGGGCATAATCGCCAGAATTCATACATAAAAAGCCTTTTCCCTCACGTATAATCAGCATGCGCATGGGATATATGGCCTGTAACGCACGCTCTCTCCGAAAAAAACCTTTAATTGGCTCTAGCTGGATCATAAAAATTTAAGGATAAACAACCGTAAGACCAAATTTACCTGGTTTGGTTACAAGTTGCTAAAATAAATTATTATAACGAGCAATTAATTTTTAGCTATGAAAGTTAAACTATGTGTGATTATTACGTGGTTTAGTGGGAGCACTTTTTCTTTGGGATGCGCTATTCCTAAACCATTTCCTTCGACATCATCACTAATAAGCCTCTGAAACTGCTTGTCATTAGATCACAATACCTTAAAAATAGAATAAAGATATTCTTTAATGCTACCTAGGCAGATAACACAATTACCTTTGTGGCTTCGATGCCATGCGGTGTAAATTCAATATCAAACTGAACAATGTTACTGGTTTTTATGGGGTCAACCACACCATGGGCAAAAACGCTCAATTCTCTACCGCCATTTGATGGTATAATAGTACCCATCCCTTCTTCCGGATTATAAAACTTTACTGTACCTAATCTCATCGAATTACTGAATCTTTTTAACATTAACTGCATTAGCACCTTTTTTCCCTTGCGACACCTCAAATTCTACCCGATCATGCTGACTTATTTTATCAGCTAAGCCAGTAACGTGAACAAAAATTTCTTCTCCATCTTCTGTTATGATGAAACCAAATCCCTTAGATTCATTATAAAATTTTACTGTTCCCTGCATTTTTATTTAGAATTTAATCCATAAACATACAAAAAGCAAAAAAGGTTTAGCCAATAAATAGATTTCTTTACCCGATTAATAGATCAGGCAATAAATGATGAGGATTTAGCAATAAACATGTCAAGCGAGCGCCGACAATGTCATAACAAAGGCCGTGAGTGTTCACTATAGCAAATTCAGTAATCCTGTATTTTATAGGATACTGCATTGCAGAAAATGAATCCAATTACCTGGGCACAGAATTTAACGACTTATAAAAGGAGAAAGATATTCTTTAGAATAGATTAACTCTTTTTCCCACTAAAAATCACAAAAAAAACACTAAGACCACCTAACAGGAAAACTATTCCAAGAATCAAATTTACTTTATCGTTCATCACGTAATGTACAGATTAAAATCACAATGACAATAGACTGACATAAAATAATTTCAAAAACAACCTTTGGTTGTACGATTCCTGAAATTTAATTAACCTGCTTCTGCAGATACTAAAAAGAACACTTAAACAACAAATAACTGAATACTAAACAATTAAAAATTAAAATAGAAACACTAATAGGTATATTTTCAAAATTTCACTAATATTTAATCTAATTGGCTTCGCATAAATTTTGATACAATACTACAGGCAATAAAAGTATATCCTATATTTATTAAAAATCTTCAACCAAATAAATGAAAACGACCTTTACCCTCTTGCTATCTGCCATTGCACTTATATTGATATCGGCAACTACACTAAACAAGAAAGTTTATGAAAGCAAAGCTTTCGATTTCTTTCCAAAACATAAAATAGATACGCCAGACCAGGACCGCTTTGTTAAAGTTACCCTTGCACAGGGAGAATTTACAGAGCCTACCGAAATGACCATACTCCCAAATCTGGATATTTTGGTTGCCCAGCGCAGGGGCGAAGTGTTGATTTATAAAAACCAGACAAAAAAAATTAAAGAAGCTGGTAAACTTGATGTTTATTTCAAAACCAATACCCCGAATGTAAATGCAGAAGAAGGTTTATTGGGCATGGCCGCAGACCCAAAATTTGCTGTAAATAAATACATTTATCTTTTTTATAGTCCGTTTGACAAATCTGTCAACCGACTTTCGAGATTTAAGTTGGTTAACGATCAGATTGTTAAAGAATCAGAAAAAATTGTGCTCGAATTCTATTCTCAGCGCGAAATATGCTGCCATACCGGCGGTTCCATTGCTTTTGGATCAGATAACCTGCTCTATGTATCAACAGGTGATAATTCTACCCCATTTGATGCACCAAAACAACAATATGTAAATAAAGGTTATGCCCCGTTAGATAACAGGAAGGGATTTGAACAATACGACTCCAGGAGATCAGCTGGTAACACCAACGATTTAAGGGGAAAAATACTCAGGATTAAGGTGAATGAAGATGGTACCTATAGTATACCGGAAGGCAACCTTTTCCCTAAAGACAATCCGAAAACGAGACCTGAAATTTATGTAATGGGTAACAGAAACCCTTACCGTATTTCGGTCGATCAGAAAACCAACTTTTTATACTGGGGCGAAGTTGGTCCCGATGCCACTAACGATGATCCGCTAAGGGGCCCGAGAGGTTACGATGAGATGAACCAGGCCCGTAAGGCAGGTAATTTTGGCTGGCCCCTATTTATCGGTAATAATTACCCTTACAAAGCCTACGATTATACCAATGGCGAAAACGGGAATGCATTCGATCCTCAATCGCCGATAAATAACTCACCAAACAATACGGGTTTAGAAAAACTTCCACCTGCACAACCAGCCTATATCTGGTATCCTTATGGCGAATCAAAAGAGTTTCCACAAGTGGGTGCAGGCGGCCGTACCGCCATGGCTGGCCCGGTATATTATGCCACAGCGAACTCACCTTACCCTACTTATTATAACGGAAAGCTGATTATTTATGAATGGGTACGTGGATGGGTTAAAGCGGTAACAATGAATGCCCAGGGAGATTACGTCAGTATGGAGCCATTTATGGCTAACGTTTCTTTAGCCGCACCTATTGATATGGAATTGGGACCAGATGGAAAAATATATGTCCTGGAATATGGCAAAGGCTGGTTTAGCAAAAACCCTGATGCTGCAATTACCAGAATTGATTATCTGAAAGGCAATCGTCCTCCGGCTATTGAACGCCTTAGTATTGCGAAACCCAGTGGTTTACTACCTTATAAAATGATGGCAACTGTTATCGCTAAAGATCCAGATGGTGGCCCGTTAAAATATGTATGGAATTTAGGGAAAGGAATTACCAAAACTACCAATACGCCAACATTAACTTATACTTTTACTAAAAAGGGAGAATATCCGGTAAGTGTTACCGTGATAGATAATAGCAAAGCTTCGGCAAAAAGCCAGGTGATACCTGTTTATGCAGGAAACGAACACCCAACTGTAGCCATTAACTTAAGCGGTAACAAGAGCTTTTATTTCCCTAATAAAACAATTGATTATAAAGTGTTAGTGAGTGATAAAGGTGCGAAAGTAAATACGAACCGCATCTACATCTCAAATACTTATACAGAAGGGACCGATTTAGCTGGGGCACAATTGGGGCATCAGCAGGCGGCACAAACGCTGGTTGGCAAAGCGCTTATGCTGAAATCTGATTGTAGCACCTGCCACAAAGAATCAGCAGTTTCCATCGGCCCTGCTTTCGATAAAATTGCAGCAAAATACAAGAACGATAGTAAAGCAGTTGATTACCTGGCCTCGAAAGTAATTGGTGGTAGCCATGGCGTTTGGGGTGAAGTACCAATGCCTGCACACCCTGCAATGAAAGAAGCTGAAGTGAAAAAAATTACCGAATGGATTATGACTTTGGGCAACAAAGAGGCCGTTAAAGCCTCACTGCCGACTTTAGGAAAAATTGTTCCTGCAACAGCTGCAGATAAAAAGAAAACGGTATTTACGTTAAAAGCAACCTATACCGACGCAGGAGCTGCAGGATTAAAACCTTTAACCACTACAAACGTAATCAACCTGAAAAGCAATATCATTGATGCTGATGACATTAAAGACTTTGAAGGTTTTGAACGTAAAGACATTTATGGTGGCGAAAAACTCATTCTCACCAAAGACAACGGTTGGATAGCCATCAAAAATGTGGATTTAACAGATATTTCAGGTTTTAGCTATTCATTCCGGAACCTTGACCCTGAATCGGATGGAGAAATCGAAATCAGATTGGACGATAGTAAAGGGATCATGATTGGAAAGTCTACCTTTAGAAAAGCTGTACCCATCCAAATAATTTCGGATGGAAAACAACATGATATCTATTTCGTATTTAAAACGCTAAAAACGGGTGATAAGAAAAAGCGGACCATAATCCAATCGATTACTGTAGAGCCTAAGTAAAGGATTTTGACATTGGATTCCGGCTTACACGGGAATTCAATGTCAATTAAGTTAATCATAAATAATACGTCATCAATCCTGAGCAATAATTTATAATATAAAAATCAATATGATTGACAGATAAAATTTATTAGGTAATATCCATCAAGAATCGTCATTCCCACTTGATCCGATGACTATACGGATGGGAACCTTAAAACGTGCATTAAGATTCCCGCATGCGCGAGATCCGATAGCTATCGGATGACGACCGAACTGGTGGATTCTGTCAATGATAGCTTATCGAAGGACTTCTAAAGCATCTTACCTAGGTTTTGGACAGGCCAACATAACATCAAGAAGCGCATCTCGGCTTGCAAAACCTCATTTTATTTAAAAAAAACATGATTTAATATCCATCATTGATATCTTTGCAGCAAATACGGATGAATTCCATGCAAAACATTAAAAATATAATTTTCGATTACGGAAACGTAATATTTGATATCGATTTCAAAATTGCTCAGGCTTCTTTTCAAAAACTGGGCATTACTGATATCGAAAATTTCTTTGCGCACAAAGCGCATAACCAATTATTTGATGATTTTGAAACCGGTGCCATTTCACCATCCGAATTTAGGGAAGGAATTAGAAATGCCGCAGGCAAACCTGAATTAACTGACGAACAGATTGATGACGCATGGAACAGCCTGTTAATTGGAACCATACAGGAAAACCATGATTTACTACTGGAAGTAAAAGAAAAATACCGTACTTTTTTGTTGAGCAACAACAACGAAATCCACTACGATTGGATTATCAATTACCTGAAAGCGACCTTCCAGATTAATGATTACGATGCCTATTTTGAGAAAGCTTATTTCTCGCAACACATGAAACTGCGTAAACCCAACACCAATATTTTTGAGCAGGTGTTAAAAGAAAACAACCTAAATCCTGCTGAAACCCTATTTATCGATGATAGTCCACAACATATTGAAGGCGCTAAAAAAGTGGGATTAAACGCATTGTTAATGACCGAAAAACCGGCACAGTTGGGTGCCTTCCTAAAAGCGAACGGAATTTTGTAAATTAGCAGATGTCAGAAAAAAAGTATAAGTCGCTAAAAGAGTTCTACCCATTTTATTTATCAGAACATCATAATACCACATCGCGTGTTTTACATTTTATCGGTACGGGCTTGGTTTGCCTGGCTTTCTTTACCGGATTCCTTTTTCACAACTGGCATTTTTTTCTGACTATACCGGTACTGGGCTATGGCTTTGCATGGGTTGGCCACTTCTTTTTTGAGAAAAACAAACCGGCTACTTTTCAGTATCCGGGTTATAGCTTAGTTAGCGATTTTATCCTGTTCTACGATCTTTTATCCGGCAAACAATCTTTTGCAGTGAAAAAATAGTTTTTAGTAGTTTAAAACTACCTTTCCATTTAAACTCGATCCGATAATTATTGGATGAAGCGGCATCCCCCAATCCTTCATTGGGGATACAGCGCAAAGCGAGGCTGCATGTTCCGAAGGGTTACTGCACACTCATTTCCAAAAAAACAACGAAAAACATAATACATGAAAGATGCTGAAATAGATTCAGCATGACGATACAAAACGAAAAATCGTCTTCTCGACTGAAGCGCAGCGAAATGGAGAGATCTGCTAGATATAGATTTCTCGACTACGTTGTACTCCGCTCGAAATGACGACGCTGTTAACTGAAAACCACCAACTGTGAACTGAAAACTGAATACTGCTAACTGAAAACTGAACTACAGCTTCCTTCTTTTCAATTCCCTTTCAATCAAACCTAACTCACGGCCTGTTTGCCCTGCCACCGAAGTATTTTCCTGTGCTCTTCTGAACAGATAAGGCATTACGGCTTTAATCGGTCCGTAAGGAACATATTTTGCCACGTTATAATTCGAATCGGCAAGATTAAAACTTAAGTTATCGCTCATACCCAATAACTGGGCAAAGTATACATGAGGATGATTGTGCGTGATATTTTTTTCATCCAAAAGGTAAGTCAATAAACGGCTGCTATCTTCATTATGCGTTCCGGCAACAATGGCAATATCTTCAATATGATCAACACAATAGCGTAAAGATTCGTTGTAATCACGGTCTGAAGCTGCTTTATCCGGTTGAATAGGCGAAGTATAGCCCATTTCCGCGGCACGTTTACGTTCTTTTTCCATGTAAGCACCACGTACCATTTTTACGCCTAGAATAAAGCCATCAGCTTTGGCAATTAAATGGTCAGCTTTCATATCTGCCAGCTTATCATGGCGGTACATCTGGTAAGTATTATAGACGATAATCCGCTCACGGTTAAATTTACGCATCATATCCAAAGCCAACTCATCAATGGTATCCTGAATCCAGGTTTCTTCAGCATCAATCATAATGGGCACCGCTTTATCATAAGCTGTTTTACAGATCATTTCGCAACGCAGTTTCACTTTTTCATACTCTGTCAGTTCTGCTGCAGTTAAAGTTTCTTTGGCATCCAGCTTCTGTAATAATGCAAAACGGCCTATACCCGTTATTTTGAAAACCGTAATCGGAATTTTGGCATCGCCATCGGCACGTACAATGGTGCGGATAATTTCGGCACAGGTTTCGTCAAACACCTGCTCTTCTTCTTCTCCCTCTACAGAATAATCTAAAATGGTACCTACCCCGCCTTTAGCTAATTGCTCAATGGCTTTATTACATTCTGCAATGGTTTCGCCGCCACAAAACTGCTGAAAGATGGTTACTTTGATAGCGCCCTGAATCGGCAAACCGATATTTAAAAAGAAGTTGGTAATAGCCGGACCAACTTTGGTCAGAAAATTATTTCCGATCATTTTAAAAAGCCAGTATGCCTTTTTCAGCTCATGATTAGATTTTTGACGGAAAGCAATTTCCGTGTTATCGAAATTAGGCTGTTTCTTGGTGGATAAATCCATTTTTTACGATATAATAAGTCAGATTGATGCAAAATTATAAAAAGCATTGGTTGTTAAAACTAAAAACCTCTAAATAATCGTATTTTTGCATAAAATGATACAATTCAAATTAGAGGGCGAATTTATTCCATTGATCCAACTGTTAAAAGCAAGCGGATTGGTTGGCAGTGGCGGTGATGCCCAAACCGTTGTTGAAGATGGTTTAGTAAAAACCAACGGCGAGGTTGAATTCCGCAAGCGCTATAAGGTTCGGGTTGGTGATATTATTACTTTTGGCGAAAATAAAATAGAAATTATTTAATGGAACCACTTAGCAGCGCAGGCCATACCCTTTATTTCGAAAGCAATTTAGCCGCTTTAAAAGTACTTTTAGCCAGCAACAAATACAGCAAAATTTTTGTATTGGCTGATGAACATACGAGTGAAATATGCTTACCGCTTTTTCAATCAATTTTAGATTTTTCTGAATTCGACCTGATCGAAACTTCAGCAGGCGAAGAAAACAAAAACATCGATTTCTGTATCGGAATCTGGAAAACCTTATTGGATTTTGAAGCCGACCGTAAAAGCCTGATGATTAACCTGGGCGGAGGTGTAATTACCGATATGGGTGGTTTTATTGCTTCTACTTATAAACGCGGAATAGATTTTATTAATATCCCTACTACCCTCCTTTCGCAGGTTGATGCTTCGGTTGGCGGTAAAACGGGAATTGATATCGACAATGTAAAAAACATGGTTGGAACATTTACCCTGCCACAAATGGTTTTTATCGAAACTGCGTTTTTAAAAACGCTGCCAGAACGCGAACTTTTATCGGGTTTTGCCGAAATGATTAAACATGGTTTAATTTACGACAAACCTTATTACGAGAAATTAAAAGCAAGCGATTATTTAACACCAGCGGCGGCAGATATTTACCGCTCAGTTGAAATTAAAAATGAGGTGGTCACCATCGATCCACACGAGAAAAACCTGCGTAAGATTTTAAACTTCGGGCATACCATTGGTCATGCCATTGAAGGTTATTCTTTGGCAAATGACGAAAATCCCTTAACACACGGTGAAGCTATTGCCATTGGTTTTGTATGTGAGGCAGCACTTTCAATCAATAACAGTACGCTCAGTACAGAAGAATTGGAAGATATCAGCAGATATATCTTATCGTTATATCCTAAATATCACATCAAAAAAGAAATCTACAACACCCTCTTGGAATTGATGAAAAGTGACAAAAAGAACGAAGATGGAAACATCCTTTTCTCACTTTTAGAACGCATAGGTAAATGCACGTTTAACTGCCGTGTAAGTACAACAGATATTTTAAGCAGTTTAGATTATTATAACAGTTTATAAAATGAAATATACCGGAAGTGATATTTCTGTTATCGGGCTATTTAGCTTCGTCATCGTTTTAACCCTGGTTGAAATGTATTTTAGCTACCAGCATGACAGAAAATTATATACCAAACGCGATACCTGGACGAACATCTACCTGATGACAGCAGCCGTTGTGATTAATTTAGGTACCAAAACGTTTACTTTTTTCTTATTGGCTTACTGCTACCAGTTTCGATTGTTCCAGATTTCTAATGTTTGGGTCTATTGGATTGTGCTTATTTTGGCGCAGGATTTTTTATACTGGTTTTTACACACCGTTGGGCATTACGTACGCTTTTTCTGGGCCATGCATGTCACACATCACTCCTCTGAACACTTTAACTTAACCACCGGTTTCCGTTCAACTGTTTTTGAGCCTTTGTACAGGGTTTTCTTTTATCTTCCACTGGCATTTATGGGCTTTACAGCGGTTGATATTCTTTTTGCCTATTTGGTTACCCAAATCTATGGTAACCTGGTTCATACCCAATACAATATTAAATTCCCAAAATGGTATGAGTATATTTTTGTAACGCCATCTCATCACCGGGTACACCATGCCAGCAATGTGCGCTACCTTGATAAAAATATGGGCATGGTATTAATTCTTTGGGACAGATGGTTTGGAACCTTCCAGGCCGAATTACCAGAGGATAAAGTTAAATATGGATTAACCACCCAACCTACCGATACCGGACCGGTAAACATTATTTTCCATGAATTTATTGCTTTAACAGCAGACGTAAAAAAGGCCCCGACCTTTATGGATAAAGTGAAATACATTTTCAATCCACCAGGATGGAGCCATGACGGAAGTACTAAAATTGCTAAAATTATGCAGCAGGAATTACTTGAGGAGGAAAAGATGAAATACGAAGAACTGCAACACCAAAAAGTAAAAGGACTTAACGATCGGGGAGAACTAAGTTCTACAGGATAAAAAATATTAATTTGTTTAAGCTAATGGTCTGTGTCCTACAGACCATTTTTTGTTAATATCTTATTTAATTTTCAATCAAAGATGTACACAGATTAACAGTGATGAAGTTTTTGTGTGCTAAAAATATTTTGGTTCCTGAGCGGTCGGGAATATTAATCCTCTAAACGTATATATTTTAGATTTTACAGCCCCTTTTACACACCGCTCATTACCTATTTAAGATATAATTTGTATTTTTGATATAAACTTTTATACGATGACAACGTTAACCATACAAGTTAAAGATAACGACACTGAATTTCTTTTAGAAGTAATTAAAAGAATTAACGGCAAAGTAATCCAATCTTCGAAGAAAGAGAATTTGCTTAATGGTATAAAACAAGGAATAAAAGAAGCTAAAGATATTAAAGAGGGTAAAATTGCCCCGCTCTCTCTAAATGATATATAATGGCTGAAATTAAAATACTATATTCTCCCATTTTTATAAAAAAAGCTAAGCAATTAAAAAAGAAACACTTATCATTAATTAGCGATCTATCTCAATTAGAATCGATATTACTAGAAAACCCCTATACAGGCACACCTTTAGGAAACAACATTTTCAAAATAAGAATGGCTGTTAAAAGCAAGGGAAAAGGAAAAAGTGGTGGATATAGAGTAATCACCTATTTACAAAATGAAGATGAGATCAATATGATTTATATCTATGACAAATCAGAGGAAGCTACCATTACAAAAAAAGATATTCAGAAAATAATTGATAGTTTATAAAACTACTAAAGCTTCTATCAAATAGAAATCTGCTTTTACCCTATTTTAAGCTACAAAAGACCAATCCATAAACCAGCCCATTTCTAACAAAATTAAATTTTATTAAAAATATTTTCAATTTCATATTGACAAATTAAATTTTGTTATTACATTTGGCTCAACAAAAAAAGAAATGCAAAACACAAACACATATTACTTTGGTTACTTTTACTATTTTAGTGAGAGCCGGGGCTAATATGCAAAAAGATATATAACAATATTAAAATGTATAAAAAAGTCCCGGCAAACAGCCGGGACTTTTTTGTTTTAACGCAAAAATGGAAACGACAAAACGAGTAGCAATTCAGGGTATTAAAGCATCTTTTCACGAAGAAGCTGCGTACAAATTTTTTGGTAAAGACATTGAAACTGTTGAGTGTAATTCTTTTAAAGAGACTTGCGACAAGCTGGAAAAAAACGAGGCTGATTTCGTAGTCATGGCTATCGAAAACTCTATCGCCGGCAGTTTATTGCCAAACTATACACTGATCAGGGATTTTGGTTTTTCAGTTGTGGGCGAGGTTTACTTACCTATCCAATTGCACTTAATGGCGTTACCCGGCGTAAAGTTTGAAGATATAAAAGTAGTCACCTCACATCCTATCGCCATCCGTCAGTGTATCGATTTCTTTTATGATTATCCACACATTAAAATTGTAGAAAGCAACGATACGGCAGCCTGTGCAAAACGGATCCAGGAAGAACAATTAACCGATACCATGGCTATTGCAAACAGTTTAGCTGCAGAACTTTACGGCTTAAACATTTTAGAACGCCGTGTAGAATCGAACAAGAAAAACTATACCCGTTTCCTGATCCTTAAAAAAGACAAAACAGACGAAGGCAAAAAAATAAACAAAGCCTCCATTTGCTTTCAGGTTGGCCACAAGGCCGGTTCATTGGCAACCGTGTTAAATATTTTCGCAGAACAAGAGGTAAGCTTAACAAAAATACAATCTATGCCTGTTTTAGGTAAAAGAAACGAATATTACTTTTACGTAGACTTAGAGTGGCCAAGTACCGAAAAATACGATAAGGCCATTAGAAAGGCATTAAAATATACATCGAACTTTAACATATTAGGAGAATATCAAAAGAACGATAAAGTATAAATAAGTCGGGAGCTCGAAGACAAATAGTAGAACATTTAAACTAATAATAATAAAATAATTAAAATATAACTCTGGACTTCCGACTGCGGACTAAGGACTTTAACAACCC
Source organism: Pedobacter terrae (assembly GCF_900100705.1). Classification (GTDB taxonomy): domain Bacteria; phylum Bacteroidota; class Bacteroidia; order Sphingobacteriales; family Sphingobacteriaceae; genus Pedobacter; species Pedobacter terrae. The sequence continues at coordinate 308,749 of NZ_FNCH01000002.1, forward strand.
ATCATCATGAAACTTAATTTAAACATTCAGCCTTTAAACACCTGGTTAAACGTAAACAACGAACCATTAATCATTTCTGGTCCCTGCAGTGCAGAAACTGAAGAACAATTATTAACTACAGCGCATTTATTAGCCGCTACCGGTAAAGTATCGGTATTGCGCGCAGGTATCTGGAAACCACGTACCCGTCCGGGAGAATTTGAAGGAATCGGAAGTATTGGTTTAGAATGGTTAAAACGCGCAAAAGCAGAAACCGGTTTACCAACAGCTGTAGAGGTTGCAAATGCAAAACATGTTGAAGAGGCTTTAGCAGCTGGTGTCGATATCCTATGGATCGGTGCACGTTCTACGGTTAATCCATTCACTGTTCAGGAAATTGCTGATGCTTTAAAAGGCCATGATGTTCCGGTATTGATCAAAAACCCGGTTAATCCGGATTTACAGTTATGGATTGGTGCAATTGAGCGGATCAACGGTGCGGGCATTACTAAAATAGGTGCTATCCACCGCGGTTTCTCATCATTCGAAAAAAGTTCTTTCCGTAACGAGCCGATGTGGGAAATGGCGATCCAGTTAAAAACTTTATGCCCTGAACTTCCAATCATCAACGATCCAAGCCATATTTGCGGTAACCGTGAATTAATCCCTTACGTTGCTCAAAAAGCGTTAGATTTAGATATGCAAGGTTTAATGATCGAATCTCACGTAGACCCTTCAGTGGCCTGGACAGATGCCAAACAACAAGTTACACCAGCTGCTTTAGCAGAATTGGTAGAGCGTTTAACTGTACGTGAACCAGAGGCACCAAACGAAGCATCTGCCGACAAATTAGCTGAACTACGTAAGTCAATCGATAAAATTGATGATATCTTATTACAGAAATTAGGTGAGCGTATGGCTATTGTAGAGAAAATTGGTGAATTTAAGCGTGATAACCAGGTAACGATCTTACAGGTTAACCGTTGGGATGCCATCATTAAAAAAGGGCATGCTTTTGCAAAAGCTTTAAAATTAGATTTAAACTTTACAGAGAAATTCTTAGAATTGATGCACGGTGAATCCATCCGTAAGCAAACTGAAATTATGAATGCGGGCAAAGCTGAAAAAGGTATTGCTGCAGAACAACATAACGAGGTTAAAGCGTAGTTGAGGTTAAAGCTGAAAGACTAAGGCTCAAAGCCAAGTCTACCAATATTGTCATCCTGAGCCTGTTGAAGGACTTATGATAGTTTTGACAACTCAATATGATATTAAAAAACAAATAGATGTATTGTCAGATGTTACCATCTGACAATACATCTAAGCATAAAACAGAATAAAAATGTCTAAAAATGCCTTAGTTTCTTTTAATGGAACCAAGAATATTAATACGGAAATCCAATTAACAGGCTCGAAAAGCGAATGCAACAGGGCACTGATTATTAGCGCTTTGAGCAAGAAGTTGGTTAAAGTAGATAATTTATCGAATGCAGCTGATACGGTAACCTTAAATGGCATCCTAAACAAGTTGGGAATTGATAATAGTGAGTTGGGAGCAGACTCCAAACTGAAAACTGCAAACTCCGAACTGGTTGACGTTGGCCCTGCAGGAACCGCTATGCGATTCTTATCGGCTTATCTTTCCGCCAAGAACGGGAATTTCTTACTTACCGGAACCGAGCGTATGAAACAACGCCCGATCGGTATTCTGGCTGAAGCATTAAAAACCATAGGCGCTGATATTTCTTATGCAGAAGCAGAAGGTTTCCCGCCATTGAATATTAATGGTCCGTTAAATCAAAAAACTGCCGAAGTTAAAATAAAAGGCGATATCAGCAGTCAATATATTTCGGCCTTGCTGATGATTGCCCCTATCCTGCCTCAAGGTTTAACTTTGGAAATTGAGGGCGAGCTTACCTCAAAACCATATGTGGATATGACCTTAGATATGCTTGCAGAAGTTGGCATCGAGCATCATTGGAATGGGAATTCCATTTCCATCGAACCACAGGCTTTTAAACCAGGTACCTTAGTTGTTGAACCCGATTGGAGTGCAGCGTCTTACTGGTATAGCATTGCAGCTTTAGCTGATGAAGCAGAAATTAGTCTACCTGCCTTAAAGGAAAAAAGTTTACAGGGCGATAGTCAGATTAAAAATATCATGAAGATTTTTGGTATTGCCACCAGCAAAACTGATAATGGAATTGCGATTAGCAACTTAGGCCTTTCTCTAGATACAAAGCAAGTTTTAGACTTAAAAACCTGTCCGGATTTAGCACAAACAATTATCGTTATTGCTGCAGCTTTAGGTAAAAACATGGCTTTTACAGGTTTAGAAACCTTAAAAATTAAAGAAACAGACCGTATTGCAGCCCTTCAGAACGAATTGGCCAAGATAGGCGTTACGCTAACTGAAAATAACCTGATTTATACGCTGAATACCGACAATCTTCATTTCCCGGATAAAATTACCATTGCAACCTACGAAGACCACCGTATGGCCATGGCGTTTGCGCCACTTGCATTGTTGATCAAAGAAGTTGAAATTGAAGAAATGCAGGTAGTAGAAAAATCTTATCCATATTACTGGGAAGATTTGAAAAAAGCGGGGTTTGAGGTGAAAGAGATTTGAGATACCAGATGTGAGACATCAGATTTGAAGAGAATAAATCGTTGTGGAGACATCAGATTAATTAAGACAAATAAATAACAAGCTAACCAGATTTGAGAAAATTTTGAGGGCGAAAACTTCTCAAATCTAACCCCTAATAATTTAAAAACTGAAGTTTAGATACGAATTGGTCCTTCTCAAATCTCCTATCTACCTTTTCTTATCTAATAAATATGGCAGGCAACTCATTCGGACAACTTTTTCGCATCACAACCTTTGGCGAATCTCACGGCGTGGCTATTGGTGTAATTATCGACGGCTGTCCGGCACAATTGAATATTGATCTGGATTTTATCCAGTCAGAACTGGACAAACGTAAACCAGGCCAATCCAAAATCACCACGCAAAGAAAAGAGAGCGATACCGTTCAGATTTTATCGGGTGTATTTGAAGGAAAAAGTACCGGGACACCGATTGCCCTGTTAATCCCGAATGAAGATCAGCGTTCAAAAGATTATGGACATAATGTTGATGTTTACCGTCCTAGCCATGCCGATTATGTTTACGATGCAAAGTATGGAATCCGCGATCACCGGGGCGGAGGGCGTTCTTCTGCACGTGAAACTGCAGCCCGTGTAGCAGCCGGAGCCATTGCAAAATTGTTTTTAAAGCAACAGGGTATCGAAATTTTCGCTCATGTAACCTCAGTAGGAACGATTGAAGCGCCGAATTTAGAAAGCAATGATTTATCTGCCTTATTGCAAATCAGAGAAGAAAATATGGTGCGCTGTGCGGATCCGGCAACCGCTCATGAAATGATCGAATTTATCGATTCGGTTAGAAAAGATGGCGATACCGTTGGCGGAAAAATAGGCTGTATAATAAAAGGCTGTCCTGCAGGACTTGGCGAACCTGTTTTCGACAAACTGCATGCAGATTTAGGCAAAGCCATGCTCAGCATTAATGCCGTTCATGGTTTCGAATATGGCTCTGGTTTTGCCGGAAGCGAATTACGCGGATCGCAGCACAATGATATCCCGCAACCAAAAGCCGCAGATTCGAAAGTATTTAAAACCACTACCAATTATGCAGGCGGCATTTTAGGCGGTATTTCTAACGGAATGGATATTACCTTTAAGGTAGCGTTTAAACCTGTAGCAACCATTATGCATAACCAACAAACCATCAATGCAGCTGGCGAAGCTTCAGAGATCAAAGGCAAAGGCCGGCATGACCCTTGTGTGGTACCTCGAGCAGTAGTCATTGTTGAAGCCATGGCTGCACTGGTTTTAGCTGATCAGTTTTTAAGGAACAAAGCCAGTGTTATTTAATATTCCGCAAATGAAAACCATCACCTTCGTATTGCTATTGTTCAGTATAAATAGCTTTGCTCAAAGTTACGCTGAACAGATTGCAAAACACCGGGAAGCTTATAAACAGGATTTCATTAAAGACGAAAGATCGCCGCTTAAGAAAAATGACCTGCAAAACCTTCGTTTTTATGATGCAGATAGCACTTATAGGCTTTCAGCCGAGATAGAACTATTAAAGAACGAAAAAGTTTTCAAAATGCCTACGTTTAATGGCTCCAGCAGCGATTACTATAAATATGCTCATGTAAACTTCGTTCTCCATCACGAGAAAATACAAATGACCTTGTATAAAAGTGTTTCTTTAGCTAATAACCCAATTTATAAAAACCACCTGTTTTTGCCATTTACAGATGAAACCAACAATAAGGAGACTTATGGCGGCGGCAGGTACATTGATCTGGATACAAAAGAAATTGTGGATAATCATATCGAAATCGATTTTAATAAAGCCTATAACCCCTACTGTGCCTACAGTGAAGGCTACCGCTGCCCCGTACCACCAGAAGAAAACGACTTACAATTGCCTATAAAAGCTGGAGAGAAATTATATACAGGAGAAAAAAAACACCAAAAATAAAGTTAACTTTACGTTTTTAACAGCGCACTAGCCAAATTATATTATAATCCATTTTTAATGTAACTTTAACTGGAAATACTGTTCTATAAATAAATTTACATATCCTAATATCTAAATGACGTACAGCTGTTTAATTGTTGATGATAATGAAATTGAAAGAGATGCCGTAGAAATGCATCTGAAAAAAATTCCATCATTAAATATTGTTGCTGTTTGTAGTAATGGCATAGAGGCCTCGCAAATTTTATCAACCACCTCCATAGATATTGTTTATTCTGATATTGATATGCCAGAACTTTCTGGTATGGATTTATTAAAGAGTTTAAAAAAACAACCGTTATTTATCTTTATTACTTCATTTAGCGAATACGCAGCCGAAAGCTTTAACCTGGATGCGCTGGATTTTATTGTTAAGCCTGCAACTTTTGAACGTATATTAAAGGCCACCAACAAAGCAATAGAATATATTGAGTTAAGGAAACAGGTAAATAAACTCCCTGTAGAAAATTTAAACATTGATGATAAAACAGATGACGATTATTTCTTTTTCAGAGAGACTAAAGGCATAACAAAGCTGAAATACAATGATGTGATTTACATAGAAAGTATGGGCGATTTTTCAAAACTCTTTACCCGTATGGATAAACATGTTATTTTAGTGAGCTTAAAAAATTTAGAAAAACAATTGCCTTCTAAAATTTTCTCCAGAGTGCATAAACAATACATTATTAACGTAAACCACATTGTAACTTTAACTAACCACGAGGTTCATTTGGAAAATAACTTTTTGGTTCCCATAAGTGCTTCTAACCGACAGGAATTATTGGAAAAGTCAATCGATAAGAAAATTCTGTCGAGATTTTTAAAATAAGTTATTTCTTCAGGATTATTTTAAAAAAACTGCCAGCTGTGAGGTTAATGCCTGCACTGATCTCTCCATCCATTAAGCCAGTAAAGGTTCTGGAGAGCAATAAACCCAAGCCAGTTCCTTTCTCTTTATTGGTACCCAAAGTGCTCACCCCCACACCTGAATAACCCTGCTTATTAAAGTGCTCAATTTGTGCAGATGTTAAACCGATGCCCGTATCGGAAACTTTAATTTCAAGCGTATTTTCAATAGCAATTGCTCCAATGGTAATTGTACCGCCATCCGGTGTAAATTTAATGGCATTGCTAACGATATTTCGAATAACCAGCATAAACATATTAGAATCTGCTTTGCAAAATGTTTTGGCTGGCACTAAATTTTGAATAGTCAGACTTTTTTCATCGGCATGATGCTGCAGAGAAAGAATAACTTCATTAATCAGTTCACAGATATCCAACGATTGTAGATATGGATTAAACCCTTGCATCTGGCTGGCTGCCCAATTCAGGAGGTTTTCCATCATGGTGGAGGTATAGGTAAGGTTGTTTTTTAGCGAAACCGCATACCGCTTTAACTTCTCTTGCTCAATGTTACCACCTTCCAGCAATTGCATAAAGGAAATCAACGAATTTACCGGGGTACGCATATCGTGACTGACTACGCTAAATATACGGTCTTTAACCTTACTTAACTGCTCTAACTCCCGTTTTTGGTTATTGATGATAATATTCAGGCGCTTTGTTTTCCGCTGATTGTAAAATATAACTAGGGCAATAATCAGAATCAGTGCGGTAGCTATGGTAAGGAATAATTTAACACGACTATCAAATTTTATCTGTTGTACCTGCTTACTGATCTGCTTATCCTTTACGCCGCTGGCTAGCTGAGCCTCAAACTTAGCTTTTGCAAATTTATTATCCTGAGCCAAACGCTGGATATCGAGGTCAGCTTTTGCTTTTTGAAAAGTTAACAGATCCAATGCTTTTTCCTTATCACTCAAGACCAACTGTTGCCTTTTAAGCTCAAGTTCCTGCTGCTGTCTTTTTAACTCGCCTTCTGTAAGCTTTTGTTTCAATAAATAATCGCGTTCTTTAAGGCCAAAATCGAGCTGTAATTGCCTTCTGGTAATTTCCTTTTCCTTTTCCTCATCAAAAATTTTATCTCTAACGGCAATATACTGCCTATAATAGGCTAACGATTTGTTATAATCTTTTAGTTTTTCATATACAGCACTCAAGCCTAAGGTAGATTGTTTTTCGATATCCAGCAGTTTATTGTCTTCTGCAATTTTCAAACTACTATTGAGTAATGTAATGGCATTTTCAAAATCATTTTCTTTTTGGTAAAAATTACCCAAAGCATATAAACTTGCAGCATAGGCTTCTCTATCCTCTCCTGATTTATTTAACTCAACCGATTTTTGATATGACTTTAACGCAATATCCTTTTGTCCGGTTGAGCTGTATAAGTCTCCAAGCTCTCTTTTAACCGTAGCAATTAAACCTAAATCTCCAATCGCTTCTGATACCTTTAATGATTTGTTGTAATAGGTTAATGCCAGTTTTAGTTTGTGGCTGGGCATTACATCCATCTCCATCAATTCACGATCCGAAGCCTCGAAATAATTATCTCCGATTAAGCTATAAACAACTGCTGCCCCTCTGGAATTTTCACCGTCTTTAGTAAATATTTTTAGCGCCATGTTCATGTAAACCAATGCCTGACTTTGATTCCCTAAACGCTGATAAATAGTAGAAATATTCGTATAACAACTTGCCAGGTCAACATCATTGCCCATTTTTTCGTAAATAGCAATCGCTTTCTGGTTTACTTCTAACGATTTAACATAGTCAGGAATGCTGCCATATAAGGCACCGAGATTAAGGTAAGTTCCAGCTACCATATCCAAATTTCCTACCGAAGCATACTCAGTTACTGCATGTTGATAGTTTTCTTCCGCTTTTTGATATTCTGATCTTCCATGGTACATTAAGCCTCTCCGGTAATAGGCCAGGGCAGAAAATTTTTTCAGATTTTTTTCATGAGCAAGCTGAATGGTTTTGTCCACATATTCTTCCGCCTTTTCTACATTTTTCATCCTCATGTACTGGCGGTAAACCTCCGTCAATATCTTGATTTTAGTGGAATCTGATTTTAGATTCTTTTGATTTAAATTTAAAAGGCTATCGAGTTTTTTCTGTGGCGCACTTACCTGGCTAAAGCTGGCTGTGCAGAAAAATAAAAAAAAGAGAAATAGTATGCTTTTTCTAAAAAAACACACTTTACTAACTAACTGAACATTTACAAGATAGCCCATCATTCCAGATCAAACTAATTATTTGCTTCTATCTGAAAAAGCCGCGAAAAATCTTGAAAAGATACAGTATTTTCTAATCGGAATGAGACAAAACATGCTGAAATAACAAAATAGAGTTTGGTTTATAAAAGTAAATAAAAAACTGATTAATAGTAACCATTTTTTTACATCTCATTAAAAACCCAGGTAAGATACTAATGATAATACCTTTATATCATTCCGGCCGCTAATTTTATGCCTATGCTACCGACTGATTAAAAAATTGATGGGTATTTCATTGGATTTGCATCATGCATCATTTGGTAAATGGTTTCGATCACATCATCAACAGATGGTTTACTAAAATAATCACCGTCTGATCCAAATGGCGGACGATGCGCTTTAGCCGTCAAAGTTTGGGGCTGACCATCTAAATGGAAATAACCTTTTTGCTCTTCCAATACCTTTTGAAGAATATATGCAGATGCTCCCCCAGGAACATCCTCGTCTACCACCAATAGTTTACTGGTTTTAGCAAGCGAATTTACACAAACCTGTGTGGTATCAAAAGGCAAGAGCGTTTGTGGATCTATAATTTCTACAGAAATACCCATTAAACTCAACTCTTCTGCTGCCTCCTGAACAATTCTTAAAGAAGAACCGTAAGATATAACGGTAACGTCAGTTCCTTCTTCTAAAACCTCTGCCCTGCCCAATGGTACAGTAAAATCGCCCGCATTATTTGGTAATTTTTCTTTAAGCCTGTAACCATTTAAACACTCAATTACGATTGCAGGTTCATCAGCCCTGAAAAGGGTGTTGTACATTCCCGCAGCTTGGGTCATATTTCTTGGCACGCATAAATGTATTCCTCTTAAACTGCCTAAAATCATACTAATTGGCGAGCCTGAATGCCATACTCCTTCCAACCGATGACCTCGCGTACGCACAATAACCGGCGCTTTTTGAATGCCTTTGGTGCGATAAGAAAGCGATGCTAAATCGTCGCTAAGTACATTTAATGCAAAAATTAAATAATCAAGATATTGTATCTCGGCAATCGGTTTTAAACCCCTCATGGCCAATCCAATACCCTGGCCGATGATAGTCATTTCTCTAATTCCAGTATCGGTAATCCTTAATTCACCATATTTGGCCTGTAAACCTGCAAAACCTTGGTTTACGTCTCCGATATTTCCTAAATCTTCTCCAAAAGCAACCAAACGTGGATCGCGGGCGAAGTTTTCGTTAAAGCAGGCATTAAGCACTTCCCTACCGTCAACCATTTTCGATTGCTCATCATATACAGCATCAACTACTGCAATCATATCCGGACTTTCTTTACCGTTGGTATGCAGTTTAGAATTGTAACGGTCGTAATTAAACTTAGCTTGCTGCTTATACCATGCTAACAATTCATCGCGTTCCGGAGAATTAAAACCAGCAGATAAACGTATGGATTTGCGTGCAGCAGCAAAAACCTCTCTACGTTGTGCATCGGCAGTTGAAGCCAGGTTTGCAGCAATTTTAGCCAGTTCAGGTTGATGTTTAGCTATACCGCCGATTAAATCAACCACTTGTTTTTGTTCTGGTTTAATGCTATCCAAAAACTCATTCCAGGCCTCTTTTTGTGCATTGCGTACAAAAACCTTTGCATTTTTCTCCACGTCTGCAATTTCCTCTTCAGTTGCTATTGCAGAATCCAGCATCCAGGAGCGCATTTTCAGGATACAATCATGCTCAGTTTCCCACGATAAGCGGTCTTTTGATTTGTACCGTTCGTGCGAACCAGAGGTAGAATGACCCTGAGGTTGAGTAAGTTCGGTGACATGAATTAAAACAGGTACATGTTCGTCTCTGCAAACATTTATGGCTTTTTCATATACCTCACATAAAGCCGGATAATCCCAGCCTTTTACCTTATAAATTTCGTAACCCAATTGATCGGCATTACGTTGAAAGCCTTTTAAAACTTCAGAAATATCTTCTTTAGTTGTTTGATACTTTGCGGGAACTGAAATACCATAGTTATCATCCCAAATAGAAATGGCCATGGGTATCTGTAAAACACCAGCGGCATTAATAGCTTCGAAAAATACCCCTTCCGAGGTTGACGCATTACCAATGGTGCCAAAAGCAACCTCATTTCCATTTACAGAAAAGTGTTTTAAGTAATCGAGTTCTTTATTTTGTCTGAATAATTTAGAGGCATAAGCCAGACCTACCAAACGGGCCATCTGGCCACCTGTTGGCGAAATATCTGATGAGCAGTTTTTAATCTGCGTTAAATCGTTCCAGCTACCATCTTCATTTACAGACTTTGTTGCAAAATGGCAGTTCATCTGTCTTCCCCCCGAAAATGGATCAGCCCCTTCGGTCGGATTGGCATATAGCTGTGCAAAAAATTCTTTAATAGTAGCAATCCCTGTAGCAAAGGCAAACGTTTGATCGCGGTAATAACCCGAGCGCCAATCACCATTTTTAAATGCTTTCGCCATGGCCAACTGCGGAACCTCTTTACCATCGCCGAAAATACCAAATTTAGCCTTCCCTGTTAATACTTCCCTACGCCCTAAAATACTGGCCTGCCTACTTTCGAAGGCCATTTTATAGTCGTTTATAACGATAGATTTAAAATCGTTAAAACTGAGTTCGGAAGCATCAATAGTTTTGGTCATCAATTTTTCATTCGGCATAGTAATCAAAGATTGGTTGCGGCAAATATATGCAAAATTAAAAGCTTGCCTTTATCCTCCATTGTAAAATTATATATCGATTTGCAAAATATAATTGGAATAGTTTTTGTTTTACTTAGAAAACATTAAATTTGTTTTAGAAATTTTAAAAATAAAATATACCTCCATAACATGAAAAAGATCTTAGTATTATTCGCTTTTGTTTTAGGTTTAGGGCTTGCAGTAAACGCACAAACTAAACCTGCAGAGTTTAAATTTGAATCGGAAACGCACGATTTTGGTAAAATTGTTTTAAACAAACCTGTAACTTACGACTTTAAATACACTAATGTTGGCGAGGCGCCTTTGATTATCACCAAAGCTGAGGCTAGCTGTGGATGTACAGTACCTAAATATACCTCTACTCCACTAAAAAAAGGTGAAACCGGTGTAATTTCTGTAACGTTTAATGCCGCTGCAGGCCCATCAACTTTTTCTAAAGCCGTAACCATTACTTCAAATGCTAAAACACCAATCAAAGTGCTTTACATTAAAGGTGAAACAGTTGCCGCATCTTCAAAATAATTTTTTAAACGATAATATTTAAAAAGTCCAGATTTTCATCTGGACTTTTTTATTTTTGTGCCATGCCAAAAATTTCACAAAAAGGTGTGCAGATGCCTGCATCACCCATCAGAAAGTTAACTCCATTTGCAGATCAAGCTAAAAAAGACGGTAAGCAAGTTTTCCATTTAAATATTGGTCAACCAGATATAGAAACACCGGAAGGAATGTTGAACGCCATCAAAAACATTGATTTTAATGTTTGGGCCTATACTCCATCTGAAGGGACGCTTGCCTATCGTTTAAAACTGACCGAATACTATAATAAACTGGGCTATAATATTACTCCAGAAAATATCCTGGTAACCGTTGGTGGCTCTGAGGCCATTACCATTGCCATGCAAACTTGTGTGAACGAAGGTGATGAAATTATTATTCCAGAACCTTTTTATGCTAACTACAATGGCTTTGCCTGTATGAGCAATGTAGTGGTAAAACCCATTCTTTCTTATATTGAAAATGGCTTTGCCTTACCTCCGATCGCCGAATTCGAAAAGTTGATTACGGAAAAAACCAAAGCGATTATTATCTGTAATCCCAATAACCCTACAGGTTATTTGTATTCTAAAGAAGAATTAGAGGCCTTAAAAACACTTTGTGTTAAATACGATCTGTTTTTATTCTCTGATGAAGCTTATCGCGAATTCTGTTATGATGGAAGAGAATTTATTTCGCCTATGCATTTAGATGGTTTAGATGAAAATGTGGTGGTTATGGATACGGTTTCTAAACGTTATAGTGCTTGCGGTGCACGCTTAGGCTGTTTAATTACCAAAAACAAAGAAGTTATTACATCAGGATTAAAATTTGCACAGGCCAGATTAAGCCCTGGCATGGTAGAACAGATTGCTGGTGCAGCGGCTGTAGATACGCCGGATAGTTATTTTGAAAAAGTAAATACCGAATATACTTTACGCAGAGATACTTTGGTCAACCGGTTAAATAATATTGAAGGTGTTTTCTGTCCTAATCCGGGTGGTGCGTTTTATGTAGTGGCCAAATTCCCGATTGATGATGCCGACAAATTCTGTCAGTGGATTTTAGAAGACTTTAACCATAATAACCAAACGGTAATGATGGCGCCCGCTACCGGCTTTTACTCTACCCCTGGTTCTGGTAAAAATGAGGTCCGTATGGCATACGTACTAAATACCGACGATTTAAATGCAGCTATGGACTGTTTGGAAATCGCATTAAAGCAATATCCGGGAAAAGTGGAATAAATGTAATGGTTTAAACCGATTAGTTGTTGAACGGAAGTTCAATCTAAACAATTAATCGGTTTAAACATTTTTAGTAAATGTTGATTTACAATGGTTAACAAAACAATAAGGCCAGATGCAGTGATGCTGAAATCATGACTGCATTTGATATTGAAATTAACCATAATAATCAGGCAATAATACTGACTATTATTCCTAAAGATGATTATTTTCAGATTGCTTATTTGACTTTAGGCGCAATAAGAAAACAGGAATCTGACTGGATTTAATGAAAGCAGAAGAGGTCGATCCTGAGGAACTGGCGGCTGATTATACAATGACCGGAAACGGTCATCACCTTTCTTTAGGCGCGGTCGAGATCAACCAGATCTCTGGAGCAATAGAAAACCATCTACAATAACAGCTGTATCACATCAAGTTAAATACCCGCTACATAGTGTGATATATCATCATTCGATCTCTTTCCAATCGTTATTAAAATGTATACCAAGCTTTCAATATCAACGCAACACTGCTGGTAACGGCCGACAATTGTTAAAATTTAATTTCACCACGTTAACGCTGCATTTTACCACGCTAATTCGAAAAATTAAAATAAAAAACCTATAATTAAGCAATTGGCTATTAAGCAAATGGTATACGAACTTATCAACTTCAGGGAATTAATTTTAGATGTCCTCAGGTCAGGATCGACACATCATTGCTCTTGCAAAGAAGTAAAAGATGAAATTTTACAAGAAAGCAAACGAATAATCAGTTCCATCCTGCATCATGTTACACAAGTTGAGCCTGATCGTGCTAAGGCCTACATCAGGCAACACCAAAGGGGATTATTGCAATTAATGGATGAGCTAGGAGCTACTAGAAATAAGGATGCGCTTAACATCAGCCGGAAAAATGAAAGTAAAGAGATCAATAAGATAGAAAACCTGCTCAACCAGATGGTAATGGACCTTGAGCAGCTATTCCCCTATTATTTCGACTATGATTGCCCTATCCCAACAGTTAACCAGACCCAACTCTTATTAAAGATTGCAGAGAATTCCAGCCAAATCCTAAAAAGCATCAACGAGCTACATGCCGATAATGAAACCATAACCTTATTTAAGCACATCTTCGAACATATAAATAGCAGTTCGGGTCGTTTCACTTTCGAACAGGCTGGTTATCTGCATGATTTTTTAGCGTCACTTAAAATGGCATTAAATAAATTTGTGCCTTCTTTAAATCTGTCAGAAATTATTCTGTTGCTCGTTTCTTTAAATTTTAATCATCCCTCTTTCTATCATTTCTGCTGCAGCCACCTTAATCATGAACTCCAGACGTGCGAAAACATTAGCGAGCAATACAGATTAATACATTTCTTTAAAAAGCTCATTGGGCAGGTTTTTAAAACCATAAACGTACCATACAATAGAAATTTGCCCAACATTGATGAATCTATATTAAGATATATTGAAAGTGAAATCAGCTACCTGAAATCAATAGATACTATAGCCGAAGACCTCAGTCGCGGTGGTATTTTAGAAAGTAATTTTAAAGTATCCTTTACGGTTAGACAGCTGGCTATATTTATTAACTTACAAGTCGAATCAGGCATTATCACCACAAACAGCCCCAAGGCATTACACCAATACGTTACGAAGCATTATAGTACTGCGGAGAAAGATATTATATCTGAAAAAAGCTTTAAAAATGCATACTATGGAAATGTGGAGAAGGATGTTCAAAAAGTGATTGACAAAATCGTCACCATGTTAGCTATTGCCCACGAGAAATGCTAACGAAGAAGATTTAACAAATCTTTTCTACGCAGAAAATCTACAAATTCAAAATACCAATGTTCTGAATAATCATCCAGCATATGTAATTCTTTTTGCCGGGCTCCAACAATATCCTGAAGGGTAAAAAACCCCATTAATTTACTTCTAAGCTTAAAATTTTCGGATAAAGGAAGTTCTGCAATTGGCAGGTTGAGGAGAAAATAATTTGACTGGGAGTAACTTTCCATAAAAAGCGTGGGTTGACCCGATATCCGCTTTAAAGGCACCGCAAAATGCCCAGACACAAGATAAACAGGCACCCACGCATAGCATAGGCAACCATCTATTTTTTCCTGTGTCTTTTGAAGTTTTGCGGTTTTCTAAAACAGTAAAATAGCTATTGCTAAAATATCAATATGTAATTATTTTTTATTTCATGGCTCAAATATAACAGATCTAAGTCTTTTATTTCTTTAAAACAAAAAAATAAAGGGGTTGCCAGAGGTTGCTGCACCAGCAACTTGACAGCGTTGAAAATATACATTTCTTTACGTCAAAAACTGGTTATGGAAAAAGAACAATACCTCTTCAAATTATCATCCTATCAAAAACTTTCGGTTGGCTTCAAGGCCTATCTTAATTATGCTATGCAACAAACCGATTTTGGTAGATTGGGAAAAATTTCACTCAATAGTGTAGAACTTGGTCGCTTTTGTTACCTGGCCAAAGGCAGTGGAAGAATCTTTATTTATGACACTGAAAACGAACATGAAATTACCATCATGTTCGTCCAGTCACAAGATATCTTACCTGAACTTAAATTGATCTCTAAATATATACAAGGGCAGCTTTTTATGCAATTTTCAGAAAACACAACGATCCTTAGCATACCGGTTAAACACAGCGATAACATGCATAAGCTCTTCCAAGAATCTGTCACTTTGTGTGATGAAATAAATGCTGAAATAATAGCGAAAGTGATCATTATACTAACCGGACTAAAAACACTTGATGCTGATCACAGACTAGATAAACTTCTGGAATCTTTCCCAACTGTTTTTAGCCAAACCGCAGTAAAAGATGTGGCATCATATCTTGGTATTCATAGCAGTACTTTGAGTGCAATGAGAAATAGAAATAAATAGCAAGCCCCCATGATTTTATTTGCCAGCACATAAATTATACCATTATACCCCATGTAGCTGTTATATCTGCCCTTAAAGCCCCATGTTTTTCACATTTAGATGTGACGTGATTTAACAGGTAAAGCTCCAATTTCGAAATAGCAAAGAAAAATTGGATATGAAGACATCTATTGTACAAGTTATTTCGGCAGCATTTATTTTGCTTTGGGTATATACTGCAGGGAGTAAGTTGGCCGACTTCCAGTCTTACAAACAGGAAATGAGTCTACAGGTATTCAGTCCAGATTTTGCAGCTGTACTCTTGTATGCAATACCATTTCTAGAAATATTATGCGCGACACTGCTATTAATAAAAAAGACCAATAAGCTGGGCTTAGTCCTATCGCTCTTACTCATGCTGGTTTTTACAGGATATATTCTACTCATCATCTCAGGATATTTCCCCAAAACACCATGCAGTTGTGGTGGCGTAATAAAAGCCATGGGCTGGAAAGCTCACCTTGTTTTCAATATTTTTTTTCTTAGCGCCTCAATTCTCTCACTATTTATGACACTAAAGCCGGAGGTACGTGACAAAGATTAAAATTAAATAATAGACCTGGCCAAGCCAAAAAACAAAAAAACCATAAGCTGTATTGATGGCCAAGAAAAAACAAACAGCCGGGCTAGCTGCTTAAGCCCTATTTGATAAGCAGAATATCAAACTAAAAAAACATGTTAAAAAAAATCAATTTAGGCCTTGTAGCCCTCGTATTGGGGTTCGGCCTTATCGCAACACAAAGTGCTTTCACTACTACCAGAGCAACCACTTTCTGGGCTTACCAGCCAAATCCGGAAAATAATTTGAGAGATTACACAAAGTATATGCATATTTCGACTCCTTCAGCACAATGCACAGCAGAAAATGAGCCATTACCTTGTGTTATCGAAGTTCCGGAAACAGTTGTTACCCAATCAGATCTTCAAGTATTTTTTGCGGGCAAAACAGATAGCCAGATACTTGAATTATCAGCACAGCGCACCCCAGAACAATAAGTAATAAAATTAGTGGGGAAGAATTCCCCCACTATTTTATCTCGGATTTTGCTGAATACCACTTATTGCGATCACATCTTGTGGAATTTCCAGGGCATATCTTTTATCATTGGGTTTAAGTTCATAGTTAATTCCATTGGCAGTTCTTCTCAAAGTAATATTTGCGCCCTCAAGATTAAACCGCTTTAAATCAGTCCACCGCACTCCTCTCATTACAAGTTCCTTTCTACGCTCTTTTAAAATCACGCCTAAAATATCCAATGAATTTACCGTATAAGGAACGTAAGTACCACTTTTGAAACGTTTAATCAACAGCGTATTTAGATCATCTACAGCAATTTGGAGATTTCCT
This sequence comes from Pedobacter terrae, assembly GCF_900100705.1. Classification (GTDB taxonomy): domain Bacteria; phylum Bacteroidota; class Bacteroidia; order Sphingobacteriales; family Sphingobacteriaceae; genus Pedobacter; species Pedobacter terrae. Next base: position 325,270 of record NZ_FNCH01000002.1, read on the forward strand.
AAACGGGCATTACATTCAGCACGGATGAGGTATTGCTCATCAACTGTAATACCTGGAAATACACCCTGTCCTGCCCGGTAACTCCCTCTCCAGCCAAAAGTTCCATTATTGTTATTTTTAAAATAAAGCATTTTCCTTAAATCGTTATCAACATATTGGTTAATCAAATCTGCAACAATCTTTGCTCTTGAATTATTCAGAATTTGCGGAATAGAAGCTGCAGACTCATAAATAACCTCGGCATTGAACCTGGGAAAAGGAAATGTTGGAGTATTACTGATCTGGTTATAATCCAATAAAACAGCTTTAATCTGAATACATGAATCTGCATATAAAGCTGCGTTTCTATATTCTCTCATACTCAGGTAAACACGGGCAAGCAAGCCAAAAGATGCCTGCCTGCCAGGGCGGAGCGGATGTACAGATAACTTTGGCAGCAAGCGATTGGCTTCAAGCAGATCAGAAAGAACATAATGGTAGCCCTTGGCTACCGATGATCTGACTGAAGTTTTGTTAAAATCAGTAGATTCCCTTATCACAGGTCCTAAATCGCTTTCTGCTGTAATGCTATTATAACCTACAGACCAAAGTTGCAAAACATTGTAATAGGCACGTGCGCGATTAAAATATGCCTGCCCTTTTATATTATCATATTGGGCAGTGTTTGAAGAAGTCCGCTCGATTTTCTCCAGATTCTCCAAAACGGTATTAGCGGTATAAATTAATTTATACAAGTATTCCCAATCGTTGGGAAAATTTTCACTGCTAAATAAATTGTCCTTTTCCCAGGTATACAATCTTTTATTCTGCTCATTTGATAAACTATTCAAGTCTGCATCAGTAACATAAAAATCATCCGCACCAACTTCAGCCGCACCCGGATCTACAGCATTATTTAAATTTTCGTTGTTGAGTAAGGCCTGCAGATCGTCCAGCCGCTCTGGTACCGCCAACTTCATATCAGATTTTTCATCCAAAAACTTTTTACAGCTAAGTAGTGACATCGTCAGCACAATAGCTACTAGATATAATATTTTCATGTAATTTATTTAAGATTAAAAGCTAGCCCTAAGGCCAATTGAAATTGTTTTAGAAGGAATTAAACCACTTAAACCAATTTCATAATCAGGATCCAAGCCCTGTTTATTGGCTACCCAAACCAGGCCTAAATTGGACACGGTAGCATAAACCGTTAAACTTCTGAATACCTTTGACTGAATTTTTGGGTTATAACCCAGGTTAATGTACTGCAGGCGGATATGGTCACCTTTTGAGATCAGTACCTCTGAACCCCTGTAAAAATTATCTCTGGCACTAGCTGTGGGATATATTTGGGAAGGTATATCTGTGTTAAGCTCATCCCCAGGTTGTTTCCAGCGCGATGCATAATCGGCATGGCCCTGTCCCGTAGTATTCAGATTACCATACTGGATGGAATTTCTTCTAAAAAAATAATCTAGTTTAAAACTAAACTGAACATTAAGTTCGAGGTTACCATACTTAAAAGCATTCCCCAGGCCACCAAATATCCTTGGCACAGCAGAACCATAGTAAACCAGGTCAGAAAGTTGTGTACCCTGCCCTGTAATCAGATTATAATCTTTACTGGCATTGCCATTAAGGTAACCTATTGGATCGCCGTTAGCAGGGTCTAAGCCGCCCCACCTGTAACCATAAATCGAGTAAACCGGACTTCCAATGATGCCCGAAACGGAAGGTCCCCCTGCAAGACCCAAAAAATTGCTCCCCTGATAATTTGACAATAAATATTTATCGATCTTATCCCTGTAACCGCTTATATTAAAACTGCTTTTCCAGATTAACCTACCCTCTGTATTGATAGAATTAAGCTGAATCTCCCAGCCATTCCCGCTCATCTCCGCCACGTTTTTAATAATTGATTGCCCTACACCGCCAGAATAATCTAAACTTGCAATACCAAATAAATCTTTTCCTTTTTTATGGAAATATTCCAGAGAACCCGACAATCGGTCTTTCAACATGGAGAAATCGACGCCAAGATTTGTCATTGCAGAAGTTTCCCACTTTAAGGAAGGATTTGAATAAGTATTGAATCTGGCATATGGCAGTCCGGTATTGGTAGAATTCCCCACATAAACAATAGTTGAAACTGCAGTCATCGTAGGATCAATATTGCCAGTAAGCCCATAAGTTGCCCTGATCTTTAGCGAACTAAACAGGTCTTTATTAAAAAAAAGCTCATTTGATACATCCCATAATAGCCCTGCAGACCAAAGTAAATTCCATTTATCATTGGTATTAACGCCAAAAAGGTTTGAAGCATCCCTTCTACCACTTAGGGTAAAGGTATACCTCGATTTATAGGCGTAAGAAAGATTTGAAAACACTGAAGCGAATCTTGTACTTGTAGCTGTTATTCCGTTTCTGTCTGTTATAAAAGAATTGTTTCCGGAGGTAAGCGAGGGATAGGCGGTTGTATAATCCACCACCCCGGCAGAAATAATATCATCTCTAAAACCATACAATCTGGAAGTTAGTCCGTTTAATGACGACTCTCTTGTTTCTGCACCAATAAATCCTGCGATAACATGTGACGGTGTATTTAAGCCATAATTAAGCTGACCTCTTATATTATGTACCTGCAAAGAATTGAGCGAATTATCCAGAATTCCCCCCTTTGGTATTTTATAGGTTACAGCGTTGTTCGCATATTGGGCAAAATCATTAACCAGGTTCCGCGCAAAATAACTTTGCTCATCATTAAGTAATGTATTTTTCCTTTCCTGGTTTCCATATTGGTATTTTAGGGTTACAGAAAACCCAAAGGGCAATTTTTGCATTAAAGCAGCATCCAGAATCAGATCTCCTGTCTTAGTCTGGTTTTTAACATGCTGGTAATCTGTTAGCGGATAATACTTCCAATCGCCCAAAAGACCACCCGCCAATCCACTTAAATATGATGCGCGCCTATCCTTTGGAATAGCAAGTGCATTGCCATCAGCATCCGCGAATTCTGCATAAGGATAAAGATTTCCTGATACAGAACTGATACTGCCATAATCTGGTTTTCCAGTTAGGGCATTGCTATTGGTATAATAAAATCCTGTGCTAACCTCCAGGCCTTTATAAGGCTTGTAAGTCATGTTCATTTTTGAATTCAACTTCCTGAAAACAGCATCAGTTACTGATCTGTTGTCATCAACGCTTACTGAAGAATACCATTTGAATGATTCCTGCCCACCTGAAATATTTACAGAAGCCTGGTTGTTTAATCCTGCTGTATAAAAATACTGTTGATATTGATCCCTTACATCCAGTGATTTCAGTCGCTCAATCTCTGCCTGTGCTGCAGCACTCGACACTGTTCCCTTTTCTTTTTTCAGCAACAGCTCTACAATAGGACTCAAGGCGGGCTGTTGAGCATTGTTAACTTGAGATTGATAAAAACCTTTTGAAAAAAGAAAGATTTCATTATCAATATAATCTGTCGGGCTGATCTGCTTTAACCTGGAAAGATTTGGGCTTTGAACAAAACTGGTATTGATATTTGCATCGATTTTTACCTTAGCATTAAACCGTCCATTTTTTGATGTGATGACCACAACTCCATTACCTGCCCGTGCTCCCCATATACTTGAAGCAGAAGCATCTTTCAAAATCGTGATATTTTCCACATCGTTAGGGTTTATATTATTGATGTCGCCCTCATAGGGAAAATTATCCAGGATAATTAATGGGGCTTTTGGCCCCTGTATGGAACTTAATCCCCTAATCATAAGTCTTCCTCCGCCGTTAGTAGATCTGTCTACAATCAGACCAGATGAAATTGCCTCTAATCTGGAGATAATGTTAGGGCCTACCTGTTGTGCCAGTAGTTTATTATCTAAAGTAGTAAATGAGCCTGTTGAACGTTCTTTTGGTAAAGTTTGGTAACCAGTATACACCTGTACATCATCCAGCAGCCTTACCATAGGCTGTAAATAAATTTTAAGATCAGCTTTTAAAGGCAAACTTAGCTTAACTAACGTTATTTCATATCCCATTTGGCCTACTTCAACAGTATATTCTCCGGTATATCCGGGTATCAAGACTTTACCCGTGGTATCACTAAAAAGGATTTTATTAATTGATATAAATTTCAGCATCACGCCGTCAAGTGGTGCTTTTGTTTCTGCATTAAAAATCCGTACCCCAGCTGACTTATCTTGGGCAATTGTGTTTAATGAGATGAGGAAAGCAGTTAAAAATAAGATGTACTTCATATTAGTTTGTTTTATCGGTTTTACTAACTACTAGCATTTCAAGTTCCTGATAATCCGCTTTCAGCGATAAACCATAGGGATTTAGCAGGGCATTCAATCCTGCCACATCCTTTACCTCTGAAAGTTCCAGATCAACTAAAAAAGTAATTTTAGTATCATTCAAAACCGGATTTTTAACAAAAGAACAGTCTTGAATATCATTTACCAGGATGGTTATAGATTGATTGATAAATCTCGACCCCTTATGAAATCCAAGATTAGTCGGTTGTCCCCCCTGTGTTTTCAGTTGACGAGTGGCTTTTGAGGGCGAATATTGTAACTTATATACAGGAGTATTAATTACTTTTACCGCTGCAGAGTATCCTGAATTTTCATTCAGGTAATTCATCGTTAGCTTTTTTAATAAAGCCGATTTTCCACTTGACGCCCAAAAATCTACAGTCCAGAGGTCCTCTGGTTTTAAAGAAGGATTATTAAATCCATCTGTATCCGCGAAATCAAGCTTAAACCGCTGATCAGAGAACGATGGGAATTCTGCCCTCGCCAGCACACTGTATAGCCATCGTAGCGGATGGTTGAAAATGATGATTCCTGTATTTGGTCCATTAGAACGGATCATGGAGCTCGAAATACCTGGTATTCTACCTTTGATTAACAGGTTAAACGATTGCATTCCCTTAGGATTCTGATTCATCATCAAAACCGTATTTGGATAAATGTAATTCAAGGGTGTTAAACTTAAAGTTCCGGATAAGGTTGCCCTGATGTTTTCTTCAGATAGGGCATCACCATCAGTGGTATTTCTCACTATTCCCTGTTTATCGATCCAAACCAGATGCGGAATTTTGTTGTGCAGAAATAGACCATTTAATTCCTTATCATCAACAATTGAAGTAAAAGCGCTACCAAGAGGGTTTCTTTCAGAAGAATAAAAGGTAGAAACAAGCTTAGCACTTTCCGGTGTTACGTTCACGATATTAATTTCACCTTTGAATAAACTGGAGAGCCTTTTTTGTTCTGGCATCTCTTTAATACACGGAATACAGAAAGTAGCCCAAAAATCGATAATCAGCAGCTGGCCTCTAAACTGCTCCATGCTGCCCTGTACCACTTTACCATTAATCATAAAATTTCTGGGTGCAGTCCAGAAAGCATCTGGTACCCTATCGCCCACCTGCAAAGCCTTAATTGGCTTTTGGGCATATAAAAAAAGAGAGAAAACAAGCATAAGGCCTGTTAGAAGAGTTGGTTTCATAAAGTTGAGTTAATAGCTTAAATCGGAATGTTAAAAACTTTAGGCAGTTTTAAACTGCGCTAAAGTTTGCCGTTACCTGCTTTGCGGACCAGGTATTAGCGGCATTAATTAATGTGATACCAGCTTAAATTTTAGTAAAAAAATGCCACACCGAAATATTGCTAATGGTTTTGTATTGGTTAGTTGAAATATAAATAAGAAAGTCATGCAGCCAGGTTCTATATACAAGAACCATTTTTTGTAAAACACAAGAAAGCATGACAACAATTTTGTTTGGTTTAGCCTCTACGGCATACAGCGATCAAGTAGCTACGCCTAATTCGTCACATGCACCCTGCATTGATCAGCTTTATAAAAAACAAATGGGATGTTCCTGTCTCTAAAAATGCAACCTTTATTATCATGCCCCATTGTAAACCTATAGGTTGTATAGGGAAAAGAGAAATAATCAAAATCCCTTACGTCATCACGCTTATGATGCTTAAACTTCGTACCAGCAGTGTCTAAATTTTCATTTTGTTCTAAAGCATACCACATAACCAATGGGCTGTACAACAAAGCCCAGCAAAAGAAAAAAAGCGGCAAATAAGCATTGTTGAATTTCATTGTTTGATTAATATGATTGGTGAATTGAACCGTAAAAATTAGGCTTATTGAAAAGTCGATTTAAAGGATAAAGCATGCATTGGCGAAAAATTTAGACATAGCAATCCCATTGCAGCATAAGCCACTTATTTTTTAGCTGATATTCCATTAGAATATCAATAATCGCTGCAAAGAAGAATAAGGCAGGCCATTATCATTAAGAACCTCAATATCATTAACCTTTAAGGCCAGCCTGCCTTATCAAAAAATTATTCGGGATTTTTGGGTTTTAGGGCATAAAGCCGGTCGAACGGACAACTTAACAGAGACTGGTGTAGAAATATTTGAAAATGGCAAACAATTAAAATAGCATATTGGTGCATACTTACTTCTGTAAGTAATACCTCATTCATCCAATTTACGATTTGCTTGCCCATAACCATATGTTATGAGTCTTGCCGGAGAGAAGAAAAGTGGGCTTCCCAAACCATAACCTCATAATGTTTCTCACGCCTTACGTTGAAATGGAATTACAGCAGAAGCCCACTCTTATTTTGGAAAGCTAAAGATAGCAATTCCGCTATAAGAAATGGGATAAAATCTGCTGTCTTGCTCCAACGGCGTGAGATTTGAGGTTGCAAGACTCTTAATTTTACCTTTACTGGTTTTATTTTTTTATTACGTAAATGTAAACAAAAAAAAGACAAATGTCAAGTAATTGCATGACGATTTTAAATAAAATATAAAAGACATTGCCAATTGTATTTTTATTAGCAATGAAATGATCAGTGAGAAAGAAAAAATAATTCTGAAAAGCTTTGGTGAGCATTTAAAATTCTTAAAAGAGAAACAGGAACTTTCTTATCGTGAATTTTATAAAAGAAGCGGTGTTAATACAGGCGATATCATTAAATATGAAAATGGAGAAACCAGTCCAAATTTTATTACCATATTGAGATTGTCCATCGGTTTAAAAATCCATCCAACCGAACTTCTAGATTTCGACTATGGAATAGACTTTAGCGCTGGACTGGAATAGTATTAGTCTTCCTTTTTAATATAGCTTCATTTACCAATTCATAGGTTATTCAAATTGAATGCTGCAAATAACATGCGCCGACCATCTTATCATCAGGCTAAGGAAGAACTTAAATTCCAGGTCAGATCATACTTTGAAATAATTAATTCAGTTTTCAGTAGCGTTTTGGAATCCATCTGCGTATAAGCTATAAATTAAAGCTTTATGAGAAAAATATTACTCCTTTTGGCACTTGTAGGCATTATCAATGGATCCTGCAAAAAATCAGATGACAGACCTGGCGAAGTTTACGGCGAATGGAAATTGACCGAAACCTTAGCTGATATTGGTAATGGACAGGGTAAATACAAAAAAGTTACTGGCGAAGCCAAATATCTTAAGGTAGAAAGATCAGGAGATCAAGTTGGCAGATTTACAGGGAATGCTATGCCAAATTTACTTTCATTTAAAATTTTGGACAGTGTAAGAATGGAGGTTTACAGTAGCAACTACCAAATGCCAGCCATTTTCAGATACCAGGTTTCAGCAAAATCGCTGGAACTTAATCCACCTTGTATTGAGGGTTGTGGGTATAGGTTTGTAAGGAAATAATAAATTGAGGTCAAGGTTTAAGAAAGTATAAAAATACACATTGTCAGTCTGAGCCTGTCGAAGACCTTTCCTAATCGAAACAAAAAACAACAGTTGCCATTCTACGTGCTACCATTGCTTGATATCTTAGAAAGGTCTTCATTATAAGAAGGAACGACGAAGCTATCTTTCTTGCAGGCGATCTTTGCGGTAAAAGCCTTCTCACAATGACGTTTTTTTTGCCAAAATCATTGCTCAAAATCACGAACCTTCTCTGATCCGATAGCGATCAGATCAGCAGAATGGTTATCTTTTTAAACAGTTAAACTATCCCAAATCACCTGATAAACATCAGGCGCCCGCAAAGCTTTATCTATTACTTTTGAAGTAACCAGAACAGGTTTATATTCATCAGCTGTATTAACGCCACCATGCGATCCTTTAACCAGCGTAGCATCAAGCGGAATCACATCCATCACATAACGAAAGCCAGCCTTTTTTCTTAAAAGTTTATACCCAGCCCTCAGTTTAGAGGTCATAAACATTTCTACTGGATCATAACCAGGTTTTTTATGGATATCAACTACCCTCGCATAATCTGGCGCCTTAGCATCATCCAACCAAAAATAATAAGTAAACCAACTGTTTTCTTTTGCAACTAATACGAAATCGCCTGAACGTTTATGGTTAATGTGGTGTTGCTCCTGTTCTGCTTTATCGAGTATCAAATCAATTCCCTGAACAGTATTTAATAATGCTTTTACCTGTTCAGTTACACTTTTATCGTTAATATATACATGTGCAACCTGATGATCGGCCACCACAAATGCTTTAGAGGCACCCGGATCAAGCAACTCTAATCCTCTTTCTTCGCGGATCTGAAGCAAGCCGTTCTCCCTAAACAAACGGTTAAGGTGGATAGGGTTATTAACCGGTGCAATACCATATTCAGAAAGCAAGATGATGCGCGCACCCCTACTTTCGTAAAAGCGTACCAATTCTTCTACTACCTGATCAATTTCTTTCAATTCTGTACTGATTTTATCCAGTTCAGGACCAAACTTCTGCAAACAATAATCTAAATGGGGCAAATAAATTAAGCTAAGCGTTGGATTATGGAGCTTCTCGGTTTCCATTGAGGCATCTGCAATCCATCTTGTCGATTTAATATTTGCACCCGGTCCCCAGAACTGAAATAAGGGAAACTGACCCAGTTTAGCCTGTAAATGGTCGCGCAGTTCGGCTGGCTGCGAATAGCAGTCTGGTAATTTACGGCCATCAGCCAGGTAATTTGGACGTGGCGTTACTGAAAAATCGGCTGTAGAATACATATTATACCACCAAAACATATTGGCACAGGTAAAATTGGGATCTTCCTTTTTAGCCTGATCCCATATTTTTTCAGCATTTACCAGGTGGTTAGATTGCTTCCAGAATTTAATTTCCGCATCCTCATGGTCATACCAGCCATTACCCACAATGCCGTTTTCTGAAGGATATTTACCCGTTAGATAACTGGATTGCACAGCCGTTGTAACTGCTGGCAACAAAGGTTCTATGGTTGTGAGATGGTTCTCAGTTATATATTTCTGGAGAAAAGGCGTATGCACTCCAATTACGGAAGCAGATAGCGCTACGATATCGATAACAACGGTTTTGTGCATATTCTTTTATAATAAATTTTTAACCCAGGCCAGTTCCCTGATGATAGAATCGTTTAAAGGTGCTTTTAAAGCAGTGGGCAACACCTCCCAGGTGTAGGTTTCTACTTCTAAATGCGCAGTGAAAGGATTATTTTTTTGCACGTTTAGTACTTCCATTATATCCGATTGTGTAGACTGGATCAAACCCATATCTTCTACAAAAATAGGCACATGAAAATGAGCTCTCCATTCCTCTACCGCCATATTATCGCCTTCTGCCAGTGCTTCTTTCAGATCAGGATAACGGATTAAACTACCATCATTTTTTCTGGCAATTACCTGATGAAGATAAGTTGGTTCATCAAAGCGACTCAATTGATCCAGTACTACATTTCTTTCAGAAACGGATACTGGCAATTTTGCTTTTAATGCGGCACTAATCTGGATTTTTCCAATTTTGATGCCTTTTTCCTGCAATTCGTTAATGATGGCTGTATGTGGTTCATAACCAATGGCGAAATGACAAACATCATAACATAAACGGATATGGTTTTTGATCAGGTTTTCATCCTTTCCGGCAGCTAAAAGTACATTTTCATACCAGTCAATAAATTCTGGACCAGATTCAAGAAAACCATCCGGTTCAGGTTCGATATCCAAATGGATCAGCTTACCACTTCGAACCTGTATCTGCTGTAAAGCTTCCGCTACCTTTATAATATTGGCCGTTGCACTGGTTGTAGCATCTATTCTGGCTTCAGTAGCTGTAAACCAGGGCTTATAACTTAATGGAGAGGTTGAAATGCCACCATCCAGGTCATCAGGCAATAATTGTGAAAGGATTTCGGCCAAACGCAATGTATATTCAACGCGTTCTACCGTTGTCCAATCGGGTGCATGTACCTGATCTTTCACTCTGGTATGGTGAAAACCGCCATAAGGAAACCCATTCATGGTAAAAACATAGCCACCTTCCTGTGTAAGCCACTGTTTAAAAGTTTCCATATGATTTTCCTGCAACAGTTCGATGCTGGCCAGATTGGAAAGCCGCAAGCCAATTCCCATTGGCGCATCTGGTGATAATTGTGCTTTCAATATCGGAAAACTAGACTTTAAGACGGCAAAATGTGCCATCCAGTTTTCGCCCGCATAAATATTGGTACAGAAGGTTAAATGTCCGGAAATTAATTTCATAGCTTAATGTTGAATAACAGTCGTCTGTTTATTTAAAATTTCTGCGGCTTGTTTTAAGATGTCGGCATCAATTTCATGAACTTCCTCACCACTTCCTAAACCGGTAAGCAAGGTAATGGTAAGCTGGCCGCCAAGATGCTCGCGGAATTCTTCCAGTCCATCCAAAATGTGACTATTGCCTTCCGTAACCTGCAACAAAGGGTGCGTGAGTTCAAAGCCAAGCTGCTGGATGAGCGTGATTACCCTTTGTGCATCTTCGGCACTTATTCTGCCAGATAAATTGGAATATACAGTATCTAAGGCAATGCCCATGGCAACAGCCTCGCCATGCCTCACTTCAAAATTCGTCAAATACTCTAATTTATGCGCGCTCCAATGGCCAAAATCCAATGGCCGTGCAGAACCGTTCTCAAAAGGATCGGCACTGCGAATATGCTCCATATGAAGTTTTGCACATTTCCATATCTGATAATTCATGGCTGTGGTATCGCGATTTGCAAGCGCAGTAGCATTCGCTTCCAGCCACTCAAAAAATTCAGCATCTTTAATCAGCGCTACTTTAATTGCTTCAGCAATACCTGAACGCCAATCGCGATCGGATAAAGTACTTAAAAATACCTCATCGTTAAACACAGCAACAGGAGGCGAAAAAGTGCCCAAAAAGTTCTTTTTATTAAAATAATTAATCCCGTTTTTAACACCAACGCCAGAATCGTTCTGCGAAAGTACAGTGCTTGGAATCCTGATGTGTTTAATACCGCGGTGTGCAACCGTAGCCGCATACCCTACCATATCAAGTACTGCCCCGCCGCCAATTGCAGCCACAAATGAATGTCTGTCTATACCATAATTATTAATGGCTTCCAATACCTGATCAAAATATTTCGTATCGTTTTTTACCTGTTCACCTCCTGGGATCACGAGAATGTCCTGAACCAGCTGCGTTTTATTGTGCTTTGAAAAATAGGCTTTAATTTCTGCAATGAGTCCTTTGTGTGCGTTGACTACGCCCTCATCAATTACAAATAAGATTTTCTTTACGGCAGCAGCCGGATTTAGATTAACCAAAAAACTGTCTAATAACTCGTTTTCAGGCAAAAAAAGCGATGAAGTAAAAAAAACATTATAGTGATATTGTACCGTAAAGGATTGATGTAAATGTTCCATAACAATTGCTAAGGTGTGTGAGGGTTAAGTAACTGCAAATAATTTAGAGAGCCAAAGGGATAATGGCAATAAAGCTGCTATGATAAAAGCCAGACCCAAGGCATCGAAAGTGACGGCCCAGGCCGCATCCATTAAAATAAGCGATATTACGCCGGCTTTCACTGCCCCACCGATATTTTTACCAACAGGTTCTTTTATCGCTTTTAAAAGTGGCCTGAAAATCATAACGACAAAAGGTACCAGGAACAGTAGTGACAGTAGCAACCTTTCATTTACAAATGCAAAATAAGCAATAGCACAGATCACTGTCGCATACAGAAAGGCGGCCAAATATAAATTTTTAGTGCTGCCTCCGTGTACTTCGCCACGGCTGGTCATAGTGATGGAGAAAATATAAATGACCGGAATAATAGCCAGATAATGGTTGGTTAGCATTTCAGGCACAATACTCAAACCCAATAACAGGTTAAATCCACGGCATAACCCCATATTTAACGGTCCGAAAAAAGAGTGATGTTTGCCAATTTTATTATAAAGCAAAGCAAAGACAGCCACCAGGAGTGCCAATAATCCGGAGGTTAAACTATTTAAAGCAGCCAAAGCAATTCCGCAAAAAAGCAAGATACTACCGAGTATAGTTGCATGTTGTAGGGAAATTATTCCGCTGGGGATAACCCTTTCCGGACGTTCGACTTTATCCAGATCTGCATCAAAAACATCGTTAAAAACGATTCCTCCACCATATAGGCAGGCTGTTGATGTGACCAATAATACAATAGACAACCATGGGATGGAAGCGCCACTGCTTAAAACCCCGGAAATGGCAATACCTGCCAAAATATCGGCTACTGAAGTAACGATGTTGGCAGGGCGCATCATGCGCAAATAGATAATTATTCTTTTCAATACTTTAACTAATGATGATCGATGATTTATCAGTTCTCGGCTGTTGTCCGCCACGTAAGATGGTATTTCCTTCAAATTTCTTGGTAAGGTCTATCTGAGTGTTAAAATCAGCTTCATCCAGCTGTCCGCTCTGTGCAAAGGCTGTAATTGCATTGCTGTAAGCAACCAGTTCAATATCCTGATCACTTAACCCGCGCATTTTCATTAAAGCAGCCGTTTTTGGTACAGCTAAAGGATCGCTGATGCCCCAATCGGCAGCAGAATTGACCATAATACGCTCCGCACCATATTGTTTTACAATTTCTACCATACGCTCGTTACCCATTTTGGTAAACGGGTAAATGGTGAAAGCAGCCCAAAAACCTCTATCCAATACTTCGTTTACCGTTTCCTCATTATTGTGATCAATAATGATACTATAAGGATCGAGGCCATGTTCCAAAGCAATATCCATGCTGCGCTGGGTACCTTTTTTCTTATCACGATGTGGCGTATGCACCTGTACAGGCAAACCGGCTTCTTTAGCCAGTTCAAGCTGTAAGCGGTAATATTTTTCTTCTGCAGCAGTCTGGTCGTCAAAACCAATCTCGCCAACACCAACCACGCCTTCTTTGTAAATAAAGGAAGGCAGAATTTCCATTACCTGTTCGGCCAGACTTTCGTTATTGGCTTCTCTGGAGTTTAGACCAATGGTGCAATAATGTTTAATGCCAAATTGAGATGACCGGAAGCGTTCCCAACCAATCAGGCTACTGTAGTAATCATTAAAACTATCTAATCCGGTACGTGGCTGCCCCAGCCAAAATGCGGGCTCTATCAAAGCAACTACGCCTGCATCGGCCATTGCCTGGTAATCGTCTGTTGTTCTCGAAGTCATATGCACATGCGGATCGAAGAACTTCATTCCCTTTACCACATCGATATCGAAAGCCTCAGGCGCTCCCATCATTGCTTTATCTCTTTCTATTGAACTGCTACAACACATCTCTTTATCTTAGAATTTTTATTGGTTAAATGAATCCCAGTTTAAGCTTCCATCGGCCAGGGCCAATTTCAGTTCTGGAAAAGTATTGATATAATCTTTTGCCGGCTGATAACCAGATTGCGAAATCGCTAATGCAATGGCACGCTGTTCCATCTGGTTATAATGCTGCAAACCGGTTTTAAGGGTTTCGAAAATTTCGGCATTAATAAATCTACCTACCATACGCCATAGCTGTGGATGCACTTCCCTACCGGCAGCCCAGCGTTCCTGGGCATAATCTACCAGCGTTAAAGCAAGCGGCAAATTGGCGCGTTGATCCAAACCCACGATCAGGTTGATATTTTTCTCTGTAAAAAAAGCTTTTAGCACCAGTTGGTTCCATGCAGCTTCGTCCAGGTTTGCTGCCGGATAAGGATTATTTTCCATAATGGCTTCGAGCACAGAACCAATATTGCTCCTGATCCCTTCAGCACAGCGCTTTACCCAAATTTCGGGATGAGGCAAAAGTGGGAGCGCTGAATATAAAGCTACAGCTTCGTTCACCTCTGCCGACAGAAATAACCTGTTAATGGCTGCAAATAAAAGTTCTTTATCATGCAGATCCAAACCTGCCAATAACCATACGCGACTTAACCTATCTATTGTCCAGTTACGGATATAGCCAAAGCCCGCTGCATGAAGTGCTTCTTGCTGATCTTCGTTAATTGCAACCGGCAATTTGCCAGTTTTACGAGGCAGCATCACAAATACTTTAGCTAACTGCGCTAATTGGTCTGTAGATCGGGTAAAGTTTTCCAGCCACTTTTCGGCCTCCAAACTGATATTGTTTTTAACAACAGCCGCAATAATTTCTTTTACCACCTTTAAATGATCATCTCTCATAAATAAAAAATATCAAATGGTATCTATGCAGTAATACCTGCAGAAACGAAATAATTGATCAATAGTGCGCCTGCAATAATTAAAAGGCCAAAGAATTCCCGCGTTTGTTCGATGTAAGGCTTAGTGGCCTGCATACTCTGCACCAGGCTCTCGCGTCTGTATTTGGTGATCCAATCGCGCACACCATCCTTTGCAAAGAACAGGATCACAGCATAAATTAAATAAAAAGCAGTTAAAAACAGGTAAGCAAAAGGATAAAACCTACCGGATGCAGCTAATCCGCAGCATATTGCGGCACTTAAATAAATAGATACCCACAGAAAAGCGTCGTTATCATTTAAATTTACATAAGCAAAGCCTAAAAACGAGATACAGAAAATAATGTTGAGAATAAGTAAAAGCATTTTAAATTATTTGGTTTAAGAAGCAACTAAATCGATTTTTTTGATTTAGTTGACTGAAAAACAAAGTTATTTAAACTTAATGCTTTTTTTGCTTAAACAATGTAAATTATATACTGCAATAAAATATTTTTTTGATTAAAAATGAATGATAAAGGCTAAATCCAAATGATATCTATCCAGTCAGCGAAGGGAAAATAGCATCAAACAGAATATTGACATGCTCTTTAAAGCGTCGTCACCCTGAATTTATTTCAGGGTCTTTCCTACCTAAAAAGATGCTGACCACAAAGGAGCTATTAGACCTTTAAAAACAACATAAACAGCTAATAAAATAATCCGATAACTATCAGATCAGCATGACGGACCAATCTAATCAGGGATATTTAAATAGTTTTTCACCTCAAACATTAAGCTATCAGAGACCTTATTGATATGGAATTATCTTCTAGTCCTCAAATACAAGCTTCAAAATATTGGCCAGTACAGGATTGTGATCATCGGCCCGCCAGTTGATCAATAAATCAGTTTTAAAAGGCAATGGAATAAAGCGTAAACCAGGGCTTTGATGGTGCATATAAGAGTCGGGCAAAATGGCTATCCCCAAACCTTTCCTCACCAATGCTATAATGGTAGAACCAAATTCGGAATGCAGAAACACATCCGGAATAAAATCATAAGATTTGAATAATGCCTGGATAATTTCGCTATAACTACTCCCCTCATCTTTTGTGGGCAGGATAAATTTTTGCTGTTTTAAGTTTTCTGTAGATAGATCTTCAAATACTTTAAAAGGATGTGTTAAAGGAACAACCAGGGCAAGGTGATCGGAATATATCTTTTTTGCCCTGATCCCCGGCTCGCTGTTGAGATCTCTTGTTATCACGAGATCAATCTTATAGTTTTTTAAAAATTCCAGTTGATTTTCATATAAAACCTGCACCAACTTCATCTGAAGCTGAGGAAATGCCTGTGTAATTTTAGCCAGCATATCGGGCATGATGGAAGCCGAGATAGAATCGGGGTGCGCGATGGTGATGGTTCCACGCTCACCCAAATGAATCTGTTTAGCAAACTGATGGATGTATTCGAGTTCATTTAATTCGACTTCCCATTTTTCTTTTAAAAATTTGCCTGCCCGTGTGAGCTTCACATTACGTTTATTTCGTTCAAAAAGCTGTACACCCAGTTCGTTTTCCAGCGACTGGATCTGGCGACTAAGCGCCGACTGTGTAATGTTAACCTTTTCTGCCGTTTTCCAATAATGAAGCTGTTCTGAAAGGGCCAGAAAAGATTTGATTCGTTGAAGATCCATTAATGCAAAATATGCATTAATAAATGAAATAATAACATTTTTAATCATTTAATAACTTGCTACATTCGTGCCATGAAGCAGATCATCATTGAAAGGGTAACCACTAACGACATCCAAAAATTACAGGAAATCGGGAGAAGCACATTTTTTGAAACTTTTGCCCATGTAAATACAGCCGAAAACATGAGCGATTATTTGGAAAACAGCTTTTCTGATGAGAAATTGAAGTCAGAGTTGAATAATCAATGTTCTCAATTTTATTTTGCACGGTTAGATGGAAACATAGTGGCCTACCTGAAAATCAATTTTGGTGAAGCACAAAACGAGAAAATAGATGACGCACTAGAAATTGAACGCATTTACGTTTTAAAGGTATTTCATGGTAAAAATGTAGCACAAACACTCTATCAAAAAGCCATTGGTATTGCTTACGAAATACAGGCAAAATGCGTATGGCTTGGCGTTTGGGAAGAAAACCACCGGGCTTTAAGGTTTTATCAGAAAAACGGCTTTACAGCCTTTGGTAAACACGCATTCTGGCTTGGCAACGATGAGCAAACAGATCTATTGATGAAAAAAGAATTGGCTAATACCAACGAATTAAAAGTATCTTAATGGAAAAAAGAACCCTTTTTCTAATCTTACTGATTGTTGGTACTGCTTTCTGGGGCATTTCTTTTTCCGTTACCAAATTGGCTATTGGCCACGGTCAGCCACTTTTATTTTTATGCTATCGCTTCCTTTTAGCCGCCATGGTTTTATCAATAATTTTCTGGAAACAGGTAAAGAAACTTAACGCAACTACTATAAAAACCGGTGCCAGCCTGGCGGTGTCACTTGTACTGGGCATTTATCTGCAAACACTGGGCATTACACATACTTCAGCATCGCAATGCTCATTTGTAGCTGGAATAACCGTGGTGATGATTCCCGTAATTAAACTAATGATTTACCGAAAAGCTGCAGCCCTGAAAATATGGATTGCTGCAGGCACAGCGCTTACTGGTCTTTTCGTTATATCGGTTACAGATAAATTGAGTATCGGCATTGGTGATTTATACACCGTAACCGGTGCCTTTTGCTTTGCCATCTATTTAATCCAGGTTGAAAAGGCATCAAAAGCGGGCGATATTGTACCTACCATTGTACCCATGTTCGCTAGTTGTACCCTATTTACTTTTTTACTGGCTTTATTTCAAAACGATACCGTTTGGCTCCCTTTGGCACAAACGTTTTGGTTAGGCATCATCTTCTGTGCGCTATTTTCTACCGCATATATGTATACCATATCTAACATTGCTCAAAAGTACATTAGCGCCGAAAGGGTATCGATCATTTATCTTTTTGAACCTGTTTTTGGAGCCTTTGCAGCACATTTTATACTGGGTGAAGCCATTACCTCCCGCTTATTAATAGGCGGAGGACTTATTTTTACAGCCACACTGATTTCGGAACTGAAATGGAGGATGCCCAACCAGATGGATATAGTAAGCTTATCCAAACAGAAAAAGGGTTAAGCCGATATTTGATGCCTGATAAATGATCGATATCTTAGTACCATGGAAGCTATTGAACTCAGTAAATCGCAGGCACGAAAAATCATTTTACAGGCGGCAGGGCTTTCAAAAAAAGCACAGTTTGGAACTGGAATGGAGGCCGTTTACCGGGTAATCGATCATTTGGGCTATGTACAGTTAGATACCAATTATGTGGTAGAACGTGCCCACCATCATGCCCTGTTTGCACGCGTTCCCGATTATAAAAAAGGCTGGCTTACAATACTTTGTGATCAAGGGGATGTTTTCGAATACTTTACTTCTGACGCAGGTTTTTTACCCATGCACGATTTCCGCTTTTCGTTACCGGTAAAAAAGGCATTTGCAACCCAAGGCAATAGCTTAACAAAAAGAGAATCGGATTTAATGAACCAGATTTTAGATCAGGTTGAACGGGATGGAGCGGTGATGGTTGGCGATTTTGGAAACGACCGAGTAGAAGCCAGTTCGGGCTGGTGGGACTGGCGACCGGCAAAGGTTGCATTGGAAAGACTTTACTTAGCAGGTAAATTGATGATAAGCCGAAACAGTACTTTCCAAAAGGTTTACCACCTGCCATTAGACGTTGTGCCACCTGATACCGACCAAACCATGCCTACAGATGAAGATTATGCGCGTTATGTGATTAAACGCACCCTTGGGGCACTGGGAATTTCTGGTGTAAAAGAAATGGCCTGGCGTGCCCGCCGTGTAAAAGGGAATCTGGTAAAAAAAGAACTGGAAAAGATGCTTCAAACCAGAGAAGTTAAAACGGTGATTGTAGATAGCGTTAAAGGACCATTATATATGCTTTCGGATACAGATGTTCACATTAAAATAGAAGATGAAGTTTTTATTCTGTCGCCTTTTGATATCCTGAATGTATTTCGCGCCCGTTTGAAAGATTTTTTCGACTTCGATTATCAGATTGAATGTTTTGTACCTGCTCCAAAACGAAAATTTGGTTATTTCTCTTTACCGATTTTAGCTGGAGAAAGATTTATTGCCAGAATGGACGCTAAAGCCGACCGTAAAAACAAAACATTGATCGTTCACAACCTCCATTTTGAACCTATTGAAGTTAATGCAACAACTATAGATAAGCTGGTCTATCACTTAAAGGAATTTATTCTGTTCAATAAGTGTAACGATGTAATCTTTAAAAAATCAAACCGTAACGACTTACTTAAATTGATGAGTAAAGCATTTTCTGATGGGTATTAAGTGCTGTAGACTCCTGACAAACAGTTAACCGGGTCGCTTCAAAAACCGAAATCTATACCAATAAATAAACGGCTGTACCAATAATTAAACTAAGCAAAAAGATGGTGGCAAATAATATCGCCGTTAACTTTTCAAATGAATCTAAACTTTCCATAAAAATAAATGAAGTATTAATTAACAGTTTATAAAATCAGATGGAAAATTAAGACAGTTTAGCTAAGGTCATCCCGAGGATGGCGCTGATGAATAAACAAATGAAAAATACATGTAAAATGATTGAAAGTAGCTTTTTAAAAGTTTCCATGTCGAAGAAACGAAATCATGAGCATTTGGTTTTTGAAAATTTTAAAAAATATTCCCGTCATTCCTTTCATCTGAATCACTCAACAGTTAAAAGTGCTGTAAAAAACAAAAGAGTTTGGAAATTCCAAACTCTATGTACCGATCGGCAGGCGTATTTTAAATATTTAACTTGCGTGATTTGGCAAGGGAAACCATTAATCACACGCCAAAACTTTAATCACTAAGACTCAATAAATGCTAAAATATCTTTATTAATGGTTGCTGCTTCGGTTGTAGGCATACCATGAGGGAAACCAGGATAAGTAATCAATTTTCCGTTTTTCAACAATTTGGCAGATTTTACGCCTGCATTTTGGTAAGGAACAATCTGGTCATCTTCGCCATGAAGCACCAAAACGGGGATATCTACAGCTTTTAAATCTTCATTAAAATCAGTTTCAGAAAATGCTTTGATGCCTTCATAATGCGCAACAATTCCGCCCATCATGCCCTGTCTCCACCAGTTTCTTTGTACGCCTTCTTTCACCACTGCACCTTCTCTATTGTATCCATAGAATGGAATAGTTAAATCAATATAAAACTGCTGTCTGTTATTAAGCGTTTGATCTCTGATATCATCAAAAACAGACATTGGCACGCCATCCGGATTGCTTTCACTTTGAACCATTATCGGCGGAACAGCACTAATTAACACTGCTTTTTTTGCCCTGCCATTGGCATATTTGCTCACATAACGAATCACTTCGCCACCGCCTGTAGAATGTCCGATATGAACCACATCTTTCAAATCCAAAAATTCAACCAATTCTGCAGCATCAGCAGCATAAGTTTCAATATTGTGCCCGTAAATATCCTGGCTGGAGCGACCATGGCCTCTCCTGTCATGCGTTACTACGCGGTAACCTTTCTGTAAAAAGAAAATAACCTGCGCATCCCAATCATCTGATGATAAAGGCCATCCGTGGTGAAACATTAAAGTTGGTCCTTTACCCTGGTCTTTGTAAAAAATCTCTGTTCCGTCTTTTAATTTTAGGGTACTCATAATCTTAAGTTTTTAGTTTTTGTAAATTAATTTATTTTGAAGGTTTTTATTTTATTCTTTGTCAAAAGTAGTCTGGTAAAAGTCTATAAATCTTGACCTATGATATAATTGTCTGATTTTATTGAGCTAATTTAAATTTCTTTAGATTTGATTCGGTTATTTTATATCTGCACCAACCAGATGAAATAAGTCCTCAGCACCGCCTTCAAACTTTTTACCATTAACATAGAATGAAGGCGTTCCATTTACTCCGCTTACCACTCCGCTTTCAAAATCTTCATCAATTTTGGCTTTCAATTCTGAACCTTCCAGATCACTTTTGAATTGAGGGATATCCAGTTTCAATTCTTTTGCCAACTCCAACAGTAAATGCTCATTTAAACTCCGCTGATTTTCGTAAATGGCATCATGCATCTCCCAAAATTTATGCTGTAAAGCCGCTGCTTCCGCAGCTAGTGCCGCAGCTCTTGCATATTGATGCATCTCAGATAGCGGAAAATTCCTAAACACGAATTTAATCTGACTTCCGAATTGGTTCATCAATTCTTTAAGAACAGGATAAGCGGCGCCACAATAAGGGCATTGGTAATCTCCATATTCTACGATAACAAGATCGGCATTTAAATTGCCTTGTGCATGGTCAGTATTGCTGACCGCTGGTTTTAGTGACATAGTTATTTTTTTTAGATGTTTCTAAAGCAGATAGAATTCCATCTACACCAGGATTTATGGTCAATGGTGATAGTTGGCTCCATTCCATAATCCCTCCCCTATTGATGAGAAAAATTTAATTATTAAAAGCTGCAATTGCTTTTGTAATCCCTTCACCGGCGGTAACGAAGAAAGCTGGTCCTGCCAGTAAAGTTATTTTCGTTATCGGTTTCAGGTTCGACATCTTTTTACTCTTCAGATAAACCTGGGTCCGGTAGGCATTGATCGCTCCGGTGACACCATATCCCGCAACTTCTGCGGTAGGCGAATCTATTCCAGCATCTTTCAGATCAGATGCAAAGGCATATTCTGTAACGCCCAGGCGCAATGCTTCTTCCATTCCTACCGCTGCAACCTGCTGCATGAGTTCGGGAGTGAATTTGTTCCGGTCGCCCAACCCAATAAGCAGTAATTTCTTTGCGCCAATGGTTCCCGAAGGCGGTGTAATTAATAAATTTTCCAATGAATGTCCTGCAAATTTGCCTGATTTCCTAAGGTCTGTAATGAGGCCATTTAAACTTTTATCCAGATGAACCATTCCGTTTAAGGCTTCTGGCAATGCAGGTGGCGAATTGAAGATATCACCTTCGGTATATTCAAAAACACATGCGATTTGCAATTGGGTGGTTTCGGTTGAAGGTCCCTGCACCATCCCTTCGATGCTAATGCCGTCAACAGTTCCCCAGATTTTCGACGTGTTTACAGCTGCTGTTTGTGTATTTGTTTGTGCAAAAGATAATTGTGGTGCTGTAATGAGCATTGATATATATATACCAATGTAAGCTACTTTTTTAATGGTTCTGGTAATCATAACAAGAGATTTAATGGATGAATAAATTTACTTTTAGACTTTGGTTGATTAAATAGCTTTTTTGTTTTCCTGCTGTAAATCTATTGCAGAATCAGAGCCTTTTACTTTCTAATTCGGTGAACAGGCAAAAAGAATCGTTAGAAATGTAAGATTTTGCTGGCTAAACTCCTCTAAAACAAAAATCACTGCCATACAGCAGTGATTCTTTAGATCGAATGATAAATAAACCGGACTTTAGCTATTATTAACTCATTTAAATAGCCATTTTTTAATCAGCCTGGTGTAGTTGGGCATCACTAGATAAACCATCAGCAAAACAATACAACCAGAGTTTATAAAAGCATCAAAATAGTGGTTAACCGGAATGCCCAGCCACCTTAGAAATGGCTGCAACAAAACCGGAATAATTAGCGATAAGGGATAAATTGCTGACCAGGTAACGAGATATTGCTTCCAGCGAACAGGTACTTTATGACCTTCATTTTCTGCATTGAAAAGAAAATCCAGACCAGATTTTATTTGGTATCTGTCATTTTTTCTGAAGAAAGGACTTGCTTTTTCAATGATCTGTTTTCTGTCGCCTGATTCCATCCAGCTTTTCAGGTTATCAATCGTATCGAAGCGGATAATAACCGTGTAAACAAATGTTAGTTTAGGTATAGGCCTTACGATCTGCAGATCGATAAAACCCTGGGAATGTTTAGTAATGGGTACAATTTCATCCAACCATTTTTCATATTCTTTTTGTTTTCCCTCCAGTATATGGTGGGTAATCACAACAGATGCACCTGGATTTTCCATAGGAGATTTAAAAAAAATTAGAATGCTCTTTTATATTGCCATGGTATTTCGATGTCCATTTCTAATTCTTTTGCAGCATGGAGGGCAAAATAGGGGTCACGCAAATGTTCCCTGGCGATAATAACCAGATCTGCCTGATCATCAACAATAATTTCATTTGCTTGATTGGCATCGGTAATCATGCCGACAGCACCTGTGGCAATCCCTACCTGTTCCTTGATGGCCCTGGCAAAAGGAACCTGATAGCCTGGAAAAACCCTGTCCTTACTAACGTTCGTAAATCCGCCGCCTGATGCGGTAATCAGATCAACGCCATTTTGTTTCAGTATTTTTGAGAGCTCAATGCTGTTTTCCAGGGTCCAGGCTTCCGGCGTTTCCATATAATCTACGGTCGAAATCCTGACCATCAAAGGCATCCCATCCGGAATAACATTTCTGATTTCCTGAACAGTTTCGACCAGGAACCTGATTCTGTTCTCCAAACTTCCACCATACTCATCCTGCCTTTTATTAATTACCGCAGAGTAAAACTGATGAAACAGATAACCGTGACCGGCATGTAATTCTATCGTATCAAAGCCGGCATCAACAGCCCTTAATGCAGCATCAACAAATTCAGTTTTCAGTTCCTGAATTTCTTCAACGGTAAGTTCCTGCGATATTACACCATTTATTTCTGTTGCAGAAGACGACTTTAAGGCCCAGCCTCCTTCTTCGGTTGTTAGCGGTTTCATGCCTTCATTGGGATGTTTTAAACTTCCTTTTGTTCCGGCATGCCACAATTGTATACCAATTTTGGCGCCTTGTTCGTGTACAAAATCCACTATCGTTTTCCAGGCGGTTTGCTGTTCGTCGTTCCAGATCCCAACATCGCTTAAAGTAGCTAATCCCTCCGGAGACACCGCGGTACATTCAGTGATAATTAAACCTGCACCACCAACGGCGCGGCTGCCTAAGTGCACCAAATGCCAGTTACCTGGAACGCCATCTTTTGCGCTATATTGTTGCATGGGAGATAAGGCAATTCTATTTTTTAACGTTAGGTTACGAAAAATTATAGGTGAGAATAAATTCATTTTTATTGTCGTTTATAAATGTTTTAAAAAAATTTTAGCTTCAGCAACTGCAATGGTTAAAATACTTTTTAATTCTTCTAAAACCTGCTGCAATGATGCTTTTTGTTCGGTAGCAGCTTCAAGCACATCCAGTTTTTCTTCTAAGATTGTCAATAATCCCATCATGGCAATGCTGGTTTTAAAATCATGTGCCCTATGGTTTACAGTTACAAAATTATGGCTTTGATAGGCATCCATAATCTCCTGTAAATGAAGGGGTACGTTATCAATAAATTGCCGAGTAACGGTTTTTTCGAAATCTGCATCCCCACCGCTTATGGAATGCATATAAGCAAGATCGAGATACTGAAAGTGGGTGGTAATTTCTACAGCTTTTTTTTCTTTTTGTTGTGTTTCTTTAAGTCCGAATGTGGATATGAGCTTAAATAATTCCTCCTCATTAATCGGCTTAGATAAATATTCATTCATTCCGCGGCTCAGGCATTTTTCTCTTTCTCCTGCCATCGCATGTGCCGTCATTGCGATGATGGGAATGTCTGATTTCAGCACCTCCCGGATGTGCTGCGTGGCTGCATATCCATCCATTTTGGGCATCTGGATATCCATCAGCACCAGATGATAAGTTTGCCCCTTGAGTTGCTCAATTGCCTCCAGCCCATTGGAGACAATATCAAAATCGATATTCCACTGCGATAATAAATGCTGCATCAAACTTTGATTAATGGCATTATCATCGACAACCAGCATCCGTAACGGCGCATTTGATTTATCCTTAAAATACCCGGTATTTACAGCTGGTACTACCGGAAGTTGGTTCTCGGCAATACCGTAGGGAATATAAAAACTAAAAGTCGTCCCCTTCCCTTGTTCGCTGCTTACTTCAATATTTCCGTTTTGTAATAAAATCAGGTTTTTTACGATAGATAAGCCCAGACCGGTTCCACCGTAATTTCTTGTTATCGAATCTTCACCCTGGTTAAATCGTTCAAAAACTTCGTTTAATTTTTCCTTATCAATGCCTATGCCTGTATCAGACACCTTGAAACCAACCGTTGTTTTACCTGCTGTCTGTTCTTTTTTATAAACTTCAATATTGATTCTTCCGTGTTGTGTAAACTTGATGGCATTGCCAATCAGGTTTACCAATATCTGCGTCAATCTGGTGGCATCGCCGATTAATGTATCGGGTATAGCCGGGTCTATTCTGCTAGATATGCTTAAACCCTTTTCGTTTGCGCGTTCTAAAAAAAGTGTTTCCACAGAGTTTATTAATCCATTGATACTGAAAATTCCTGGTGTAATGCGCATCATTCCAGCTTCAATTTTAGAAAGGTCTAAAATGTCGTTGATGATGGCCATCAGATTTTCGCCAGAACGCTGGATCGAAGATACAAATTCAGCTGAAGTCGCATCCAGCGGTCTCTTTTGCAGCAAATTGGTAAAACCTAAAATACCACTTAAAGGCGTTCTGATTTCGTGGCTCATATTGGCCAGAAAATTTTCTTTTGTCTGTGCAGCTACTGATGCTTTCTGTTCGGCAACGGCCAGTTCGTGGATCAGTAAATGTTGCCTGCGAAACTGGCGGACGATATGATATCCAATGATAGCGCCACTTACAACAAGCAACGCCAGTATGGAAACATCGTAAAGCCGGGCCTTTCTACCCATTTCTTCGCTTTGCCTGCTCAGCTTTACCATATTCAGTTGCCGGCTTTCATAAATTTTCGCCGTAATTGATGTGATCTCATTGGAAATTTTTCTCGCCCGTGGATTGGCAATGGAACGCTGATCGTCCATGTTTCCAATCGAATGGAAGCGACGTAAAAGTTGTTCCTTTACTATTTTTTTGTCCAATGTCAGAACGCTTAGCCTCCGGATCAGTGCTTCCTCTATTGTATCAACATTATCTTTTGAAAGTGAATCAAGAAAGTTTTCTATCTGGTCTATCTTTTGTTCTACCCCTTCGAGGTGGCTCGTGTCATTTGTAGCTATGGAGGCCCTTATTCTACTTTCTACCCCTAAGATATCTCTGTCAATCTCCCTTAGGTGGTTGCTGGATCGCAATTCCTTTAAGAGTATGTTGTTATTGTTGATCAATGCCTTTGTATTTTGGGCCGAATTGATTTGCAACACGATCAGGAGGATAGAATCTACAATGAATGTAAACACAATCAGGTAAGCAAAACGTTTATTGCCCATCACTGTAGAAATATTGATCATAAATTAAATATAAATTGATGGCAGGAACACCTCACCTCAAATCATTAGCTGGCCGGCTCCAAAGGAACATGCCAGTTAAAAAACATTCATTCTTGTATTAAGTGTCTTCCGATAGGCATCGGCCACCGGAATAAATTTCCCATTTATTACAACCCCGCCATCCTGCATGGTATCTATTTTACCAAGCGCGATAATATAAGAACGATGCACCCTGATGAAATTGTTTTTCAACAAACGTTCTTCAGCAGCTTTCATCGTACCGTGTATGGCGAACATTTTTTCTGAAGTATAAAACTTCACGTAATCGCCCATTGCTTCGGCATAAAAAATATCATCTATGCTCAATCGTCTCGTAATATTGGAATCTCTAACGAAGATAAACTCTTCCTTTTCAAACTGCACATGTTCTTTCTTACTGTCTAGTATTATCTGTGCTTTACTAACGGCCTGTAAAAACCGGGCCGGCGTAAAGGGCTTTAACAGATAATCAGCAATATTAAGTTCGAAAGCTTCAAGCGCATATTCCTTTTTTGATGACGTAAAAATAATAACGATATCCTTGCTTACGAGGTTTCTGGTCAGTTCTATTCCGGTCATTTCGGGCATCTCAATATCCAGGAATAGGAGATCGACCTGATTGTTCTGCAAATGCTGATAAGCTTCTATGGCATTGGAATATTCATTTACGATGAAGAGATTCGGTATTTGTTTTGCCAAATGGGCCAAAGTAGTTCTCGCGATTTCATTGTCATCAACAATCAGGGCTTTCATGGAATAGTTTATTTATGATTTACACCAAATATAATTATTCCATTTATTTTATTCTTCCCCGATTCGATTATCTGAAGTAAGAGCGGATCATCCAGGCCATTTCCTCATGTGTTTCCATTAGTCCGGTAATAAAATCGCTGGTGCCGTAATCTTTATATTTTTCTGCAAAAGGAACAATATTGCCACGTAAAAACTCAATGATGCTTTCGTGGTCCCTTAAGAGATCTGCCATATAACCCAAACCGTCGTTAGTTCTTTCACTGTATTCTGTAAGGTGAGTAAGTTCTAAATAAGTTTTCACTGTTGCAGGTGCAAAATGACCTATTTTTCGCATGCGCTCAGCTACACTATCAATTACTTCATCCAGCTGTTTGTATTGCGCCTCAAAAAAAATATGGTTGGCATGGAAGTTATCACCGGTTACATTCCAATGTGCATTTCTTGTTTTGGTGTAAAGTACAAACTCATCGGCTAATAATTTTGCCAGTTCAACAGCAACTGCATCTCTGTTTTTTTCGGTAATTCCAATATTGGTTTTCATCTTTTAAAATTTCTAATTTAAGCTGTATTGCTCTCAATTCATATCTAAAGATCAATAAGAATCTAATAAACAGCGCTAAGATTTCGTTGAGCAGGCAAAATCAGTCGTTAAAGATGGGGTTAGCAATGATAGTGCTATAATAATACTATCAAATACTGCAGGCTGCACCAATTAAGGCGGCAGATTCGCCTTGTGCGGAGATGTATACCCGAGCCGGAACAGCGCGAACATCCAGGTAGTAATGCAGCTGGGTCAAAAAAAGCGTCCAGGCATTTGAGATTTTCCCACCCAATACAATGCAGTCAAAACGCTCTTTTTTGTAAATCTGGCTCAGAAAAATTCCCAAATTCATACTGAATTCGCCAAATAACTGGAGCATAGGACTTCCGGCTTCCGCAGTTTCAATTAACTGTTTTACATTGGGTGCATTCAATCCTGAATACTCGGCGTATTTAGCAATAAACCATCTTGGCGAAAAAAAATGCTCACAAATGCTGCCCATAAAGAGATACCGCCAATAATCGGCATCTGTTGCTTTTCCGTTCATCCCTTTTGCAGAACCAAAGCCGGTTCCTAAAATAAAGCCCATGACTTTTTTGTATCCCGGCCCTTTCAGGTAGGAAAATACCCTTGTCATAATCAAATGGTCCGGGCATGGCTATTGCAACTTCCTGAATGTGGTGTTCCGTTTAAAGTTTTGGCGATGACTTTGTATAATATGTGATGGGCTTCCTTTCGAATCAACTTTTGTCCGATGGGTAGATTCAGGCAATAAATCCCCGGTCTCCACATCAACTAAAGCGGCAGAGATGTGAACCGCGGATACCGGCACCAGGAATGAGATGTTTATATATTTTATTGAATTATTTGATATTCAACAATCCGAGTCGCCCATAAAGCTCTGCTATACAGGCTTCATCAAGCAGCCATTTTGGCTTTTCTTTACTTTCTTGATCGGTGGCCCATTTTGCCGTTAAAAACCCATATTGATCTTTGGAAAGTTTCCAGGCGCGGTCCAAATCTGAGGCGATGGCATTAACATAGGTTGGGTTATGGTCTACTTTATATAACGCCTCATATCCCCTGAATAAAACCGTAACAAACCAGGGAAGATCAATCCTAAACCGGAATTCCCCCTTGTTCGGGGTAGAAAAAAATGTGAAGGCATTTTTTGCGATCATCCGGGCTTCATGAAGATAAGTGCGATCGCCTGTAAAGCGATACAAAAGTACGGCCGCTTCCAGCATAGATCCTGTATTGTATGTATAATAAGTAGCATTCTGAGTACCATCCATCTTTATGTCATTGTAATAAATGGCATCAGGATTTCTAAGCCTGGCATGCATCCACTTATAAAATCGTTTGCCCCAATTTAGATAAGCCACTTCATGAGTTGCTTCATAAAGTTTTAGTGCCGCCAGGGTTGCCATTCCATTACTGCAGGCAGGTTTCTGATCCTTGTGACCTTCGAGCCAATAAACGCCGCCCTGCAGGTTTTCATCCCAACCGCTTTCGATGAAACGGAATACTTCTTTGGCCTTTTTGACGTACAGCGGGTCTTTTGTATTGAAGTAGGCTTCGAGGTAATCAATGCACACCAATGCATTATCATCATAGTACCGGTCTGCTTTTTCCAGTGCTACCGGATATGCCTGATAACCTGACGGAATGCGTACTGTATCCCGATAGGCCAAAACGCCGATCACCAGTGAATCCAGATACTGGTTATATTTATCCTTTAGATCTGGATATTTAACCAATACATTGGCGGCAGAGAACATTCCTGAAAAAGGCCATAAGAAACTAACCTTTTTTTCGTGTAAAACAGCACCCTGAAAATAATCGAGATTTACCTGTTTACCTGATGGATAATGTTCGCTAAAGAGCCCTAGGAAACTATCTATACGATAGTGTGTCCAGATTTTAGTGAACATCTCTTCGGCCCGGGCTTTGTATATGTTTTTTAAGACGGGTGTTTGAGCATAGGCACTACCACAGAAAAGCAATACCAGGATGCAGGTGATCTTTTTCATATATTTTATCACTCACCGCGGTTTACTGAACTGATGGGGGCGGCAGTTTTACTCCCCAGTTTTTATTGGGTTTACTTCCCATTTTAAGGGTAAGCGTTCCCCCCTGCATCAGTTGATCACGATACAGCCAGGCCTGGTTAAGTACCTTTCCATTCCAGGAAGCAGATTGTACGAAAACATTTTCATTTGAGTTGTTTTCAGCTTTTATGGTCAGCAATTTCCCGTTGCCCAGTGTAATGATTGACTGGTCAAAAACAGGACTTCCAATCTGAAGGGTTGGCCTGAAATCCGTCAATCCCTTTACATCAAAGAGTCCGAGCGATGACATGACATACCAGGAACCCAACTGGCCCTGATCTTCGTCCTGACCATAACCGTAACCGTGGATGCTTTCCGTTCCATAAAACTCATCACATATGGCCCTCGTCCATTTTTGAGTAAGCCAGGGCGATGAAGAGTAGTTAAATAGCCAGCTGATGTGCAGGTTGGGTTGATTGCCATGATTGTAAAGAGACTGTATGCCTGCAAATGCGTCTATGGTTTTGCCGCCACCAAAAGCATTTTTCCTGGAGGTTTCGAAAATTTCATTCAGCCTGTTATTAAAGGTTTTTTCTCCGATCTCATTGATCAGGGATTTAGGGTTTTGCGGCACATAAAAAGTATATTGTGTGGCATTGCCTTCCTGAAAGCCCCGCCACGCTTCTAAAGGATCAAACTTGTTGATAAACGTGCCATCTTCCATTTTAGGACGCACAAGCTTTAACGTTTTATCGAATATATTTTTCCAACCATCTGACAGTTGGATCATTTTCTGATAATCTGCTGTTTTACCCAACCTTTTGGCAAATTGCGCTGCAGCGAAGGCGCTGTAACTATATTCAAGCGTATGCGAACCGGAAAAATGAGACCCGGTCGAATCTGTTTTGTCGGCATCTAAATAGGGTACGTAACCTTTCGTTATAAAACTTTTGGTATCCATTTTGCCCGAACCTACCAGGCGATTTTGATAACCGAGTTCATTTCCCTTTACGGCTTCATAAGCTAAATTCAAATCATAATCACGAATGCCAGCCTGATAAGCCCCCGCGATGGCCAAGCCCACGAAATTGGTACCCACGCCGGAAACAAAATTGCTGTTGGCTATTCCATCACCAAACCAGCCACGTTCTTTATAAATTTCCAGCTGGGTGTGCACAAAATCACTGTAATGGGTAGGATAAGAAAGTGCCCATAGTTGGGTAATGTTCCAGAAACCTCCCCATATGGCATCGGTGTTCATAAAATTATAGCTGAATTTCCCCTTTGCATCTTTAGGCAGCTGACCGATGGTACCATCATGTCTTGGAAAATTTCCATTCACATCGCTGGCGATTCCCCGCCCCAAAAGCGCATGATAAAGGCCGGTATAAAATTTTGTTTTAGCCGCAACATTTTTGGTTGATACCTTGAGTTTATTCAGTGCAATACTCCATTCGCGCTGAGCAGCCGCTTTTGCCGTAGCAAAAGCCAGGTGCTCGGCTTCAGTTTTTAGGTTAAGCTTTGCATTGGCAACGGAGGTATAAGAAAGGCCAACCTTGATTTCGATGCTTTCCTTTTCTGCCGTTTTATAGCCTAAATATAAACCTGCACCGATTCCTTTCGATGATCTTTGATTCGCTACTGCGGCATCTTTAGCCAAAGCGCCCACTGTAAATGGCTTTTTATTGAGTTCCCCAAAAAAGTACATGGCAACGCGCCCGCCCTCATCATAGGTTTTAACATATTTAGGATAGGTAATTACATAGCCTTGAAAATGGGTATCATCAATCATTTCTACCGAAGCGTCTGTTACCGGCCCACTTTCGCCCTGAACATTTCCTATCGACAGGATGATTCTTGAACTGTCTGATTTTGGAAAGGTATATCGATGAAACCCCACACGCTTTGTAGCCGTAAGTTCGGCTTTAATCTTAAAATCGTCCAAAATTACTGAATAGTACCCTGGTGATGCAAATTCATTTTCCCTCGAAAAGCCTGAACGATAACCGCTTCCGGGCTTCTCAAGTGCTCCTGGAACGGTTTTCAATCTACCAGCTGTTGGCATAAAGCTGATCCCGCCAACCTGCCACTCATGAAAATGCACAAAGCCCTCTATTGACGTGTGCCGGGTATCATAACCAACGGCCTCCCAGCCTTGCAGGTTTCCGTAACTGCCATTGGTAGACGGTGCAAGTTTTGCCATTCCATAAGGTACTGCTGCGGGGGTATAAAAAAACCACCTGCTGTGTGCGGTACCGATATTAGGATTCACAAATTTCAGCACATCCTGTGCATAGGAAATAGCATGAAAAAAAATTAAAACCAGGAGAATGGATAGCGATTTAAGGCCTGTTTTCATAAAATTGAGGATCTGTTATTAAAATTTTGATAGCATTGCTTGTAGTCTTTGCATCCAGGCCTGATCTACAGTTTCCATTTCCGTAGAACGGTTCTGGCCATCAAAGCCTGCAAAGAAATAATAGCCCAATGTAGTTGAATTTCGATTGGCAATATTTAGCCGGTTGATATTTTCTCTGGCATATACCAGCCAGGCTTCATTTTTGTCGGCTTCATAAAGTCTGATCATGGCTTGAGAGCCCCAGGCACACCACGCCGGGTTGATCCTGGTTTCTGCGGTATTGAAGACATAACCTTTGTATAGTGCGTTCCAGAGCGTATTATTCATGGCTTTTCCCAAATTTTGGGCTTTGGTTAGATAAGAAGGGTCGTTGAAAACCTTACTATAAATCAGAAAAGCTTCTATCATTATGGCATTATCATAGGTAAATTTTTCGTTGTGTTTTAAGCCTTCACCGGCACCATCTATCTTCCAGATGTAAAGGCCGGTATTTGCATCGAACATTTTTGCACTCAGCCAGGCATCAACCTGCCTTGCCCAGTCTCTGTAGATGGATTCTCCGGTTAAACCATACAGCTTAGCGAACAATTGGAGGGTTAATCCATTGGTTTGCGTAGGCTTTTCAGGTTTCTGGGTGTTCCAGTAAAAGCCTCCGCCGTAAGCGTTATCCCAAAGACCACTGTTAATCAACCAGTCAGCACAGGCTTTAGCCTTCGCCAGGTAAGCCTGTTTATCGGCACCTGTTGTTACCTCATAAGCCTCCAGGTATACCATTCCGCTCAATGCATTATCATCCACATATTTATCTCCGCCCGCGCCGCTGCCATCAAGGTTAACTGATGCGAAATACCCGCCCCGCAGGTCTTTCTTATCCCACATGTTGTCCATGAATTTGAATGTATTGTTCATATACACCAAATAACCCGTTTCTCCTGCAGCAACCATGGCGACATCGGCATAAATCTGGCTTACGTTATACCACTCAAAACAATTCGAAGATTTTGATGTGGTGTTGGCCCGGTACCCGTAACTGGCGGTAAGCAGGTTATTTACTGTAAAATTGTGGGTATCCTTTGCCTGCTGAAGGTAATTGACCGCTGCGCCCGGAACTACCGGAGGCACTACAGGCGGTGGAGGAACTGGTGCCGGCGCAGGTTCTTTTTTACATGAAAATGCGAAAAAGAGGGCGAGCATAAATACGGTATATCTGAATATTGCTTTCATAAAAACAGGTTTAAAAACCACCGGCAACCCACCGGTGGCAGCGCTTAATTTATTGAGTAATGATGCTATGCGTATACGGACCAGTTGCACTAAGACTAACGGTAGCCTTCACGCTTTTGTTATCGGCAGCAGGATCGAACTTATAGGTATTGTTCCATTGATCGTTGGATACAGCATTCAGATAAAAATAGGATGCTGCCTGACCTACAGGGCTTACATTGTTTACATTGCTGCTGCCCATGTATTTTATACCTGCAGCGGTATGAAGCGCAAATTTATAACGCTCGTCTCTACCCCATGAAAACGGATAGAAAACAACCGGTATTGCGCCAGATTGCCAGGTGCCGTTAGCCGTGTAGTTTAGTTGTCCGATTTCGCTTGAATAGGCAGACATATAGAGTCCCATACTTTGAATTTCGGTTACTTCTAACACACTTGCTACATTGAAATCGTACTTCAGGTAATACACTTTTGTATCGCCGTTAACGGTAATTGTTGAAGCGCCTTCTTTAATTAAAGTGCCTTCAGCATAAAATTTTCTTCCGCCGGCAGTTGGCTTGTCTGTAAGCTGGTAAGTTCCGGCTTTTAGTGAAGTATATAGTTCATAAACGCCGTCTTCAAGCTTTTTAAACCGGAGCGCTTTGCTCACATCATCACCACTTTCTGTTGCCGAACCCGTTAGGTAAAGGTCGGTTGGCACATCGGCAAATCCTGCCGGGCGTTCGAGCTGTAATGTCCTGCTTTCCTGACCGGTTTTCTTGTTACTGGCTTTTGACGCGATTACGGTCCAGCTGACCTTACCTGTAGAAGAGGAGTTAATACCACATAATGCCGCAATTT
Source organism: Pedobacter terrae (assembly GCF_900100705.1). Classification (GTDB taxonomy): domain Bacteria; phylum Bacteroidota; class Bacteroidia; order Sphingobacteriales; family Sphingobacteriaceae; genus Pedobacter; species Pedobacter terrae. The sequence goes on from NZ_FNCH01000002.1 coordinate 358,965, forward strand.
TGGTCAGGTCTTTATGCGATATGGTAACCTGGGCTTGTATTCCTCCGCCATCAGAAATTACTTTAAAAACCGGGTTAGAGAAGTTACCGCCTTCTTTGTCGAAGGCCACTTCATAAAGTACAAGTCCTCCATCTTCGGGAGTTGCTGCTGTCCACTTAAACTGTTGGACCGCAGATGCATTAGCCGGGGTGAGTTTTATGCTCGCCATATTGGCCGGCAGGCTTAATGCGCCGGTTGTGCTCATGTTTTCGTTAAGTGAGTGCTCATCCTTTTTGCAAGAGCTTGCAGCGGTGCATATCACCAGCACCATAGCAAATAATGTTTTGAGATTTTTCATATTCTTACGAGGCTTAGTAACCAGGGTTTTGCGTTAAATTTTTGTTCAGGCTTACCTCGCTTGACGGAATTGCCCATAAATAATCTCTTTGCGGATTAAACTTGCGTTGTTGTGTTCTGATGTAGCCACCATCTATGTTCTGGTCTGTTGCAAATTTTGCACCATGGGCAAAGCCATTCATGGTAACTTCTGCTACTCGCCAGCGTCTGATGTCATCTGTTCTCAAACCTTCCATTGCAAGCTCAGCCCTGCGTTCGCGACGGATAACAGCGGTTAAATCTCCTGACGGAAAACTTAAGGCTGCCGGATCGGTGAAACCAGCCCTGGCACGGAGCGCACCAATTGTTTTCGCCCATATAGTGGCATCCATCTGCCCCAAGGCGTTTTTCGCTTCGGCGTAAGTGAGCAACACCTCCGCATAACGGAAAAGGTGTAAATTATTTCCGGATACAAAACTCGATAAAGCAATGGGGTCGAAATATTTTCTCCAGTAATAACCTGTAGCAGAAGCACTTTGCGAACCCGGCGAATATTCATCCAGGCCTGGCTGAACGGGATCTGAACCTGGTTTAATGTAAATTGTTTTGGTCGTATTATTAGGATTTACCCACGTATACCGGTCATAAACCACCGTGGCGGTGAGCCTTGGATCGCGGTTGATATAAGGGTTGGTTTCCACATAACCTGAACCGGCTTCTTTAATTCCTTTTCCGTTAAGCATGATATAGTCATCTACCAACTCCTGTGTCGGAGCCATGGCACTCACCCTTCCGCCAACTGTTCTCGGGGCAAAATCCCAGAAATTTTGCCAGGTTCTCACCGTTGGAACATATTGAAGGGACAATATACTTTCGCTGTTGGTTTTGTTGGTTGCAGGGTCACTAAATAAGGCACTGTAATTCGACGTTAATGAATAGGTGCCGTAGGTTGCTTGATTGTTGATTAACTTTTCGCAAACCGCCACTACTTCTGCCATTTTGTTTCCCTGGTAAAGCAATGTTCTCATCTGCAGGGCAAGTGCTGCACCTTTTGTAATCCTGCCGTTTTCACTGGCCGGGAGCTGATCTTTACTTGGAAGATTAGGAATTGCCGCTTCAAGCTGAGCGATAATGTATTCGCTTACCGCTGCTTTTGAGGTACGTGGAATCACCTGAGCCTCTTCTGGTGTAAGGTCGTGATCCGGAAGGGGCACATCTCCATACCATTTACTTAGATTAAACAATGCAAAAGCCCTCATAAACTGGTTTTCGGCTTTCATCCTGGCGATAGTTGCCGCCGGAAGTGTTTTATTTTGGTCTACATTTTCTAAAAATATGTTGACTGACTTTATGGTTTTGTAATAACTTGCCCAATCTCCGGCAAACTTGGCGGTAAGCGAAGTGGCATTTCCGCTTGCAATCAGGTTAAGGTCTCCTGAAGGTGAATATGCGTTATCAGAGAGTGCTTCCGGCTCAAAATATAATGAACTGTTGTAAAGCAAGCTGTAATTATTATTGAGCGCACTGTTTACATTCACATCCACGGTCCAGAATGTTAAATCTGAAAACCGGTCGGTTGGCGCAATATCGAGCTTTTTACATCCTGCAAAAGCAAGAAGGCTAAAAGCGATGATGAGGGTTTTATTTAAAAATTTCATATGAGTAATTCTAGCCGTGAATATTAAAAGGTGATGTCAAGACCTGCTCCGTAAAAAATTGGTAATGGATACTGGCGGGCGCTATTCGAACTCGAACCAGTGCTCAGGTTATTCCCGAATTCTGAAGTTTCCGGGTCGATAAATTTAAGTTTTGAAAGCGTAAACAAATTCTGCCCGATCAGGGAAACCCTCAGGCGCTGAATACCTGCTTTTTGTGTTAGTGCCTGTGGCAAGGTATAGCCGATGTTCACATTTTTTAAACGTGCGTAAGCCGCATCATATTTGTAAAGATCGGAACCCGTTCTCCAGTTGTTGGTATTTGATGGCGATCCGATGTTGGCAAAAATCGGGTAGCGTGCATCAGGATTTCCCGGACTCCAGTAATCGGTCATGTGCTCATAAACTGTTGCGCCATAACCATAATGAAAAGGCTCAACAAGTTCTCCGCGAAGGAATGTTTCGCGTTTACCCACCCCCTGGATGAACAACTGAAGATCGAAACCTTTTACAGCCAGGCGGTAGGTGAATCCGAAAGTATATCTTGGGAAGGGATTGCCCAATACAGTTTTATCTTTTGCATCAATCACGCCGTCATTATTCAGATCTTTAAATTTAACGTCTCCCGGAACAACTGCATTTCCGGCAATTTTCGGAGCGCTGTTGATGTCTGCCTGATTTTGAAAAAATCCATTGGTTTGATAGCCGTAATATTGTGTAATGGGTTCGCCCACACGTCTAAGCAACTGGAATACATCCTGATTGATGATCTGTTCAGTAGCTCCACCCGATAACTGAAGCAACTTGTTTTGGTTGTCTGCTACATTAAGGCTAAAACTTTGGGTTACGTTTTCTCCACGTAAATTGTAGGTAACCGAAGCTTCCCAGCCTTTACTTCTCACTTTCGCCACATTAAAATCGGGTGTAGCCGCACCAAATATTGCCGGAACATCCTGCCTTGGCTGAAGGATATCTCTGGTTACTTTATTGAAGTAATCAAAAGTAGCCGTTAATGCATTGTCAAAAAAACCTGCTTCCAAACCGATATTTAAGGTAGAAGCTTTTTCCCAGGTTAAATCCCGGTTAGATAATAATGTACCTGCGCCACCTACCGGGATATTATTGAATCCATAAGCACTTGCATAGTTAAAATAGGTGGTTTGATACTGGAAGTTGCCCACATTCTGATTTCCTAAAACCCCGTATGAGGCACGAAGTTTCAGATTGCTTACCGTACGCTTTAAGGATTCCATAAAAGACTCCTGAGAGATAATCCAGCCTGCACTCAGCGATGGAAAGAAACTGCCGCGGTTGCCCCTGGCAAATTTTGAGGAAGCATCGTAACGTGCAGTGGCCTCCAGCAAATAACGGTCTTCGAAAGCATAATTGAGTCTGCCAAATAAAGACTGCAAGCTATTGGAGTTAATCGCTAAGCTATTATTAGAATTAATGGGATCCACTATAGTTCCTGTTGTTGGCGTTCCCAGTAACTGGTCTGTTAAGGTTTTTTGAAGCTGAAAGCCACGTTGTGAATAATTTTCGCTTGAAGCACCCAATTGAACTTTAAAATCGTGCGCTGCAATTTTCTTTCCATATTCCAGATAAACTTTGGTGTTGAAAAGTTGCGATTTGCTGTTGGCATCCAAAACCGAGCGATCATCTCCGTAAACGCCTGAAGGAAGATAATTTACCTGTCTACGGCGGAAAAATGTGCCATTATTTTGCAAGGTTCCACCGAATTCGCCGGTTAGTTTCAGGTTTTTGGTAATGTTAAACTGTCCATTGAATGAGCCGAAAATCTCATCATTATCGGCCTGGTTAAATCCGCCGTTTTCCAGAACGCCGTATTCATTGTACTGTGAAGCAAAAGGATTGGTGAGGTAGTTGCCATTTTCGTCCTGCCAGTTGAAATTTTGTGGAACCCTGTTTGCATCGGCGAAGATATTGTTATCACCCACGCTGTTGGTCTTGTTTCTGGTTTTGGTATAAAGCAAGATGAAATTCGTGCGCAATTTTCCGATAACATTGGTCTGATTTAACCTCAAATTGTATTTCTGATAGCCGAATTTTGATCCCTCACCCCCATTGCCAATAAAATTACTTTGCTGATCCTGGAAACCTGCTGAAACGTAGAAGGCGCTTTTTTCTCCACCACCGGCAATATTTACGTTATGTGACTGTTGTGGTGCCGTGCGTAAAAGATGATCGATATCCCAGGTGCCATCTCCCTGATCTTTGAGTTGTTGAATCTGATCTGGTGTATAAGCCGGGCTTAAACCTGAATTAACCAAAGATTCGTTTTTATAATAAGCATTTTGCCAGGCCGGAACTTTATGTACCAGCACATTGGCATCCTGGATACCGTAACTTCCATTATAAGAAACTGTAGTTTTTTGATTGAGCTTACCGGCTTTCGTGGTAATCAATATTACGCCATTTGCCGCTCTTGAACCGTAAATGGCAGCAGAACCGGCATCTTTTAGTACAGAGACGCTCGCAATATCGTTTGGATTAATGGTGTTTAAATTCCCTCCAACAATACCATCCACAACCACCAGGGGCGTATTGTCTCCTAAAGTCCCTACCCCCCTGATATTCACGGTAACATCACTTCCGGGGTTTAGGTTGGTTTGCTGAATGATCAGATTGGGCGCTTCGCCCTGCAATGCCTGGTAGGCATTCAGTACGGGTTTATTTTCGATGTTCTTTGCATCAATCGTGCTCACCGAACCAGTTATAGATACCCGTTTTTGTGTACCATAACCCACAACCACCACGTCATTCAACTCGTTTCCGGCAGCAGGCACCAGCTTTACGTTAATTACTTTTCTCGAGGCAATGGCAACCTCCTGGCCCGTATAACCGATATAGGAAAAAGAGAGGCTTCCTGACGCCAGATTATCCGGAACTGAAATGCTGTAGTTTCCGTTAGCATCTGTAACAGTGCCTACCGATGTGCCTTTAATCTGCACATTTACACCCGGAAGGCCGCTGCCTTTCTCGTCCACTACTTTTCCGCCTATGGTCATATTTTTAGATCCTTGCCCCAACAGCATTAAAGCAGAGGGGCTTGCAGCGAGGTAACCTGGCATAAAAAGCACCAGTACGACCAACAGCAAGGCCAGCTGCCTGCAGCAGCACCACTTAAGTTTTTTTGATTGGTAAATTTTGAGTCTCATAACATTTTGATTGGTTAGCATGCCTACAGGCATTTTTGATATATGGTTAGGTTCTTTTGGTGTTTATTTATTTGGGGATACTTTGGCTTCGTTGCCAGTGTTCTTCAATTTCTTCAAGAGAACGTCCTTTGGTTTCCGGGATCAGCTTCCAGGTGAGGAGCAATGCCGGAGAACAACAGATGGCAAAAATCCAGAAGGTCCACGAAGTTCCGATGCCCTGAAGCATCACCGGTGTAAGCTGACCAACAAAGAAATTACCGATCCAGAGGGTAAGCGTAGCCAGAGACATGGCTTTACCCCTAATGCCGTTAGGAAAAATTTCTCCGATAACTACCCAGCATACCGGCCCGAAAGAAAAAGCAAAACAGGCGATGAAAGCGAGGATAAAAATGAGGATCCACGGACCTGAGATTACGCCGAACTGAAAAAGCATGCCAATAATGATAAGCGAAATCACCGCCCCTCCTACACCAACATAAAGCAGGGGTTTACGCCCCCATTTATCGACCGTAAAAATGGCTACAAATGTAAAAATCACATTTACGATACCGATGGTTACCTGCCCGCCAAGGGCGTTATTCAGCGTAAAGCCTGCTTGTTCCAGTATTCTCGGACCGTAATAAATAACGGCATTAATGCCGCAAACCTGAGAGAGAAAGGGAAGCAAAAGGCCAATCCAAAGCGCTTTACGGTAAACCGGGCTAAAAAGTGTTTTCAGTGAGCCCTCTTCTCCCGAAATTCGTTGACCGGAAAAAGCTTCCAGTTCTTTCCTTGCCGCTGCTTCACCGTCAATTTTGATTAATATCCGCGCTGCTAAATCTTTGCGCCCCATGGTTAGTAACCATCTCGGCGATTCGGGGACGGCAAAGAGCGCCAAAAGAAAAATAAGCGCCGGAAAAGCGCCCAGCCCAAGCATGGCACGCCATACTTCTGTAGAGAATATTCTTTGTAACGCTGCATTCGAATGCACCTCGCCGGTGTGATTTGCCAGGTAAGCATTGGTAAAATAGGCCACAACAATACCAATGGTTAGGGCAAGCTGATAAAGCGAAACCATGGTTCCACGCAGCCTCGAAGGCGCAAACTCCGAAATATAAAGCGGTGATACCATCGAGGCCACGCCGATTCCGATGCCCCCAATAAGCCTGAAGATAATCAGGGCAGAGAAGGATCCCGAGTACATGCAGCCCAGGGCTGAGGTTAGGAAAAGAAAGGCAGAGAGAATAAGGACGATTTTCCGTCCGAATTTATCGCTGAGCTTACCTGAAATGATTACCCCGATGATGCAGCCCAAAAGGGCACAACTCACAAACCATCCTTCGCTGACCGCATCCAGGCCAAAGTCTTTTGTAACCAGGCTGATGGTACCGGATATCACGGCTGTATCGAAGCCAAACAAAAAGCCTCCCAAGGCAGCAACCAGGCTCACGAGGTACAAGTAAGAACGACTTTTTTTGATATCGGTATGTTTTTCCTGTATAGTCATGTTAATTTATTTTAAAAAAGCTTTGATTACTTTCGCCTGCCCGTTTGAGTTATTCGTAATGCTGTAGCTTCCGGCTGCTGCCGGGATCACAAAAGTTTCCGCATACTGAAAATGCATGGTCGAGCCGTTGGCAGTGCTTACCGTAACCGAACCACCTTCAACAAGCATCAGAACATGACAAACATTGTCCGTTTCAACATCAACGTGTAAATCAAAGTCCAGGCGATGTACATCATAAAAATGTTCGGCGTGGGTAGGCAGGTGATAACAGGTACACCCTTCCTTTTCAAAAAGGACAGTCGGTTTGGAAATGAGCTCTTGTTTTACCTTGCTTCCTTTTCGTGAAAAATCGAGATTTTTAAAAGCATGGTCGATATTAATTGGCCGTGGCTTGCCATTGAGGTCCAGCCTCAACCAATCATACATCTTAAAAGTAAAAATATAGGGTGTTGCACTAATTTCAAGCACCAGGTTATGTGCACCTGCACTGTGAATGGTGCCATTTGGAATCAGAAACAGATCGTGCTTTTCTGCTTGGTGACACTGTACGTATTGCTCAATCTCTATTGCTACTCCATTTCGGTTACTATCCTCCAGTACTGTTCTAAAAGCAGCCGGATCGATGTCCTCCTGAAAGCCCAGGTACACGCTCGCCTCATCATTGCAATCCAGAATATAGTAGGTTTCATCCTGAGTGATGTTTTCTCCAAACTGTTCTTTAATATATTCAAGACTTGGATGGCATTGGATAGAAAGGTTACCGCCGTCAAAGGTGTCGAGAAAATCAAACCTTATTGGAAATTCATTTCCAAATCGTTCAGCATGCCTGCCCAGTATGTTTTCCGATTGGGTGAACATCAGCAGATCGAAAGAGACCTCTAAAAGCAGCCCGTCACTTTCAAACACCAGACCGTTTTCCGGAACAATAAGCTCAAAAGACCATGCATAATTAACCTCATTTTGATCAAGTTGGGGCATATGCTTTTTCATCCATTGCCCACCCCAGGCGCCCGGGGCAAACCATGGCCTTGCACGAAATACCGATGCAGACATTTTCTGAAGCCCTTCCCTAACCGAGTCACCATAGCCCCAGTTAATGTCTTCCTCCCACTGCGCATCAACAAAAACAGCTACATTTTTTGCTAACTGCTCTTTGTGGGCATTAAGTACAACCCAGTCTACAAAATAAAAACGTTTGTACATTTCAGTTGGTTCCTGCGGACCAGACTTGCCCAAATTGCAGATGGCGCCCGCACTCATTCGGTGCTGCAGCTCATTTTTGGGTAAATCCACATAAATCAGGGGTGCATCCCATTCGCTTAGCGAAGCGCCGCAGCCGATTATAATGTTTACATCACAATCTTCATTCACTTCTGAAGCCTTTAAAGCTTCAAGATCAAAAAAATCACCCAGGCTCAGCGTGGTCTTTTTTCCCCACACCCCGTCCTTCTCGCCTAAAAAGTCTAGCGTCATTTCATCAATCAGGTCTTCATCTTTTAAAAAAGAAGCTGTATCTATAATGTGTACCCGTAACTTTCTGGATTCAAGTTCTTTCTTAAGTGAGCGGATGAATAAATTCCAATATACCCCAACATAGCCATCCACAACGACGGTTTTTTGCCGCGTGATGTAATCGGCAAGGGCAGCATAACCATTAAAAATTTGTTTTTCTCCCAGCGCAAAGTACGGGTAGATATCGTAGCCCTGCGGTTTGCTGATTTCTTTAATAAATGCCGGCATAATTTCCTGCTCGGTCTTTCGCATCGGTTCTTCTATTGACATATTGGGATAAGGGTGCTGGTATGTTATATTTTGAATTTGGTCCATGTTCATACAATGTTCTGGCATCCAGGAATTTCAGGCACACGAAATGAGGATTTTTTTATCCCGGTAACGATGCTTTAATCGTGATCATAGTTGAACCATCATTACTAAAACTAACACAACAGGTATTCAGAATGGGTATTTGGCTCAACATGACGAAAATTTTAAAAATTAAGTAAACTATTTGGTTAGACAGTACATTCTTTAGTATGTATATACAAATGTATTATTAAATAAATGAGTTCCAAATTTTTATTCGATTATTTTTTGCACCTGACTGCCAGTTGCGACTAAACCGAGGCTTAAATTGCAGCAAGCAATAGCATGTATGTACATGATGTAATTAAGCGATTTTTTTATATCATTGTATCGAGTATGAAACTAACAATAGACCATAAAAGTCAGGTGCCATTACATGTACAGGCAGAAGCATTGTTACGAAAATTAATTGAAAGCCCTGAATATGCCGGCGGCAAACTGCTTCCCAACGAAGTAGACTTATCAAAAGAATTGGGCATATCACGCACTACTTTACGCCAATCGATCAATAAACTGGTTTACGACGGCTTGCTGAGCCGGAAAAAAGGTGTGGGCACCAGGGTTGCCGAGTCGAAATCCCTGAGTTCCAAATCCAAAAACTGGATGAGTTTCTCTCAGGAAATGAGCGCCAGGGGAATTCCGATTCGAAATTTTGAATTACATGTAAGCTGGGTTTATCCGGAAAAACGGCTGGCAAGTTTTTTTCAGATTAAGGAAGATAAGAAAGTGCTGAAACTGGTTCGCTTAAGGGGCCGCCCGGAGGGGCCTTTCGTCTATTTCGAATCTTACTTTCATCCAAATGTAGGCTTAACCGGCGAGGAGGATTACAAAGCGCCCCTTTATGAAATGCTCGAAAAGGAACATGCGGTTGTTGCGATGATATCCAAAGAGGAAATCAGTGCCTTACTTGCGGATGAATTTATTGCCGCTAAACTAGAGACAGATATAGGCTCCCCTATCTTATTCAGGAAGCGTTTTGTTTATGATATTGACGAAAAACCAATTGAATACAACCTCGGCTTTTATAAGGCCGATAGCTTTATCTATACGGTGGAGAGCAGAAGAGATTAGATCTATTCACGTTCAACATTAAATAATCCATAGTCTTCTTATGCTCAATCCAAAGGCTCCAGACTACGGACAGATGGGCAGTAGGTTTGGCAGACTACCATTACCATCTACCACAGCAAGGCTGGAACTTCAAATCTCCTGTAGATTTATTGCAGGAAATTTGAGGACAAAATTATACTTTTGAATGGCCTGAACAGAGGGGAGCTTACAAGGAAAAGAGGCGATTGCGGCAGCAAGAACTCTGGATAAAATAAGTGTTACAATGCCAAAAGCGAACTTTACAACTCATTCTGGTCATTAATCGTAATCGAAACAGGAATTTCGGCCAATTTTGTAACACCATCTTCCATTTCTAACCTGATCTGAACTTTACCTTTTAATTCAGAAAAAAACTGATTCGTTCGGATGGTGATACCCACCTTTTGGGACAAATTTTTATCATATTCCCCCAGTCCAAAACGTTGTAGGTACAATGGATTTTCTGTAGTATCTGCCAGCATTACCTTTTCGCCCTTTTCGTTTTTAAGCTCGCTATGCAAAATAACGCAACCAATATGATCTACCATATCCGGAGCATGACTGCCTTCCAGTTTTTCGGCAGCTTCCATGGCTTTAATTTCTTGCGCAGAAAGCGGATAATGGCTGTACAACAACCATTCATTAGTTGGCTTGCGATCAGATTCGTTAAGATCTGTAGTCGTAGCACGCATATTACTGCTTAACGAATTCAAAATATTTTGTTGCTCATTTTTGGTGAGTTTATCCGGAACATCTTTCTGCCTGTTCTGGCAAGCAGACAGCAGTATAACTTGCATAACGACGATCATTATTCCTGACATCATTTTGCCATACCGCTTTTTGAAAGCAGGTAGTATACAAATATAAGCAGTACCACGATTGGGACAATTTAAGACATTTTCATTTTTCATAGTTTTATTTTTAATCATATCTTTCAGCTTTCCCATCAAAATATAGCAGGTACCGGTAAATATTTTTTGGTCATTAATTATTTAATTAGCCAATAATGGCTTATCGCTTTATCTGTATCGACTGTCTCAGCAAAAAACTACCAAAGCAAAGTTACAAATAGACGAATATCACAAAATCGTGATATATTTTTGCGATTTAATAATTAAAATTTTCCTTTGTGTTTTGAGATTTTTTTTCTAAATTGCTGATGCGAAATAATAATAAACAGAATTTTCAACTTAGACAGAGAAGCAATTAAGTAAGCAAATCAATTTTTTAACAATATTCCTGGGTGAGCGGTTTGGCACCGTATCTAAATTTTCTCTGAAAAGAGTTTATTGTTGTTTCGCAGCACCCAGGATCTTTTTAACAATGTTATGCGAAACAACAATTGTAAAAATCAACACACTCAGCTCCCTGCTCAGGTTGCAGCTGTTACCAACCACATGAATGTAATGCCTGCTATTTGCGCGGTAAAGGCTACTTTACATCACATTGATGGAAATGTATCAGAAATCATGATGACTTTGCCACGCTACAGCGGTTGGGCAGAATTTTTAGAGGATGGTCAAAATGCCGTTAGGGAATATGTATATCAGCTCACCCGGCATTGGATACAGATTACCCATTTCTTTATCGAAACCGGAACTATAAGCCCCAATGGCGAAATAGCTTCCTGCTTTTTACCACGCCGGTTCGATATCCCGCTAGGCAAATATTATAAACCGATGGTATGCGGTGAATGGATTTGGGCCGATCAGCACCCGCATCATCCAAAATACAACCAAAAAGGATCGAGCAAAAGTTTATCCACATTAATGGCCATTGCAAATAGTAGGCATGATGTAGTTTATCATCATATAGAACCTGATACCATCCTTTGCGGCATTCCATTCGATAGCAAATCGGCTTACTTTGAAAAAGGTGATGTGCCTATTGGGCATTTTGAAAAGAATGGGATAGAATATTTGGTTATTTACAGTTATGTGGTTGGGAAAGGGAGTTTTGAGTGATAAAGGGGTAAAATAATTTAAGCCCTTGCAGATTTGTGGGGGCTTAAAATATACCAAAATAATTACCTCCTTAGCGGCACACTTAATACACTATCTACTAAGATAGTAACGATTTAACAAATTCAAAAAGATTTCCAACGCCCTACACTTTATAGGAGTACAGGATAAAGCCCCTTCTTGCAAAATCAGGGGCTTTTTTCTTCACATACATTAACATACAAATTAATTAAATTTAATTTCCGATAGCTTAAATTTATGCTCGACATTTTGAATTTCGGTAATACCATTTGCAAACCTTAGCATTAAGCTCGCTAAGGATAAAACTGTATTAGTTTTTATAAATTCCATTTCATATCCAGCCCTCGCAATTTCCTTATCTGTATGCATTGTATTTATCGACAACATCTTGCCTTCAACTAGTCTTTCATAACCCAAAACGTCTAGATTTAGGCAATTTGGAGGTACAAGAAGAGCCGAATCAATTGCAGTATCAATGAGTTTGCATATTTCATCTTCATTCTTAGCTAGCCAAATATCATTCCTAATCTTTAATAACTTCTTAATCAAGTTCGCTTGATCTTCTGACGTTTCGCCTGGTCGGTGGTTGTGCTTCAAAAACACCCCATATCTTTTTAAATTTCTCATAAAACAAATATATGTAAATTTAAAACTACAATATTGTAGTTGATAATAAGTTTTCGACATCATACATTTTATTTCTAAAAGTTAGTAAGCTTGCCAACTTCCCTACCTCACCCCTCAAATGTACTTTTGGTTATCAATAAAAAAATAAAAACGCAATTTATGCCATTTTTAAATGGAGTATCAGCATTCCCAACCCGGAAGAACAAAGGACAAAATAAAAAAGCCTGTTAAGCTTATTCTGGAAAAGCTGCTTGAAACCTATCTATCCGTAAAATTAAGCACTACGACTCTACGGATTATGGTAATGTTGAGTTTCTAAACGCCATTTGGTTTTCTCCTATGTACGTAGTCTGCTTAAGCTAAGCCTAAGGCTCAAAGACTACGAACACATGGTAGGCTTTTAATTAGCTCTTATCCGTTTCCTCGCTACCTCTTGTCAATTGTAATAATGCGAAAATTCATAGAAATACTTTCGCAATTTTTCGCTTAAACAACCAGCAACCATTTCTCTATCAATATTTTTCTCTGTGTAGATAATTTCAAGAATTCCGACTTTTAATATGTTCAAAACTTCCAAATTATTACTTTCTCCAAGTTGATTAATAAAAGCAAAGGCTTTGCTTACAACTGCACCTGCGGGTTCAATTTCAATTTCTTTTGCCAGAAATGAAGCAAACTCATTCATCAATAAATATACTCCACCAGAAAAATTGTAATTGGAGCTATCTAACTCAAATACTGTTTTAAACTCAGGAACAGCATCAAATAATGAATCCTTAAGCGTTTTATAAATAAAGTCATCAATCTTGTTCAATTCTTCCATTTTCTGTCTTGATTTCGTTACCATTTTAAGCCTGTTCCATTGGTTAAATCTTCGATAATTTCAAAATAACTTTTCTATCTCCTGTAGATAAAGTTCCAAAATTGCCCTTTAAAAAATTTCTTATACCATTAAGACCATCTTGTGTTTACTGAATGAGAGCCGCTATCTGATCTTATAGTGCCATTTGCAAGCTCCTCTTTAATCATAATGCCGATTTCCTTTGCAATCAAAATATTTTGATAAACTTGCCATTTTCTATTGCTTGGATAATTTATCATACTAATTGGGTTTGTCGTTATTCTCAATTAGTATTTATTTGGCCATTGGGCGATGGCCTTTTATCCACTTTTCAACACATACACGTTTATTTATCCGTTTTTAAACAGCCTAGCCTCTAAGATTAACTGCAGAATCTTTCTAGCAGATATTTAGAATAAAACGGAGCAGTTACAATCATCGATAACGAAAAAAGAAAAAAAGTTACGCTAAAAACAACTGAAGCTGCGTTACTATTGAACAGTTTCGGTTTTTCAGCAATGATTTTTTCCATTTTTTTTGATCTGTAATAAATTTGGAAGTTGAGCAGCATAATAGCTCCTGTAACAACCAACATTGGCCACTTAGGGATATTATAACAAAAAATAGTTATGGATATTATATTTAATAATCCATTAACAATAAAGCTCTCCATTATGCTTAAACAGAAAATAACTGTAGAATGAGGTTGATCATCTGGAAGAATCTTCGTATAAAATAGATAATAGTAGTAATAAAGATTTTTCATTAAGGTTTCAATTTATCGATCATTTCTTGTAGTTTTTCATTATAGCGAGGGTATTCCTCTCGTTCAACACCTAACAAATCCTGAATTACCGGTCTCACATTTTTCTATACCCGGGATCACTCGCAATTTCCCTATCTGTCCGTAGAGTTAAGCATAGCGACTCTACGGATTATGGTATAATTTTAAGCTTCTATTTCTCCTATGCACGTAGTCTCTTTATACTCAAACTAAGGCTCAAGAATACGGACAGATGGTATAGGGTTAAGCTGGTATCGCCTTTAATGTCTATTGGATCTTTCTTATCCTTGGTGATTTCAATAAATCTTTTTACCCGGTGATAAGCTTCTAGGTATTCAGTGTTGGTAGTTGATTTCCCATAATGCAATATATAAAAAGCAATAAAAAAGCCATCTGGTGGGGTGGCTTAAATTATATCAATATCATTTCTTATTGCATCTATTTCATCCATAATTTCTGACGGACATCTGCCCTCAAGTCGGATAATGAATTTTTTATGAAGTGGAATTTCATGTTCAACTCTTAAATAGGTTTCTTTTGTCAACCTCATCATTTTAAAAGCTTTACTGCCAGGCTTGATGCATATTTCCTTTTCATGAGATCTTTCAGTTCCGGTACATTTTATGACTATACATTCATTATCAACTTCATCCTCAACAACGACTGCGGATCTAACGCTAGTTCGCATTGGATCTTCTTCGTATGGGTAATAAACTTTGACTACATCTCCCCGCTTATAGAATGCCATGCTTAACTGTTTCTTTAGAGTTAAAGTTGACTCTATCTTCCTGTTTCCAGTCAGATAGATCTACACTCTTATAACAGTCAATTAATTCTTTGAATAATTCCTTGTTAGTTGCAGGATCTATTGTGTTAGGATATACGAGAGAGGTAATTTTTTCAGATGAATATTTTAATTCAGCATGCAGCTTTTCGATTTGGTTAATGACCAAATTCAAGAAGAAAGATTTGTCTGATTTTTTTTTAAGAGTTTTTGCCAATGGAAGGACTGTATCAGAATAATCTTCATACATATGTAGAAAATCTAATTCTAGCTCCATCTTATCTCTTTCTTCAAATTTTTCAAGATCGACTAATAAAGATTTTACAGTCCTATTTAAGTCAGATCTTTGAAGTCTTAATTGAATAGAAAATTTTCCTAAAATAAATGGCATAGCAATTTTATATCCAACAAGACCAAAGTACAGCTTTGTTTTTTTAATTGAAGCGTCAAAGTCACCAATGACCTTGTTCAATTCATGTTCTTGATTATCGATAGAAAACGATGTCATGACCTTATGAGAGCAATTTTTTGAGGAACACTTTATCTTTATTTAAAAACAGGGGTGCAAAATAGGCTTTTTTTCTGAACAAAACCTTGTTGTACAAAAAAATATGTCTTTAGAACATACTCCTCTTTCAGCGCCTTTGCTTAATTAACGTCTAATGTATAGGAAAGGTTTTATCTTGTCAATAGGGAAACCCGTAATTTTACAATGATTCATTCATTCATTCACCCACCGCTGGGCGATTACTTTACGGAAAACCGTCTAATTTTGATTTAAACCAAAATTTTTAATTTAAAATGCTAGAATTTAAAAATGTAACAAAATAGTTGCAATAATAAGATTATTCCCATTTTGCTAATAAAACATTGGTAAAGCTTGCTATTTTTTCTCACGGGGTTATGATCATCATTGCAAATTTAATAATAATTAACAGTACCACTCACCAAATCCATAGTTGGTGTCGACCAGAATTACTATAGCCTTAACTTTGTATATCCCTTTCCTGGCGCAAGTCTTAGCGTTGGGAGCTGTTGGGCTGACTTGTGCTTTCAAAACTTAATAAGTAATGATTTTTAATAATCATTTTTGCTAAAGCCCCTTTTCTAGCGCAAGTCTTAGTGGTTGGGGAACTGTTGTGGCTGACTTGTGCTTTTCAATACTCAGTATTTTACTATTCGCAATAATCATTTTCGCAAAAGTATAAGTAATGCTCACTGCTCAGGCCTTTGCGCGCAATAACTTTTATAAGGAAGGATCAAAGTAACTACTCCATAACTTTGGTATCGATCCTATAAAGTGAAACCATAAGCAAACAAAAAAGCTTCGGTAGAACCGAAGCTTTAAGCATACCGATCAGCAGGAATACTTTGAACATTTAAATCGCTTTTATTGCTTTTATAGATTCTATAATTGAGGATTTGGAGCGAAAAGGTTTTATATAAATCATCATGAAAATTATTCGGATTTTCATGGTGGACACCTTGAGAGCTTATATTAAAACAAAAAAATTGGCAAATACGAGAGCCAATCTTTTAACTATTAAAGAGGTTAAGTTTTACCTTTTCCCGTTCTATTTCTGCAATTAGTTCCTCTTCTGTAGGTAGATAAGGCATGTATTTAGTAGCAAAGAGTCTGGGATTATCGTTGATCACAGAATACTTAACTACCGTTTCACTTTTTTCTGTACAAAGAATAATACCTATTGTTGGATTATCGCCTTCTGGTTTTTTTAGATCATCAAACATCCGTCTATACATATCCATTTAACCAATTTTTAAAATTGTGAATAGATTGTTTTGATTTAGTAATATTGCCGCCATGTCTGGCGGCACTATTTGGTTCCTATGTTACTTGTCTAAATAATCAGGGGGATAAACCTCCTGTCCATATTTCTGTGCAGCTGAGATAAGTTTTTTTACCGTATTTTCGTCCATTACAGGCGGTGGTAAAAATTCCCCCTCCTGTACGGGCGTTCCTATTTCTTCAAAGAAATCATCTAAACCTGCCGGAACAACCGTGCATAGGAGGTGAGCCAAATCATTACTGACATTTTTAAAACTATGTATGGCACCACCTTTTGGAATTGTTATGGTATCTCCCTTTTGGGCAATGCTTTTGCCTTGTTCCGTTTTAAATTCTACTTCTCCATCCACCACATAAAAGGATTCGTGGAAAGATGCATGTGCGTGCGGACCGGGACCGCCACCCGGAGGTATTAGCATATCAATAATTGCGAATTCACCATTGGTTTGTTTTCCGGGGATAACAATGCGGTAGGTATCGCCAACTATCGAGAGATGGCTTCCATCACTCTTAGTTATTTGTTTTATGTTATTTGCCATGTCTTATTGATGTGGATTATGGATTAGCAATTGTTATTTAATCAGTTGATTATTTTTCTAGAAATGGATAGTCAATATAACCCTGCGATCCACCGCCAAACATGGTTGCCCTATCCGGCTCGTTAAGCGCTGCGTCTTTTTCAAACCGTGCCGGAAGGTCGGGATTTGCCAGGAACAGGGTACCAAACGAAACAAGCCCGGCTATTCCTTTTTTAAGCTCGGCTTCAGCTGAAGCTTTATCATAGCCTGCATTGGCAATAACGGTTTGCTTGATCATGCTACCGAACAATTCTACTTCATCGTCAGATGGGTAATGGGCAGGCGAAGGGAAGTATGAGCTGCGTTTCATCAGTTCCACAAAGGCAAAGTCCAGTTTATTTAGTTCATCAACCAGATACGTATAGGTACCAGCAGGATCATCCAAAAGCATATTGCCATAGGGATGAAAAGGCGAAATTTTGATCCCTACCTTGTCACCGCCAACGGCGCTGATCAGTTCCCGCATTACTTCCAGTACGAAACGTGCTTTTTTAGGAATACTGCCACCATAATCATCTGTTCTCTGGTTTGCGCTTTCTGCTAAAAACTGGCTCGGCAGGTAACCGTTTGCGGCATGAAGTTCTACACCGTCAAAACCGGCTTCGATTGCGTTTTTCGCTGCCTGTCCATAATCTTTAATCGTTTGCTTTATTTCCTCAATAGTGATGGCCTGCGGCGTTTCATAATCCTTTAGCCCCTGTGAGGTAAAATGTTGCATCCCCTGGATAGCAAGCGCAGATGGTGCAAGGGGCAGTTTGCCGTTTCGGTCAATTGAATGACCTACACGGCCGGTATGCCAGAGTTGGGCAATAATTAGACCTCCATTGTCGTGTACCGCCTTGGTAACTTTTTTCCATGCCTCGATCTGCTCGGCGGTAAAGATACCAGGCGTAAGCGGGCTGCCGGTTGCTTCTTCGCTTATCCTGATGGCCTCGGTGAAAAGAAGTCCTGCACCTGTTCTTTGCGTATAGTACTGCACTGTCATATCACCTACCACACCGTTCATGTCCGCGCGGCTTCTGGTCATTGCGGCCATTACCATTGAGTTTTTTAATGCCAGGTTTCCAAGCTGTGTTTTTTCAAGTAATTTCATGATATTGATAATTTTATTTTTTACAATTATTTATGATACAAATGTGCTTCAATAGTAGAGGATGAACTTGTATCAAATCACTGTTTTGTTTTAATGAAATTAGATCATTACCAGGGAATCGAACCGCCATCGGGATTACTTTCTTCACTGAAATATTGGCCGTTAGGCCCATTTTGGTCAATTAACACATACTTTGCAATTCGCCTTCCGGCGTCCTCAACCTCCCCTCCGTGATTAAAGGTGAAATCAGTCTTTGTATAACCCGGACAAACCGCATTCACCTTGAATGGAGTATCCCTCAATTCGTATGCTAAGTGAATAGTGTACATATTCAGGGCAGCTTTAGAGGCTGCATACACCGCATATTTGGCATAGTTATACATCGGCCACTCGGGATTGCTTTGCAGTGATAGCGAACCTACACTGGTACTTACGTTTACAATCCTGGGCTCCGGTGATTTTCTGAGCAGATCAATAAACGCCTGTGTAACCCTGGCTACGCCAATCACATTTGTATTGAATGCGGCCAGGTATTCACCTGAACTTGCTGCAAGTGCGGTATATGGCGGCGACCCTGCATTAATTCCTGCATTGTTGATCAGAACGTCTAAAACATCTGTCTTCCTGCCAATTTCTTCACGGGCCGCTTTTACTGAATTTTCATCGGTTACATCAAGCTGCACGGCTTCCACATAGGTAAGCCCTTCTGATTTCAATTTTTCGGCGGCTTCATTTCCTTTCTTTAAATCCCGGCTTCCGATGTAAACGTGAAAGCCCTTTTGCAATAGTTGTCTTGCTGTTTCAAGGCCAATACCTTTATTGGCTCCTGTAATTAATACTGTTTTCATTTTTATATACTTTATGATAATTGGATATAGTTATTATTACTGATTGTAGGCTGGCAAGTAAACCTGGTTTACGAAGTCCTCTGCTGTTGTCTGAGTAGTCGTAGAGCCGTCCCTTTTCTGATAGTTCATGAAACCGGTCTTTATCGCAGTTCCCATACCGATCAGATTGTCGACAAAGTCTTCTGAAAAGCCGTTACCCAGGAATACCTGTTTTGCCTGTTCTACCGGAACCTCCACATACGGTAGGTCCGGATTGCCAATTGCCCTGCCGATAATTCCTGTAAACTCCCTATAGGTATAATCTCTGGGGCCCATCACTGCATGGATGCTTTTGCCGATAAAGTCAAGGTCTGCCAAATGACCGGCAGCTATGTTTGCAACGTCCTGCGTTGCTACCATAGGTATGGCATGGTCGCCGTCTGCAGGGGTACCGTTGACTCCCTTGTTTTTGACCAAGGCTATAGTCCTTAAAAAATTTTCCATGAAGTAGGCGGAACGGATGTGCAACACGTTTACATCCTTCAATTGGTTTAGCCTTACTTCCTGTTCACCTGTCCCGCCCATGATGCCG
This sequence comes from Pedobacter terrae, assembly GCF_900100705.1. Classification (GTDB taxonomy): domain Bacteria; phylum Bacteroidota; class Bacteroidia; order Sphingobacteriales; family Sphingobacteriaceae; genus Pedobacter; species Pedobacter terrae. The sequence goes on from NZ_FNCH01000002.1 coordinate 378,467, forward strand.
TTGCCTTCGTGCATGTGCGATCCAAGACTGCTCATATTGACGATGTATTTGATTCCGGATTTCTCGATAGCTTGGAGGTAATTAGACGTAACCTGCCTCTGGTATTCTCTGGTATTTTCTGCCTTTACATTGTCTGGCAGGATAAGGAATGCACTGTCGGCATTTTTAAAGGCACTGGTCAGCGTGTCTACATCGGTAACATCCCCTGCCATAATCTGGGCGCCCAGACTTCGGTATTTTTCCAGTTTTTCGGTGTGCCTTGCGATCAAGGTTACCTCGTGCCCTTTATTTAAAAGGATTGCTGCAATTTTACTGCCTATCGTTCCGGTGGCTCCAAGAATTGTTATTTTCTTTTTCATTTTATTATTTTTTAATGGTTATCGCTGATTAACAATGTAAAGGTGCCAGGATTTAAAGGCGGAAACTTGTATCATATCACTGTTTTAACTTACAGCACTGGCAAAAGATCGAGAAGGCTTGATGTATAGCAAAGCAAAGGTCCGTTGTGGCAAAAAAACGCGGTAGTTTTTGCTGCCGGCTTCTTAAAGATTAAAAGTAATCCAGCCCCTGGAGCTTTAGCGGCTGGCTAACCAAACTCAAGCGATTACGAATTCGGTTAAAGGAACTAATTACTTTAACAATCCAATATTCACCTAAGATTCAGTCTAGTGTTTATAATGTATGCACTGTAGAAAGTTACGGGCATGCTGGTAGCGTGGTAAGCAATTATTACGCTATAGTAACTATAATTTGTTGACCGGAAAGTGAGCTCCGATAAGGTTTCCAGTTTCGAGATCATTTCTTGAAATGTCCAATGCTTGTTGGAGCATTTTCTTTAAAAAGGGGATCAGCACAATACGGATAAAAAGCCTTGCGAAAGAATTAGTGGGGATTGTCCGGTAGGTCCATTCGATGTTGGTTTTTCCATTTCCTAAGTCTGTGAAAAGCCATTCGCCTTCGAGACGGGCTATAAGGGCACCAAGAACCGGTGAAGTAAATTTATCATTCTTGTAGGAAAATGATGTTGGCCCATTATGGGTTAGCATCGTCTCTTGTGAAGTAGAGCCGTCCGCGAAATAGACGGTTCTGGTTAAGCCCGCTTGGTTCCATCCTTCGTTAATGCTGGTGTTCACAATGCCAGGGATAAGGCCGGCACCAGGGAAAATATGCGGAAGATAGATAGGCGCGATGTAATTGAAGGCCTGGCCAATTGGTGCCTCCACGATAGTTGTTACAGTGGTTTGCGGATAGTTACTGTTTGCGGGTGTTGTTCTTTGTGTTTTCATTACTTTATGTTTTATGGTTTAATTCCGTTATTGTGTTTCGACAGCAAAAACATCAGCACATAAATTTTGGTAGCATTTGCCAAATGGCAATTAGCGATATTTTATCAGTCGATCAGAGGTGAAGATTGCCACTGTACATTCCACCGTCAAAATGGGCTGAGTTTGTCTGGGTGATAAACAGTACGATATCAGTTGTTTCTTCTGCGCGGAATGTTGGCCTATCTGTTTCAATGAGTACACTTTCTCCGTTAATGAGAACCATGGTTTTGTTGACTTTTATTTTTCCCTCAAATACGTAAAACAGGAAAGCACAATTTTCAGACGGCGCTTCAGGCAGGGTGATTTCCGCACCCTCTTCCAAACGCAAATCCATTAGCCATGTATTGCTTCTTATCTGTAGCGGGTAATCGTTACCTTTTCCGGCTATTTTTCGCCAGTTGTTGTCGCTGTGCGTTTCTTCAAACTGATGGAACTGTACCTGGGGAACAAGACCCGCGGTTTCCGGTCTGAAGAATATTTGTAGCCCTTCCAAAACACCGCCTTCGGGCATTACGCTTTCTTCGTGATAAAAGTTTGCCCCGGCATTCATCACCATCAGGTTCCGGTTTGAGATAGTACCTGTGTTTTTTTCAGAATCAAGATGATTGACCTTTCCACTTTTTAAATAAGTAACAATTTCGTCATTCCTGTGGGGATGCATCGGGATGAGCGTTCCCGGATTGATCCGGGCATGGTCAATCCTTCCTATGGTAGAAAAACCGCTGTCATTCAGTTCAGGGCGTATAAGCCCTGGATATAAAATCTGTACGCCAAAGCCACCATGCTGTTTTCCATATTTTATGGCGTTGTCTATTTTCGTTAACATGATTATAATTTTTAGTAAAATGATTGGATGAAGCAAAGAATGTCAAATACCACTTTGCAAAAAATTTAATTAATTTCAACGGCAACTTTTCCGATGTATCCTCCCTGCTCAGCATAGTCGTATGCTTCCTTATATTGGGCGAATGGAAATACTTTGTTGACTTCAATTTGCAACCCTTTGTTTACCGCATTTAGCAGAATATCCGTACATCTGGTAGATGGGCTTGAAAGTATGGCGATGTGCTTTTTGCCTGTAAATAGGTTACCCAAAATGGATAAAGGAATTTCAATTGGCTTCGGTGTAGGGTTTAGAAACCTAGCTTTGGGCTTCATGATTTGTTTGGCTGTTTTGTAGCCCATTGTGCCTGATAAGTCGATAACAATGTCGTAGGTGGCTTTCATAGAAAGCACATCTTCTTTTGTATAGTCTATTACAATATCTGCTCCCCATCCTTTTGCGTATGCTATTCCCTTTGTGCTGGTAACTGCTGTTACTTTAGCATCCCGTTGTTTTAATAATTGAAGTAAAAACATACCAAAACCTCCGGTAGCGCCATTTACCAAAATGCTGCTTTTCGAATTGATGTCACCCATTTTCTCTAATGCAGTAACGGCAGCAGTTCCAACTACGGGAATAGAAGCAGCCTGGGCAAAGGTGATGTCAGCAGGCTTTTTCCAGACTAATGAAGATGTCACGGCAACATATTCAGATGAAACGCCTTCTTTCATCATATTTTTTACTACGCCAAAAACTTCATCGCCTTTTTTTATGCCAGTTATAGAAGAGCCAATTTCTTCAACAATACCAGCGAAATCAGTCCCTGTGTTTTTTGGAAATTTTGAACCGGACATTAGTGTCATTTCTCCTTTCCTGATTTTCCAGTCCATTGGATTGATAGAAAATGCTTTCACTTTGACCAGTACCTGATCTGCTTTAATAGTAGGTTTTGGTTGTTCTACGGTTTGCAAAACAGCTGTGGTTCCGAATTCTTTGTATGCTACTGCTTTCATGATATTATTTTTTAATTGTTTAAATTGATATTACAAAGTTGCACACAAGCGCACCGGCAAAGTTGTATCATATCACTATTGTGCGATTAAGAGGTTGTTACAAATCATCGTCTAGTAAATACTTCTTACCAAATGGTAAATGAGTCAAAACAATTATTGAGTAATTTTGCGAAATGGAAGAGTTTATAGAATACATATTGCAGTACGGCAATTTGAATAAACAACAAATTGACCTGATTACATCCAAGGCAAAAGAGCTACAACTTAACAAAGACGACTATTTTGCAGAGGCTGGAAAAGTATTAAAACACGTGGGTTTTATAATTGATGGCATCCTCCGAATTTGTTATTACAACAATAAAGGCGAAGAAATTACCAAAATTTTCATAGAGGAAAAGCATTTACTTTACAACTTGAGCAATGTGCCTTCAACGGAATATATCCAGGCAGCAACAAATTGTAAACTGCTGGTATTTTCTAATCAAGATTGGAGGGAAATTTCTAATACAATAATTGACTGGGAAAATATCATTCAAAAAATCGCCCATAAATCACTGGTCCAAAAATTGGAAAGGGTAAGCCCACTGATCTCACAAGATGCGACTACCCGCTATCTGGAATTTATGGAAAAATATCCAACACTCGTCAATCGTATTCCGCTGATATACATTGCTTCTTACCTGGGCATTACACAACAATCTTTAAGCCGGATCAGAAAGAAAATTCGCTAAGTCGCTTTTTACCAAATGTTAAACGGGTTCATTTATTTTTATTGGAATTTTGTCATGTAAATTTTAAAAAAATAAAAAATGAACAAGACAATTTTTATCACAGGAGCTTCATCGGGTTTAGGTAAAGCGACTGCTAAATTATTTGCTTCAAAAGGCTGGGTGGTAATCGCAGCTATGCGTCAGCCAGAAAAGGAATCAGAACTTACACAATGGGCAAATATTCATCTTATACAACTGGACATCAACAATGCTGAGCAAATTATTGAAGTTGCTGCTGCTGCCGAAAAAATAAGCCCAATTGACGTATTATTCAATAATGCAGCTTACGGACTTATGGGTGCCTTTGAAGGTACGACTGACGCTCAACTTACACAGCAAATCAACACCAATTTTTTAGGAACAATACTTGTTTCAAAAGCATTTCTTCCTTACATGAGAGCAAGAAAAAGTGGAACAATCATTACAGTGACTTCTTCAACTGCAAACATTCCATATCCATTTGTTGCCGTTTATGCAGCAACAAAATCTGCATTAGAAACCTGGACAGAAGCAATGAGTTATGAATTAAAAAACTTTGGAATAGCTATCAGTACTATAGTTCCGGCATATATGCAGACCAGTTTTGGTAGCAACGCACAAATAGTTACCCACCCCGATTATCAGAATTTTTTCAGCCAATATATGGCGGCTATGCGGGCAGATGCAAGTACGAAACGTGACACACCAGAAACTATCGCCCATGTTGTTTACGAAGTGGCAACAGGCAATAAAAAACAGTTACATCACATAGCTGGAGAACTTTCCACAACTGAATATGAGTGGCTAAGATAAGACGGAATAGAAGTAGTTATTGATACAATGCAGAAGCGGTTTTTCGGGAACAAAGAGTAAATCTAAATCAAAGCAAAAATAATTATTAAGCTATGCACAGGTTGTAGTAATTTACAAACTGCGCATAGTATCAATACTATCCATATGATGTCAATAGTGTAAATTAATATATCTCTATCAAATCACTATTGTACTTTAACGCCTTTGGAGGCATTCCAAACATTTCGTACATATATTTATTAAATTGCGGGAGGTCGTAAAATCCTGTGTCGTAGGCAATATCGGTAAGGCTTCTGTCCTTGTCAGAAAGTGTAAGATAGATAGCTTGGCGCAACCTTGTCCATAATAGATATTTTGATAGGCTACTCCCAGTTTGCTCCTTAAAAAGGGATGCTAAACGAGACGGAGAAAGAAAAACGATATCGGCAAATGTTTGTGGTGTTATATCTGATTGGAAGTAATTAGCCTTAATGTATTCAACGATTTTTGTTACTCGTTCATCATATTCAATCGACGGTAATTTATGTAGTAAGGCACCGACTAAATTGTTAATGTCTAAACTGTCAGTGGGTGTTTGAAAGAAAGAATTCGTTTCCGGTGGTGTATCGAAAACGATATAATCTTGATTTTCTTTAAATCTGCTTGCCAGCTCCAAACCAACAGTTGAATAGGGTTCTATATTAAGAACATTCAAGGTTCCATTTTCAGCCACGCAAAAATGTGTGACATGAGGTTTTATTAAAAAACCATGAATTCTCTCGTGAAGTACCCCGCTGATGGTTGAATTAAATGGAGTGTCATTCGATAGTACGATTTGATAAGCCGAATGATGATGAATTTCTACCGTAAGGTTGCGGGCCTTGAGAGCAAGAATGAACGGGTTGTTAATCGGTTTTTTCATATAAAATAAATTTTGAAGATGTCAATTGTTGGAAATTTACAATTACTGCTCATTATTTCATTAGTCAGATATTACATCATTGTGCGGTATCAGCGGACTTACTGGAGAATATAGCGTAGCTAATAGTTTAAGAATGAAACTTAAGTTTGTCAATCGCTTTGTCAACTTTTCTATTCTCCCCATAGATAATAATTCCTGCCAAATCCAATTCGGAGTCCAAGTGTCTGGCGATCTCTGTTAAATTCCCTTCCTCATTTTTTGTCGCAAAAAGTCCTTTTGCATAAACACCAATATGCAATTCCCTTTCCGTTGCCCTGTTGAACGCCCTTTTTATTTGCTCGTCTGTCTCGGCCGCGTATATCAATACCGGATGTTTAAGAAAGGGTAAGTATGGCGTGCCAGATGCACTGATAAGGGGCGCACCATGTGTTTCAGGAAATGCTATTGCGACTGAACTAGCCAGGAAAGCTGTAACATTTAATTTTTGCCAATGAGCCAGATCATTTAATATGACCACAGCTATCTTATTTTCATACATCTTTAATGATTTATTTTATTGTTTTTTATTCTGTCATCTCTCTTTTGCTAATATCGCAGGCCATCTGTATGTTGCACCTTTCATAGGGGGTTGCATGGCCAACAGTTTTTTGAAATCCAAGTTTATGATAAAGATTAATAGCCGGTTTCAACAGCGTGTTGCTTTCCAGATATATCCTTTTGCCCCCGTTCTTACTTGCCCAATCGAGTGCTGCCTGGCCAAGTAGCCAGCCTATATTCTTACCTTGGGCAAAAGGTGAAACAGCCATTCTGGCAAGTTCAAAATCATATCGGTCATTATCCATTTTAATTAGTGCACAAACACCAACTGGCTTATCATGATATAGGGCTACCAAAATATGCCCGCCTTTTTTTAAGATATAACCTTCCGGATCTTTTAGCGACTTATAGTCCGCCTCTTCCATCTTAAAATATGTGGAGATCCATTCTTCATTCAGTGATTTGAATGCTTTGCGTATTGTGGTTTGTATGCTACAATTTGTACATTCTTACTTTCACGGTGTTTTTTTTCTTCTGTAACCCTACACAGTAGAGATTTTTGTTCAAGCAGAAATTCCCACTCTTCTATTGCCTTCCATAAGTTATGTGTCGCCTGCGAGTCGACCACTTCAATGGCACGCTCCAGATCAGTATATTGGTGTTTGATTTTTTCAGCATAGCTAATTCCTATTTCACAAAGGCTTATCATATTCCGTCTACCGTCAGCTGCATCTTTTTTATCTATAACAAGCCCCGATTTAGTCATTTCGCTTACAATTTTGCTCACCGAAGGATGAGAATGGCCAATTTCAGTAGCAATTCCTGTTATGGTCTTTTCTTTGCCATGGGACAGCGCAAAGAAAACCGGAAACCATTTTGGCTGCATTTCAATGTCGTATAATTTATAGATGCCAGCAGCGTCATTAGTAATCCTCTCCGTAAGCATTCTTAATCTGCTTCCTAAAGCTTTTATCCCTGCTGTGTTAAAAAATTCATTCTTCATCAATTACGTAATTAGTTACACAAATGTAATCATTATTTTAAAATAATTAACTTTCCACGAATTAGTTTAGAATAAGAAATTGGTAATAACTTGATCCATTATAGAGAATCCAGTTGGCTGAGTTATGACCTTAAGAACAATATGAATATTTATAAATAATTGATTACCATATTATTGAATATGGGTTTAAGCTAATGCAATATTCTCCACAATATATTCCGGTCAAAAGAGTTCAAACATAATCTGCTAATCCCCCTTAATTGCAAAAGCCTTTAGCAGGAATACTTTGAACAAGGCTTAGATAGCATTAAAGGCCGATTTGAACATAAACCGGACTTTTTTATGTTCAAAGTCCGGTTTATGCCCTTAGTAGGAATACTTAGAACTGTACCCAAGAGGAGATCCGATGGCTAGCAATGGGGCCGCCACCATTATCTGTACAGCATAATCAGCTTAGTTTGAATATCTTCGTATTTTTTTAGGTTTTCTATGTAAGTTCTACTTTTCATTTTTTTAATATGCAGTTCAATCTGTCTGGCTTGCTGGTATGCCAAATCATTGATATGAAGAAAAAGTTCCCAATCGGTAACTTTGCTGGTAAAACTATCTTTATAAATACCTTGTAAATGCCCATTTAGTCGTTTCGATAAATCAAAACAACTACCAATGTAAAAACGGTTCAATTTTTTGGAGAAAAGAATATAAACTGATGCCATATAACGAAAAAGAGTTTGGTTTTCACCAAACTCTTTGTACCGATCAGCAGGAATACTTTGAACATTTAAATCGCTTTTTATTGCTTATTGAGCCTATAATCGAGGATTTGGAGAGAAAAAAATTCATTTAATCAGGCACTAAAAATCAAGGTGATTTTCGTTTAGATCACCTTGAGAAGATTATATTAGAACAAAAAAGTTGGCAAATATGCCAGCAAATACTTTTGTGATTTTTTATTACCTTGTATTAGTGGATAATATGCATAAACACCTTTAATTTACTAAGAAAATCGCTAACTGAGAGCGGACTGAACAGTGTCCACACTGCATCTACATTGATAGTTCGTTTATGTGTCAATACCGAATCCCAGAACGATCGTAATCATTTATTATAAAGACAACTAAAAATATTTTATAAATATTTTATAAATATTTTATATCTTTGTTTTATCATTGCCCAAAGGACAAATGTATTGGCAACGCAAAGCCGTATTTGCGCTCAGCACCGAACGGGTGCTGTTTTTATTTAAAGACAATCTTCTCCTTCCTGAAAATTCTTGTATCGTTCATAGAATTTAGATTTCTGATCATTGTCAACGCAGAAAGTGGTTACAATCCTCAAATCTGGTTTTACATCTACAGTTACTACCATAAAATTCTTGTCGAATAACCAGTAATGGTGTTTGCATACACCCTCATCGTCCTTCCACCTATAGTAGAAGATGTCCTTACACGGATGAGACTGTAAAACAGGTCTGATCCAATGTATCCTATTGGCCCGTTGACATTCATAGATCCTGGCATCCAAAATATAAGTTTTCCTAGATATGATGTGCGCAAAAGTTTCCGAATATTCCGAATATTGCTTTACCCTAGATTTCTGATGGATGATCTTGATCCTCTTGCCATCGATTTCAAAGGGGTCGAAAACAAAGTGCTCTTTGAAAACCTCGTAAAGCTCATCAAGTTGTGGTTTATTGAAGGATGCATCTAAAATATCGTCTTCAAAATATGGCTTAAGTTTACTGACCGACATTCTTGTTCATGTTAGGTTGATGATCAAAAATGTTGAACTTGGATTCCCAAGGCTCTGTTCCCTCTTCCAAAAGATACCCAGACCTTTCTTCCAGATATTTGACAAATTCCATCTTGGCAGGATGGGAAGCTTTAAAATCACCAGCGACAACCCTCGATTTGTAGGTTATTGCGCCGACAAAGAGATCAGTGAGCTGGAAAAAAAAATTTTCCGTGTGCAAATGCTGAAATGAAACAAAGGGGGATTCGCCATTGTGCAAGTGCCTGAAAATTTCCTGTATCTTGTTCAGCCTTTCCTTACCGCGCGTATTGATGACATCCAAAAAGACCTTATAATCTGAACCGAGGTTGTTTGGCTTTAGAAGAAAGTACGTCATCTTATAATAAAAATTTTCGTGCGAACCGCCATTAAACTCTTCATGTGAGAGGCGATCCTTGTATTTGACCAAAATACAACGAAATTCCAGGGGAGAGTCAAAGAAAAGATCGACAAGTGCCTTATAAAAAGGTAACCTAGAATTGGAGAACTTGTTCCATTTCAACTCAAAGGTAGACTTGTGTTCGAGCTTCAGACTGCGGATGCATTCATATAGCTTCTGATATGATGCTTCGGGCACCTTAATATACCCAATACACATTACCGAGGAGTTGTCCTTTTCAAAATGGCAACTCTCGTCTAGGAACAGATTAAATGTCATCTGCAAATCTAATCTATTTTCAGTTCATTTTTCAAAAACAATAAGCAAATTCAGGACAAGACATTGTGTTATTAGCAACTATAAAAATTGCCTAATTGGTGTAAGTTTTGCATCAAATATAAACTTACAATGATTTACTAATAGCTTGCTACTTGACAAAGCAAATATTGAAAACGCATTGAAGATATTTAAGTCGGGCAGATTCAATTTCTACAAACTATATAGAAGAGCGAACATAATACAAAGACATCTTTTGGTAAGGAAGATATTCCAAGATTATTTAACATGGCACAATGGAGTATTTACTTCTAGCTACTTTAATGAGCTCCTACAATTTAATCTTAGGAAAGCGAGTGTAAAAACACTGCTAGTATTGTCATTAACGAACAATAGAATAACTGACCAAAATAGCAAAACAGAACATCTAGAAATGAGAAGAGCATTAAGAAGACCAACGCACGAAGAAACAAAAATCAAATGCCATAAAGATGAAAAATTCATCAAATCCCTAACTCAAATCATTGCCGAAATTGTAAAAAGTGGAGTCAAAACTGGAAAAAATGTTCTAAGCTAATCTGCTCATGGTACCAGAGTTCAATTGATTTTGATAAAAAACACGCCAAATCTTAATGAATTGGTAGTCAAAATGATGTGAAAAGCGGTAAAATATATCTCCAAAATCTACGATTTTGAAGTGTTTGAGAATCAAAAAATTGCAAAATCAAATTTTCAAAAAGTACAGCAAGAAGAGGTCTAAAAAGAAAGGTTTTAAAACATAAATAGCTAACAATCATATTGTTAGCTATTAAAAAGTGTACCCAAGAGGAGATTCGAACTCCCACACCCATACGGGCGCCAGCCCCTCAAGCTGGTGCGTCTACCAATTTCGCCACCTGGGTATTTACTATTCAATCATTCCCGAAAGCGTCTACCATCCCGATAGCTATCGGGACCGCCCACCTGGGTTTGAATTGTTGCAAATATATAAATTAACCATAGTGCGCTGCAACATTCAGTAAATATTTTTTGAACTGAAATTCCGGAAAGCAAATCTTAACATGGTAAACCTTTCCAGTATCCGACGTTGTAAACTTATTCCAGGTATAGAGATCGATATAACAGCCTAACTATTATGATGGATTTTCGACGCACTTAAGTCGGGGTTTCGTCGGACTTATGACAATTATATCCGAGTAAAAGCCAAGGTAAATTAAACGCGACCACATCTTATTTGTTTATTAATCAGCAATTTGCGATATTAGATAACATAAGCTAATGCAATCATGGGAAAAATAGAAAATGGAATTAATGGCGGATTTACCGGAACGGTAGGATCCGTAACGGGTTATTACCTGAACGGGAAATGGATCATCAGAAGCAAGCGCAGAAAGTCGATCAAAAACAAAACAGGCAGTGCAGATCAAAAGGCTTGCAGGTCGCGTTTTACGAGCATGCAGACTTTTTTAAGCCCGATTGTTGCTTTTATCAGGATTGGTTTTAACCTGGAGTCGAAAAAAAGAATGATGACTGCACATAATGCTGCAAAATCCTATAACATGCTGAATGCCCAAAATGCCGCCGGCGAAATTGACTATGCCGCTGTGCGTTTAAGCTTTGGAAATCTCACCGGTGCGGAGGGTGTTCAGCTCGAACACGATGATGCGGGTGTACATTTCAGCTGGAGGGATAATTCTAACGGCAATAATGCCAGGAAATATGACCAGGTGATGCTAATGGCCTATGATGTGGACAACAAAACGGCCATCTATGAAACAGGCGGTGCCAGGCGATTTAAAGAAAGGGATAGCCTGGAAATTCCGTCATTTTATAACGGAAAGACATTTCATACCTGGATGGCTTTTATTTCAGATGACAGAATGGAAATATCAATGAGTGCCTATTGTGGCAGTTTCGTTTTTTAATAGTAGCCGAATTAACCGCTGTATGATATTTAACATTCAAAAGATAGTCCATCGTAGGCCAGCCTGATGTTAGATGGCAAATCTTTTTCTACGTCTTTATGTAAGCCTAAATTATGGCTGATATGCGTTAAATAAGTGGTTTCGGCGCCTACCCTTTCTGCAAAGGCAATGGCTTCGCCTAAGGTAAAGTGCGAAATATGAGGTTCTTTCTGCAAAGCATTCAACACCAATATTTTTGATCCCTTTATTTTTTCAAAACTTTGTTCCGATATGGTTTTGGCATCGGTAATGTAAGTAAAATCGCCAATCCGGTAGCCTGTAATGGGCAATAAATGGTGCATCACCTCGAAAGGTGTAATGGTGCTATCTCCGATCTTAAAATCCTCGCCATTAGTTACCGTATGAAGATTAATCTGTGGTAAACCATGGTATTTGGTTTCAGCAAAAATGTAATAAAATTCCCTTTTTAATGAAGTTTGCACCCTTTCGGTAGCATAAACATCAATAACTTTATGCAGCAGGTAATTAAACGGCCTGATATCATCCAGACCAGCAATATGGTCTTTATGTTCGTGGGTAAATAATACTGCATCCAGGTCTTTTACCTTGGCGCGCAAAAGCTGGTAACGAAAATCAGGACCGCTATCTACCACGATGGTTTTATCGTCTGTTTCAACCAATATAGAAGTCCTTAAACGGTTATCCCGCGGATCGGCAGACTTGCAAACCTCACAAGTACAAGCAATTACCGGAACGCCTTGTGATGTACCTGTACCTAAAAAAGTAACTTTCATCTGCTTAAACTTTCCTTTCTAAATAAGTAATACTTGCTTTGTATCTTCATTAAAATAATTCGGTTTGTTGTAACGATTGATAAAACTGTCGTTGTTTCTCTTCTAACAGGTTTTCCCCGGCATTGGTTTGTTTTACCAGGTTAACCAGTGCAGCAATTTTTCCTTCCAGGTTGGAGAATTTATTAACCACAACGATCTTATTATGCTCAAGCAGGCACGAACCGGTTTTAAAGTTCCCTTTCTCGTAACGCACCTTATAACCCATCGCCAAAAGCAGGGCTTCTAATTTCTCTAAAGTATGGTTTGTTAGCGGCAATGACATTGGAAACAAACTTAGATAAATCTATGCAGCATTCATAAATACATGATGAAAATCTTATCAACCAATATGTTCATTTCTAAAATAAAAATATTTAGAAAAATTGGGTTGCTACTAACAATCGATCACGAAAGCACTACCATCTTATCATTGGTATACGCTAAATTGGCGTCATCTCCTTTGGTTTATCAAACTGATTTTTCTTCTTTCAAATATCTTACAAGAAGAAAGCTTAGTAAGCGTTTAAATAAAAGGCAGGGTGAA
>NZ_FNCH01000056.1 GCF_900100705.1 Pedobacter terrae
TTCGGGTTACCAAAAGCGTACCCAAAAGGACTATTCCTTATCCCTTAAACATCAGATTGTTTTCGAGATTGAACAGGGTGAACTCTCCACAACAGGTGCTTTAAAGAAATATGGCATCCAGTCTCGTTCCACCATAGTGGGCTGGTTGAGAAAATATGGTAAATTTGATTGGGAGAATCAAACCCCATCTCATATGCCTAAGACACCCGAACAGAAAATACTGGAGTTGGAAGCCAAAGTTAAGCTTCTGGAGAAACAAAATGCCTTTCTGGCTGCTCAGAATACAAGAGCTGATAAAAAAGCAATCATCTTCGATATGATGATCGATATTGCAGAGAAGGAATATAATATTGAAATCCGAAAAAACTCCTCACCCGAACAGTTGAACAATACCAAAAAACCTACAAAGAAAGCTTAAATGCTACCTGTGGATTGTTCGGGGTTAGCAGACAGGTCTATTAACGGAGTAAGAAGAGACGGATCAGGAAACAGGATTTATCGGCAGAGATTATAGGACTGGTGATGGGTGTGCGAATGAAAATGCCCCGCATTGGAGCCAGGAAACTTTATCATATATTAAAAGAATCTCTTGAAGCCCTATCAGTAGGAAGAGATAAACTCTTTCAGATATTAAAAGCGAATCATTTATTAGTTAAACCAAAACGCAGTTATCATATTACCACAAATTCTCACCATAGGTTTCGCAAACACAAGGACCTTACCATTGATATGAAAGTCAGTAGGCCAGAACAACTTTGGGTTTCTGACATAACTTATCTTGGAAACAGAAAAGAACCCTGTTATCTAGCTTTGGTTACAGATGCATATTCAAAAAAGATAGTTGGCTATGATGTTTCGAATAGCTTAAGTATGGAGGGAAGCGTGAGGGCGTTGAAAATGGCTATCTCAAAAAGGATATATAAAAAAGATATGCTAATACATCATTCAGATAGAGGGCTGCAGTATTGCTGCGATGAATATCAGCAGACGCTGATTAAAAATAATATTAACTGTAGCATGACCGAAAGCTATGATCCATACCGAAATGCTGTAGCTGAGCGTGTAAACGGGATTCTAAAACAAGAGTTCATTGTCATCAGAGAAGGGGTCAAGCTCTCTGAAATGAAAAAAATGGTTTCTGAAAGCGTTAATATTTATAACAATATTAGACCACACCATGCATGTTTTATGAATACCCCAAAATATATGCACAGACAAAGTAAAATCGAAATCAGGACTTATAAACGAAAAAATAGCAGCCGGAATGAACCAACTGCTATTTAAATCGTAATTTTATTTAATTATTAATCCTGTATCAAATTTTCAGGACTAGTCA
>NZ_FNCH01000043.1 GCF_900100705.1 Pedobacter terrae
GGTACTGAAGGCTTCCCCAGACCTTGTCTATCACCCAAAGGCTCTCCTGCGAATAGGATAGAGGGATGCGCCCGGTCCTGATGCCGGGGGTTATCGGAGGCAGGGTATTACCGATAGCGTTCTCATCAATGGCAACTGCCAGGTCTTTTAATAGTGGCAGTTCAAAAATGAGCTTAACACGTATTTCGGTATCAAAAACTTTCCGGATCGCAGAAACCAGCCTGATGGCAAGTAGCGAATGTCCGCCCATCTCAAAGAAATGGTCATAAATGCCTACATTGGTAACAGACAGGAGCTCTTCCCATATCTGAGCGAGTTTGCTCTCTGTGGCCGTTCTGGGCGGTTCAAACGTCCTTTCTGAAGCGGTTGCCATATCGGGAAGGGGCAGCTTTGACTTGTCAATCTTACCGTTCGCAGTCAACGGCATACTTTCTAAATGCACAATGAACGAAGGAACCATATAATCCGGAAGACGAGAGGATAGAAAATTAATAATTGCTATTCTGTTAAACTCGACTGCGTTGACATATGCTACTAAGTAAGTAAGTCTTGAGGTACCTTGATAACTAATGACCACTGCCTTGGTAATTTCTGGAATCTGACTAATTACGCTTTCTATTTCACCAAGTTCTATCCTAAATCCTCTTATTTTAACCTGCTCATCTATTCGTCCTTGGAAGATTATGTTTCCATCCGGTAACCTTCTAGCAAAGTCTCCAGAACGATATAATCTTCTGCCTAAAAGCGGGCCAGATTTAGGAATAATAAAACGCTGTTGAGTTTCTTCTACGTCTTTAAAATATCCATCTGCAAGGCAAGGACCTTCAATATATATTTCCCCACTCACTCCTAAAGGGACTAAGCTAGCATGTGTATCTAAAAGGTGAATAGAAACATTGAAAATCGGAATGCCAATTGGAATTTTGGAATAAGATGTTCTACTTAAGGAATAAAATATACATCCAATTGATGCTTCGGTCGGACCGTAAAGATTGGTAATTCTTATATCTGGAAAATAATTCCTAAACAACATTGTTGCTGATAGCTCTATCTCTTCCCCTCCAATAATAAGGTCTCTTAATGTAGAAAGCCTACTATCACCCTTTTCTACCCATTGTACAAGGCTGTTAAATAAGGATGGTACAAAATCTGTCATGGAAACCTGATGATGCTCAATTAGAGAGAGTAAGTATCCAAAATCCAATGCGCGTTCCTCATCTGGTATAACTGTTTTTCCCCCATTTGTCAGTGGCCAAAATAATTGCCAAATCGCACTATCGTAAACATTTCTGGTTGTTTTTAAAATTGAAATAAAACTTTCACAAAAATAGGAGTCCATCCAAGAAAAACGGTTTATTATGCCAAGGTGTGGAACAATAACTCCCTTTGGATTACCTGTAGAGCCAGAAGTGAAAATCATATAGATTGGATCCTGCGGCAAGGTATTTCGAACTGGAGGGATTTTTGTTTGAGCTAGGTGCTTTTCATTAACTTCTAAAAAAATAAAGGATCCGGAAAATTCATATGATAGTGGTTGTTCATAAAGTATAATGTTAGAATCCAGTTTATTCAAAATATTGTCAATTCTGACTTTTGGCCATTTCTTATCTAATGGAACTGCTGCGCAATCAGCCTTTAAAACAGCAAGAAAAGCAACTGCAAAATTTATTCCTTCATCCATCAGCAGTGGAATGAAGCAGCCTTTTTTAGCACCTGAATCCAGAATCATCCAGGCTATCGAGTTTGCAATTTCATCCAACTTTTGATATGATATAATTGAATTGCCATATACAGCTGCGATGGAATTAGGTTTTTGACTAACCTGATTTTCAAAAAGATCTAAAATCGTTCCTTGCTTATCAATATTATTGGTTTTTCCTTGAAAAGCTGTTAATAACTGTGCTTCGGACTTGGAATTCAATGGATTCAACTGTCCTATTATATTGATCGATTTTAATACGATTTGTTCTAAGACTTCAAGGAAGTGGCTAGCGATCTGATTAACCGATGTTTCGTTGATGAGATTATTATTGAATCCAAAACTTAACCCTGTTCTCTCGCCGTCCCAAGCTGCTATTGTAAGCATATAGTTTGTTATTCCATGTGTTTTTATCTGATCTACCTTAATTTTATCCGAACGGGTTCCGTAATCGGGATAATTTTCGAATACGAATATGGAGTCGAACAAGTCATTTGATATAAGGTTCCAGTTTTTGATATTGCTAATGGATGTATATTGGAATTCCCTGCATTTACTATTTTCAATTTGTATGTCTGCAAGCCATTCTGAGATCTTTTGATCTTGTTCTATCCTTGCCCTGAACGGTATGGTATTGATAAATAGACCAACTCTTTTTTCAGTATTTTCGAGTTCTGCGGGCCTTCCCGATACTGTCACCCCGAAGACCAGATCCTGCTGTCCTGTGTAGATATGGCATAGGTAGGCCCATATTCCTTGAAAAAGTGTACTTGTGGTTAGTCTGTTTTTTTGGATATATTTCTCTAGGGCTATTTTGAGGTTGCCATCCAATGGACAGGTTATTTCCCTGTATTCTCCAATTCCATTATTTCTTGATGACTTTGTATCTGCGAAAGGAAGAAGGGTTGCAGGGCTGCATCCGTTCAGGTACTTTTTCCAGAAAACTTCCTCCGCATGCTGGTCTCTTCCCTTTAAAAATTCGATATAATGCTGAAATTGGTCGACTTTAATCTCCGGGGTATTGCCTTTGAGGAGTTCCTGATAAAAATCGAGTACTTCATTACAGATGATTCCCGATGACCATCCGTCCTTCGCTATGTGGTGGCAGGTCCATACCAGTATATGTTCTTGAGAGTGGATCCGTATGATTGTAACCCTCATCAGTGGCGGTTTTTCCATATCAAACCTTTGACTTCTATCCTGCTGAAGGAATTCCTGAAGGAGATGTTGATGATTTTGCTCTGTAAAGTCTAAGATTTTGAATGGGAGCTCCACCTGATTGTGTACGGATTGAACAGGGAGGCTGAATCCGTGATTATGAAATCCTGAGCGGAGGATTGTATGTTTTTGTATGACCAGTTCCCAGCTCATTTTAAACAGTTCCAGGTTGAGATCACCATGGATGTTACATTGGAACTGGTTAAGGTAGGAGGTAGAGTGCTCGTCATAAAGGCTATGGAAGAGCATACCTTCCTGTACCGGACTAAGCGGGTAGATGGCACTAATGGAATCCAGAATTTCATTTGGTTGATGTTCTTCATCTACCAAGCTATGTAATTCTTCTTTATGCTGTTTGATGAAATTGATAAGTTCAATATGTTTCAATAATTCTTTTTTTTCATCAGCAGTCAATGACCGATCAATACCTGTAAGCGTGAGGAGGTCATTGTTTTTTACCATTTTAATATTTAGGCGAGATAGCTCTTCAAAGAAATTTTTAAGTTCCATTTTTATAATTTTGTTGAATTATAATTATTTGATTGGGTATGCAATTGAGGTATTAATTGTCAAGGTCTTGTCCAATACCTTGAAGACGTGCGGCCTTATAAAATTCCTTGGCTAGTGCAATGTCAAAAACAGCCATTCCCATTGGGTTAAACATCACGGTCTCTGTATCCGGCTTCTGTTGAAAGAAGTCCGAACAGACCATTTCTTGAAGAGAAAGCGTTTGAGTTTTTTTTAACCCCCTTTCTAGATGCATCTGTTCAATATCAGTATTTTGTCTACATACCTCTTCCCAGTCATCGACTATAATATGGTCCATAAAATCAAGAGTAAGCGGTTTAAAATCTCTTAGGGAAACGTTCATCAACAACGCACCTGATTTTGGTTTTTTGTCTATGTATCGTCCAGAGGAAACAGTACAGGTGAAGAATATGTCTGCATCCAGATAACATTCTTCCCAGCTGGATACCATACGTACATTCTTTTCAGAGTTGTCCGCGTGGATTTTTTTTTGCTGAAAGTTAACGTCAAATATGGAAATTGTATAAGAGGACCCACTAAACAGGGCGTGGAGCATTGCGAGATGCTGCTGTCCAATTGGTCCGAAGCCTACTATTCCGATATGGTAATGACTAAGTTTTCTTTTTTTAATATACTCACGTATCAATAATCCTGATACGGCGGCAGTTCTTATTTCGCTTATGAGGCTAGTATTGATAACACACTGGGTTATTCCGGTAGAGGGGTCATTTAAAATAGTTACTGAGTTCGCTCTCGGTAGCTTATGTTCAATATTGCCTGGAAAACTTGCTATCCATTTGATTCCTGCTGCATCAATATTTCCCCCGACATATGCTGGCATTGCTATGAACCGGTTCACCTGATCTCCGTATCGTAGGTACGGTTTAAGTGGTTGAGAGAAGTCATCGTTTCTGAGTAGGTATACCGTATCCTGAATGATGTCTATGATGCTGTTCCAAGCCAGACTCACTGATGCTATAGATTTTTTGTTTAAGTATAACATTTAAGAAATAGTTTGTGAAGAACTTATTAGTGTATTGTTGATCCAATCTGAATTATATATATTATCAAGATATGATATGCCTCTGTCGGCGCATATGAAGAGTGCTTTCTCATTTAAATTATGAGGATTCTTCTTGAAAAAAACTTCAATAGCAGCGTAAACGGCTCCAGAAGATGCACCGGTAAATAAGCCATGTTCTTTGATCAGTTTGTTACTTCCCTCAATTGCATCCTCATGAGAAATTACTATTACCTCGTCAATCAACGCATTTGATAAAATTGATGGTCGTTTACTAGAACCTATTCCTGAAAAATGCCGCTTCATCGGTGGGTTCCCAAATATTACTGATCCCTCTATATCAACAGCAATTATTTTCACATTCGGAAACTTTTCTTTAAGTCTCATCGAAATTCCTGTTATAGTGCCTCCCGAACTAACAGCAATAAAGACATAATGCAAAGAATCAAATTCTTCGGCTATCTCCAAGCCCAGAGTGTTATAATAGGCCAGATAGTTGTTTGGGTTGTCATATTGGTTGGTCCAGAATGCATTTTTGTTTTCCAGACAAAGATTTTTAACAGTTTCAAGCCTTGTTAGTAGATAGCCACCTGTCTTATCTTCCTGTTGTACCTTATATACATGTTTGGTGAAAAGCTTGAGAATGGCCTCATTCATCTTATTTATATTAGGGTCAATAACCGGTATGAATTTAAGTCCGAGTTCTTTGCATATCATGGCCAGTGAGATGGCCATGTTACCAGAACTTGATTCTATAATTGTGGTCTCGCGATTGATTTCTCCATTTTCTATACCTGCTCTTAGAATATTATATGCAGCTCTGTCTTTTATACTACCACTGAAATTGTGGAATTCCAATTTTGAATATAGAGAAACGGCCAAGTGGTTCAGCTTAACTAATGGGGTATGGCCGATAAGCTTTTTTATTGACTGAAGTTTTGTAAGCATAATTGTTGGCTTTGGTTTTATAGGTATTAGTGGTGTTTGAGATAAGATTAGGCGTTTTTAGCTTACATAATTCAGGTAAGACTTGTAATATGGAAGAATATACTTTGATGGTATTCTCATCTTCAATCCTAGATAGATAAGCAGATTATAATATACGTTTCTTCTAGGGGCTCCTTTGAACCCGGACAGGATGCCGCGAAATGCTGTTTTGGAGGTATGCCAATCAATATTAAAGGAAATCGAATAGCTTAGGCCATGGACCTGATGGAGCATACCTGATGGTATGAACAAGATATCGCCCGGCCCTAAATCCACTTCATATAATTCCATTCCTTTGGTTTTTGAGAATTTTTCATAGTCAGGATTGCTTGGATCGAATTTTGACCATCTCCATCCTTCGATATAGCAGTTTTCTTTGTCTGACTCCTTTATTAATATGAATTTTTTTTCACCTTTAACTTGGAAAAAAAGGTTGTTTGTGAGTAGGGTATCAAAATGCAATGGAGTAAGACTACCGGATCCACCCATAAAAAATTGAATATAATTGTTCCAGTTTTTATGATACCATTTAGGGAATAATTCGATTGGAAAAGTTCCCAAGTCAGCTATTAGTTCTGGCAGCATATTAAATAATGGTATGTCATGTAGGTAGGGAGGTTTTTGTGTTGCGATACCTGCCTCATAACTTTTCTCATGCACTTCAAGCAAATCAACATAGTCCGCTAATGAAGAGCTGATCTTTGTTCCATTCACGATGTCCGCAGTTTTTGTCGTGATTTTTAAGTTTTTGCCAAGTTTTCTAAAGTAATCCATGTCCCAAATTTTTATTGCTGGCCAGTCCTGGGTCATTTTCTTAATTAAAACGGGCTTTTTCAACTGTACATAATTTGTGTAGAACTCACTTTGTGAGAGCCTGTCCACAGTGTCGATAGTTTTCATTATTCTACAAGGTTATTTACTGATTGCATTTTGATGACTGCTGCACGAAGTTCTGTTGACATTATCGAAATAGCAGCATCCGCTATAGCAGTAGTGATAATCAGTGGGGGTACAAGTCGAACAACGTTATTAAAATGTCCACCAACCTCGAATAGAAGCCCTGACTGGAAACATCGTTCTCTGAAAACTTTCACAATTTCAGGATAAGGTGACTTTGTCGATATGTCTTTTACAAACTCAATTCCGATCATAAGACCCTGACCTCTGATCTCGCCGATAAATGGGCACCATCGAAAAAGCTCATTTAGTTTTGTCATTAGGTAACATCCCATAATACCAACATGTAATGCCAAGTCTGTTCTGTTTACAAATTTAATTGCAGCCCTACAGGCAGCAAGACTCACCTGGTTAGCTCTGAATGTCCCTATATGCGCGCCTGGCCCCCAAGCCTCAAGATCTTTTCTATAGATTAGCCCTGATATAGGAAATCCTACTCCGCCGAAACCTTTTGAAAAAGTGATAATATCAGGCCTTGCTTTGGTATGCATGAATGCAAAAAATTCTCCTGTTCGATAAAAGCCCGACTGGATTTCATCAAAAATTACAATAATTCCATGCTTATGGGCGAGGCTTACTAATTTCTCCAAATAATTATTGTCTGGAACGATATTACCTCCTTCTCCTTGTAACGGCTCAAGCAGAATAGCAGCTGGCTTAGGTACTCCTGAATGTGGATTTTCTAAAATATCTTCTAGATAACTTACACAATCGTGTCTGCAGCTTCCTGGACTCTGCCTAAATGCACAACGGTAGCAATAGCTATAAGGTACAAAATGAACATTTGGAATTAAAGAGGTTAACTTTTCTCGAAATCCCGTATTTGAGGTTAGCGCTAGTGCTCCTGATGTCATTCCGTGGTAACCACCAGTAAAAGCGATTATAGTATCCCGTTTTGTTTGCATTTTTGCCAGTTTAATTGCTGCTTCTACCGCATCAGATCCTGTGGGTCCACCGAAACTGACTTTATATTGACCATGCATATCCACTGGCAGGTTTGTGAGTATAAGATTAATTGCTTCGATTTTATTCTCAGTTGGGAAATCAAGAGCATGAATAAGTTGCTCCTGTTGTTCCTTCACTGCAATTAAAATATCTGGATTACAGTGGCCGACATTTACTACGCCAGCACCCGCAAAAAAATCGATGAAATGGTTACCATCCACGTCCTCTATTATTGCGCCTTTAGCCCTTTTTATTGCGATCGGCATACTTTTTGGGTATGAAACGACTTTGCCTTCAATCTCTGATTGTTTTAGTAGTAATTCTTTTGAATACTGTCCAGGTAACTCAGGTGTGATGATCAGTTGCTTATTACTTAAGTGATATTTCGAGAAATCTTGCATGTTCGGTAATTTGTTTGATAATTAGAAAATTATGTCATTGGAAGTCTTATTGGCTTTGATAAACTCGTCGAGTTCCTGATTGGATGCGATGCCTGACATTCCAATGTCGGATACGGATCTTTTTGTTTGCTGCCTTGTTGAACAGTGTAGTATTATGCTTTCGATTTTTTGTATGTAGTCGTCGGAGATTTTTTCAATGGTCTGCCCGTCAAACAGGTCGCATCGATATTTCCAGTTCATTTTGAGTTTTCCTTTGATCACCATTGCGGTAATTATGATTTTTCTGGTTCCTGCATTCTGAGGTTCTACTGTTTGTCCGGTATTTTCATCTGCTGTTTTTATTGTTCCCTGGTTTTTCAGTACGTTATCGAGTTGACCGAGATA
>NZ_FNCH01000007.1 GCF_900100705.1 Pedobacter terrae
CTGATTTTAAGAATGTTCTCACTTGTCAAGAGAGGAGAAATGTATGTCGAGAATTATAGGAGAGCATCATAAAAAATAAGAAAAACTCCAAAAAAGAGTTTTTCTTAAAATAAATTTGCAATTGTGGTAAACCTAGAATACGACCGAGGCATCACGGAGTGCCCGCCTGTGCCGAAAGGCGCGGAAAGATCTATCTCGAGACAGATCTCTCGGCTTCATTGCTCTTCGCTCGAGATGACGGATCGGTATTTTTAAGCCAACAATGCCTTCCAGCTGGTTGCCTGACCAATAATACCAGCTAAATCTGCAATAGCTACACGCTCTTGCTCCATGCTATCACGATGACGGATCGTAACCGTATTGTCTTCTAAACTTTGGTGATCAACTGTGATACAGAATGGCGTTCCTACTGCATCCTGACGGCGATAACGTTTACCAATCGCATCTTTCTCCTCATAAATACAGTTGAAATCGAATTTGAGATCATCCATAATTTCGCGTGCTTTTTCTGGTAGCCCGTCTTTTTTAGTCAGAGGGAAAATAGCCACCTTATATGGTGCCAAAGCAGGGTGTAAACGCAATAACGTACGGCTATCCTGTTTGTCTTCGGTGCTTAAATCCTGTTCTTCAAAAGCATTGATCATGGTTAACAAAAACATACGGTCTAAACCGATTGAGGTTTCGATTACATAAGGAATGTAATTGCCATAAGGTTTACCTTCTTCATTTAAATCGTTATCAAAATACTGCATTTTCTTACCAGAAAACTCCTGGTGCTGCTTTAAATCGAAATCGGTACGACTGTGGATTCCTTCCACTTCTTTAAATCCAAACGGGAATTCGAATTCGATATCAGTTGCTGCATTGGCATAATGGGCCAGTTTCATGTGGTCGTGGTAACGGTATTTTTCAGGATTAGTGCCTAAAGCCTTATGCCATTTTAAACGGGCTTCTTTCCAGTATTCGAACCATTTTGTGTCTTCACCCGGGCGAACGAAAAATTGCATTTCCATCTGTTCAAATTCGCGCATACGCATAATAAACTGACGGGCAATTACTTCATTCCTGAAAGCTTTACCAATCTGTGCAATACCGAAAGGAATTTTCATCCTGCCCGATTTTTGAACATTTAAAAAGTTAACAAAAATACCCTGAGCAGTTTCCGGTCGAAGATAAACCTCATCACTTCCTTCTGCCATGGCACCAAATTGTGTGCTGAACATCAGGTTAAACTGACGTACGTCGGTCCAGTTTGAAGTTTTAGAGATTGGGCAGATTACTTTATAATTTACGATTAAATCTTTTAATTGTGCTAAGTTTTCAGATTTAAGTGCCAGGTTCATTTCTACTTCAAGTGCTAAACCTTTTCTTACAAATCTCCAGCTGGCCTCATCAACAAATGGATATTTGGCATTGTCTAAAATTGTTTCTTCATCTTTAAAACCTGGAATCCATGCAGCTTGTCCTTCGTCGCTTAAACCCAGTATCTCTTGTTGAAATGCTTCAAATTTGGCTTTGTTATCTGTACTAAAATTGGCCAGTTCAGCATACAGCTCATCAATTTTATTTTCCAGTAACTGATCGGCACGGTAACGTTTTTTCGAGTCCTTATTATCAATCATAGGGTCGTTAAAGCCATCCACGTGTCCGCTGGCTTTCCAAACCTTAGGGTGCATAAAAATTGCAGAGTCAATCCCTACAATGTTTTCGTGCATTTGCACCATGGCTTTCCACCAATAGGTTTTAATGTTGTTTTTTAATTCGGCACCCAACTGGCCATAATCGTAAACAGCACTTAAGCCATCATATATTTCGCTGCTCTGAAATACGAAACCGTATTCTTTAGCGTGTGATATTACATTTTTAAATTGTTCGTCGTTATTCTTTTGAGCCATAATGCAGCAAATATAATAAAAAGGCGGAGGGTTTAAAGGTATAAGGCTGAAGGTTTTTGATCAACCCAAAAACCAACTCTATCATGATGCTGACCCGATTTCTTTAAGGAAGTGAGTCAAATGTTTGAACAGTTAGCTTATATTTTCTTAAATCACTTATACGGTTTAACGGTTTAGGAAAGCAAGGTCAATGCTAATCGGTTTCTGGCTTCCTGCTTTCCGCATTACTTCGTTACACTCGTGCCCGCTGCAATCAGGTTTAGATGGCCAATTTGTGACCATGATTTCTAGATATGAACTACAAAAGATCGTTATCATTAAATGCAATACTAATTTTATCAATGGGTGAAAGGGTAATCCAAACAACCGATTTCAACAATTAAGCAATTAACCCTTCAATAGTTATCCATTTAACCCAGTAGATATTTAACATTCCATTTTACCGCTTCCATCTTCCATTTTTTCATACTTTTGAAACATGAAATTCCATCATTTGTTATTCCTGGTGATAGTTATCATGTTTACCTCATGCAAACCAAAGGAGCAAAAACATCACTATATTAAATTCAATACCCTTACGGAATTATATCAATTCTTAAAATGGACACCAGAGAACCGTTTTCCACTCATCAGTGCGCACCGCGGAGGCCCGATGCCAGGCTATCCTGAAAATTGTATCGAAACCTTCGATAATGCCACTACTTATAATCCGGTCGTAATTGAATTTGATATTGCATACAGTAAAGATTCGGTAATGGTAATTATGCACGATGATCAGCTCGACCGTACTTCTACAGGGAAAGGACCAATTGGAAATTATACCTATGAAGAGTTAAAAGCCTTTAACCTTATAGATGATAATGGCAAGGAAACAAAATTTAAAATTCCTACTTTAGATAGCGTGCTGAACTGGAGCAAAGGAAAAGTTTTGTTAACCATCGATTTGAAAAAAGGTGTTTCTTATGCAAAAGTGATCGAAAAAGTAAGGCAGTATAAGGCAGAAAGTAACTCCATTATCATTACCTATACTGCAGATCAGGCAAAAGAAGTGCATCAATTGGCGCCTGATTTAATGATTTCTGCATCTGTTCAAAAGAAAGCAGAATTGAAACGGTTAAATAACATGGGCATTCCAAATAACCGTATTGTAGCTTTTGTTGGTGTTACGGCCCCTAATAAAGAATTATACCAATACCTGCACAATAAGGGTATTACCACTATTTTAGGAACGATGGGAAATATTGATAAAAGTGCGATAGCCAGCCCGGTAAAAAATGTTTATTATCATTTGATTAATAACGGTGCAGACATTTTATCTGGAGATAATTTACCACAGGCAGCAGAAGAATTGGATAAGTTCAGGTATAATAAAAAATTAAGTTCAGCGCATATCAATTAATCACAGATAAAAGGGGAAACCATAGATTTTAGTTAGCTTAAAGAAGTTTTTATCTGTGGAAATCTGTAGTGAAAAAGACATCATATGAGTATTTCTGTTAAAAATCTTTCCAAACATTACGATAAGCAAAAAGCAGTAGATGCCATTAGTTTTGAAGTTAAGCCAGGGCGTATTTTGGGATTTTTGGGGCCAAATGGAGCTGGTAAATCGACTACCATGCGGATGCTTACCGGTTATCTGGTGCCTACATCGGGTGAAGCTGAAATTTCTGGTAAAAGCATTCTCAGGGATGTCATTGAAGCAAAGAAGCATATTGGTTACCTACCCGAAAATACGCCCCTGTATGCTGATATGTATGTAAAGGAATTTTTAAGTTTTGTTGGTCAAACCTATAAAATGATCAATTTACCTGCGCGGATTGAAGAAGTGATCAAAATGGTAGGCTTAACACCAGAGCAGCATAAAAAAATCGGTATGTTATCTAAAGGCTATCGTCAAAGGGTAGGACTGGCCCAGGCCATTATCCATAATCCGGAAGTTTTAATTTTGGATGAGCCTACTTCCGGCCTCGATCCGAACCAACTGGTAGACATTAGGCAACTCATCAAAACATTAGGTGCAGCTAAAACGGTTGTTATTTCTACCCACATTATGCAAGAGGTCGAAGCCATCTGTGATGACATTATCATTATCAACAAAGGGAAAATAGTGGCAAACGATTCACTAGAGGGACTTAAAAAAGTACATCAGCAACAGTCATTAGAAGATATTTTCAGGAAACTTACCGCTTAAACTCATGCACAACATTAGGATCAAAATTGTACTTATAGTTCTTTTATTTTTGAGTCCGGTACTTTTAAAAGCTCAAAATAGTGCCGGTATTGGGGTTGCAGCAGAATTTGGTTTGCCATCAGGTAATTTCACTAACCTATCTGCAATTGGCTTAGGCGCTTCAGTAAAAGCAGATCTTCCGGTTGCAGAAAATTTCGCAATCACCTTGAATGTGGGTTTTATGAATTTTTTTGGTAAAAAAAACCAATTGTTTAATGTGCCGGATTTAACTTACATTCCTGCAAAAGCCGGATTAAAATACCATTTGAGCGAAAGTTTTTATGCCGAAGGTCAATTTGGAGCCGCATTGCCCTTAAATAAAGAACAAAAATCACTATTCGTTTGGTCTCCGGGTATTGGAAACCAGTTTAAATTATCTGGTGAAAATAAACTTGATCTGGGAATCAGATACGAAGGCTGGACGGGTAAAAATGATGTTGTTGGCCTTAATAAAACCAATACCAAAGGATTTGTTGGCGTTAGGTTTGCTTATGTTTTTGGATGGTAAATTAGGCTCAACGCTGCTAACACAGGTAAGCTAACGGAAAAATAATTCTTAACTTCGGCATTTAAATTTAACTATGTACGCAGTTTTTAAACGCGAGTTATTCAGTTTCTTAAATTCAATGGTAGCTTACATTACCATTGGTATTTTTCTATTGGTTTCTGGCCTGTTACTTTGGTTTTTTCCTGATACATCGATACTTGATTATGGTTATGCCGAACTCGGTGGCTTTTTTAGTTTAGCGCCTTATCTTTTTATGTTTCTTATTCCAGCCATTACGATGCGTTCTTTTGCCGAAGAAAGGAGAGAAGGTACCTTCGAGCTTTTAATTACCCGGCCCATCCAGATCTGGCAGATTATCGTAGCGAAATATTTAGCAAGTCTGGTTTTGGTATTATTTGCTTTGGTCCCAACCTTGGTTTATTATTACAGCATCTCAAAATTGGGTTTTCCTGAAGGAAATATCGATTCAGGAGCAGTTATTGGTTCTTATATCGGTTTGTTTTTGTTAGGGGCTGCCTTTACATCAATTGGTATCTTCTCCTCTGCATTAACCAAAAATCAGGTTATTGCCTTTGTCATCAGCGCGGCCTTGTGTGCCTTTGCTTTTTTAGGCTTCGATTACAGCAGTCAGCTAGCTGCATTGCAAAGCATTGAAAATATCGTCCGTAACTTAGGTATTAATCAACATTACACTTCCATCAGCCGTGGTGTATTAGATACCAGAGATTTGATTTACTTTATTTCCTTTTCAGCAGTTTTTTTATGGCTCACCAAATTAATCATAGGGGGGAAACGATAATGAAGCTGAAACATAAATGGATTAATCTTATCATCTTCATAACTGCACTGGTTATTATAAATATTTTAGGCCAGTACGTTTTCTATCGTTTTGATTTTACGGCCGATAAGCGTTTCACGTTGAGCGATAAAACAAAAACTTTGCTGCAGCAAAATGAAAAACCAGTCATTATTACCGTATTTTTAGCTGGAGAGTTACCACCTGCATTTAAGCGCCTGCAAGCTGCTGTGTCTGATATTTTATCAGATTATAAAGCCTATGCTCAAAAGGAAGTTAAGGTGGTTTTTGTCGACCCTTTAGCAGGACTTAATCAGGCCGATCAGGATACGGTGATCAACAATTTGTATGAAAGAGGCATAGAAGCAACCAATTTAAGTGTAAAAACAGAAAGTGGTTTAACGCAGAAACTCGTATTTCCGATGGCGATGGTGGAAAGCGAAGGAAAGGAATTTCCAATTAAACTTTTTCAGAATTTAGATACCCGCGGAAATTACGAAGACAATATCAACCGCGCGATCGAAAATCTAGAGTACATTTTTACTTCGGGTTTAAAGAAGGTAATATCAGGTGATAACCCCCGGATCGGTTTTTCTGAATCAAATGGCGAACTTTCTGATTTGCAACTGGCTGATGCCATTCACACCCTATCCAACAGTTATCTGGTTGGCCGTATTGATTTAAATAGCATTGATAAAGCAGGGCTTGATAAATTAAAGATGCTCATCATAGCCAAGCCTAAGAAACCTTTTACAGAAGCTGAGAAATACAAAATCAACTATTTTGTAATGAACGGAGGCAGAGTATTGTGGAGTATCGATCAGGTAAATGCAGAATTGGATAGTTTGCGTGGAAGAAGTGGACAAATGGCTATTAATAGCAATCTAAACCTGGATGATATGCTTTTTATGTATGGCGCAAGGGTTAATTATGATATCATTGCTGATCCGGCCAACAGTGCCGAAATTCCGGTTTCAACAGGAGTTGTAGGCGGACAAAACCAAATGCAGTTGGTTCCCTGGATTTACTACCCGATTTTATTGCCAGATACTGCCGTAAGTGTAGTGAAAAAGCTGGATGGCGTAAAATCTGAATTTCCAAGTACGGTAGATACGATTGGGGTTAAAAGTGTAAAGAAATCCTACATTTTAGGTACATCTCCTTATAACAAAGTATATAATGTGCCAAAATTGTTTAGTTTGCAGATGGTAGGCGAACAGTTAGACCCACGTTCTTTTCAAAGTAAACCGCAACATGTAGGTTTGATGTTGGAAGGTAACTTTCTATCGGTTTTTGCCGGGCGTCCTTTACCAGCTACCATAACACAGGCTTATACTTTAGCAAACATCAGCAAACCGGCTAAAATGATTGTGATAGGAGATGGTGATATTTTTAAAAACCAGGTATCTGAGCAAAACGGAACGCCATTTCCGTTAGGTTTCGACCGTTATTCGCAACGTACTTTTGGCAACAAAGCCTTATTGCTTAATATTGTTGATTATTTTACGGATAACGATAACTTAATTGCGCTGCGGAATAAAGAAGTGAAAATTAGGTTGCTGGATAAAGCCAAAATTAAGCTCGAAAAAATAAAGTGGCAATTTATAAATGTGGTGGCGCCCTTGCTATTGTTAATATTCTTTGCAATTTTTCAACATTATTACCGCAAATACAAGTACGCTAAATAATTTTTATATTTTTGAAGAAGACTAAATGATATCATGAGATTTATTGTATCCACATCAACGCTGTTAAAACACTTACAAACTGTAAATGGTGCATCGAGCAGCAGTACGGTTTTACCTATATTAGAAAATTTTCTCTTCGAAATTAAAGACGGAAACTTAACTATCTCTGCTACCGATCTGCAAACCAGCATGACAACTGCTTTGACTGTAGAATCAAAGGAAGAAGGTAAAGTGGCTGTTCCATCTAAAATTTTATTAGATACGCTTAAAACATTACCAGACCAACCAATTGCATTTAATATCGACGATAGTACTTTTGCGATTGAGATTAGCGCTGGTGATGGTAAATATAAATTGAGTGGTGAAAATGGTGATGATTTTCCAAAGATCCCGGTAGTGGAAAATGCTTCTTCTGTAAATTTGCCGGCATCAGTTTTAACAGAAGCCATTACAAAAACTATTTTTGCGGTAAGTAATGATGAGTTACGCCCGGCAATGACAGGTGTATTTTGTCAATTATCTCCTCAGCACATCACTTTTGTAGCTACTGATGCACATAAATTGGTAAGATACCGCCGCATGGATAGCAAGGCAGATAAAGCAACCTCATTTATTCTCCCTAAAAAAGCTTTGACACTTTTAAAAGCTGCTTTGCCTTCAAATGATATTAATGTATCAGTAGATTATAATGCAACCAGCGCTTTCTTCAAGTTCGAAAATATTAACTTAGTGTGTCGTTTAATAGACGAACGCTATCCAGATTATGAGGCAGTAATTCCAACCAATAATCCTAATAAATTAATTATTGATAGAAGTTTATTTTTAAATACGCTTCGTAGGGTTGTAATTTTTGCCAATAAAACAACGCATCAGGTAAGGTTAAAAATTAGCGGAAGTGAATTAAACATCTCATCTGAGGATTTGGATTTTGCTAATGAGGCTCATGAGCGTTTAAGTTGCCAATATGATGGCGAAGACCTTGAAATAGGTTTCAATGCACGTTTTTTAATCGAAATGTTGAGTAATTTAAGTGGTGATGAAGTTACTTTAGAACTTTCTACACCGAATAGGGCCGGGCTTTTAATTCCGCAAACCAATGATGAAAATGAAGACGTTTTAATGTTGGTAATGCCTGTAATGCTGAATAATAGTTATTAATAAAAACTAATTTATTAGTTTTTTGTGTGAAAATGGCTTGGTTTTTGACCAGGCTATTTTTGTTTTCAACCAACTACTAACCAGCACAAGCCAATGAAAGTCTATAACTACCGCTCTAAATTATTTTTTTTGCTGATTACCTTATGTAGTATAGGCTTTTCATCGTGTAAAAAGAATAATCCAGATGAAGTGGTGAAAGGGCAGGCCAGGTTAAAAATCGTTAATGCTTCATTATCTGATGTGAATCAGGATGTCTATCTGGATGATGAAAAACTAACCTCTTCGGCTCTAGCTTTTGGCGAAACAAGCGAATATGTGAAAATTCCTTCAGGCAATAGAAATGTTTCTTATACCACCACCAATAACAGGAGCATAGATACCTCGTTAAACTTTACACCATCTATTACCTATACCGCTTTTTTGGTTACCAATAAAAAAAACGAACTGGAAATTGTTAATTACGAAGATAATCTAAGCAATTCAGAATCAACTAAGGCAAAGATTAAATTGATTAATCTTACTCCCATTTTTTCTACGGGTATAAATGTGATGGTGCAGGGCGGTACACAATTTGTTAATGGTTTGGCTTTTAAAGAGGCCTCGAATTATTTTACAGTTGATCCTGAAGTAAATTTAAGGTATTCAGTAGTAGGTTCTGGTAGTATCAAAACCATTGATTCCAAAAGCTTAGAGGGGGGTAAAATTTATACCATTTGGTTCAGTGGTGCTACTGCGGCAACCTTAACGGCACATATCATTACTGATAATTAATTTCATAGTTTAGTACGCTTTCTGCTATCTTTACGTTTTATTAGCATTGGTAATTTATATGAAAAATACAGTATTGTTTTCCAGAATATTCTTTCTTATTGTATGCGCCTTTTTAATAAGCTCCTGCATCAAAAACAATAATTTTATTAAGGGGGATGCAAAAATCAGGTACTTTCAGTCCGCTATAACCGATACCACACAGAATTTTTATCTGAAAGGTATTCAATCTGGTGCTTCTATAACTTATGGCTCAAATAGTAATTACATCGTAGTAGCCGGAGATTCTACATATACCATTACCTCCAGAAATATAAATACGGGGATTGATACGGCCAGAGCCATACATAAATTCGAAATTGGAGCTAACTATTCAATTTATTATACGCGAGCAACTACTACAAGCCCGCCTGTATTAAAAGTTTATCAGGACGATGTAAGGCAGAATTTGAATGTGGCTAAACTGACTTTTTTAAATTTGGGTTATACCTTAGGTTCTGATGTAATTGTTAAAGACGAAGCTACTACACCCGCTTTTCCACAGTTTACGATGAAATATGGAGATACCGTGAGCAAAGCTGTTAATGTAAACAAGACTACAAAAATTTCTTTTACGCTAACAAATCCTATATCCACCCAGCCTATATTAAATACATTGGATTCACTTGCAACGACTGCCACTAATACCAATCCAGCAACATCATTGGCCATTACCAAAGGGTTGGTGTATACTGTTTTGCTCGATGGAACGAAAAAAGGAGAGCTACAGATGCGTTTGGTTTCTGCGAACTAAATATATTGCATTTTTCTAGCACTTAATCGGTTTCATATTCATACTTTTGCCCAAAATCAGATAAATTGGAATTACTACAGCAGCTTTTAGATTTTATTCTCCACATAGATGTTCATTTAGCCCAAATTGTTAACGAATATCGTACCTGGACCTATCTTATTTTATTCCTGATCATTTTTGCCGAAACTGGTTTTGTGGTCACACCATTCCTTCCCGGCGATTCGTTGCTTTTTGCAATGGGGGCTTTAATTGCCGGCGAGCATGAAACAGGTTTAAATGTATGGGTAATGCTCTTGATATTAATTGTTGCCGCAATCTTGGGAAATACAGTTAATTATAAATTGGGAAGTGTTTTAGGGGCTGGAGTATTTAAAGAGAAAAATAAAATCTTAAAACTCAAATATTATCATCAATCTCACGAATTTTTTGAAAAACATGGTGGTAAAGCCATTATGCTGAGCCGGTTTTTGCCAATTTTCAGAACAATTGCCCCTTTTGTTGCCGGTATAGCTAAAATGCCTTTCGGTCGTTTTACCTATTATAATATTATTGGTGGGGTTGCCTGGATTTTTGCCTTATTAATTGGTGGTTACCTGTTAGGGCAGATTCCTGCAATTAAAAATAACTTCGAACTCGTTATCATTTTTATTGCCGTAGTCACATTTGTTCCTGCCATTTGGGCTGCTGTTAGAAGCCGCCTGGAACCTAAAAAAGTGGAGAAAATTATTGAAGGTGAGGATCCTAACGCATAACTAAAGTTCCCTGCCGAGAAGTATTCCCT
Organism: Pedobacter terrae; assembly: GCF_900100705.1. Taxonomy (GTDB): domain Bacteria; phylum Bacteroidota; class Bacteroidia; order Sphingobacteriales; family Sphingobacteriaceae; genus Pedobacter; species Pedobacter terrae. The sequence continues at coordinate 10,618 of NZ_FNCH01000007.1, forward strand.
TTTGGTATTTCTTCTCGATTTCTTTTTCTTCTTTTTGTTCTTCTGGCAATATTTCGGTTTTAACCAGGTTTTTAAGCACTGGTTGTCCGGCATCTACCCAGGCCGAATACCAAAACGAACCTGTGGTTAATATAGCAGCGCGCATTTGTTTTTCGACCATATTGTTCATCTTATTGTGATAGGCTTTTGCATATTCCCTGGAGTATTGTTTAAGTACGGTATTGTTCCGCTCTGAGAAACTATACTTCTCCCTGGATGGAAATGATGCATTTAACTCCGCTTCAAAGTTTAGAACAGTATCAACCAAACTATGGGTATGTTTAAGTACTTTCCAGATTTCTTGCAATGGGTTTTCAATATAATGAGCCTGGCCTACAACAAAGTTGTATTGAGTTGAAAACAATTCGGGCAAACGGCTTTCCCAAAAAGCATGGATACCGACCTGATTGGTGAGTTGTCCGTTGTGATTGGCTGTAGTATGTAAAGGAACATGCGCATCACCAATGTAATGACCCAGATCTGCAGAATATTTTAGGATTTTTACCGAATCGCGCATTTTAAAGGCTTTTACCAAACCATAATAACTGCGTTGTATCTGCCATGGAATGATGCCATCCGTATTTAGCTTTTTCAGGCCATATTTAGCCAGGGCATCGTCCCATTTTTCTGGAATGCTATCGATATTTTGCTCATAGTTTTCTACATCCAGGTAGTGCCTTGGCGCCTCAAGTGTATCCGCATATCTGCGTTTATCTGCATCAACGGCATGTTCGGTAATATATTTGATATTTCTTTTATAAAAACCGATCATGTCTGCCGGCAAAGTGAAGACAGCAAGGTTGTTTATTCTTTGATGAGCAAAGAAACCCCAGGAGGTACAAAGAAATATAGGGATGATTAACGCAGCTAAAATCGTTAATCTTTTCATATACCCTAAGATAAACAACTTCCATTAAAACTCCTAAGGGAAAGAAGTAAAATTATGCATCTTCCAGTTTTTATCTCGAAATTTTGATTCGGATAATGCCATCACGCTTTCTTTCAATAACTTTGCTAATTACTGCGGATTGTAAACCCTTCCTAATATTTGTTTAATTTCCTAAAAATCTGTTGAATGATTGCCAATACTTATCTCTGTAAATGTCAAAAGATATCTGAAATCTATTGCTATATTTCTTACTGATTTCGTACATTATTTTCGATGGTTTCCTAAATTCTTTGCAAGCGAAAAAGATCTCTCTCATGCCATTGGCCGTCTCTCTGCCGATGTTTAAGTATCCGTCGGTATCTGTTAAAAATGTTAAAACTTCATCTTCAAGCTCATTTAGCTGATTATATGAATCTTTATTAGGCAGGCCATTCTCGTTCGGTGAAAATTTAACTTCAATATTTAAAATCCATGGGTGGGACGCTTTATCCTCCCAGGATAACAATTCGGTATTTACAACGGCAATTAATGGATTGCTATTTTCTAATGTTGCTTCCAGCATATTATAGCTATCATTCTCTGTATTATGGCTTATATCTTCGTACTTTTCTATAAATTCCTTTTCACGCCAGATCAGAAAATCTTTTAATTTATCTATAGGAATGAGCTCTTTTTCCAGTTGTTCCTTTCCAACAATCCTTAAACGATCTATGGTTGTGGCAAAATTCAGTTCACCCAAATAATTATCAAGAAAAATATACACCCCATTGGTAATAGCATTGGCATTCTGTTCGTTAAAGTCTTCATGAACAATGGTCAGATCTATTTCATCAGGTAAATTTGGATGTACTGTATAATAAAAGTTTAAATTTTTGCTATTAAACTCGTAATTGCCCATACTTATATTTACGTTTTCTATAGTTAAGGGTTGTTTTAATGCCGTAATGGCCCAACCTTCGATATTTGGTGCGGCAGCAACAAGCTCTTCTACAAAAGCAATATTTTTAATATTCCCGTCGGCCGTAAGCACCAGTTCAGCAGTACTTTCGTTGATCATTCCTGTTAAAAAGAAATAACCCTCTTTCAATTCGGCTAATTTTGGCGAAAGCTTATCGAAAAAATCTTTTTCAAAATCTCCATTTGTTTTAACGACCTTAAAAAAATCCTTTTCATATTTCCTGAACCAAATCCAGAAATCTTCATTTGATTTTACAGGCTTTTCTTTTTTTGTAAACAGTTTTTTTAATAAACTCATCTTTAATCTAAATCTTAATTTTTTAACATTTTAAATGAGAACCAGCCTAGTAATGCAATAATCACGACCATCAGTGCCCAGAGCCAGGGTTTATTTTCGAATAATGGTTTTGCTGTTTCAATGGAGTAAGCCGGGTTTTTCGCTTCGGCGCCAATAGTTACGGTGGTTAAATTAACCGGAATTTTACTTTCGAATTTTTCAATTTCATAAACGGGGCTAATTGCTTTTTCATTGCCATAATATAGGGCATATTCATTTTTGGGCTGATCAAACCGTGCAATAATTTCGTAGATGTTACCTTTTAACTGTAAGCCACTTAAACGCAATGGCATATTGTCGTTATTCTGGATAGTAATTTTTAACCTGGAAGTAATCGTATTTTCAAAATTAAATGCAGCTTCTACCAGAGAACTTATTGTGCCTTCATAAAGATTAGCATAATTGTACTGGATCCCCTTATCAGTTTTAAAACTATCTGTTGCATATTCTATTTTAATCGGACGGTAGAAATCGAAATCGCTTTGTGCATTCAATTTTAGATAGGATAGCGGAACCTGATTAGTTAAGGTTACATCAACAACGGTTTCTTTTTTGGATGCATCATTTTTAAGATCGAATGATTGATATTTAACTACTTTAAATGTTCCTGGTATGGTATCTGTTTTCAAAATTTTCGCTTCCAATAATTCTGGCTGTATAGGGCTTTTAACCAGAAGTCTAAAATATTGATATTTAGCATCAGGAAAATTCAACCTGGTAAACTGGTAATCTGTATCGTTATTTTTGATGGATAGAATTCGATAATTAGATAAGATGTTAAACCATTCTTTGTTATCATTACTGCCCTCGAGGGTAACTTCCCAATCGAAATTTTCTTGTTTAAAAGCCAGCTTAATCTGATTGATTAAACTTATTTCTGGCGATTGAAAAGTATAATAGTAACCGTTTTGATTAACACTTTGGTTAATCTGTTTAAAGGTAATATCATTTGACGATACCTTATCTACACGCTGCTTTAACAAGTATGGAACCTCTATGGTATCTTTTCCGTTAATGCCAAAAATTCTTAAATCTTCGAAACCGGCATTAGCTTTTTTATAGAGATCATCTGGCAATACCATTTTGTGCCATACTGAATTAACGCCAGAGATATTCCGCTTAAATTTATAGGTATTGGTTTGTGCATTTGCGATGGTGGTGCAAAGCAAAAGAAAGGTAAATAAGTTAATTTTCAACTTTAGCATCATCTATAATTAAATGTTTGTATTTGTTGTAAAGGAAAGAAATGATGAGTAACAATACGCCTAACGACACAAAAACGATGGTTTTGGCGATTGTGCTCAGGGAATAGATATCATAAAAGAAAAGTTTGATCAAAGTTATTCCAAATAACACCATTGCACCGATGCGCAAGTGTTTTTTGTTTTTGGCCAGCCCCATGCTGATTAAGAATAGGGAGAATATGCCCCAAAGGATGCTTAATCCTAGTTTGTAACTATCCGCTGAATGCGATAATTCTAAAATGTTAATCAATTCGCTGCTGATGATCCATAACAGAGAAAGATATAGCAGAAAATCGAACATTGTTTTCAGATCCTTTTTCAACAGCCCGGAACGCTGCAGCCAGTGACACTGCACAATCAGTAAGGCAAAAAAAGCAATCGCCACGTACCTGGTCGTGATATTAAATGAGCTGATAGTAAAATATTTACTTTCAGGAATTAAATAGGTATCCCTAAGCTCGCTTAAGTTATACAGTCCTAATGTTAGAAACAAGATGATAACCAGGAGGTTAATAATAAGGTTGGCGATAGCAAATTCGCCATTTTTTAGTTTTTTAATGTTCAGATAACTTAATATTGAAGCAAAAAACAGGGTATAAATATAAATCCAAGCTGTTTTTAAAGTCAGGTAATTATAGTTGTATTCACTGCTAGGGTAATCAAGCTTTGTTTTGGGGTTAAGGTTAATTTTGCTCAATTGGAGCAGATTGTTAAAGTATTTGGAAATCTCGATCCTAAAGGTAAAATAGATTGCAAAAATCAGAATAGCAGGAATAGAATAACGGAGGATCTTACTCATCCAGATCAACTGTACAGGCGCTTCATTTTCTTTTTTGCTAATGCTGAACATCCAGAAAAAGCAGGTAATAAATATGCTTGCCGTTAAAAAACCTACATTAAATACCGGTGTGATTACGATTGTATTTCCGTTGTAGAAATCATAATAAGTTATCCAATCTTCCAGCAGACTAAAAAAGGCCAGAAATATTAATGGAAAGGATAGTTTTTCATAAATGGCAATCTTTTTTATGCGTGCTAAATAGAACAATACCGCTGCCTCTACCACCCAGGAAACAGTTACCCACCCGCCATCTAACTGAACGGGAACAGCCATTGTAATAAAGGTAATTACCATGGCCAGAATAAGGTAAAACAGGTTTTTATCTGCAAGATTTTTCTTGTAAATAACCAGGCATACCACAAAATGGATCACGGCATTTGCCAATGTAAATAAGCCCAGCAGCTCAGCGCTGTTTTTATTATCTGATAATATTAAATAACCTATCCCGTAGTATACAAATGAATTTAAAAGTAAAATAATTACATCGCTAAAGCCAAAAACTTCTTTTTTGCTTACCTTATAAGCCAGGTTGGTGATGTAAAAAGTAAGGAAAAATAGAGAAGAGAATAATAAAGCCAATCCGAAATAATTATAAGAACTACTTAAATCGAGCCTCCAGGAAACAAAAATGAGCCATGTTAAACCAAATGATGCATAAAATAATGGCTTCCAATATTTTTTGAAACTAAGCACAAGTATACCAATATTGATAATGGCCATATAAGTAAATAATACACCTACTTTGCCCGAACCATCGCTTAACAGGAAAGGAATAGCGTAAGCACCAACCAGGCCAATGTGCGCAATAACCTGTTTATTATATTTAATTGCTGCTACAACGGTAAACGAGGTGAATACAATCATTAGGGCAAAAGCTAATGCCTGTGGAATTAAGGCATAGAAATCGTAAGCAGCATAGGTAATAAAATACATAATGGCAATTGCGCCACTAACCAATACAGCCGAAAAATTTTCATATTTGACTTTAAGCTTAATAGCAAAAGCCATTAAACCTACTCCAACTGCGTAACCCAATACAATTCTGGTAAGTGGGCTAATCATATCATGATCAATGGCATATTTGGCACCAATTGCTACTCCGATAATTAAAATCAGGATACCAATTTTGCTGATCAGATTTTCTCCTATGAACTTCTCAAAATCAGATTTAACCATGTTTTCGCGCTTAAATCTTTCAGCTAAATTAGGCTGATTTTGGCTTGCCGAAGGCGATATAGGTGCAGTTCTGGGTTGTGGTATAGCCGAAGTTTGTATAACAGCGCCCGGTACCGTATTTCTAATTGGTGGGATAGTTGTAGGCTCAGGATTTATTGCTGAGGGCATGGTTACTGACCCAAGCGATTGTAGAGCCCTAACCTCGTTTCTTAATGCTTGTATTTCTGCTTCAAAGCCCTGCTGTCTCAGCAAAAGGTTTTCCAGCTTAATTAATAGCAGGTTTAATTTTTCGGATTTATCCATTCTGTATTTTAAAGTCCTTATCTTTAGTTAATAAATATAAGAATGTATTTTTACAAGCGTGGGTAAAATTTGGTGAATGAGTTGGTGAACTCTTTTATAACCACCTTTTCTTCCTAAACAGGAGGGGAGTAGGAATTGCTGTGGCAAAATAAGCTACGAATATTAAAGTTTTTGGCATGGAATCCTTTGGGGATACATTTTACAGAGAATACCTTTACTATTTATTCAAGAATTGTGTTCAGCTGTTGTTACGCATCGTTGCTGTATAAATTTACTAGATGAATTAACTCCCCTCCTTGTCAAGGAGGGGCTTAACATTATCTTTCATTTTAATCTGTTAAGTTTAGGAAGGGATATTTTAGTTCCAGGCAATCAGTTTTTATTTATTCAGCGCTTTTCTCACTTCTGGGGCAATTTTTGTCCCAAAAATCTCTATTGATTTCATCATTGCGGCATGAGATGGTCCGCCAACATCCATATGAGCAGAAAAACGGGTTAATCCAAAGGTTTCTTGCATGGCCAGAATTTTATCTACCGATTCATTTGCATCGCCGATGATTAAAGCTCCGCTACTGCTTCTGCCTCCATCAAACTGATTGCGTTGATAAGGCGGCCAACCGCGAGATTTACCAATCCTGTTCATTTGGGCAGAATAAAGGGGATAATAGTAATCTGCAACTTCGTTACTGTTTTCGCCAAATAAGGAATGCATGTGAACACCTACGTCGAACTTATTCATATCATGTCCGTACGCTTGGTACACCTTTTTGTAATAATCAAACAATGGTTTAAATTGTATAGGCTGGCCTCCAATAATGGCAAACATGACCGGTAATCCTAATCTGCCGGCACGTTCTACTGATTCTGGTGTTCCACCAACGGCTACCCAGATTTTTAAATTATCGTTTACCGCTCTGGGCAAAACTTCCTGGTTTTTCAGTTCTGACCTGAATTTACCTTTCCAGCTAATTTTGGGCTCCTTATTTATTTTAAGGAGTAATTCGAGTTTTTCTTCATAAAGTTCATCATAATCTTGTAGGTTATAACCGAACAGGGGAAAAGATTCGATAAAACTTCCACGACCAGCCATTAATTCGGCTCTTCCATTCGAAATTAAATCTATGGTGGCAAAGTTCTGATATAATTTAACCGGATCAGATGAACTTAAAACCGAAACGGCACTGCTTAATTTAATGTTTTTGGTTACCGTGGCGGCAGCGGCCAGTATAATTTCAGGACTGGATACGGCATAATCAGGGCGATGATGTTCGCCAATACCGTAGAAATCTAAACCCACTTCGTCCATGAGTTTTATTTCTGCTATAATTTCCTGAAGTCTTTGTTGTGCGGGTTGAATTTCTCCTTTTGCATTGATCTGCAAATCGCCAAACATACCGATACCTAATTCCATATTGTTAAATATTTTTTAACAAAAGTAAGGTGTTTGTGTTTGCCGGTTTTTGATGTATGGTAAGAAAAAGATTGAATTGGAAATTAACCTGTTAATTTGCCCAAAGCATTTAAAATGGTTTCGAGCTCTTGATTGGGATAATCAAAGTTTGTGGATTCTATTTTAAATTTTCTGCCATTTTCTAAAATGATATTGATGTAAGAATATCTTCTGCGTCCAAACGACTCATCAAATGCCTTTATAAGCCGAATTTCAGTCCATTTAAAGGTTCCTAGATTTAATAAGGTGATTTCATTTTCATCTGCAATAATTGCGTATTCATCCTGCTTAGCAATTAAGTTTTTAAAGTAGAAAATAAAAAATACAATTAATACAGACATCGAAATTATAGCTGATTGAGCACAACTTAGATCAAACATAAATATTGGTGCAACAAAGAACAATGGGAACATGCTGAAGATATAAATCATAATGAATATGTTTCCATTGTCTTTAACTTTGATCGATTTAAGCATATCCAGAGAATATTTATTGCGGCTTCAAAGAAATCAATCTATTATAACTTCATCAATTACTTTGCTCATCTTAAAGCTAATCAAAATATTAAAATTGTAATGCATAAACGAAGATCACATTTACAATTTAGTTTGTTAACAAAGCACTTAAGTTGGTTACTTATGCTAACTTTTTTTAAACATCATTTGAACGGGGTTCTCCAAAAGCGTCTTAGTCTCCTGAAGCACTGCGCTGCACTTCGCTCGAAATGACGCTTACTCGCTGCGCCCAAAGATTTGCTCAGAAACTGTCTACTGAAAACTACTCTATCTTCTTACCTTTCATCGCGGTAGAAATCGCAGCATCCATTACGCGCTCGGCAAAAGGGCGGGTAAACTCGTTCAGCTCATCTGCTTTTTTAAGGATTGTATCCTTATCCTGACTTGCCAAAGCTGTTTTAAGTGCTTCAATATGTGTTTTAGTTTCCAATATTTCTGCTTCGGTCAAATGCTCAGCATGTTTTTCGATGAAGCGCTCTGCGGTATATTGCAATTGCTCCCCCTCGCTTCTGGCTTCGATCAACATCCTCTGTTGTACATCACTCTGTGCGTGCTCAATGCTGTCCAAAAGCATTTTTTCAACGGTATCGTCACTTAAACCGTAGCTTGGCGTGATTTCGATCTCTTGTTTTACGCCAGAACGTAATTCAATTGCCTGTACGGTTAAAATCCCATCGGCATTAAGCAGGAAATTGATATCTACTTTAGGTAAACCTGCAGGCATAGCCGGGATTCCCTTTAAATCGAACTCGGCAAGTTTACGGTTTTCTTTAACCAGATCGCGTTCGCCCTGGTAAACAGAAATTTTCATGTTTACCTGCCCATCAACTGATGTGGTGTACTGCCGGCCTGCTTTGGTCGGCACTTTGCTGTTACGTGCAATAATAACATCCATTAAGCCGCCCATCGTTTCAATACCTAAAGAAAGTGGGGTTACATCCAGTAGTAAAATATCCGAGCGGTTTCCGGCCAATACATCAGCCTGGATGGCTGCGCCTAGAGCTACCACTTCATCGGGGTTAATGTTATCCTGAGGTTTTTTGCCGAAGAAATTTTCTACAGCCTGCTTTACATAGGGTGTACGGGTAGAACCTCCTACTAAAATGACTTCATCTATATCGGTGGCAGACAAATCTGCGTCTTTAAGTGCGTTTTTACAGGCAGTAATGGTTTCTTCTACTTTTGCAGCAATCAATTGCTCAAAAGTTTGCTTATCAAGTGTACACCAGATTTCGCCAACTTTTTCATTGTATAAATTCTGGCTTGATAATGCTTTTTTCGCTGCTTCAGCTTGTAACCTCAGCGTTTGCATCAATATATTATTTTGAGCCAAGTCAGTTACATCAAGTTTGTTCTGAGCAATCCAGTATTCTAAAATTGCACGGTCAAAATCATCACCGCCCAAGTAGGTATTTCCGTTGGTGGCCAACACTTCAAAAATCCCGTTTTGAATCTGTAGGATAGAAACGTCGAAAGTACCTCCACCTAAATCGTAAACGGCTATGGTTTTCTGTTGCGTAGGATCTAAACCGATGCCGTAAGCCAAACTGGCGGCAGTAGGCTCGTTAACAATACGCATCACATCTAAACCTGCCAGTTTCCCTGCATCGCGGGTAGCCTGGCGCTGACTATCATTAAAATAAGCTGGAACAGTGATTACGGCCCTGTTAACTGGTGTTTTTAAGGCATGTTCGGCTCTTGCTTTTAGCTCTTTTAATATTTCTGCAGATAATTCTATCGGCGTATAGAAACGGTTCCCAGCCTGGATTTTTACCAGTGCATCAGTATCATCATCAATAATTTTATAAGAAAAGGTAGCGGCGTGATCGGCTACATCTTTATACGAACGACCTAATAATCTTTTTACTGAAAATATGGTGTTCGATGGGTCAGTAGTTAAAAATTCTTTAGCCTCGTTACCTACAATGGCTTCGTTCTGGTTATTAAAATAAACTACTGATGGCACCAATACGCCCTTGCCCGAATCGTTAATTACTTGCGGATTTTTATCCGGATTAATAAATGCAACCAAGCTATTGGTCGTGCCTAAATCTATTCCAACGATAATTTCTTCCTTTTGAAACGAACCTGTAGCAAGGTTAATTGATATTTTTGCCATAGGCGCAAATTTACAATATTGTTCCTAGCTTTCAGAACCCGAATGTTTTTTAAAAGTCAATAGTTTTTAGTCGGAATTCCGGAGATCGAAGTCGGAAGATCGGGTGTGTTATTAGTTAGGAGTTTTAAGTTGAAGTTTTATGCCGCGACATCTTCGGACCTCTGACTTTCCGACCTCTGACTCTATTTATTCTTCTCTTCAATCCAAAGGCTCATGTACTTTGTGCTTTGAGCGGTATGGTGATTTAAAATCTGTCCGAAAAAGTTATTCTGACGGTGTTTAACTAAAGCTGATAATAATTCCTTGACCTTCAGTATAAAAGGTTCAGCAAAAACAGTAATAGCATAACGTTCATTGATAATTTTAATGCCATGTTGCTGTGCCGCCCACCATCCGGCTTCATGCTGGTATAGTTGAACAGCCTGCTCGGCAAAAGCAGTTAAATCATCTTCAATAATGCCATTCCAGGGTAGGTCTCCTTTCATGGCTTCGGCGCCAATAGTAGTGGTTACAGATGGTGTACCGGTTAACATGGCATCAATAAATTTGCCTTTAACACCTGCGCCAAACTGGATCGGTGCAAGTAAAATTTTGTGTTTGGCAATTGTATCCTGAGCATTTGCGGCTCTGCCTTTAATGAAAAACCGTTCTGCTTTATTTTCGAGCTGCAAGACCTTTTGCGAGGGATAAGCTCCATAAATATTCAAGCTGGCTCCAGGCAGTTTTTTGCGGAGCAAAGGCCATATTTTTGTTTTTAGGGTTTGTACAGTGTGCCAGTTAGGTTCGTGAAGAAAGTTGCCGATGAAAACGAAATCTGCTCTATCTGCAAATGGAATCCATTTTTGGATGGTATCTGTTTTGATTTCCTGCTCTAAAAAGGGAAGATAATATAATAAACTATCATCAATTTTAAATTGCTCTTTAAGCAGCTTTACTTCTGCTTCAGAAATAATCAGAGACAGATCGCAACGAAGGATGGCAGCAATTTCTCGCTTAGCGGTATCAGAAAACAGGTTGAGTGCTTCCTGCTTTTTAGTGCTTTGTTGTCGGGCCTGCCGTAAAAAGTGTAAATCTTCAGTGTCTAAAATCCGCAGGGTACCTGGGCATTCCTGCTGTACCCGCCAACCGTATTGTTCTTCAATCATAAAACGATCAAACAACACGATATCAGGATTTAGCGCTTTTAGAAAAGTATTGAAGCTTTCGTCATTTAACTTAATCTCCTGTTCAACAACCGTGGTATGACTAAAATCGTAGCTGAATTCGCTTTTCGATGCCGCCGAAGCAAAAGTGACCTGATAACCGCTAGCCAGAAATAAATCAACCAATTGGACCATTCTGGTGCCTGCTGCCGAAGATGCGGGCTCAGGCCAAACCAATCCAATAATTAATAATTGCTTAGGGATCATGATTTAATTTTCTGCAAAATAAATGGTTTTTAGCTCACAATTTTAAAACCGTGCCGATTATTTCTAATTTTGTAGCTCAGTTACAAAGCATCAGATGTTAGGATTAAAATTATTGACAGACCCGCGTTGGGCAAATATTGCGGAATCGAATTTAGAAGAAATTTTATCTGACCATGCCTGGTGTGAACAAAAAGCCGCTAGTAATGCCATTACCTTAATTACACAAAATTCTGAACACCAGGATCTTGTTGATGAATTAACGGCAATTGCGATTGAAGAAATGCAGCATTTCCAGATGGTGATTGACATTATTAAAGCGCGTGGCTATATTTTAAGCCGCGAACGTAAGGATGATTATGTAGGGCGACTGGTGAAATTCAGCAAAAAAGATGGCAGCCGTAACCAGGCTTTTATCGACAGGCTTTTGTTCGCCGCAATGATTGAAGCCCGAAGCTGCGAACGTTTCCGTGTACTCTCTTTAAATATTCAAGACAAAGAACTGGCTAAATTTTACCATGAATTAATGGTTTCGGAAGCCGGACACTATACTACGTTTTTAAATTTCGCCCGCAAATACAGTACTGATGTAGATGTAGATAAACGCTGGAAAGAATGGCTGGATTTTGAAGGGGAATTGATTCAAAGTTTTGGCACAAAAGAAGCGATACATGGATAGATCAGTTTTCAGTTGGCAATGTTCAATTACAGTTTTAATTGGAATGTTTGAATGATGCCTGTTCACTGAAACTGATAAAAAGGGAATGCCTTTTAGCGCTTGGTCGTCGGGCTTTCGGACGTCAGACTTTCTGACTTATAAATATTCCACAGCCAGATCACAATGTCTTGGTAGCTATCTATACCTTTCTTCTGGTTGTTGAGTTTTAAGAAACGATCGAAAGCGGCATCCATGTAACCGAACATATCGCCATTGTATTTTCGCCAGAATTCTTTTTCCGTTTTAAAATCAGCCAATACCTGTGGTAAAAGCTTGTCGTATAATAATTTGTAATCATCAGGCGATTTCATTCTGATCTCAAATAAGATATACCTGAGCATTTCGTAATTGGCTGAATACTGGTAATTTAAATCAGGGCTATTTCTTGCTGTAAGGTAGCCTAGCAGATTAGCTTCATCCTCATAGGCAATACCTAATTGATGCCCAATTTCATGGCAGCTAACATAAGGTTTCACAAAATCAGGCAAGTTCATGTTCATATTGGCTTCGCCTGAAAGGGGGGCATAATAACCCTCAATGCCAATTTTACTGATTATCCATGAATTTAAAACGGCCTTTAAACAAGGATTATTATACCTGAATACCTTGTTTCTTTTCGCCATAAGTGAATACGCTGCTGCAGATTTAGATTCGAGCTCATTAATCGTGTAAGCAGGCACTTTAACCTGCATCAGTTTTAAGCTGTTGGTTTTATCAACGAAATAATTGCCCAGAACGACCAGTTCTTTAATATTATACTTTTCATTGCCAATTCCCAATTCTTCACTTATGCTTTGCCGGCTATAGTTTAAACCCCAAACTATTTTGAAAACGATATAGAGTATTAAACAAAAGTTTAAAATCTGTAAGGAAATAATAATTATATCCTGTTTTTTTAAGGATTTACGCCTTTTGTAAAATCTAATAATTTTATACAGTATAAAGCCAATAAGTAAAATATAAATTAGGTCGCCGATAGCAAAAGGGAAAATACCGGATATAAACCTTAAAGCCGAAGAGACGTAAGGATAAAAACCTGTGGAATAATATTTTTGGACAAGGGAAGGGAAGAAGCCGAAAAGAAAAATCAGCATGGCTAAGCTGATTAATATAAAAAGTGCTTTATATACTGAACGTTTAAGCACGACTAATAATGGCCTTTTAAAGATTGGATTTCCAGAATAATAATGATGCCATCATCATGAATTTCATAAATAATTCGATGTTCTTCGTTTATTCTCCTAGACCAGGAACCAGACAATTCATACTTTAATGGTTCAGGTTTTCCTATTCCCTCAAAAGGATTTCCTTGAATCGCTATAATTAACTGCTCAATTTTTTTTTGAATAGCTTTGTTACCAGACTTTTTCCAATAGTTTAAATGCTCAATAGCTTTTGGAGCATATATTACTTCCATAAATCTTCTAAAGCAATTTTTACGCCCTTGCCATTTTTGATGTCTTCCCGCGCTTGCAAAATATCCTTTACAAATTCTGGATTATATGGATTTTCTTCCGTTTCGAAATCAATTTTCAAAGCTTTCATCACCGCTTTTAAAGCAGTGGCTTGTTCTTCATTTTTGGGATGTGCAATTAATGTTTCCATATTGTTTACGCTAAAAACAAATATAACAAATCTATCTAGTAAATGTTAATCGCTTGCCAATCTGGTCGGTAGTGAATTTGCCTTTAACATAAGCGAGGTTACCAGATACAAAAGTGTGCGTAATACTGGCCTTAAAGGTATCGCCATCAAAAGGGCTCCAGCCACATTTGTAAAAATTGTTCAACTTAGTCACCTTCCAAGGATCGTTTAAATCAACCAGCACCAAATCGGCCCAATAACCTTCACGAATAAAGCCGCGTTTTTCGATATCAAAGCAAATGGCGAGGTTATGTGCGGTTTTTTCTGCAATTTTTTCTAAAGAGATTTTACCCTGCAGATGGATTTCCAATAAAGCCGGTAAGGCATGTTGTACCAAGGGGCCACCAGATGGAGCCTGGGCATAAGGCTGCTGCTTTTCTGCTAAGGTGTGTGGGGCATGATCGGTTGCAATCACATCGATATAATCTTCCAAAACCCCTTTAAGTACTCCTTTCTGATCATCTTCAGTTTTTACCGCAGGGTTCCATTTAATAAAATTGCCTTTTTGGACATAATCTTTATCATTAAACCAAAGGTGATGCACACAAGCTTCGGCTGTAATTTTTTTATCCTTTAGCGGAGTAATATTGTCAAATAGGGCAATTTCTTTAGCAGTAGAAATGTGGAGGATGTGTAAACGCGTTTGATAACTTTTGGCCAGTTCTACTGCCAGTGAAGATGATTTATAGCAAGCTTCAGCGCTGCGAATCAATGGGTGCATCTCAATAGTTAAGTCGTCACCATATTTAGCTTTATACTCAGCCAGATTGTGGCGGATAGTCGCCTCATCTTCACAATGTGTAGCCACCAATATCGGCGCTTTGCTGAAGATATTTTCTAAAGTTTTTTCATTATCAACCAGCATATTCCCTGTTGATGAGCCCATAAAAACCTTAATACCACACACATTTTTAGGATCAGTTTTTAAAACCTCCTCAATATTATCGTTGCTGGCGCCCATATAAAACGAATAATTAGCCAACGAAGTTTCGGCGGCGATTGCATACTTGTCTGCCAATAAATCTTGTGTTAAAGTATTGGGAACCGTATTGGGCATTTCCATGAAAGATGTAATGCCACCGGCAACAGCAGCCATACTTTCGGTAAAAATATCGGCTTTGTGGGTTAAACCTGGTTCGCGGAAATGCACCTGGTCATCAATCATCCCTGGTAAAAGATACTGCCCCTCAGCGTTAATTTCCTGTGCCCCGGGTGCGGTAAGGTTCTGGCCTATTTTGGCAATAAATCCATCTTTAATTAAAACGTCGGCTACAATTTTTTGTCCTTCGTTTACAATTGTAGCAGCTTTTATCAGGTAAGTATTCATGGTTTCAAAGGTAAAAATAGATTTGAGAAGTTAGATATGAGATCCAAGAAATTAGGCTGTTTAGGTGGTGAAGATTGGTAATATGAGTTAACTTTTTGAATTGGTAACTGCAAATTATTGAATTGAAATAATGGATTTACAGCTTTAAATTTTAAATGAACGCTAGACTCCGGACTTCAGACTCCGAACTCTGGACTAAATTGAGCCTTTTCGGCTCAAATAAACTATCTTTGTGCGCTATGGCAAAATCGTTCGAAGACTTTAAGTTAAACAGGCAAATTTTAAATGCTGTGGCCGATGCAGGTTACACCGTTGCAACGCCGATACAGGAAAAAGCAATTGCACCCATATTATCCGGACAGGATCTTTTTGGAATTGCCGAAACCGGAACCGGAAAAACGGCTGCTTTTGTATTGCCTATTTTAATGCAGCTGAAATATGCGCAAGGTGAAAACATACGTGCTTTGATCTTATCGCCAACTCGCGAACTCGCGATGCAGATTGAAGAACAGGTAAAACTGTTTTCTACTTATACCGACCTGCGCTCGCTGGTTATTTTTGGAGGTATTGGACCTAAAACACAGAAAGAGCAGCTGGCAAAAGGTGTTGATATCCTGATTGCTACACCAGGCCGCTTCCTTGATTTATATTTAACGGGTGATATTAATACCCAAAGCTTAAAGTTTTTGGTGCTGGATGAGGCCGATAAAATGATGGATATGGGCTTTATCGGCTCTATCCATAGAATATTGGAAATTGTTCCCCGCAAACGCCAGAATCTATTATTTTCTGCAACAATGAGCGATCTGGTGCAGAAAATAGCAGGCGATTTCCTGAAAAATCCAACTATTATTGAAACTTCAGAACAGGCAACCCCGGCAGCAAACGTAACGCAAACGCTGTATTATGTTCCGAATTTTAAAACCAAACTGAATCTGCTGCAACATTTACTCAAGGATGATGAGGCATTTACGCGTCTGATCATTTTCTGTAAAACTAAAACAGTTGCCGATAATATTTTTAGTTTCATTGAACGCAGATATGGTGCCGAGAATGTTCGTGTAATCCATGCCAATAAAGGTCAGAATACCAGAATCAATTCTATCAATAGCTTTAAAGAAGGAAATATTAGGGTTTTAGTGGCTACAGACGTGGCGAGTAGGGGTATTGATGTGAGTGATGTAAGCCACGTGATCAATTTTGATGTACCCATTATTATTGAAGATTATGTTCACCGCATTGGCCGTACTGGTAGAGCTTTTGCTAAGGGCGATGCAATAACTTTTGCTACCGATGGTGAAAAATATTATATCCGTAAAATTGAAAAACTAATCCGTCAATCAATCCCGGTGGAAGAAGTACCACAGGGTGTCTTTATTGAAGAAACCGCTTATGAGGAGCGCCAGCAGATAGCTAAAGAAATTGATTTGCAAAAACGTAAGGAAGATCCTGATTTTCAAGGGGCTTTCCACGAGAAAAAGCATGCTGCAGCAATAGAGAAAAAGGTGAGAGAGAAAGCCAAAGCAAAGGCAGGTAAACAAGTAAAGAGCTTTAAAAAAGGCAAAAAATTCGATAAGAAAAAGTAATGAACCCGACACAATTAAAATAATTATTAATTTCTAAATAATTATTTCAATTGTCAAAGGCTCCATCTGACAATTGAAAACAAATAAATAAACACAGATGAACTTTAGGATTACGCCTTTAAATATTGTAAGTGCCGTTGGTTTAGGCTTGGTGGTTGTAAATCTCTTTTCGGAGAAAAGTACAGCACCACGTCATGTAAATATGGATGGTTTTTACCTTCTTGTTTTAGGTTGCCTTATTCTTGTAACCTTTATTACAGATATGATTTTTCGCTTCACTTTGAAAGACATTAAGCGTATTTGGATAGTAGAATTGATATTTATCGTTATTGCGGCAATCTTGATGGTAATATTACAAAAAGTAGTTTAAAGCTGCGATGAAGTAAAATTAATATTAAGCATCTTTGCATCCGTAAAAATTAGTCGTTCTAAATCGGAGTAATCTGTTAAATCGATGAAATCAATATTAAAAATGAAAAAAGCAGAAATAAAACTAACGGTTGAGTTAGATGAAGGCAACAACCCGGATAACATACTTTGGGAGAGTACAGATTCTGGAAATGCGGATAAAGTGCCTGCAAAGGCTTTATTTTTATCAGTTTGGGATCATAATTATAAGAATACATTAAAAATAGATCTTTGGACAAAAGATATGCCTGTTGATGAAATGAAACGTTTTTTCTATGAAACGCTTCAAACCATGGGCGATAGCTTTTTAAAAGCAACTGGCGAAACACTGATTGTCGAAGATTTGCGCGACTATTGTGCTCACTTTGCAGATAAGATGGGGATTATTGAAGGGCAGTAGGTTGGTCATTAGTCATTAGTCATTAGTCATTAGTCATTAGTCATTAGTCATTAGTCATTAAAAAATACCAGGTAAGTTAGCGATTAAACCATTAATTTCCATTATAAACAATTACCAATCAGTGGAATCGTTAAAATCAGTGTAATCATTTTTAACTATGTTAGTATTAAACAAATTCAGGGCTTGGTTAGGCATTTTGTTATGCGTTATTGCAGGTTTCTGCCCCATGCTAAAAGTGCCCATTAAAGGCAATTGGAACTTATATCAATCTGATGCGCGTTTATTTTTAATCACCTATGCCATTATCGCTATCTCTGTGCTGTTTCTGTTTATCAGAAAGGTTGGAGCATTCCGCTTTATGAGTTTTATTATGGCTATCTGGTATATTTTAGCTGTTATTGCTGTTTATTTTACTGCAAATAATTATACTAAATATGGCTTCGCCAATAAACTGATCGGCAAAGTTGTTCATTTCCAATGGGGCTGGATTGTATTTTTGGTTGGTGTTATATTTATGCTTTTCAGCGTTAAACGTGGCGAAAAAATAGTAGCTTAAGCTTTCTCACACCACTGCGGGGTTAATTTAGCTATATCGTATCCTTTAGCTTTGCATCTGGCTACAATTTCATCATGGGTTTTCTTCGGCATTGTCTGGTTGCGGCTCATGATGAATAAAAATTTATGATCAGGATGGCCTACAACAACATCAGAATAATCATCCGCCAGTTCGATAATTCAATAGTCGACCTTTATTGGCCAGATAAATTGTGCCTGTAACTCACCGTGATATCCATCTTCTGACGGGAACATTTTCGAACTTCTGGAATAAACCTTATCATCCCCAATTTTTTTATAAGTAGTGATCATATTATAGTAGCCATCCTTATTTAAGGTATATTTAGTAGTGGTTTCGCGGCTCCCTTTATCAAACATGGTAGGGATAGCATATAACGAATACCAGATTCCTGCATATTTTTTTAAATCTAATTTGGCTACCGGAACATTTTTTTCCACAGGTAAATAGGCGAAAAGAACTAAAAGTAGGGAGCAGATCATTTTCATCGTATCATCGGGTTTAATATGACTTACGAAATGACTTAATGTTGGTTTTGAATGATCTTAATCAGCTATAAAATAATCTTCTGTATGTTCATCTAACGGAATATAGATTCTTTCCCATTCACTGCCATCTATAATTTCCCAGGTATGGCCCACTCCGGCAATATCATTTGCGATGAGTAAAATCCCCGGCTCAATGATAAAAGATTCGCCATTGCTTACAGTAAAACGGAGTTTACCTTTCAATGTAATCACATATTGACGGCGGGGGGCCGGATGTGGGATGTTTTCTAAAGTAGATACATCAGTTTGGGCAAAAAAATAATTGGCATTAATGTGTTGACGGATAGGGATTTTGCCAATCTCGAAGGCGCATTGATCTCCTTCAACGTTAATTAAACGAATTGCTTTCAGGTAATTGTTTGGTGTTCCGGCTTGACTCGTATTCATCTTCAAAAATATGGTTTTAAAATTTTAATTCGGTTTGTCCTTTTTGGGCAACTTCACGCTCGTATTGTAGCAGCCATTGCTTACGCCATAAACCACCTGCATAGCCTACTAGTTTGCCGTTACTGCCAATTACCCTGTGGCACGGCACCACGATGGCAATGTTATTTTTTCCGTTTGCTGCGGCAATAGCCCTTATCGCTAATGGATTGTGCGCAGAAAATTTAGCGTAAGTGGTGGTTTCGCCAAACGGTATGTTCAATAAATCCTGCCAAACCTCGTGCTGAAATTCAGTTCCTTTCTGTTTTATCGCGAAATCGAAATCCCGAAGATTTCCATTAAAATATTCTTTTAATTGGTTGGCAACTTTTACGGTCAGTTCGTTTTCTGTCAAATCAGCAATATCCTTTTCTTCAAAAGTAACGGCATGCACAAAATCCTCATCAGCCAGGATGATTAATTTACCAATAGGTGTTTCTATAACTGATGCGTAGTTCATATTTCTATTTTACCACAGATTTACATGGATGAACACAGATTTTTATGCATATTATTTTTGTGAGTCTACGTGTTTAATTAAATTTTAAATGCCTTTAACTTTGTTTATGCTACTTCGAAAAAATAGCATCTGTGTTTTTCCTTATCATCTGTGGTTAATAGTCTTTCTCCGTGTCTTCTGTGCCTCCATGGCAAATAAAATTTTAATGCCATTAATCCCGATTATACTGCTTTAAAAATATACCTGTATTTATCCTTTTCATCCGTGGTTAAATCTCTTTTCGCGTCTTCGTGGCTAAATGAGTTGCCAAACAAAATTACAACAATACAACAATTTTGGCATGCAATATTTAGCAATAAAAGTATCTTTGCGGTTATGCAATTGGCCAAAGAGGTTAAATATTTAATTCACAAGGAAGTATTGTTAGAGTGGCGCTCCAAATATACCATTAACGGTGTGTTGCTTTATGTGGTTTCTACTATTTTTACCTGTTACCTCTCTTTTGTTAGCCTGGGTGATAAATTAACCTGGAATGCGTTGTTTTGGATCATTATGCTTTTTGCTTCCATTAATGGCGTATCGAAAAGTTTTTTGCAAGAAACCAAAGGTCAGCAGTTGTATAGTTATGTTTTGGCCAGTCCGGCTGCGGTTTTAATTTCTAAAACCGTGTATAATATCCTTCTGATGCTGGTATTGACCACAATCGCCTTAGGCTTTTATACATTAGTTTTTGATTCTTTTACGCCGCCCGATTTGTTGCTATATTATGTCGCTGTGGTACTGGGCAGTATCAGTTTCTCTACCGTATTTACTATGGTATCGGCTATTGCAAGCAAGGCCGGTAATGGCGGGATGTTAATGGCCATCTTGAGCTTTCCTATTATTATTCCGGTATTGATTTTATTAATTAAACTGGCTAAAAATGCTGTTGATGGCTTGCCATGGGAAAATAGTTATGATGAAATTGCAATGTTACTGGTGGTGAATGTACTTATGGTAGCCACGTCTTTATTGTTATTTCCTTACCTTTGGAGGGATTAAAGAAATGATTGAATGAAAGAATGATTGCGTTTTGAACGAGAAATCCTTTAGGATTATTAATTAAGAAGAAAAGACCATTCTCTCATTCAAAACTCAATCATTCAAAATTATATATGTATGCATAAAACCTGGTGGAAAATTTTAGGTTCAGTTCTGGTAATTTATACTGCGATTGCAGGATTGTTGCTTGGCGTACCCCGTTTACCGATATTAAATGAAACAATTAGAAATCTTTATTTCCACGTTCCCATGTGGTTTGCGATGATTGTACTGTTTTCGATCTCTGTTTTTTACAGCGTAAAATCATTGAGCACCAAAAGTGAAATTGATGATATAAAGGCTGTAGAGAGCGTAAATGCCGGTATTGTTTTTGGTCTTTTAGGTTTAGTAACTGGTGCCATCTGGGCGAAATTTACCTGGGGACAGTTTTGGAGTTTCGATCCTAAACAAAATTTTGCCGCCATTTCTATATTGCTTTATTTTGCTTACTTAATTTTAAGGAATGCAATTGATGAGGAACAAAAAAGAGCAAAGATTTCGGCCATTTACAATATTTTTGCTTTCCCAATGATGGTGGTATTACTTTTTGTTTTACCCCGCTTAAAAGATTCTTTACACCCAGGCAATGGCGGTAATCCAGGTTTCAACAGTTACGATTTAGATAGCCGCATGCGCATGGTATTTTACCCTGCATGTTTAGGCTGGATTTTAATCGGCTACTGGGTATATACCATTCGTTTCAGAATACGTTCAATAGAAAACAAACAACAACATAACTAAAATGAAAAAGATACTTTTCTCCCTGATATTGATGATGGCTACCTTGCAGTTATTTGCACAGGATAATGGCGTTGAAATGGCTGATAGCCTACGCAGTAACGGAAAAATTTATGTTGTGGTCATCTGTATCGTAATTATACTGGTTGGTTTACTTGCTTATCTTTTCTCGATAGATAAAAAATTGAAGAAAATCGAAAAAGAAAATCACATCGATAAGTAAATAAAGGTCGGACGGCGATAGCCCGGAAAATTTTTTACAGGAGATCAATTATATTGATCTCCTTTTTTATGCTGTAAAATTATGATATTCGTAATTGGTATGATGTTTTTAACCTTGGATTGATCAGTATCGTAATAAAATGGCCGTGTGGATATTTTTTTTATAATTTTTTTTAATCAGATTTGGTCATAATAAAACCTATCAAACTAGTCGTTTTATTCCTGCTAACGGATGGATATATCCGCGTTTAAACCTGTTTCAAAGTTGTTTTTGAACAGATTTGCATAATCGGTATAAAGCCTTATGCATTTGCTTTAGAAGGTGGTGTTAGCTGTACACTAAGTGTTTTTGCATTTGGATATGTGCATTTTTTTTAGGCAATTTTGCACCGAAAACTTATTCAATATAAAAAATAAATAATGGCTAATCTAGCAGACGAGAACAAGTTCTTTGCAGATGTTTGTAAAAACTTTGACAGTGCGGCTCAATTTACCAATCATCCAGAAGGTTTATTGAACCAGATTAAAACATGTAATAGTGTATATCGTTTCCAGTTCCCAATCCGCCGTGGAAATGGTTTTGAAGTAATTGATGCCTGGCGAGTAGAGCACTCTCACCACATGAGCCCAACAAAAGGTGGTATCCGTTACAGTGAAATGGTAAACGAGGATGAGGTTATGGCGCTTGCTGCCCTAATGACTTACAAATGTGCCATAGTTAACGTTCCATTTGGTGGTGCAAAAGGCGGTATTAAAATCAACACTAAACAATATAGTGTTGCGGAGTTAGAAACCATTACCCGTCGTTATACTACAGAATTAATTAAGAAAAACTTTATTGGCCCTGGTATTGATGTTCCCGCTCCTGATTATGGATCTGGAGAACGCGAAATGAGCTGGATTGCCGATACTTATATGACTATGAACCCAGGTCAGCTCGATGCATTGGGTTGTGTTACTGGTAAGCCAATTGCTTTACACGGTATCCGTGGTCGTAAAGAGGCTACAGGCCGTGGTGTAGCTTATGCTGTACGTGAATGTGTTGATGTTGCAGAAGATATGGCTAAAATTGGCTTTAAAGCGGGTTTAGGCGATAAAAGAGTAATTGTTCAGGGTTTAGGTAATGTGGGTTATCACTCTGCTAAATTTTTAGCTGAATTTGGTGCTACCATTGTTGGCCTTTGCGAGTTTGAGGGTGCTATTTACAACCCTAACGGATTAAATGTTGACGAGGTTTTTGCACACCGTAAAAACACGGGTTCAATTTTAGATTTCCCTGGAGCTACCAGCTTTAAAAATTCAATGGAAGGTTTGGAGCAAGATTGTGATATCATTGTTCCGGCAGCTTTAGAAAACCAGTTTACAGAACTGAATATTCGCAATATCAAAGCAAAAATTATTGCTGAAGGTGCAAACGGACCAACTACGCCAGAAGCTGAAGCCATTTTTACCGAAATGGGTGGTATTATCATTCCTGATATGTATTGCAATGCAGGTGGTGTTACGGTTTCTTATTTCGAATGGTTGAAAAACCTTTCACATGTGGCTTTTGGCCGTATGGAAAATCGTTATGCCGCTAATTCAAATGCTAATCTAATCAATACTTTAGAAAACCTAACCGGTAAAACGATCCTTCCGGAGCACCGTTTAATGATTGTGAAAGGCGCATCTGAAATGGAACTGGTTAACTCTGGTTTAGAAGATACGATGATTCATTCGTACCACGAAATCCGCGAAACTTTAATGACCAAACCAGGTACACAAACCTTAAGAACTGCTGCTTTCGTTAATTCGATCGATAAAATTGCGGTTTCTTACATGAACTTGGGTGTTTGGCCGTAATCAACCAATTGTCATTTATGAAGCCTTGCAGAATTAAACTGCAAGGCTTTTTTGTGAATAAGTTCGTCATCACAAATCCGATCTGAATCTTTCACTGGCTACGTAAGCCATTTCCAGCTTTTTTTGTTTTGGAAACGAATAGCCTGTATTGCATAGGGGTGGGTTACTCCTGCTGTACCTCCTGCCAATTGAAGGAATTGGCATCCGTCCCATCAGGTTTAGGTACAATGGACAGTTATCTGCGTAAACCACCTTGAATCTGCGGGAAATACTTACTTGCTGCTTGCCGGAATATCAACATTGAAATTAAAATTTAACGAACTTTTGAATCCATTTTTAAACACCTTTAAAAGTTGGATCAAGGCGTTACTGTCCTCATTTAAAAATAAAAGTTCCGACTCTAACTTAATTTTATCTTTTCCTGAATTTTTTGCTTTGATCTCCAGTTGACTAAAAGTACCCAGCTTATCTGCAATTAAGGGTATTGATGTTTGATTGATCAATTTTTTAAAGTCAACTTTAAAATAGAAGAATTCTTCAGATGATGCCCTTTTTAAATCGGGTCTAGCGCTTTTAATCGTACTTAATTGAACATTACCATTACTGCCATTGAAATAGAACTGGTATAAAGGAATCATTGCGCTGCTAATCTTTCCGGTAGATTGATCTAATGCGCCTAGCGATTTAAGATAATTACTCACTGCTTTATCGTCGGCATTTAAATTTATCGTAATTGACGGAATCTTACGGTCTTGAAGTATTTTTTTTTCCACCTGCTCAAAGTCATCATTATATTCATAGCCGACAATGGTATCTACTTGCGTAATGGTGTTTGTCCATTCAAAATCCAGATAACCTTTATAAAACTTCAAAAAGTTGTCTTTTGAAAATGGAGATGAGCTAACCGCAGTGTTCTTTTTAGATAAATCAGGTTTAAATTTTCCGTTTAACCACATATTCACCGTACTTTCTGAATTTAAAATCCGGTGTTTAGGCTGAGCAGCAGGTTCGAACCACTTGTTTACCATTTCACTATGCAAAGCAATTTTTCCATCATTAAAATTAATCCTGCTCAAATTTTCTGCATTTTGAAAAGACAAGTGATCGGAAAATCCTGCCAGTTGCTCAAATTTGCTATCGCTAATTTTAACCATGTTTTTCTGAGCCAATATTTCTTCCAAAACCTTTTTTACAGATTGTTTTTTAGGCGTAAATGCTAGTGCTACCGTTTTTTTATTCAACAAGAGGCAAATTGTTGAGTCGGCTGATTGAAAGAAATTACTGTCTTTTTTTATTAAGGAGAGTTTTTTCAGTACAAAGCGGTTAAAGGCCAAACTATCTGTTATTTCTAAACGCGTAAAAAAAGTATGTTGAATCGTTCCTTTTAAAGCGTAGATATAAATGTTGGCAGGAATTTTTAAGCCTGTATTTAAATCATTAACCTTTTCTTTAATTCCTTTCTTGTCTGCTTCATCATATTGACTGGGGTGTTTGAGGTAACTAACCGCAATGGTTTTGTATAACTCATCCACATTTATTTTTAATAAAGTTTCAGTAGTTGCAGGAATTAATACTTTATTGGCCTGGATTTGCCTGTATTTAAAAAAGCCAAAGTAAAAAAGAAGCAGCAATACAAGTATCGCTGCTGTTATTTTTAAAAATTTCACCATAATAAGGTTAATCGGTTAAGGGTTTAAATCGGTTAACTGCTGGTTGCCAACTGTTGATTGAAAACTAATTATTATCTGTTAATTGTTTCTGTCAGTTAACTGCAATTGCCAACTAAAAACTGCTAACGGAACTACTTTGCCGCATTTTCAATTAACGAAAACAAATATTTCAATGCATTTTCATGTCCGTTCGGAATTTCTGCACTAATATCTGCTGAAACCAATCTGCCCTTAATCGGGTTCGATTTCATGTATACATTACCCATTTTTTCTAAGGTGCTATTGAACTTTTTAGCAGTTTCCTCACCGCCAATTTCAGATGCAGGCACTTTGCCTACGAGGTTTTGAGCATTAAATAAAAAGCTGAAATTGTTTTTGCTCAATAGTTGCTTGTGCATTTTACTTAGTTTATTGCTGCTGTATTGATTGTTCTGAATGCCCTGCATTTCAGCTAATGAATTGCCAAAAAACACAATGCCATCTTTAATCTGGAAGTAAATGTCGATCGGACTTTTCTTTTCCATTACTTTATAAATGTTGCCATCTGCACTTACCAGGTTTTTGTTTACACCATATTTAATCAGTTTATTGATCAATCTGGTATCTTCGGAAGAAAACATGAAAAGGAAATCAGGTAAAGTTTCATTTTTTGTTTTTGTTACTTCTTTCTGATTGTAATCGTCATCGTAGTCATAAGAGGTATACGTAACTTCTTTTGTATTTAACCCGTTAATTACAAACAAGGCGTCGCCCTTAATAACTTTGCTAACTGCTTCTTCATCTAACAAAAGTGAAATCAGATCAGCGCCCAGGTCCATTTCTTCATCCATTTTAGCCCCCATAAAAGAACCATAAGTTTGTTTTAATAATTTAGGGAATTCTTCCAGATAAGCTTTGGTATCAATAGAATAGCTCATAAAGCCAAGTGCTTTTTCGCTGTTCACATATTTTAAAAACTTTTTGTTTAACTTTCTATTTAAGATTTTTTTATAGGAATCTGCTTGTTCCTGCGATAATTCCATACCTGTTGAGATGCGGAAACTTTTATTGTCCATAAAAAGTTTTGCATTTAAGCTGCCATAACCTTTCATTAAGCCTGCTTTACCATAGCTGCCGAAGGTTGGAGAAATTGCATTATAAGCATCTTGAAGGCTGGAAACCCAAAGTTCTGCAATAGCTTTGTTATCTAAACTTTCCGTGTATGACTTATTGGTTTCGATAGACCTATAATTCCCACTAAAAATTTGATCGGCCTGGGCGGTCATCCAAACTAAAGCCAGCCTTTTTTTCTTGGCATCCTGTTCTGTACGTTCTTGCTGATAGGTATCGTATTGTTCATCCACATCATCAGGAGCCATGTTGCCTGCCGTATCTGTTGCTAACGCTACAGGCTGATCAAAATCTGTGTCATCCTGGGTTTTTTTAGCTTTTTTGGTCGTTTTCTTTTTGCCTGCTTTTTTTGTTCTAACAGATTTTTTAGTGTTTTTTTTAACAGGCTTTTTCTGCACTTTTACTTTTTCAACTACTGGTGGTGCATCAATTACCTCGACCATAGGTGCATCTGTTATCGCATAAGCTGAATCAATAGCCACACTATCAGTAACCATGGCATCATCACGCAGAAACCTGACATCCTTAATTCCATAACGGGCAGATTTGGCAGAATCGGCAAAAAAAGAACTGCTAATGCTTCCCGTTACAAAATACAGCATGTTATTGTTCCATTTAATTATGCTCGTGCTATCTGGCATAATCATCGTACGGATATCGCCTTGTTGCGTAAATTTTTTCTGTTTATTTTCAATCAGGCTTTCAAATTTGTTAGCATCTTTTATCGGAATCAGAAAACAGTTGTAGGTAATACTATCACTTAACTGGTTAAAGTAATACATGTTTTTCTCCAGGTTAATTCCAAAATCTTCTATGCTGGTAAAATTTTTATCAAGCGATTTTGAAGTTTCGGTCAGTAATTTCTTGCCCAGAAAAGATTCATTAAAATCTTTTACAAACATGAGTTTAAAAATATTATCGCCCTTAATGGTGGCAACGGTAAAAGCATCTGCAGGTATTTTTTTTACCAAATCTTGTGCTTTGGCTAAATTAAATGATAGCAGGAGTGAGAAGGAAAATAGAATTTTTTTCATGGGTAATTTGTGCTATGCGCTATGCAACCTGTGGAGTTGCGGATCAGCTGTGATTATTATTTAGATAGTTGTATAGTATTAGATACGTTAATTTTGCCGTTAATAAGATCTGTGATGCTGCTTTTTAACATCACTGCTTTTTTAGATTTTGATACATTTGATGCCGGATTGCTACTACTTGTTACAACAGATTCGAAACGATAGATGCTGGTATAGGTTGCGCCGTTAAAAACCGCTTTGTCTTTGGCTTTTAATTTGTTGAACTCTGTTTTGGCAGTACCTATCGACTGATATTTCCGGCTAAAGGTCTTTGTTGTTTTATTATAGGTATAAGATGAACTATTGGTTGCCCTTATTTTTTGCCGGGCAAGAATGTTTTTGGTGATGTTATTGATATTGGAAACATCTTTAAAAGAAAAGCTAATGGTTGCGATGTAGTTAGTAAAATCGCTTGTACTTTTTACATTGGAAATACCCTCTGATTTTCTCAAATAAGCCACAGCTTCGTTTAATTCTTGCTGTATTTTCTGTTTACTAGGTACTTTATAACCTTGTACGCTATCCAACAGCATTACTGAAGCTACTTTGGTTTTACTTTGACTTAGGTTTATAGTTAGCGTAACATCGCCTGTACCATCATTTTTCATTGAAATTTCTTCAATTACCTCAAAGCAGGAGCTTAAAACAGGTATTAAAACGATAAATAACAAAAGCTTATAAAACTGTTTCAAGTTCATATTAATCCGGTTTATGTTTTACTGTGGAAAATAAAAGGAATGGTTATCTGAATGACCAAACTTAATAATTTCAATATAAACTTTTAAATGATTTAAAAGTTTCATTAGATTAATTATAAATATGGGCTTTGGAAAAAATATATCGCTTCAAAAATCAGATGATTGTCAATATAAAGACAAGAAAAATGTAAAAGAATGCTGGCTAAGCCTATTTTTCTATCTTTGTTGCCAGCTTTTACAACAAGTATAAACCATGAAGAAAAGTGCAATCATTGGATTAATTACCATCGCAATTTCTGTAGGAATTTTATTTAGCTTAAATGCAAATACAGACACCTATTCTAATTTTAAACAGGCCACCCTTTCTGAAAAGGAGGAGCATGTTATGGGCTATTGGGTAAAATCAATGGGTACTTATTATGATGCCGTAAAAGATGCGAACCATTTTTCATTCCATATGAAAGACGAAAAAGGAGAAGTGAGAGAGGTTATTTATGCAGGTACCAAACCACAGGATTTCGAAAAATCAGAAAAATTGGTGCTTATTGGTAAAATGGATAACGATAAATTCTACGCATCGAAAATTTTAATGAAATGCCCTTCTAAGTATAATGATAATCTGGTAGAGATTAATAAAGATGGCAAAGTAGATACTGTAGGTAAGTACGGCGAGAAAAAATATAACTAATTTTAATGGATATTCAATTTGTAGGCGAACACCTGTTACCAGGTAAAATCGGACAGTTTTTTATTGTTCTGGCTTTTAGTGCATCATTACTATCAACCATATCGTATTTTTTTGCCAGTCGCGATAAAAATCTAGAAGATAAATCCTGGCGTAACCTAGGCCGGATTGGATACCTGGTTAACTTTGCCAGTATTATTGGCATTGGTGCCATTTTGTTCTACCTCGTACTTGGTCATTATTTTGAATACTATTACGTTCAATCCCATTCTTCGAAACAACTTCCGGTATACTATATCATATCCGCATTTTGGGAAGGACAGGAAGGAAGCTTTTGGCTTTGGGCTTTCTGGCAATCTTTTTTAGGTGCATTATTGATCTGGAAAGCTAAATCATGGGAAAGCCCTGTGATGACGGTTGTGGCCTTCTCTCAGGTGTTTTTAACCTCTATGCTTTTAGGTGTAGAAATTTTTGGCGAGCGCATCGGAAGTTCTCCATTTATCCTGTTAAGAGATGCAATGGATTTAAAGGCACAGGCACCAGTTGTTTTTGCAAATCCAGAAAATTACAAAAATTACCTGAAGTTCATAACCGATGGAAAAGGTTTAAATCCGTTGTTGCAAAACTATTGGATGGTCATTCACCCACCAACCTTGTTTTTAGGTTTTGCCAGTATGGTGGTTCCTTTTGCTTACGGGATTGCGGCTTTGTGGCAGAAAAGATATAAAGAGTGGATTAAGCCTGCTATGCCATGGACGCTTTTTGCGGTAATGGTTTTGGGTACCGGTATTATCATGGGTTCGTTCTGGGCTTACGAGGCACTAAATTTTGGCGGTTTCTGGGCCTGGGATCCGGTAGAAAATGCTTCTCTAATTCCGTGGTTAACCTTAATTGGTGCCGTACACGTGATGATTGCCTATAAAAATACTGGTCATGCTTATTTTACCGCAATCGCTTTGGTATTCTTAAGTTTCTTATTGGTGCTTTATGCATCATTCTTAACCCGTAGTGGTATTCTGGGTGATACATCTGTTCACTCATTTACCGATATGGGCATGTTTGGACACTTGATTTTATATAATGTAGTATTCGCGGTATTGGCTGTTGCTTTGATTATCAAGCGATGGAAAGAATTGCCGATCACAACCAAAGATGAAGAAACCTATTCGCGTGAATTCTGGATGTTTATTGGTGCTTTAGTCGTAACCATCGCTTGTATCCAGGTGATCTTCTCCACTTCGGTTCCTGTATTTAACAAAGCCTTTGGAACCAACTTTTCTCCTCCAATCGATGCTGTAAAATACTATAATCAATGGCAGGCACCTTTTGCCGTATTAATCACCCTGATCTCGGGTTTCTCTCAATATTTAAAATACAAAAGAACAGATCCGCGCAAATTTTATAGCAGCCTGATATCTGTAATTATCTTTACAACCGTATTAACAGCAGGTTTGGTATATGTTACTCATATTTATACCAATACCATGTACATCCTGATTACTTTCAGTTGTTTGTTTGCAGTGCTTTCAAATGCCAGCGTATTGTACCAGGCTTTTGGCGGAAAGGTAAAATTGGCCGGATCGGCAATTGCGCACATCGGTTTTGCTTTCTTAGTTTTAGGTGCTTTAATTTCTGCCGCTACCAACAAACCTTTATCTATTAATGCAAATAATTTTATCCCGGTAAAAGACTTCGAGAAAACAGAGAAGCCTGGCGAAAACATCATGTTGTATAAAAATGAGCCTAAACAAATGGGTAAGTACACGGTAACTTATGTGAGCGATACTACTCAGGCCCCGAATACTTTTTATACGCTTAATTTCAAGGTTGTAGATAAAGACGGTAAGGTTAAAGAAGATTTCAATTTGCACCCTCATACTCAGGATAATGAAAAAATGGGTTTAATTGCTTCTCCTGATACTAAACATTACCTTACTTACGATGTGTACACGCATATTACCAGTGCTGCAGTTAAACAAACCGCTCATGACGATCATGAAGGACATTCTGATGATGAAAATTATAAAGCACCACGCATTGTTAAGGTTTCAGTAGGCGATACCATTCATACTTCAAGCGGTGTGGTCACCGTTAAAGATTTAGATAGAAAACCTACCGCCAAAGATTTAGCCCTGGCTCAGGGAGATTATGCTGTGGGTTTACCATTAGAGGTGAATGCTGCAGGTAAAGTTTATAACACAGAACCTATTTTCTTAATTAAAGGAAACAATACTTTCGATTTTGCTCGTAAAATAGATGAATTAGATCTGAAATTCCGCTTTTCTAGGGTTTTACCAGATGAGAAAAAAGTAGAGCTTCAGATTTTTGAAAAACCTCAACAAGCTAAAGATTGGGTAGTTTTTAAAGCAATTGAATTTCCTTTCATCAATTTATACTGGGCTGGTACCATCGTAATGGTTGTGGGTTTCTTACTTTCAATTTTTAGAAGGAGAAAAGAGGCTAAAACCGCATAAATCATGAAGATCGTTTTATTGGGGTCGGGTAATGTTGCCACACATTTAGCAAAAGCATTAAAAGTCGAAGGTGAAGATGTGGTACAGGTATACAGTCCAAATTTAAATCATGCAAAATTATTGGCTGGAGCGATTGAAGCTGATGGTATAAACGATCTTAATGAAGTTGAACAATATGCTGATTTATATATCATCTCTGTAAAGGATGATGCCATTGAAAGCATTGCTAGATCATTAAGCAATGTAACTGGTCTGGTGGTACATACTTCTGGCACTACCGATATTAACATTTTATCATCACAAGTTAGGAAAGCAGGCGTTTTTTATCCTTTGCAAACTTTTTCAAAAGATAAAGAGGTTTCATTTGAAAATATTCCAATTTGCATCGAAGCAAACGGTGAAATTCAATTAGCGATTTTAAAAAATCTCGCTGCCAA
This sequence comes from Pedobacter terrae, assembly GCF_900100705.1. GTDB lineage: Bacteria > Bacteroidota > Bacteroidia > Sphingobacteriales > Sphingobacteriaceae > Pedobacter > Pedobacter terrae. The sequence goes on from NZ_FNCH01000007.1 coordinate 42,011, forward strand.
AATGAGTCGGAAGGTGCATGAGCTAAATGGTGAGAAGCGCAAAATACTACATCTTGCAGCCGTATTTGCCTGTAATTTTCCGAATCACCTGTACGCTTTGGCCAATAAAATTTTAAATCAGAATGGTTTAGATTTCGACATCATCAGGCCTTTAATTGCAGAGACAGCCGATAAGGTAATGAGTAACCTGCCCGAAAATGTGCAAACCGGTCCAGCAATCAGGGCTGATGAAAATACTTTAACTACGCATTTGAGCATGTTAACCGATATGCCCGAATTGCAGAACATTTATCAAACATTGAGCAATAGCATAAAATTAACGCTGAAATAGCGTAATTACGGCTTTTGCTTATTACTTTTGCAAAATAATTATGAGCATTTTTAAACTAAAAATAAATTTTGAAGAGGCAGATCACGAATCTATTGAATTGCCAATAGCAGCTGGTGAATCTGTATTAGATGTTTGCCTGGATAATGGAATCGAATTGCAACACAACTGCGGAGGTGTTTGTGGTTGCAGTACCTGCCATGTATATGTAACCAAGGGGATGGATAATATCGAAGAGATTTCTGATAAAGAAGAAGATTTTATCGATAGGGCTGTGCGTCCGAAAATTACTTCGCGTTTAGGTTGCCAGTGTGTGGTAATCAACGGCGATATCGAAGTGACCATTCCGGATCAGTCTGGTTTTATGGGCCACTAGTTAGTCTGGAGTCCGAAGTCTTCAGTCTGGAGTCGATTAGCCGATTTAAACAGTTAACCGATTAACCAATTCAAACAATTAACCAACAACAAAACATGAATAACGATAAATTTGCATTACCTTTTTACTGGAACGATTATGAAGATATTGCCATGTCTTTATATGAGAAATTTGGCGATGATTTTACAGAAGCCAAAATCTACCGCGTTCGCTTTACCGAACTTTTAGAATGGGTTTTATCATTGCCTAATTTTAAAGGAACCCGTGAGGAAAGCAATGAAGGCCACTTGGAGCAAATTCAATCTGCCTGGGTTTACGAATGGAGAGATAACCAGTAATTTTAGTTTGGAGTAAAGAGTTTGGAGTTTAAAGGCTCCATTCTACTCTCAACTCCAAACCCCAAACTCCCAGCTAAATATGTTTCTTCAGAAATTAAAAGAAATTTCCACGTTCATTTTTGATGTAGATGGTGTGCTTACTGATGGATCGGTACAAGTTACTGATAGTGGTCAGTCTTTGCGCACTTTTAACATTAAAGATGGTTATGCCATGCAATTGGCGGTTAAAAAAGGCTATAATATTTGTATTATATCTGGCGGAGATGGTATTGCGATGGGGAAGCGTTTCTTTAATCTGGGTATAACCGATGTTTTCCTGGGAACAGGAGATAAGGTGGCCATTTTTAATCAATATCTTCAGGATAAGAATATCACTGCAGGAGAAGTGCTTTACATGGGCGACGATATTCCCGATTTAAAAGTGATGAAACTTGTAGGGCTTCCAACATGCCCAGCCGATGCCGTAGAAGAAATAAAAGCGATATCTACATTCATTTCTCCATATAACGGGGGCAAAACTGCTGTGCGTGATATTATCGAGAAGGTAATGAAAGTTCAGGGCAGATGGTTCGACGAAAACCCAAATGCTGCAGATTCTGGGAAATAGGTTTATTGGTTCACTTGTCATTAGTTTATTGGTATGGCTAGTAGAATATTGTTCATTCCTTCTCTCGAGCTGTCAATCCTGAGCGTAGTCGAGAGATCTTTCTACAAGTATTTTAAGAAATAATTTAGTCGTAGATTTCTCCACTTGGTCGTTGCAAATTGAGCATTGGTTATTTGCTTACCACAAGTGTCAATCCTGATCGATAATTTATGGTGTAAAAATCAATATGAGTGACGTACAATTGTGTTCTTTTGTTCTACGGCGCAGTCTTGCCTCTGCTCGCCGCCGAAGGGCTCTTACTTTTTGACATCAAAAAGTAACAAAACCGAGGCATTACCGAGCTCATTAATACAAATAAAACAATAGACAACAACCATTAATAAACTGCCGGCTGAAAATTTATTCATTGGATGTTACATTTTCAGCGGCATTCATGAAGGCTTCGCCGTTTTCTTTCAAAGCCAGTGGCAAGGCCTGGTCAGTGGGACCCGAAAAATTTATTAGGCCGGATTTAAGTAGAACGTAGATTCGGTGACATGGCCTAGCTGGATGGAAATGCATAGTTCGATAAGTCGATCATTAATAAGTGATTTTGAAATAACGTCAATGGTAGCGTAGTCGAAGAATCTTAGCTATGTTACTCCATACCAGAATGACGTTCACGTTATAAATCTCCGCCTCCAAAATTTGCAATACATCAAATTATATACGAAATTTACATCAACAAATTAATCAATCGATTGATTAATTTGTTGATGTAAAAAACATAATATTAATCATATGAGTACATATCTTGTGCCTGTCGATTTTTCTAAAACAGCTGATCATGCAGCGAAATATGCGGCCAGGTTGAGTTTTGCAATGACGAACTCAAAAATTATACTGCTTAATGCCTACTACGTTTCAGAATACGAGAGTATCCTGCCAACACCCGATTTAATTGTTACCACAGATGCCCAAATCGCCGATGAAGTTACGAGGAGGCTGGAAGCACTCGAAAAACTAAAGTCAAAAATGTTGGAGATCAACCCCATGGCCGAAATAGAGGTTGCTTTAAGTAGGGAAACCTTATTAAGATCAATCATCGATCGCGTAAACAGGGAAGAGATTGAAGTTATTATTATCGGTAGTAATGGTAAAAAAGCAAAAGACGAAAGTGATATTGGTTCTAATGCGATTAAAATTTCTAAATCAAGTCCGGTTCCTGTTTTAGTTGTTCCACCAAAGGCCGATTATCAATCTATCCGTAAAGCTATTTTAGCCTGCGATTTTAAAAAGGTTAAGGAGGTGATTCCCGTGCATGCACTTAAAAATATTTTAAGCAAACACGCTTTAACACTTTTGGTGCTCAATATCAATTCGGGTCATGCAGTTAACCAACAGGAGGAGCAGATTTTACACGAAATGCTCAAAGATTTTTTACCTTCATATCATTACGTCGATCATCCTGATACCATTAAAGGAATTGTAAAATTTGCCAAAAATGAAGAAGCCCAGTTAATTATCGCACTTCCAAAGAAATATAGTTTTTTTGAACGCTTACTGCACGAAAGTGTATCCCAAAGGTTAACCATTAAATCGCATGTTCCGGTGTTATTATTAAAAGATTGATCTATTTTATTCTGCAACAGCTAAGTTACACGGCAACGTTAAACTTTCATTTCTTTTTGCACTCCAACAAACTCAATTTTGACCAAAAACAACAAAGAAAAACATGAAAAAGTTAATGATGATTTGCGGATTAATGCTAGGCTTAGCTGGTTTCGCTAACGCGCAGCAAGGTGGTGGACAAGGTAGAATGATGATGAAACCTGAAGAAAGAGTAAAACTGTTAGACGAAAAATTAAAGTTATCTGATGATCAGAAAACAAAACTAACTACCGTTTTTACCGAACAGGCCGAAACCATGAAAAAAATGCGTGAAGAGATGCAAGGTGGGGGGGATAGAGATGCGATGAGAGAGAAAATACAAAAAATGCGTGCCGATAATGATGCCAAAGTAACTGCAATATTAACAGACGATCAGAAAAAAGCTTACGAAGCTTGGCAAAAAGAGCAACGTGCGGAGATGGAAAAACGTAGACAGGGTGGTGGAAATAACTAATCCTGTTAAAATAAAAAATAAGAAAGCGGCTTTATGTCGCTTTTCTTATTTTAGCAAAAAAATAAAATATGCCAGCCAATTTTCCTCCCATTATTTTAGCCTCTAAATCGCCCCGTCGACAAGAACTTTTAAACCTTATGGGCTTAGCTTTTAAAGTCGAGTTGAAAGATGTGGATGAAAGTTATCCATCCGATTTAAGTCCGGCAGAAATAGCAGTTTATATTTCAGAAAAAAAGGCCAGGGCCTTTACTGCTGATGGCGAAATAGTGATTACTGCTGATACCATTGTGGCATTAAACGGAGAAATTTTAGGTAAACCAGAAGATCGGAAACATGCACAGGAAATGTTGAAAAAGCTATCGGGGAGTAAACACGAGGTTTTTACAGGGGTAACGCTTGCCAGGGGAGATCAGGTACATTCATTTTATGATCGTACCGTTGTTTATTGCAAGGCGGTTACAGCAGCAGAAATTGATTTCTATATTGATAACTATAAACCCTTTGACAAGGCAGGTAGCTATGGTGTGCAAGATTGGTGGGGTATTGTTGTGGTAGAGCGCATAGAAGGTTCTTATACAAACGTAATGGGCTTACCAACAGAAAAGCTTTATAACGAGTTGCTGAAGTTTATTTAAAGCTTCTTGTGGAATCCCGCTGAAAGTTTCATCATCTAAGAAAATTAGCCTGATGAAAAATAAAATTAACGAAGTGACTATAGCCGAACCCTGTGCACAAAACTGGGATGAAATGATAAAGGGCGAAGGCTTTAATTTCTGTACAGCTTGCAGTAAAAAGGTAATCGATTTTTCTGGCTATACCAATGCCCAAATCATTAACGTATTGGCAAATGCAGGTTCTGCTGTATGCGGTCGAATGAGCCAAAGCCAGTTAAACCAGCTGAACTATCATTTAACTATTGTGCCAACAAATAATAGAAACTGGATGAAATACCTCGGCGTACTGGCTATCGGTATGAGCATTTTTATGATGGATGCCAAGGCTGAAAATTTCAGGGAGCCGATTGAAATAAATAAAAACATAGTCACTAAAACAGACCATAAAAAACCGATTATACCTAAAAGAATATTTGGCTATATTATAGGGGTAGATAAAAAGCCAGTTGCAGGAATTAGGTTATCTATTTTAGATACAAAATATGCTGCCTTAACTGATAAAAATGGCCGATACGAAATTGTTCTGGATAATAAGTTTGATATCAGTAAAAACCAACTGATGGTAGAGAGCCTCCGTTATTCAGCATTTTTGACCCTCGATTTTTCTAAAGAAAAACAAAATAACCTTGAGCTTAAGCAAGTTGAGCCTATGATTATGGGTAGGATGTTGATTGCACCAAAAAAGAAGTAATTTTCAAATGAATATAGGCAAGGTCTATATGAAGCAGTATCATGATATAGAATTGTCATCCTTGAGTTTGTCGAAAGAACAGTTTTAAATGTCTTACATAGCTTTTCGACAGGCTCAACGTGACAAATGCAAAGGAATTACATTTTATGATACGGCCTTATTTTACATCAGGCTGGCCAAAACGCCCATTTTTAAATCATAAGTAGAGAGCATTAACCGGTTTATTTTCACTCTTCCTAATACGTAGTTTGTAATTAAGGCGGCAATCACAATCATATCAACCCGTAACGGAATAATGCCTGGCATTTCTACGCGCTGCTGGTGTGTAGAATTGATCAGTTTCAATGCAACGTCAATATAATCATCATAGTTAAACAGGTACATTTTTAGCTGTTCAATGGCTATATTCTGGTGATGCTTTCCGGTAACCAATTCGGCAAATGTTTCGAATGCACCAGCCGAGCCAATCAAGATTTGTGGTTTATATTTTTCACAGATTTCGAAAAGATCTTCTAACTGTTCTTGGATGTGAAAAAGCATGTTCTGTTTTTCGGAATCGGAAAGCGGATCAGATTTAAAGAATTTTTGCATTAACCGTGCTGCACCTATGTTATAACTTTTCTTCCAGATTAATTTTTCGGTGTCGCAAAGGATAAATTCCACACTGCCGCCACCAATATCCATAATTAATGATGGTTCCTGTATAGCACCGCTCAATTTCACACCCCGATAAATCAGTTCAGCTTCCTCATCACCACTAATGGTTTCGATCTTTATTCCGGTTCTTTCATTTACTGCATTTACGAAATCTTTCCCATTTTCTGCACTCCTAACAGCTGAAGTTGCAGTGGCCCTAACCACATCAACCTGATAGTCAGTGATGGTTTTGCCAAAATCTTTCAGACAATTAATTCCTCTTTCAAAGGCTGCCGGAATGATCATGTTATCATTAATCCTTCCTTCTCCCAATTTAACAGGTACATTGGTTTTATATAAGATTTCTGGCTGGTTTCCTGCTGTTTCAGCAATAAGTAAGTGGAAGGTATTGGTTCCAAGATCGATAACGGCAACACGCATATTTTTCGTTTTATGTTTTTTGGGAAAGCAGATACAGTATTGCTTCGGGAGCTGCAGTCCTGCTATCCATTAAATTTCGTTAATGTTAGTGCTAAATTAATTTAGTGTACCGAAATATCATTGCGATCAGGTTTATTTTTTACGTTAGTAGGTTTTGGCAAGATAGCGAAGGGTTAAGAAAATTCCCATGGTGTCGGATGTTATCATCTGACATGAAGAAAAATCAAAGATAACCATCTTACATTTTGTTAAAATGCCAAAAGTAGTCAGATGGTAACGTCTTCTGCACTAATATGGTTCTGCGATCCAAAATAGTAGAACAAGCCGCTGTTAATAAACGGGATAGTAGCGGCAGCTCCCGAATTTTCATCGGGACTACAGCGTATAGCCCGGCTAACATTCAAATAATCACTGCAATTGCTTTTCTGCAAAATTGCAACCAATTAAAGTTTTTCCAATTCGTGCAATTGTTTTGCATTATGCAATGCACCAACGCCCCAGGTATTATTAAAATAAACAAATACCTCCTTACTGTCTTCAATCAGATTTTTGAAATTCCGAATCGTTTTCAAATCGTATTCAGATTTATACAATATAGGTTTTCCATGAAAACGGTAATAAATAGTTTCTGTATTCCTAATTACATCATCAGGTAGATCGGAAGGATAACTTTGTCCGCTAAAGGTGATGTTGTTTTTAGCCAATGTTTTATAAATCTCTTCGTCAAACCAGCTGATGTGACGAAATTCTACAACATTTTTGAAATCGGGTTTTAAATTTTCAATCAATAGATTTAACTTTTCAGTACTGTAATCAAACTTCGGTGGAAACTGAAAAAGAACACAACCTAATTTTTCCTTTAATCCGATTTGAATAGTCTTATAAAAATCATCTATAAGTTGCTCACATTCGTGAAACTGTTTATAATGCGTAATAAGCCGTGGCGCCTTAATGGTAAATAAGAAATCATCCGGACTCTCATCATACCACTTATCGAACGATTTTTGAGTTGGCATTTTGTAAAAGGTAGAATTAATTTCTATGGTGTTAAAATGTTCGCAATAGTATTTGAACCAATCTTTTTGCGCCAAGCCTTTCGGATAAAAGACCTCTTTCCATTCCCGGTAATAGAAACCTGAACAACCAATTCTCCATTTCATATATAGGAAACAGGCATTAGGAAGAAAGGTTTATGAGCCATTAGAGATAGCTATAAAAAGGATCAGAGAAATACCAATATAAGCGGATAGCTTTAAATAAATATTATTTCTTTTACCTGTAAAGCCTAAGGTAAGATTAATAAGGAAATAAAATACGGAGAGTATAAATAATCCCATAGTTGGGGAGTGTTGACCTTTTTGATGCGCAGGCTTTTCTGATGCTGCATCAAAAAAAAATAATGCTGGCTAAGGCCCATCCAACAATAAAAATTATAAATATCGTCCAGGCAATGGGATGCTTTTTAAAGGCTTTGAAGAATTCTTCCATATTAGTTAATATGCTCTGATCGTTTTGGTAACCTTAATTTCATTCATTTGACTAATTGGTAGGCATCTAAAAAGATGTCAAAATCATAAAGCACTTTACTCGCTACAACTTTTTGGTTTAAAAATTGCTCTGATCGGAGATCAGATTGATGAAAATTATTATACTATGAAAACTATCTTAAAATTAACGGCCCTTGCGCTTACACTATCTTTTACGGCATGTAAAAACGATAAGAAAAAAGACGATAACGCTAAAACTGCTTATGCCGAAGCAGATGAAAAAGATGTAAATACCATTATTGAATATAATAATGTGATGGTCGGTTTTACGGATAAAAACAACGATTATATCAAACGTATTGAGGATAACATCATTAAAATTGAAAAAGGACTACAAAATCCAAATGATCATTTTGCTTTTATTGGTTTAATCCAACCTTTTTCGATACCTGCAATTAATAGAAGCGGGCTAAAGCCTGATACCCCACCTAACGCTTTAAATAAAGATGATCAGAAATTTTTTAAGGAGAATGTAACCGCAATGACTGGTTTATTGGATAAAATCAAGGAAACGTATAAATCTTTAGATGAATATATCAAGGCAGAAGACTGGAAGGATGATAAGGGAACTAAAGGAAAAGCGTTGATAGATTCTATTTATAGTATGGGTAAAAAATACTATACGCATGATGATTTGGTTTTGGCCAAATTAAACCTCATTGGAGATGATGCGGAACGTGTAATTTTGAAGACACATCCTTTAAAGGAATACATATTTGCGCTAAAAGATGACCGTAGCGCAACCGCTGCATTTACCAAATTAATGGCCAGTAATAAAAATTATAAATCAATAGAGGCTAAAGCTAAAGCTGCTTATCAAGCCCTGGAAGATCAGCATCATAAGCACGAAGCTATGGCTGCACCAGATGCAACTAAATATCCTGGCAAAGACGGCTATTTTAAAAATTTCAACGAAAGGTTAAATGATTATTTAATTGCTGCAAGAAAAATGATGCGGGATGCTTCTACATCTGGTAAACTAACTGATTATAATATTGAAGAATTGGTTCGCCACCAAGATAATATGCGTTCTGCCTACAACAATTTTGTAGATTAATATGATAAGCAAAAAAGCCGATGTCAAAAACATCGGCTTTTCAATTATATTGAATTACTTACTCAAAGTATTCTTTCATTCTTTCGAAAAAGCTCTTATCGTTTTTACCTGGTTGAGGCTTAAAGTTCGGAGATTCGCGCAATTTCTCCAAAACATTACGTTCGTCGCTACTTAAAGCTTTTGGTGTCCAAATGTTGATGTGGATAATTTCATCACCTCTATGGTAAGAATTTACCTCTGGTAAACCTTTGCCCTTTAAGCGCAATAATTTTCCACTTTGCGTACCTGGCTCAATTTTGATTTTAGCTTTACCATCAATTGTTGGTACTTCAATGCTCATCCCTAAAGCAGCATCAACAAAACTTAAATGCAAATCGTAAACTACGTTATTGCCTTCACGTTTTAAAGTTTCGTGCGGAGTCTCTTCAATTAAGATAATTAAATCACCCGGAATGCCTCCGTTAGGTGCTGCATTTCCTTTGCCGCTCATGCTTAATTGCATACCTTCACTTACACCTGCAGGAATATTGATGGTGATGGTTTCTTCGCCGCGCACAACACCATCGCCATGGCATACATTACATTTTGCAGTAATTTGCTGACCGCTTCCGTTACAGGTAGGGCAGGTAGATGCGGTTTGCATCTGGCCTAAAATAGTATTCGTTACCCGGCGTACCTGGCCGCTACCACCACAGGTACCACAGGTACTTACTGATGATTTATCTTTTGCTCCGGAACCATCACAGGTTTTACAAACAATTAGTTTATTAACCTTGATTTTCTTTTCAGCACCATGTGCAATTTCTTCGAGGGTTAATTTAACTTTTATACGTAGGTTGGTACCTTTAGCCACACGACGGCCGCCACGTTGCTGGCCACCACCACCGCCGCCAAAAAAGCTTTCGAATGGGTTGTGTCCACCAAAAATATCTCCAAAATTACTGAAGATATCATCCATGTTCATATTGCCACCACCATAGCCACCTGATGCACTACTACCTACACCGGCATGGCCGAACTGATCGTAACGCTGTTTCTTTTCGGGACTGCTTAAAACTTCGTAAGCTTCGGCAGCTTCTTTAAATTGATCTTCAGCCGCTTTATCTCCCGGATTTTTATCTGGGTGATATTTGATCGCCATCTTACGGTACGCTTTCTTAATCTCGTCAGCACCTGCGCTTTTGGTTACGCCCAATACGTCGTAATAATCTCTTTTACTCATCTTTTTTTATAAAATGATTGCGTGATTGAGTGATGGGATGAAAGAATATCAATTCAATCATTCAAAATTCAATCATTCAATAATTATTTTTACGCTCCAACAACCACTTTAGCGAAGCGGATCACATTCTCATTTAAGGTATAACCTTTTTCAACCTCGTCTATAACCTTACCCTTTAAATCTTCGGTAGGGGCCGGAATATTGGTAATAGCCTCGTGGAAATCAGTGTTAAAAGGCTGGTTGATGCTTTCTACATCTTTTAAACCTTTTTGTGCTAAAGTATTTTTTAATTTATTGCTTACTAATAAAATACCTTCTTTAACCGGGGCCACTTCAGTAGCGCTTTCCATTGCTTTTAACGCACGGTCAAAATCATCTAAAACCGGTAAAAGTGAAACAATCACATCTTTACCAGCAGTTTGTAATAACTCTACACGCTCTTTTTGCGTACGGCGTTTGTAATTGTCGAATTCTGCATATAAACGCAGATATTTATCGTTAAGCTGTTGAACCTCTGCCTGCAATTTCTCTTCGGCAGTTAATTCCGGTGCTTGCTCAGTCTCATTTGCAGTGGCATCAGCATTTTCTACGTTTTCAGTAGTGTTTTCTGATGTGTTTTCAGGATTCATTATATTTTCTTCTTTATCGTGATTTTTCTTCTTATTAAACATAATATAAGGCTGAATTTTTTGTGTTAATCTCAACTATTTTGCCATAAACGTAAATCAGCCAAGCTGTCAGATTTATGAATGATTATCTGAACAGATTGGCTGATTAGCTGACGGATGTCAGAATTTTTATGCTATTTGTGCATCTTCGTGAACGATGCCATTTTCACATTTGATAATGCGCGATGGAAAAGTACGGATGATGTGGTAATCATGTGTGGCCATTAAAACTGCCGTTCCGGCTTGACTGATCTGCTTAAGGAGGGTTACAATTTCTTCAGAAGTTTCAGGATCTAAGTTACCCGTTGGCTCATCTGCCAGGATAATTTCAGGATCGTTAAGCAAAGCCCTTGCAATTACAATACGCTGCTGCTCGCCACCCGAAATTTCGTGTGGCATTTTTTTGATCTTCGAGCGCAAACCCACTTTATCTAAAACATCTTTGATACGCTCATTAATCAGCTTTTCGTCTTTCCAGCCCGTTGCTTTAAGCACAAACTCGAGGTTTTTTTCTATCGTCCTATCGGTAAGCAATTGAAAATCCTGAAAAACCACCCCCAATTTACGGCGCAAAAACGGCACCTGACTTTCTTTTAGATTTTTAAGGTCGAAGCCGGCAATATTGCCATCGCCATTCCCAATATGCAAGTCGCCATATAATATTTTAAGCAAGCTGCTCTTACCTGACCCAGTTTGGCCGATTAGGAATACAAATTCGTCTTTTTCGATGTGTAAATTTACATTGGAGAGGACTAAATGTTTCTGTTGAAAAACATCAACATTGCTTAAATGAATTACTGAATTGCCTGCCATATTATATTTCTAATTTTGCAATCTGCCCGAAAGGCAAATCTTTAACCATTTCCATAATGTATTCTTGCTTGTCGCCAAGTCCGAGTTTTTCCAGCGATTTATCGGGTCTGTCTACCCTAAAATAAGCTAAAAGTGTAAACTTGTCATCTCTTAACTGTACGTAATCTGGAATTTTGGCTATGCCTTTAACTTTTACGATATACATTGTGCCCAAAAATAGCTATTTAAGCTGAAAGACCAAAGGAGAAAGCTGAAAGACTAAAGTGGAGAAATTTAATTAAGACTGTTTAAGAAATCAACTGTATTTACATTATCAGCATAATCCCAAAGTTTTGGATGCTGGCTTTGGCCAAAGCTGAATGTAGTTAAATGCACGGGAGCTTTCGTAATGATACATTGGATACTTTCCGATTTATCCGCTAACTTATCTTTTACTTCCTGAAGATCATTGTATTCCTCATAAAATAGGACAGCCAGGGGCGATGTAAAGCTTTCATCTTCTTTTAACAATAAAAAGCCATTATCAAAATGTTTGGCAGCATTAACCAGGTAAATGGATTTATTATAATCGTAATTGTTCTGGTACTTAAAATGATTAATAATGGGCTGAAAACTTTCTATACCTTCATAGAAATTAGCAATGTCATACCCTTTTGGAAGATATATTTTAGAAACATTTCTACAGCCCAAGCCAAAATAATCAAAAATATCGTTGCCCAGGTTTTGGATATCCTCAAAACTTTCAGAACCATCTAGCACGGCCACACTATTCCTGTTTTTGCGGATAATGTTAGGTACTTTACTGAAATAATAATCAAAATACCTGGATGAATTGTTACTTCCGGTTGCAATTACAGCATCGAAGTCTTTTAAACGTTCTACATATTCAATTTTATCTGCAAAAGCTGGTTCAATAGTAATCAATTCGGCCAGAACAGTTTTAATCAGTTTGTCATCTGATGAAGAAAGCTTGATCAAGGCTATGTTTCCTGTCGCTAAAACGCATAAAACATCGTGTAAGCCTACCAAAGGAATGTTTCCTGCCAGGATTAAACCAACTTTTTTAGGCGATGTACTAAGCTTTACCGATTGAAACCAAAGGGCTAAATCAGTTTGATTTAGCATCTCGGCAAATGATAAGATAGATTTTTTAATATTTTCCTGAGTAAACCACGCATTGGCACTTTCTGCACTATAAAGTGTATTTCCTAGTATGTCAGTAGGGTTTATAAGCTTTCTGCCGAGTTCACCAAATGCGATTATTGCTTTTTCTTGAGTTAATGCTGACATATTTAGAATTATTATTAATGGATTATATCTTATATTTGCAGCGCAAAGGTAAACTAAGCAAAAGAATTAGACGAAAACATGGCAATTAAAATAACAGATGAGTGTATAAATTGTGGGGCATGCGAACCAGAATGTCCAAATAACGCAATTTACGATGCCGGAACTGCATGGCGTTTTTCTGATGGTACGAATTTAAATGGTATCATTGATTTTGGTAATCAACAGATAGAAGCTGATGCCGCTCAGGAAGCAGTTTCTGATGAGGTATATTATATTGTATCCGATAAGTGTACGGAGTGTAAAGGTTTTCATGACGAGCCTCAGTGTGCCGCCGTTTGTCCGGTTGATTGTTGTGTAGACGACGAAGATATCCGCGAAACAGAAGAAGAATTATTGGCTAAGAAAGCCTGGTTACACCAGGAAGGATAGGCCTTTACTATATATTAGAATTGAAGTCTTACTTAAAGTGAGACTTTTTTGTTTAAAAAGGATTTCAGTTGACAGTTTTCAATTACAAAGTAACAAGTTTCAGACACAAATAAAACCGATGTCTCATCCTAAGTTTCGTCATTTCGACGGTAACTCAGCGGAATGGAGAAATCTATTTAGCACATTTCTGTCTCGGTCGAAATGACAATACTTCGAGACAACGGTGTTGATATTGGCGTTTTTGTAACGATTAACCAATTTAAACAGTTAATCGATTAACCAGCAAAATAGCGGTTCATTGACCAATAATTTCTATCACGGATATATTTTGCATCATGCTAACCACTAACTATTGAACCAATAAACTAATCTACCTCACTCTTATTAGGGATTATCAAAACAGGACAAGCCGATTTTCGGGCCACATGTTCGGCAACGCTTCCCATTAGAAAGTGGTACAAACCCGTACGTCCATAAGTACCTATTACAATTAGATCAGATCCCCATTCGTCTGATTGCTGGATGATACCATGTGCTGCGGTATCAACAACGCTCAAATAAGTGGTGGTTATCCCTTTTCCGTATTTGGTCTCTATCTCTTTTAGTAAAATGTGGCTGTTTTCTTCACTGTTATCATAAGTTTCTAAGAAAACCGGGGCCAGTGTTAAGTCAGGGTTTACATTAGCTGGAATAGGTTCGATAATGTTAACCAACGCAACTTCTGCATCAAATTTTTCAGCCATATCGTAACCGGCTTTTGCTGCTTTTTCCGAGCAAGTACTGTTATCAACGGCAATTAATATTTTTTTAAAATTCATGGCAGGTTTATTTAAAAATGAATAGCATAAAAATAACAAATTTGTGTTCAAAATGTTAGGCATTGGATGTATTTTATTAGTTTTACAATAGTTTCACGAGCAGATTTAAATGGAAAATCAATACGGTATTTGTAGAGTCGCGGTAGCCCCCTTAAGAGCTGATGCATCAGATAAAGCTGAAATTGTTTCGCAACTTTTATTCGGCGATCACGTCGAAATTATTCAGAAAGAAGACCGGTGGTGGCTGATTCAGAATGGTTATGATGGTTATGAAGGCTGGATGGATTTCAGGCAGTTATCTCCAATCAGTCAGGATCAATTTGTAGAAATGCACGATTGTAAATTATTAGCCCCTTTAAGTTTCAATAATGTGTTAACCGCTAATGATGGCAGTTTATATCATTTAAGTCCGGCAAGTAATCTTCCCTTTTTTAAAGATGGATATTGTTATGCCGGTGAAGAAAAGTTTAAATTAAACTTTGAAGCATACGATAATCTTGCTGTTGATTTTATAGACAAAGTTACCGAAACAGCAAAATTTTTTCAAAATATCCCATATTTATGGGGAGGAAGGCATTTGTTTGGCTTAGATTGCTCTGGTTTTGTACAAACCGTATTTAAAATGCTGGGAATTAAATTAAACCGTGATGCTGCTCAGCAGGCTGAACAGGGTGAACTTGTTGGTTTCCTTTCCGAGTGCAAAGCCGGTGATGTCGCCTTTTTTGATAACGATGAAGGCCGGATCACTCACGTGGGCATTATGCTGAGCCCGAATGAAATCATTCATTCCTCAGCAAAAGTAAAGATTGATCCAATTGATGACCAGGGGATTTTTAATAAAGAGCTGGGTAAATACTCACATAAATTGAGAATTATTAAACGTTTTGTGGAATAATTTTCCGAAATGTATATTATTCAAACAAGATGCGCTTTGCTTTAATTACCCTGCAATCGTCTTGCTGAACTTGTTTCAGCATCTTTTCTGTGAGATAGACCCTGAAATAAATCCGATAACTATCGGATCAGGGTGACGACAACAATTAATGACCAACATAAATACATCTTAAATTACTCCATTTCCCAGACGATTACCTGCCGGTCATCTCCTGTAGAAATGAGGTATTTGCCATCGTGGCTCCATATAATTTTATTAATGGAATGGGTGTGGCCAATTCCAGCCTTCTCCAGACTTAATATTTTATAGAGTTTAAAACTTTCTGCATCCCAGAGTTTAATACTTTTATCCTGGCTGCTGGTGGCAAAATAGGGCAGGGTAGGGTGGAACGCAATATTATACACGGTAAACATATGGGCAGGAACAGTTTCCCTCAATGCATAATTGGGAAGATCCCATATTTTTAGCTGCGCATCTCTACTGCCCGAGATTAAATATTTACCTGTTGGGTGATAGGCCAGAGCCGTAACCGGAAGTTTATGTCCTTCAAGGTTTTGCTTCAGGCTATAATCGCTTAGGTTGTAAATTTTAATCAGGTGGTCTTTACAGCCAAATGCAATTTCTGTCTCATCCGGAGAGATGGCAATGGTCCTCACGGTATCATAAGCTGCCTGAAAGCGGTAAATCTCTTTAAAATCAGTTAACGACCAAACTGCAACGGTTCCATCTTCGCCCGTGGTTAAAAGCTCATTTTTACTTTTTACTGTTTGTATATCGAAAATAGGTTTGGTATGTGCATTAACCCTAATAATTACCTTTTGTTCTTTCAGGTCGTAAACACTAAAAGCACCACTTCTTTCGCCAACAAATAATTGATGGTTATAATAATGCAGACAATAAACAGAACTTTGTACCGGCATTTTAACCTTTACAAAGGCCATTTTGGCTAAAGACCATTCTACAATACCCTTGTCGTTACCCGCACTAAAAAATAATTCCTCCTGATCCGAGTGGGCAAGAGCATAAACAGGGTTTTGATGTCCGGGGAAGGTGTGTAAGTGTTTGAGCATGAGGGGAGGTTGGATGGGAGGAAGGTTGGATGGAAGGTGTTGATACTTGAACTTAAATCCTTCCAGCCTTCTACCTTATTTATGCCTTTTTTCTAAATTTTTTGCAATATCTTCAATAGATAATCCCTTTTCTTTTAATAAAAATAAAAGATGGAAGATAAGATCTGATGCTTCGCCAATAAGTTCTTCTTCTGATTCTGCCAATGCAGCGATTACGGTTTCAACACCCTCTTCGCCAACTTTTTGCGCAATTTTATTGAGCCCCTTGTTACGCATTTTGTTAATGTACGAACCTTCAACCGGGTTTTCATAACGATCATTAATGATATTTTCGAGTTCGAAAATGAAATTCTGGTTGAAATCTGTTTTAAAACAGCTACGACTACCGGTATGGCAGGTTGGACCAACAGCATCAGCTTTGATCAGAATGGTATCGTTGTCACAGTCTACAAAAATTTCTTTAACAAACAGAAAGTTGTTGCTGGTTTCTCCTTTGGTCCAAAGGCGGTTTTTGGAACGCGAAAAGAAAGTTACTTTACCTTCTGCCTGTGTTTTCTCCAGTGCTTCAGCATTCATATAACCCAGCATTAAAACCTCTAAAGTTTTGTAATCTTGAATAACTACCGGGACCCCCCAGCCCCCTGAAGGGGGAGTTTTGCCAAAGTCAATTTGGCTAACATCTATATTTTTTTTAATCATTTAAGTATTTTATTTTAAGTCCCCTTTAGGGATTTAGGGGTTATATTCTTACCGGAATATTATTCCTTTTCAATTCTTGTTTTAAATCCGGAATCAGGATTTCGCCATAATGAAATACCGAGGCTGCGAGTGCGGCATCAACATTGGCTTTATGAAAAACTTCTGTAAAATGATCCATATTGCCGGCGCCACCAGATGCAATAATCGGGATATTGATCATTTGGTTTACTTTTTCCAATAATCTGCAGTCAAAGCCAGCTTTAGTACCATCGTGGTCCATAGAGGTTAACAAAATCTCACCAGCACCTAAATCTTCTGCCTGCTTGATCCAATTTTCTGTTTCCAGTTCAGTAATTAACCTTCCACCATTTAAATGGACCATATTTTTGCCGTCTACATTTTTGGTGTCAACAGCTAAAACCACAAACTGTACACCAAAAGCTTTGGCCAGTTCTTCAATCAGTTTAGGATTGCGCACGGCTGCAGAGTTAATGCTGATTTTATCGGCACCAGCATTTAGAAGTGCCTCAGCATCGGCAATTTCTGTTATTCCACCACCAATGGTAAATGGAATGTTTAACTGCCGCGCAACCGATTTCACCATTACAATCATAGTCTTCCGACGCTCGTGCGTGGCCGTAATATCCAGAAATACCAATTCGTCCGCGCCTTGCTGTGCATATTGTGCAGCCAACTCCACAGGATCGCCCGCATCGCGTAAATCAACAAAATTTACACCTTTTACCGTACGGCCGTCTTTAACGTCTAAACAAGGAATTATTCTTTTTGAAAGCCCTCTGCCCCCTAAAGGGGGAGATGCAAACTGCTTAGCCTGTATGGCTTCTTTTATCTTTTCCAAAACTGAGTCTAAATTATTGTAAAGTTCAGTGTTTTTGAATCTCATTATCTTAATCCAAATCCTTCGAGAACTTTTTGTCTTTCAATATCATTATTAATAACCTCTGGTAGATCATGAATGCTCCCATCTAATTCGATAATTAATTTGCTTCATGACAGTAAAAGTCAGCGATAAAACATGAAATTGGGTGTTGCCTTCTAAATTTTAATCCTAATTGCTTATTACTGATAACTTGCCATAGCAAATTTTCTGCCTCTGTGACATTGTTTCTTAGGCGCTTAGCATTTTCAAAAATTATATTCGATGCACCATAAAACATATTAGGTTCATTGACTTTTAAAAGATCAAATCATCCTCATTTATTTTATAGGTCATATTTAATTACGCTAAGCCCCCCCTTTAGGGGGCTGGGGGGTTAGATACTAGACAAGGCTTTCAAATTCCATTCTTTAATTTCTTCGATGGTAATCCGGTCTTCGTAAATGGCTTTGCCCACCACTACACTTCTAATTGGATATTTAGCCAGTTCGTAAATATCTTCCATTGAACTTACACCACCAGAAGCAATTAACTTGATCATTGGTGAGTGTTCCAGTAGTTTTTGATATAATTCAATCGCTGCGCCACCTAATTTTCCATCCTTGCTGATATCGGTGCATAAGAAACGGAAAAATCCCAATGAAAGGCATTTATCCACGTAATCCATCAGTTTAATCGGCGAACTTTCCATCCAGCCCGAATATTTGATTACTTCATCTAAAACGTCGATAGCAATAACTATACGGTTGGCGTAGTCATCTTTTTTTGCAAAAGTCTCGCTTAATTGAGATAAAAAATCAGGATTGGTAATGGCTTGCGTGCCTACAATTACACGGTGTATACCGGCATCAAGCAAATTGTTAACCTGCTCAATGGTTCTGATCCCACCACCATACTGCACTTTCATATCGGTTTTTTTAATAATCTCGAAGAGTGCTTTTTGATTGCTAAAATCACCTTTAGCTCCATTTAAATCGATAATATGGATAAAATCTGTACCATTTGAACGGTATTTTTCAATCATTTCAGAAATGGAAACATCATATTCCGTTTTTTGGTTGTAATCGCCTTCACGAAGACGGACAACTTTTCCATCCAAAATATCAATAGCAGGTATTATGTACATTTTATAAGCTTAAGTTTGAAAAATTTTTTAATACTATTTCACCGGCTTTTCCCGATTTTTCGGGATGAAATTGAACGCCGTAAAAATTATCTTTTTGTACCGCTGCCGAAAACTTTAAACCATAATCAGCAGATGCAATATCAAAAGTAGGGTTATATTCAATAAAGTACGAATGCACGAAGTAAAATTGTGTATTATCTTCAACACCTTCAAATAATGAATTGTTTTTTGGTTTCACAGCGTTCCAGCCCATGTGTGGAATCTTGATATTCAGTGACTTGTCGAATTTTTTGGTTTTCACGGGAACAATATTCAATAATGCGGCGTCTCCCTCTTCAGAATGTTCAGTAATGAGCTGCATGCCCACACAGATACCAAGAACTGGTTTAGTTAATTTTTTTATCGCTTCAACAAGGCCTGTTCCCTTTAGTTTTTCCATGGCAGCACCGGCATGGCCAACACCCGGGATGATGATATGGCTATATTTTTCGAGGTCATTTTCTGTATTTACCATGCCGTAGGTTACGTTTAAGCGGTCTAATGCTGCGGTAAGAGAGAAAATATTGCCTGCTCCGTAGTTTATAATTCCAACCATAGTTTAATAGTTCAGATTTCTTTTTTATAGGTTTGAAAATGAAAGTCAGTTTTTCATCGGGCCTGTAGTCCCGCTATCGCTTATAGTCCTCGCTACGCTGCGGGCTATTCCGCTCTATCGGGTTTATTTAACAGCGGATGGGCGTTAAAACCCTCCGCCTTAAACCTTTCAGCCTTCCACCTTTATTACAACATTCCTTTGGTGCTCGGCAATACCATTTTCTCTGCGTCGCGTTTAATGGCCATTTTAATGGCTTTGGCAAATGCTTTAAAAATGGCTTCAATTTTATGGTGTTCGTTATCCCCTTCAGCTTTTATGTTCAAATTGCATTTTGCAGCATCACTAAACGACTTAAAGAAATGATAAAACATCTCTGTTGGCATATCGCCAACTTTTTCGCGTTTAAATTCAGCATCCCAAACTATCCAGTTTCTTCCTCCAAAATCAATGGCTACCTGTGCCAAGCAATCGTCCATGGGTAAGCAAAAACCATACCTTTCAATACCTAGTTTATTGCCTAATCCTTTAGCAAAGGCTTCTCCCAGTGCAATACCGGTATCTTCTATCGTGTGGTGTTCATCAATATGTAAATCACCTTTTGCAGTTATCTCTAAATCTACGCTTCCATGTCTGGCGATCTGATCAAGCATATGATCAAAAAAGTTTAAACCGGTTTCGATTTTTGTCTTTCCTGTTCCATCCAGGTCAAGGTTAATGGTGATGTCGGTTTCATTGGTCTTGCGCTCATGATGAATTTTCCGGCTTCCTGCTTTAAGTAAGTTGTAGATATCTTCCCATTTCCTGGTTTCCAGAATAATTACATCCAATAAGGTTTCATGCTTATCCAGTGCTTCTGTTGAACCTAATGCATCATTCTGGCGAAGAAAGATTGCTTTCGCCCCTAAATTTTTGGCCAATACCACATCATTCAAACGATCGCCGATGACGAAAGAGTTTTTGAGGTCATAATCTTCGCTAAAATATTTCGTCAATAAAGCTGTGCCAGGTTTACGTGTTGGCGCATTGTCTTTGGCAAACGTTCTGTCGATCACAATCTCGCTAAAATTTACCCCTTCACCTGCAAAAGTATCCAACATGAAATTATGGATTGGCCAGAAATTTTCTTCCGGATTTGAAAGCGTGCCTAATCCATCCTGATTGGTAACCATTACGAATTCGTAATCCAGTTCGGCTGCAATTTTCGATAAATAATATAACGAACGCGGATAAAATTTAAGCTTTGCAAAACTATCTACCTGTTCATCATCAGGCTCAATATTTAAAGTGCCGTCCCGATCTATAAATAATACTTTTTTCATCTTAAAATTTTTCTAGAACATTTAACAGCTTGTCGTTTTCTTCTTTTGTGCCCACGGTAATGCGTAAACAACCTTCGCACAAAGTTACTTTAGAACGGTCTCTTACAATGATACCTTGCGCTACTAAAGTATCATAAATTTTTACGGCATCAGTAACTTCTGTGAGAATAAAATTCGCATCAGAAGGATATACTTTTTTTACGATATTTATTGCATTTAATGCCTTACTTAAACGGTCTCTTTCTGCTACAGATTCTTTAATCCAATCGTTCACCTGAGCGATGTTTTTTAGGGCTTCAAATGCTAAATCCTGAGTGGCCTGATTGATGTTGTAAGGAGGCTTTATTTTGTTCAAAACATCGATCACTTTTGTTGAAGAAAAAGCCATGCCTAAACGTAAAGCGGCGAGTCCCCAGGCCTTCGAAAAAGTTTGCAAAACTACGAGGTTTGCGTACTCGGTTAGCTCCTGGATAAAGGTCTTCTGACGGGCGTAATTAATGTAAGCTTCATCCACTGCAACGATACCATTAAAGTTGGCTAAAATGGTTTCAATATCTTCCCGGTTTATCGAATTCCCAGTTGGATTATTTGGCGAGCAAATGAAGATTAATTTGGTGTTTTTGTCAATCGTTTCTGCGATCTTTTCCATGTCCAGCTGGAAGTTTGGAAGCAGGCTTACTTTGCGTATTTCTACATCATTTATATTGGCAGAAACTTCATACATTCCATAGGTTGGAGGCAGTACAATTACGTTGTCTTTTCCAGGATTACAGAAAGCGCGGAATAACAGATCTATTGCTTCATCGCTGCCATTTCCTAAAAAAGTATTCTCAATCGGCACACCTTTTATTTTACTGATGGCATCTTTCAAGTCCAGCTGTAAAGGATCCGGGTAGCGGTTATAATTGGCAGGTAAAGGTGAGCCATAGCTGTTCTCGTTAGCATCCAAAAAAATAGATGCCTGACCTTTAAATTCGTCCCTTGCGGTAGAGTAGGGGCGAAGGTTTTTTATATTTTCTCTTACTAAATCGTTAATGTCCATTGTTTGAGGTAAAAGGTAAAAGGTAAAGGTAAAAGGGATTGGCGAGTAGCCTAAAGCTTTAGACGTTATACTTTCTACAGGATTTATTGATATGATTTAATCTTATTTTCGGTTTTGTTGTATGCCTATTTATCTTCTGACTTCAGTCTTCTGACTCAAAATTCAATCTAATACTCACTGCATTTTTATGTGCTTCTAAACCTTCGGCAGCAGCAAGTATTTCAACTGTGGCGCCAATATTGTTTAAACCTTCCCGAGATAAATGCTGAAAAGTGATTTTTTTCAAAAAAGCATCGGTTGATACGCCTGAATAAGCTTTTGCGAAGCCACTGGTTGGTAAGGTATGGTTAGTTCCAGAGGCATAATCGCCCACACTTTCTGGTGTGAGATTGCCTAAAAATACCGATCCTGCATTGATTATCAATGGAATAAGGCTTTCGAAGTTTTCAGTAGCCAATATTAAATGTTCTGGTGCATACTCATTTGAAAACTGCATAGCCTCGTCCAGGTTTTTAGCTAATACGGCATAAGAATTGGCTATGGCTTTAGCTGCAATGTCTTTTCTAGGAAGAATAGCTAGTTGATTATCAATTTCTTTTAAGGTTTCAGTTATGATATGATTAGAGGTAGAAACCAAAATAGCCTGACTATCAGTTCCATGTTCTGCCTGTGCAAGTAGGTCGGCAGCAATAAATGACGGATTGGCAGTCTCGTCTGCGATAACCAATACTTCTGATGGCCCGGCAGGCATATCTATTGCTACTTTATTTTGAACCATAGTCTTAGCTGTAGTTACATAGCGGTTGCCGGGGCCGAAGATCTTATATACCTGTGGTACGCTTTCCGTTCCGAAAGCCATGGCAGCTACAGCCTGTGCACCTCCAATCAGGAATACTTTTTCAATGCCCAATAGTACTGCACAGTAAGCCAGGTAACAATTGGTTTTACCCTGCCCGTCCGGCAGGCGTGCATCACTTTGCGGAGGCGAGCATACTATAA
Organism: Pedobacter terrae; assembly: GCF_900100705.1. Taxonomy (GTDB): domain Bacteria; phylum Bacteroidota; class Bacteroidia; order Sphingobacteriales; family Sphingobacteriaceae; genus Pedobacter; species Pedobacter terrae. The sequence goes on from NZ_FNCH01000007.1 coordinate 64,693, forward strand.
TCTCTTTACAGCCTGCAATACGTGCCGGTGTTGCCAGCATTAGAAAGGTGCTTGGTAATACTGCGGTTCCTCCCGGGATATAAAGTCCAACCTTCTCAATTGCCCTGCTTTCGCGCCAGCAAACTACACCTGGCATCGTCTCTATTTTATCTTCTTTGTTTAGTTGCGACAGGTGAAAATTTTTGATGTTTTCATACGCGATATCAATCGCTTTTTTTGCTTCAGCCGGGATAGTTGCTGCAATAGTTTTTAACTCTTCCCCGTCTAAAAAAAGTTTTTCCAGTTCAACTTTATCAAAGGTTTTGGCGAAATCAAAAAGGGCTTTGTCTCCATCCGTTTTTACTGATTTTATAATGTCAGCAACCCGGCTTTCAACCAATTTATCGTCTTCAATCTGTCTTGAACAAAGTTCTTCAATTTTTGATTTAGATAAATCTGTATAATTGTAGATTTTCAATGTCTTATGTTTTAAAATTAACTAATAGTTAATATGTGATTTTACGAATTTATTTGATTATTTTCTCAATTGGCATCACCAAAATACCCTCGGCTCCGGCTGCTTTCAAACTGTTTATTTTGTCCCAGAAATCTTCTTCAGCAATTACAGAATGAACGGCTACCCAGTTCGGTTCGAAGAGTGGAACTACCGTAGGGCTTTTAACGCCAGGCAATAAATTAACTACTTTTTGGAGGTTATCTTTCGATACATTTAGTACCACGTATTTGTTTGATTTTGCGCTAAGTACAGAGCGGATGCGTTGCAATAATTCTGCTACCTCCGGATTGTCGGCTATAGATTTGTTTCCGATTAAAACGGCTTCAGATTGCATCACATCGGCAAATGGTTTTAGCCCATTACTTTTTAATGTTCCGCCTGTTGAAACGATATCAAAAATAGCATCACTTAATCCTAAACCCGGTCCAATTTCTACCGATCCTGAAATGGTTCTGATGTCCGACTTTATGCCTTTTTCCCGTAAAAATTTTTCGAGGATTACCGGATAAGAAGTTGCAATTGCTTTACCATTTAACTCTTCCAATTTTTGGATGTTACTGGTGGCCTGAACAGCAATTTTTAAGGTGCATTTTCCGAAACCCAATTTTTGTAGATAATCTACTTCGGCTTTGGTTTCTACAATCACATTTTCACCAACTATACCCAGGTCGGCAATGCCATCCTGTACATATTCGGGGATATCATCGTCCCGCAGAAAAAGGATTTCTAAAGGAAAATTGGTAACGGTGGAGATCAGGGAACTTTTGTAGTTTTCGAAAGATAAACCACAGTTTTTTAGTATTTCTACAGATTTTTCGTTTAACCTACCCGACTTCTGGATAGCGATTTTAAGTGTTTTCAAAGTATTGAATATAGAGTGAACAAGAAATTATTTTACGGAAAAAAGTTTTGAAGTACAAAACAAACATATCATATCGCCTATCGGCGATGGTGTAAATGTAAGTGATGGTTCAAAGTTAAATTCATAAATTATTTCTGCCAATATCAATACTTTAGCTGATAAGCGCTGGCAAATATAGTGTTTGATTTGGGAAAACAAAAAATAATGGCACTTAATTTGCCATTATGCTGTTTTTATTATCATTAACTATTATTTTATATTAAAATTTTACGCTTTTGAAAAAGTTTCAGTTTCTTATTCTACCCTTTATTTTATTTATATCTGCTTGTGGGTGGTTTAAAAGCCCACCCGAGATTGGCAAAGTACTATCTGAACATTTTAAGAATAAAATCTATAAAGACTTTGATACTGTAGCTTACGATAGTGTTTTTGTGAAAACAATGGACAGTCTTTCGGGTAAATTCGTAAATCCTAAAACCATAAAAGCGTTTTATGCGAATAATAATGCCCAACCTAAATTGGTTACCCAATTCTACATCAATGGCCAGTTAGATACGTTAGTGAGTTATTTAGATCAAAGCGAGGTGCATGGTTTTAATCCAAAAATCTTTAAAGGAGATGAAATTAAAGGTTTGCTGGCAGTATTAACAGCCAATAAGTTTAAGAAAGTAGCGGAAAGTTATCCTATAATAGCCAAATTGGAGCTGTTATCTGCAAATGCTTACCTAAATTATAATAATTACCTCAAACATGGAGTAATAAATCCCAGGTCAATTTTTTCGCGTTATTATATTAAAGTTAAGCGACCGGATAGTGTAGGAATGATTAATCTTTTAAATGGTAAAAGCCTTTCAGATACCTTAAGATCCGTTCAGCCAAAGTCTGCTCAATACAAGGCTTTGCAAGCGGCCTACTTACATGCAGGTTCTGAAAGTGAAAAGCGGATTTTATCATTAAACATGGAACGTTTCCGTTGGCAAATGCCGGAGACTGGAGACAATTATGTGCAGGTAAATATTCCGGATTTTAGATTAACCTGGTTTGATAAAAAAGATACCGTAATTGCGATGAAAGTTTGTGTAGGTGGTAAGCGTGAAAATGGTTACGAAGCAAAACTTAAAGCGTTCGCAAAATCGGGTAATTTAGATGATAAACCGAAGAACCATGAGACGCCATTATTGTTCAGTAAAATCAATTCCATTCAGGCCAATCCGGTGTGGAATATTCCGGTAAGTATTGCCCAAAGTGAGATCTATTGGATGGCCAGAAAAGATCCCTTTTATTTGTCGAACAGTAACATTAAAGTGTACTATAAAGATAAGCTGATTGGTGAGCCGGATACCATCAATTGGAACAGGTATTCCCGTGATAAATTACCTTTTAAATTTAAGCAGGGATCGGGTGGTGGAAATGCCTTAGGAAAGTTTAAATTTATCTTCGATAATAGCTCGAGTATTTACCTGCACGATACCAATAACAAGAACGGATTTAATTTAACCAATAGGGCTATCAGCCATGGTTGTGTACGCATTGAAAAACCACTTGACTTCGCTAAACTTTTGGTGAAAGATTCTTACACCTATGATAAGCTTAGGGCAGAGGTAGATTTGCCGCCAATAGATAGTACACATATAAAATGGTATAAAAAACGCATGGCGCAAAAGGCAGATACAACCAAGGCCTTTCAATTAAAACCAGCCTGGTTCGGACCCAAGAAACCTGTTCCATTAATTATTACCTATATAACGGCCTGGTCTCAAAATGATAAAATCGAATACCGGCCTGATATCTATGGAATGGATGAAAAACTTTGGGCTGCAATGAAGAAGTTTAGATAAGAAATTAAGCTGTAATATTTAATCTTTTAGCTTAAAAGCATTAATTTTGTGTTGTTTTTACACAAATTAAAGAATGATCGATCAAAATATTAAAATTGCTGTTGATGCCATTGTATTTGGCTATGAAAAAGGAACACTCTACGTATTGGCCGTTCAACAGCGCTTTGGTAAACTGGCCGACCGGTGGGTGTTGCCCGGCGGATTTATTTTGGATGATGAACCGTTAATAACTGCTGTAGAGCGCGAGCTTAAGGAAGAGGCAGGGATTACAGTCAGTTATCTGGAACAATTAGCAACTTTTGGAGATGACATTAAGCGCGATGATCGGTTTAGGGTCATCTCGGTAGCATATTTTGCCCTGGTAAATCCTAAGAATTTTGTATTGAAAGCAGATACTGATGCCAAAGATGCAAAATGGTTCCCGGTAGCACAGGTGCCGACATTGGGTTACGACCATAATGAAATGGTTAAATTGGCTCATCAACGTTTAAAAAGTAAACTTACCTATCAGCCCATTGGTTTCGATCTCTTGGACCATGAATTTCTCTTTTCAGATCTTGAGAATTTATACTGTTCTATTTTAGAACGGGATATTGACAGAAGGAATTTTAGGAAAAAAATATTAAGTTTTGGAATTGTTAAAGAAACGGATAAAGTGGTTAAAATAGGTTCTAGTGGCCGTCCAGGAAAGCTTTTCGTGTTTGATAAACCAAAATATCACCAACTTTTAAAGGAAAACTTCCAGTTTGATATTAGGTTTGCGTAAAATAAACACAAATTATTCTTTGCATTTCAAAAATGATTTTTATATTTGTGTAAATAATACGCAAATATATGTTAAATCTTAATCCAAGTTTCACTCCGCTAGGCGAGAATAACTTAATCGAGCACAAATCTTTCTTATTTGCAGGTGGCGAACCGCATATAAAAATTTCAAATAATTTTAACGTTACCAAACCGGTTACCATTACACATCGAATAAATTCCTTTAATGATTTAGGACTGATCTGCATTACCGTTGATGCTTTGAAAAGAATGGACGCAAAGGAAATTAATCTTTTTATTCCATATTTCCCTGCAGCCAGGCAAGATCGGGTGATGGTTCCTGGCGAGCCACTATCAGTAAAAGTATATGCAGATATGATTAATGCCTTGTCTTTGGCAAGTGTGACCATTTTCGATCCACATAGTGAAGTAACACCCGCATTACTGAATAACTGTTTTACCATTTCTAATCACGAATTTATAAAACAGGTTATCGCAAAAATTGGAAATGAGGTAAAGCTGATTTCTCCGGATGGAGGGGCTTTAAAGAAAATTTATAAAGTTTCTGAATTTTTAGGTGGAGCCGAAGTGGTAGAATGCTCAAAAAGCCGTGATGTAAAAACGGGAAAACTATCCGGATTTAAGGTGTATAGCGAAGATCTGGCTGGTGCCGACTGTTTAATTGTAGATGATATCTGTGATGGTGGTGGAACATTTATCGGTTTGGCCGAAGCGTTAAAGGCTAAAAATGCAGGAAAATTATATCTGGCGATTAGTCATGGCATATTCAGCAAAGGCTTTGAAGTGTTTGATCAGTATTTTGAGCAGATATTTACAACAGATTCGATCAAAGACGTTGATCATGCCGGTGTAACGCAGATTAAATTAATGGATATTTTATAGAACACGATGAGAACGATACTTCCGCCAGAGATTATTTTACCATCTGATGTATCAGTATTCCTTGCCGGAACCATCGATATGGGGCATTCGGTTGATTGGCAACAAACATTCATCAATCAGGCAAATAAGGAAGAAACCTTAGATGATGTAGTTGTTTTCAATCCACGAAGAAAATCCTGGGATCATAACTGGACGCAGTCGATCGAAAATATATGGTTCAGCGAGCAGGTAAACTGGGAACTGGACGCGATGGAAAGTGCTGATGTGATTTTGTTATTTCTGGAAGCCAATTCCAAATCACCCATTTCGATGATGGAGCTGGGGTTATTTGCCGATTCAGGAAAGCTAATGGTCTGCTGTGAGGAGGGGTTTTGGAGAAAGGGCAATATCGATATCGTTTGCAAAAGAAAAGAAATACATCAGTACCGCACATTCGATGAACTTAGTGCTGCCGTAATCGCAAAGCTTAAAGATTTGGTAGAAAGTAAATAAAAGCAAAAAAAGATGAAAGACATGATTATTCATAACGCAATGTTCGGACTGGTAGTTGGCGATGCGTTAGGTGTGCCGGTCGAATTTAAAAGTAGGGCATATTTAAAACTGAATCCAGTTGTGGATATGATGGGCTATGGTACGCATCATCAGCCCGCAGGCACCTGGAGCGATGATAGTTCGCTAACGCTTTGTTTGGCCGATAGCCTTTGCGATGGTTATGATTTGAAAGATATCTCACAAAAATTTCTTCAATGGTTTAATGCTGAAATTTGGACGCCTCATAGAGAAGTTTTTGATATAGGAATTGCGACGACTGAGGCAATTAAGATGATAAAGCATGGGACAGATCCCGTTTTATGTGGTGGGGCATCAGAAATGGATAATGGAAACGGGTCTTTAATGAGGATTTTGCCCTTATTGTTTTATCTGAAGGATGAAAAAGATCTGAAGATTGTTTTTAAATCCGTAAAAGAGGTTTCATCTATAACCCATGCACATTTCCGTTCAGTTTTTTCCTGCTTTATCTATATTGTTTATGGTTTAGAATTATTAAAAGGAATTGATAAAAGAGAAGCTTACGCTAATATGCAGCTTACACTTAAAGATTTTATTGCAGATCATGATTTTGAACAAAAGGAAATTGATTTGTTTGAGAGGATTTTGATAGATGATATTTCAGCTGTTAGTGAAAATGATATTTACTCTTCTGGTTATGTTTTGCATAGCTTAGAAGCGAGCTTATGGTCTATCCTAACAACTGGATCTTATAAAGATGCTGTTCTAAAAGCGGTTAATTTGGGTGATGATACAGATACAACAGGTGCAATTACCGGTGGGTTAGCCGGCTTAATCTATGGTTTGGAATCTATTCCTGAAAATTGGGTCAACTCTATTGTAAAGAAAGTTGAAATTGAAAAACTTTGTGAAAAAATGAATGCTGTACTGATTAAAAAGCAGCGGTATAATATTGCCGATTTAAATGAAAATGATGAATTTTTATTCTTTTGGGGACATCATTCTCCGAAAAAGGAAATTCTGACTAAGGCTTGTTTAAGTCAGTGGTGGCCATCTACTTTCGTAGAAGATGACATTACCTACCAAACGGCAGAACATTATATGATGGCAAAAAAAGCACTGTTGTTTAATGATCAGGAGGTTTTTGAAAAAATATTAACAACAGAATCGCCGAAAGATGTAAAAGATTTGGGCAGGCAGATCAAAAGTTTTGATGTAAAAAAATGGGATGCTCATAAATTTGACATGGTAAAACAGGGAAACCTGCTTAAATTCTCTCAGAATAAAGCGTTGAAAGCATTCCTTTTGCAAACCAAGAGTAAAATACTGGTAGAGGCCAGTCCTGCTGATGGAATTTGGGGAATCGGTTTGGCAGAAGACCATTTTGATGCAAAAACACCAAAGTATTGGAAGGGCTTAAATCTTTTAGGATTTGCATTAATGGAAGTCAGGGATGAGCTGTCAGAGAGATAGATTTATTAATCTTTCTTGCAGCCATCACCCTGATCCGATAGTTATCGGATTTACTTCGGGGTCTGTTACAGAAAAGATGCTGATCAATAAGCTTAAGGACCGCATTTTGTTAGCATTGAAACAGTTTATAAATAAAAATTTAAAAAATGACCATAGAATTAATTAAAGGCGATATCACAACAATTAAAGCAGATGCTATTGTTAATGCTGCGAATAGTTCGTTATTAGGTGGTGGTGGGGTTGATGGTGCTATACACCGGAAAGGTGGTAAAGCAATTCTAGCGGCATGTGTAGCCATCAGGAATAAACAAGGGCAATGCAAAACCGGAAATGCAGTGATCACTACGGCAGGCAATTTACCGGCAAAATATGTGATCCACACTGTTGGGCCGGTTTGGACCGGTGAAAGTGAGCAAAATAGTGCATTGCTTGCAGATTGTTACCGAAATAGCCTAATCCTAGCAATAGAAAATGATGTTAAAATCATTGCTTTCCCGAACATCAGCACCGGTATTTATCATTTTCCTAAAGATAAAGCAGCAGATATTGCCATTAATACGGTAAATAATTTTGCTCAGAAAGAAAGAATAGAAAAAGTAATCTTCGTTTGTTTTGACGAGGAGAATTACGATTTATACCTACAAAGATTGGGGAGGTAATAACTTAATAGTTATGGACACTAAAGTAACAAAAGGCATAAGTAAATTGCTCAGCTATATTTTAAGGCATTCGCCGGAAACGATAAAGCTAGAACTTGATGCAAATGGCTGGGCAGATGTGAATGAGCTGATTGCTAAATTCGACCTTTATGATCTAGAATTAGATTTTGAGCTGCTTGAATACGTGGTTGAAAATAATGACAAAAAAAGGTTTGCATTTAACGCAGATAAAACGAAAATAAGGGCGAATCAAGGACATTCCATTTCAATAGAACTAAACCTTGATGAGGCGGAACCGCCAGCATACCTGTATCATGGTACAGTTGAAAAATTTCTGCCAGACATTAAAACGCAGGGATTGCAAAAGATGGGCAGACAGCATGTGCATTTAAGTGCCGACAGGGAAACGGCGAATAAAGTAGGTGGGAGAAGGGGAAAACCGATTATCCTCATCATTAACAGCGCAACGATGCACCAGGCTGGATTTAAATTTTATTTATCGGCCAACAATGTATGGCTTACAGCTGTTGTGCCTGCTGAATATATAACGTTTTAAAATGGGCAGAACATTAGTAATAGGCGATATTCATGGCGGATTAAAAGGCCTGATCCAGTTATTCGAGCGTGCAGAGGTTTCAACGGAAGATAAGCTCATCTTTCTTGGTGATTATGTAGATGGTTGGAGTGAATCGGCACAGGTAATTGATTACCTTATGCGCCTGGATGAAAGTCATCAATGCATCTTTATCAAAGGCAATCATGATGCCTGGTGTATAGATTGGCTCGAAAAAGGCATTGTAAATGACGTTTGGTTTGTACATGGAGGTAAATCAACCATGGAGAGCTATCAAAATTTAGCTGATGAGGCAAAGGAAGAACACTTAAATTTCTTTAAACGAATGAGAGATTATGATGTGGACGGGCAGAACAATCTTTTTATCCATGCCGGTTTTTCATCCATGCACGGACCAGAGAGGGAACCTTATTCATCAAATTATTCTTGGGACCGCACGCTTTGGGAAATGGCCTTGACCATGGATAACCGGATTAAAAAAGATGCGGCAATTTATCCGAAACGTTTATTGCTCTATCACGAAATCTACATCGGCCATACGCCAACGCTCTATTATAACACAGACTTGCCCATGCAGGGCTGTAATGTTTGGAATATTGACACCGGTGCTGCATTTACCGGAAAATTAAGCTGTTTGGATATTGAAACTAAACAATTCTGGCAAAGTGATACCTTACAAAGCCTGTATCCAAACGAAAAAGGAAGAAATAAATAATATTTAAATACATCAAAACCATGAATCCATTATTATTAACAGACGGTTATAAAGTTGACCACCGTAGACAGTACCCTGAAAATACCACATTGGTTTATTCTAACTGGACACCAAGAAAAAGCAGGCTAAAAAACGTAAACCATATAGTGCTTTTTGGTTTGCAGTATTTTATTAAAAAATACATTATGGAAGATTTTAACCAAAATTTCTTCAAACAGCCTAAAGATGAAATTTTGAAGAAATATGCGCGTAGAATTAATAATTACCTCGGCGAAAACCTGGTGGGTACGCAGCACATTGCTGATTTACACGATCTGGGTTATATTCCGATGGTTTTTAAATCGCTTCCGGAAGGTGCTGAAGTACCATTGCGCGTGCCGATGTTTACCATGTACAATACCAAACCTGAATTTTTCTGGTTAACCAATTATTTTGAAACTTTACTGTCGGCTGTTGTTTGGTTGCCATGTAATTCGGCCACCATTGCCAAACAGTACCGTATCATTTTAGATCAATATGCAGCAGAAACTTCATCTGTTCCAGAATTTGTAGATTGGCAAGGTCACGATTTTTCTATGCGCGGCATGGGTGGGATAGAAGCAGCAGTAACTTCAGCAGCTGGTCACTTACTGAGTTTTGCCGGTACAGATACCATTCCGGCGATCGATTTTTTGGAAGAATATTATAAAGCAGATTCAGATCAGGAATTAATTGGCGGCTCTGTAGCGGCTACAGAACATTCGGTAATGTGTATGGGGACGAATACCGGAGAACTCGAAACTTTTAAACGTCTCATTCTCGAGGTTTATCCAAAAGGGATAGTTTCTATCGTTTCTGATACCTGGGATTTATGGAAAGTATTAACAGAATATCTGCCTGTTTTGAAAGATGATATTGTTGCCCGTGCTGGTAAGGTAGTTATCAGGCCTGATTCTGGAGATCCTGTTGATATCATTTGCGGAAACCCCAATGGCAAAAACGAAAATGAGAAAAAGGGTGTAATTGAGCTGCTTTGGGATGTTTTTGGTGGAAAAACCAACGATAAGGGTTTTAAAGAACTGGTTCCACAGATTGGTGCCATTTATGGTGATAGCATCACTACCGAAAGGGCTACACAGATCTGTGAGCGTTTAAAAGCAAAAGGTTTCGCTTCTACCAATGTCGTGTTCGGTATCGGATCTTTCACCTACCAATACAATACGCGTGATACCTTCGGTTTCGCGATGAAAGCGACTTACGGCGAAGTGGATGGCGTAGGTCGTGAAATATTTAAAGATCCCATTACCGATGATGGCACCAAAAAATCGGCAAAAGGTTTACTGCAGATTTTTAAAAATGCAGAAGGAGAATATGAACTCAAAGATCAATGTACCTGGGAAGAAGAAGCACAAGGTGAATTAAAAGAAGTTTTCAGAGATGGCAAGCTGTTAATCGATTATTCTCTTGCCGAAATTAGAGAAAGACTAAAGAATAGTTAACTTCGCCAGGTTTTTGAGACTGTATCATGATCTCAAACTGTCATCCTGAGCCTGTCGAAGGTAAATAAACACGTTTCGACAGGCTCAACGTGACATTAGTTTTTAGGTACACCTCAATTAATTAAAGACATCAAAAAATGCAGGAAACACCTACTTTTAACCATCAGGCCGATATCGTAAATAGTGCCATTAGATTTATGAACGCATGGTTTAAACAATCGAAGGCAATTACGAGTGAGCTGAACGATTTTTTTATTCTGCCTGGAAATAAAATTATCGGCAAAGACGTGATCATTGGGCGGTTGAAAGGTATATTCGGTAAATCTGATGAGTATGTGGGCGGCCGTTATGATATTATAGATGTTAATTTTGAATTATTTGATGATGGTAAGGGTATGGGCTTCGTAGAAGGCGTTGCCGGTTACCGGGATGTGATTCAAAAACAATCTAAAATTGTAAGCGGACCTTTTAAGCTGTATTTCGCGCTATATAATGGCAGTTGGAAAATTGTAAATATCGAATTTCCGGGGTTTAGTTATTAGGTTAAAAAGTTAAGAATATTTTATTCCACGAAACTTCATCTTAAGGGATAGTTAATCCCATAAACGCTCGTAAGTGACGTCATTTCGAGCGGAGTGCAACGCAGTCGAGAAATCTATCTCATTAGATCTATCCCCGCCTGTACGGGCAGGCATTTCGCGGTGTTCCAGTCGAGATGATACAACTTGATAATAAATGCAGAATATTATACCCAATTCCATAATTTTTCTATCTTTGGTTTTTAATGAATTTCCTTTATCCGGGCTTTCTTTTTGCACTAATATCGGTTGCCATTCCGGTTATCATTCATTTATTCAATTTCAGAAAATTTAAAAAGGTTTATTTCTCTAACGTTCAGCTCCTAAAGGAAGTAGAACAGCAAAATTCTTCAAAAGAAAAACTTAAAAACCTGCTTATTCTTGCATCGCGGATTTTGGCGATCATTTTTTTGGCGCTGGCATTTGCTCAGCCATACATTCCTGCACACAACCAAAAAACTACGGCTTTAAATAATATCGTCAGTATTTATATTGATAACTCTTACAGTATGGAGGCCGTTAATAAAGATGGCAGTCTGTTAGACGAGGCCAAACGTAAGGCAAAGGAACTGGTTAGAGGTTTCGGGATGACCGACCGTTTTCAGCTGTTGACGAACGATTTTGAAGGGAAACAACAACGTTTATTAAATGAAGAAGGATTTTTAAAGGCACTGGATGATGTAAAAATCTCAGCAGCAAACCGAAATCTCCAACAGATCTTAAACAGGCAGGGAAATGTTTTATCTGGGGGCGAAAATAAATACAGCTTCCTCATCTCCGATTTTCAAAAAAATATTTCCTCCACCAAAAAACTCGAAACCAAAGCCGATATTCAATATTCATTTTTGAAATTGAATGCCAATACCTTACCGAATGTTGCGGTAGACAGCGTTTGGACACTGTCACCAAATCATCAGCCTGGTGCGAATGAACGTTTAGTGGTACAGCTAAAAAATTATTCAGAAGAAGAAGCTATAAATATTCCCTTAAAACTAAGCATTAATAACCAGCAAAAAGGATTGGGTTCCGTGTCCATTCCTGCAGGTAAAACAGTGAAAGATACCTTAAATTTCTCAGGACTTAATGCCGGATGGCAAAAAGGTTTGGTGAGCATTAAGGATTTTCCGGTAACCTTTGATGATACCCTTTCGTTCAGTTTTAAAGTAGATAAAAATTTCCCGGTTTTAAGTATTAACGGACCAAATGCTGGTCATTACATTAAAGCCTTATTTGCGGCCGACGCATACTATCAATTAGCTGAAAATGCCGAAAGCAACGTCAACTACAATAATTTTAGTAATTATGGCTTAATTGTATTGAATGGATTAAAAAATCCTTCAAGCGGATTGGCACAACAGCTAAAGACCTATCTAAACGCAGGTGGTACAGTAGTGCTTTTTCCCGATTTAGATGCCGATATTCAGACTTATAATTCATTTTTGAGCGGATTATCGCTTCCTACTATCCAAGGTTTAAATACTACTCCAAATAAGGTTGACCATATTGACCTGCAAAACCCGATTTTCAAAACTGTTTTTGAAGACATTCCCAAAAATCTGGATCTCCCAACTGTTTCTCGTTATTATTCTTTTGTGGAGAAAAATACATCGAACAAAGAAGATATCATGTTGTTGCCGGGCAGAAAGGCTTTTTTCTCTAAATATGGGGTAGGAAACGGTCAGGTTTATTTATCAGCCACTGGCTTGAATGCTAATGATGGAAATCTGGCACGTCACCCGGTTTTTGTTCCTTTAGTTTATCGTTTAGCCCTAAGTGCGGGAAATGAAGTACCGCTATATTATCATATTGGCAACGATAATACATTAGCCAGTAAAAAAATCGCTATAGGTAAAAACCAGAGTTTAAAAATTACAGCTGATTATTTTGAAGCGATCCCTGAAATACGTCAGGCAGATGGCAAAACATTGATCTATATTGCCGATCAGATTAAAAATGCTGGCTTTTACAATTTAAAACTTGCAGATTCGCTGCTTGCGGTTTATAGCTTTAACAATGGACGTACCGAATCTGATTTACATTACTTAAGCAAATCAGAATTGGAACAATTAGCTGGTAAAAGTAATCTGAAAATATTTGATACCGATAAAGACGCCGTTAAATTAATTGCCGGTAGCCATAAAATCGGACAAACTTTATGGAAACTTTGTCTAATTTTGTCGCTGATTTTTATTGCAGCAGAAATTTTGCTCATCCGATTTTTTAACAACACAAAAAAAACAATATGAATCTCCTGGTTAAAAATGTGACCATTGCCGATCCGCAAAGTAAATTTAACAGTCAACAATGCGATGTCAGGGTAGAAAATGGTAAAATTAAAAACATAGGTAAATTAACTGCCAATAAAGATGAAACCGTTTTTGATGGTCAGGATGCTTTTTTAACACCTGGGTTTTTCGATTTAAACTGTGTAGCAGGCGATCCGGGTTTTGAGACGAAGGAAGATATAGAAACGTTAACTCAAACCGCAAAAGCCGGCGGTTTTACAGGTTTGGCCTTATTACCGCAAACCAGTCCGGTGGTGCAGTCGAAATCTCAGGTAGAATATATCGTAAACAAAGCCAAAAACAATCTGGTTGATGTTTTTCCGGTTGGAGCCATTAGTCAGAACCGGGAGGCAAAAGAACTGGCTGAACTTTTCGATATGCAGCAAGCAGGTGCCGTGGCCTTTTCTGATGGCGATAAAGCCTTGCAGGACGATGGTTTTATGAGCAGGGCCTTACAATATGCTAAAGTATTTGATGCCTTGTTAATGGTTTATCCCGAAAATAAATCAATCGCAGGTAAATCGCAGATTAACGAAAGTAAAAATTCAGTGCTTCTGGGGATGAAAGGTTTGCCGGCATTAGCCGAAGAAATGCACATCGCACGCGATATTTTCCTGGCTTCCTATAACGAAACCAAAATCCACATCAGCAATATTTCAACTGCAGGTGCTGTGGCTTTAATCCGTAAGGCAAAGAAAGATGGTGTACAGGTTTCATGCGATGTAACCGCGCATCACCTGGTGTTTACAGAAGAACTTTTAAGCGATTTTGACAGCAATTATAAGGTTAAACCGCCATTGCGTGGAAAAGCAGATGTAAAAGCATTAATTGCCGGTTTAAAAGATGGAACTATTGATGCCATTACTTCTCAGCACCGTCCAGAGGAGATAGAATTTAAAAATGTAGAGTTCGAAATTGCCCATTATGGCATTATTGCTTTGCAAACCGTATTGCCATTGTTGTTAAAAGCCGGATTGGATATTGCCTTAATTGCAGAGAAATTATCCATTAATCCACGTAAATTGTTAAATTTAACCGTTCCGGTAATCGAAGAGGGGGCAGAGGCTAATTTCACGGTAGTAAATACAAGCGAAAAATGGTTGTATAATTCAGCCAGCAACTATTCTAAATCGGCAAATAATCCGTTATTGGGTACGAAACTTACCGGTAAGGTAAAATTGGTTTGTAATAATAATCAGTATTCGGAAAGTTAACTGAAAAGAGCTTAACTGCTATTGTATATAGATGCTGAAATAAATCCGATAGCTATCGGATCAGCATGACGGATTGATTTAATGATCTTAAAATCCCATAATCTTAAAAATCTTAATCATGGATAATAGAGTAAAACAAGCGCTAAGCGCTTCAATTAATAAATATGCTGAGGTTTCTGCCATCAATGTGGAAGGTTTTGAAACAGAATTACTGGCTGCTTTTGAGCTTGATGTTAACTTTTTAGATAAGGCTACTGCTTTTGATGCGGTTTTCGATTCTCATCCGAAATTTGAAGAGTTACGCGAAGTATTTTTCGATTTACTGATGGTGAATTTCTTCAGTAGCGATGTACAGAAACTGGAAGATGACTATCTGGAGAGCGATGAATGGGCAAATATTGAAGAAGAAACTATCGATAGGGGAACCGAACTTTTAAATCTTTTGCTTTATATTAAAGAGTGCAAGGATGAAGATTTAGATCCTGAACTGGGCGATTTCTTAAAAGAATTTTTGTTGGTAGAAGACGATGAGTTTCAGGATGAATTTGAAATTTACGAAGAACTGATCAGCAACCAGCAACTGGCCGAAAGTAGTGTGGAAGAGATTTGTAAAGCGGCTGAAAAATTAAATATCAGCGAAGAAATGCAGGAATTGTTTGTGCCTTTTATGGCTTTCTTCCTGGATGTAGAAGGTAGTAAGGAAACTGAAAAAGAATTAATTCAGTTTAGCCGTAACAAAGCTTTCGATGCTGCATCTTATACATTGATCACAACAATCAATAACTAAAAAAACAAAAAAAATGGACAAGAGTGCTCTTATTACCAAACTTGCTTTGAAAAATGGATTGATGCTGGCTGCGGTTTCAATCATTTTATCTTTAACCTTACATTTTATCGATCCCGTATTAATTTACACCAGTTTTGTGGCGCAAATATTAATATTTGTTTTGTTTATTGCCTTGTTGGTTGTAGTAGGAATTAACATTCGTAAAGAAATTGGTGGTTTTTGGACATTTGGTGAAGCTTTCAAAGCTTTTTTAATCGTTTCATTAATTTTGGCATTAACGGCTACACTTTACAACGTAGTATTAATGAAATTTATTGATCCTGATCTTCCGGCGAAGGCTGCAGATGCTATTGAAACTGCACAAAGAGCAATGATGGAGAAATTTGGAATGGCCAGCGAACAAATTGATGAAGCGATGGCTAAAGCAGGTAATATGCAGGAAAAACTTGAGCCGACTTTTAAAAATATATTTACCAGTTTTGGTGTTTCACTTGCGTTGTATGGCGTACTTTCGCTAATACTGGCTGCTATTTTAAAAAGAAAATCACCAGTTACATTAAACTCGTTTCCAAAAGAAGACTAATTTCTTCTGTAAAATTTTTAACGTGCAGGTTTTATCATTTAATTTGATGAAATTTGCACGTTTTAATTTTGTAAAGGATTTGGTTGGGAAAATCTCAAATCTCAAATCTCAAGTCTCAAATCACTAAATGGATATATCAGTTGTAGTACCCTTATTTAATGAAGATGAATCCCTGCCGGAATTAACGGCCTGGATTGATAAAGTGATGAACGAAAATAATTTCAGCTATGAGATTATTTTGGTTGATGATGGTAGCACCGATAGATCCTGGGCGGTAATTGAAGAATTAAGGCTTCAAAACTCTGCTATAAAAGGCATCAAATTTAGGCGTAACTACGGCAAATCAGCAGCTTTGAACGTGGGTTTCGAGGCTACGCAGGGCAATGTGGTCATTACCATGGATGCCGATCTTCAGGATAGCCCTGATGAAATTCCGGAATTATACCGCCGCATTAAAGAAGAAAAGTTAGACCTCATTTCGGGCTGGAAGAAAAAACGTTACGATCCGATTACCAAAACCATACCGACTAAACTCTTCAACGCTGCTACACGTAAAATGAGTGGTATCGAACTGAACGATTTTAACTGTGGTTTAAAGGCTTACCGGAGCGATGTAATTAAAACCATAGAGGTATATGGCGAAATGCACCGCTACATCCCGGTAATTGCCAAATGGGCCGGATTTAGCAAAATAGCCGAGCAGGTGGTTGAGCACCGTGCACGTAAATATGGCACAACCAAATTTGGTTTCAGCAGGTTTATCAATGGCTTTTTAGATTTACTCTCGATTTTCTTTGTGGGTAAATTTGGTAAACGCCCGATGCACTTTTTTGGCTCGCTGGGTGTTTTAAGTTTTCTTATTGGTACTTTTATGGCGCTATGGATGATCGGTGAAAAACTCTATCACCTTGCTGCTCACGTTCCTTACAAGAGAGAAATTACTGACCAACCGTTATTTTATATTGCATTGGTTGCTATTATAGTAGGCTCTCAAATGTTCTTAACAGGTTTTGTCGCCGAATTGGTAACCCGCAATGCGCCAGAAAGAAATCAATATTTGATAGAAAAGAAGGTATAAGGCGAAAGATCTAAGGCGTAAGGTTTTATTATACGCCCTAAACCCTAAACCGTTAAACCCTCAACCTTCAACCTCCAAAGCATGTTTTTCTCCATCATTATTCCCCTTTACAATCGTCCACAGGAAATTGACGAACTGTTAAACACCTTAACCAAACAGACTTATTTACAGTTTGAAGTGTTGGTGATTGAAGATGGTTCGAAAAACGATGCAAAGGCAATTGTGGCTTCTTATGCAGATAAACTGGATGTTAAATATTATTTCAAGGAAAATGCCGGACAAGGTTTCGCCCGTAACTTTGGTTTTGAAAGGGCCAAAGGTGATTATTTCGTTATCTTTGATTCAGACATTCTCGTTCCGGCTAATTACTTAGAGATTGTTAAAAACTATCTGTATGAGCACCATTTAGATGCTTATGGTGGTCCAGATGCGGCACATGATAGTTTTACGCCTGTGCAAAAAGCAATCAGCTATGCCATGACTTCACCTTTCACCACCGGCGGCATCCGTGGAAACAAACAACATGTGGGGCAGTTCCATCCGCGCAGCTTTAACATGGGCGTTTCACGCCAGGCCTGGGAAAAGGTTGGTGGCTTTATTTTAACCCGTTTGGGCGAAGATATTGAATACAGCATCCGCATCCATGAAAATGGTTTTAAAATCGGGCTAATTCCAGATGCAAAGGTTTACCATAAACGTAGAACGAGTTTCAGCCAGTTTTATAAACAACTGCACTTTTTTGGCAGGGCCAGAATCAATATTTATAAACACTTTCCTAAAGAATTAAAACCTGTCCACTTTTTTCCTGCCTTGTTTACTTTGGGTTTTGGTTTCACTATTTTATGTAACTTTATCTATCCTCCATTGGCATATGTTTGTAACTTCTTCTTATTGATTTACTTTATGTTGATATTTTTTCATTCATGGTCTGTAAATAAATCGTTAAAAGTTGCATTTTTGAGCATTATATCTTCGTTTATCCAATTAACTGCTTATGGTTTAGGATTTATACAGGATTTATTTAAACGTGTGGTATTCAAATAACAATGATCAATTATTTAAAAGAAAGTACTTTTGCCGTTAACGATGTCATACAAAAAGCATGGGGCATTACCAGAAAACACTATTTCTCGATTGCTACATTATGTTTTCTGATGTTTATCACTGCTAGCGCATCAAGTTTGATGGCCTTCTTTATTAAGGATGTGAGCAAGGCTTTAAGCGTGATCATGGTGATTATTTTCGTGTTGCTTTATTTCACCATAAATCTTTCGCTGTTTAAGTATATCTTCCATTTAATGGACGATGAAGAAAATGATGTCAAGATTGTTGATACACTTCCAACCAGACAACAGATTATCAGGTTTCTGGTTGCTACCCTTTATTTTGTAGGTTGTATTTTAGGTGTTTATCTGGTCGTAATTTTGGTTGCTTTTCCTTTTATTTACACCGGAATTAATTTATCGATTGTTAAAAATGTCGCCATTTCTGTGGGCATTATTGCCATTTTTATCACCTGGTTAAGGATTTCATTTTTTCCATTTTTTATTATCGATAAAGGTGCTACGCCATTTGATTCGATTAAATTGAGTTTGGCCACTACCAAAGGAAACTTCACTAAGATATTACTGTTATTGGTTGTTTTAGGTGGAGGATATCTAATTTACCTATTATTAAACTATTTGCAATGGCCTTTAATTGCCTTTATTGTGAATATTTTAAGTTCATTTATTATTGTTCCACTTTCTAGTGTGGCTTTAACGGTTGCATATCGCAAAATCTCAAGCGAATATAAAGGCGATCAGCATCCTGATATTTTACATAATATAGTTTAAACTGAGAGATATGCTAATAGATAAAATACTAAGTAATCTAAACAATTTTGCCGATTTAGGTAGGCAAAAAGCATTTGAGCTTGGTAATCCATATTATTATCAAGCGGCGAATGACAGTGAATACTGGAGAAAGGAAATGCCTACAGGAGAAACTTTTTTAGTGCTTTTCGAAGTTAAATACGATCAGGATGGGCATCCAATAAAAATCGTAGATACTTTTCAGGAAAGGATTTCTTAAATATGCCCCAACCTGAATTTTTTGTAATTACCGGTCCGAATGCAGCTGGAAAATCTAGTTTCATAAGATCTAGGTTGAATGATTTCGCAGGATTTGAGGTAATTATGACCGATGTCTATAAAGATAGAACTAAAAGTGTATTCGATCAGGCAATCATTGAACGTAAAAATATCGTATTCGAAACTGTTTTTAATAATTCTTCATTCAAAACTTTTATAGAGATAGCAAAAAAGGCCGGTTACAAAACAAACTTAATTGTATTGTTTTTAGATAGTCCAAAGCAGTCTCCTAATAGGGTTGTCACCAGATTCTTAGAACAAGACGGATTAGAAATTTCAAAGGTCAATGTTGAAATCAATTTTAATGAGAACTTTAAAAATGTAGCTTTTTATCATTTTTATTTTGATAGAGTTGATTTTATATATACCGGGATTAAAGGCGAAAATCAAAATGTGATGACACTGGTAGGCTTAGATGTTCAATCTTACCAATCCAATTTCTATAGATTTATCGAAGCATTTGCTAAATTTTCATTTAAAAATGATAAATTAAGTGAAGAAGCATATCAGATTATTATTAAAAACGACAACTTTAAGATTAAGTAAATAAAAATGGGATTAAAAGCAGCGTTAAGTAAACCCTTTGCGGCATTTGCAGTCTGGCAGATCAGCAAATGGAAATATAATGCCGTTGATGCTCAAAATAAAATATTAAGGCGGCTCGTTAAAGCGGCTGAAAATACGGCGTTTGGGAAAGATCATCATTTTGTTGATATCAAAACTTATGCTGATTTTAAAAAATATGTCCCGGTTCAGGATTATGAAGGATTAAAGACCTATGTAGACCGGGTGGTAGCCGGTGAAGCCGATGTGCTTTGGAAAGGCAAGCCACTTTATTTTGCCAAAACATCAGGTACTACGTCAGGTGTAAAATATATTCCGCTTTCTAAAGAATCGATGCCTGAGCATATCAAAGCTGCCCGGAATGCCATTTTAACCTATATCAATGAGACCGGGAAGGCTGATTTTGTAAACGGAAAGATGATCTTTTTGCAAGGAAGTCCGGTGTTGAGCGTGAAAAATGGAATCAATGTGGGCCGTTTATCAGGTATTGTAGCGCACCATGTACCTGCATATCTGCAAAAAAACCGGTTACCTTCTTATGAAACCAATATCATTGAAGATTGGGAACAAAAGGTAGATGCCATTGTAGAGGAAACCATCAATGAAAACATGACCCTGATTTCTGGTATTCCACCCTGGGTACAGATGTATTTCGATAAGCTTTCAGAAAAATCGGGAGGAAAGAAAATTTCTGAAATATTCAGGAATTTTAGTCTCTTTATTTACGGTGGAGTGAATTTTGAGCCTTACCGGGCAAAAATTGAGCAGAGTATCGGTAGAAAAGTTGATGCCATCGAAACCTATCCCGCCTCAGAGGGATTTATCGCTTATCAGGATTCGCAAAAAGATAAAGGTTTATTGTTATTGGCTGATGCAGGTATTTTCTACGAATTTGTACCAGCAGATGAATATTATAATGATCAGGCAACAAGGTTATCGCTTGCAGAGATTGAGCTGGATACCAACTACGCCCTAATTTTAAATACGAATGCCGGTTTGTGGGGTTATAGTATTGGTGATACCGTTAAGTTTGTTTCAAAAAATCCATATAAAATCGTAGTTACCGGGCGGATTAAACATTTTATTTCTGCTTTTGGCGAGCATGTAATAGGGGAAGAGGTGGAACAGGCCATTTTGAGTGTGGCCAATGATGAGCAGGTAGAAATTACAGAATTTACCGTAGCGCCACAGGTTAATCCCGAAGAAGGTCAACTGCCTTATCACGAATGGTTTGTGGAGTTTTCATCTCCACCGAAAAATCTGACCAATTTTAGTAAAAAGGTGGATGAGGCTTTGCAAAAGAAAAATATTTATTACTTTGACCTGATTGAAGGAAATATCTTGCAGCCGTTGATTATACGTACTTTGCAAAAAGATGCCTTTGTAAATTATATGAAAAGTGAAGGGAAACTAGGTGGACAGAATAAAGTGCCGCGATTGAGTAATGATAGGAAACTGGTGGATGGGTTGGAGAAATATATTGTTTAACAACGAGTAGTCATTTCGGGCGAAGTGTAACGCAGTCGAGAAATCTATCTAGATAGATCTCAACTGCCTCGATTCGTGTCCTCACGAAACGAAATGCGAATAGTGGTTCGTGAGGACACGAACCATGGCAGCAGTAAAGGACTTTTATTGATTAAAGATTTGCTTCGCAGAGCCTCCGGGTTCTTCACTGCGTTCAGAATGACAGAAATAGAAGTTCAATAAAATAAATAAATACCGCATCGGTTCGTGTCCTCACGAAACGAAACTAGAATGGTTCGTGAGGACACAAACCATGGCGCGATAAATAAAGCTTAATTAATTAAGCAAACGATATTAAAAAGATTTGAAAAGAATAACCATATTAGGTTCAACAGGGAGCATAGGTACACAAGCACTTGAAGTGGTCAGGGATCATCCTGGAGTTTTTAAAGTAGCTGTGTTATCAGCACTGAAGAATTCTGCATTACTCATTCAGCAAGCGAAGGAATTTAAGCCTGCGATTGTTGTAATTTGTGATGAAAGCAAATATAACGAAGTTAAAGAGGCTTTGTTTGGCCTTGATATAAAAGTTTTGGCTGGCGAAACTGCTTTAGCTGAAGTTGCAGCTTATCCGGATAGCGATGTGGTGCTTACTGCATTAATGGGTTCGGTAGGATTAAAACCAACCATTGCAGCCATAAAAGCAGGGAAAAACATTGCTTTAGCCAATAAAGAAACCCTGGTGGTTGCAGGCGAACTGATTACGCAACTGGCGGCTGAACATCAGGTTAAAATTTTACCGGTTGATTCTGAACACTCGGCCATATTTCAATGTCTGGTTGGCGAGGAGCAAAATGAGATCGAGAAAATTTATTTAACGGCTTCCGGCGGACCATTCTTAGGTAAAACAAAAGATTTCCTCTCAAACGTAAAAAAAGAACAGGCTCTAAAACATCCCAACTGGGTAATGGGTGCAAAAATTACGATCGATTCGGCATCGTTAATGAATAAAGGTTTGGAAGTAATCGAGGCAAAATGGCTATTTAACCTCGATGTTGATCAGATTGATGTAATTGTCCACCCTCAATCAATCATTCACTCCATCGTTCAGTTTACCGATGGTTCTATGAAAGCACAGATGGGTGTTCCTGACATGAAATTGCCTATCCAGTACGCATTAAATTATCCCGATAGGCTAAAAAACAATTTTAAGCGTTTTAACTTCTTAGATTATCCGAGTTTCAGCTTTGAAAAGGCAGATCTGACAACATTCAGAAATCTAGACCTGGCATTCACTTCCTTAAGAAAGGGCGGGAATATGCCCTGTATTTTAAATGCGGCAAATGAAATTGTGGTTGCGGCATTTTTGGAAGATAAAATTGGTTTCCTGCAAATGAGCGAGGTGATCGAACAGTGTATGGAAGAAATCGGTTTTGTTGAAAAACCACAATTGAACGATTTTTTAGAAACTGACAAACATAGCCGTATCTTAGCCGGCAGATTAGTAACAAAAAGTAAAGTTTAACATCTAACATAAAAATTTTATAAGCGAATATGAATGGATTGATTATGGCGGGGCAACTGCTGCTCGGATTGTCTTTATTGGTAATATTACACGAATTAGGACATTTCTTGGCAGCCAGAGCATTTGGTATTAAAGTAGAAAAGTTTTATTTATTTTTTGATGCATGGGGTTTCAAACTTTTCAGTTTCAAAAAAGGTGATGTTGAATATGGGGTGGGATGGTTGCCACTTGGCGGTTATGTGAAAATTGCAGGGATGATTGATGAGAGTATGGATACCGAGCAAATGGCACAGCCTGCGCAACCTTGGGAATTCCGTTCTAAACCAGCCTGGCAACGTCTAATCGTCATGCTCGGGGGGATTATCGTAAACGTAATTGTAGGTATTTTCATCTTCTGGATGTTAACCTTCAACATTGGGCAAAATTATACCGTTAACAGTAAACTGAACGATGGTATTTCTGTAGGTACAATTGGTAAGGAAATAGGACTGAAAAACGGAGACAAGATTTTGGCCATCAATGGCAATAAACTGATCCGTTTTGAAGATGCGATATCAAGCAAAGTATTGTTTGATGGTGCGCAATTGACTATTTTAAGAGAAAATAAAACCCTTTATATTTCTGTTCCCGATACCATTCTAAATAAAATATCGAAAAACGATAAGGAAAATTTTATCTCTCCACGATACATCATGGAGCGTGTGGAAAAGGTAAGTGCGCCCGATGAAAAAGCAGATAAACCATCATTTTTTGATAATCTATTTGGTAGAAAATTTGAGAAACCAGTATATCCGGCTTATTCAGCTGGTATTAAACCAGGTGATAGTATTTTATCAGTTAATGGAAAACCAATCACTTTTTTCGATCAGTTTAAGGAAGAGGTTTCTACAAATAAGTTAAAACCCATTACTGTTAAAGCATTACGCAAGGGAAAAGAGGTAACGTTCGATCTTAAAGTAAGTAAAGACGGTACAATTGGAATTATTCCTAACCTGAAAATGCCTGAAACTGCACATGTAGATTTTGGCTTTATAGAATCGTTTCCTGTAGGCGCTAACATGGCCTGGAGTACTTTTGTAGATAATGCTAAAGGTATTGGAAAAATGATTACCGGTAAATTAAGTGCGCGTAACATCAGCAGTCCGATTGGTATTGCAAAAGTATATGGCAGCACTTTCGACTGGGTTAAATTCTGGACATTGACGGGATTGATCTCGATGGCTTTGGCTTTTATGAATTTATTGCCTATCCCTGGTTTAGATGGTGGCCATGTTGTATTTCTTTTAATTGAAATGATCCAACGCAAACCTGTAAGCGAAAAAGTACTGGAAAAGGCACAGATTGTAGGTTTTGTGATCCTGATCTGTTTAATGGTGTTTGCTTTTGGTAATGATATTTTAAAATCTTTCGGTAAGTAAAACCAAATTTATATTATTGCCGCAGATGCGCAGGTCTGATTAGTTGATCTGTACATCTGCGGCTTTTTAATTTAATATACATCATGAGTGTAGCAGCATCAGATACCAACTATTTCGATTTTTACGAATTACCGGTTCAATTTTATCCAGATCAAAATGCGGTAAAAGCAAAGTTTTACGCTTTAAGCAAACAGTTTCACCCCGATTTTTATGCCAATGAAAGCGCAGAGAAGCAGCAGGAAGTATTGGATCTATCTACATTGAACAATAAGGCTTACCAAACGTTGAGCAATGCTAAAAAACGCTTAAAATATGTATTGGAATTAAAAGGAATTGTAGAAGCTGATGAAGCTTATCAATTGCCGCAATCTTTTTTAATGGACATGATGGATATTAATGAAGCTTTAATGGACTTGGAATTTGAGCCTGATGTAGAAAAGAGCACGCAGGTAAAACTCGATGTTGAAGCGATAGAAAAGGATTTAACTAACGAATTACTTGATCTCACAAAGCAGTTCGACAGTAATCCAGAGGAGTCTGATGCGCTGTTGCCTGCTATAAAGGATAATTTTTATCGTCAGAAGTATATCGACCGAATCAGGGAGAAATTGGCTTAAGGGTAATGATTTAAAGTCAGGGGTCCTAGGTATGAGGTCCGAAGATATGTTGCAATACCTGAATGATAACTCAGCTTCCTTTGTGCTTTCACTCAGTGCGCTCTGTAGTAAAAAATGAGACTGGTTAGAAAGTCCGGGGTCTGAGGTCCGAAGATATGTTGCAATACCTGAATGATAACTCAGCTTCCTTTGTGCTTTCACTCAGTGCGCGCTGTAGTAAAAACTGAGACTGGTTAGAAAGTCCGGGATCCGAGGTCTGAGGTCCGAAGATATGTTGCAATACCTGAATGATAACTCAGCTTCCTTTGTGCTTTCACTCAGTGCGCTCTGTGGTAAAAAATGAGACTGGTTAGAAAGTCAGGGGGGCGAGGTCTGAGGTCCGAAGATATGTCGCAATACCCGAATGACGACGCTGTGTCCTTTGTGTCTTTACTTCTGCAGCCTCTGTAGTTGATGCAGAAAGATACTTAACAGATTTCGAATTGCTACTGTTGAAATCTTAACCTCTAAAACCCTAACCTTTCACCTCTATCATGTAAAACACTCTATTGTAAAATCATTTTTTAGTTTTTGTGAGGCAAAAGCTTTGTTTTACTTTCGGATAAAACAATCAGATCAATGAACAGTTCCCTTTCTATTTTTCGTAAAGTGGCCGTAGCAGAAGGAATATCTTACCTGCTTTTATTATTTGTAGCCATGCCGCTAAAATACTTTGTCAACCTTCCTTTATATGTAAAATATACAGGATGGGCGCATGGCTTGTTATTTGTATTATATGCTGCTACCTTAGTTCTAGCCTGGCAAGAGCAGAAATGGAAGTTTGGTAAAGCTGTTTTGATCTTTTTAGCATCACTTTTACCATTTATGCCCTTTGTAGTTGATCGAAAATTAAAAGACGAGAGGCCAAAATAATTGTTTTTCAGTTAGTTAAAATTAATTGAAAATAATTTTGTGATTTAGGCTTTCGTTATCTACATTTGCAACCCCGTCCAACACGAATGCCCAGCTGGCGGAATTGGTAGACGCGCTGGTCTCAAACACCTGTGGGAAACCGTGCCGGTTCGACTCCGGCGCTGGGTACCAAGCCGGAGTTAGTTCTAACTTCGGCTTTTTTATGTGATAATCAGTTGTTAATCTGGTAGATAAGTTGCGCAGCAAGATTGGCCTTACTGGTTCGACCTTTATTTCTGAAATAGTCCATTTTTCGGGAAAGATCGAACCGATAATATAACGTTTTGCTTCAATATCGCCGTTTGAATACAATTCAGCGAGCTTTTTGAACCTTTTTAAAGCTTCATCAACTATATTGCTTACCTCTGTTTTTGCATTGGCTTGATCTTTTAATCCTTTTAACTGTGCTTCAAGTCTTACAATCTTCTCTTCACACTTAGATTTCATGATTTTATAATCAGCCACATCAATATCATCAAATAATAACAAAGACCTGATTTTGGTCAGCATGTTATTCTGATCTACAATCTCGGCAACTAGTTGCTTTCTGTTTTCATCAAAATTCTTTTATTATCACCAAAGGTATCACAGACCATTTGTTTGTATAATTCTGCCATTCCTGGTTTCGGAACAAATTTTTGTAACTCACGAACGAAGTCTTTATACTCCATCAGCTTTAAACCTAGCTTTATATGGAGGCTTACAATGGTAGTAATAATAATATCCGGGCCTGCCTTTAGAAGCACTTCCAGTTAACGTGCGGCCACAATCTGGACAATACAAAAACCGTTAAATGGTGCAAAATATGAATAACACCTAGTATTACAAAAGAATTGGTTATCATTGGTGGCAGATTTTGTTTAACTTTAAACCACACTTATCCTGAAACCATCACCAAAGAATAAAAGCCAATCGAATTAAGCGTGGGTGTGAATGAAATGTATAATTACAGCGAACTTGTTGATGAAGAATTAATTCTTTTATTAAAGGAACGGGATAAACTCGCGTTTACTGAAGTTTACAGGCGAAACTGGCACATACTTTACCTGCATGCTTTTAAAATTTTGGGAAATGAGGATGAAGCAAAAGATTTGGTTCAGGACACTTTTTTCTCTATCTGGGCAAAAGCAAGTGATTTAGAAATCAAAACAAATTTAAATGGTTATCTCTTTGTTGCTGTCCGGAATAGAATTTTTAGTTTAATACGTAAGAAAAAGGCGAATCCTGATTTTGTCGACATTCTCATAACAGAATTAAATCAATTGGATAATGCAACAGTCGAACACATCGACGAACGGGAATTAATCCGGTTAATTGATCTGGAAATTGAGCAACTACCCAAAAAAATGAAAGAAGTATTCAACCTGAGCCGGAAAGAATTTCTGACAAATAAAGAAATCGCCATGAAGTTGAATATGAGTGAAGAAGCCGTAAAAAAGCAAATTCACAGGTCGATTAAGGTCTTAAAACTGAAGCTTGGAAATTACGCCGGAATCTCAATGGCGTTGATTTCAGTGATACACCACAGGATTTAGGAGAGCATAATTATTCGTTGTTAATTTTCTGTTAATTAATCTTTATTAAAAATGTCCCCCTGAGGTAAATGTTTGCGTCTTGTAATTAGAACCAGACTATGGAAAATTCCAAACAAGACCTAGACCACTTAATTGATAAATATCTTTCGGGAGAAGCGACTTACGAGGAAAGAAATTTATTGGAGCAATCCTATGGAAAAGCTTCGGCGAGAATGTCAGAAAAAGATATTTCTGATGCCCATGCTACCCGTATTCATGGTATTGGCATGAAAAGTTGGGAAGACTTGATGGAACAGATCGACGAGGCAGGTGCAAAACACTCAAATCTTTGGCCGCGTATTCTTACTGTTGCAGCATCTGTTGTCATTGTATTTTTAGCAATTTACTTTTTAAATCGTAATCGGGGAGTCGATGTAAAGGATACTAATGCGGTTGTGCATGATGTGGCTCCCGGAACGGTCGGTGCAACACTAACTTTGGCAAACGGTAAAAAAATCCAACTGGCGGGGGCTGCGAGCGGCAAGCTTGCCCAGGAGGCAGGTGTTACCATTACCAAATCTTCCAATGGCAGTCTGGTATATGAAATCAAAGATGGAACTTCCCCTTCCGGAACAAAAAATACTTTATCTACCGCAAATGGAGAAACCTACCAGGTTCGCTTACCAGATGGATCCATGGTTTATTTAAATGCAGCGTCAAGTTTGACTTACGCCACCTCTCTTATTGAAAATGGGCGTCGTGTGGTTACCCTTCATGGTGAAGGCTATTTTGAAATTCACAAGGATAAGAAGCATCCGTTTATTGTAAAAACAGAAAAACAGGAAGTAGAAGTTCTGGGAACTCATTTTAACATCAACAGTTATAGCGATGAAGCTGCGGTGTCGACAACTTTGCTCCAGGGATCGGTAAAAGTGAGGACTGGAAAAAAGGAACAAATGCTCAAGCCGGGTGAACAATCTGTAAACGATGGGAAGACCATCAAAGTTAACCAGATTGACGTGGACAGCAGCATCGATTGGAAAAATGGCGATTTCAACCTTGATGGGGTGGAATTTAAAATCGCCATGCGTAAAATCGCCAGGTGGTATAATGTGGAGGTAATTTATGAGGATGCTATTTCTGATAATGTTCGTTCGGGGGGCTGGGTTTCGAGAAAGAATTCGTTATCAGCAGTCCTCAAATCCATTGAAGCGTCGGGTCAGGTACATTTCATTATAAAAGGAAAGCAGATTTTTATCACAAAATAATTCAATTATCAATTACAATAGACCTTAAAATATAATAATTAACAATTCATTCACTAACGGATGACACGCAATCGGCACATTCGTTTTAAACCCAACAAACATGAATCTATTTTTACGACGGCAAAATTAAAGGAATAAGCAAACCAGAAGTATAGCTACTCCTGGTCTGTGTTTGGCACAATTTATTAAGAAATCAACTCCTAACAGCAGCATGCCGATAGTTTTCGACGACGAGAGGCAAACTGCTACAACCAAACTAAACGTAAATGTATCAAATTTCTACTAAAAAATTTGGTATACCTAAAAGGCTATACCGTAAAATTCTGTTAACTATGCGCTTAACCACCGTTATATTAATAGCAAGCTTAATGCAGGTCAGTGCCGCAACATTTGGCCAGCGCATTACTTTAAACAAAACTAATGCACCGCTTTCTGCTGTTCTTAAGGAAATCAGAAAACAAAGCGGATTCGACTTCTATTACGACTTCAATAAACTTTCCCAGAATCAAAAAGTCAGTGTTAATCTAAACAACGAAAGTTTGGACAATGCCCTGTCAGCAGTTCTAAAAGAACTAAATGTGGAGTATTCCATAGAGGGGAAAATCATCACATTAAAGGAAAAGAACAGAAAATCCGCAATCAGTGGTCTTGCTGATTATTTTTCCAGTATCACGGTTAGTGGGAAAGTGGTAGATGAAAGAGGAGTTCCTGTAATTGGCGTAACCATTTCTGCAGGTTTTCCAATTAAGCAGGGCAATTTTCATGATAATGACGACCCCATTCGTGATTTTAAGGGTGTAACGGTTGCAGCCTTAACTGACCCGGACGGAGAATTTTCAGTTAAACGCATAGATGAGGATGCCTACCTCATTTTTTCATACATGGGATATAAGACAAAGGTTGTCAAAGCAGCAGCAGATTTGGGCGTAATACGATTGGAACCTGACTCAAAAAACCTGGCCGAAGTTAATGTTACGGTAAGTACCGGTTATCAGACCATTTCAAAAGAGCGCAGTGCAGGGTCTTTTGCTAAGCCCGATATGGCTGTAGTAAGTGCCCGTACCGGTAGCATGAATATTTTGCAACGGCTGGATGGATTAGTGCCGGGTTTAACCGTAAACAATTCACCAGGCGCACGTCAGAGTCCATTTTTAATACGTGGTTTATCGACGATTGGTATTCCGGGCAATGCTAACCAGACCAATGATGCCTATGTTGGCACCAACCGTAACCCTTTGTTTGTAGTAGATGGTATTCCATTGAATGATGTATCAACGATTAATCCGCAAGATGTAGCTGATGTAACGGTATTAAAAGATGCAACTGCTGCTTCGATCTGGGGCGCAAGGGCATCCAATGGCGTAATTGTTATTACCACAAAAAAAGGCGTGAAAGGTGATCGCATACGGATAACTTACGATGCATTTTTCAACTTCCAGGGCAAGCCTGACCTGAATTATCTGCCTACGTTAAACAGCAGGCAGTTTATAGACGCCGCTACTCAATATTTTGATCCCGTGTTAAATCCCTGGGAATCGGTGACCGCATATGCACCATTGGGTACCGGAATTGCGCCACACGAAGTGATTTTATACAATAAATACCGTGGACTGATCTCTGCAGGTCAGGCCTCAGCGAGCTTGGATAGCCTTGCTAATATCGATAATCGCCAGCAAATTAAAGACCTATGGTACCGTAATGCTTCATTAATGAATCATACAGTTACCTTATCCGGCGGCAGTACCAATTATGCTTTTTATGGCTCTGCGGCTTATACCAACACCATGAGCAATCGCCCGGGTGAAGAAAACAATAGTTATAAAATAAATGTGCGCCAGGAATTTTCACTTGGCAAGCGTGTTCAGCTAAGCTTAATTACCGATTTGAACAATAACGTCAGTAGTGCCAAACGGACCATAGACATCAATAATAAATTTTACCCTTATCAGTTGTTTCAGGATGGCGCAGGCAGAAACATTTCCATGCCCTACGTGCAAGCGCTTAGCGAAGATGTGAGGACTGACTTTCAAAACAGGAGCCGCATTAACCTGGATTACAATCCGCTTGATGAATTCAATTATGGCACCACTAAAAACAACAGCTTTTTTAGCAGGAACATTTTGGGCCTTAATGTAAACCTGATTAAGGGTTTAAAATTTGAGGGTACTTACAGCTTTAACAAAGGCAACAGCAAATCTGAAATTTATGATGATGCAAGAAGCTATAGAGCAAGAAGTGAAGTTGTCCAGTTTACAGTTGCACCAACTGTAGATGATACACCGATTTATTATTTGCCAAATACAGGTGGTATATATTCAATAGGAAATACCAGTCAGCAGGACTGGACCATTAGAAACCAGTTGAATTACAGCAATAGCTGGAACCAGGATATGCATCAATTAAACGTTTTAATTGGGCAGGAAGCACAAGAACAGTTAACGATGACAAACGGCAGCAAGGTGAGGGGTTATAATGATAAACTGCTGACTTCCGTTCCAATTGATTATGCGACCCTTTCCAGGAGTGGTATTTCCGGAACTGTGATGCCAAACGATTATTTTGGTAGTATTTTGCCTAGTGACTATTTTACCCAGGGTGAATATCGAAGCAGGTTTTCATCCTATTATTCAAACATCGCTTATACCTATGACCGGAAATACTCGGTAAACGGAAGCTTACGTATGGATAAGAGTAACTTGTTTGGTCTGGATAGATCAGCACAGAATAAACCGGTTTGGAGTGTGGGCGGAAAATGGCTGGCAAGCGGTGAAAAGTTTATGGCTCCGGCCACCTGGTTAAACTCTTTAGCGGTCAGGGCAACCTATGGATTAACAGGGAACGCGCCTTCTCCCGGCACAGCTTCTTCGTATGATATTCTACAGGGCTATGAAAGCCCCTGGTTACCAGGCGGAACCGGATTGATCATTGCAACGGCATCCAATCCCAAACTAACCTGGGAGAGTACCAGGACAATCAACCTGGGTATGGATTTTGCGATTTTGAACAACCGGATCAGTGGTTCAATAGATGCTTATCAAAAGAAAACGAGCAATTTACTGGGTAACCTGCCCACGAATACATTTACGGGTTACACCAGTATTATCGGAAACCTTGGCGATTTACAGAACAAGGGTATAGAATTGAGCATCAACAGCTCAAACCTCAGAGGCCGTTTCAGCTGGTCTACTTCGTTTAATATTGCCTATAATAAAAATACCATTACCAATCTAAATGAACAATATCCTATTACGTCTGCGAACGATAGAGTAGCTCAGGATTATGTGGCTGGTTACCCTGCGTTTGCCATTTTCGCTTATCAGTATGCTGGTCTGGACAACATGGGGGATCCTCAAATCAGGCTAGCGGATGGAACGGTAACTAAAGCACCTTACGTTGGAAAACCGGAAGATGTAAAATTTATGGGTACTTACCAGCCCGTTTGGAACGGAGGCTTATCTAACGTATTCACTTATGGTGGTTTGAGTTTAAGTGCAAACATCGTGTACAGCCTTGGGCATGTGATGCGAAAAGACGTATCGGAGTCCTTTTCCGGGAGAATTACGCATGTAAATGAAGCGGGAACTGGGTTTGGGTTTAAAACCGGTAACCTGCTGGCCGACTTTGCCGATCGCTGGAGAAATCCAGGGGATGAAAAGTTTACCAACGTCCCTTCGTATGATGCCAATTCATCTGATGCTCAAAGTCGCAGAGACGTTACTTATTACAGCCGTGCAGACATTAATGTGGTGAGTGCATCTTATATTAAAATGCGCGACATTACGCTTTCCTACAGCCTGCCTTCCTTATGGATTAGAAAGCTGAAAGCCGATCAGGTTACTTTACGTGCGCAGGTTTCTAACCTGATGTTATGGAAAGCGAATAAAGACGGTATTGATCCGGAATTTCAGGAAGCGAGTTTAGCCTTCAGGAACCTGCGGATTAACCAAGGCTCCGTATCATTTGGTTTAAACGTAAAATTCTAAAAACATGAACAAGACATCTAAAAATATAAGAATAGCGGTTATTTTTGCCTTAACTACGACCGTTTTTTTATCCTGTAAAAAGTCCTTTCTGGAAGTAACTCCGAAAGGCAAGCTGATTGCACAAACGGTATCAGATTATAACTTGCTACTGAATAATGTGGATTTGGTCAATCAAATTTCTTCAAACGCACAAATAACCCTGGGCGATGAAATGGTTGCCATTGAACCTTATTTTAGCGGGCAAAGTTTAAGAACACAACGATTGTTCAGATGGGATGATGTAACCTACGAACCGAATGAAGATGCGGGCGAACTTTCTGCCCCGTTAAAAAACATTTACACCTATAATAAAATTATTACCGAATTGCCCAATGCCACAGATGGAACCGAACAGCAAAAATCGTCCATAAAGGCTGAAGCTATGGCAGGTAGGGCATGGACTTATTTTCTACTGATTAATTATTTTGGAAAACCTTACAATGCAAGCACTTCTGCTACCGATCCGGGTTTTCCGATTGTGACTGCACCAGATGTAACGCAGACCAAGTTTACAAGAGCAACGGTAAAAGAAGTCTATGATTTTATTATAAGCGACCTGGTTAGCGCCATTCCGAACCTGCCTCAAAAAGTAAGTTCCCGCGTCCGGATGTCGAGGCCGGCAGCTGAAGGAATACTTGGAAAAGTATACGTTTTTATGGGTAAATACAGTGATGCTTTACCCCATTTAAATGCATCAATACAAGGTTTGGCCAATGCATCCATCCCGGTAGGGCTTTATGATTATAACGTAACATTCGCACCGGGAGGACAATTTACGCCAATTGATGATTTCGGAGTTCCATATCCAAACCTGGATGGAATTCAGGAAAACATATATGGAAAACAGTGTTATAACGACCTGCCTTTTGGGAATGCGCTTGTAATCGATAAAAAAACCATCGATTTATACCAATCATCAGATTTTAGGCTGAATTTTTATTCATCAAATGCCGTCTTTGGTCCTGCGTACCCGGAGGGTTTTCTCAGAAGGACCAGCCCAAGCACGATTCAATTTGGGGTGGTTGTTCCGGATTTGTATCTTCTAAGTGCAGAATGTAAGGCACGTACCAACGATTTGTCTGGCGCAAAAACGGATTTGGAATACCTGCGTATCAGAAGATTGCCGTCAGACAGCTACGAGGTACCGGCTTCCATTGCCAATCAGCAGCTGCCCTTGTTGAAATATATCCTTGATGAACGCATCAGAGAATTTTCAGCCATGGGTTACCGATGGTTTGACATGAGGAGGCTTTCTGTCGATCCGCTCTTTAGTTCCAATACCTATACCCATACATTATACTCGGCAACAGGTACGGTTACTAATACATTTACCTTAAAGCCAAACCGTTTTGCGCTCCGTTTTCCTCAGAAAGTAATCAATGAAAATCCAGGTATGGAAAACAATCCTTAAAGTTAATCACTAATAATCCTAAAAAGACAATGTTAAAAATACTAGTTACCGCAGTAATTGGACTGTCCGCTTGTTCTGTAAACGCACAGACTGGCTTTTCCATCAGCGGAAAGATATCAGCAAAAAACGATGGACAGAAGGTGATGCTGGAATATCGCACCGCCGAAAGAGAAGTTACAGATTCAGCTGTGGTTAAAAACGGTACTTTTTCCTTTAAAGGGAAGGTAAATGCCGTTGTAAAGGCCTACTTGAATTTAAAACCAGCAGAAAAAAAAGGAATGGCCATAAATGATGATTTTTCTGCCAGAAATTATCAGACATTTTTCTTGGAAAACACCAAAATTAGCATTGTAGGTACACAAATCGCCAATGCCACCATTAAAGGCGGACCTGCACAAGCAGATTACCTGATTTTAAAATCCCGGTTAAAATCCCTGGAAGCGAAACAGATGGCCCTGAATGAACAAGTGATGGCCAGTTTCAGAAACAAAAAAGAAGGCGATACAAGTGAAGGTGCGCCAAATAAATTTGCACCGCAACTACAGCTATTATATAGTGAAATCGGAAAGGTACACAATGCCTTTATTCAGCAGCATCCCGATTCATACGTTAGTTTAGACTTGATTAATGAAAGAAACGAAGGCGCGGTTGAACTGGCAAAACTAAAAAGCGATTTGAAGCTTTTGAGCCCAAGAATGAAGAGTACGCCTACAGGCAGGAATTTATTGGCACGATTGGCCATGGCCGAAAAAACTGGTATTGGCCAGCAGGCGATGGATTTTACGCAGAATGATACAAAGGGACAGCCAGTAACCCTATCTGGATTAAGAGGGAAGTATGTTCTGGTCGATTTTTGGGCCAGCTGGTGTGCACCTTGCCGGGAAGAAAACCCATCTGTATTAAAGGCTTACAATAAATTTAAAGACCGGAATTTTGAGATCATCTCCGTTTCACTCGATGATAAAAAAGAGCCCTGGTTAAAAGCGATTGAAGCAGATGGATTGCCATGGATTCAGGTAAGCGATTTAAAAGGCTGGAAAAATGCAGTAG
Source organism: Pedobacter terrae (assembly GCF_900100705.1). GTDB lineage: Bacteria > Bacteroidota > Bacteroidia > Sphingobacteriales > Sphingobacteriaceae > Pedobacter > Pedobacter terrae. The sequence continues at coordinate 99,430 of NZ_FNCH01000007.1, forward strand.
CCAGATTGTATGGGGTGACATCAGTTCCTCAAAATCTTCTTTTAGATCCGAGTGGAAAGATTGTAGCTAAGAACCTCCGGGGTGAAGAGCTAAACGCAGAACTAGTTAAAATTTTTAATTAACAAAACACAGAAGATGCTGATGAGCTACCGATTAACCGTATTCTCAATTGTATTTCTTATGCATACGGGTTTAATGGCACAGTCTGCCTTTCAATGGAAAAGTTCGGTGTCAGGTGGTTACACCTACAAATACCTCACCAACGACCCAACGAAATCGCGATTTTACACTTTGAAGAATGGACTTACCGTAGTCTTGTCACAAAATGCGCAAAATCCTGTTATAGAATTCAGGCTAGCCGTACGGGCGGGGAGCAATACCGACCCGAAAACGGCGACCGGTTTAGCACATTATCTTGAACATTTACTTTTTAAGGGTACCGATAAATTCGGTACCCTTGATTATGATAAAGAAAAACCGCTGCTGGATGAAATTGAATCCCTGTATGAACAATACCGGGGAACAGTAGATCCGGTAAAACGGAAAGAGATTTATGCAAAAATTGACAAAATCTCGAACGAGGCTTCCAATTATGCAATTGCCAATGAATACGACCGGATGATGAAATCAATTGGTGGTAAAACCACCAATGCACATACGCTCTATGAAGGAACAGAATATAATGAAGACTTTCCATCTAACGCCGTAGATCAGTTTCTTGCTTTACAGGCAGAACGTTTCCGTAATCCGGTATTTCGTCTCTTTCATACTGAACTGGAGGCTGTTTATGAAGAAAAAAACAGCCTTTTAGATGATGACTACTCAAAAGTCGGGGAAAAAGTTTTAGCCGCCTTGTTTCCTACCCATAATTATGGGCAGCAAACCGTAATCGGTACCATAGCGCACCTGAAAAACCCGTCATTAATTGCCATCAGGGACTATTATAATAAGTATTATGTGCCTAACAACATGGTAATTGCTTTTGCCGGTGATTTCAATCCCGACGAAATGATCAGGAAAGTTGATCGCGCTTTCGCTTATATGAAGGCAAAGCCAATACGACTCTACCAGCCAGCACCTGAAAAGCCATTAACCGCAGTACAAAAGATTGATGTATATGGGCCGGGTGCTGAAAATATAAGCATCTCCTACCGCGGCTATGCGCAAAACACAAGGGAGAGCTTGTTTCTTAAACTGATTGCCAGCATGCTCTCGAACGGTAAAACTGGTCTGTTAGACATCAATTTGAACCAGCAGCAAAAGGTACAAACTTCTGGTTCAAGTTACCAGCAGATGAAAGACTATGGTGTTTTTAATTTAAATGCGGGGCCAAAACAAGGACAAAGTCTGGAAGAAACCCAAAGGTTGTTATTAGAACAAATTGATCAACTTAAACGCGGTAATTTCGATGCAAACCTGATACCCGCAATCGTAGCCAACGACAAATTGAATTCACTATACGAATTTGGAGATAACGGCATGCGTGTGAATAAAATTGTAACGGAATTTATTTTAAACAGAGGGCTGAACTGGGACAAAACCCTGAATATGCCTCAGGCGATGGGGAAAATTACAAAAGGACAAATTGTTGAATTTGCCAACAAATTCTTTAAAGAGAATTATGTAGTCACCTATAAACACCTGGGTGAAGATAAAGAAACCATCAAAGTTGAAAAGCCAATTATTACACCAATTCATACCAATCCTTCAGCAGTATCAGCATTTGCGAAAAAGCTTTATGCCATGCCCCTAAAACCAATTGCGCCCAGGTTTTTAGATTATAAAAAAGATTTGAATTTAGCTAAGGTGGGAATAGCTGATGTAGTGACCGTTCAAAATGAAGAAAATAGCCTGTTTAGTTTGTCTTACAAATTTGATATTGGCAGCCGGAACCTGAAGCTGCTGCCTTACGCTGCACAATACCTTAACTTTTTAAGTACGGATAAATATTCCTCAGAAGAAATTAAGCGGCAGTTTTACCAGATTGCATGCGATTACAGTTTTTCTGTAGAAAACGAAACGGCTTCCATTTTTATAAGCGGTTTACAGGAGAACTTCGATAAAGCCGTAAATCTGGTAGAATATATTTTAGCAAATTGTAAAGCCAATGAGCAGGCTTTGGCTGAACTAAAAAATGATGTTATTAAAGAAAGGGAAAACAATAAATTAAGTAAAGAAAACATCTTTAGGGGCATCAGCATCTATGCGCAGTATGGCCCAAACAATCCCTTTAACGATAACCTGAGCAATGAGGAGATACAAAAGATTTCATCAGCAGAACTGCTCTCTATATTGCATAACTTTAATCAATACAGGCACACCATTACCTATTATGGGCCAAAGCCGCTGGCCGGTTTTACAACTGATATTGGAAAACTTCATCATTTGCCCAATCAGTTCACGGCAGATCCTCCGGCTAAAAAATTCACCTATACAATCGCAGACAAAGCCCAGGTTTATTTTGCACCTTATGATATGTTACAGGCTGATGTTTGCTGGGTGCACAATAATGGCGGACCTTATGATCCCACCCAGGCTGCGAAGATTAATTTATTCAACAGTTATTTTGGTCAGGGAATGAGTTCGGTCGTGTTCCAAACCATCAGGGGGTCTAAAGCACTGGCCTATTCTACCGGTGCATTATATTCTTCGCCTAAGAAAAAAGCTAAATCATATACCATGTTTGCCTTCCTCACCTGCCAGGCAGATAAAATGGGTGATGCCATCAATAGCATGAATGAATTGCTGAACAATTTACCCGAAGAAGGTCACACTTTTGAACTTGCTAAAGCCAATGCTTTAAATGAAATAGCGACCAACCGAATTAGTAAAGAAGGAATCATCCAGGCCTATTTAAAGGATATGCAATTGGGCATTAATTACGATTCCCGCATAGATGAGTATGCCGGATTAAAAGATTTAACCTTTTCATCCATTAAAGCATTCCATGAGCAAAAGGTAGCCAACAAACCTTATTACTACTGTGTAGTTGCCTCGGAGAAGAATGTTAAAATGGAAGAAATGCAGAAAGCAGGTCCGGTAATTACACTGAGCCTGAAACAGATTTTTGGATATTAGATTAAGATAGTAATGCTTGCGAAATACAAATTGTGCCTGATTTTAGTCCTTTTGATAACGGCTAACAGCCTGAAGGCTCAAAAAACTTATCAATGGAAAACCGGATCTTCAGGTGGTTACGCTTATAAATATGTGAGCAACGACCCGACCAAATCACGATTTTATACTTTAAAGAATGGCCTCACGGTGGTGCTGTCGCAGAATACAAAGGTACCGAAAATCGAATTTAAACTAGCCGTAAGAGCAGGCAGCAATACAGATCCTAATAATGCTACAGGTCTGGCGCATTACCTGGAACACATGCTTTTTAAAGGTACCGATAAGTTTGGTACGCTAAATTATGCAAAGGAAAAACCGCTGCTCGACCGAATAGAAATGTTGTATGAACAATATCGTCAAACAACCGATCCGCTAAAACGCAAAGCAATTTATGCCGAAATCGATCAGGTTTCCGGCGAAGCTTCCAATTATTCTATTGCCGGCGAGTATGGGAAAATGATGAAATCTATCGGAGGAAAAAATAGTAATGCACATACCTGGCATGAAGAAACTGTTTATGATGAGGATTTTCCTTCCAATGCGGTCGACCCGTTCCTAGCGCTGCAGGCCGAACGGTTCCGCAATCCGGTATTTCGTATTTTTCATACTGAGCTGGAAGCTGTTTATGAAGAGAAAAACCGTGGGCTTGACGATGATGGGCGTAAAGTGGAGGAACAATCTGCTGCAAAATTATTTCCGACACATAATTATGGGCAGCAAACCACTATCGGCACCATCGCACATTTGAAAAACCCATCACTGGTTGAGATTAGAAAATACTACAACAAGTATTATGTTCCAAATAACATGCTTCTGGTTTTCGCGGGTGATTTTGTACCTGATGAACTCATCAAAAAAATAAATCATTCCTTCGCCTACATGCAGCCAAAGCCACTGGAACTATACCATCCTGCGCCAGAAAAACCAATTACCAAAATTGAACAGGTTGATGTATATGGTCCGAGTGCCGGAAGTGTGAAAATATCCTATCGCGGAGCTGCCCAGGCTACAGCAGAAAGCAGGATGCTGTCTTTAATTTCCAGCATTCTTTTTAACGGAAATGCCGGTTTGGCCGACATCAACCTGAACCAGCAACAAAAAGTGCAGTTCGCTGGTGGGGAATATCGGCAGATGAAAGATTATGGGGTTTTTAGTTTATCTGCCCAGCCTAAAAAGGGCAAGACTTTGGACCAGGCCAGGCAATTGTTGCTGGATCAAATTACCCTTCTTAAAAATGGCGATTTTGATGAAAGCCTGATCAAGGCCACAGTTGCCAACAAAAAGCTGGAGTTGCTTAAAGAATCTAGCCAGAATCGTTTCCGCGTTAATGCCATTATGCGTGAGTTCATCCTGAGCCGGGGTGTTAATTGGGACAATACATTAAATAGCCTGGATGCCATGGCTGGCACCACAAAAAAGCAGGTTACAGATTTTGCAAAACAATTCTTTCGCGACAATTATGTGCTAACCTATAAACACCAGGGGGTGGATAAAAATATCGTGAAGGTGGAAAAACCGCTCATTACGCCTGTAAAAACCAACGCACTGGCTTCCTCAGACTTTGCTAAAGCACTATCTGGCCTCCCTGTTAAACCCATTCTACCAAAATTTCTGGATTACAAAAAGGATCTCAATTTTGGTAAAGCGGGTATAGCAGATGTAATTACCGTACAAAATAAAGACAACAGCCTGTTTACGTTAACCTATAGATTTGATATCGGTAGCTGGAATTTGCCCCTGTTAAGTTATGCCGCGCAATACCTTCCATTTCTAAGTACAGATCAATATAGTGCAGCGGAAATCAAAAAGCAATTTTATACGATTGCCTGTAACTATAACTTTAATGTGGACGCCGAAAATGCCAGCATCACCATTAGCGGACTGCAGGAGAATTTTGATAAAGCCATAACTTTGACCGAACAAATTTTTGCAGGCTGCAAAGCCGATGAGCAAGCCTTAACCGAGCTTAAAGATGCGATTTTGCAAGAAAGGGAAAACAACAAATCTGATAAAGATTATATCCAGGCGGGACTCAACAGTTATTCACAATATGGACCCAAAAATCCTTTCAACACTAACCTGAGTAATGATGAGATAAGAAAAATCAGTTCAGCACAATTGCTGTCCCTGCTGCATAGTTTTAACGATTACAAACATACCATCACCTATTTTGGACCTAAATCGATGGCTGGATTGAGGGACGGCTTAACAAAATTTCACCATTTGCCAAAAGCGTTTCTTGCTGAACCTGCAGTCAGAAAATATGCTCCCCTTCCAACCGATACGAGTGAGGTTTACTTTGTCGATTACGAAATGGTGCAGGCTGAAGTTTCCTGGTTTCGCAATAGTGAAAACTACGATTCGAAATTGCAGCCGAAGATTGACTTGTTTAACAGTTATTTTGGCGGGGGAATGGAGTCGGTCGTCGCACAGTCTATCCGGGAATCCAAAGGACTGGCTTATTCAACCGATGCGTATTACCTCTCTTCAAACCAAAAAGGCAGGTTAAATGTGATGACGGCTTATGTAGGAAGTCAGGCAGATAAAATGAACGATGCAGTAAAAAGTATGAACGAGTTGCTGGCTGATTTGCCTGAAGTTGATCAATCTTTTGAAGTTTCTAAAAGAAATGTATTGAATGGGATTGAAACCAGCAGGATAACTGACGAACGGATGATTTCGGCCTATTTTACGGATAAGAGAAGGGGTTTAGCACACGATTCCAGAATCGACCTGTATGAGGGATTAAAACCATTAACCTTTGAAGATATCAAAGTCTTCCACAAAGAACATGTAGCCGGGAAACCATATAAATACGCCATAATCGCTGCTGAGAAAAATATTAAGATGGAAGATTTGCAGCAATTAGGCAAGGTGACTAAATTGAGTCTGGAGGAGATTTTCGGGTATTAGGATGCCCGGCCGAATCTGACAGCAGGTATGCCGTATTTTGCATTGCTCAATGCGGCTTTATTCTACAGCAAGGCTAGATATTGTTTTGGTCTGAACGCAGACAATTTGACGAATAAAAGATTTTATAATGGTGGTTTCGGAATCATTACCCCAGGCGGTTTACGCAGATTCGTAGCCAGCTTAACTGTTAAATTTTAATCTATCAATCATGAAAAAATTACTTTTATTACCTTTTCTTTTATGTTGTTTATTAGCCTTTTCCCAGCAGGAAACCAGCTCTGTTAAAAAATTAAATGTAGCCTTATACATCTATCCGGGTGTTGGCCTGGGCGATCTGAACGGTCCGGCTGATGTTTTTTTGAAAGCCGCCGGGCTAACTAAGGGTCAGTATAAGGTATACACGTTTGCCTTGCAGCAGGGACAAATCCGCACGCAGGGAAATGGATTGAAACTCACCGCAGACTATCTGGAAAGTGAAATGCCAAAACCGGATATCCTGGTTATTCCTGGTGGCAGTATCGGACTGATGGATACAATGTGCCTTGATCCTAAAGTGATTGGCATGCTTAAAAAATATCAAAATCAAGTGGATGTGATGATGTCTGTTTGTACCGCATCTTACCTGCTCGGTAAAGCCGGCATATTAGATCATCATAAAGCAACAACCCATTATTTTGTAGCAGATGATTTCCAGACACAGTTTCCTGCTTTAACACTGGTTAAAGATGTAAGGTATGTAGATGAAGGAAAAGTAATGACATGTTCCGGTGTTACTTCCGGAATGGATGGCGCGCTTTATTTGATCAAAAAATATAGTGGTGATTCAATTGCTGCGATGTTGAGCCGCGCTATACAATACACGCCCCGCGAGCAGGAGAAGTGGCCTGTAGCGCCAAATGGAATGAAGTTTGACCGCAACTGGAAAAAAAGGCAGGATTCAATTAAGCAGTAAAACGATAACATTCTTGAACTTCAAGGATTATGTTCTGCAACAGAGGATCTTAAGGATTAAAACATTAAATTTTGAAGATATCAAAGTCTTTCCCAAAGAATATATAGCCGGGAAACCATATAAATACGATGTCATTGCTACTGAAATAAATATTAAGTGGAGGATTTGTGGCAATTTTGCAAGGTGAGTTTAAGTGTTTGTATCTTGTCGTTGCTTTAATTTTTTTAAGAAGGTTATATTTAAAATTTAACCTTGTAACTTGTATGCGTTTAACTTAAATGCCTGACGTATGAAAGATATGGGACACGGCTTCACCCTTGTAGACAGGAGCATTTATCTGTATGATTCGGAAAAATTCACCAGACTTAAAAAGACAATCGATTACGATTCGTTTGAGATGATCAAAGCTTTTGAGGACAAAAATTTTTATTTCAGGGATAAAAATAGGGTATATGTCACCAGTTATATGTGCAATGCTTCTGTTATTGAGGGAGCAAAGCCTGAATCATTTAAAGTTATAAATGCCGAAGATGGCATTGGTTATGATGGTAACAATTATTATTGGTACGACACATGCCTGCCATATGATTACAGCAAGGCGGTAAAATATAATGAGTATTATGTTCGGGCAGGCGATAAAGTCTATTTTCTTACGTCTATTGTGGAAGGAGCTGATGCAAATACCTTCAACATTATCTGGCAGAATGTTGCCCGGGACAGTAAAAGCCTGTTTTTTAAGGGGATAATTGTGCCTGAAGTTGATGTTGAAACTTTTAAGACCGTACCTGGCTGTTTTGATGCTGATCATCTTAACCAAAGCCACACTTATTATGCCGCCGACCGAAACAATGTTTATTTTATAAATACCATAGGCAAAGCCATAAAGAGGCTGGCTGGTGTAAAGCCTTCTAACTTTTCAGTAAAGATTGTTGATAACAGGCTTTACGGAATAAGCGGTAAGGACGTTTACTTTTTTGGTATTAAAAAGAAAGGCTTAGTGCTAGGATAAGGATGTTTAAGATGATTTATGGAGGGTTAAACATAACAAAGCATGTCGGAAAATTTTGAATGAATTACAAACAATACATTTTGCCTCATAATAGGGCGGTTGGGATCAAGTTATTTATTTGTAAAGCAATAGGCTGTAAGCTGTGAAAAGGTTACTTCATCAATTTCCAATAGAACATCTCTTGATCTTCCCCAACTTTCTTAAAATTAAGGAAGGTTAATATTTGTTGTGAAGCCAAATTTTCCTTTGAACAACTCGCAGTAATGGCTTTGATTCCGGTTTGCTTAAATGCCCAATCTATTAGCCCTGAAGCTGCTTCCTTAGCATATCCTTTTTGAGTTTCGCTTTTAATAATCCCATACCTAAGATCAATTTCACCATGTTCATTAGGAAGCCCCTTAAATCCAATGTCTCCAATTAATGTATTTGTGCTTTTATTGAGCACCATCCAGGACTCAAATCCAGAAGGATATTTTACTTTATTCAAATGATTTAAAATTCTGGGTAAAGTATCCAAAGTCTCCAAATCTGGCCATCCATACCCGGGTGTAATACCTAAATCTGCTAGAAACGAAGTTGAACAAGACAGTGCTTCCTTGCAAATCTGTATAGTAAACGGCAGCAATTTTAATCTATCTGTTTGGATCTGGAATGACATAAACCTAAATACCGTGTGAATGTTGATTAAATTTTATTGAAGCACAATGTTAATCAATTATTCCCGCTCGCCAGTATATCAGCATATCTAAGATATTGAAGGAAAAATTCTTTATATAATAGATAACTATCCATTATCTTAATGAAATTCTTTTATGTAACAAGGCACTATGTTTATGCATCATAACATAAATATTTACCATGAAAAAATGCTTTTTTATATTCAGGGCTATAATGCTTTGTTTAATTTCTATTCCTTGCTGGTCACAAACAGAAAAATTGCTTACAGATAATCCCCTCAGAGACAAATTAGATAGGGCTGTCCAGGTAGCTGCTGCAGATTATATGGCTAATCCTGGTACGGTTGGTCTTTCAATCGCTATTTATCAAGATGGACGCAGTGCAATCTACAACTATGGCGAATCAACAAAAGGGACAGCCAAACTAATTAAAGCAACTCAATTATTTAATTTAGGTTCTGTAGCAAAGACATTCATTGGAATTATGCTTGCACAAGCTGTAATAGATAAAAAAGCAAACTTACAAGACGATATTCGTAAATATCTCCCAGGAAAGTATCCTAACTTGCAATACCAAGGTCGCCCCGTAAGATTGGTTGACATAGCCAATCATACGTCTGGTCTACCGAAATCATCCTGAAATTTTCCTGCAAAAATTATGGATAGCATAAAGAACATTAGTCTTCCTAAACAGCTTGATTTCTTCGTTAAGTATAATCAAGATACTTTAATGAAGGATATGCATAAATTCAAGCTTGACACCTTGCCCGGTACTAAGTACGAATATAACGGCAACGCCATGACAATCCTTATTCTTTTACTTGAACGCATATATCATCAACCATATGAGCTGTTAGTGACAAACTACCTTAAAAATCACCTTGGTCTTTACGATACAAGAACGAAAATTCCTGTGAACCAGTTAAGCCGTTTTATTCAGGGATATAAAGATGCATCACGTCCTGTACAATGGTATGATCTCACAAATAAAAAAACAAATGAGATTAATACTAACTTTTTTTACCCTGGTGGGCCAAGTATGAATTCAACCATGGCAGATATGCTTAAATATGTAATCGCTAATGTTGAAGAAACCAATCCAGCTATAAGATTATCACACAAGGAAACTTACCACCAAACAGACGGTACGGGGGTAGGTTTAGGTTGGATGATTGGCAATGATGATGGAAAACGCTTTGTTTACCACAGTGGCCGAACAGGTATTGGATTTAGCACACTTTGTATCGCCTATCCCGAAGACAAAATGGGGATCATGATACTTGTTAATGATAATCTTAGTCAAGACAACATATCCATTTTAAGCGACAAGATTAAAGTTGCGCTAATGGAATGATGACTTATTCTCATTATTCCCTTTATTAATTGATCAGAGAATAGGTGCTTTCGAAGTTAAATTTAGTCATATAGTAAATAACGTAACTAGGCATGCATAACCGGTTATATACTGAACTTTAGTAAAAGAAACGACACTTAAGATATAAAAGAGGCATATTTTATGATGGGCAATTGTATATATTTACAAATTGCCTGTCATATTAAGAACCACCGTAATCCAACAGAATTGAAATATGAAGTTAAATCCGTTAATAATAATTAAATCAATTCTAATACTTTTTATAAGTGTTGGCTTAGGGTTAACACTTTTTATGATGAAACAAGACGTGAAAATTATTGGAGCATATATAGTATCAACAAGTTTTATTTTAGGTCCGGGAATTATTTTATATGGATTGATTTTTGGTTTTAGCATTTCTGAAAAAACGATCAAGAAACAAGCCGAAACGCAAGAAAGTCTATCATTTGATAATAATGGAATAATTTATAAACTACCACTTTTTGATACAACCGAATTTATTGGCTGGAAAACGATTGAAACAGTAGTTTACACAAACTATCAATCTGACGACAATGCACAATTTATTTTCTATCTGACAAAACCCCCAATTCAATTGATGACAGAAAACCCGTTATGGATAAATAGAATATTTCCTTTTGCGTTAAGAAATAAGCAACAAGTTACCATAATGGATGATTGTAAGAATTTTCAGGAACTTCCGGAGAAGTTGCAAACATATTTAGCAAATACAAATCCAGTCAACCTGACGGCAGATTATAGAGAAGCAAGATTGATACGTTCAAAAACTACAGTTAAAAACAATACAATTAAGACAGAAGAATATTGGAAACCAAATAATAATTATCAAAGGGAGAAAGTCATTTACGATAAATACAATCGGACTTTTGAAGAAATAAAGCAAGCAAAAAAGGCATAAGAAAGGCGAACGGCCAGTGGGGTTTGGCAATAGCGGTCCGATGTGCAAAGTCCAAAGCTCGGTATTCCAATAAGCTTTGTGCAAGGGTTAGGCTCACAGGTCTCTATTACCTACTATCGCAAAGCCCAGAAACGCTTTCAGTAACATCCACAGAACGCCGCTGAAAAAGAAAAAAATTAACTTATATTAACTGCAAACTTAATGATGAGTGCAATTGTAAAGCTAAGCCTTTACATTGCAAATGCCGGCTAAATTTCAATTCCCGTAAATGGGCAGATTATTGATGTTTAACCTTAATAGAACAAAACAGGCTAAATAAATAGCTTTTTTTAATGAAAATAAAATTTAAACGGGTATTACTGATAGCTGTACTTACAACATTAGTGGCTTTAATTGCTTCTTTTGTGGCATTACCAAATAATTCGGGATATGCAGGATTGTTTTTCATTGCTTCAAGCCCAATATTTATTTGTGTTTTTATTATTTGGACCTATGTTTTATTAGCTGCTATTAGCAGAAACGATATTTTCAGAAAATTAATTGTTACCATTCTGGTAACCATCGTGTTTGAGTATTTATTAGCTGTGCTTACTATGGTGACAATAAGTAGCGACAGTCGCGATTAGAATCTAAATGTTTTTCTATCTGATTGTGCCAGTCTTTTTTTTGACAAAGAAATACTTTTTTGTACTGTGACTATCGCTACGGTATACGCTTTATTATTAAGTACATGGCTATTCAATCAAAAGATCGTCCCAACGATAAATAAGACACGCTTTTTTGACGGTACTTTCATTTCGTAAATTCATAGCTTTTGACTAACTATGTCATTCATTAAATTATTTAATGGAAGAAGAAGCTAGTAAAACACTTCATATTAACGAATTCGAAACAATGTTTCGCAGGAACCATCAATTTCTGTGTGCTGTGGCTATGCAATACGTTCATGATCAGTTTACAGCGGAAGATATGGTGCAAGACTTTTTCATAGACTTCTGGCAGAGGCGTAATACTATTCAACTAACCACAAGTTTCGAAGCCTACGCACGCCGGGCAGTAAAATATAAATGTATTGATTTCCTGCGCAAAAGTGCAGTGACTGAAAAAAGGAATTTGATGCTGGCCGTTCTGGAAAAGGAACAAGAGGATGCGGATGAGTTGGAAAATAATGAAATCAGGCATCAGCGCTATACAAAAATTGTCGAATTAATTCAAAAACTACCTGAAAGCAGACAAAATATTTTTATTATGCATGCGGTAGACAAAATGAGCTACGCAGAAATTGCTAAGAAGCAAAATATCTCCATTAATACGGTTAAAACACAATTAAGCAGGGCCTATTCAGCACTTCGTAATCATTTAATTCTTATTTGTATCTCTTTTATCCATTATCAGAGCATTTTTAAATTTATTTTAGAAAAAAAATAGAAATTTTCTCATTTGCTGTCACCCATTTTCCATATATATACGACAGTGTTTTAATATGGATAAAAAAATCAGCACATTTACTCCCGACTGGAATAAGCTTTTAGATCAACTGGAAGCAGATGAAAAGTTGGTAAACGCCCTTAGTGCCGATGAACAGGTACTTTTAGCAGAGCTTCGTGCCCTCAGGGAGGAATCTGCTGATGCACTGAAAACTTATTCATTTTCCAATACCAATGCAAAATGGGCTGAATTAAAAGCGCAGATTGAGCCAAAAGCTACTTTACCGCGTAATGGTAAGCTGCGGAGACTTTGGTTCAGCATCGCCGCAGCGGCAGTTTTATTTATTATCGGCATTAGTGTTATTTATTACCGATATCAGCAGCAGCAACAACAGCCACAAAATCTGGGCAACATGATCAAAAATGATATTCCTCCTGGAAAAAATACCGCTACACTTACTTTAGAGAACGGTAAAAAGATCATCTTGTCTGCTGCCGGTAATGGTCAGCTGGCCAGCGAAGCAGGGATTGTGATCACTAAAACTGCCGATGGGCAACTGATTTATTCCGTGAAAGATGGTCAAACATCTACAGGTGTACATATTAATACCCTATCTACTGCAAGGGGTGAAACGTACCGTCTCCGTTTGCCAGATCAAAGTGAGGTATGGTTGAACTCGGCTTCCTCCCTTAAATTCCCGGCATCATTTGCATCGGCGAAATTGCGCGAGGTAGAACTTACAGGTGAAGCCTATTTTCAGATCGCAAAAGATAAATTACATCCTTTTATAGTAAAAACAAACCTTCAGGAAGTACAGGTACTAGGCACACATTTTAATGTGAACAGCTATCCAGATCATGATAAAGCAGTAACTACGCTAGTTGAAGGAAGTGTGCGGGTATCAAATCTATCACAACAAACAAAAACCATTAAACCTGGAGAGCAATCGACAGTGCAAAATGGGCAGGATATCGCCATTGCGCCTGCTGACATTAAAAATGTAATGGCCTGGAAAAATGGCTATTTCCGTTTCAGAAATGAGCCGATTGAGGAGGTGATGTCAAAAATTATGCGGTGGTACGATATTGAGGTCGTATATACGGGGAAAGGATCTGGTGAGCTCTTCAATGGTAACATTTCGCTTCATAAAAATATAAGTGAAGTACTGAATATGCTCAGCTATTCCAATGATGTAAAATTTAAAGTTGAAGGAAGGAGGGTGACCGTTATACAATAGAAATCTACTTTATTTAATCTATCGGATATTCAAGTTCATCCCCCGAACCACTAGGGGCCGTAACATAGAATGAAACTAAAGTACCAGTCCGACGCTAATCGAACTGGTAAAATGGCCGGTAATCAACCAAACAGTTAACTAACCGCTAAAAGCCGCGAACTCGAAATACAAGGCTTGAAGCTACAACCAAACTTATCAAATGTACCAAATTTGCACTAAACCAGTGCGCTTTTTTAGCGCGCAACACAAACTATGGAGAGTTATGAAGCTAACCACTTTACTCATACTTGCTTTATTTATGCAGGTAAGTGCGGGCACCTACGCACAAAAAATTACCTTATCGGCCAAAAACGCCGGACTATACACTATTTTTGATCAGATCAGCGAGCAGACCGGTTACGATTTTGTTATTACAAATTCGGTATTAAAGAATTCAAGAAAAGTTTCGATAGACGTTAAAAATGCTGAACTGAACGACGTTCTTGATCAGATATTCAAAAATCAATCGCTGGAATTTACGATTACCAATAAATCTGTACTTGTAAAAAAGAAAGAGCCTGCATTATTTGATAAAATACTCAGGCAATTTCAGTCGATCGATATCTCTGGTAGAGTGCTCAGCGAAAAGAACATACCTCTTCCCGGAGCTACTGTAAGTGTAAAGGGATTGAAAAAACAGGTATTGACCAATAGTGATGGCGAGTTTAAATTGGAAAATGTGGATGAAGATGCCATACTTGTCGTTGCCTATCTGGGCTATCAGACCAGGGAAATTAAGGCCTCACAAAATCTTGGCAATATTATCCTCACCATTCAAACCAGTCAGTTGGATGAAGTGACCGTTTCCACAGGATACCAAACCCTTTCGAAAGAGCGCGTTACCGGATCATTTTCTACGGTATCGTCCAAACAACTGGATCAACAGCGTTTAAGCAGTTTACAGTCGCTGCTTGAAGGTAGAATACCAGGTTACAATAATGGTTTAATTAGAGGTACCACTTCTATGAATGGATTGGTGCAGCCTTTATATGTGATCGATGGCTTTCCTGTAGAAAACCTGAACTTAAATCCAAATAACAAAAATGTAGCTGAAGGCATACTAGGGTTAAATCTTGAGGATATCGCAAGCATTACGGTATTAAAAGATGCTGCTGCGGCTTCTATTTATGGTGCGCGTGCTGCTAACGGTGTAATTGTTATTGTGACCAAGAAAGCAAAAATTGGCAAGCCGCAAATTTCTGCCTCCAGTACATTCACCCTATCCCCATACAGATTTTACACCGATAACCTGACTAATTCATCGGATATCGTAGCGCTGGAAAAAGAATGGGCTGCTAATAACCCGAATTTACGCGGTGCAAATGCGGCCACTTACGCAGCAAACGTACTGCAGAATATGGCCTACCCAAGCCAAGGGATAAATGCAATTTTAAGAAATGCTGCAGGCACCCTTTCACAGGCAGATCTTAACGCAAAATTGGAGCAACTGGCGGCTGGTGGATACCAGTACTATGACGATGTAGAAAAGTACAGCAAGCGTAATCCATTTTATCAGCAATATAACCTGAGTGCCGCAAGCGCAACCGAGAAAAATGCTTTATATTCTTCGGTAACCTACCGTAACAATAAAACACAGGATAAATTTGCGGGCGATGAATCCCTTGGTATTAACATCAACAACACCACTCAGCTCACCAAGTGGTTGAGTATGGAACTGAGTACTTTCCTGTCTTATGCTAATGGAACTACCCAGCCCTACAATACCTTATCACCAGGATATGCCTATTTACCTTACGACCGTTTGGTGAATGCCGATGGAAGTAACTTTACTTCTACTGCAGCATCACGTTTATCTGCGAATACCATGGCGATAATCAATAACAACCGTTTATACAATATGGACATTACTCCATTGGATGAGCAGGCAATGAACCTTGGCAAAACAAAGAATTTCACCAATAGGTCATTTATCAGGCTTGGGGCAAAAATTACTGATTGGCTTTCTTATAAATCAACCTTCCAATACGAATATTCAACCAGGAGACTTGAGCAATTGAATGATAAAAATTCTTATTATGTACGAAACCGGGTAAACAGTTTTGTCTCTGTAAATGCGGGCGGAACTGCCACTTTTAATCTCCCTTACGGAAACATCAATTATGCTGAAAATCAATTCAGTAATTCCTACGTTTTCAGGCAGCAGTTCAATGTCGATAAAACCTTTGGAGAAAAACACAACTTAAACGCAATTATAGGGTCTGAAATCAGAGACAGAAAAATAGACTATGAAAATCAGACACTGTATAATTACAATCCAAACACGCTTACCTACAGCTTGGTGAACCAGACATTGTTAAGCAGTTCTCCTGGAAATGCTCTCGGTAGCGGAAGTTTTTCAATAGCGGATGGGCGTTTATTAAAAAATGATACACAGCGTTTTGTTTCTTTTTACAGTAATGTTGGCTACACCTATGATGAAAAATACCTGCTAACGGGCAGTATTCGCTGGGATAGGTCTAACCTCTGGGGTACGAGCTCTAAATATCAGCATACCCCTATCTGGTCAATGGGTGCAGGCTGGAATATCAACAAGGAATCATTTTTTAACGCAGATTGGGTAAACCGATTGAAACTGCGTGTTTCTCATGGTATCGGTGGTAACGTATACACCAATACTGCACCATTTACCACTTTCAATTTTAATCCCAATTACAATGTAGGCGGCTTACAGGCAACCGTAGGCACCAGACCAAACCCGTTGTTGTCATGGGAAAAAACTACGACCACCAATGGCGGTCTTGACTTTGCTGTGTTGAACAACCGTTTATCAGGCTCAATTGATTATTATCGTAAAAGAGGTACTGATTTGCTGGCTAATACGCAAGGTGTACCGACTGAGGGATTTGGTTATTCAACCTATGTCATCAATAACGGAAAGATGCTGAACCAGGGAGTTGAACTGACCCTGTCAGGTGATGTTATACGCGATAAAGACCTGAACTGGAATTTAAGTATCCAGTATGCTTACAATAAGAATAAAGTTACCTATGTAAATGTTGAGGCGCCTTTCTATGTTCTTCAGCTCGATTATCCACAATCCTTTCCGCGTATCGGAAATCCATACAATGCCATTTACAGTTATCAATGGGCTGGTTTGAGTAATCAAGGATTGCCACAGGTTTACAATGAAAAAGGAGAGAAGGTACTGGCTTCGCCGACTAATCTACAATCTATTGTGTACAGCGGAACGACCGTTCCAAAATACAGTGGGTCATTTAACAGTACGCTGGATTATAAGAACTTCACTTTATCTTTCCTGCTCACTTTCGAGGGCGGACATAAAATGAGGAATACATTTTTACCTACGCTTGGATCGGGCTATAATAGTGCCCTTAATGGCTATGTAACACAAATTGGCACGGTAAATAAAGACATTGTAAACAGGTGGAGAAATCCTGGTGATGAGCTAACAACTAATGTACCTAAAGTAGTTTTTGCTGAAGATCCTGCGTATAACAGCCAGAGTGCCAGTATGTACGGCTATGCAGATATCAATGTGATTGATGCGAGTAATATGCGTTTGAGAAATATTTCACTTGCATACAAAGTACCACAACTGGTGGCTAAAAAGGCAGGGATGAGCAATATACGTTTCCAGTTTAATGTAGAGAACGCATTTACATTGGCCAAATCCAAAACTGCGAAATATTTGCTTAATGGATACCTCACACCTAATTATGTACTAGGTGCTTATCTGAATTTCTAGAAAACCGTTTATGCTGCATTTAGCAGCGAAAGAACATTTAAAGATATAAAGTGATGAAAAATATACTTTCAAACACCATAAAATTAGCCGCTCTGGTTTCTGTGCTGAGCTTTAGCAGCTGCAAAAAATTTATTGATATACTTCCTGTAGGAGGCGGTCAGATTCCTACTACACTGTCAGACTATGAAGCCCTGCTCCGCGATGAGTATAGTAACCACCGGACAGATATTACCCAGGCAGTGCTTTTACTGAACGATAAATTTGAAACCACCGCGAACCTGAATTATTACCCCCTGTACAAGGCAAATTATAACTGGAATGAATCAGCCGACAGAATTGCCTTGAACAATGCCGATGAAAGTACTTATTATAACATGTATACCGGAATAAACACCAGCAACCTGATTATCGAAAAGGCAGCCGGTACTACCGGTGGTACCGAAGCACAAAAAGCTGAGCTGATTGGACAGGCAAAAGTACTGAGGGCTTTTGATTATGATATCCTGGCTAATTATTACGCAGATACTTATGAAGAAGCCAACGCAAGTACCAAATTATCGGTGCCGCTGATCCTCAGTGCTGATATTGGCGCTGCCTATACCCAGGTATCGATCAAAGAACTGTATGATTTTATGCTAAAGGATATCAATGAAGCCATTCCGGCTTTGGGTGCTACCAGTGCAACCGTGCTACATCCCAACCTCGGATCAGCAAATGCGCTGAAAGCAAGAATACTGCTGCAAATGGGAAGATATGCTGATGCACTGGCTGCAGCAAACGAAGCGCTGAAGTACAACGATAAACTGTTCGACTGGACAACATTCTATAATACCTACAAAACGCAAATAGAGGCAGTTAATGTATATAATAATGCGCCTTCGCCAATGGGTTTCAATTACGTGGAAAATTATTATTTCCGTCACGGTGCATCTAGTAATGCCGGACGGGAACAGGCGATCCGCGTTGACCGCGCAACTCGTTTTGAACAGGGAGATGCAAGATTCGCTTCCCGCTGGAAACTCCGGACCGTTGGTGCAGATACTTATTACACGAGTATTACTACGGGTTATTTTAATGTAGGTGGTTTAACCACTACTGAAGTATATCTGATTAAAGCCGAATGTCAGGCACGCCTTAACGATATTCCTGGCGCAATGTCTACCTTGAATGCGATAAGAGTAAAAAGAATCTTTGCTGCAAATTATGCACCATTAAGTGCATCTAACACTATAGATGCAGTAAAGTTAATTCAGCGTACTAAAAGAAACGAACTTATTTTAGGGATTACGCCTTTTGCTGATACACGCCGTCTGAATAAAGATCCTAATTACGCTGTTACACTGAGCAAAACAGAAGCTGGACAGGCTTTAACACTTGCACCAAACGCTCGTATGTGGACAATGCCATTTCCACTGGGTGCCTCAAAAAATCCGGGTAATGGAACCATCAAACAGAATGTAGATAAGTAAATCACGTACACCTATGAAACTAAAAATAGAACATTTACTGCTTTTGTTACTTTTTACCGTCTTCTCCAGACAGGCGAAAGCAGCGCCTTTACCAGTCACCATCAACGGGACTGTTAAAGGGCTGCCAGATGGCGCGCATATCAATCTCGTTCCGGGTGCTACACATGCAAATGAGCAGCCTGTAGCAACGGCTGTGATTAGCAGTGGGCACTTTTTGCTCGAAGGAAAAATATCCGAAGAACCAAGGCTGTATTATTTACGGATCGAAGGCGTTGGCGGACAAACCTCATTGATGCTTCAACCAGGGAAAGTTGTGGTAACAGCTACAGCTAAGATTTTGGGCAATGGCGATCGTAAATATTATGAGTTTACCGACGTAGTGGTGAAAGGAAGCGAATCACATGTGCTGTATATGCAAAAAATTGCACCAAAGAATGCACTTAATGCACTTTACCTAACTAATCAGGAAGCGAATAAAGAGGTAATAAATAAGCGAAATGAAGCAATCGCAGCAAAAGATACCGCACTGGTGAAATCGATAACGGCTGGCCCGGCCTGGAAAAAAGCAATGGCTGATGAATCCCAATTCTTTAAGCAGGCGCAGACAAATCTGCGAAAAATTGTGACTGACAATAGAGATTCTTTCTGGGGACCACTGCTGGCACTTGATATCTACAGTTATTTTACACCGGAAGACAAAAGTTTGTATGCAGAACTTTCGCCCGCGGCCCAAAAAAGTTATTATGGTAAAATCATGGGCGATCTGATTAACCCGGCTGGTTTTAAAGGCCAGAAAGCACCTTTGCTGGTTGCGAAAAACGAGGAAGGGCAGTCTGCGGAGTTAGGGATATTAAAAAAAGGACATAAATACGTGCTGGTCGATTTTTGGGCTTCATGGTGTGTTCCGTGCCGTAAGTCGATTCCTGATTTGAAAAAAGTATATGCAGATTATAAAGATAAAGGCCTGCAGATCGTTAGTATTTCGATTGATAAAAAAGAGGGAGACTGGTTAAAGGCACAGCAGGAAGAAAAACTGCCATGGCCGAGTTTTCTGGACCACGGAGCGACGGCCAATGCCTGGAAAGTACAGGCTATACCGGCTATGTTCCTTTTAGATGAGCAGGGAAAAGTTGTGTTGGAAAACACGAGTCTTGAAGAAGTAATTACCAAGTTAAAATCAATATAACATGAACATTTTATTTAAGCGCATATTAACCCTGGTACCTGCGGCACTGATGTGTTGCGGAGGTTCGCTATATGCCCAGAACGGGAAATATGTATTGACCGGTAAGTTGCCTGCCGTTACTGACAAGGTTTATCTTGGGCACGAAGTTGGGGATAAGTATGTAGTTACAGATTCAACCAAGGTTGTTAATGGCGCCTTTATGTTTAAAGGAACGGTAAAACAACCGGGCTTTTATAAATTAGAAAGTAAGCACCTCAAAAACCCAATACAATTTATATTAGAAAATACTGCGATCAATATTTCTAAAACTGACAGTATATCTCCTGTGGTCATTAGTGGTTCTGCTGCGCAGGATGTATACATGGGCTTTTACAATGGCCCATGGAAAACAATTACTGCTAAAGCCGGAAGTATTTACGCAAGGCTTGATCAGGCAGAGAAAGCTGGCAAAATGGATACAACTATCCGTGCAGGTCTCAACCGGGAATTCAAGGTACTGGATACCATGAACATTGCAGCTGTAAAGCAGTATATTCTCAAGAATCCAACATCGGCCGGATCTGCAGCAATCATTTATGAACGCTTTATCAGTTATCCTAATTTTCCGGTAGCGGAAGAATTATTTGCGCTGCTCAATAAAGAAGCAAGGCAATCAGATATTGGCGAACAAATCAGCACCGCATTAAAAACTAATGCGAAAACAGCCAAAGGGAAAGTAGCTCCGGCAATTGCGATGCCTGATAAAGATGGTAAAATCGTAAAGTTATCTGACTTTAAAGGCAAATACGTATTGGTTGATTTCTGGGCAAGCTGGTGTGGCCCCTGCAGGAGAGAAAATCCAAATGTTGTAGCCGCTTACAAAAAGTATCATGACAAAGGCTTTGAAATTTTGGGCGTATCTCTTGACTCCAGAAAGGACGCATGGTTAAAAGCCATCGCAGCTGATGGATTAACCTGGACGCATGTTTCGGATTTGCAAGCCTGGTCTAACTCAGCAGTTAAAGCTTATGGCGTAAAATCTGTGCCGGCTAGTTTTCTGCTTGATCCCGAAGGTAAGGTTGTAGGTAAAGATTTAAGAGGAGAGGAACTGAACAAAACCCTGGAAAGTATCTTCAAATAGTAGTTAAACAATAATATATGAATAGCTGCAGCCCTTGGGCTTGCAGCTATTTTTGTTTTTAATATGTTTGATTATCGCCATTTATGCTGAACTGAACAGGATTAATGCTGGCTATGTCATTTACTTGAATTATTGGTTTTTCTTTGTAAACGGTTTAACCTTTTTTGCTGTCAACATCCTTTGTAATTTTGGATATAAATCGGGGTCTGCATAAGCACGACTCACCTTCCAAAGGCCATTCATTTTTTGAAAGACCAGGTTAGCAATGTTGTTGGATTTGGTATGGAGCATCTGCGCTGCAAAAGCATCAGCCTTGTTGAAAACACTTTTAGAAAGCGATGATACCGGTTTGTTTGATCCATTAATACCGAAGTTTTCTTGTTCCAGGAGCATTGGCCATACGCTTGCAAACTGCTGCTTACTCACTTTCAATTCTGGTATCCCATCTTCTACTCCTTTAATCGTAAATGGAAATTCAATTAAATCATTTAGTTTATCAGTATCATTTTCTGGTACCATGGTTCTTAGTTTCTCCCAAAAATCTAAGAAATCGTTGCTCTTTTGGTTATCATAGTATTCAGCTCCTTCGAAACCAGTAATATATTCAATATTATCCTTTTCTAATGTGGTAATGAAAGGCGTTATATCTTTAAAATAGTTCCAACGGTAACCTGGCTTTTTATTGAAGTGAGCATACCACTTTCCGTTTCCCTTAAAAGCATAATTGTAGCGGGCATATACGGCATTTTTCATTTCTGCTAGTTGTTGCTTACTGTATCTCTTTAGATCATTTTGTATAAAACCTACTAGTGAGATTTCGGTAAAGCTTCCCTCGGGTTCCCAATGAACTTTTCGATAGTAACGTTGCTTATTTAGGTCGAATATACCGAATTTAGTTTCCTTATCACATTTGTACAAGCGATAAGAACTGGTTTTGTTAATTCTAAAGTTACTTTCTCCTAAAAAAAATGTAGAAGCTGCAAATTTTTTGTTAATGGCTTTTACTGGTGAAAAAATACTTGCGTTGATCCAACCTCCGTCATGCACATTAGGTAGTTGCTCGCAAGTAGTTACCTGTTTGCTCAATAGCTTTGCTTTACTGAAACTAAGGTGTTGAAAATGTACAAATGTGCCATAGGCTTTTGCATCAATAATGATTTTGATCTGGTATAGCGAATCACGGTCTTCGGAAAGATACATCCCGTTTAGGCTATGAGCGAAGTTGTCAGCAGTAGCTTTTGTATCAAAACCTTTTGCTAATTGTGGTTTCCAATTGCTAATTTCAGAAGAAATGCTGCAAGGACAGTTATTGTTAGCAGATTTTGATTGACCATAAACCACCGTCGATATCAAGAACAGGATGTAAATCATTTTTTTCATACTACAAACTTTGAGGGAAAATGCTGTATATGATTAATACTAATACGATGCTGGGATAAATCCATGCATAATACTTACGGAAACCTTTTGCCCATTGCCAGGAAAAGGTCAGGCTGATGAGGCAACACAGCCACAAAATTGGCATGAGCAGTGGAACTGGAAAAAACACGAGGAAAAAGAAAATTCCATCGCCGAAAATGGAACTATAGTCAGCATTGTACTCCCTTTTAAAAATTGGTTTTAAATGTTGTTGTTGAATGGCTTGTAACCATTGTTGCTCATTGTTAAACTCTTGGATTGTTTCTTTACGTTCGTCGATGATAAAATACAAGCTGTCGCTATACGTAACCGTGTGCCCTTTGTAGAAATAGAAATGCTGAAAGCAGATTGAATTCGTATCTATAGATAAACAAACCCAACCACCGGCACTGCCATCATGGTCAATAGTATGTCCATAAGGTGTTTCCTCTTGCCAGGCAGATAGTCCACCAGCAAAGCAACCTAGAGTGGTTAAAAATAAAGGTAGAAAGAGCAGGATTTTTCTCATTATTAATCAAATCTAGTTAACAGACATTCCAAAAGGTCATGTTTTTTTCATCGGTTTAATGCTTTTTTCTTCGTTTTATTTCTAAATTTTTATGCTTCTCTATCAATGCAATAAATTTTTCTGATATCGCATCATATTGTTCCCCATCAAAATCCTCGAGATAGATTTTTTTGATTTGTATCTTCGCCTTAATGGTCGGGATTTTAATCAAGTCGCCTTTCTAATTATTGGCAGAATAATCGAAATAATGCCAGTCGCCCACGTAGTCGCCAGTAAGTAAATTTATGCTTGCTTCGCCACTGCCATCGTGTGTAGCGTTGCCAAAAGCGTACTCGCTCATCCCAATTAACCTCATGCGCTTTTCATTTTTCCGGTACCTAAACTGGCAGGCATAACCAGATCGCATCCAATTTGCGTTTTTATTTAGCTTCTTATGATAATCTTTTCCCTATCAAATAATCTAATTCCCCAATTGATCAAAAGCTTTCGTCATCAGTTCGCTTGGATCGCTATCTTTAAAAAGCACTGTTGGTATTTTGTATGATTTGGTGTTAGTTGTACTTGGCATATCTTCTTTCATCGTATTAATATCGGTTTGGGTATAAGTGCCTTTTAGCAAATCGATTTTTTGATCAGTTTGTCCGCCAGCGCCCATGCTAAAAGCATTAATCTGCGTTAACACTAAAGCTTTATTGATGTATTTGTAAGTGCTTTCTATGCTTCCTGCCGGACCAGTAGCCTGCATCGAAATAACCAGCTTCCCGCTATCAATACCAACATCTTCGTGATCGTAGACCGGATAGCCATCCCCGCGATATTTAGGCTCCACTGCTGAAAAGGATTTACTGTAGAGGTTATATTTTGTACCTTGTTTAAAGAGTACTAATGTAGGGCGAAGCGCTGTGGTATCTCTGGTGTTAATAAGTACAATAACTGCATCTTTTACTCCATCATTGTTCAGATCTCCTGCTGCTTCTAAATCCATTTTGTAATTGGCCGGAACAAAATCTTTTATGGTATTACCGGTGCCCGGAAAAACAGGATCTGAGTTTGTGGGTTGTACTTGTGGAGAAACTTCCGTTTGGTGTACCACTGTATCAACAGGAAGTGTTTTTTTTCTGCTTTCTTTGTTTTGACATGCAGTAATTGTTAGCGTTATACCAAAAAACAGTGTTACTTTTTGAAGCGATTTCATCATGATGTTTTGATTAGTACTTATTTTAGACGTTTTTCTTTAAGCATTGCACTATCTTTTTTAAGGATCCGCATGTGTCTTTATTTTATAAATCAATACCAAAAACATAAGCTTAAATTAATATGGATTTTCCTTTTATCTGGTTGGTTTATTAATGCCTTATTTATGGTAACTGATAATTCACTAAGCCTTCTTTTTTAAGCAATAAGCCCGAGCCTCTGGGCTTACCGTTTACCTTTTCGTAACCACTTGTTGCGCAATGGCATGGACCAACCGGTCCAAACATACCGTAATTGTATACTGCCATGAAGCTAAATCCTGAAAGTAAATAAGTTCTGTTTTTAATCACAAGGATAATCCGATCGTTAATGTCCAATTCTTTAAAAGGCATGATAAGCGTTTGAATTTCCCGGTCATCTTTACCTACAAAATTTATAGTGGTATCTTTAACAATGCGTTTGTCGCGCTGCAGATAAAAGTTAATCTTTTTTAATTCTTTGTTTGTAAAACCATTAACCATAATGTCAAAATTTCCCTGTACTGTTTTTATCGTGTCGCAAACTTCTTTTTGGTAACGAATGGCTTCTTTCTTTTTACTGTAGCGGTTCCATGCTATGCTCCCCCAAATGAAACCGAAAAACAAAAGAACAATTGCGATGAACACAGCAATCAATATCCCAATGATTTTAAATACTTTTTTCATTTGTTATTGGCCCGGGTTGATTATGCGTATTTTTAAATTACAGATTAACCTTTGTAACGCATTCAATAAAATTTAAGAAGTCTTTATTGGTAAAGAAATAAATCTGTCATAGCAATTGTTTATGCTGTTTTTATTTAATGTAGACAAAAAGACCAGTTCGTAATGTTTTTAAATCATTGATGAAGGCTTTGTTGATCACAAAAAAATACCCATCGTGATGAGGTATTCGGTCCATGCTTTCAATGGTTCCTGCTTCTTTATCTATGCTAAGCTTTAGCGTGTTCTTTTCATCTTTGAAAATGGTCGAATAACGAAAAATTCTATCCTTTGCTTCCCACTCATAAATGGTAAACTTGCTGATAAAACTGCCTTCTAATTTCTTAGATTTACCATAGTTATTAGTCAGTGCTGCAATAAAATCCTTCGCGTCTTTATCGGTAATATCATCAACTTCGGCACCAATGGCTTTTATTTTTCCATCTAGGGATGCTGCTA
The DNA here is from genome assembly GCF_900100705.1 of Pedobacter terrae. Classification (GTDB taxonomy): domain Bacteria; phylum Bacteroidota; class Bacteroidia; order Sphingobacteriales; family Sphingobacteriaceae; genus Pedobacter; species Pedobacter terrae. The sequence goes on from NZ_FNCH01000007.1 coordinate 124,918, forward strand.
TACTTAACGAGCTGAATGATTGTTTATTTGCTATGGCTAAGGTGTCGCCACTTGACGAACTTTTTTGTCTATACTCTACACCAATTGCCCTTTGGTCTTTGGAAAACTCATTGATAAAAGTAGTATCCCGTTGCACCATCCTGGTTTCATCACCTACAGGTATATTAAAATAATTGTCCCATTGTTCACTTTTATATTTTTCAGGATATAAACTCGTTACCGGGGTGTTAAAGTTTATGTCTATTAAATTTAAAGGTGCTTGCCCGATAGGTTTCACCTGTCCCATACAGCCAGTAATTGCTGTAGATAGCAGAAAAGTGCAAAAGCTATGTTTAAAATGTTTTACCATACGATCTGAAAATTAATTTAGCTTGTTTTTTAAAAATGCATCGGCCTCCACTTTTCCAAATTCTTTTTTATCCTCGTCCCATAAATAAGCTTTGTAATAAACTTTTTTATCATCCTGGTTTTCTTTACAAACTCCGGCAATAAAAAGCCTGCTTTTCAGGTTGCCCATTGCTCTGTCTTCTGCGAAAAGACATGAGTTCTCTTCACCTAATGGTAAATCGTAAATTTTGCCGTCGCGAACATCAACCATAAAACCCATAATACAGCTTGCTCCACAACCAAATACGGAAACCACATAATATCCCGCAAAATCAATCTCATTAGTTTTATAGGCTTCGGTAATTCGTGTTTTAAAATCTTTAGCTTCGGGATAACTTGTCCAGTCTATAGGTGCATATTTAGTTACTTTTTCAGCATCTATCTGGTACCGCGCAAAATCAATGCTATCCTGATAATTGATGTGGACTTCTTCTTGCTGGACCTTTGGCAGCTCAACTGATGGTGCTAAATTATTGGAGGTGTCAATCACAGCTGTTGCTGTGCTATCTGTACGACCAACTTCAACCGCTTTTTCGGTAGTTTGCTGATTATTACAAGAATAAGTTAATACCGATAGAACTGCCAGTAAATATTTACCGATTTTTGTCATGAGCTGAAAACATTAATTAAGATATGTTATTAACATATTTCCCCTTATTTGGTTTAACGAAATTTAGCCTTTGCCAAATTTACACTTGCTTAAAAATTGAAATCCCTTTGTTTAAAATTCAATCAAAAACCATTTATTGATTTAGCTTTTGATCATAAATTAGCTTTTGCCACCTTAATAATCAAATAATTGCGCTGATATTAAACCCATTCGAGAAAGGGTTTTCATGATTTTGCTTTACCCGGCAATATCTATTCTCTTAAACTTTAGATATTTACCATCGATAACAGTGAAACTGTAAATAATATTATATTCACCCTCACTTACACGATTGCCTTCCTCGTCTGTGCCATTATTGGCATAAGCCAGATTGAAACTTAATACCTTACTGGTCGCATTGTATTCTGCAATCAGTTTATATATATGATCGGCTGTTGTAACTTCTGTCGTTTCATTATAGTGTGTTGCATACAACTTATCAGATTTAATTTTCAATAACATTTTAACAAAATCGGCATTGAAAATCCTGTTATAATATTGTTCCAGATCTTGCTCGTAAAATAGATCTGCATTTTTGAATTTGCTTTTTCTTGCCTGTATTTCTGCTTCGGTTAAATTGCATAAGCTCCAAATGGCGGCGCCATCGTCAGAAACGGGGAAATCAAAATAAGTCTTCAGTTTTTTGAGATCCTTTAAATGCAGGGTTTCCCTAAAATTTTTGAAGTCATCTAACCAATTCTTTACTTCAACATCGTTTTCTTTTGGTGGGATAATATTGACACTGTCAGAGATTTTGGTTTGCGAAACCAGCTTATCTTCCGCTTTTTTGGGTGTGTTATTACAGGCAGATAACAATAGGATGGAGGCGAAAATTAGATATACATGTTTCATACAATAGCGCTGTTAATTTTGTTTTATGATATGGAAACCTTTGTATACGTTAACGCTAAAAAGGCATAATGGTTTTGATAAAGATGTTGCTTTAGAAAAACTGTTTTAGATGTATCGCTTTCTATCTAAGCAGATGCACCAGATTAGCCCGGAATGAAGCGATCCGTAGCGGGATTAGATATAAGGGTATAATTGCTAAATCATGACAGCGTAATTTACTGACTTTAGCGCGTGCTTTATTGTAGGTTGAGCCGCTTCAGCAACTCTTTAAACACAGATTATGTAAGTGTATTGCTATTAGATGGTATAGAAATCAAATGTATGGTGTGGTGTATATACCAACGCTAGGTGATAGCGTAAAGCCATACAACTTTCAATTGTGCATTTGCTCATTTTAGCCCTTGCTAATAAACATTAAGGCCAGGCTAGCCATAGAACATTATTTAAATGGTTATTCCAGGCAATGACGAAGATTTTGGCCCAATATCATTTTCCACCCCTGCTCGAATCGATGATAAGAAAACTGCGGGGCAGCCGGAAAACTGGCCAGGCCCGTATGCGTAAGCTTAAGGATGGTGCCCTCGCTGCTAACGGATAATTCGAAGGTAACTTCCGAGTTGCCAGGATAACCTTTATATTTCCAACTGTGTGCGATCAAATGATTGTTTCTCAAATTGGTTACTTCCCATTCCTTCTGGTAGGCCGAACCGTCATCGGTAAACCTAAATGCTGTACCGATTTTTGGTTGGAAGTATTGGATTTGCGGGAAATACCATTCCTTCATTAGTTTTATATCAGTTAATGCTTTCCAAACCGCTGCCAAAGGAGCATTGTACACCTGTACTATTTCAATAGAATCATTCATATCGCAAAGTTACTGCTCGCATGGAAAAAGCGCTTTCAAAACCTGTTAAAAATTAGTATCTTTAAGGATACCAAATTGGTTTATAATTGTAATCTAAAGAGAGATACACAATTAAAATTATAACATGAAAAATAAAGAAAAACATTTGCTTTACCGGGATGTACAGGATGCGTTGGAACTGATTGGGGGGCGTTGGCGGGGTGCTATAATGGCTTCTTTATGTAATGATCCGAAACGTTTCACGGAACTTAAAAAGGACCTTGAGCCCATTACTTCACGAACCCTGACCAAGGAGCTCCGTTATCTGGAGCAAAACAGGTTGATTATAGCTGTTCGCGGAAGCCAGGCCAAAAATGCGGTATGCTATTCCCATTCTGAACACGGGAGTAGTTTCGCGCCATTGATCTTGCAGCTCCGCGAATGGGCTATAAAACATCGGACAATTATGCTTGAGGTATTAAAATTTGACCAGTAATTTTAGCTTTGAATTTATTCAGTTTTTAGAACTAATTACTAAAAGACCCAATACTCCCAAATTTTGTAGCTTCATTGTCTCATCCAGAAAACTTTAAAACGTAAAAGAGCATGGCGACAGATTTTCAAAAACTATTTTACCACTGTTGCTTCAAGTTCAATTTTTAGTGTTTCAAAAAGACTTTTTACCTCCAGTACAGTAGAAGCTTGTTTGATATTATTTTTATTTATCCAATTTTGAATGACGTCGAAATTTTCGAATAATTCTGAGCTTGAAGTGGTATAAATATTTAACCTGACCACGTTCTTCAATTCATAATCTGCTTCATGAATAACTTTTTCTAAATTTTGAATGGTATGGATGATTTGCGAACGCATATCTTCATCGCTTGATACGCCTTGATCACTTATCGCAGTTTGACCGGAAACATATAGCGTACCTGCTGCATTTTTTACTTCTACCGCTTGTGCATAACTTCTGGCATCTTGCCAGGTCCAGGGATTGATAATGTTTTTTTGCATAATAAAACTATTTGATAAATTTCTTACCTGCAAAATTCCCACTACTTTTTTTAATTCGGCTGTGACCGGGATCACTTTTATCTTTTAGCTTTATACAGCCTGCTCAATGTCTCTCTCGAAACCCCAAGGTACAGTGCAAGTATGGATTTTGGAACTCTTTGCCCAAGCAATGGATATACCTGTAGAAATTGTTCATAGCGCTGTTTTGGATTTAGTGTGAGCAGTGATAAAATCCTTTTCTGACTGGCAATATGTCCCCTTATTGATTTGTCTAAAAAATAGTCTGAGAGTCTGTATTTATTCAAAATCAGAAAGTAATCATCAAAACTCAAACCGTATACCGCTGTATCTTCAAGGCATTGTAGTCTTAACGTAGCTTTAGTTTGATGATAAAAGGCAGAGAAGTCTGTTTCCCACCAGTTTTCAAAAGCAAATGACAAAATAAATTCATTAGCATCATTATCGAAATAAGATAGTTTTACTAAGCCCGACGAGATAAAATAAATGTACCGAACTGCAGCATCTTCTTTTATAATAAACTCCTTTTTCAAATATTTCTGATAGAAAAAAACACTTTTAAGTTCATTAAATTCAGCCTCCGTCAGTTTTGTGAACATGTCAACATCGTTTTTTAAAAAAGGCACCATAAGCTGTTTAAAAGTTTAAAGATATTACATAATTTATTTATCATGCTGATGTGCCCATACCTATACACACAACAAAGCGCATAAAAACTTCAATGTAGTTATTGACTGTTACATTCTTTTATTTTGTTTGCTGACGCAAGTCAATTCGATTACCTTTACAATCTTTTATTCCGGTTTATGATAAATCCAGACCAATTAAACAAATATCTTTAAGAAATTATTAAGTACATTTAATGCCGAATCAGATATGCAGGAACTTAAAAATTTGATACGTTCCAGCGTTGGGTTGGAGGAAGAAGATCTTCAGAAGATTTTAGGGCATTTCACTTTAAAAACACTGCAAAAAAGTCAATTATTACTAAAACGCGGCCAAATCGCTTCACACTATTATTTTTTAAACAAAGGAGCGCTTCGCTTTTTCTATAACGATGATCAGGAACTTACAGCCTGGATTGTGCAGCCGGGAGAGTTTTTCGCTGAAATTTCCAGCCTGAGTCCGGGATTGCCTTCACGGTTCAATATTGAGGCAGTTGTAGATACTGAACTATACTCTATCCATAAAAATGATATGGATTTGCTTTACAAACAAATTCCAGCCTGGCAGGAGTTTGGCCGAAAACTCTGGGAAGGTATGGCGGTGCGCATGATCAGCGAGATCATCAGCTTCCAAACCATGACTGTAGAGGAACGTTACCTGGCATTTCTACAAAAGCCGGGCTTCATGCAATTTATTTCTGTAAAGCAACTGGCTTCTTACCTCGGCATTACACCAAATGCCCTAAGTCGTATCCGTAAAAATCTTCGCTAATTGCATTATCTACCAAATGGTAGTTCGATTGACTTCTCAGCGGCATAGCTTTGTGAACTCAATAAGAAAGAACAATGAATAATATGATTTTAGTTGCAGGCGCGACCGGCGACCTGGGTGGCAGATTATGCAAACACTTAATCAAAAATGGCGCTGGTGTACGGGCCTTGGTGAGAGAAGAAAGTGATCAGGAGAAAATAAATGAACTGCGTGAATTAGGAGTGGAGGTTATAGCGGTTCGTTTTGAAGATGAAGCTGGCTTGGTATCGGCGTGTAAAGGTGTTTCTTGTGTGGTATCGGTACTTGCAGGCTTGCGCGAGGTGATTGTAACGGCACAAAGCCAATTGCTTCAGGCTGCGGTACAAGCGGGCGTTCCACGCTTTATTCCATCCGATTTTTGTACAGATTTTACTCAATTACAACAAGGCGAGAACAGGAATTTTGACCTGCGTAAGGAGTTTCAGTCCGTCCTGGAGACCAGTAATATCCGGGCTACTTCCGTATTCAACGGTGCTTTTGCCTATGTTTTGCAGTATAATATTCCGCTCCTGGATACAAAAGCGAAGACCATTACCTACTATTCAGGAAAAGCAGATTGGCAGATCGACTTCACCACAGTAGAAGATACGGCTGCTTTTACTGCGTACGCTGCATTAGATGATACTGCGCCGCGATTTCTCCGTATTGCAGGCTTCCAGATTAGTCCGAATGAACTGGCAGCGCTCACCGGACATGTTTTTGGTGAACATTTTGAATTAAAAGAACAAGGTACGCTGGAACACTTTTCGGCTTACATTCAAAAGTTAAGGACGGAAAATCCCGATGGAGAAAACCAGCTATACCCGCAATGGCAGCAGATGCAATATCTCTACAGTATGTTTGCGGCACATCATCATACACTTGACAACGACCGGTATACTGGCTTAAGCTGGCAAGCGGCAGAAACAATACTTAACGAAATAAACAACAACAAAATAGCACAAAATGGAACAGGTATATAGCGATGCGCAGCTTATAAAACATTGGCCAGGCTTTACCAATCATGTAATGGAAGCTAACGGAACACAACTGCATTTTGTAGATAGTGGTGGCGAAGGCCAGGTATTGATCTGTCTGCCCGGCTGGCCGCAAACCTGGTATTCGTATCGTTCTGTCGCGCTGCCATTGGCCGATCACTTTAGGGTTATCGTAGTAGATATTCGTGGCATGGGCAGTTCGGCAACACCACCATCTGGCTATGACAAAAAAACAATGGCTACTGATGTGTACAGGTTAATGGCGCTATTGGGTATCAGTAAAGCGCACGTATTAGGCCATGATATAGGTGGTATGGTAGCAGCCAGCCTGGCGCATAATTACCCGGATGTGGTAGAACGCCTGATCCTGGCGGACGGTCTACATCCTAACGAAGGAATGATGCAAATGAAACTGATGCCGCCGCCGGAAACTTTTGGTGAAAAAATAGATCACCAACAGCCTTATACCTGGTGGATGAGTTTTAATCAGGTCAAAGAACTGCCTGAAAAATTACTGGAGGGACGTTATCGCTACCTGCTCGACTGGCTTTTCGATTATGTAATGGTAGACAGTTCGAAGATGCCTGATTTTGAAAGAGATGTATATGCATCCGTTTACAATCAACCAGAGCGTATACGTGCTTCCAATGGCTGGTACCAGGCGTTTAACCAGGATATAGCCGATGCCAAAAATTATTCGAAGCTAAATATGCCTGTTTTAGGTATAGCCAGTAACGTATCTTCCGGTTTTTATCAGTATAGTTTACCAATGATAGCCGAAAATTATCAACTGGTGAATCTGGAAAATACCGGTCATTATATGTTCGAAGAAAATTCGTCGGGCGTTTATGACGCAATTTTAAAGTATTTGAAAAACAGTAGCCAGGGTAATGACTGAACCGCTCCGGTAGTAAGTCCTTAACTCACTATTTATTAGTAATTTGCAAAAAAAAAAGAGGCCGTATCATATTCGTAACATCACATCTAACTTGTCACGTTGAGCCTGTCGAAACGCTTTTAGTATATTGATGGAGATTCTTCGACAAGCTCAGAATTGACAACTTTATATCTATGATACAGCCTCTTTTTACTCCTTCATATTAAACCTTAAGCAATCTAAGAATTGTTTAATGCATTATTGCTTACCGATCATCAACACAGGCTGGTTGGTTTCGTTCAGCTTATTTTAGGTATTAACTCGTAACTTTCAGCGATTGAATATATCCCTCAGATAATTCAAAGTGGTATTTTAAAACGATCGGACTACCCGGAAAGTTTCCTGAAGTTTTGGACGACAGCATATTTTCCTTTTCGTCATAATCTACAGGCTCCATAGTGGCATGATATTCTTTGTTGGCCTTATCAATCCAGCTTTCAATTTCTGCTTTTCCGTTATGGGTTTTGCCTTCATCAAATACTACTGCATGTTCAGCAAAACAATTAGCATAGGCTGCACTGTCAAAATCGTTTTGTGCTTTTACTAATTCGGAGATAATGTGTGGTAAATTCATTGCATTATATTTTTATGATTATTAAATGGTTGGCACTGTACCGCCATCGATTACAAATTCAGTTCCTGTTAAGTAGCCAGCTCTTGGCGAAACCAGAAAGCCAACCAACTCAGCCACTTCTTCAGGCTCGGATGGTCTTCCGAAAGGTATTCCACCTAAGGCATCCATTACACTTTGCTGCGCGTCTGCTATGGTACTATTTGCGTTTCTTGCAATTTCGCCGAGCCAGGCTTCTGATGCTGTTGTATTGATCCAACCTGGAGAAACCGTGAGTACCCGAACGCCCTTAGGGGTAACTTCATTCGATAAACTTTTACTGTAGTTTCTTAATGCGGCTTTTGAAGCGGCATAAGGCAAAGTAGAGTCGTAAAGCGGTAATTTACCCTGAATGGATGCGATATGAATAATAACGCCGCTTTTTCTATCCACCATCTGTGGTAAAAATCCTCTGTCGAGCCTCACCGGAGCAAGCAAATTAGCTTGCAGGGTTAATTCCCAATCTTCATCTGATAACACAGAGAATCCACCGGCTGGTGTTGTTGAAGAACCAAGATTGTTCACCAGGATATCCAGCTTTCCATAAGTTGATAGCACTTCGCTAATTAATTTTTCTGTTCCTTCAGCTTTACTTAAATCAGCCGAAATAAAATGCAAGTTATCGTTTTCACTTTCAGGAGTATTTCTTGCACTAACGATCACTGTTGCGCCGGCTTGCAGCAGCCTTTCTGCAATTGCTTTTCCGGCTCCTTTTGTTCCACCGGTTACCAGGGCAATTTTGCCTTGAAGTTCATTGTTGTAGTTAAATTGATTTTCCATTTGTCGAATTCTTTGATACAAATTTGAGAAGTATCACTTTTTCTGGCAATAACGGAAAACCGAATTGCATAGGGATAAATTTTTCCCCTATTGTACAAATTGGTACATTGGATTAAATTTGTATATGCACGAAAGAAAAATACCTTTGAATTTAAACTGCGGCCTCGACCTGATCGGCGAAGTAATTTACGGCAAATGGAAAATCCGTTTGTTATGGTTTATCCATCAGGGGCATTTGCGGCCAAGCGAATTACAGCGTAAAATCCCTGATGCATCAAGACGTGTTTTAAATATCCAATTGAAAGAACTGGAAGATCATGAGCTGGTGACAAAGAAAATCTATGCTCAGGTACCACCAAAAGTTGAATATTACCTTACAGATTTTGGTAAAACCTTAGTTCCGGTAATTTCTGCATTAGGATTTTGGGGCGATGAACATGAAAACAGGCTGAGAAAGGTAATTTTAAAAAGAATGGAAGCCTCACAGGACCTTGCAAGTTATACAAACGATGTGTCCACTCTATAGCTTAAGCTATATTTTACTATTGCCCAAAAGGTAAATTTCCACCTTGCTTATTTACCTTCAAAATGTAGCCCAAACCGTATACATTTTCTATACTGACCTGATCTGAAGATTTGAAAAGTCGCCGAAGTCTTGAAATGAATACTTCAAGACTTTTTCCATTAAAATAGTCGTCGTTTCCCCATAAGGATAAAAGCAGATCCTTTTTTTTGACTACCTGATTAATATGGTCTGCCAGCTGATCCAATACCTCTGATTCTCTGACTGTTAGCGAAACTTCCTTGCCATCTGGCATCAAAACAAATAACTGATCCTTTTGGTAACGGATATCACCCATGGTGATGTAGCCTGGTTTGGCCCGGAAAGGTGTTGCTGGGTTAGGTGAAAACTTATTGATGATGTTTGCAATCCTCAACACCAGTTCTTCAATTTCAAAAGGTTTGGATATATAATCTATGGCGCCTATTTTAAGCCCTCTCAGCCGGTCTTGCTTTTCATTGTGTGCCGTAAGGAAAAAAAAGGGTTGGCCGGGGTTAATTTTCACCAGTTCAGCAGCCAGGTCGAAACCATTAAGATCGGGTAATTGCACATCCACAATGATTAGCTTATTATCTAGCGGATTTGCAGAATAGTAATCTAAAGTTTCTGTAGCATTTTGAAACCACAGTACGCTAAAACCACGCAACTTTAGGTATGCTGTGATGACATTGCCCAGATCAGTTTCATCCTCAATTATTATGATGTCATAAGGCATAGGTTGCAATTTAATTAATCATTTGTACTATTCGTAATCTGCCCCATAGGTATAAACACCAGAAATTCAGTTCCTTTTTCAGGCGTTGTGTTTATACTGATTTTCCAGCCATGAATATCAAGGCATTGTTTAACGTAATATAAGCCAAGCCCCAGGCCTGAAACTGTACTGTCTTTACCTCCACGGAAGAATTTATCAAATATTTTTTCTTTCATATCGTTTTCCATTCCGTTTCCGTTATCCTTAATATGCAGGATATAACCATCCTTGTTTTTAGTGATAAAGAGCATGGTTATTTTAACTTCGCTTTGGTTATGTTTAAAAGAATTGTCAATTATATTCTGTAGCATAGTGGTAAACACAAAAGGATCCATCATCACCAGTATTTCCGAATCGTGGGGATCAAACGTAAGGCTATTGGGTTCGTGAATTTTTATTTTATAATCGTTTACCAGGGTAAGAACAGCATAGTTAAGATCTGTTTCCTCTAAATTGATATTGTTGTTCATTTCCGAGACCTCCAGCATTTGGTTGATGTGGGCGTGAAGCCGTCTGGCCTGTCTTTCCACAATATTTATAAGCGTATTTACACGATTCCGGTCGTTGAGTACCTCATCCTCATGCAGGCTTTTGCTTGCCACTAAAATGGTGGTAACAGGGGTGTTAAATTCGTGTTTAATGCTGTTTAGAAAATCGGATTTAACATCTGTTTCTTTTTTCTGCCGCATCCAGCTGATGTAGGTGTAATAATTAATGCCTACAATGATGATGATGCAAAGTGCAACCAGCAAAAAGGTAGGCAGCATCTGATACGCCACTTTGAGCGTACGGCCCGGCGAATCAACAAAAAGGTTAAAGGTTACCCTATAATTATAGACCAGTTTACCGCTAACAGAAAGATTGGTAACCCGGTTCTGCATATTTGGGGGAGATAACTTACCATCAATGATAACGCCGAAAGGTGTTATTTGGCCCGCATCAAAATTGGTATCAGTATGGCTGTCGAATATGGTAATATCCCCGATTATGTTATCAAAGTTGATATCTATCTGTTGAAAGGTAAGCAGGTATTGTAAGTTGCTGTCCAGCCCATTTTTCTTTACTATCGATTGGAAAACACTATCCATGGTGCTTTCCTTTCGAAGGGTTTTCAATAAGGTATTGCTAACGTTTTGCGAAAGTTTAACAAAATCTTTCCGGTTGCTGAGGTAAGCCTTTTTAAGGGCAGGCATATTTTTGGAAAGGATCGAATCGATAATTTTTCCCCCGCCCTTGTAAACTTTATCTTCAGATATACTATGCCCATATTCATCATTAATCAGTGTTTTCTCTTTTACGCTATAATCCCGGTCTCTAAGTACATAAGAATTATAAGTTAACCTAAATTGCACGAGAAGCAATATCAGAAAGCTGAGCAATACGACTGATTTATATATCCGGTTTTTCATTTTATCCTTTAAAAATAGACGTATTATTCCATAAATGGCATAGCGTTAAGCTTTTGTTAGGCTTCTGTTACGCTTTTGTTCGGTAAATTGTTGCCATTTGGGCGGTAGCTTTGAACAATGGATATAGATCGTCGACAATCAAATTCAGGTCAATAACTGCAAGCAAATCTATTATCCAAGACATTCACTATCATATTAAACCAAAAAGAAATGGCCTTTAGAAGGATTTTATTACTATTACTTATTGCTTTTGCTATAACATCCCAGGCAGGGGCGCAGCAAAAATCTCCTAACAAACCTTTAGCCGAACTGCAACAGGATTTTGTTGACCTCGGATTGGGCATGTTTATTCATTATGGTATGCCAACTTTTATGGATCAGGACTGGTCGGATCCGGATGCAGATCTTTCCTTGTTCCGGTCGCCAAAACTTGATGCCGATCAATGGGCCAAAGCTGCAAAATCAGCCAATATGACTTACGGTTGCTTAACCACCAAACACCACAGCGGTTTCCCGATCTGGAATACCAAAACAACCGCTTACAACGTCATGAATACGCCATTAAAACGCGATGTGGTAAAAGAGTATGCAGATGCTTTTCGCAAAAACGGTTTAAAGGTCATGCTTTATTATTCAATACTGGATACCCACCATAGCATCCGCCCAAATCAGATCAAACCGGCAAATGTGCAAATGATTAAAGATCAGATTACCGAACTGCTCACAAATTATGGCGAGATCACCGCGCTGATTATTGACGGATGGGATGCACCATGGTCGAGGATTTCTTATGATCAGGTACCTTTTGAAGACATTTATTACCTGATTAAATCTTTACAGCCAAACTGCCTGGTAATGGATCTTAATGCAGCAAAATATCCTACACAAGCACTTTTTTATACCGATATTAAATCTTACGAACAAGGTGCAGGTCAGTTTATTTCAAAAGAAAATAACAAACTTCCTGCGCTTGCCTGTCTTCCGCTCCAGGCCAACTGGTTCTGGAAAACATCTTTCCCTACTACGGCGGTAAAAAATGTTTCCGAACTGGTAAACAAATATATTGTTCCATATAACGGTGCATATTGTAATTTTATCCTCAATGTAGCGCCTGGCAAAAATGGTTTGATAGATGATAATGCCTTAACAGCACTGAAAGAAATGGGGCAGCTTTATCAAAAACCTGCAGACCTCCCACGTATTCCACCACATGCTACTCCGATTATTTCCAGTAACATTGCCAAACATGTAAAAAGCAATAGTAGCTGGAGTGATGATATGAATATTATGGATTTTGCTAACGATGATAATTTTGGCTCAAGCTGGTCATCCAACCCTACTGTAAAATTGCCATGGTATGAGCTAAATTTTGAAAAGGCCGTGCCTTGTAATATGGTTGTACTTACCGCAGGCAATAACCAAAAGGCAACATATCGTTTACAATACTATGCAGATGGCAAGTGGATTGCATTGCCAGTAAGCAATGACGGGGAGAAAAGGGTCAACATTTTCAGGTTCAAACGAATCTGGTGTGAAAGAATTAAAGTTACCATTACCGATTTTGACATTGCGCCTGCTATTGCTGAACTAGGCGTATTTAACGAAAGAAAATAAAATTGCATAGCCGGATCAATTTTGGTCCGGCTAATAGTATTAACGTGCTTATCAACAAAATTTGGACACTATGCTATCCTATACTGTTTCAAATACGTTTTAAGAATCTGTCTCGCTTGGTGGATATGGGTTTTTACTGTTCCTAACGGAAGGCCCCGCTCTTCAGCAATTTCTTCATATTTATACCCTTCAAAATACCGCTGAAAAGGAATCCGGTATTGCTCTGGCAAACTATCCAGTGCTTTTTGGATATCATCCATTACAAATTTTCCTTCGGATGAAATTTTTGTTGAACTCTTCAGCAGGTTAGGACTGGATAAATCTTCATCTCTACTGATTACTGAATGTCTTTTCTGAGCTTTGCGATAGTCATTTATAAAGGTATTCCGCATAATTACGTAAAGCCAGCCACGTAAATTTGTGCCTTTGTCAAACTTTGCACAAAATCTGATTCCTTTAATGAGTGTATCCTGCACCAGGTCTTTCGCGTCATCTTCATCATGGGTAAACCGCATCGCATGGGTGAAGAGAGCAACAGAATGTCCATCAGCAGCCCTGCTAAATTCATTTTGATTCATAGTTTTTCAATTGGATAAATAGGTCATTAAAAAACAGCTTAAATTGAATTAAGTTTTGATCAATCTTGGAACAGGAGTATAGTCATCTACCAGATTAGATGATGCTTCATACCCAAAGCAGATCGTTTATGCATTGCTGTACAGCTAAATAGAACATTTTTGTAAAATCAGAATCATAAATATGTTAACTTAACCAATCGCTTATATCTATACGATTGTTACGATTTTTAGCCTAAAATCAAAGCATTTGGTTTACTTGGTATGATTAATATAACCGATATAAATGTTCCTTATAATATCATGTTTTCTGAGGTCAAGCTATTTTGCGCCGAAAAAAATATTTAAGAAGAAATTGTTGTTTAAAATATCTTCAATAGATTTGATGGGTCTTTTTAATGGATCAAATTCCTAATCATTATGATAAAGTCAGCTCATTTGCCTGATCTCTTCACGCTTCAATCCATTTTTGAAGGTATTCAGGATGCCATATATTGTCATGACCTTGAATTTAGAATAACCAATTGGAGCCCTGCTGCGGAGCGCATGTTTGGCTATACTGCAACAGAGGTACTGGGGCAATCTATTTTTCTGCTGATTCCTGATGACAAGTATTCGGAGAAAAAAGAGCTGATGCAGGAGGTTTTAAGCGATGGGCGTATCAACCAGTACCGAACCGTCCGACTAACTCGTTCGGGTAAGAAAATACCTGTTTCCTTAACCTTTTCGCCCATCAAAGATCAGGATGGAAAAATTATTGGCATATCTCAGATTGCTCATGATATTTCTTTTGAGCATCAGGCAGAAGAAAAACAAGCGATGCTTGCCGCTATTATCGAAAGTTCCGAAGATGCCATTATTAGTAAAACGCTTGATGGAATCATTACGACCTGGAATAAAGGAGCGGAGCATATTTTTGGTTATACGGAGAGCGAAGCTGTTGGCCAACCCATTACCATACTTCTTCCTGCTGATCGTTTGAGTGAAGAAGAAGCTATAATTGCAAGTTTGCGCCGTGGCGAAAAGGTAGACCACATTCAAACCATCAGAAAAACAAAAGACGGACGTTTATTAAATATTTCATTAGCGGTATCCCCAATTAAAAATCGTGATGGAGTTGTTATTGGCGCATCTAAAGTTGCCCGTAATATTACTTCACAAAAGGAGTCTGAGAAACTAATTGCCAAGCATGTGGAGCGCCTGGAGCTGCTGAATGTGGTAGGGAGGAGCATCAACGAATCGCTAGACCTTCAACAGATATTGCAACAGGTAACAGATTCAACTACAAAGCTTACCGGCGCAGCCTTTGGCGCTTTTTTTTATAATCAGGTTAACCAGCAAGGAGAACCCTATAAGTTATATACCCAATCTGGTGCTCCAGGAGAGGCCTTTGCCAATTTTCCGATACCACGTAATACCACATTGTTTCATCCTGCTTTCAGCGTAGAGGGTGTATTACGGTCTGATGACATCACTCAAGATGATCAGTACGGAAAAAACGCTCCCTTTTTTGGAAAATCTTCGGAATATTTACCCGTAATCAGCTATCTGGCGGTTCCGGTCAAAACCAAATCAGGCGAAGTAATAGGCGGGTTGTTTTTCGGTCATCCAGATCAGGCTGTTTTTAAAGAGGAACATGAGGAACTGGTGTTCACAGTAGCTTCGCAAGCGGCTATTGCCATAGAAAATTCCAGACTTTTTAAAGAGGTAAAGGAGCTAAGCGCTAAAAAAGATGAATTTATCGCCATGGCTTCTCATGAGCTAAAAACACCTATGACTTCACTTTTTGGTTTTTTGCAGCTGGCCAACCGCAAAATAGAGGAAGGTATTGCAAAAAATCTGGTTGAAAAGTCGATCAGACAATTGCAAAAAATGATCGTTTTGGTTAGTGATCTATTTGACGTTTCCAAAATCCAGTCTGGAAAACTACAGCTGAATATAGAATATCTAAACCTGGCCGTACTTGTTCAGGAAATGAAGGAATCTTTTTTGCAAGCACATCCGGGACATATCTTGTCTGTTGAGATGCCTGAAGAAAGCTTTGTTAATGCTGACCGCACCCGGTTGGAACAGGTACTCACAAATTTACTAAACAATGCGGTTAAATATGCACCTCAACAAAAAACAATCGAATTAAAGGTTCAATATATAGATAAAGCGGTACTTACTTCGGTTAAGGATTTTGGGCCTGGCATTACTAAAGAAAACCAGCGTCATATCTTCAGTCAGTTTTACCAGGCCAAAGAAAATAAAGATGGTTCATCAGGATTAGGCCTGGGTCTTTTTATCTCAAAAGATATTATTGAACGTCATGGTGGCCAGATTTGGGTAGAAAGCGAACCTGGTAACGGTGCTACCTTTAATTTCACTTTACCATTAGCCTAAAATAGTTGGGCTTGAAATAAATGGGGAGTGTATTGATCATTTAAACAGGTATTTATAAAGTAAAGCCTACTGTATAAACCTGTTTTTTATAGGCACTGGGCGACATACCGGTAAGTTTTTTAAAAGATTTTGAAAAGTAAGAGAGGTTGTCAAATCCGGTTTGTGTGGCAATATCCGAATAGGCAAGCCTGCTGGTAGCGAGTAAATATTGCGCCCGCTCAATCCGTTTTTCAAGGATATAACTCACAGGGCGCTGGCCGGTAAAGGTTTTGAATAACCGGGAGAAATAATCGGGATGCTGATTAACACGCGAAGCTAAACTGGTTACAGATAATTCCTGGTGTAAATTTACCAGGATATAACCAACAGTTTCCACTATTTTAGCTGGTGCATGCTGCTCTTCCTGTTTGCGATGTAACTGTGGTTGGATCAGGCGGCCCATCAGTTGAAGCAGTATACCCTGCGTTTCCAGGTAACTGGGCAAACTCTGCATATTGTTCAGTTCCTGATACTCTTTATAGTATATGTTTTTCTCGTAAATCTTCGGATCATCAGATCGGTTAATGCCACGGCCAGGATTGATTTCAAGCAACCGCTTAAAAATATCAATGTCCATCTGCTTCGCCTTAACTTTTGAAACATTACGGTTTCTGGCAAACAGAGAGGAACCATCTACAGATTCTTCAAAAAACTGCACAAAATACTGGCTTAAATACCCATTGCAATGTAAATTACAGAGGGTAAAACTGGGTATGATATATAGGTATCCGGGTTCAAGTTTTAAGGAGCCTGACTGGTCAGAAATTTCACCGCTGCCTTCATCCATATAGTAAATCCGGTAATAAGGACTAATCACATTCAGGTAGTTCCATTTTTCCGTTAATTTCACATAATCTACATTGAGTAGTGAAAAGGTATTTTGCAGTACTCGCTTAATCATTTTTTAAATGTCGGATTTTTACAATAAATAGTCTATTTTATTTAAAAATAGATCGGATAACATGTTTATTTTTGACTGTAGTAACCAAAATATAAAACAGTTATTAAATGAATCTGGCCACCAGAAAATCGGTATTGGCATCAGAAGCAAGCTCTGTACAGGGTCTTATTTAGTGTTAGGGACTGTTTTGTTGATACTGGCCAGAAAAGACATCATTAATCAACCTAATGAAATTTTGTAGTTAAAAATGAAAAGATACTGTTTGGCTCTTGATCTTGTTGATGATGAAAAACTTATTGCAGCATATGAAGCTTACCATGTTAATGTATGGCCTGAAATTAAACGCAGCATAATCGACTCAGGCATATTGGATATGGAAATCTATCGTATTGCTAACCGCTTGTTTATGGTGATGGAAACAGAAGACAATTTCAGTTTCGAAAAAAAGGCGCTTATGGATGCTTCCAATCCGAAGGTAGCGGAATGGGAAACTTTAATGTGGAAATATCAGCAGGCACTACCCTTTGCAAAACCAGGAGAAAAGTGGGTATTAATGAAAAATATATTTCAATTAAATGGTTAGCGACAATAAACAGAAAGATTCTGCCCAAAACCTGCCTCCGGTTATCTTCGGAACCAGCAGCTTGGGAAATCTCTATCAGGCAGTAGATTATGGTGTTAAACTGGAAGTTGTTGAAGCATGTGTAGCCTCATCAAAACCCGTTGCGTTTTTTGATTCTGCCGGTAAATATGGGGCAGGCCTGGCGTTAGAATCGCTGGGTAAATGTTTGGCAGATTTAAATGTAGATCCGCAGCAGGTCGTAATCAGTAATAAGCTGGGCTGGTACAGAACACCGCTTTTAACTCCGGAACCTACATTTGAAGCAGGTATTTGGAAGGATATTGAACATGATGCGGTGCAGATGATCAGTTACGATGGGATATTAAAGTGTTTTGAACAAGGTAATGAGCTGCTGGGCAATTACCAGGCACAGATGGTATCGGTACATGATCCTGATGAATATCTTTTTGCAAGCAGTAGTGAGGCGGATTATAAAGAACGTTACCAACAAATCCTTGATGCCTACATGGCATTGGCCGAACTAAAAGCCGCTGGTTTGGTGTCTTCCATTGGGGTAGGTGCAAAAGACTGGAAAATTATCCAGACCATTGTAGCTGATGTTGATCTTGATTGGGTAATGATTGCCAACAGTTTAACCATCAAATCGCATCCTGCTGATCTGATTGCATTTATAACGGAACTTAACCAAAAAAATATTAAAGTTATTAACTCGGCCATATTTAACGGCGGCTTTTTAACGGGTGGAGATTTTTATAATTACCAGCCGGTTGATGGAGATAGTATAAATGGGAAAGCACTTTTACACTGGAGAGATAAATTTTATCAGGTTTGTAAAACGTTTGACGTACTTCCTGCCGAGGCCTGTTTTAGCTTTTCCGCAGGTTTTACCGGCGTAAAAAGTATTGCCTTAAATACCACCAGGCCAGAGAAAGTGGCTATTAATGCTGCGCTGGCCCAAAAAGAAATTCCTGCCGGATTTTGGCAGGAAATGAAGACGCAGGGATTGATTTAATTTAAAAATTGACAATGAAAGCATTAGTTTGTAATACACCAGGAGAATTTAGCTATATCAATAAAGAAATGCCATCAGTTGAAGAGGGTATGATATTGCTTAAAATGAGAAGATTGGGGATTTGCGGTACCGATTACCATGCATTTGAAGGAACACAACCATTTTTCGAATATCCAAGAATCTTAGGACACGAAATTGCTGCCGAAGTAATAGAGGCAGGAGCAGGCTTAAACTTTAAAACCGGTGATCTGGTTACCATTAGTCCATATTTTTATTGCGGCACCTGCATTGCGTGCCGGAGCGGCAGAACAAATTGCTGCGTAAAGATAAAAGTTTTCGGCGTTCATATAGATGGTGCCATGCAAGAGTACATTACGGTTCCTGCATCTGCAATTGTTAGTGGAGAAGGATTAACTGTAGATGAACTGGCACTGATAGAGCCATTGGCCATTGGTGCGCATGGCGTTGGTCTGGCACAGTTGAACAAAGGAGATAACGTGGTTATACTCGGTGCCGGACCAATTGGTTTGGGTACTATTGCTTTTGCCAAAATAAGTGGAGCTGAAGTAACCGTTATTGATGTAAATGATAACAGGCTATCTTTTTGCAGTGAGCGTTTTGGAATTGCGCACACCATCAATCCATTAAAAACAGATGCTTTAGCGCAGCTATCACAAATTACCAACGGAGAAATGGCTAAGGTGGTAATTGATTGTACAGGAAATTTAAAAGCCATTAACAATGCTTTCACGTTTTTGGCACATACAGGCAGATTTATTATGATAGGCCTTCAAAAAGGTACTATTGAGGTGGTTCATCCTGAGTTTCATAAGCGGGAAGCGGTACTGATGAGTAGTAGAAACGCTTTACCGGATGACTTTGCCTATGTGATTGATTGCATTAGAAAAGGCGTAATTAAGCCAACTGATTTTATTACTCATAATGTCCCATTTTCGGAGGTAAAGGAAAAATTTAATCATTTGCTAAATGCTAATGAATCGCTGATCAAAGCATTGATCAGTTTCGATGAATAATGCCCTTTCATGTAGTTCTAAAAAAGAATGATCATCAATTTAAAGAGCAGGATTAAATTTTTATTTCATATTTGGTCCTGTTTTTTATAATCTTACTTCAAAAGATATTTAAGATGGCTGCTTATTTAGTCCATTTTCCTAACGAAGATAAAATTCATTAGTATGATGCGTACGCAGCTAATCTTAAAGCACCCTCTTAGATTATTTCAAGCTTATATCCCATAGCCCTGATCACAACAATATTGATATTGGGATCAGGTTCTAATTTTTTTCTAAGTTTTGATATAAACATATCCAGGCTACGCCCTACAATAACGCCTTCATCTTCCCAAATCTCTTTCTGCAACCGGCTTCTCTGTATAGTTTCATTAGGAGATTGTGCGAAAATGAGCAGTAACCTCGTTTCAGTACCGGTTAATTCTATCACCTTCTCATTGATATTGAGTTTGCGGTTTTTAGTATCAAACACAACTGAACCTAAAGTAATCAGGTCTTGATGTAGATCATCATTGGGTAAAGCGTTTCGCGGTTTAAACGACCTAAGAAAAATAAAACCGACAAATGCTAAAAATGGCAGACTGCCCAGCAGGTATCCATTCTTTTTGGTGATGATGCCCGTCGGTTTCAATTTAATGTCGATCATGTAATCTGCTTTTGGCTGTTTTCTGCCTATGCAACCTATAATTTCATCCTTTTTATGGCGAGATACCGCGTACCCATAGGCAACGCTGGAATCCTTTACGTTCAATACTTTAACCACATAATCATTCGCCATAGGGTCTTTCACCAACAAACGTTTAGTTGTATTCACCAGCGAAATGGAGTTAAAAGTGAACTCATGCTCAAACCCGATTTGATACTCATTTTCTGCAACCTTTTTTATGGGGAGCACCCTGGATGTACTGTCGCCCGATTGTAACAGCAGTTCATGTCCGATCCTGCGGAACAAAATTTCCCTTCTGGCCAAATCAAAGTCCTCCCCACCATTCATGCTGCACAAATAACAGCGATAAACAAAACCAGCAGGAATCCAAAAAGGCATTTAACTTTCCCGGAGAAGCGATTTAGGCGATCAAACATATTGTCAAGTTTTTATTTACAAAGTTTACATTTTTATTTACAATGCTGCTTCTTCATGCAGAAAGATATCCAGGTAATTTTGTTGCACCAACATTAAAAAGATATGAAAAATAAACAAAATTCCCTAAACGAATCCGATTTATCATCAGATAGATCAATGTTAATCAAACCTACAAAAAAGATGAATAAAATGATGTATGTGTTGATCTTACTGCTGGTTGTGGTAAGCGGATTAGTATTTGCTAATCAAGAAACTAAAACTACTCAAAGCCCAGGTACAAAACCGCTTTCTGCTGCACAAAGAGATGCCGAAAAGAAAAAATGGGAGGCTAGTCCTGATGGTGTAAAGTTCAAAGAATGGGAAACCTCTACAGCAGGTAAAAATGTACAGGCCAGTGCTGCTAAAATAAGGGAGGATATCGGCGCGTTTACCACTATGGAGGCTGAGATCACTGCTTTATCTCTTCCGCCCGGATCAAGATTAGGTTTCGGTGTAATGGCCAAAATTAATGGTGCCGATTACATTGTAAATTTTGAGGCGGAAAAGTCTCAACTCGAACAATTACACAGCCTAAAAGTTAACGATAAAATAATGATAAAAAGCCGTCATCTATCATACGCACCTAAGTATTCATATCCAATAGTATCGGCTGAATATGTAGAACGGGATGGTAAAATAATTTTTAAACGTTTGCCTCGCAAAGGTGGTTGCTAAATAAATAACGCTAATAATTTTCCGGATAATTTTATTGTAAACCCTTTATAGCGGAAACAAAAAACAGGTAGCTGCGAGAAAAAATGGAAGATTGTCTCTGAAAATTCTTCTGTTTTTTCTTATTCATAACTTTTATCAATCAAAAACGAAATGGCATTTTCAATTTCCGTTCGTCCGGCTGCACTTTTAAGGTCTAATCCACAGAAAGTAGCGTCGTTTGTAGTGGCGTAAATGTCCAGGTAGTAAATTCCTGATATCAGCAACGCAATAATGGCCCTGTATCGTTTGGCATTTTCCTTAAAATATGGATCAGTCAAACCTTCAAATAAGCGTGCCCCATTTTCTTCACGGTCATTTGCGAGTTTTTTTAACGATTTACGGTTCTCTATCAATCCCCAGAGGAGAATTTTCTGGGTATTTTTATTCTTGAAAATATAATCAAATTGGGAGAGAAGCATGGTTTTGCAAAATGTTTTTCCTCCATCGTTTACTAAAGTCTCTGCCGAATTATCTTTTATATTGCTCCAGAAATCCTGCGAGCGGATATATTCATCAATGAGACCGTCCTTCCCACCAAAATAATTATAGATTAATTTTTTGTCCAAACCTGCAGTATGTGCAATGTCGTTGACCTTTAGCCCTGAGAAACCTTTTGTATGAAGTATTTTTTCTACAGCATCTAAAAATTTCTGTTTGCTTTTTTCTTTGTTTCTTAACGATTTAACCCCTGTTTCCTGTTCCATATCCATAAAAAATAATCGTGCTGGAAAATTACACAATCGAATTTAAATATTTTTATCACCAATTGGTGATATATTGTATATTTGTATAATCGGGGCATAAATATAAATGATGACGACGCCCTTCATAAGAGCAAAACTACATTAATCTAAGTAAACAATATGAGAAAGGAAGCTTCCGTTGCAGCAATATCCGTAGCAGAATTGCATAAAAAGAAAAAAATTTTACTAGGTTCACTAATCGGACTTGGAGTGGTTTTGCTCAGTGCGAGTGCAATCATAATCTATCTGGCTTTTACATCTAAAATGCCAAAAGTGCTTATTATGGTTCCGATTTGCAGTTCGCTAACACTTTTGCCAGCTTTCATCAGCTTATCTCAGATTAATGCTGAACTTAAAAACAGAAAACCCAAACCATAGTTAACCATGTCAACAGATTGTCTAAATTGTACAGCTCCCGTTACAAATAATTACTGCGCTAATTGCGGACAAAAATCTTCTACACATCGTTATTCTGTCAAACATTTTATAGTCCATGATTTTGTTCATGGGGTATGGCATGTTGATAAAGGTATATTATTTACCCTAAAGGCGCTTTTTACACGACCGGGCCATAGCGTGCGCGAGTATATCCAGGGCAAAAGGGTTCCATTTTTTAGTTTTATTACGCTCATCCTGCTCATTCTGACGGTATCAGGTCTCATAGCGCCATACGCACATGGCGGCATGTCCGATCTGATGCCTAAGGAGAGCAAAATAATGATGAACGATCTTGAAAAATTTATCTCTCATTATCCAAAACTGATACTCATCATCGCTATTCCTGTTTATTCATGCTTCAGCTTGATGTGGTTTCGCAAAGCGAAACTTAATTTTTCAGAACACC
Organism: Pedobacter terrae; assembly: GCF_900100705.1. Lineage (GTDB taxonomy): Bacteria > Bacteroidota > Bacteroidia > Sphingobacteriales > Sphingobacteriaceae > Pedobacter > Pedobacter terrae. The sequence continues at coordinate 147,754 of NZ_FNCH01000007.1, forward strand.
TGGTGTTAAACTCATACCGTGTTATTGTCGAACTGATTATCGGATTGCTTGTTTCAGCCCTGACTATTTTCTACCATAATACCCAGGTACTCCTGTTTTTGTATTTCGGTGTGATGAGTATTTTAGGCATAGTCTATAGTATCTGGTTTTATTATCAGTTCTTTTCTGTCTTGAATTACAGTAAAATAGCATTATTCTTAAGAAGCACTCTTGTTCCGGTATCGTACAATTTACTCACCCTTATAGTTGGAATAGTTTACGCTATTATCGCAAAGAATAGATTTTGAAATGCCAAAGCGATAATACAATTTTATATATTTTACCTGGGATGTAAACTTTTAGGAGTTATAGTGCTTATCTTTGGCACGCAATGTATAAAAGGTTTGTTGTTATTCTGCTATTAGCTTCCCTGTTTGGATCGAATATGTCTACATATTTTATTTATGCCGGATTTGAAGTGAATCAGACGCAGCTGGCCGAGAAATTCTGTGTGAATAAAAACAGACCTTGGATGCATTGTAATGGGAAGTGTTACCTGATGAAAAAGCTGAAACAGGCAGAAGAGAAGGAGAAGAAACAGGAACGCGAAAGTCAGCGTGCCGCATTTCAGTTAGCCATGCCTTGTTCTCCAGTTGCATTCCGCTTTACTCCTTTACTTTCAGAACGCCATTATTCTCCAGCTAAGGTCGAAAATCCAATTAGCTGTCATTTCTCCATATTTCAGCCACCAAAGCAAAGCTGTTAACCTCGTTTAATTAGTAATATACATTTCATTTTTCTGCGCAAAATTTAATTATGGAATTTGAGCATGAATATTTACATGGCATGCTAAAAATGGATTACTAACCGAATGAGTATATTAATCTTAGGCGAATAATTTACTTATACGCCTGAATTCTGATCTTGTTACAGATTTAATTATCCCGTAACCTTAATATCAGAAAAATAATAATATTAACCAGCGTTTGTAAATTCTTATGAAATTTATCTTTTCTTCTCTGCTAGCCATGGTAATGGTGTGTTTATGGTTTTCCTGCAAACAGGAGCAGGATTATAAAGACATTAGATCGGAAGTGGTTGCCATACATGATAAGGTGATGAGTGATGCCGACCTGGCGAATAGTCAGAAATCGGTACTCGATTCCATTTATCGCTCATTTAAAGTTTCTGGCGTAGATACAGTTAAACTTGCTGAAACAATCAGAAAAGTAGACGGGGCCAACCAGCAGATGGAAAATTGGATGAACCGTTTTGAACCTGATGTTTCGGGCAAAAGTAATGAAGAGGCTTTGCGCTATTTCAAATCCGAATTGAAAAAGATAAATGATCTGGATAAACAGTTTAAGGCGGTAATTAGCCGTTCAGACCGTTATCTGGATAGCCTTCATATAGAAAACAGGAAAATGCTGCATTAACAGAATTTTCAGGGACAATTGTCTCAAATAATATGACAAACAGATTTATTCTATTTGCTTTTCTGGCTATGCCTTTTGGTGTGCTGGCGCAGAACGGCAAAACAAAAAATACAGATACCGTAAAAACGGATAGTGTTAAACACCTGCATACCGTTGAGGTTAATTCGCGATATTACCGCAGATATAACATTGGTAAATCATCTGCAACACTAAAGCAGACTACACCTTTACTGCAATTGCCACAGAACATCCAGGAGATTGATAAAAGTATTCTTTTGGATCAACAGGCCATAAATATCAACGAAAGTGTAACGCGCAACGTAAGTGGTGCAATCCGGAACAATACGGCGGATTTTTATGGGCCATTCATTTTTATGCGTGGCGCTGGGATAAATACGCTCCGCAACGGTGTAGATCTATCAATGATCTATTATGGTCCCATGCCGGAGGATGCTAGCATTATTGATCGTATGGAATTTATTAAAGGCCCGGCCGGTTTTATGAATGCCATTGGCGACCCGGCAGGTTCGTTTAATATCGTAACCAAAAATCCGACCGGAACAACCAATAATAACATCAGTTTTACTGCGGGAAGTTTCGATCTTTTTAGGTTAAGTGGCGATTTTGATGGAAACCTGGATAAAAATAAAAAATGGCAATACCGTTTAAATGTTGTTGGACAAAAAGCCAAATCTTTCCAAAAATTTGCCTTCAACGATAAGTTTGTCATCGATCCGGTATTGAAATACAATATCAACAGTCATTCGTCTATTACCGCCGAATACATTTACCAAAAACAGAAGTTTCTACAATACCTGCTTACTGTATTTACACCTGATGGATTTGCTTCGCTGCCGAGAGATTTTAGTATCTCCGACCCTAATAAAGAGCCTGTAAAGGGATCAGAAAACAATGCTTTCCTGACTTATGAAAATCAGCTGGCAAAAAACTGGCATTTAACGGCAAAAGCTGTTTTTGCTGGCAGCCGTTTGGATGGAAACTACTTTTTTGTTTCCAGTTATAATAAGGCTGCTCCAAATTTATTACCGAGGCGGGTTACTTACGAACGGTTTAACACTGATGTATATGCTTTTCAGGCCTTTGTAAATGGTGAAGTTAAAACAGGAAATATTATACATAAACTTTTGGGCGGCATAGATGCCAACCGTAAAAATCTGTTGGCTTATTCTGGTTATAATGATAAAACTGCTAACCCAACTTTATATTATCTGGATATCAACAATCCGGTTTATGGGATCAATTTCGATCCGAACAAAAGAGGAGGTGTTTTAAAAGATATTGCCACCAATAAACAGTCGGTTGAATATTATGCCGGATATATTCAGGATGAACTGAATTTGAATGATAAATTGAGGATTACTATAGCAGCAAGGTTAACCGGATCAAAAAGTGCTATTACAGTTCCAACCGTAAGCGAGGTAAAAGATTGGGTGGTTACGCCAAGGGCTGGTATGAGTTACTCAATTCTGGGCGATTTTGCCGCTTACGCCGTTTATGATAATACCTATACGCCTCAAAGTGGTTTAAGTAATGCAGGTACAGTTTTTAAACCTTTAAAAGGAGAAAATTTTGAATTCGGGCTAAAAAAAGACTGGTCCAATGGCAAGTGGAATACAACTTTATCTTTCTACAGGTTAACGCGGGATAATATCATTGTAACCGATCCTTCAACTTTATTGCAATCGCAGATTGGACAGACTAAAGCTAAAGGAATTGAGTTCGACCTGAAAGGAGAAATCATTAAAGGATTAAATGCGGTGATCAATTATGCTTATACCGATGCCATTATTTCAAAAGATGCTAATGTGGCAATGGTTGGACTTCCCACTCCTTACCTGACCAAACACATCCAGAATACCTGGTTAAATTACAGACTCCCGTTGGGATTACCAGGCTTATTTACGGTTTCCGGAGGCTATCAGCTTCAGTCTGGTCGTTCTGGCCGTTATGCTGTGGAAAATAATTTAGCTATCAAACCAATCTTCAGGTTAGATGGGGGCATTGGTTGGACCAATAACCATGTTAGCGTGAACGCCATTGTAAACAATATACTTAACCGCAACAACTATGGCAGTGCCTGGGTTACCCCTGTATCTTCAAATCCGATTGGGTTAAATGCCTATGTACCTTTTGCACCAAGAGAATTCAGGTTAACAGTTGGTTATAATTTTTAAGGAGATGAAAAGAAAGAACAGCTTTACCAAATGGGCATTCAATCTGCATGGATGGCTCGGTCTCATGGCCGGGCTGTTCTTTCTCTTTTACGGGATAACCGGTTCGATGCTGATGTTCCGTGGTGAATTAGACCGGTATTTCAATCCAGAACTTCATCATCTTACGCCACATGGTAAGGTTCTGGGTGCTGATGTTATTTACAGGGATCTGGTTCGTTCTCATCCTAACCTAAAGAAAATTGTGCTGCATGATTTTCCGGTTAATGCTTTCGATAGCTATGAGTTTATGTTATTCCGGAACCAGCAGCAGATAACAGAAAATTATCTTTACTACATCAGTGTTAACCCTTATTCAGGCAAGATATTGAAAGAAGGTAGTTATGCCGATCTTCAGCCTTCGTTTTTCCGTTGGCTCTATGCGTTGCATTATAGTCTGCAGTTAGGTATGCCGGGCAAGCTTTTTTCAGCTGTAATCGGTTTAGTTATGCTGCTTTCGTTAATTACCGGCATCATCATTTACCGGAAACATTTCTGGGATGCACTTCGCTTTAAAGCAGGCCTTAATTTTAAAAATTCGAGGACGGCTATTTCCTCACTGCACCGCATTATTGGGGTATGGGCAATGCTATTTACCGCATTGTTGTTTTTTTCTGGTTTTTGGTTGAACAGGGAGCATTTTAGTCCAGAAACATGGAAAATAAATCCATCGGTTGACAATATTTTGGTAAAAGTAAATATCGACTCGCTTGTTGCCGCCTCGCGGAAGCTGGTAAAAGGTTTTGAACCTATCGCGGTAAACATACCCACAACACCTGGAATTCCGGTACTGGTTCGCGGCCATATGCCCAGTAGTGGAAGTCTGCTTTATAGAGGCAAGGCAAGCGGATTTACTTTCGATCAAAATACAGGAAGGTTAATGAAGACCAACATCATCGAAAAACAACCCTTTGCTGCGAGGTTTGATGTCTGGATGTACCAGTTGCATATTGGTGCTTTTGGCGGCGTTGTACTTAAATTATTCTATGTGCTACTTGGTTTATTGCCAGGATTCCTTTCTATTACGGGGGCTTTACTTTGGTTTAAGCGGCGAAAGAAATTTAAAAAGCAATATGATTTTTAATTATCATCCTGAAGAATAATTTATGATATAAAAATCATAGGAATGACAGATAATTTAGCAATTGAAAGGCCAAGAGGCATCCTCATTGCGAGAAGGCTTTTTCAGCTGACGAAGCCTGCCTGCTGCAGGCAGGCAATCTTACAACGATCACTGCTAGCGTGGGCATTAAAATGCTTCGTTCCTCGCAATAACGATTTTTCTAGTGGATTCTGTCAATGGCAGCGGAGTAGAAGGATCTTTCAACCGAACTAAACTTATAAAGATTCTTCACTGCATTCATATTTGTCCGTAGCGTTCTCAAAGGCTCTAAAGATCATTAATGGAAAAGAGTCTCCGACTCGTTATCGATTTTTTAGTTTTAAATAAACTTATAATTGAAACCCCGTAATCTTATAAGATTTGGTTCATATTTTGCTAACTTACAGTTATGATTAATGTTAGTCTCGAAGCAAAGCAAAAAGCGTTGTTGTTTCTCTCAAAAAACCAGAAATTAGCAGCGGTTAAAGTAATTAAAGACCTAAGTGGATGCGGTTTAAAAGAAGCTAAAGATTATGTCGATGGCTTAGAAGAAGGAGTACAGCAACCTGTAACCAAAACAGCAGATTTGGACGCAGAACTATTGGTTATTTTAAATCAGGGCAATAAGTTAAATGCCATTAAACATTATAAGGATGCTACAGGTTTAGGGCTGGCAGAAAGTAAAGACTATGTTGAAAAGCTGCTGCAGTTAAAGGTTAGCGGCAATATGGCGAAGCAAAGCAGGGATACCGATATTAAAAATATCATTGCTGAAAATGCAAGAAATAACCAGAATCCACGCGGAAATTTTTTGATAAAACTGCTCATCATTATTTTGGTTGCAGCAGCTTTAACCTACTTTATGTTTAAAATTTAGTGAAAAATGATGCAATATTTCTGATAGAATTAAAATGCGTGAATTAAAATTCTTAATTTGATTTTACACACAAATAAATCTTAAGAATATGAAAATCACATTGGATTCCAAGTCCCTTTTATTGGGATTTTTGGGCGCTGGCTTAATGTTCACCGCCATCAGTTTTAAAAATGGTCAGGATCAGGCAGGTGGGAGATACCGCACCGAAGTAAATGCCACTAATACGGTTGTCATCCTTGATAGCGAGACCGGAAACTACATCATTGCACCAGAGATAAGAGACTTTGGTAAGGTGCAATGGGTAAAGGGTGAGTTTAATAAGACCTTTAGTACCGCAATAGATAATCGAAAGGAATCAAATAAAACACAGTAGGTATTTTTATACTGTATGTACTCTTCTAAATTGTCAGGCTGATTGCAACGAAGGATTTTTTTATTGTAATTACCTTATAAAGATTCTTCACTGCGTTCAGCATGACAGTAGGGAGGCTATTGTGCCAAGGAACACCTATATCTATCAATAATTACCGCAACTTCCTGCTGGTATTAATTGCTTTAACGTAGCACATTTTGCTTTTGCTGCATTTATCCGAACATCTGCCATTTTTTTCTTTAAAGCAACATCAAAGGGCGTTAACGATTCTTCAACAGAAATTATTTGCCAAAAGCAGGGATGTTGGGGCATTATACTGGCGCCAACTCCAACACCTGTCATGTATAGGAAATCTCTTCTTCTCAATTTTTTAATTACTAAAAAAGGTCGTCATTTCGACTGTAGCTACTGATTTTCATCAGTAGCGGAATGGAGAAATCTATTAAGTTTAATTCAACTAATGGATCTTTCCGTTCCGCTGCAATTAGTCGAGGGCAACTTTAAATATTGGATGACGCCCTATAACTCCGCTACCATTGACAGTGGAGTTGCTATTGCAATTCCAGAATGGATATGCCGTGTGCCGCCATGCTTAACCAATGGCAAATGAACCATGGCCAATTAACCTTGATCGGTATCTTTTTTTGTGTTAAATCAACTTATTTAGCGGGCAGGTAGGTTTTTATGGTTTAAGTTATCTTTTGGGTTCATTATTGCCGTTTCATTATCGTTAAATTTTATACTTTTGGGTGATTACCATTAACCCGATATGTTTATGAAAATGCTTTTAAGGGCTTGCACACTTTCTGTATTAATCTGTTCTTCTATTTGGGCAAGTGCACAAACCGTTACTTTAGATTACTTTTTTAATCGAGAAACCCGTAAAGATAAAAATGGTAAAGACGTTCGTTTTCACTATCTGTGGAGTGAGCGGGCAATGAGTGGCTTTTCTATCTTAGGCAGTATATTTAAAAAAGAAGGATTTAAATTGGATTCGCTTGAAGCCGCACCAACCACTTCCAGGTTAAAAGGAACCGATGTATATCTGATTGTAGATCCCGATCGGCCTAAAGAAAATCCAAACCCAAACTATATACAAGCTGCAGATATTACAGCAATTGCGGCATGGGTAAAAAAGGGTGGTGTATTGGTGATGTTTGCCAATGACAGCGCTAACGTAGAATTGCAGCACTTTAATAAACTGGCAAATGCATTTGGTATGCAGTTCACCGATGACATGCAAAATCATGTTGTTGATGACAACCATTTTGAAGATGGCGCAATTTCTATCAAAAACAATCCAGTATTTAAAACGGCACAAAAAATATTTATGAAAGATGTTTGTGCTATTGAAACCAAGGGAGCTGCTAAACCCATATTAAAAAATAAAGCTGGTGCAACGGTTATTGCACTCGCTAACTATGGTAGGGGTAATGTGGTAGCCATTGCCGACCCTTGGTTGTACGATGAATATGTTAATGGCCGTTTGCCAAAAGAAATGGGCTTTGACAACGATAAAGCTGCTGTAGATCTGGTAAGGTGGTTAAAAGCCCTTGCGCAAAAACACAACAATTAATAAATTCCCAAAGCACTGCGTTGATTATCTTAATCTGTGGGAGAGAAAGAAATCTTTAATAAGAACCTCAGATTACAGCTTATCCAGCTTAAAATAGCCTAAATGGATCTCATCTTCAGGTAAATCGCCTGAGGCTGGTTTGATCTCGATATGGTATTTTTGCTTCGATTCATCACTTAAAATATCCTCAATCTTATAAATATCGTCTACATCAATGCCGTATTTTTCATCGATGTGAGAATTGGCCCCTTTAATGGAGTTGGTTTTAAAGAATACCGTTTTCTTCGCATCCTGTATGGCTTTGGCCCTCTCATCATGTACCGATAGCACAATATGGTGCTGTTCATATAACTGATTAGTTAAATAGCCGCCAAGGTTAATAAAGAACAATTTATGCAATGATGGAATGGTATGCTCGCCTCGCAACCCGATATTGATTTCATAACCATCAACTTTGTTTACTTCCCGCCAACCGTCAATATGCAAACTTGTACCCGTTCCCGGCCAAAATGCTTTAATCTCGGGCACAAGGTCCTTTAATGAATTGGCGATGCCGAAAAAATAATCGTGCTGCTCTACATTTCGTTTTGGGGCCTTTGAGCCCAGTAAAATCATAAATAATTTTAAATCGTTCATTACTATATTAGTTCATTGATACCTTCCGGCTTTTTATCTTCAAAAATTCAATCATTAACAAAAACTCTTTTCTTTTAACAGCATTAAGGCAAATAGGTTCTTATATTTTATGATTTTCTCGTTTTTACCATAGCGGATGCTAAGAAAGGCAGCGCACCATAACAATGGAAAAGTTAAGGTTTCGCTGTCTAACAATATCTTTATAGTCTGATCTTTCGGCTCTTACGCTATTTAAAGCGTCCAATATTATATCTTAATGGTTAGTGTCTCTTCGACAGAAATAAACAGCTTATTTAGAAAATGAGCGGATGTGGTTCTTAGGGGAATGCAGTCCCGCCATTCGCTATAGCTCCGATAGAAAAAATCGGAGGCTGCCGCTGTTGTCGGGTTTAGGAACAAAGGTTTATACGCCCTGCCACCGCTAATATGAAATATTGCTGAAGTCGTTTAGCCCGCCCGATTGCAGGCGGGCTGCTGAAGCATTACCCGCAGCAACGAGGGCGAACTGGAACAAGTATGTTATTTTATTAATCATCTCATTTTAATTTTCCATCATTCCAAAACAATTTTCTTTTTTTAAGATTGTATGAGTTACAAATGGATACAAAAACAGCAAAAAAGAAAATTGCCATCATTGGTGGCGGCCCGAGTGGTTTGTTCATGTATAAAAGATTAGTTGAATCTAAAGATCCCAACTTCGAAATAGAAATATTCGAACGCAAAGATTACTTAGGGGCAGGCATGCCTTATAGCGCTGAAGGAGCAAATGTAGAACACATTACTAACGTATCTGACAATGAAATTCCGATTATATTCAACTCCATTGAAGACTGGGTGAAAATTGCACCACAAGAGGTTTTAAAAAAGTTTGATATTGATTCCGACAAATTTAATGAGTACAAGGTACTGCCAAGATTGTTCTTCGGCGAATATCTTTCTGCCCAGTTTAATTTATTAAAAGAGTTTGCAGAAAATAAAGGCATAAAAACCCAGGTGCATTTAAATTGTATAGTAGATGATATTATTGATTTGCCCGAAGACAATCAGGTTGCGGTAATTGTTAAGGGACAGGGTAAAGTCTGTTTTGAACAGGTAATTATCTGTACAGGGCATAATTGGCCGAAAAAATATGAAGGTAAAATCCCTAATTATTTCGATTCACCATATCCACCAAAAAAGGTTGCATTACAGGTAAACCACCCAGTTGGTATAATGGGCTCTTCATTAACTGCCATTGATGCCTTGAGAACCCTTGCGCGACAAAACGGAAAGTTTACAGATAATGAAGATGGTACCTATGCTTATCAGGTAGAGAACAAGGGTTTTAAAATCGTGATGCATTCGCGTAGTGGGCTGTTGCCGGCGGTTAGGTTTCATCTGGAAGATTCTCATTTGGGCAAGCAAGAAACACTGAGCAAAGCCGAAATCCAGGAAAGCATCAAAATAAATGGAGGTTTTTTGCCTTTGGATTTGGTGTTTGAAAAGAATTTTAAAGAGATGTTTATTGAAAAAGATCCTGTTTTTTATGAAAAGATCAAAAACATGAACCTTGAGGCGTTCGTCGGTGCCATGATGGATTATCGCGAAAAAATGGAACCATTCGATCTTTTCAAGAAAGAATATGATGAAGCAGAAAAGTCGATCGAGAAAAGGAAATCTATCTACTGGAAAGAAGCGCTAGCCATTTTAAGCTTCGCAATGAACTATCCTGCAAAATACCTTTCGGCAGAGGATATGGAGCGCTTGCAAAAAGTATTAATGCCACTCATTTCCATTGTAATTGCATTTGTGCCTCAAAGTTCTTGCAGGGAATTGCTGGCTCTGCATGATGCTGGCGTACTAAGCATTGTTGCCGTTGGCGATCATGCAAAAGTTGAACCTTTAGAAACAGGTGGGGCAGATTATCATTACGAGTTGGATGATAAAAAGGTATCTGTTCATTTTGATACCTTTATTGATTGTATTGGCCAACCACATCTTTCTTTTGATGATTTTCCGTTTAAAAGCTTAATTACCAATAAGACTATTAGTCCGGCGAAATTAAAATTCCAGTCTGCTAAAATAGGGGAGGAAGAAATGAAACAGAACGATTTGGTAAGTAAAAAAGGCGATGATTACCTGTTAACTGTTCCTGGTATTACCATAAACGATCATTTCCAGGTAGTTGATGAAGCCGGACAGGCAAATAACAGAATTTACATTATGGCTGTTCCTTACATTGGTGGTTATAATCCAGATTATTCCGGAATCGATTTTTGTGAAGCTGCTTCTGAAGTGGTGCTGGATTGTATCTTGAGCTAAAAAAACTGATCTATCTGATGTGTTCTTTTATAAATACCTGAGGATTATAAAATCTTTCGTTAAGTTGTTTATTATTAAAGGTTAACCAGCTCGCACAGCCATAGTCATCAAATTTTTTCCTGATTTCTAAATGGAGGTGGTGATAATCGCCTCCGTACTTTTTACTTTCCTTCGGTGTAAATAACCTGGCCAGTTTGGTATTCTGATCCACCTGCTGACCGTTGCTTACATAAACCTCTTTCAGGTGTTTATAAGAAGTAAACATCGTTTGGCCGTTAGGAAGTTTATGTTTAACCACCACGGTACGTTGATTTTCGCCCAAATGTACAGAGCAAACTATTCCGTTAGCCATAGCGTAAACGTTAACCAGTTTTGCTTTTGGCTGAGCAGGATTAATATCAATAGCTGTGTGGATATGGCCTTTAACATAACTATCCCGATGATCGCCGAAAATGCTGATGATTTTAATGTTATTTACCTTTTTACGGTTAGCCACGTCAAAGGGTAAAAACCATTGATCGGCTGTTTTTGCAGGGGCCGTATCGGTATAATAAGGTTTCCATCGGTCACGGTCTTTCTCAATAGTTGGCGTTTCAAATAATAGCGTAGATAAAAAGAGAAATAATAATGTTCTCATGGCATAGCATAATTTAAGGCAAGGTAATGATTTTATCAAAATAAACTATTGTTATAGTTTAAAATCGTAATCATTTTCTTGTGTTGGCAGATGTTTCCATCTGCCAAGGGTAAGAACTTATTTGATTTTTATAAAATCATCTGATTTACTCAGTTCAGATGGTATCATCTGACTGCACCTTACGCCAAAACATCTTCTTTCAAGGCTTCTGCCGCTGGGTTAACTAATGTACCGATCAATTCAGGTACCGGTACGTCGGTGCTTTCGCTATAGCCATGGGTTAACAGCCTGACACGGTTAATGCATACCCTGATGAATTCTGGTACGAACAGATCGAATTGTTGAAATTTAGGTGCAAGCTCCGGGTTTTCCTCTTGGAATGCTAAAATTACATCTGCCACCTGGCGCCAGAATTGCTTTTCATCCAGGCCAACATAACTGTGGAAAATATTGCTGAGGTATCTGAAAACGGCATCAAATATCCCCGATAGGATAAATAAAGGCGCCAGTTCGTCGTTAATTTCTCTTAAAACATCTACCAGATCATTTGGTAATTTTGCTTTTGATTCTTCTGTTAACACAATTTCCTCTACAAAATCTTTAATGATAATGCGTTGTGGTATGCCATTTTTAATTACCAAAATGGTGTTTTCGCCATGTGGGCTAAAGAAAAAAGCATGTTTGTAAAAAATCCTTAATATTGGTTTTAGATAGGCTGATAAATAGGTATTTAACCACGCTTCGGCAGTTAAACCCGACTTTTCGATCAAGGCATCCACCATGCTTTTCCCATTGTCATCTACATAAAGCAGGCTTGCCATCGTCATGATGTTTTCGCCTTCTAAAAGATAATTTTCGGCACTTTCCCGCCAGATTGCACCTAAAAACTCCTGATATTGATATGGTGAACCAGGTATTTCGCTATATTGTGGATGGGTATAGGCTACAGTTGCTACCTCCCCTAAAAGCACCACACGGGTCTGTTTTAAATACTCGTCACCTTGCAACATATCTTTTGCCCATTGGGTTACTTTTGGTGCAATAGCCAGTTTTTTAGGCGATAATCCCCTGAAAATGGAAGTATTTAAGATCGAAATGGCCGTTTTTACATAATGCTTTTTAGGCTCACTCACATTAAAGAAAGTGCGGATGCTGTTTTGACACATGTATTCATCATGTCCCACACCAACCGGTACAACCAACTGATGGGCAATATCATGTGCTAGCTGCAATACGATTTTATTGTTCCATTGCCATTCGTGCACAGGGATAAAAAAATAATCCTCTGGGTTTAATTCCTGCTGAATCAATACCCGATTAAAATCGTGAACCTGCTTTAAACTTAGTTCTTCATTATAAAAAGAAAATGGAGAAATACTTTCGATACTTTTAAAGAATGCCCTTGATTTGTGCACGGCTAACCAGGCCAGTTGTGTTTTTTGTGCAGCTTCTGGCGCATATTTGCCTTGATCACTATGGTTAAAACCGATCCGTCCTTTGTTAATTGTAGCCCAGGGATGTCCATCCATCTGGTGTTCAATGGTCTGGTAATCGGAACTAGCCAGTTCATCAGCAGTTAAACGGCCTTTTTCGTGGATATAAGCATCGGCATATAAGGTGTTTAATGTTTCCTCAATAAAATGTGCCATGGTAAAGGGTTTAATCCCGAAGGTTTGCTGTAATTCGGTGTAAAAAGCAGGGGCATTGTTTACGGCTAAACTTTTACCGTTTACAAATTTTTTGATACTAAGTTTATCAATATGGAGATAATCTAGCGCACGCAGTTGACCAGAGAAAGTATAATAAATATCATCAGCATCTGTATCAAGATGGAAATCAGAATTTCCCTGTTCATCAGTATTGATCAGCTTTGGTTCAGCTAATTTCTCGTGCATCAACTCCACGATAGATTTTGCAATATAGTTGAGGTTTACCTTATCCCAAACTTCTTTTTTTAAAGGTTTTATGTGATTGAAATTGTTGTAATTCATGGTGTTTTTTTTATCGTTAGTCCGGATTTGTAATCCGGAATGGTTTGTATCCTTTTCAAAGTCGGGATTAAAAATCCCGACCAGCCAGTTGTAAATCTGCTTCAGCAAACTCAGCTCCCTGCAACTCATCATTTACACTAAACTGCTGGAAAGCGATCCGTTTTTCTACTTTATAAATCTCAAAACCCAAAATGGCGTTAATAATGGATGCATTGCGATAGGCACCCATTCCCAGATCCGGCGTTACAAATCCATGGGTATGCAATTCGGCATTTTGAACAAAAATTTCGTTTCCGTCTACATCAATAGCATAGTTTCGGTGTACCTGGAAAAGCCCATCGGCATTACGCATTATCCTATCATTAATATCAGACAGAAAACCTGGTTCATTATATTGGTAACCGGTTGCCAGCACCACAAAATCCGTGTCAACAGCAAAGTCTTTTTCGCTTTCGGTATGATAAAACCCGAGCTGGTATTTACCGTCGGTACCTATGGTTAAGTTGTTCAACTGGCAGTTAGGCATTAGCTGTGCATTAACTTTTTCGCCATCAACACTCAATTCGTAGAGTTTATCGAAAATCTGGTTAATCAGTTCGAAATTTATACCCTTAAATAAAGAATTTTGTTTGCCTAACAGTTGTTTGCGTTTGTCATCATTTAAATGATAAAAATGGTCTACATATTCCGGTGAGGTAAGTTCCAATGTCAGTTTCGAATATTCCATCGGGAAAAAGCGGTCTGGTCTTGTAAACCATTTCAGCTGCAATCCATTTTCAGTTTCGGGCAAAAGATCGTAGAAAATTTCTGCGGCACTTTGTCCTGATCCGATAATCGCTACCGTTTTTTGTTTCAGTAACGTAGGCTTGAACTTTAAATATGCTGAAGAATGTATCGCATTTTTGTGTTCAGTCGGACGAATAAAACCAGGTACTTTTGGTCCTGTACCTGTTCCCAGTACGATTTTTTTAGTCAGAATGATTTCTGTCGCTCCTGTCGTCTGATCAACTTTTTCTACCTGATATATACCGTCAGCGTAATTGATCTGGCTTACTTTCTGTCCGAAATGGCAGTTGTGCAGTCGGTTGATTGCCCATTTACAATAGGCATTATATTCTTTGCGCAATACAAAAAAATCTTCCCTAATGTAAAATTTATAAAGTCTATCGGTTTGCTTTAAGTAGTTTAAAAAACTGTATGGACTGGTTGGATCGGCCATGGTAACCAGATCTGCCATAAAAGGAACCTGCAAAGTGGCATCGCTCAACATCATGCCTGGGTGCCAGTTAAACTCATCCGCCTGATCTAAAAATAAGGTAGATAAACTGTTGATAGGCTCACATAAAGCTGCCAAACCTAAATTGAAAGGACCGATTCCGATCCCAACAATGTCGTATATTTTTTGTTCCTGCATTATATTTCCTCCGTTTCAAATTGTGCTGTTTTCAGCATGGCATAAGCTTTGGCTTCAGGAAATTTATCCCAGTACCAATCGCGGTAACAGAATGTTAGATTGGCCATTTTATAAGGCATTTGGATCACTTTTTCCAATTTAAAGCCTAGTCTGGTTACAAAAATGTGCATGGCACGACTTTCCACTGCGGCTTCACCGATGCATTTACCTACTTCGGGTTGTTCAAAAATGAAATCCATTAAGGCCTGGCCGGTTTCGAAACTGAATTTTTTGTCCTTATCGGTAGGGGCAATTAATAAATGTGCACCATAATCTGTCGTTAAAGCTTCATAGCAGGCACCCACACCATCCCGCATAGGCCAATAAGGTTCTATGGTAAATGTTGGTTCACCATTTATTTCGCCAATAAAACTGTGCGATGAATCGTTGGGCAATAAAGTTCTATAGAATAACTCCAAACCCCTGATCGGACCATCCATTTTCCAGATTGGTTTCGCATGTTCCTGGTTAAACCAATCGTGAACCATTTCCAGGTCACGCTCGATATTAAATGGACGGATGTTGATCGTTACATTTTCTTTAGGGAAAAACCTGCTGTACAATACCTCATTTGTTTTTGGTTTGATCAGGTTTTCGGAGAAGAAATATTTAGTCAATGGATTCGGAAATTCACGGTAAATGGCAGGGTTATCGATAGGTGCGCTTGCTTCGTCTATATTGCATAAATTGGTCAGCAGGTTTCCTTTAACTTCCCAGCTGCGGCGGTTGATGATATAATCTATTAAACCAGTTTTGTCACTGTTTTCGAATTGTTTAAATTCGAGGTAGACCAGGTCAATCAGGTTTTTTTCATCGGCCAAACCATTGCTGGCAATGGCATTTGCCACACCCAAAATATTGTTGATGAGCAGATAATAAGTAAGTTTTGGCAAGATGTATGCATTTGGAACAATAGAACCGCTTTCTGTAGCAATGCCTGGAGATGCCTTTTCCAATGCTTCAGCCTTGGCATCACTAAAGAAAAAGCCCTGATTATCTCTGAAATAAAGTTTGGCAGGATAGTAATTTTTATCCAGTTCAACCATCACATTTTGCTGATGGAATTCAAAAGCCATCCCAAAATTATTGTAAAGGCCAACAATTGGTGCCACACAAAGATGTAGGTACTGTTTAAACCAGCTTACAGCAGTATGTGCAACTGTTTTGTTTTTGCTGATTGAAGCTTCTTCGATCAGGTTTACAATTCTTGGCTTTTGGCCTAATAAGCCATCCTGGCAAAGTGCCGCTAATAAAGTTACATTTTTTTCCGTTCCTTCTCCTTTAAAAGGATTGTGCCTGATGCTGATGTTAAAGCCATCAATCGTTTCATTTTTATAATTTACAGTAATAAAGGCAGGGTCGGTAATGAATTCAATTTCCGGGAATTCTGCTTTTGCGGCCTTGCCATATCCCGTTTTTAACAATTTGCTTACATCATAACCACGATGAAGTTCCCGGACGAGGTTAACCCTTTCTGAGTTGGTTATTTTTACATGTAATGAAAATTTAAGCATCCAATCGCTTGATGCATTATAAACCGTTCTAACGGAAGATGTTGGGGTGTACAATTCTCCAAAATGACCCAAAAAGATCAGCAACTTTTCTTGCTCCATCGCCTTTACCTGAGGAAGGGTAAGCAGGTGTTGGGCTTCCCAGGGGTGCATAGGTACAACTTTATAATCCGGATGCTGATCGAGCAAGCTGATAATTTCTGTATTATTGCTATCTAACAGTTCTATTCTGAAAAGATCGGTCATGTCGAAACCTTCAGCATTTTTTTCCACGATATTTTCTGCTGAAATCAGGAAATAGGCCAGCTGAAAATGACCTTGTGTTTCTGGCGAATATTTAAAAAGTTCTTCTTTACTGTTAAAACCAGATCTCCCTTTAGGAAAGGGATGCGCATTGTGTCCTAAAAACAAAGATTGCTCTGCTTCTATAAAGCTCATTTTAGCAAAATTTACAGGTTTGCCATTTTGTTTAAAGAATGATAAAAATGCTTCGAGGTTTTCTACGCTATTGGTCAAACGTTGTTTTACCAGGTTCGCATCAACAGCACCAAATTCCTGAGTACTAAATTGAATGGCCAGTTCCATAAACCTGTATATAGTGAGCGGATTGATGGCATCTGTATCAATATTCCTTTCGATTATGGGAAAGTTAAATACGTGGCGGCCACTATCGGCGTAAAATTTTAAAGGTGCATATACTTCAAAACCAATGGCCGTAAAGTCAAATCTGATATGCAAACGATCGTTTGTTGTAACCAGGTAATTGGCTAATGGTTCGTCATATTTAGGGATCCCTATATAACGGCTCCAATTGGTAAATTCACGACAATAGCTGTTTAGCAGCGCATTAAAATTAGTTTCTTCTGAAATCTGCTGAAACTTGGTTGAGTCTAACGTATTCGTTTCCATGTTTTTTAATGATTTTAATAATGTTTTCGATATCGCTGATGGTAGTTAGCGGGTTAAGTAGGGTAAATTTGAGGTAGAACTGTTGGTTAATCTTAGTGCCGGCCACCAAAGCTTTTCCTTGATTGAACATCGCTTTTTTGATGTATTGGTTCATGGCGCAAACGTCTAAGCGCAGATTTTTTGGCCGGTAGCGAAAAACCAATGCACTGATGTCTGATTCGTTCATTAGCTCGAAATCAAGATCTGAATTTAACAAATCCGCAATTTTTGCTGCGGTTTCAATAATCGTATCGAAATAGCCGCCAAGTTTCTTCCTACCCATCATCCGGAGTGTAAACCAAAGTTTTAAGGCATCAAATCTGCGGGTGGTTTGTATCGATTTGTTCACCTGGTTTGGCAAACCATCTTCATCATGGTCTTTTGGATTCAAGTAGTCAGCATGGTGTGTAATCAGGTTAAAAAAGTTTTTATCCTGTACCAGGAAACCGCTGCTGCTTACCGGCTGGAAGAAGGATTTATGATAATCGACGGTAACCGAATGTGCACATTCGATTCCATTGAGCAAGCTTCTATACCTGTCTGTCAGCAATAACCCGCAGCCATAAGCGGCATCGATATGGAACCAGGTATTGTATTTTTTACTTATACCAGCAATTTCTTTCAGCGGATCAATATTTCCGAAGTCGGTAGTGCCTGCCGTACCTACAATGGCAATAGGAATATTGCCCTGAGCAATTTCCCGCTTAAGGGCATCTTCCAATAAAACCGTATTCATCCTGAAACCGCGGTCGGTTTTGATCTTGATCACTGATTTTTCGCCCAGACCTAAAAGCGAGGCATTTTTCTGGATGCTGAAATGCGCTTTTTCAGAAACAAATATCCGGAAACGGGAGGCTTCCTGCGGTAATCCTTCCACTTTAATATTGTGGTTTAATGCAGTAATGGAATAATGATCGCGGGCCAGTAAAAGCCCCATTAAATTGCTTTGTGTACCACCACTTGTAAAAATACCATCAGCTTTTTTGCTGTAACCAATCTGATCGCAGGTCCATTCGATGAGCTTTTGCTCAATTAAAGTACCGCCTGCACTTTGATCCCAGGTATCAATAGAGGAATTAATGGCAGAAATCATCACTTCTGCAGCGACAGCTGGAATCACAATTGGGCAGTTTAAATGGGCGATATAAGCAGGGTGGTGAAAGGCAACCGCATGACTGGTGTAAAGTTGTTCAACCTCTTTAAGCAAAGCATCGTAGTTGTCGTGCGTTTTTTCAAATTCGATCGAATCAAACAGCGGTTTTAATTTCGACGGCGATACTCCACTAAAAGGTTGCTGATTGTTGTTGAGGAATTTTTTTACCGCATGGGTAACTTTTCCTACAGCATGCAGGTATTCTGCCTCATTTTCGTGATGAAAGATTTCCTTGGTCGGACTTTCCGTAAGGAAATCAACGAATTCATGTTTTTCTAGGTCTGATGTGAACATTAGGTTTTCAATTTTTTCAAAAAGTTAAGTTTAAAAGGCAATAAAATTATAGGGCATAGCAAGCCCTATTTTTGAAATAATATCTGGTTGGATCGGCTAAAACAAAACGGCGTTTCAATTTTAATCTGACCACTAAGGTATATTTTTATTTAGATTGATTAAAAATAATTTTAATATTATTTTTGATCAATCTTTGGTAACTGGCTAATTACATCGCGCTTAACCGTTTTAGTTTAATAAAATTTAAAAAAGTAAATTTTTTATTTGGATTTAATCTAAATAAGTTATTGCTTTGCGCAAAAAATAATTACTATACACGCCAAATAAATAAGAATGAAAAATCTATACTTAATCGCAATCCTCATCGGTGGATTTATTTTCACCGGTAAAGCGCAAACGGTTACCGGAAAGGTAATGGGCGAAACGGCTCCACTTGCGGGAGCAAATATTAAAGTTGAAGGTAAAAATGCTTCAGCAACCACGGCTGCTGATGGTAGTTTCGACCTAAAGTTAACCGAAGGTTCCTTTCAATTACAGGTTAGTTATGTAGGGTATACCACCATACTACAGAAAGTGAGTTTGAATAAAGATCAGACTGTTAACCTAACACTTTATTTAAGTCCTACCGCTAACATGCAAGAGGTTGTGGTGGTTTCATCGCGTAAACCAACCAAAATAAGTGAGATACCGGGTACCGTTTGGGTAGTTGATGGTGCAAAAATTCAGGAACAGGCCAGAGCCGGAATCCCACTTAAACAATCTTTGGCGCAATTGATTCCGAGTTTGGATGCCGGGCCCGAAGGGCGTACCAATTACGGACAGAACCAGCGTGGCAGAGATGCATTGGTGATGATTGATGGCGTTTCGTTAAACAGCACCCGTGGGGTAAGCCGTCAGTTCGAATCAATCGATCCGTTTAATATCGAAAGAATTGAAGTTTTATCTGGTGCAAGTGCTGTTTATGGCGGCGGTGCAACAGGCGGTATCATCAATATCATTACTAAAAAAGGGCAGGATAGTCAGCCCAGTTTTACCACACAGGTTGGTGTACGCAGTGGTTTAAAAGAAAAAAGCGATCATGATGTACGCGTAGCACAGGCCATTTCCGGCGGTAGCAAAGATTGGAACGGGCGTATTGGCATGGCTTTCCAAAAAAACAATGCAGCCTATGGTGCAGATGGAAAACAGATTTTTACTGATATTACCCAAACCGATTTACAGTATAACCAATCGTTCGATTTTTTCGGAAGTACCGAATTTAAATTGACGGATTATCAAAAACTATCGGTGAATGCCCAATATTACAATTCGGGTTACCGTGGAGACAAAGACCTTTTCCTGGGCGCAAATTATGGGGGATTATTATCCAATCCAGCACTCTTAGAAATGAGAAATGGTTATTCATCAGATGTTGATCCAAAAACAAGCAGAGCCAACATTAATGTGAATTATCAGGCAAGCGATATTTTGGGCGGACAAACATTGTATGTACAGGCAGCTGCAAGGAATGAGCAGTTCAGCTTTCACCCATTCCCGGGGCAAGCAGCTATACCACAGCGCCTTTACAGTGGATCATCTATCCAGAATACCAACTACAGTGCTTTAAAACTCGTATTGAATAAAGATTGGAACAGACTGAATCTTACTTATGGTATTGATGCAGATAACGAGAATTTTAATGCACAGCAAGCCTTGTTCGATAGAGCTAAAGCATTTGCTTCTGGTGGTTTAACCAATTCTACAGTGGCTACTATTGCACGTTACCCAAACTTTAGGGTAAATGGTTTATCTGGTTTTGTACAGGCGCAGGTTAAAGTAACCGACTTTTTAAGCCTGTCGGGAGGTGTACGTCAGCAACGTATGTTTGTTAAAGTTGGCGATTTTGTAGGTACTACTGCTTCTGTACCCTTAGCTTATGGCGTCGGCAGAACTGCTACAGCCATTGCTGGTGGTGAAAACCATTACGATGTAAACTTATTAAATGGAGGTTTGGTATTTAAAATTAATGCAGCACAACAAGCATGGGTTAATTTCTCGCAAGGGTTTAACTTAGCAGATCCGGCTAAATATTACGGACAGGGTACGTATACTTTAGTGGGTAATAACTATAATTTAGGCAACTCGATCAACGTTGGAAGTTCTCCTTTAACTGGTATTAAAACAGCACAGTACGAAGCAGGTTACCGTTACCGCACAGGTGTATTTAATGCACAGGTAGCTGGTTTTTATGCCTTATCTGATAAAAACGTAAAAACCAACAGTACATTTAATATTGAAGTTTTCGATGAAAATGTAAGAAATTTAGGTGTTGAAGGTTCATTATCATTAAACCTGAAAAATGGTTTCGAAGCTGGCGTAAACGGTTTGTACATCAAAACACAAAAACAAAATGCCGATGGTACCTGGTCATTGCAGGATGTAACTGTTGCAAGTCCATCAAAAATTGCAGGTTATTTGGGTTATAACGGAAAAGTTTTTGGTATAAAAGCCCAGGCTTTTCATTCATTTGATTCGAAAGGTTATGCTACAGTTGCAAATGTTGTGGTACAAAATGAGCTAAAGGGTTTTACCACTGTTGATTTACTCGGATTGGTGAAGTTATTTACCGGAAGTTTATCATTTGGTGTACAAAACCTGTTGAACAAAAACTATCAGACCCTTTGGAGCCAGCGCTCGGTATTTTTGTACCAGGCTTTGGCTAAACCTGAAACGTTTTATTATGCTGGCCGCGGCCGTACGTATAATTTAACATATACGCTTAATTATTAGGTTAGATTTTTTCGGTCGTCATTTCGAGCGAAGTGCAACGAAGTCGAGAAATCTATCTAAATAGATCTCTCTCCCGAACGTTCGGGACTGTGCTCCAGTCGAGATGACGACCTTTTCGTTAGAAAAAATTGTAGGCGATGAGGATTATCTTATTTCCGCTTCAACTCAATCACCGTAATCTCTGGCCAGATCCCAATCCGGCCCGAAAAGCCAAGAAAACCGAAACCTCTGTTTACATTTAAATACCTGCCATTTTCGGTTTTAATACCTGCCCAATGTTTGTAACGGTATTTTACCGGACTCCATTTAATTCCAAAAGCTTCTATGCCGAACTGCATGCCGTGGGTGTGTCCGGCTAGCGACAATTGGATTTTGGATGGGTAATTTTTTACCTGTGCATCCCAATGAGAAGGATCATGCGATAACAGGATTTTAAAATCATCGACATTTGTATTTTGCAACGCTTTGTTTAAGTCGCCTCGTTCTCCAAAACCAATTCCCCAGTTTTCTATTCCTGCCAATATGATTTTTTCGCCATTCTTATGGAGCTCTATATGTTCATCTAATAAAAGTTTAAAGCCAAGTTCTTTATGATAAGCTTTTAACTGGTTTAGATTTTGGATTTTATCTGCTTCAGAAGACCATTTGATGTAATCGCCATAATCATGGTTTCCTAGAACTGAAAATTGTCCGAATGGTGCTTTAATCTGTGAAAAATGCCCGATATAGGGCACAATCTCAGCAGCTGCATTGTTCACCAAATCACCGGTAAAAACAAATATGTCGCTTTTTTGCGCGTTGATCATATCTATCCCTTTTTGGACCGCTTTTGGGTTGGTAAAACTTCCGGCATGCACATCAGAGATTTGCGTTAAGGTAAAACCATCAAAGCTTGCAGGCAGATCATCAAAATATAAAGTGTGCTTAATCACCCGGTAAGCGTATTTTCCCTGAGTAATGCCGTAAGCAAACAGGGCAATGGTTAGACAAAACATTATAAAGGCAAAATCTACCCAATAATTGTTACGGGCAGTCATATGGAATCCGCCAGGTTCAAAATTTGTAGCTAACGCCATTAATAAACGGAAGATATCGCCGAGCAGCAGAAAAAAGGCAAATACAATCTCTGCGGCGAAAATAATCAGAAAAGCGTGACTGACGATCTGGAAAAACTTATTGATGCCCTGAATCCGCATTTGCTGAATGGCAAAAAATAAGGCAAAAGTTAAACCGATAATAAATACCCAAAAAATTGGACTTAATAAACTAGATTGATTGATGGTACCCAGGCCAGATAACACATAAGCGTTGAGGGCAAAAAATATAATTGCAACTATCAGAAGCGGCAATAGATTGAGTTTTCTTTTCATTATTAAAATCTGTAATTCAGAATAGGGGGCAAAAATAGAATTTAAACGCAGAGAATCATCTACTGTTACGATGGCTGGTTATTTTTACGCTTCTTTGATTAATGTCGATAGTTCAGCGCCGTGTCCTGCTGAACTTGTTCAGCATCTTTTATGAGTAGGGAAGATCCTGAAATAAATTCACGATGGCGACTGTTTATACAATTTATTGTGTAATCAACTTCCTGTTGCAGATTTTATAATTTACTTTCTTTTATTAGCTTTGTACAAATATGCTATCCAAAAAAACAAAATATGCCATAAAAGCGCTTGTTGCGCTGGGTAAAAATTTAGATAAACCGCCAATGCAGATTTCGAAAATTGCAGAGGAGGAGCATATTCCCAAAAAATTCTTAGAGCAAATACTGCTTGATCTGCGTAATGCAGGCTTTTTATACAGTAAAAAAGGTGCCGGAGGTGGTTATAGCCTCAACAAAAAACCGGAAGATATTTTATTGGTGCATGTAATGCGTGTAACTGATGGCCCGATTGCCATGGTTCCATGTGCAAGTTTAAACTTTTACCACAAGTGTGATGAATGTGTAGATGAGAAAACATGCGGAATCAGAAGTGCTTTTATTGATGTAAGAGATGCTACGCTTAAGGTTTTAACCGAAACCAGCATTGCAGATGTAATTGGCCGTGAGGATAATCTGAAAATCGGTATCGTTAATTTATAGTCTTTTCTGTAATATAATCTATCATGCTGAACTCATTTCAGCATCTATTACGATGTGGTTTAGACTATCCGGATTTTTTTTGGAAATGGAAGTTCAGTTTCTCATAGAGGTTTCAGTCCCGCTTTCCGTTTTATTCCGATGAAGGATCGGAATGTCCACTTCAATCGGGTTTATTTAACAGAGATGGTAGCACCATTCTGGTTTTTATAATGATTCTCAAATTAAGATGACTACCAAAGATTTAACGAATGGGATTAATACATTTTAATTTTTTAACTCGTTCAAAGTCGCTTAAATTGCGGGTATAGATTTCGAGGTTATGTACTAAAGCAGTAGCTGCAATAAGACTATCACCAAGTTTAAGATTATACTTTTTCCGAATTTCAATAGCCTTATCAAATATGTCTTGATCAGGAAGAATGATTGGTGCATATTCAAAAATATCCTTAAAGTACTTTTCTTCCTCTTTTTTCAATGCATGATAACCGAGGACTTCTACACGAGATATTTCTGATACCATGCAGGATTCGTCAATAATTAACTCCCTTAAATATTCGTACTCATTTGAATATGAATAAATAATTAAATTACTATCTAAAAGAAAAGCCATACCTATGAAAAAGGCAATTCACGGTCAGAACGTTGATGTTGTTGCCATTCAGCCGCATCGTCAAAAGACGAAGATGTCGTAGCTTTAAAATTAAGAATACGGTTTTTAAGATTAACCTTGGCTGAATTATTAAAATCAATATTTTTCTTTTCAATAATCACATTTAACTTCTTAGCTAAAGCAATAATCTTAGCGAGACTTTCTTCGTTATTTGATTTTAAAATAAGTTCCATGCTGAAATATTATGATGAGATATATACAAAACTACTAAAAATAAAGTTTTCAGTATATCAAAATCGAAGTAAAAACTTTCTTTCTTGACCCTTATTTTTAGCGTTTAGCTAATATCTACATCTTCAGGGTACATATATAATATCCTTCCTAAGTTTCAAGTTGGCATAAGTAGAGGCTAAATCGATAGTCGAATAACGCGATCATCCGCATCAGGGATTGTAAGGGTTCAGTCCGATCCTTCATCGGTACCGGAGCGAAGCGGAGCCCTGTAAAGCCCGACCTTTGCGTAGCTTAGGTGACGCCCAAATCAGTTGGCAGTTATCAGTTGGCGGTTATCAGTTGGCAGTTAGCAGTTGGCGGTTATCAGTTGGCTGTTATCAATTGGCAGTTAGCAATTTGTAGCTCGCCGTTTTAAAAAAATAGCATTTTATAAAGATCCTGAAACGAGTTCAGGAAGACGCTTTGAGGTAAAGTATCTAGGAATTTAAAAACAGGATATAAATTTTTCATAATAAATTACTACTATTCCTATATACTTTATATATTTGGCATATAAATTTCAGTTTTATACCTGGTGATTTATCCGCTATTACAATGATTAGCTGTTCTAAACACGACATTAGCGGACTACAGATCTGAAGTATAAAATATGGAATGCTTCTCGGTAACGTGGAGGCATTTTAAGAATAAAGCTAACAACGCATATGCAAAGTTTCAGAACCGAACTCGAAAATCCGATTGTCGAGCAGGACATTATCGATTTAGAGAATAAGATTAAAGCTTTCAGAGATGGAACCATTCACGACGAAAAGTTTAGAAGCCTACGTTTGGCGCGCGGTGTTTACGGACAAAGACAGCCTGGTGTACAAATGGTGCGCATTAAATTGCCTTTTGGGAAGGTAACTTTTAAACAGTTGTTGCGCATTGCTGATATTGCGGATGAATACGGAAGTGGCAATTTACACCTAACAACGCGTCAGGATATTCAGATTCATTATGTGAGTTTAGACCGCACACCAGAGCTTTGGGCCAAACTGGAGCAAGATGATATTACGCTTCGCGAGGCCTGTGGAAACACGGTACGTAATGTAACTGCTTCTCCAAATGCGGGAATAGATGCAGAAGAACCTTTTGATGTTTCGCCTTATGCCCAAGCAGTATTTGCATACTTTTTGCGTAACCCAATTTGTCAGGAAATGGGTCGTAAGATTAAAATATCCTTTTCTTCGAGCGATAGAGATACAGCATTTAGCTACATTCACGATTTAGGTTTTATCCCTAAATTAAATGAAAATGGCGAACGTGGCTTTAAGGTTCTGTTTGCTGGTGGTTTAGGTGCACAACCTTTCCTGGCCAATGCTGTTCACGAATTTTTACCTGAAGATCAGTTAATCCCTTTTACCGAATCTGTTCTTCGTGTTTTCGACCGTTATGGCGAGCGGACCAACCGTAACAAAGCACGTTTAAAATACCTGGTTCAAAAACTAGGCTTGGAAGAAGTGCTGCGTTTGGTAGGCGAAGAGCGTATCGCGAACAAAGTAAAAACCTTTAAAATAGATACTAATGCTGTTCCACAGCCACTATTGCCATTAGCCCAGGATTATCCGGAGGTGGAAATATTGAATGAAGCCCATTATAAACACTGGCTAGCCACCAATGTAATCGAACAAAAGCAAGTCGGGTTTTATGGCGTTTATATTAAAGTTCAGGTAGGTGACATCAAAACAGATAAAGCAAGAGCATTTGTTGATGCCATCAGATTATATGTGGCTGATGAAATCAGGATTACGCAAAACCAAGGCTTGCTGTTAAAGTTTGTACGTAAGGAAGCATTACCGTCTCTATATACCGCTTTAAATAAAATCGGTTTTACCACAGCCGGTTTTGATAGCTTAGCCGATATTACCACTTGCCCTGGAACGGATACCTGTAATTTAGGTATTTCGAACTCAATGACACTTGCTGAAGTTTTGGAAGAGGTAATTTATACCGATTTTCCGGAGTTTATTTACGAGAAAAACATCAAAATCAAAATCAGTGGTTGCATGAACTCTTGCGGTCAGCATGGCCTTGCTGAAATTGGTTTTCACGGAAGTTCGGTAAAAGCCGAAGGCAAAGTTGTGCCGGCTGTGCAGGTAATGTTGGGTGGCGGTACGGTTGGTAACGGTGTTGGCCGTGTTGCTGAACGTGTGATTAAAGTGCCATCAAAAAGAGCAACAAGTGTTTTACATTATATTTTAAACGATTTTAAAGCCAATAACCTGACTGAAGAAAGCTTCCACCAATATTATGATCGAAAAGGTAAAGATCATTTTTATCAATTGTTAAAACCGCTAGCCGATTTAACGAACCTGCAAACAGAAGAATTTGTAGACTGGGGGCATGTTGAAGAATTTGTAACCGCTATTGGTGTTGGAGAATGTGCAGGTGTGGTGATCGATTTAGTGGCTACTTTATTATTAGAAGCAAATGAGAAATTCGGCTGGGCAAAGCAAAATTTAGATAATGGTGCTTATGCGGATGCGATTTACCATACCTATGCAACTTTTGTAAGCGCTGCAAAATCATTATTGTTGGATAAAGGTGTAAACAGCAGTACACAAGTTGGCGTAATCCGTGAATTTGATAGCCATTATGTAGAAACAGGCGAATTTAATTTACCAACCAATTTCTCTGACCTGGTTTTACAAATCAATAAAAATGAACCAACGGCTGAATTTGCAAAGAAATATTTTGAAGAAGCCAATCAATTTTTAAATCAGATTAAAGAAAAAAGAGCGGCATTAGCGAAATGAGATTTGAGACAATAGATTTGAGACAATAGATTTGAGATAATAGATCTGAGACAAAAGATATGAGATTTGAGAACTGCAGATGCCATGCGCCGAACAGCTCTTTATCCGGTTTTCAAATTCAATAATTAAAAAGAAACATGGTTAATCAAAATATAGAATCAAGAATTACCCTGCTAGGCGCAGGTCCTGGCGATCCGGATCTATTAACGTTAAAAGGGGTGAAGGCTTTGCAAACTGCTGATGTGGTGTTGTATGATGCTTTAACTAACGAAGCTTTATTAGCGCATGCTCCGGCAGCCGCCATTAAAGTTTATGTAGGAAAACGTTCAGGTGAACATTCCTATCCACAGGATACCATCAATAAATTAATGATTGATTATGCCTTAAACTATGGTCACGTAGTGCGTTTAAAGGGTGGCGATCCATTTGTATTTGGTAGGGGATATGAAGAGTTGGATTACGCTGCATCCTATAGTATTCCTGTAAGTGTAATTCCGGGCATTTCGAGTTCGATCGGTGTGCCGGGTTTACAACAGATACCGGTTACGCACCGCGGCATGAGCGAAAGTTTTTGGGTCATTACCGGAACCACCACTTCCGGCGAAGTTTCGGCCGATATTTATCAGGCCGCACAATCAAAAGCTACTGTTTTAGTGCTGATGGGACTTAAAAAACTTGCAAAAATTGTAGAGATTTTTAAAGCTGCAGGCAAACATAATTTACCGGCTGCGGTGGTGCAAAATGGATCTGCGACGGATGAAAAATTAATTGTTGGTGTAGTTGAAACCATAGCAGGTTTGGTGCAGCAAGAAAATATTAAAGCACCTGCTTTATTAATTTTTGGAGAAGTTGTATCATTACATCCATCATTCAAGAAACTAATTAAACAATATGCAAGTATTGCCTAGCCAAATTAATAATGCAACGTCTTTTTCTGAAGAAGAAAAAGGCAACCAGCTTTTCCCGGTTTTTATAAAGCTGAACAAGCTGCGTACATTATTAATTGGTGCTGGTAATATCGGCTTAGAGAAATTAACGGCAATTGTAAATAATAGTCATAGTGCTACCATTACTATTGTGGCAGAGCAGGTTTCGCCTGAGGTTTATGCACTTGTTGCAAATTATCCGCTGATAAAAGTTAAGCAAAAAAGTTTTGACGTAGATGACCTGAACGATATTGATATCGTTTTTGCTGCAACCAATAACTACATTTTAAATGAGGAAATCAGAAAGGTTACGCACGAGCGTGGTTTGTTGATCAACGTGGCTGACAAGCCGGAACTGTGCGATTTCTATTTGGGATCTATCGTTCAAAAAGGCGATTTAAAGATTGCCATTTCTACAAATGGTAAATCGCCAACCATCGCCAAACGGTTAAAGCAGATTTTAAACGAAGGTTTACCAGCAGAGCTGGATGAAACCTTACAAAATATGAGTGCCTTACGCCAAACCTTAAACGGCGATTTTTCTGCAAAGGTTAAAAAACTGAATAAGGTTACCAAAAGTTTAATTAACCCAAAGAAAAGTTTTGCCGAGCAGAATATCAAATGGTTAATCTGGGTAGCATCGGTTTTATTGATTGGGGCTATCGGATTTTCTTTGTGGAATACCGAGCCAGAATTTCAGCATTTTTTAATCAATATAGATCCATTGTTTTATTGGTTTTTAGGCGCTGGATTTGTATTTGCATTAATAGATGGAGCCATTGGGATGTCGTACGGGGTTACCACGGCATCGTTTTCGCTGGCGATGGGTTTACCTCCCGCATCAGCCAGCATGGCTATCCACATTTCGGAAGTGATGAGTAACGGAATTGCAGGATGGATGCATTACCGCATGGGCAATGTAAATTGGAAATTATTTAAAATTTTAATTCTTCCTGCCATAATCGGGGCTGTTTTAGGTGCCTACATTCTCTCCTCATTAGAACATTACAGCAGTTATGTTAAACCGGTTGTTGCTGTTTACACGCTATTTCTGGGGGCTGTTATTTTAATGAAAGCTTTTAACATCAAAAGAAAAAAAGCCGATCAAAAAATCAAAAAAATTGGTTTATTGGGTTTTGTTGGTGGTTTTATCGATGCAGCATTTGGCGGTGGCTGGGGATCGATCGTATTATCCAGTTTAATTGCCGGTGGCAGGCACCCATTATTTTCTTTGGGTACGGTAAAAATCAGCCGCTTTT
This sequence comes from Pedobacter terrae, assembly GCF_900100705.1. GTDB lineage: Bacteria > Bacteroidota > Bacteroidia > Sphingobacteriales > Sphingobacteriaceae > Pedobacter > Pedobacter terrae. The sequence goes on from NZ_FNCH01000007.1 coordinate 176,931, forward strand.
TTATTGCCACGTTAAGTTCGCTTACCTTTTTTACGATGTTGGGTGGCAAACACTGGGAAGCTGTTGTGGGTTTAATAATCGGTAGTGCAATTGCATCGCCAATAGCCGCAAAAGTATCCAACAAAATTTCTGCAAAAACCATTATGGTTGCTGTGGGGATTATTGTGATGATTGTAAGCTTACGGAGTGTAATTATGTTTATTTTAAAATTAATTTAGTGATGGGGAACTTAGAGGAGATCAAAACAACTCTAGTAGGTTTAAGTACAATTGATAAACTGAAATTTTTGGCAGAGCAATATGCCGGCCGTATTATATTTTCGACCAGTTTTGGCTGGGAAGACCAGGTCATTACCCACTTAATTTTTGCCAATAATATTCCGATTAAGGTTTTTACTTTAGAAACCGGACGTTTATTTCCGGAAACCTATTACGTTTGGAACCGTACATTAGAAATTTACAACAAACCCATTCATGCCTATTATCCACAAAACGAACTGTTACAGGATATGGTAAATACAAAAGGCCCCAATAGCTTTTACGAATCGGTCGAAAACAGAAAAGAATGCTGTTACATCCGTAAAATAGAACCTTTAAAAAGAGCATTGGAAGGGAACGAAATCTGGATAACAGGCATTAGGGCAGATCAGAGTGCCAACCGCGAAGATATGCACGATTTAGAATGGGACGAAGGCAATCAGTTGATTAAATTCCATCCTATTTTCGATTGGACGCTGGATGATGTAAAAACTTATATTCAAGAGAACAACATTGTGTACAATACTTTGCACGATAAGGGTTTTCCCAGCATAGGATGTGCGCCGTGTACAAGAGCCGTGCAGCCAGGGGAGGATTTTAGGGCTGGAAGATGGTGGTGGGAAGACCAGAGCAAAAAAGAATGTGGTTTACATGCCGCTTCGTGATGGAAGAAGTGAAATGGAAGATGGAAAATGGATGTAACCTTTCAACTTTCAAACCTTCCAACAATTAACAACAACAAAGACAACACTTAATAATGAGTACATATAATTTTGATTATTTAGATGAACTAGAGGCTGAGGCTATTCACATTTTACGTGAAGTAGCAGGTCAGTTTGAAAAACCGGCGCTGTTATTTTCAGGTGGTAAGGATTCAATTACTTTGGTTCGTTTGGCAGAAAAAGCTTTCCGTCCGGGGAAATTTCCTTTTCCTTTGGTGCACATAGATACCGGCCATAATTTCGAAGAAACCATTACATACCGTGATCAAATGGTAGAGCGGATTGGAGAAAAACTCATTATTGGGTCGGTTCAGGAATCTATAGATCAGGCAAAAGTAGTAGAGCAGACTGGTAAGAATGCCAGTAGAAATGCCTTGCAGACGGTAACTTTACTTGATACGATTGCTAAATACCAGTTTGATGCCTGTATTGGTGGAGCACGCAGAGACGAAGAAAAGGCCAGAGCAAAAGAGCGTATTTTCTCTGTTCGTGATGAATTTGGTCAATGGGACCCGAAACGCCAACGTCCTGAACTTTGGAACATTTACAACGGTAAAATCCACAAAGGAGAAAATATCCGTGTATTTCCGATCAGTAACTGGACAGAATTAGATGTTTGGAATTATATCCGCAGGGAGAAAATAGATTTGCCAAGTATTTATTTCTCTCACGAACGCGATTGCATTACCCGCAATGGACAATTGATGGCGGCTTCTCCGTTTTTAAATATGGATGATGAGGACGTTGTCGAACGCAAACAGGTTCGTTTCCGCACAGTTGGCGATATGTCTTGCACCGCCGCGGTAGAATCGGATGCCTTTCTAATTGATGATATTATTTCAGAAATCAGCGCTTCCAAAATTTCAGAACGTGGTGCACGTTTAGATGATAAAGTTTCTGAAGCCGCAATGGAAGATAGAAAAAAGGGAGGATATTTTTAAGGAGAGACGTGAGATTTTAGATGTGAGATTTGAGAACCTTGCATCTGTCTAATCTCATATCTATTATTTTAAGGGTGACGTGAGATTTTGAGAATCTTGCATCCGTCTCATATCTATTATCTCATATCTCAAATCTAAAAAAAATGAACATATTAAAATTTTTCACAGCAGGCAGTGTTGATGATGGTAAAAGTACCTTAATCGGCCGTTTGTTATACGATACAGATTCTATTTTAGCCGATCAATTAGAGGCTTTGCAGCGCTCTAACCGCAAAAATGATGATGGAACAATAGATTTAGCTATTTTGACAGATGGTTTAAGGGCAGAACGCGAGCAGGGTATCACCATCGATGTAGCTTACAAATACTTTCAAACGGAAAAGCGTAAATTTATTATAGCCGATACCCCGGGTCATATTCAATATACCAGAAATATGGTTACGGGTGCTTCCACCGCTAATTTAGCCATTATATTAATCGATGCCCGTAACGGTGTGGTAGAACAGACCATCCGTCACTCTTATATTGTTTCCTTACTGGGCATTAAACATGTGGTGGTCTGCATTAATAAAATGGATATGGTTGATTATAGTGAAACCGTTTACAGTTCAATCATCGGTAAATACAAAATCCTTGCACAACAGTTAAAACTGGCTGATGTCACTTATATCCCGGTGAGTGCCTTAAAAGGCGATAATGTGGTGCAGGCATCCGAAACCATGCAGTGGTATGAAGGTGAAAGTCTGTTACATTTTTTAGAAAAGGTAGATACTGATCATTTAGACCGATCACAACTGGCGCGTATGCCTGTACAATGGGTGGTTCGACCTCAAACAGAAGAGCTGCACGATTACCGCGGTTATGCCGGTCGCATATTAAGTGGAACCTTTAATGTAAATGATAAAGTTACTGTCCTTCCTTCAGGAGCAAGCTCTGTTGTAGAAAAGATTGAGTTTTTTGATGAAACCCTTGATGCAGCACACGCTGGTCAATCGGTTATTATCCACTTAAAAGATGACGTAGATATCAGCCGTGGCGATACCATTGTAAATGCATCGGCCTTGCCACAGGAAACAAAACTGATTGAGGCCGATCTCTGCTGGATGGATACCCGTGCATTGGATACCTCGATTATGTATAACATTCAACATAACAGCAAGGTTACTAAATGTAAAATTAGCGAAATTCTGCATAAGGTAGATATCAATACCCTAGAGAAACATGCCGCAGAAGTATTTAAACTGAATGATATCGGCCGTGTGATTGTGAAAACCGCTGATGCTTTAGCTTTTGATTTATATGATGATAACCGCGCAAATGGTTCAGCAATTTTAGTGGATACGCGTACTAACTTAACTGTAGGCGCACTGATGTTCAGGGCTGCGGTGGAGTAGGGTATAAGATGTAAGATGGAAAAATGTAAGATGTAAGAGGGAGAATGTGAGATGGAGGATGGCGAATGGATGATAGAAAAAGTCAAATTTTTAATTCAACTCATTGATCCTAAAATCCTGCGATCCTGGAAATCCTGATGTAGAGAACCACAACCAAATATAATCATGGAAAGCTTTAGGTAAGACTTAAAGTGAAAGCAATTTCAACGGGGCACCAAATGGTAGTCCCGTTTTTCGTAAAAGGGTTTTTGTATATTTAACTTATGGAAATGATTCAAATTTTTCATCTCTTTATTATATTATAAAAGGAAATCCAAATCCCAAACCATATGAAAAGAAATCTTTTGTACTTCGTTTTTGCAACTGTTCCATTTGTTTTTGCCTGTAACCAATCAGATAAAAAGGCTGATACCGCAAAAAAGGATTCGGTAATCAATCAAACCTGTTATGCTGCTCTTTTTGAAAAAGACAGTGCAGCTATGATCGTGAAAACTATGGCATCTGGTAAAGTAACCGGTTCATTACTGGTAAAGTATGCTGACAAGCCTCAAAATAACGGGAAGATAAACGGTAAATTTAATGGTGATACTTTACTGGTCGATTATCGGTTTAACACGGGTAACGATACTACAAAGGCATTTACCAATCCATTGGCATTTTTAAAGAAAGATGGTAAACTCATTATGGGGGTTGCGCAGATTGAAACCACGTTGGGTAGATCGTATTTCGTAAAAGGGAAACCCATTAATTATGAAGCAGGGAAGTTTACCTTTTCAGAAGTGAATTGTAAATAAACCTAATTTGTCATCCTTAGGAATAATTTATGATATAAAAATTAATATTATTGACAGATAAAATTTAATTAGGTAATATCCATCAAGAAATCGTCATTCCCAACTTGATTGGGAATCTCCACATGCGCGAGAATGACGATCGAACTAGTGGACTCTGTCAATGGTAGCGCAGCGAAGGATCTTTCATTCCAAAGACTCTGGTCTTAGCGTCCCGCTACGACCTTGTTTAGCTTTTTTTCTTTGGAAGCATAAAAGCACGGAGATATTTTCTATCGTGACCCGTCACCCTAATTTATTTCAGGGTCTACCTTGTTAATATCTCAATATAGTGTCTGGTCTTAGTGTCCCGCTAAGACCTTGTTCAGTTTTTTTGCCACGGAGGTACAAAGGCACGGAGATATTTTCTATCGCGACCCGTCACCCTGAATTTATTTCAGGGTCTACCGTGTTAATATCTCATATCTGGTCTTAGCGTCTCGCTAAGACATAATTTTATTTCCCGTTCATATCTGGTCTTAGCGTCTCGCTAAGATCTAATTTTTATCTGCCGTTTTCCTGCTGCAGGCAGGCAATCTTACAACTATCGCTAGTAGCGAGCGCTTTAAGATTGCTTCGTGCCTCGCAATGACGATCTTTCTATTGGGCTGTCAATGGTAGCGGAATCGAAGGATCTTATTAAGCTAAAAACCACTTTTATAAAGATTCTTCACTTCGTCCAGAATGACAAAGAAAATTATTTTACAATAAATTACTATAATTCCTATAGACTTTATATATTTGTTTTGTTGACAAACGTATAACAAGCTTAAATTATCTGTTATGATTTTGAATAAAGTAGAAAAAGCGAACATTGAACCAAGAATTACTTTAATAGGTGCAGGTCCTGGTGACCCGGATTTATTTAGTTTAAAAGGGGTTAAAGCATTAAAAACAGCTGATGTTGTTTTGTATGATGCAAATGTGAACGAGGCTTTATTGTGTCATGCGCCAGATGGTATCCCGAAGGTTTATGTGGGCAAACGTTCTGATGATGAATCATTCTCTCAGGATGCGGTGAACAAGCTCATTGTTGATTATGCTTTAAACTATGGCCATGTTGTACGTTTAAAAAGTGGTGATCCGTTTTTCTTTGCAAAAGGATATGAAGAAATAGATGTAGCAGAATCTTACAGTATTCCAACTGAAATTATTCCGGGTATTTCGAGTGCTACTGGGGCACCAAGTTTGCAGAAGATCCCAATGATTTATAAAGATCTGAGCGAAAGTTTCTGGGCGGTAACCGGAACAAATGCCAAAGGAGAAATTTCTGAAGATTTATACATTGCTGCGAAAACGAAAGCCACCATTGTTGTTTTAAACGGGATTGAAAAGGTTAAAGAGATTGCGGCTATTTTTCAGGCAGAAAATAAAAATTTGTTGCCAGTAGCGGTAATTCAAAATGGTTCTACACCAGAAGAAAAAATTGCAGTAGGTATTGTTGATACCATAGCTGAGGTTGTTGAAGATAAAAAAATAACGGCTCCGGCTTTATTGGTTTTTGGCGATGTAGTATCGTTACATCCTCAATTTCAACCCATCCGCGATTTTTACGAGATTATCGCCGAAGAATATTAGATATTAAACCAAAAAATATATTTGTTTTGTTGTTAAAAACCGCTTATGGATTTAAGCGGTTTTTTTTTGTTTTTTATCCCCCGCAGATTTAAGATGATCATCGCTGAAATTTATGTTTCCTACGTTTGACAGGAACCAACTTTGTTTTTAAGCCTGATTGGAGCGGAAGCCCGGAGCGCAGCGAGGACTTATAGCGTAAAGCAGGGCTACAGGCCGCCACAAAGAACCAAACATTCACTTTTTAATCAAAAAAATATCTGACTTTTATCTCTCCATTCCACTTTGCTTTAGTCGAGATGAGGTTTTTTCCTTTAAAATAATCAACTAAAATTATAATTTACATTATTTGCAAAGCTTAAAACAATTAGTAACTTACTTGGGTTATCTACACCAAATAGTTGATGGAAATTATACATATAAGCGCCGAGTGTTACCCTGTTGCAAAAGTTGGTGGTTTAGCCGATGTAGTAGGGGCTTTACCAAAATATCAGAATAAACTAGGCCACATTGCCAAAGTGGTTGTGCCTGCCTACGATACCAAATTCATCCGCGAAAGCGAATTTGAAGTGACGTACGATGCATGGGCAAACTATGGGAATAACCACTTCCAGTACCGCATTTTAAAAGAAAAGACCAACAAACTCGGATTCGATTTATACCTGGTTCATATACAGGGTTTAACCGACCGCCCAAATGTTTATGGCTATGGCGATGATACCGAAAGATTCGTTGCTTTCCAAATTGCTACACTAGATTGGATTGTACAATGGGAACATCGTCCTGACGTAATTCATTGTCACGATCACCATACTGGTTTAATTCCTTTTATGGTTTCAAATAGTGTAAAATATAAGCCAATTAGTAGTGTGCCAACGGTTTTAACCATTCATAACGCACAATACCAGGGACAGTTTGGCTGGGATAAATTATACTATTTACCGGCATTCGATTTATGGAAGGGCGGTTTACTTGGCTGGGATGATGCGATAAACCCTTTGGCTTCGGCTATTAAGTGTGCCTGGAAAGTAACCACGGTATCGCCGACTTACCTGGAAGAAATGATGGGACAGGCCCGCGGACTGGAAAGTTTGTTGAGACAGGAGCTGTGGAAATCAGTTGGAATATTAAATGGAATTGATAACGAGGTCTGGAATCCAGAGACAGATCCGATGCTGAGCAAAGGTTACAATTTAAAAACGGTTGAAGCTGGAAAATTGGCAAACAAAAAAGCACTCTGTGATGTTTTTCAATTAGATTCATCTAAACCACTTTTTACTTTTATCGGAAGGTTGGTTGATGAAAAAGGTGCCGATATTTTACCCGACATTTTTTATACCGCTTTGCAACAGCATGGCGATAACATTAATGTTTTAGTTTTAGGCTCGGGAGATAGTTGGGTGGAAGGAAGGTTAAACCAGTTGAAGGATTTCTTTGGCGGTAGATACAATGCTTATATCGGTTATAACGAACAGGTTTCGCATCAAATGTATGCTGGTGCAGACTTCCTGATCATGCCATCAAGAGTGGAGCCTTGTGGATTGAACCAGTTATATGCCTTACGTTATGGCACTGTTCCGATTGTACGTAGGGTAGGTGGGCTGAGAGATACCGTAATCGATATTGGCGACAATGGTTTCGGGATCTGCCACGATCAAACGAGCATTTGGGATGTTACGCATTCCATTAACCGTGCAGTTGCATTTTACAATGATAAAAAAGCCTTTAAAGCTGTAAGAAAAACCATGATGAAAATTGATCATTCATGGGATAGGGCAGCCTTGAATTATATAGAATTATACCAAAATTTAAAATAAGCTTAAGCATGACTGACAAAGTTTTAGGCGTTATCCTTGGCGGTGGCCAGGGCTCTAGATTATCGCCACTAACACAAACACGTTCTAAACCGGCAGTTCCGATAGCTGGTAAATATCGTTTGGTAGACATTCCAATCTCGAACTGTCTCAACTCGGGTATCCATCGCATGTTTGTGTTAACGCAGTTTAATTCGGCGTCACTTAACAAACACATTAAAAATACCTATCATTTTAGTCATTTCAGTACGGCTTTTGTTGATATTTTGGCTGCTGAACAAACGGTGCAAAACTCTGGCTGGTTCCAGGGTACAGCAGATGCTGTCCGTCAGTGTATGCATCACATTGTTTCTCATGAGTTTGATTATATCTTAATCCTATCTGGCGATCAGCTTTACCAGATGGATTTTAAAGATATGATTGAGAAACACATCGAAGCCAATGCAGAAATTACCATTGCTACTATTCCGGTAACGGCAAAAGATGCAACTGATTTTGGTATTTTAAAGGCTGATGAGGAAAACATGATCACCTCTTTTATCGAAAAACCCAAAACAGGCTTGGAGGCTTGGGTTTCTGATACGGGTGAAGACATGCAGGGCGAAGGACGTAACTTTCTGGCATCGATGGGTATCTACGTTTTTAACCGCGATTACCTGATCAATATCTTAAATGATAACGAAGAGGAAAAGGATTTCGGTAAGGAAATTTTGCCGAGAGCCATTACTGAAAGTAGGGTTTTAAGTTATCAGTATGAAGGGTATTGGACTGACATCGGTAACATTTCATCTTTCTTTGAAGCCAATTTAGGCCTGACGGATGAAATACCTAAATTTAACATGTTTGATAGTAACCATGCTATTTTCACCAGAGCAAGGATGTTACCGCCATCAAAAATTTCAGGTACTACTTTAGATAAAACCATTATTGCCGAAGGCTGTATTATTCAGGCCAGCAGGGTAGAACATGCTGTTTTAGGAATCCGTTCGAGAATTGGAAAGGATACGGTAATTACCAATGCTTATATTATGGGTAGCGACAGGTACCAGACTTTGGAAGAGATACAGGAAGAAAACGATAAAGGGAATTCCTTGATCGGTATCGGCGACCGTTGTTTCATTAACAATGCCATCATCGATAAAAATTGTCGCATCGGAAATGATGTGAAAATTAATGGCGGCGACCATTTAGAAGATGGAGATTTTGAACTTTACGCTGTTAAAGATGGGATAGTGGTCATTAAAAAGGGAGCAGTGGTGCCCAGCGGTACAGTGATTTAGCAATATTGTTATTCTCGTGAAACGAAGAATCTTTCCAGACCTTACAGGTTTCTAAACCTGTAAGGTCTTTTCAGTTTTAATCCATACTTCTCTCCAGTTGCAGACCCCTTTGTTCACAAACCTGATCAAGCGAGCCCGGAGCGAGGTACGAGTAAGAACTTGCAGCGGTAGCAGGACTGCTGGCCGCCATCAGCACAAACCATACTTTTTCAAAAAAAACTGGCCTTTCGTTATATTAAATAGACTTCGCGTTTTCGAAAACCTGCGAGATTTAGAAGTTACAAGGTCTTTTTCTTTTTCTACCAACATTTTCCCCATAAGCTTGTTAGTACATAAACAAAAAATAGTTTATGACCGAAAAGCACCTTTATCAAACAGGAATTATAGGAAATTGCGCTTTCATTGCTCACGTAAATAAAAATACTAATATATCTTGGCTTTGCTGGCCGCGCTTTGATAGCCCTTTTGTATTTGGCAGTTTATTGGATGAGAAAAAAGGAGGCGAATTTTCAATCTTGCCTCAGGGCGAATTCACCTCTGATCAATATTACATCGAAAACACCAATGTTTTAAGGACAGAGATTACCGCTGAAGATGGAAAATACCGCATAACAGATTTTGCACCACGTTTTCATTTATACGATCGCTATTTTAAGCCGCTGATGTTTATCAGAAAGATCGAACCTTTGGAGGGCAATCCACGTATTACCATTAAGTGTGAGCCGGTTTGCGACTATGGAAAAAATAAAATGCGCTCAAGCAGGGGCAGCAATCACATTGATTATCTGGGTTGCGATGAAAATATCCGCTTAAGTACCAATGTATCGCTAACGTATATTTTTGACGAAAAAGCATTTGTACTGAATGAGCCTAAATATCTTATCATGACTTATGGGCAAAATTTAGAGGCTCCCATAGTTAGTACAGCAGAGAATTTTTTAAGAGAAACCGTTTCTTATTGGCGTTTATGGATTAAACATTCATCGATAGCAGGTTTTTACCAGCCATTTGTAATCAGATCGGCTTTGGTTCTAAAAATCCATCAATACGAAGATACAGGAGCTATTATAGCTGCAAGTACAACCAGTTTGCCAGAATCGCCAGGTAGTACACGAAACTGGGATTACCGCTATTGTTGGCTCCGCGATTCGCATTATGTGCTCACATCTTTAAATCATATTGGGCATTTTGAAGAAATGGAACGGCATTTTAATTACCTGTCTGATATTTCTCAGGCTGAAGATGTACGTTACCAGCCTTTGTATGGTATTGCAGGCGAAAGACAAATTACCGAACGTACGTTAGATCATTTGGAAGGTTACAAAGGCGAAAAGCCGATCAGGATAGGAAACCAAGCCTACGAACATATTCAAAATGATATTTATGGTCAGGTTTTAATCTCTATGTTACCCCTTTATACCGACCACCGTTTTGTTTTTTCTGAACGTGGAGATTCGGTAAAATGGATTGAAAGTGTACTTTCTAAAATTGAACGCACCATTGACGAAAAGGATGCCGGAATATGGGAGTTTAGAAATATTGCCAATGTACATTGTTATAGTAACCTGTTTCAATGGGCGGGCGCACAAGCCGCGCTAAAAATGGCCAAAACCATCGGTAATGAAGATTTCGAAAGGCGGGCAGAAATTCTAATTGAAAAGGCGGCAGCGCATATAGAAGCTTGTTATGATCCTGACCGGAAAGTATATACCAATGCAGTAGGAAGTCCACATTTGGATGCCAGCACTTTGCAACTGATTATGATGAATTACTTAGATCCGGCTTCTGACCGGGCAAAGGACCATTTAATCGCATTGGAAAAAGAATTGAAAACCGAAGATGGACTTTTCTATCGCTACTTACATGCTGATGATTTCGGTAAACCAAAAACCACGTTTTTAATCTGTGCTTTTTGGTACGTGGAAGCCTTGGCTTGTGTGGGTCGTACTGATGAAGCCATTAAGGAATTTGAAAACATCATTAAATACTGTAACCACCTGCTGTTATTTAGTGAAGACGTTGATGCTAAAACCGGCAGCCAATGGGGTAATTTCCCGCAAGCTTATAGCCATGTAGGTTTAATGAACGCGGCTTATCGTATTGCCATTAAACTGGACAGGCCGATATTTTTGTAATGAAGGTGGATTACAAATCCACAGCTTAGTGGTCGAGATTACAAATCTCGACCGGCTAAAAACACCAAAGCTTTGACAACTTTAACACGCACCACGCATATTAAGTTGTCAAAGTTTTTATAATAATAAAAAAGTCGTCATCTCGATCCGATAGCTATCGGATGAAACGCAGTGGAATGGAGAGATCTTTAGTGTAAATCAAGACCCTGGAACACCAGTTCGGAAGTTCAGGGTGGCGATCTCAGATATCGACCGAATTGCAGTCCGCTCGAAATGACGATTTATTTTGGTAAAAAAGAGTCTGTAGGGATATTGAACTTACTATTGGATTTCCTATAAAAAAATCGTCATCTCGATCCGATAGCTATCGGATGAAACGCAGTGGAATGGAGAGATCTTTAGTATAAATAAAGACCCTTAAACACCCGTCCGACTGGCCAGGCGGAAGTTCAGTGTTGACGATTTCTTTCGTAAGAAAAAGGTCTGTGCGGACACAGACCTTAGCATTGTTATATGAATTGGCGAGATATTTATTAACCCCGCTCTACAAATTCTTCTTTAACCAAACTCCAAAGCAGTTTTCTAACCTCTTTAAAATCATTCAGGTAATACTTTGCTTCCGAAATGTTATTACCGACTTTTATGGTAAAGGCATCATCTGGCAATACTTTGAAAATGTCTTCGTCGGTATGGTCGTCGCCTAATGCCAGAATGAAATCAGGGTTTTTATCGTATAACCAGTTTAATGCAGCTTTTCCTTTATTAACTTCTATATTCTTAAACTCAATTACTTTATTGCCTGGCATTAACTGCAGGCCTTTATCAGCAGCAAGGATTTTCATATGGCTAACAATTTCATTGGCCCTTAAATCACCTAATCCCTCTTCTGCTTTTCGGTAATGCCATACCAATGAATAACTTTTTTCTTCAATAAACGATCCTGGGGTACGATCGGTATAGGTTTCCAATAAAGCTTTTATTTCCAGTTTCCATTGATCGGTAAGTAGTGGCAGACTGTTCCATTTATCGCCGTAAGATTTTTGCCATGCGCCATGCTCAGCAATGAGGTCAACCTTTAAATGGCCAAACCATTGTTCCAGTGTTTCATGTCTCCTTCCGCTGATAATCACTACTTTGTTGGCATGATCAATGGTCAGGTTTTCAACTAAATCATAAAGTTCGTCATCAGGTGAGGCATCATCAATATTTCCGGTAAAATCTACCAGTGTGCCGTCGTAATCCAAAAATAAAACTCTATCGGTTGTTTTCGCATATTTCGCAGCAATTACTTCATTAATTGAATTTACTGCATGTTTGGTCAATAATGACTTTTGAGAATCTTTCACTTCGTTTAATCTTAAAATAAAATTGTTAACCCAATGTTTAACGTTAAATTTTTCTACTATTGCCCGCATGGCTGTCATGCGTAGCTGCTGCTCTTCCAAAGGCATTTTTAGTGCAGTTACAATGGCTTCCATAATGTCGCCCATATTATTCGGGTTAACAATTACAGCATCAGTTAATTCTTTGGAAGCGCCGGCCATTTCGCTTAAAATCAATACACCATCATTTCGGTTCCGGCTGGCCACATATTCTTTACTTACCAGATTCATTCCATCACGCATAGGCGTTACCAGGCAGATATCGGCAGTTGAATAAAGTGCAGAAAGTACTTCAATGGGAAAGGAGCGGTAAAAATAATTTACCGGAATCCAGTTCATGGAACGATACCTTGCATTTAAATTTCCAACAAACTGATCAATCTGATCTCTTAGTTCACTATATTGTGGTACAGTATCCCTTGAAGGAACCACAATCATGAAAAGTTCGATTTTGCCAATATATTCGGGATGATGTTGAAGCAATAATTCCATGGCTTTCAATCTTTCGAGTATGCCTTTACTATAATCTAAACGATCAATAGAAAGGATTACTTTCATATCTTCTTTCCCTGTCCTGAAATAATTGATTTCATTCTTTACTTTTTCTGTGGCTGGTAAGTCAGAAAATTTATCAAAATCAATCCCCATTGGAAAAGCTTCTACTACAATTTGCCTTTCGTGGCTATTGAGTACGTTAGATGACGATTGTACGGGAAGCAAACGTGTGGCTGTGCTGATAAAGTGACGCACATCATCGTAAGTGTGAAAACCGATTAAATCGGCACCTATAAGGCCATTTAACAATTCTTCCCGCCAAGGGATTAGCCTGAATATTTCGTATGATGGAAAGGGGATATGCTGAAAAAACCCAATGGTCGCATTTGGGAGTTTTTCTCTCAAAATACCTGGTAAAAGGAGCAGTTGATAGTCTTGAATCCAGATTTTATCTTTTCTGCCCAGTACCTGCATAGCGCTTTTTGCAAATTTCTCATTAACAGATTGGTAACAGTCCCAATAACTTTGTTCGTAATGAGCATAGGTAACGAGATAATGAAATACAGGCCATAATACCTCATTGGAAAAGCCCTCGTAATATAAGTTAATTTCGTTTTGGGTGAGGAAAACCGGAAAGAGGTTTAGTTCAGCAAGCTTTTGTGTAACTTCTTCCTGGCGTTCTTCAGGAACCTCGATTCCCGGCCATCCGATCCATATGGAATTGCCTGATTTGTATACGTCGCCAAGGCCGGTGGCAAGGCCACCCTCGCTGGGAATAAACGTATATTCGTTGTTCTCTTCAATGATTTTAACGGGGAGTCTGTTCGATATTATAACTGTCTTCATGCTCGTATTGATGTATCTACATCTTTAAAAGCATATCAAATTGGTTTTGTTTGAATTTTTAGTTCAAAAAAACATTTAAATGATTAAACATAATTAAATACCAGCGAAAAAGTTGTACTACTTTCAGGAGTAGAAACTACTTCGATACTGCCTCTGTGCATCTTCATAATGTTGCGGCTAATGGTTAATCCTATGCCCGATCCATTTTTCCTGGTGGTGTAAAATGGAACAAATATTTTTTCCAGATCAGTAGCATCTATGCCTCTTCCATTATCGGTAACATCTATATACAGTTTGGTGTTTTCTAAACGGTAATTGACGTTGATATAAGGCATTTCCTTATTTTCGACTGCATAAATACTGTTGGTGATGAGGTTGATCAATACTTGTTCTATTAATTTCAGATCTAATTGAATGGTGATTTTTGATGATGTCTGTTCCACATCCAGCACTACATTTTTTACTTTGGCAAATGGCTGCATTAGCACCTTAATGTGTTTCAATATTTCGCCAATGGTATGCGGTTCGAGGTTTGGTGTAGGGAGTTCGGCAATTAAGCGGTAATCTTTAACAAAATCCAATAAACCAGATGAACGCCTTTGAATGGTGTGCAGCGCTGTTCTAAGGTCATCCATTTCATCTTCTGTTAAATTCTCTTTATCGGTAACCATTTTATTGATCGTATCCGACAATGAGCTAATGGGTGTGATGGAATTTAAAATTTCGTGTGAAATAACGCCAACTAACCTGTTCCAGGCTTCTGTTTCTTTTTGCTCAATTTCATCCTTAATATTCTGGAAACTGATAATGAAATAGTTCTTCCCGTAAAGGTTTAAGGGAATTACTTCTGTAGATAACTGGATCAGCTTATCCTGGATTTTAAGTTCCAGAAACCGCTTTCCACCGGTTAAAATCTGTTCTATTTCGGTCCCGAATATGGGGAGATGCTGCTTTAACCGATGCCAATATTTATAGGCAGGTACGCCTAAAAGGTTAGAAGCCGCCTGATTAAAAAAGGCAATTTCATCATCTTTTTCTGCTGTTGTATTGCTTACTACTATCACACCAACCGGAACCTGCTCTAAAATGGTTTTGATCAGCTGAAACATGGCCTCCTGTTCCAACCTGATCTGTTTATGTACCAGTAAAATATCACCAAATGACTCATATAATTCCGGAAAACTGCCTTTAGTTGCCTTGTTTTTGAAGTTTAAGGTATGATCTCTTGTTTTTACGGCCAAAATGAATCGGTTAATATCCGATCGGATCTGATTGATATAGTAGTAAAGTGAAATGATGGTACCCATTAATATCAGTGCAACCCCGATAATAGTAAACCAGAGCTCCGTATTTTTGATGAGGTAAAACAATAGGTAGCCCAGCAGATTAATGATCAGCAGGCGGAATATTAAACGGAAGGTAAAGCGTTGGTAGAACATAATTTTTAAAGCTAAAAGCTTAAAGGTGAAAGACTAATGCTTTAAGCTTTGGTCTTTTAGCTTTCAGCTTAGATTCCAAATTTTTCAATTCTTCTATAAAGTGCCGCCCGGGTTAAACCCAGTTCTGCTGCGGCTTTTGATATATTGCCTTTGTGTTTATCAATGGCTTTCTGCACCATCATTTTTTCCATATCCTCCAGCGCCATTTCATCTGGTAAAGTGTTATTCTGTGCATAGCGTTGCGGACTTAACTGCAGATCATCTTCCGTAATATCAGCGCCGTCGCTCATAATAACTGCTCTTTCTAAAACGTGCTGTAGCTCGCGTACATTGCCCGGCCATTTATACTGCAACAATGCTTCCTGGACCTTATTACTTAGTTTTTGTATATTTTTATGGTATTTTGAACTAAAAACCTGCATAAAGTGGTTGGCTAATAGTAAAATATCTGTTCCACGTTGGCGTAAGGCTGGCAATAAAAGTTCTACGGTATTAATGCGGAACAATAAATCCTGCCTGAATGTGTTTTTCGCCGCCATTTCATTCAAAGGCATGTTTGTTGCCGTGATGAGACGTACATTCACCCTGCGCTCTTTACTCTCACCCAAACGGGTAACCGTACGGTTTTGTAAAACGCTTAACAATTTGGCCTGGAGCGGTAGTGTTAAATTTCCAATCTCATCTAAAAAAATTGTTCCGCCATCGGCTAGTTCAAAGCGGCCGGGTTTATCTTCTTTGGCATCGGTAAAAGCGCCTTTAGCATAACCAAATAATTCGCTCTCAAATAAATTTTCATTTAAAGCGCCTAAATCAACATGCATAAACACCTGGTTTTTCCTATGTGAGTTTCCGTGGATCTCATAGGCGAAAACCTGTTTCCCCGTTCCGTTTTCACCAAGGATCAATACATTGGCATCAGTAGGGGCTACTTTTAAGAGGGTATGTTGTAATTGCTTTATTTCATTTGCCTGGCCAACAATATTTTCGAAACCTCTGGTAAGGTCTTTTTGGAGCGATGAATGTATTTTTTCCAGCTTTTTTACCTTTTTGGTCGATTCGCGAAGTTTAGATGCGGATGAAATGGTAGCAAATAGTTTTTCATTTTCCCAGGGTTTAAGAATAAAATCGGTAGCTCCTTTTTTGATGGCTTTTACCGCCAGTTCAACATGACCAAAAGCAGTCATTAATATCACTACATAATCTTTATCAATTGATAAAATATGTTCTAACCAATACAGCCCTTCTCTGCCATCGCTGGCACCTTTCTGATAGTTCATGTCCAGCAGGATGATATCGATTTCATTTTTGCTCAATAAAACATTGATTTCTTTAGGCGATTTGCACGTAATTACCTGCTTTACCTGTTGTTTTAAAAACAAACGTGCACTGAGCAAGATATCGTCGTCATCATCAATAATTAAAACTGTGGCGTCTAGCATAACCTCTCTCTATTCATTTATATAAACTTATACTTTTTGCGAATCCTATTTCCAACGAATGGATGATAGGCGAGGCAAATTTAATAAAACTGTCCGCTCCCGCACACGGAGTGTACGATAATGAACATGTAAAAAATAATTAAGACATTAACTATTTGATTATTAGTTTATTACTTGTTTATTTTGCTTTTGGCATAGCCTTGGTTATTAGTCAAACAAAACAGTACAACCGAACACATGGATAAGAAAATAGAGAAAAAAAGATTTAGCACTAAAACCTTATTAATAATAGGTGGCGCAATTGCTTTTGTAGCAGTTGTAATTTATGGCTATACTTTATCCCTCAAAAAAGTTTATAGTGCCGATGCCGATAAATTAACCATTAGTAAAGTAGAATATGGCGATTTTGAAGATGTGGTACTGTTAAATGCCAGTGTAGTTCCCTTAACCTCAGTTATTGTCAGTTCATCAGAAGGTGGTACAGTTGCGGAGATTTTTACTGAAAATGGGGCATCTGTAGTGAAAGGTACACCGTTACTGCGGATCGCAAATTCAAATGCCATGTTGGGCTATACTTCACAACAAACAGCCGCTACCGAACAAATTAACCAATTGCGTAAATCGAGGTTAGATTTGGAACAGAATCAAAGAATCCTGAATCAGGATGTATTGGATGTAGAGAATAATTTGCGTACGGCAACCCGTCAATATCGGTTAGATAGTGCACTTTTTGCCAAAAAGGTGATTACGCTTCAGGAATTTAATAAATCGAACCAGGATTATGAATATTATCAAGGCAAATTGAAAATTGTACGTCAGGCCATTAAACAGGAAAACCAAAGCCGTAAAATGCAACTGGCTCAGATCGATCAATCGATGGGGCAGATGAACGAAAGTTTGGAGATGATCCGCAAGAACATCGAAAATATGACCATCAAAGCTCCCGTTTCCGGGAAACTCTCTTCTTACGATCCGGTAATCGGTAAATCGTACAATTCTAATGAAATGATCGGAAAGATAGACGTATTGCAAGGTTATAAACTTCAGGCAGGTGTGGATGAATATTACATTAATCGGGTAAAAGAAGGACAAACAGCTAACTGTGAATTTAATGGTAAAACTTATAACTTAACCGTAAGTAAAGTTATCCCTGAGGTTACAGCAGGGCAGTTCCAGGTAGAAATGGTGTTTAAAGGTGCGGCACCCGAAGGTTTACGCCGAGGATTATCATTGCAAACAAAATTAACTTTGTCTGATAATAGCAAGTCGTTGCTTCTTGCTCAAGGGCAGTTTTTCCAGAGTACAGGTGGCTCCTGGGTTTTTGTGGTAAACAATAGGAAAGCAACCAAGAAAAATGTTAAAATCGGTCGGAAAAATTATCTCTATTATGAAATATTAGATGGTTTGCAGAAGGGCGACGAGGTAATTACTTCATCCTATGATCAGTTTAACCAATACGATCAGGTGGAGATTAATAAATAGGATTAGCGTTTGGGGTTTGGGGTTTGGCGTTTGGAGTTTGGAGTTTGGAGTTTGGAGTTTGGAGCTTTTTAAAAAATGGGTTAAAATTAAACAAAAATACAATCAGATCTTGATACCTGATACTAAATACTTGATACTAGAATTATGATAAAAATAGAAAATCTGGAAAAAGTTTACAAAACGGAGGAAGTAGAAACTACTGCACTTAACGGAATTAACCTTCATGTTGCAGCAGGAGAGTTTGTTTCCATCATGGGCCCATCAGGCTGTGGGAAATCTACCTTGTTAAATGTAATGGGTTTATTAGATAAACCCGAAAGTGGAAGTTACAAATTTATAGATACGGAGCTTTTGACACTTAACGACAGAGAACGTTCAAATTTCCGTAAAAAAAATATGGGATTCGTTTTTCAGAATTTCAATCTGATCGATGAATTAACCGTTTTTGAAAACATTGAACTGCCCTTGATTTATAATAAGATCCCTGCTGCAGAACGTAAACAGTTGGTAAACGAAATTATTGAGCGAATGAATATTGTAAACCGGAGCGGACATTTTCCTCAACAGTTATCTGGCGGACAGCAGCAAAGAGTAGCGGTAGCAAGAGCGCTGGTAACCAAACCGAAACTGGTTCTGGCCGATGAGCCTACCGGAAACCTGGATAGCTCGCATGGTAACGAAGTAATGGAGTTGCTCTGCGAGCTGAATGAAACCGGAACTACTATTGTAATGGTTACACACTCCAGTCATGATGCCAGTTTTTCGAATAGAATCATCAACCTCAAAGATGGACATGTGATTTCCGAAAAGATTAACAAAAGCCGGAATGAAGAACTGATATAGAGGCTTAAGGTAAAAGGTTTAAGGCGTAGGGGTTAGTCCACCTTAAACCCTCAGCCCTAAAACTTATACCTGGTAAGAAAAGATTTTAGTTTAGTTAATAATAAGTCAGCCCAAAAATCTTCCCGGATGGGAAGATTTGGGATTGGCAACCATCAGGTAAAAGACTTAAAGGTAGATGGCGTATAGTTGATGCGCTCAAACCTTCCAAACTTTTAACCATCCAACCTTCAACCTTAACAAATATGTTCAAATTAAACCTGAAAATAGCCCTGCGCAACCTTTGGAAAAACAAAGGCTTCTCTCTGATCAATATAGGTGGCTTAGCCCTTGGTTTGGCCAGTTGTATGGTTTTATTGCTTTATGTAGCTTATGAATGGAGTTATGATAAGCAATTTTCTAATCACGATAAAACTTATGTGGTTTATCAAAACATGGAGGCAAGTGGTAAAACTTTTAGCTGGGCGTGGACACCTAATGTGATGGCTAAAGAAGTGCAGGAGAAAATCCCTGGTGTTAAGTATGCCTCCCACACAACCTATCCAAGAAAACAGTTAATTACTGTTGGCGATAATAAACTAAATAGTAGTGCCATATTTGCCGACCATAATTTCATTAAAATATTAGATTACAAATTTCTTGAAGGTAATCCGGCACAGGTTTTAAAAGATGTAAATACCATTATCCTGACCGAATCTTTTGCAAAAAAGTTATTTGGAAATGAAGATCCAATTAACAAAATGGTAAAGCTGGAAAATGAGGATGTATTAAAGGTTGAAGCTGTAATAGAAGATGTACCTGCAAATAGTAGTTTGGCTTTTGAGTGCATCATGCCTTGGGCATTGTTCGAAAAACGGGAAACCTGGGCCAAGGAGGGTAATTGGGGAAATAATATGTGTTTAACACTTGTTCAATTACAGGATAATAACTTTTTCTCTGCTGCAAATAATTTGATGCATGGTATTTACAAACGTAATCAGAAAGATAATTTGTCGGTTGCTTTGTTACATCCCTTAAACAAATGGCATCTGTACGACGACTTTGTGAACGGCAAATCGGTAGGTGGAAAAATAGATCAGCTTAGAATATTCTTATTGCTAGCCTTTTGCATTTTATTAATTGCCTGTGTAAATTTTATGAATTTATCTACAGCAAGGTCAGAGCGCAGGGCAAAAGAAGTTGGCGTTCGTAAAGCAATTGGGTCAACACGTAAATCGTTAATTAATCAGTTCTTTTTAGAATCACTCCTCATCACATTTATCTCTACAGTTTTAGCTTTTATCTTAATTGAAGTTAGTTTGCCATATTTTAACAGTTTGCTGGATATTAAACTATCAATAGATTATCACAATAGCTTGTTTTGGCTGACCTTATTCGGTCTAATGGTTTTAACAGGATTAATTGCTGGTAGCTATCCGGCACTTTATCTTTCTTCTTTTGAGCCTATTAAAGTTTTAAAAGGCTTCACCCTGAAAACAGATTCATCCACTTCGGTGAGGAAAGTATTAGTGGTTGGTCAATTTGTTTTTGCTGCAGCTTTAATTATTTGTACAGCAGTTATTTATCAGCAGCTTAACTACGTTAAAAACAAGCCTGTTGGTTACGATAAATCCAATTTAATTCAAATCGCTGTTGTAGGTAAAATAAATGATGCCGCTAAACTGGAGTTGCTTAAAACCCAGCTGCTGGCATCAGGCGCTGTAAGCAATGTTACTTCTTTCAGCACTGATTTTACTGAAGGTGGAGATAATACTACCAGTATAGATTGGGAAGGTAAAAACCCGAACGAGAATATTTCTTTTAACCATAGGGCAATAGGATATGATTTCGTTGAAACCATTGGTACAAAAATGATTAGTGGCAGGGAGTTTTCTGCTAAATTTCCGAATGACACAGCTAGCGTATTGTTAAATGAGGCGGCTGTGAGAATGATGGGGTTAAAGAATCCAATTGGGAAGGTAATTACTTTTTGGGGTAACAAACTAACTACTGTTGGCATAGTAAAAGATTTTGTAGTAGAAAGTGCTTACCAAAGAGTAGCCCCGATGATTTTTAGAAAAAGTGGAAATCATGATGCAAGGGTGATCATTGTACGTTTAAATCCAAATCAGAACATCAGTTCATCACTGTCTAAAATTGATGAATTAGTAAAGCAAATGGAACCTAATTATCCTGTCAACCGCAAATTTGTAAACGAATCTTTTGAAGTTAAATTTAAAAACGAAAAACTTTTAGGCTCACTTTCCAACTGGTTTGGCGGTTTCGCCATTTTCATTTCCTGTTTAGGCTTATTAGGCCTGGCACTTTTTATGGCCGAGCAACGCAAAAAGGAAATCAGTATCCGTAAGGTTTTAGGCGCCAGTACGGGCAATATCCTCGTATTGCTAAATAAAGATTTTATAAAGCTAGTGGCCATTGCCAATATCATCGCATTTCCTTTAGCCTATATCATTATCAATAAATGGCTTTCTGCTTTTGAGTATCGTGTGTCTATCTCGTTCATACCCTTTTTACTTGCCATCGTAATATCCGTTTTAATTGCAGTTTTAACGGTCAGTTTGCAATCGGTAAAAGTAGCGAAGGCCAATCCGATTGATGCATTGAAATATGAATAAAGGTCGGAAGGAAGAGGGTAAGAAGGCTAAGCACCCTAACCCTTCCAACCTTTAACCTTTCAACCTTCAAACCTAAAAAATATGTTCAGATTAAACTTAAAAATCGCATTGCGGAACCTGTGGCGAAATAGAGGCATCACTTCAATTAACGTTGGTGGATTAGCGATCGCTTTGGCTGCATTTATTTTGGTGATACTTTATTTTACTTACGAAACCAGTTTCGATAAAACTAATCCAAATTACAATAACATTTATGTGGTTGGACGGATTGAACCTGATTTTAAAACGAACTATACTTCACCGCCTTTTGCAAAAGCAATAAAACAGCATTTACCGGAGGTAGAAAATGCGGGAATTACCAAACGTGGTTTTTTTGAATTTTCCATGAAGAATGGCAAGAACACGTTATTTGCCAAAAACTTTATGCAGGCTGATTACAATGCCGCTAAAATTCTCGATCTAAAACCTACAGGTGGTTTGGAAAAACCTCCAGGAAATGTTGAAAGGCTTTCTTACCTGAGTAAGGAAAATATGAGAGCACTCTTTCCAGACAAAACGGATAACAAACCGGAAATAGTGGGCATGGGCGCAAGCAATTCAGGCATTACCAGTAAAATTAATGGTTCAATTACCAACAATTTGCATTCAAATATTACTTTCGACGGCATTTCAATCGGCAATGAAATAGGCAAGGGCGAAAATTATGGATATAACAATTACACGACCTACATCCAGGTAAAACCAGGAACTGATGTTGCAAACCTAGAACAGAAAATTACAGACTTATACCGAAAAGAATTATTGAAAGGTGAAACAGACCAAAAAACAATAGCCGAAATAAAAGGTGTTTCCACGTTTTTAGATCCACTGGCCAATTTGCATTTAAGACCGAAAGCAGGTAATGATGCGCCCTACAAAATATTAATAGCCCTTTCAATACTGGGAATTTTAATTCTGGTAATCGCTTGTATTAATTTCACTAATCTAAGCATAGCACAAGCAACCAAAAGAGCCAAAGAAGTCGGTATCAAAAAAGTAATGGGTGCTTACCGTTTTCAGTTAACCGCTCAATTTCTTGTTGAAATATTTATTCAGTGTTTTGTAGCTACAATTTTAGGTCTAACGCTGGCTGAGCTGTCATTACCATACTTCAACAATCTTTTTCAAGTTAATTTATCCATCTGGACTACTGAAAATGATCTATGTTGGCAATTACCCTTGATTTTATGTGTGATTACCTTAATTGCCGGCACTTATCCGGCTTTAGTATTATCCGGTTTTAAGCCAGCGTTGGTACTAAAGGGTAATTTTTCTACAAGTAAACAAAGTTCCTGGTTGAGAAATGGATTATTGGTTTTTCAGTTCAGTATCGCCGTAATTTTTATTATTGGTTTGTTTATTATTAACTCACAGCTTAAATATATGCGAAGTGAGGATTTAGGTTTTACGGCAAATCAGGTTGTGTACATTAAGAACATCAGCATGTTTAATAAGCCAGAAACATTCGCTCCCGTTAGAGATAAAATTCTAAAAATTCCTGGAATAAAATCGGCCACCGTAGCCACAGATATTCCGGACGGTGCAGAAGGTGGAGCTAATGGTTACACTTTCGAAGGTGTAAAATCCAGCCTGGATTTTATAGATGTAGATTTTGATTACTTTGAAACGCTGGATATCAAATTAAAAGAGGGGCGTTTTTTCTCAAAGTCATTCCCTGCTGATACGACGAATGGTGCCGTGGTAAATGAAAGTACAGTTGCTAAATATGGCATGAAAAACCCTGTTGGTAAAACAATCAGAGGCTGTAATATTGATTACAAAATTGTTGGTGTAGTTAAAGATTTTAAGGCTCAGGGATTTGAAAGTGCCGTTAAGCCAACCATTTACTCGATTAAAAACCCTTGCGGCAATTATAAAACGCAAATAATGGTAAAAATTGAGGGTAACAAAATGTCTTCCGCGCTAGCTGCTTTGAAAGCGCAATGGCTTCAGATAAACCCGAAAGATGGGGAAGATTTCAGGTACGAATTTTTAGATGATCTTTATGGCAAGCTTTTCAAAAAACAAGAGCAATTACAGTCGGTGTTTTTTGGAGCAGCTTTACTCACCATTTTTATTGCTGTTCTGGGCTTGTTTGCCTTCGCAAAATACATCACCAATGGACGTATCAAAGAGATCGCAGTGCGCAAAATTTTAGGTGCCAGCGATATTCAGATTTTCAGTTTAATTAATAGTTCATTTTTTATAATGGTGCTCATAGCTAATGTAATCTCTTGGCCTTTAGCATATGTCATCACAAAAAGGTGGCTTGAAACCTTCGCCTACAGAATTGATCTGCCAATTTTACCATTTATAAGCAGCGCTTTAATAACCATTTTATTAACGGTAATTACCGTGAGCATTCAAGCTAGAAAAGCTGTCAAAGCAAATCCTGTTGATGCTTTAAAATATGAATAATACAAGGTGGAAAGGTACAAGGTAATAAGGTGGAAGGTTTAAACGCCCAATCCCTCAACCCTCAACCTTTTTACCCTCAACCTCAAAAATATGTTCAAATTAAATCTAAAAATCGCGTTGCGGAACCTTTGGAAGAATAAAACTTCTTCCTTTATCAACGTAATTGGTTTAGCTATTGGCCTTGCTGCCTGTTTAATGTTGCTCCTGTATGTTACCTATGAATGGAACTTTGATAAGCAAGGAAAAGAATCAGCTAACGTTTTTACCACCATGACTAATATTTTTGGCGACAACGGTAAAACTGCAGTGACTTTCGAAGGTTCTACCACCGCTTTCGGTCCTGCAATTAAGCAGGGCCTGCCCAAACTGAAGTACGTAGCCAGAATGGATTACGGCGGCAAAAATTTAATTGCCAACGGCCAAAATGCCTTTAAGTGTAAATCTAAATTTGCTGAGCCGGACATCCTTAAAATGTATGATTATCAATTTATTCAGGGCAATCCCAACACCGCCTTAAATTCTCCAAATTCGGTTATTGTGACCGAATCAACTGCTAAACTATTATTCGGGACGACCGATGTGCTGAATAAAATTGTGCGTTTCAAAGATCAGTTTGACCTGAACATTACAGGAGTAATTAAAGATCAGCCGGATAACAGCTCAAACAAATTTGATTATTTAATGCCTTGGAGTTTATATGAAACGGTCGACGAAAGTGCCAAAGACCTTAACTGGAGCAATTACAGCTTTATTACACTTATAATGTTAAAAAATGGCGCAAATTTAGATTTGGTGAATCAGAAAATAGCGCAGATAGAGAAAAAAAATAATACTGATAATCAACAATCGCAGGTATTGTTTCCATTGGCAAAATTACATTTATACGGCCAGTTTGATGATGGCAAAAGTGTGGGCGGTGCAATAGAGCAGATTTATTTATTTGTAGGCCTGGCCTTTGGCATCTTATTGATTGCCTGTATCAATTTTATGAACATGGCTACAGCCAAATCAGAAAAGCGTGCAAAAGAGGTGGGCATCAAAAAAACCATTGGTGCCAACAGGTCTTCGCTGATTATACAGTTCTTAACTGAATCGATGATGCTCACTTTTATTGCAGTTGTTTTCTCCATCGCCCTTCTCGAGCTCTTTTTACCCACCTTTAACAACCTACTAAGCATAAAATTGGATATATCTTATTTTAACAGCAGCAGTTGGTTTGGTATTTTAGGTATCGTAATCGTAACAGGTCTAATTGCAGGGAGTTATCCGGCATTTTATCTTTCCTCTTTTAACCCAATCCAAACGTTAAAGAGAAAAATTAAATCAAAAGGTTTTTTTTCGGTGAGTTTAAGACAGGTTTTGGTGGTCGGACAGTTTTGTTTTGCCATTATTCTTATTATTTCCACATTGGTGATTTACAAACAGATCCAGTACATTAAAAACAGGCCTGTAGGTTTTGATGTAAACGCCCTGGTAGAAATGCCGCAAGATGGCGAACTAAAAACAAAATATGATTTGCTGCGGTCGGAGTTGTTAAAATCCGGAGCAGTTACATCAATGTTTCAATCGTCCGTAAGTTTATCGCATCATGGCCGCAATTTTTCGGGTATCGCATGGGAAGGAATGTTAAAAGCCACAAACAACCAATTGTTCAACCGGGTAATTACCACTTACGATTTTATCAAAACAAATGGCATCAAATTAACCGATGGAAGAGATTTTTCAGAAAACTTTGCTTCAGATACCAGTGCGGTGATGGTAAGTGCCTCTGCTGTTAAAATTTTTGGTTATAAAAACCCGGTGGGGAAAACAATTACCATTTTTGGTGATAAATTTAACATTATAGGTGTTTTCGATGATTATGTTTGGGATTCGCCATATAAATCGAATAACCCTATGGTGGTATTTTTTGATCAGAAACAAACCGGAAATATCACGATGCGCCTGAATGAAAGTAACAGCCTTCAAAGTAATATAGAAACCATCAGCAGGATTACAAAGGCTTTAAACCCGGCTTACCCTTTAGAAATTAATTTTTTAAATAATGTATATGCTGAAAAGTACAATGCCGAAAAAACTTTGGGTATCTTATCTAACCTTTTTGGCGGACTGGCCATTTTCGTTTCGTGTTTAGGATTGTTTGGACTGGTTACTTATAGTGCCGAGCAACGAACAAAAGAATTTGGCGTGCGCAAAGTATTGGGTGCTTCACTGTTCAATCTGATGCAGTTGTTGTCGCTCTCTTTCATGAAAATGATTGTGGTATCCATGATTATTGCTATTCCTTTAAGTTATTTTTTAATGAATAAATGGCTGATTAAATTCGAATTTCATACCGAAATATCGTGGTGGATTATGCCGCTGGCCGGATTTGGAACTTTGATGATGGCATTAATTACGGTGAGCTTTCAGGCTTACAAAACGGCTAAGGCTAACCCTGTTGATGCATTAAAATACGAATAATATAAGGTGGAAAGGTACAAGGTAATAAGGTGGAAGGTTTAAACGCCCAATCCTCAACCCTCAACCTTTTTACCCTCAACCTCAAAAATATGTTCAAATTAAATCTAAAAATCGCTTTACGCAACCTCTGGAAACACAAAGGCTTTACATTAATTAATGTTGGCGGCCTAGCCATTGGTATGGCTTGTTGCTTAATGTTGTTGCTATATGTAAATTACGAATGGAGTTTCGATAAACAGTATAAAAATGCAGATAAGGTTTATTTCGCAACTTTAAACCTAAAATATAACGGCAAACTGGCTACAACCATGGCGGTGCCGAATAAATTGGCCAATGCTGCCATGATAGAACTGCCAGGGATTAAAAATGCTGCACGCATCAGTATGCCTGGTAACTTCAGGCTTTTTAGTCATGATCAGAATCATTTTAAACTGGAAGCATTGAGTGCGGATCCCAGCTTTCTGCAAATACTTGGTCAGAAATTTATTTATGGTAATCCAGAAACAGCACTGGCTGAACCGAATAATGTGTTGATCAATGCCTCTACAGCTAAAAAGTTGTTTGGCAATCAAAATCCGCTGGGCCAGCTTATTACTTACGATAATAAAGTTAGTTTGAAGGTAAGTGCAGTAATTGAAGACCTCCCTAAAAACCAGACCATCAGGTTTGATGTGCTGCAGCCATGGGCATTTTATGAGCAGGAGAACCCGGCCGAGAAAGGATATGGATGGGGCGCTATTACCTGTTTAACTTTATTACAGCTAAAAGATAATGCCGATTTTACAGCAACTAACGCAGCCATTAAAAACTTTATTGTTAATAAAGAATCTGATCTGAAAGAGATGACTTACCAGCTTTTTCTTTTTCCTTTAGCTAAATTCCATTTATACGATCATTTTGAGAATGGGAAATCGGCTGGAGGTAAAATAGATCAATTACGGTTATTCGTTTTTCTGGCTATTTGCGTATTATTTATTGCCTGCATCAATTACATGAACCTCTCTACTGCCAAATCAGAAAAACGGGCCAGGGAGGTTGGTGTGCGCAAAGCTTTGGGCTCTACCCGAAACACCATTATGGGGCAGTTTATGATCGAATCGCTATTATTGTCAGTTATAGCTATGGCCATTGCTTTCATCACACTCGAACTTTCATTGCCCTATTTTAATAACCTGCTTAATATTTCCATTAAGATTGATTACAGTTCTTACCCATTTTGGGTGCTGTTGCTATCGATGATATTGATTACAGGCTTGCTTGCCGGAAGCTACCCGGCATTTTACCTTTCTTCTTTTATTCCGGTAAAAGTGCTTAAAGGTTTTAAAAGTTCAACGGGCTCTCTATCTATCCGTAAAACATTGGTGGTGCTACAATTTAGTCTTTCCATTTGTATGATTATTTCTGCCATTGTAATTTACAGCCAGATCCAGCACCTCAAAAATAAGCCGTTAGGTTTCGATCAAACTGCACTGGCTCAGATCGATCTGGAAGGCGAATGGACTAAGCCAGAAAAACTGGCATTGTTTAAAAATGAATTACAACGGTCAGGAGCCATTATGGCCGCTACCGAATACGCCGGTTCTTTTACCGGTGGCGGCTCTATTACCAGTGACATTTCCTGGCCAGGCAAGCCAAAAAACGATGTTTCTATCATTCATTATAGAAGCACCGGTTTCGATTTCGCCAAAACTACAGGCGTGAAAATTGTAGCTGGCAGGGATTTGGACCCCAGGTTTCCTGCAGATACTGCTACCTCGCTTTTGCTCAACCAAACAGCTGTTAAAGCCATGGGCTTAAAAAATCCGGTAGGTACCGTAATTCATTGGGGGGATAATCCGCCGCTTAAAGTGATAGGGGTGGTGCAGGATTATTCGAATGAGTCGCTCGCGTCAAAAATACAGCCCACCGTTTACTATTACAACATCAAAACCAGTCGGGTTTTATTACTGAAATTAAGTCCCGCCCAATCATTAAGTACTTCGGTTGAAGCGATCAAATCGGTAAGCACTCGGTTAAACCCTGCTTATCCGGTGGAAGTAAAAATGATTAGTCAGGGAATGGCCGAAAAACTCCAGAGCGAAAAATTACTCAGTGTGCTTTCTAACCTGTTTGGCAGTTTTGCAATTTTTATATCCTGCCTGGGTCTGCTTGGCCTGGCTTTGTATACTGCTGAACAGCGTAGCAAAGAAATCAGTATCCGTAAAGTATTAGGCGCCAATCTTTCTGATATCCTGGTTCTTTTGAACAAGGATTTTATGAAACTGGTAGTCATTTCTAATGTGATCGCTATCCCCATTGCCTATATTCTTGTGGCTAAATGGCTCGAAAAATATGATTATAAAATTTCAATAAACCCATGGCCTTTTTTGCTGGCGCTTTTCACGTCGGTACTAATTGCACTTGTTACCGTAAGCATGCAAACTTTTAAAGTAGCTAAAGCTAATGCTGTTGATGCACTTAAATATGAATAACGAAATGCGGTTAGCGTTTGGCGCCAGGCGATAAATTCTCGCTAACCTCCAAACGCTTTGCCCTAAACCTTAAAACAATGTTTAAACTTAACCTCAAAATAGCCTGGCGCAACCTTTGGAAAAACAAGGTTTATGCCGCCATTAATATTGTCGGACTGGCACTTGGCCTAACTGCTTTTGTACTCATGATTTTGTATATCAATCATGAAGAAAGTTATGATAAATGGTCTCCGGAGTTAAAAAATGTCTATCAAATAAGGGAAAAACACGATTTTTTTACTCCTGATAATATGGAGCACTGGAATGAAGTTTCGAATAGCCGCATTGCGAATCTGATCAGAACCAAATTACCACAGGCAGTTGCAGTAACCAAAGTAGATAACGACTGGGATTTTGGCAGTGGCTACTCGGTTAAAACGGACAACGCCGATCCGGTAATGGTTAACAACATAAAAGATTCAGATAGCAGTTTCTTTAAGGTTTTCGACTATCAGTTCGTGCAGGGCAGTGCTGATAAAGCGCTTGAAAATAAGAATACTATCGTTCTGAAGGAAGACCTGGCCTTAAAGCTTTTCGGTACCACAAGAGCTTTGGGTAAAACAATCAGAATGATACGCTGGAGGGATGACAAGGGCAATTTATTAACCGTTACTGGTATAGTAAGTGAACCCAAATCGCCGCAAAGTGTCGGTTTTAGCGCTATTGTGCGAACTGGAAATAAAGATAAAGATCCAGATGAACCGACAAATAATAATTACTGTCAAATGTATGCAAAACTTAACAAAGCCAGCGATACATTGGTGTTAAACCAGACGCTGCAGAAATTATATGTTGATTTCAAGAAAAACTTATTAAAAGGGCAGAAACAGGATGATGAAGATATCCACAAACCTGAAAAAGTACCTGGCTTAAAAGTTATCCCGTTAGAAAATGTGCATTCCAATCCGCCGTATACCCTTAGCTGGTTCGAAAAGTTGAAACCAGTAATGGCCATATCGGCATTTTTGCTCCTGGTTTCCATCATTAACTTCATCAACCTGGCCACGGCACAGTCTGTTCAGCGGGCCAAGGAAGTAGGCGTTAAGAAAGTACTTGGTTCTTACAAAAGGCAGTTGACCGCTCAATTTCTAATCGAATCCGGGTTGCAGAGCCTGATTTCACTTTTCCTCTGTATCGTTTTAATCGAAATGGTATTACCCACTTTCAACCAGCAGTTTAATGTGACCTTAAGTTTTTGGCACAATGCCGAATTATTTGTCCTGATTGCTCAGCTATTAGGCCTGTTTATCTTGGTAACATTACTTGCTGGTTTATACCCGGCCTGGATTTTATCTAACTATAATCCTGTAGCTGTGTTAAAAGGGAATTATGAAAATGGTTTGCGTGGTATAGCACTTCGGAATGTGTTGGTTGTTTTTCAGTTCGTCATTTCCGTAACTTTCATTATATCCATAGGTGTAATGGAAATGCAGTCCAGGTTTATGAGCAATAAAGATTTAGGCTTTGAAAGAGGAAATCTAATCAATATAGAAACCGGTTATGAAGATAAATTTGCCGAGAGGCTGAAAAAAATTCCCGGGGTTCAATATGTCGCGACGACTACCCAGGTATTGGGAAATAGTTTTAATGTGCCTGAAGAAATTCAATACCAGGGGAAGCCCATAAAATTAAATACCGTAACTGTTACAATGGATGCATTGCCTGCGCTTGGTGTGAAAGTATTGCAAGGCAGGATTTTTTCAAAAGAATATAAACGCGATACCGTTAATACTGTGGTCTTAAATGAGGCAGCGGCAAATTTATTTGGAAAAAATCTTATCGGGCAGACCTACCAAAAAACCGATTGGCAAGGCAAAAACAATATTTTTCAGGTGGTAGGTATTATTAAAAACTACCATAACGAAGGTTTTGACAAAACGGTGTTGCCGACGGTTTATAAGGTGACTAAACTTGGCGGGACTTCCAATACTAACAATTTACTGGTACGTTTCAATACAGCTCAATATAAAGAGATCATCAGCAAAATTGAAAAGGAATGGAAAATGATGTATCCGAACTTCCCAATGGCGTACACTTCCCTTGAAGATGCTTTTTCAAAAAGCCTGGAAGAGAACAGGCGATTTATGAATATGATTATCCTGTTCAGCCTGGTTTCTGTTTCCCTTTCATTACTTGGTTTATTTGCCCTGTCTACATTTGTTGCTAAGCGGAAAACCAGGGAGATTGCGGTAAGAAAAGTACTTGGTGCATCAAACATCCAGATTGTAAGCCTGCTCAATAAATCATTTTTAATCCTGGTTATCATAGCAAACTTAGTCAGTTGGCCTATCGCATATATTATTATAAAAAAGTGGCTCGAGGGCTTTGCTTATCGCATAGAAATGCCTTTGGTACCTTTTGTTACTGCTACGTTGATTTCTCTGATTATCGCCGTACTTACGGTAAGCATACAGGCAAGGAAAGCCGCTGTAACTGATCCGGTAAATGCACTTAAATATGAATAATACTGGCGTATAGCGTAACTTTCTAACTTATCGCTAACCCTACACCTTAAATCTCATACCCTAAACCTTAAACATGATACAACTCACCAATATCGAAAAGTACTACGCCAATAAGGGTGTTAAAAATTATGTGTTGCGCTTAGTCACCACGACCATCAACCAGGGCGAATTTGTCTCCATTATGGGACCTTCAGGTGCCGGAAAATCGACCTTGCTTAATATTATTGGTATGCTGGAAGAACCGACTTATGGTATTTATAATTTTCTGGGAGAAGATGTAACCAATTTGAACGAGCGCAAAAGGATAGAATTATATCGTAACCACATTGGTTTTGTGTTTCAGGCCTACCACTTAATTGATGAAATGACGGTTTACGAAAACATCGAAGCACCGCTTTTGTATAAAAAAGTGGGCAGCGCCGAGCGCGCCAGTAGAATTGCCGATCTGTTAGACCGTTTTAACATGGTGGCTAAAAAAGATCTGTTCCCGAATCAATTATCAGGCGGTCAGCAGCAGTTGGTGGGCATCGCCAGGGCTTTAGCAGCACAGCCTTCTATTATTTTGGCTGATGAGCCAACGGGAAATCTGCAGTCGGCCCAGGCCGAAGAAATTATGAGCCTGTTTAAAAAACTCAATGAAGAAGAGGGGATTACCATTATCCAGGTTACCCATTCAGAAAAGAATGCACAATATGGCAGCCGTATATTACACATTGCCGATGGGCTTATAAAGGAAGATATGGCGGTTGTAGCTTAACATTATTTGCACAGGTATTAATCCTTTTTAGCTGTGGTTAATTACCTTTGCGTTATGCAAAAAACGTTTACCGATCAAATGGGCAGGGAAATTGTCATTAATTTTCCACCCAAACGGATCATTTCTGTTGTTCCTTCGCAGACCGAGCTGCTGTTTGATCTGGGTCTTGACGCAGAAATTATCGGTTTAACTAAATTTTGCATTCATCCGATAGAAAAGTTTGCTGCACGTATCAAAGTAGGCGGAACAAAAAAACTGAATATTGATTTAATTAAAGATTTAAAGCCTGATCTTATTATTGGCAATAAAGAAGAAAATACGCAAAGCGATATAGAAGAATTAGCTGAATATTTTCCGGTATGGATGAGTGATATCTTTACTTTGGATGATGCCATGAAAACAATCGGGCAGATAGGGGAGCTGGTAAACCGCCAGCCAGAAGCCAGTTATCTCAACCACTTAATATCAGCTGGATTTAATGACCTCAGAACACTTGCGCTTCAAAACAAAATTGATAAAAAGGTCGCCTATCTCATCTGGCGAAAGCCTTATATGGCGGCCGGAAAAAATACATTTATTAATGATGTTTTGCTAACCAACGGTATGACTAACATGATCAATCAGGAACGCTACCCGGAAATAACACTCGAGGAACTGAAAACTTTAAATTGCGAACTGATTCTACTTTCATCAGAACCTTATCCTTTTAGAGAAAAACATATAGCAGAAATCAAGGCCGCAATTCCACATGCTAAAATCAGTTTGGTTGACGGCGAAATGTTTAGCTGGTATGGAAGTCGTTTGGTCAAAGCAGTTCAGTATTTCTTTGAGTTCCAAAAGCAGATTGTGAACCTTTAAGCGGAAATTTTTGATAATTGTAGCATATCTTTAAGTTAATCCGTTATCATGTTACAAAACATCATTTTTAAATAGCCTTGATGTCTGATTAACAATAAAACATAATCTGATGAAAAAAATAGTAGTGTTGGCCTTATTTGTAGCGGCAGTTTCTGGCTGCAGCTCAATGAAAAATGCAGAAAAAACCGGTACGCTGACTGCAAGCGGAACAATTGAAAAGTTAGGGATGACCACTTTCCAATATGGAACTCATTTATTAAAAGCAGACAATAAAACATATGCCTTAAAAAGTGAAACCATAAATCTTGATACGTATGTAGATAAAAAGGTTACGATTAAAGGGAAAAAGGTTGCAGGTTATCCAGTTGATGGCGGTCCGGAACTGGTTGATGTAACATCGGTAAAGCTTTAGGTGAGATCGCATGACAAAAGAAGTCGTCATTGCGAAGCCAATTTTTGATTGGATGAAGCCAAGCCTGTCTCGAAATAACAGATTCAGTAATAGCAAGAGAATTAAATTTGGCGATGGTCGTCATGCTCAGCTTGACTGGGCATCTTAATGCTTTGGCATGGACTTATTTGGTTGCCGTTCTATCGCATTAAGATTCCCGTTTTCACGGGAATGACGCCATTTCAAAATATTATTCTGCCAAAAATCTCCAAAATCATTTCTGATACAGGCTCATCTTACAATGACGATTTTTTTCTCCACCACACGGGCTGTGTCTCACAGATCATCTAAATCAAATTTTTATAAGTCATAAAATTTGATTTTTCAATTTAGTTCCTATCTTTGCAATCCTTAAAACATCCTAACTGCGGAAGTGGCGTAATTGGTAGCCGCACCAGACTTAGGATCTGGCGCTTCACGGCGTGGGGGTTCGAGTCCCTTCTTCCGCACCATAAGTTCAACCGTTCCGATTTAAAAATCAGAACGGTTTTTTTATTTCAGAGCACATCAGTTTTTGTAATCAGTATTACCTTAGCTGTTTTTAACCACAGATGCAGGCAGATAAACACAGAATTTATATCTGTGTGCATTCTTTTTATCACTAGTCATTGATGTTTTACTCCTGCCTTGATATGCTGGAGGATAAATAATACTTCCTTTCCGTCCCAGAGGGACGACTCCTTGGTAGCCAATTGCAAAATTGGCGTTTCGTTCCGTAGGAACGCTGATATTCCATGTATGTGAAAGGTGGTTGGTGGGACACCAATATTTAGGTCAAAATTAAAAAGTTATTTTCCTATCGGCTGGAAAATGCTTCTACTCGTAAAATTTTCTCCTTAAAAATTAATGAGTTAGCAATTGTTTTAAATAATAATAGCCAAAATATGGTCAATACCTTTTGATTATCCAATCTTGTTTCTATCTTTGCAGTCCTTACAACATCCTAACTGCGGAAGTGGCGTAATTGGTAGCCGCACCAGACTTAGGATCTGGCGCTTCACGGCGTGGGGGTTCGAGTCCCTTCTTCCGCACAACAAGATAAAGGCCGTTCCGATTTAAACATCGGAACGGTTTTGTTTTTAAAAACATTGATTAATAAAAATTGATGTGCTGTTTTAATTGAAGCGATATGTGCTGTTTGTCTCAAATCTCATATCTCGACACTCAAATCTAATCGCACATCTGAATACTCATATCTCAGAAAAAATGAATATTACACAGGAAAAAACCGGCAACTTAAATGCTGTTGTAAAAATCAAGATTGCCCCTGCTGATTACACTGGAAAAGTAGAGAAAGCCATTAAAGATCAAGCTAAAAAAGCACAATTACCTGGTTTCCGTAAAGGAATGGTTCCTGCTGCCCACATTAAAAAAATGTATGGCAAAAGTATCTTGGTAGAAGAGGTAAACAATTTGTTAAATGATACCCTATCTAACTATATTGCTGAGCAAAAATTAGAAATTTTAGGTCAACCACTTCCTAAAACAGATGATGAGCGCGAATTTAAATGGGATAATACAGATGATTTTGAGTTTGACTACGAGTTAGGTTTAGCACCGGCTTTTGACGTAAATCTTTCATCTAAAGATAAATTTACAGAATACGTAATCAAAGCTGATCAGGAAACATTAGAAACCCGTATCAAAAATATCCGTCGCAGCTACGGTAAAATGACTAATCCTGAAGTTTCTGCTGATGGAGATGTGCTTTATGCTGAGTTAACACAGGTAACTGAAGATGGTTCTGCTGTTGAAGGTGGTATTACCAGTACTGCCAGTGTTCGTTTAGATCAGATTAAAGATAAAAAAATCCTTAAATCGCTAATTGGTGTAAAGAAAGACGATGAAGTAACCATCGATATCCAAAAAGCGTTTGAAGATGCTGCTGTAATTGCTAAAGCTTTAAACATTCCGGAAGAAGAAGCAGCTGAATTGAAAGCAAATTTCAAACTTCATGTTAAAAATGTAAACCGTTTAGAAGAATCAGACTTAAACCAGGAGTTTTTTGATAAATTATTTGGTGACGGTACCGTAACTGACGAAGCAGGTTTCAGAGCTAAAATTACCGAAGAAGTAGAAGGTATGTTTAAGCAGGATTCAGAGCGTAAATTATCGAACGATATTTATGAAGCACTTTTAGCTAAACACACTTTTGAATTGCCTGATGAATTTTTACGTCGTTGGTTAAAAGCTACAAACGAAAAATTAACAGACGAAGAATTAGCTGAAGGTTATGACGATTTTGCGAAAAATCTTAAATGGACTTTAATCGAAAATAAAATCATTAAAGATAACAGCATCGAAATTAAATACGAGGATGTAGTACAAGCGGCTAAAGCTAAATTAGATGCACAGTTCAGAATGTACAGTCCAAGCCCACTTCCTGAAGATCAATTGGCTCAGTATGCAGTTCAATTTTTACAGGAAAAAGAAAATGCAAACCGTGTTTTCGAAGAGGTAAAAGCATTGAAAACTTTTGAACAAATTAAATCTGTTGTTACGTTAGAGCAAAAAGATATTGATTACGATAAGTTTGTGGCTTTAGAGGAGAAAAAGTAAAAGCGACTGGCGTATGGCGCCAAGCGTTGCCATAATGCTTAAAACGTTTTGAAAATAATTGTGCTGTTACTATATTTATTTATGGCTCAATTTAAATTTCAATCGCTCGAAGTTTGGCAGTTATCGATTGTATTAACTGATAAATTATTGGATATAGCTGACCGATTGTCAGTTGATAAAAAATATAGATTTGCAGAGCAGCTCAATGGGGCTGCTCTTAGCATATCTAACAATATTGCCGAAGGCTCTGGATCGGTTTCAAATAAGGAATTTGCTCATTATCTGAATGTTGCGCATCGTTCTGCGTTTGAGAATGCAAATATTTTAGTAGTTTTAGCGCGGAGAAAATATATTTCTGACACAGAGTTGAATGATTATCTGGAAGAATTAGATAAATTGGCACGGAAATTAACCAACTTCAGAAAATATTTATTAAAGTAACAAGCGTTTTTGGAGGGGTTTAACTCTCACCGCAAAACGCCAAACTCTATAATCATGAACATAGACTCACAAGAATTCAGGAAATTTGCCGTTAAACATCAGGGAATTGGCGGTTTACACGTAGATAAATTTATTGCACAGGCTAATCTGAACCCTCAGAACATGACGCCATATATTATTGAAGAACGCCAGCTGAATGTAGCACAAATGGATGTTTTTTCAAGATTGATGATGGACCGTATTATCTTTTTAGGTGATGCAATTTATGATCAGAATGCAAATATTATCCAGGCGCAGTTGTTGTTTTTGCAATCAACAGATGCTGACAGAGATATTCAGATCTACATTAACTCGCCAGGTGGTTCAGTTTATGCAGGTTTAGGTATTTATGATACCATGCAATATATCCAGCCAGATGTAGCTACAATTTGTACCGGTATGGCAGCATCAATGGGCGCTGTTTTGTTGGTAGCTGGTGCCAAAGGTAAACGTGCTGCATTACCTCACTCCAGAGTAATGATTCACCAACCATCAGGAGGCGCACAAGGTGTGGCATCTGATATGGAGATCAACTTAAGAGAGATGTTGAAATTGAAAAAAGAATTATATGATATTATTTCACAGCACTCTGGCCAAACTTATGATTGGGTAGAGAAAGCTTCAGACCGCGATTACTGGATGACAGCCGATGAGGCAAAAGGATTTGGTATGGTTGATGAAGTGTTATCGAGAAACGCAAAAAAAGATGGCGAAACAAAATAAAGAATCCCGTTGCTCATTCTGCCATTCTGGCAAGCATGAAACGTTGATGTTGATTGAAGGTATGGATGCATTTATCTGCGATAAATGCGTTACCCAGGCCAATCAATTGCTTGCGCAGGAATTAGGTACTAAGGGCACAAAAAATATTCAAGAGGCAATAAACTTGTTAAAGCCTCTTGAGATTAAACAACATCTGGATCAATATGTTATTGGTCAGGATGATGCAAAAAAAGTATTATCTGTTGCTGTTTACAACCACTATAAACGTTTAAACCAAAAGGTTGATAAAGACGAGATTGAGATCGAGAAATCGAATATCATGTTGGTTGGCGAAACAGGTACCGGAAAAACCTTACTGGCTAAAACCATTGCTAAAATTTTGCATGTGCCATTTTGTATCTGCGATGCTACAGTTTTAACTGAGGCAGGTTATGTTGGTGAAGACGTTGAAAGTATTTTAACACGACTGCTCCAGGCTGCAGATTATGATGTTACTGCTGCCGAACGCGGTATTGTTTATATTGACGAGGTAGATAAGGTAGCGCGTAAAAGTGATAATCCTTCTATTACACGTGATGTGTCAGGCGAAGGTGTTCAGCAGGCTTTGCTTAAAATTTTAGAAGGTACGGTGGTAAACGTTCCACCTCAGGGCGGACGTAAACATCCAGATCAGAAAATGATTCCGGTAAACACCAATAATATTCTATTTATCTGTGGTGGTGCATTCGATGGTATTGAACGTAAAATTGCCAATCGTTTACGTACCCAGGCCGTAGGTTATAAAGTAAAGAAAGATGAGGTTGTTTTAGATCTTAAAAATCTTTATAAGTATATTACCCCTCAGGATTTAAAATCTTTTGGATTAATTCCGGAATTGATTGGTCGTATACCAGTTCTTTCTCATTTAAATCCATTGGATAAAGCATCGTTAAGAAACATTTTAACAGCGCCTAAAAACTCATTGATTAAACAGTATGTGAAGCTTTTTGCTTATGAAGATGTAAATTTGGCTTTCGATGATGAAGTTTTGGATTTTATTGTGGATAAAGCAATGGAGTATAAACTTGGTGCCAGGGGCTTAAGGTCAATTTGCGAAGCGATCATGTTGGATGCGATGTTTGATACACCCACACAGACGGATGTCAGGGAATTGCACATCAACCTCGATTATGCGATTGAGAAGTTTGAAAAGGCTGACTTTAAAAAGCTGCAAGCCGCATAAAAATTCAAATCCTTCCCGAGCATCGGGAGGGATTTTTTGTAATGCGCTTAGCGCATGGCGCATAGCGCTAAACTAATTGTTATGAACGAAGAAAAAGACGTAAAAAAAGACGAGGGAATTGTAGAGAAATCGAAAAAAGTAAAAGAGGTAGAAAGTCCTGTTAAGTCAGGATTAAAATCGAAAGATGAAATTGTTAAAAACTGGTTGCCGCGTTATACGGGCAGACCATTAGATCAATTCGGCGATTATATCCTGTTAACCAATTTCAGTAAATATGTGAGCATGTTTTCGGAGTGGAATGATAATGCGCCGATTATGGGTTTGGATAAGCCTATGCAAAGTGTTACTGCAAATGGCATCACCATTATCAACTTTGGTATGGGAAGTCCGTTGGCAGCAACCATGATGGATTTACTAACGGCCATTAAACCTAAAGCAGTACTGTTTTTGGGTAAATGTGGTGGTTTAAAAAAGAAAAACCAACTGGGTGATTTAATTTTACCAATTGCAGCCATTAGGGGAGAAGGTACCTCAAATGATTATCTGCCTGCAGAAGTGCCTGCCTTGCCGGCTTTCGCCTTACAGAAAGCAATTTCTACAACTATCCGTGATCATGGTCGTGATTATTGGACCGGGACCTGTTATACCACCAATCGCAGGGTTTGGGAGCATGACAAGGAATTTAAAAAGTACTTGAAAACCTTAAGGGCAATGGCTGTAGATATGGAAACAGCAACGATTTTTACTACGGCCTTTGCGAATAAAATTCCCGCTGGCGCATTACTTTTAGTTTCCGATCAACCAATGATCCCTGAAGGTGTTAAAACAGCAGAAAGTGACAGCTCTGTAACCGAAAAATATGTAGAAACGCATCTGCGTATTGGTATTGATTCATTAAAACAACTGATCAATAACGGATTAACCGTTAAACACCTGTTGTTTTAAACATTAAAAAATCGTTATCCGGAATGATCGTCACCCTGAACTTGTTTCAGGGTCTTTATTCTATTTTAAGGATGGAAGAAGCTATCTGATCAGATCATGTATTGAATGTGTTTTATCATCCCTAACTTGTTTGGGATCTTTCAACTTGAGTTTGCGTATCAGATGCGGAACTAAATCTGATATCCATCGGTTCAGCATCACGCATTGGATTAGTGTGATCGCCACCCTGAACTTGTTTCAGGATCTTTATTCTATTTAAAGGATGGAAGAAGCTATCTGATCAGATCATGCATTGAATGTGTTTTTATCATCCCGAACTTGTTTCAGGATCTTTTAATTTGAGTTATTGAAAGATAAGATAGATGCTGGATAAATCTGATATCCATCGGTTCAGCATCACCCATTGGATTAGTGTGATCGTCATCCTGAACTTGTTTCAGGATCTTTTAATTTGAGTTATTGAAAGATAAGATAGATGCTGGATAAATCCTATATCCATCGGATCAGCATGGCGTAGTCTTTTAATTTATGCTGTAAAGCCTGGAAGGTAGCCATACGTCACCAGGTCATCTTCATTATTTATTGTATAGTTGCACTTATTATGCAGCAATACAATACGGTCAGAAACAGCTAAAATAGACTTGTAATAATGATCGGTAATAATAAAGCCTTTATAGACTTTCGCTAAATTTACATGTCTTTTAATTTCGTCAACCAACAACGGTGAGAGTTGCGAAAATGGCTCATCGAGCAGTACATAATCAGCGTCACTGTAAATCATGAGCAGGCATTCTAAAAATCTACACTCGCTGCCTGATAAATCATAAAACTTTGATTTTAAATGTTTAGCAACAAATTCAATCCGGTGCAATTCAGTAGCGTGTTTCTTGCAGAAAATATTGATTGCCTGCAAAACGTTAATCTGATCCGGGATAAACTTATCTTGCGGCAGGTAAGAGAGGTTTTTTGATAAGTAGCCTTTACTGTAAACCTTATTGTTAATATTAAGGTATTTAAATTTAGCTTTTATACTTCCAAAAATAATTTTTAACAGTGTAGATTTACCTGAACCATTTCTGCCTAACAAGCCCACTACTTCTCCAACATTGCAGTTTAGATAAACGCTGCTTAATACTTCTCTATCTGCAAAAGATTGATTAACACTGTCGATAAAAAGTCCCTGCATATTGTTGATATCATTAAGATTCCGATTAAGATGATTAAATCATATAAAACCATGTTTGCCATGATTTTTTTAAAGCCTATGCCTTGATTTTTGAAAAAGTAGGCGGTAGATTGATAAAACATAAAGTATATGCCGGCAGAGAATGACCAGCCGATAAGTTTGATGAATATGGCGAAAGAATAAATGCCAGATTGCGAGAAACCGTTTAAAATGAAGAATACCACGGTTAAAAGACTAACGAGTATATTCCATAAAAAGATGGGTTTATATATAGTGATGGATTTTTTGAGTAAGGCAATCGACATGATTTAAAGATATAAAATCATAACGATAAAATTAGTTGTAGTAAACAAAAAAGATTGGCAAGGGTATCGTCATTTTGACCGTAGCGCCTGCCCGTACAGGTGGGGAGAAATCTATAAGCAAAAAAAGACCGGCGTTTGCCGATCTTTTTGTATCTGTTTGAATCTAATTCCTTATCCTAAATAAGATTTTAAGATTTTACTTCTTGAAGTGTGACGTAAACGTTGTAGCGCTTTATCTTTAATCTGACGAACACGCTCACGTGTTAAATTAAATTTCTCACCAATTTCCTCTAAAGAAAGTGGATGGTTAGAACCCAAGCCGAAGAATAAAACAATAATCTCTCTTTCTCTTTCAGTTAAAGTAGATAAAGAACGTTTAATTTCTTCCGATAAAGATTCATTGATTAATGAGCTATCTGTATTTGGCTCATGGTTTTCCAATACATCCAGTAATGTATTTTCTTCACCTTGAACAAAAGGTGCATCCATCGATACGTGACGGCCAGAATTACTTAATGTATCAGAGATTTTATCAACCGTAGTTTCTAAAATATCTGCTAATTCTTCAGGAGAAGGCTCACGTTCGTATTCTTGCTCTAGTTTAGAGAAAGCTTTGCTGATTTTACTCAACGAACCTACCTGGTTTAAAGGCAAACGTACAATACGGCTTTGCTCGGCAATAGCCTGCAAGATAGACTGACGGATCCACCAAACGGCATATGAAATGAATTTGAAACCTTTGGTCTCATCAAAACGTTTTGCCGCTTTAATTAAACCTAAGTTACCCTCATTAATTAAGTCTCCTAAAGTTAAACCTTGATTTTGATATTGTTTTGCAACAGACACAACAAAACGCAAGTTGGTTTTAGTTAAGCGCTCTAATGCAGCCTGATCGCCTTCACGAATCTTCCTTGCTAAAATTACTTCCTCTTCTGCTGTTATTAAATCTACTTTACCAATTTCGTGTAAGTATTTATCTAACGACTGACTTTCACGGTTGGTTATGGATTGCGTTATCTTGAGTTGTCTCATTTATACGTTTTGTGTGCTCTTTAATTATTGAAGTGTGCAAAGTTACGAAATTGTACGGCAATCCAAAAGGATAAAATGCTGAAAATGTTACCGTTTGCACACGTTTTTTATACTTTTACTTACAACAAAAATCATTCCAATAAAGTTTTTGACATGTTTTGATCAACTCATCTGGTTATAGTTGTATTTCGACTATTATTTATTGTCAACCAATAAATATATTTTGATTTGTAATAATTTAATTTTTATGTTTGCATTATAAATAATTAAATAAATATGACTTTACTGAAATTCACAATAGTTTGCGAAATCTAATGAATGTGAATCATTGTCAATTTAAAATAAAATAGTAATAGACTTAAATTAATTGATTCATAAATTGAATCTCATAGCAAACGTTTTAAAAAAAATGTAATTATGGAAATTAAAATAACTACCAATCAGCTTTTAAAAGTATTACAAATACTTTGTTGGATCATTTTTGTTGGCCTATGTGTTGAAGCGGGTGGAGTGCTGGTGAATACAATTATTACCTTGTTTATCAATGCACATGATGTACGGAATTTTTGGGATGGTGCAGCGTATTTAACTAGTGTTTACAGATTAGATCATGGATATTTTCTGGTTATTGATGTAGTCGTGATTATTGTAGCGATACTAAAAGCCATCATGTTCTATTTAATTATAAAATTGTTTGCCGAAAAAAAGATCAGTATTTCTCAGCCTTTCGGTATAGAATTAAAGAATTTTATTTCAAAGCAGGCTGTTTTAGCTTTGGGGATAGGTTTTTTTGCTCATTTAGGCTATAGGTATATTACCTGGTTAACAGAAAAAGGACTTATTACAGCTAATCTCCAATCGTTAAATATTGACGGAGCTGATGTATGGTTATTTATGGCAGTTATACTTTTTTTAATTACACAGCTTATAAAAAAAGGGATAGAAATTCAAAAGGAAAATAATTTAACAATATAAACAAATTCCCGTTTAACATTTTAACTTTACCGATCCAAAATGCCAATAATAATCAACTTAGATGTCATGCTTGCCCGTCGCAAAATGTCGCTAACCGAATTGAGTGAACGTGTGGGCATTACGATGTCTAATTTATCGATATTAAAAACCGGTAAGGCGAAGGCAATCCGTTTAGAGACTTTAGAAGCGATTTGTGCCGTTCTGGATTGCCAGCCAGGCGACATTTTGGAATTCCGCGTAGAGTAACTTCTGAAGTCTAACGTGGCAGCAAGGAGCTAGACTTCGGAAGTTTAACGTTGATTCTTTTTCCGAAATACGGCGAACCGATGTTAAGTAAACCTCCTGATAGAAGGGCTTGAGGAGATAGCAGGACTTACGGTGCCGAAAAGAACAGAACCTTGATTTTCAAAAAAAACTGTCCAGATAGATCTCTCCTGTCCGCTGCGCTACAGTCGAGATGACGATTTTTCCGATGGTTTTGGGAAAGATGGTAATAAAAAAACCTTCCAGTTTACACTGAAAGGTTTTAAAATATGTTTCGCTTTAAGCTTTAGTCTTTTTGCTTTAAGTTTATTACGCTTGTTCAGCCAATACTTTAGTTACCAGATCAGCGGCTTCTTTTAAAGCGATTGCCGAGTAAACCTGTAAGCCAGACTCATCGATTAATTTTTTAGCTTCTTCAGCATTTGTACCTTGTAAACGGCAGATAATTGGCACAGGAATGTTTCCGATTTCTTTGTAGGCATCAATTACACCCTGAGCAACACGGTCGCAACGAACAATACCACCGAAAATGTTGATCAGGATCGCTTTAACGTTTGGATCTTTCAAGATAATGTTGAAAGCCGCTTTAACGGTTTGTGCATTTGCAGTTCCACCTACGTCAAGGAAGTTAGCAGGCTCACCACCGGCTAATTTAATGATATCCATGGTAGCCATTGCTAAACCGGCACCGTTAACCATACAACCTACGTTACCATCAAGGTTAACGAAGTTCAGGTTACTTGCACTCGCTTCAACTTCCATTGGATCTTCTTCGGTAACATCGCGCATGGCAGCATAATCAGGGTGACGGAATAAACCGTTCTCGTCCAGATTTACTTTAGCATCTACGGCAATTACTTTATCATCAGAAGTTTTTAATACCGGGTTAATTTCGAACATGGAAGAATCGGTGGCTTCGTAAGCTTTGTATAAAGCAGTAACGAATTTTACCATTTCTTTGAAAGCGTTACCGCTAACACCTAAGTTGAAAGCAATTTTGCGTGCCTGGAAGCCTTGCAAGCCAACTTTAGGATCTATTTCTTCTTTAAAGATTAAGTGTGGGGTATGTTCCGCAACTTCTTCGATATCCATACCGCCTTCGGTACTGTACATGATGATATTACGGCCTTTTGCA
Source organism: Pedobacter terrae (assembly GCF_900100705.1). Lineage (GTDB taxonomy): Bacteria > Bacteroidota > Bacteroidia > Sphingobacteriales > Sphingobacteriaceae > Pedobacter > Pedobacter terrae. The sequence goes on from NZ_FNCH01000007.1 coordinate 221,204, forward strand.
CGATCTAACAATACAGAGATGTAAAATTCTTTTGTTTCAGAAGCACCTGGATAGTATACATCCTGGGCCACTAAAATCTTGTTCACTTTTTTACCTTCTGGTCCGGTTTGAGGGGTTACCAATTGCATGCCGATGATATCGGTAGCACGCTGTTTAACCTCGTCAAGGTTTTTGGCCAATTTAACACCACCACCTTTACCACGACCACCAGCGTGGATCTGCGCTTTAATTACAACCCAGTCAGAATTATAATCAGTTTTCAGTTGCTTAGCAGCCTCAACAGCTTGCTCAGGAGTGTCGGCAACTATTCCTTCTTGAACGTTAACACCGAAACTTTTTAATATTTGTTTACCCTGGTATTCGTGAATATTCATCTGTTTATATTTTTGTCTTTATCTGTCAGATGGGCCTTTTGTCATTAAAATAATCATTTTAACAGCAGCGGGTTCATTTGCTACAAAATTTGCCCAAAGCTACAATTTCAAACCCTTTAAACAAATAGCAATTACCGATTTTTTCAGAAAATGAACGTTTTATGTTAATCATGAAATCAGCGCCTGTAATGTGCGCTAGTTTATGGTGTGCTGCTGATTTTGCAGATACAAGCAGAGATTTTTTATTTGAAAGTGAGCGGGCAGTTCTTCATGGCGGCTGGAGGCCCTGCTTTCCGCTATAAGTCCTCACTGCGTTCCGGGCTTTCCGCTCTAATCAGGCTTAAAAACAATTTGGTTCCTAACAAATGCAAAAAATATCTTCCTCTGTGTTGATTATCTTAAATCTGCGGATACAAAACTGTTGATCGTTTTTTTTAACTTCCTTCAAATGGAGTTCCAAATATACCAACGGCCAGTTCTGCCCAGATCAGGAATAAGGCTAATAAAATAACCACTAAAATGATGGTTCTTAATGTGCCGGTTTTTAGGTTTCTAATAACGAGTTCTATGGCCAGGCCGGTACTGAATAATAAGGCACCAGCTACCATAAAATCGGTTAAATCCCACTTTACTTCAGTAGTAAATTGCATGGCGATAAGCGGAATGCTTAAAATTAATGCCGCAACACCAAGTATAATTGCAATCCGGGTTGTTGGCGAGCTAAATGTTGATTGTAGATTTTTCATGATTTTTAAAGTTTTAATACCGATTAATTAGTTTTTTGTTTCCCCCGATGTCATTTGCATCAGGGGAAAATTCCAACTGAAGTTGGTAGAGTGGAGCGCTTAATTATGAGGGTGATCTGATTTTGTTGATTTTTGAAGAAAACTCAGTTTATTTCTGAAACGGTAAAAGGAAAGCATTATTAATAAGGTAATGAGAATATATAAATTTGGTTCGTCCATCCTTTGCGTTTCTTCATCGGGATCTAAGTTTTTATTGCCGGATAAAATTTGATCTTGTTTTTTCTTTAATATCTGTTTCTGAGCTTCATTTTCTACAACTATGTAGGATGTTGATTGGGATAAAATGCCAGTTAACATGCTCTTTTTGATAAGATTAAGTTGTGACTGGTTATATCGATCTCCATTTGCCAGACTTTTGAGCCACATTCCATGCAGATTTAGGCCCGATAACCAATTCCTTTTATCAGCAACACCTAGGTTACTGGCTTTCATCGTGCGATCGATGATGATGGAAGGCTGGCCATTATTTGCCAGATAGGCTTTAGGTTTTATTGGATTGGGCCAGCAATAAACCCCTTGGTTTTTTATGGTTTGTACGATATCCAACCGCTGTTGGGGGGCATTCACTAGCGAATGGCTATACAGTTTGCCCAACCGATCGAGCTCATAAAAATCATCACTTTCTGGATAAGTTATTTTAAAATTGGCAAAATCATTCTGTAATATGCTATTCGCTAAAGTGTCGCTCACCACTACCATAATCGGGTAAGCATTACTATTGGTGGTATAATTCTTTATTAATATTTTTTTGATAGCCCCTTCCAGATAAAAACCGCCATCGAAGCTGTGTTGATAGAGTTTAGTTTTCCAATCAGTTGTATAGGCAATTTCCTCATTAAAAGTACTTACAAAATTTAATCTGATGTTATGCGGATTGATTTGATTTTTGCTTACAAAATTATTGATGCGACTAACATATTCGGCTTTTTCTGTTGAGTTACCTTTGGAAACATCAATAATAAAATGATATTCTGGTTTTCTTTTAATCAGTTTTAGCTTTGCTTTCTCGGCCACCGGTAGGTAAATTGTTTCATTAATGGATTCGATTTTATCGTTGTGGTTTATGCTGTCGCCAAGCAAAATGGTTTTGCCATCTATTTTAAGATTTACAGGAGCTTTATGGATAAATGTTATCCCACTTTTCCGGGTTTCTTTAGCCGAAAAAGGAAATATCTTAAATGCAATTTTGTTTCCGGTTAAGTAATATAAAATGCCAGGATCGCGGTTTTCGTTTATGATCTGAGAAAAAACCCAAAGGGCTGCTTTTTTCTCCGCCAATATTCCATACTCTTTTCTATTGCCAATATTTAAATAGAAGTTGCTGATCCAGCAGCCCTCGGGTAAAGTAAATGCTGTTTCGTAGCTTTCTAAATCTGTATGTTCGGGGTTTGTGAGTTCAAGATCGATGGTACTGATCCATGCCTTTTGAGCCTGATCAAATTTACTGATACTACCAATTTTTGATATTTTTACTTTACCGGTGGTTTGAATAATAGGAACAGGTTCTTTCTCATCGTTACTTTCACCAAAAAAAATGCTCCTTAAAGTATTAATCTTGCTTCCGGATAAAACCAGGTTATCAAGTACCAGCCAATTATAATACGGTGTTAAGAATGGCGATTTCTCTTTCTCGAAAAAGTTATTTCTACCCTTATTTTGTTGTACTACTGCTAATGTTTTAGCTAATGACTTCCTGTCGATATTATAATCTTTCCCATAATCAGGGCTGTACACATATGCCAATGCCTCATGCAATATGTATTTATCGCGTAGGTAGGACACCGTAATCAAAGCAGGTATAAGCATTAGGGCTAAGCCAGCAAAGATACTTAGTCTGAAAGTGGAATAGGCTGTGCGGAGCGCTGTAAAATCTTTGTGTAGCCCGTTAATCTGTAAAATGAATAGGAATAAAGGTGATAGCATCAGAAACCCTGCGCCAATAGCAATAACCGCCACCACAGACAAAGGTAGATAGGGTAGGAATACCAGAAAAAAGTAAAGGGTATAAGGAAAACAGATCACGAGGCCCAAAAAACGGAGCAGGCGTAAACGTGGATTTTTAAAATTGGGCAGACATACCAATATGCCATTTATTAAAGCAATGATATAAAACCAAATACTGCTAAAATTTCCAAATATCGATGAACTAAAACCACTTGTAAGCCGAAGTCCCCCGTTATTCATTAATAATCCGATAATGGGCAAAATAATGGCAATTAATATTTTGAGGTAAATGCTGTATTTAGAGAATTTCTGAGTGTTTAATTGGGTAACAATATAAAAACCACGACAAATAAAGAAGAGAAATAGTATAGCGGCAATAATTAATAATATCACTAATGCGTTCGTATCAAAACTACTTTCGGTTTTTTTCCATAAGGGAAGAACAATCTGTAAAAATGCGTACCCTAGTATCGGTATCGAAATTCCATATAAAAACTTAGCCATGCCGAAGATAATCTGCTTTTCTGGCTTGAAAACACAACCAGGATGAAAAGTGCATGAATTAATGTGGGCATTAAAAAGCTACCTGGATATAAAATTACATCCACATTAATCATCCATTGCGGAATTGAGAACGGAATTAATATATCGGCATATTGCGCATAAGCGTATAGAAAAATGGTATAGACCAATAAACTAAAAAAAGCATAAAATATAGATATGTTGTACTTTTTGTATATACCAAGTAGGATGTAAGCCAACTGTGCAGAGGTCAACAGTGTAAGTATTAATGAAAAATTTAACCATATTTCTGCGGTTTCTGTTTTTAGCAAACTTTTAATAATACTGAATTGGCCGTAGAAAAGCAGCAGCAGTATTATTGATGGAATAATGCTAATTACGATAAGCCATCTCGGATTAAGCAGGGTTTTCATATTGAACAGCGTATGTTTTTAGTAAATGATCGATTAGTTTGTAGGATAATATCAAAAAGAATAGGTAGATAAATGTGCCTTCTGCCTGATGAACAAGCGCTTGATGCTGTTTTGGAATATTAATGCTATTAGCTATAAAAATGGAAGAGCTTATCCGCGAGGTGTTAACGAATATGGTTAATATCCAGCTGAATAGCAGGGAACTGGTTAATGCGATCCATTTTAATTTTAAACATTTCAAATAGCTGATAGATAGGCAATAAGTAATTAAAAAACTTAGCGAAAAGAAATTAAAGCCTGAACACGATTTCTCTATTGTAATGTTAAGATCCTGATGATAATAACCTAAATGCTCAATCAACCTGCCATTAGAGTTATTTAATTTTGAAACAAGGTAATCAGTTGGACTAAGTAAAAATGATAACCTTTCAGCATCCATTGTAGTATAGGCTAACTTAAAACACGCAAATAATAAGATGCCAAATAAATAATACATCGCGCTACGATTCTTTTCCATTTTTTATTTATTAACCCCAAAATATTTTGCCGTGTTCCAGTCCTGTAAATTCCACGATAACCAGCTTTCCTGTTCATAACGTTCTTTAAAATAACCTATCCGTTGATCCAGTTTCCGCATTAAATCTTCTTCTGGCCGGTATACCTTGGCAATTTCCGAATCGTTATTGGTTGAAGGATGTATTTTTGACCTGTTTTTATCTAAAATAGGTAATGTCTTTTCTGATAGAGAAGTGAGGTAGTAAGGATCGATAGAAACAGCATCGACGTGATTGAGGTTATATTTCACAATCAAAACATCCCAATTGATAAGGGTAAACGTAAGCAGGAGGGCAAACCAGATATTGCCGTTCACTTTAAAAAGATAAAATATGGTTTTCTGTTTGGCCACTTTAACATAAACCGTTGCCAAACCAATAATGCAAAGGGTGGCAAATACCAACACGCCGATTCTTTTATGGGTTAAACCATGAAATTCGATGTAATAGCCATCGCGGATCAATACTGATATAATCAGGATGAAATTTTGAATCATCCAGGCATAAGCCAACGCCCTTAACGTTTTGCTTTTGTGGTAAAAGTTTAAGTTCCCCCTAAAATAATAGAGGATGACGGCCATGGCCATTATAATACTAAAAATCAATGAATTTGTACCCTGGTGCAGTTCTCCTGAAAAATTGCCCGAAGGTTCGTAGCCAAACCAAAGCGTAGTAATATCAATGGCATTTAACATGAGTAATAACAGGTTAAGTGCAGCGAAAGAAATAATGCCCACAATGTATTCTGTTTTTAAGGCCATTTTCCGTGTTAACAGGTTACCGGTAAATGTTTCTGCGATATTATACCATATCGTTTTCTGTCCTATACTTCTTCTGATCCTTACCAATTGTTCTTTACCTTTCAGCTCTGCTTTTTCAAGGCTTTTATCAAAAAATGCCAGTAATAAACCGCCTGTTAAAACCAATCCAAAGCAAAAATGCATGATGCGCTCAAAACTCAAGTCTTTAAAAAAGAAGTGCAGTACATTATCTAAAAAGTTGCCAATGTTGGTCAAGATGGTTTCTGCATAATGCGCAAAAACACTACTTGCGGCTGCATACAGGCATGAAAACAAAGTAACAATGATAATGGGTATGAAGAGATATTTAATCAGCCTAAAAAACGGTTTAAGGCTGACGTTACCAATACTGATTTGGCTCAGTTGTTTAATGGCATTAAAGGGCACGGTGACCATCTGTAGAATGGCTGCTAAAAATGCGGTAAAAATGGTCCTGATTTGTTGCTGATGACCAAAACCAATAAATAGCAGTAAGCTGATGTAATAAGTTGCCAAAGATAAATCGGAATTATTAATCACCACCAGTACTGCTGCGAGCAGATGAGCCAAACCGTAAATTTTCAGCTTGGTACTCTTAACCACATCAGGGTTAATAAAAGTAATTGCCAACAGATATATACTGTAAATAAGCAGATTGATTGCTAATCTTTCTTTCCAAAAGAGAAAAGTAAACAGCAGGCCGCCCAGTAGGACAGATAGTAGCAAAAGGTTCGATTTATTTTTCATTTGATTTAAATTTAAGCGTGGAAATAACTTAATATAAGCATGTAGCTAATGGCTAAAGGGATGTTTAAGAGCATCCAGATAATCGTGACCACGGCGTTTCTCCAATGTTTTTGGTAACTAATCAGTTCTATTATGATTAATGCGATTACCGTGATATTTATAAGTGCTGCACTTAGCGTAAAAACAGCTCCGGTGATTAATAGGAAAAAAGATCCTGATATCAGGTAGGTTATAAATATCAATGTGCCAATAAGCGCAGAATAGTAAGCGAGTGTTTTGCCTACGTAATTCATCTGAGGTTCTGGTATATTTCCGTTTTCATGTTTTTAAAAGTGCTTTGAATTTCAAAGTAATAGTCTAAAAAAAATGCTTAGAGCTTCCTGATCATTTTTTCGAGTGCATCTAAATGTGCCTTAAAGGCTTGTTTGCCCAACGCCGTAATGGAATAGGTGGTGCTGGTTTTGCGGCCGATAAAGCCTTTGTGTACTTTAATAAATTCAGCCTGCTCCAAAGTATTCAGGTGTGAGGCCAGGTTGCCATCAGTTAATTCGAGCATTTGTTTGAGATCGTTAAAACCAATTTCGTTGTTTACCACCAGGACAGACATAACGCCTAACCTGATCCGGCTATCGAATATTTTGTTTAAATCTGCTATCGGGTTTTTCATCCTTACTGGCCTCTCTCATATTTAAAATACATCAAAAGACCATAAACAATGTGTAGCAAGCCAAAGCCCAAAGCCCAGAAAATTAATCCATAACCCACGTAAAACATACAGATTAGGCCTAATATTACTTCGCAAAAGCCTAAATAACGGATATCACTATAGGTAAATTTGCTGGCGTTAATTAGTGCTAAACCATAAAAAATCAGGCAGCTGGGCGCAATAATACTATAGGTATTTGGATGATTAATCAATAAAGCGATAATAAATAATCCTCCGGCAAACAAAGGAATAAATAAGTTAATTAGAAGTGATTTGGAAGTTTTATCCCAGATGGGAAGATTGTTTTTCTGACTCTTTCTGTAAGTAAATAAAACACCGCCAGCCAAAGCAATCACCAAAACAATGATGCCCAGTTTGATCAGGTTAAATTCAAGGTCCATTTCTCCATCTACACCATAACCATAACCCCTTTTATTGATGAATTTGTCAATTTCATCGTTTGCAAAATAAGCACCTATTAAGGCAATCGCACCCGCAAAAATACCCGATAAACCACTCAAAGAAATAAATCTCGATGACCTATCCATCATATTTCTGATATCTTTTAAGGTATTTAATTGTTCTTCTGGAGTGTTCATTTTAAAAGTGCTTTGTTTTTCAAAGTTAAATATAAAATTGATTCCTCCAAATCTTTTTTGTTTTTTCCTCCGGGGGGATTGCACAGATTTAAATTTTTAACTTTTGGGATTGGTTTCTGATTTCTGCTATGCCTTCAGCTTTTTGCCTTGGTCGTAATCATCCCACTTTAGTTTTTTCTTTTGTGCTTTGGCCTTTCTGCTTTGGTCTTTCCGCTTTAGTCTTTCCTCTTTCCGCTTTAGTCATTAGTCTTTCTGCTTTGGTCTTTCCGCTTTTTTATTAAATTTGAACCATGCTAAAAGCCACTGGAATAAGAAAATCGTACGGAAATCTGCAAATTTTAAAAGGTGTAAATTTTGAAGTGCAAAAAGGGGAGATTGTAAGTATTATTGGGCCATCTGGTGCAGGTAAAAGTACTTTGTTACATATCTTAGGCACATTGGATAAGCCTGATCAGGGATCTGTAGAGTTAAAAAGTACCGTGATAAACAAGTTAAATGGCGATTTGCTGAGTACTTTCAGGAATCAGAATATAGGTTTTGTGTTTCAATTCCATCATTTATTGCCCGAATTTAGTGCCATCGAAAATATTTGTATCCCTGCATTTATAGCGAAAACCAGTAAAAAACAGGCTGAAACAAGAGCGCTTGAACTATTAGATCTCTTCGGACTTAAAGATAGGGCGCAGCATAAACCCAATCAGTTGTCTGGCGGTGAACAACAACGCGTATCCATTGCAAGGGCATTAATCAATAACCCTTCTATTATCTTGGCTGATGAACCTTCGGGAAATTTAGATTCTGAAAATGCGGCCGGATTACACCAACTGTTTGTGAGTTTGCGCGATAATTTTCACCAAACGTTTGTAATTGTTACGCACAACGAACACCTTGCCAAAACCAGCGACAGGGTGGTGAGCATGAAAGATGGTTTGATTGTATAAAATTATAACCATTCCTTCATTCAGTCATTCAATAATCCAGACATTCAATAACTCCATCATTCACTAATTCATTCATTCAATTATTAAGTTTTGAAAATACTCATTACAGGCGGCAATAATGCGAAAGCTTTAAAGCTGATGAAAGCGTTTCCTACTCATTTTGTGCTGTTGGCCGATTATGGTGATGTACCGGGGATAGTTACTGAAAATTATGCCTTTTCATCGCTCGGGCCGCTCAGTAAAGATAGCATAGCCCATATTTTATTAAATTTTAGCATTACAGAGGGCATCGATTGCATTGTCCCGCTTCACCAATATGAAGTAGAGCCAATCGCTAAATCGGCTGTGCTTTTTGGCGAATATGGCATCCAGGTTTTATTGCCAGATGCCAGTTTAATAGCCGGATATCTGCCCACCGAACAAAATACTTATCAAAATTTTGCTGTTTTTGTGGCAGGCGAATGTGTATTTGCCAGCGGAAAGGAAATTTTTGTCAGAACTGATGAAAAATTAAACGGTGTGTTCGGGTATAACATTGCCGATGATGACCTCAAACTTTTTACGATTTAATATGGATGCAAGTGAATACATTAAAGATAAACAGCTGGTAATTTTTGAGCTGGATGATGTTTTATTTCCAGAGAAAGATTATCTGCTGCAGGTTTATTATCTGTTTGCCCAGTTTATAGAGTATACCGAGCAAAAAAACGCACAGCCCATTCTGGAGTTTATGCGTAACGAATACGAAAATAATGGCGCAAAGAAGCTGTTTGAAAAAACAGCGAACCAGTTCGGTATCGATACTAAGTATGAATATAATTTCAACCTCCTGCATCAAAATGCCCGTTTGCCCTTAAAGCTTTTGCTTTATAAAAATATGCTCGAATTTATGCAGACACTGGTGGTAGACCGTAAAAAAATTGTAATTGTAACCGCTGGTAATCCCGAGCAACAACTTAACAAAATTAAGCAAACCGAGTGGAACGGACTGGAGCAATATCTTACCGTTTACTTTGTTGAAGAACTGGGGCAGCCAAAAGCAGAAATTTTTCATAACATATTAAACCACAAAAATTTATTGGCTAATCAGGCGTTAGTGGTTGGTGCAAATAAATTTGATGAGCAACAATCCAAATCAATTAATTTGCAGTATATTGGATCATTAGAAATTTACAAATAATATGCTTAAAAAATTTATTTCGCAAAACACATTTCTATATGCTTTGATTATTGTGCTTGGGTTTACAGCATCATGTAAAAAATCAAGTAATAATCCAGATAGCAATACTGATGGTGAATCGAATCTTTTACAAACACCAACCAACGACCGCGCATTACTCTCGAAAGACTCTATCTTTCTTTACGCTAAACAAACCTATTTCTGGAATGCTGGTATGCCTAATTACGATACCTTTAATCCAAGGAAATACAGTTCAGAGAATGCGATTATTGCAGCACTTAAAGCTTTGCCTGGTACTGGAGGAAAAGATAAATATTCGTTTATAGACGACGGATCGGTAGCCAGTCAGCTAAGTGGGGCAGGCGAAGATTATGGTTTTTCGGCTAACTTCGATGCAAACGACCTCTTGCGGGTTAAATATGTCTACCCTGGATCTCCTGCCGACTTAAAAGGTCTAAAGCGTGGTTACCAGCTTATTAAAGTTAATGGTGGTGGTACATCAAGGTCTAGTACCGATATTGCCAATCTAAATGCTTCAATATTTGGCGATAACCCTTCAATTTCATTAACCTTTATAAAACCAGGTGGTGGCACACAGGATATTATAATTAACCGCGCCAGCTATAACATTAACCCTGTTTTATTTACCAATACTTATACCATTGGCGCAAAAAAAGTAGGTTACATTGTATTTAACAGTTTTACCACCAATGCTACTGCTGCTTTGGACGCCGCTTTTTCGAAATTTACCGCGGATGGTGTTACCGAGTTGGTGGTAGATTTAAGGTATAATGGTGGTGGTTCTGTAGCTACATCCGAATTGTTTATCAACTTAATTGCTCCACCTGCGCAAAATGGTAAAATTATGTATACTACTTATTGGACAAAAACCATGCAGGATGGCAATGCAACCATTTTGCAGAACCAAAAATTTTACGCCCAAGGAAATGATGGTGTAACCAGGCTTTATTCTTATTTCGATTATTCTTATAAGCCTACCATAGCAGCGGGCAATCAGGAAAATTTTGTTAAACGCGGCGCTTTAAACGGGTTAACACGCGTTTATTTCCTGGTTACGGGTGGTACAGCTTCTGCCAGCGAATTATTAATTAATAATTTGAAACCGGTAGTAGATGTAAAATTAATTGGTAAAACAACTTATGGTAAACCCGTCGGCTTCTTTTCTATTAGAATTGATAAAAATGATTTATATATTCCGCAGTTTCAAACCAAAAATCAGTTAGATCAGGGTGATTATTTTGCGGGGATGACTGTTGATAAGGATGTAGCAGATGATTTGACCAAAGATTTCGGCGACCCGTCAGAAAAAATGCTCGCTCAGGCTTTGTATTATTCTGCAAACAACAACTTCTCTGCATTGGCAAAAGATAATGTGATTAGCAGTACTTCAGGTATAGGCAGACAACAAATAGATGCAGCTAACAAAAAGCTTGGTCATGAATTTAAAGGAATGGTCGAAACCAGAAAGCTAAAATTTAAATAATTTCTAATATTTGTACCAAAAGAGCCAGTTTTGTATTTCAAAACTGGCCTTTTTTATATATTTATTGCAATATTTGAGTAAATAAGTGTTGCTTTTTTTTAAAAAATTTGATAAGCTTGTTTAACATTAATCGTTAAAGAGACCCATGCCAATAGAAATCGTAGAAAAGGAACATATCAGTTATTTAAATATCATCGATGCCAGGGAAGATCATTCACACGAATTGCAAACCAAACTTGATGAAGCGCAGAGATTAGGTAATGAATTTAAATCAAAAGCCGTTATTACTTTTAATACCACCATCGGCCCAAAACGTGTTGATACCACTGTTTGGGCAGTAACAGAGAAATATATACAGCTAAAAAACAATATACATATTCCATTAAAAAGTTTAATAGATATCGATTTTTAAGCTTGCTTTAAGGAAATAAATCATCCCGAATTTATTTAACCTTATTACATGATGAGCACGCTACACAAAATTGCCTTAACTTTTATCAAGTCTATTGGTCCGGTAACGGCCAAAAACCTTCTTGCCTATTGCGGAAGTGCCGAAAATATATTTTCGGCAAGTAGAAAGCAGCTCTTGCAGATTCCGGGCATTGGAGAAAAAACAATCGAAGCCATTCGTGGTACCAATGCGTTGACAAGGGCCAGGCAGGAATTGGATTTTATTGAAAAACATGGGATAGAAGTATTGTTTTTTTCAGATGAGAAATATCCTAAAAGACTAAAGAATTGTATCGATTCACCTATACTGCTTTATGCAAAAGGGACAGTTGATTTTAACCAGCAGCGTATCATTAGTGTTGTTGGAACGCGTAACGCTACAAGTTATGGAAAAAACCTTTGTAAAGAATTGTGCGAAGTTTTAGCACCCTACAACGTTTTGATTGTTAGTGGCCTGGCTTATGGTATTGATGTAACCACCCATAAAGAATGCCTGGCCAATCATATCCCTACAGTTGGGGTACTCGGACATGGTTTAGACCGGATGTATCCAAAAATTCATAAAACGGTTGCGCAGAAAATGGTTTTGAATGGTGGCCTGCTCACGGAATTCCCAATTCTAACCAATCCCGACCGGCCTAATTTTCCGCAAAGAAACCGGATTATTGCAGGTATTGCAGATGCTACTGTGGTAGTTGAAGCATCCATAAAAGGAGGTGCCTTAATTACGGCAGAAATCGCAAATTCCTATAATAAAGATGTATATGCTTTTCCAGGCAGAACGAATGATGTTTTTTCTGAAGGCTGTAACTTCCTGATTAAGACTAATAGGGCCGGATTAATTAACAATGCCAACGATTTGATTTATTACCTGGGCTGGGATGCTGAAATAAAGGTTAAACAAAATATGCCGCAAACCACTTTGCAATTAAATCTTACCCCTAACGAGCAACGTGTTATTGATGCTTTAAAAAATGGTCAGCTTTCTATAGATGAACTATCGCTTCAATTGAATATTCAACAAAGTAAATTGGCCATTGTAATCCTGACATTAGAAATGCAGGGCATCATTGTTTCTTTGCCTGGGAAGATTTATAAATTGGCTTAAAATGATAACGTGTAGATGGAGGAATTTCTGATCGAAATTTGGTGACTAAATTTAAATTTTCCCATCTCGGTATACTTCATCTGTATGAAGGACCAACAATTTAAATTACATTTTGCCCAATAATCAATCTATAATGCCTATCATAATAATAGATTATGTAATTAAATTCTTTTAAATTTTAATTTTCAAAATTATGTTTCAAATAAAATATAGTTCGTAAAATACTTAATGCCTTTTCTTAATTTTGTAGTATGTGGTACAATAATATTTTAGAAACCATCGGCAATACGCCTTTGGTTAAATTAAATACGATAACAAAAGGAGTTCCGGGAACAATTCTGGCAAAAATAGAGACAACTAATCCAGGCAATTCAATTAAAGACCGTATGGCGGTTAAAATGATTGAAGATGCTGAGAAAAGTGGTAAACTAAAACCAGGTGGAACAATTATAGAAGGTACATCAGGCAATACCGGAATGGGCCTTGCTATGGCCGCTATTATTAAAGGTTACAAATGTATTTTTACCACAACAGATAAACAATCTAAGGAGAAGGTGGATGCTTTACGTGCCTTTGGTGCCGAGGTAATTGTTTGTCCTACAAATGTTGAGCCTGAAGATCCCCGTTCCTATTATTCGGTTTCTTCGCGTTTAGAACGTGAAGTTCCAAATTCCTGGAAACCTAATCAATACGATAATTTAGCCAACTCACAGGCGCATTATGAGCAAACCGGTCCGGAGATATGGGCGCAAACAGAAGGTAAAATTACACATTTAGTGGTTGGGGTAGGTACTGGAGGAACCATTTCCGGAACAGGGAAATATCTGAAAGAAAAAAATCCGGACATTCAAATCTGGGGAATTGATACTTATGGTTCAGTTTTTAAAAAATATAAGGAAACGGGTATTTTTGATAAAGATGAAATTTATCCCTACATCACCGAAGGTATTGGCGAAGATTTCCTTCCGGCAAATGTAAATTTTGATGTAATCGATTTATTCGAAAAAGTGACCGATAAAGATGCCGCGTTAATGACCCGCGATATTGCACGTAAAGAAGGGATTTTTGTTGGTAACTCTGCTGGTGCTGCCATTGGTGGTCTAATTCAGTTAAAAGATAAACTAAAACCGGAAGATGTGGTTGTGGTTATTTTTCACGACCATGGCAGCCGTTACATGGGCAAAATGTACAATGAAGACTGGTTACGTGAACGAGGATTTTTGCAGGACGAAAAACTAACAGCAAAATCAATTTTGTCTAAAAAAGAAAGCACAGAGATCGTAACCCTTGATACTCAAAAATCTGTACTTGAAGCCATCAATACCATTAAATCGATGAATATCTCCCAAATTCCGGTAACACAGCAGGGGATGATTGTGGGTAAAATTGCTGAAAGTGATATTTTAAGTGCCTTATTGGAAAATCCAGGCTTAAAATCGGCACCTATTTCAGAAATCATGACGGCCACCTTCCCGTTTGTTGACCTGAATACTTCTATTGATAAAATTTCTTCATTGATCAATAAAGAAAATTCAGCCGTTTTAGTAGAAGATGAATCGGGTAAGATCGAAATTATTACGCAGTATGATATTATTAATGCGATATCAGGGTAATAATATGAGGTGAATGATGGTTAATCGTTCGTTAGTCGGATTTGTAATCCCGACCGCTTAATCATTGCTCAAAAGAGGGGTTGCAAATCCCGATTAGCAAGAAATGTAAAATGAAGATTGTTTAATTCTACGATCGTCCTCCTGAACTTGTTTCAGAATCTTAAAATTGAAATTATTGGTCGGGATTTGGTAATCCAGACCACTTATGTCATTACTGGAAAAACGGGATTACAAATACCATTAGCGAGAATGATGGAGTAATCTCATGTTCGTCATCCTGGATTATTTCAGGGTCTTAATGTTCAGAATAATAGATGCTGACCACGTAGTAGCTACAAGGCAACTGAAAACACTATTTTTACTTGTAAAATAAATTCAGCATGACGATTCTCCTCATAAGGTAACCATAAAAAACGTCCGGATAATTATTACCCGGACGTTTTAGTTTATACTATTTTCGCTTTAAGCTTTAGCCTTTCTGCTTTAAGCTTAATGGCTCGGTGCATCAGCATTCACACGCTTAATTTGCGCACCTAAAGCACGTAAACGAGTGTCGATATCCTGATACCCACGTTCAATTTGTTCGATGTTGTAAATGGTCGATTTACCTTCTGCAGATAAAGCTGCAATTAATAACGAAACCCCGGCCCTGATGTCAGGAGAAGTCATGCTAATTCCGCGAAGTTTATATTTTTTATCAATACCATTAACGGTCGCACGGTGCGGATCACAAAGAATAATCTGTGCGCCCATATCAATCAGTTTATCCACGAAGAATAAACGGCTTTCGAACATTTTCTGGTGAATGAGCACGTTTCCTTTTGCTTGTGTAGCCACAACCAATACAATACTCAATAAATCAGGGGTAAAGCCTGGCCATGGAGAATCGGCAATGGTTAATATAGAGCCATCAATAAAAGTATCAATTTCATAATGTTTTTGCGATGGTATGTAAATATCATCACCACGGCGCTCTAATTTAATACCCAGTTTTTTGAAAACCTCTGGTATTACCCCAAGTTCATCGTAACAAACATCTTTTATGGTAATTTCCGATTCTGTCATCGCAGCCATACCAATAAAAGAACCAATTTCGATCATATCCGGCAGCATTCTATGTTCGGTTCCACCCAATACTTTAACACCTTCAATGGTAAGCAGGTTAGAACCAATGCCCGAAATTTTTGCGCCCATGCGGTTTAGCATTTTGCAAAGTTGTTGTAAATAAGGTTCGCAGGCGGCATTGTAAATGGTAGTGGTACCTTTAGCCAAAACAGCGGCCATCACAATGTTTGCCGTTCCGGTTACCGATGCTTCATCTAACAGAATGTAAGCACCTTGTAAATTGGTGGCATCAACATTAAAGAAAGCTTTTTTGCTATCGTAAACAAATTTTGCACCCAGTTTTTCGAAACCGATAAAGTGGGTATCCAATCTTCTGCGGCCAATTTTATCACCACCTGGTTTCGGGATTGCCGCTTTACCAAAACGCGCCAATAAAGGTCCTACAATCATAATCGAACCACGTAAACCACCACCTTTAGCTTTAAAAGTATCAGATTCAAAGAAATTTAAATCGATATTTTTGGCTTCAAAGCTATAAGTATCTTTATTGATGCGTTCAACAATAACGCCTAAATCACCAAGTAATTCAATCAGTTTGTTTACGTCTTTAATATCAGGAATATTACTGATGGTTACTTTTTCTTCGGTAAGCAATACTGCAGATAAAATCTGTAAAGCTTCGTTTTTGGCACCTTGGGGAGTGATTTCGCCTTTTAATTTAATTCCGCCTGTTATCTCAAATGCGTTCATATATCTTGTCGTAATTAGTATCAAGTATTAAGTATCAAGTATTAAGATTGGTAGACATGTAACCTTCCTCCTTTTTTACCTTCTGCCTTTTACCTTTCCTTTAATATTTAGGTTTATTGTTGTTGCGTGGACGATTATTATTGTTGTTGTTATTTTGACGGTTTTTTCCGTTATTGTTATTATTATTGTTGTTTCTTCCGCGGTTATTGTTGTTATTGCTTTGACGAGGATTTTGTGCTCTAAATTCTACCTTGGCTAAGTTAACACCTTCATCAAGAGATAATAATCCGCCAGAAAGGTGTTTCAGATCTTTAATAATGGTATCATCGCTCACATTATCCTTATTCCAGGTAACATAGGCCATTTTCATAAAATTTGCGATGCTCTGAACCATTGCCTTTTTAATTTCGGCATTTTCTTCGCGCATGGCTTTTTCAATCAGATTCTCCACTGTTTTACCGTAGTGTTTGTAGGTAATTCTTTGTTGAGGATAGGCCAGGGGCGCTGGTTTGATGTAAGCATTTTCGATTAATGGCTTTGGATATGGACTATCCACATCAATCTGGTAGCCAGAAATAATGTGCAGGTGATCCCAGAGTTTATGTTTAAAATCGGCAACATCACGCAAATGTGGTTGCAAAAATCCCATCAGGTCTATTACCGCCTGGGCATATTTATTACGTTCTTCAATGGTGGGTAATTCGCAGATATACTTCACCATGTTTTGTACGTTGCGGCCATATTCAGATAAAATTAAATGGCTACGCGTAGTATTATAATCAAAATTCATGTACAGATAAATTAATGGATAAATTTTCTGGCGATACGAATTATGAAATAACCAGAGGAGTTTAGGTTATGAATTCACCGAAATGTCTATTGCCAGATTTTCGTGTTATATCCTCAAAGATAATAAAATTATTTGATTCGTGATAGCCCTAATTGATTTCGAATATTTAAAATGATGAGATGCTTTTTGTAAACGTTCGTTCAGTAGTTCTTGGCTTGTTCAGCCCCGTTATCCGCTCTAGTCCCGATTAAAACCGGGAGCTGGCGCTACTACCGGGTTTATTAAATTGTGGGTAGTGCTTGTCGCCTGAGAAACCTGGTCAGCAGTTCTATCGTCCTCGTTTGTAACGAGGATGCAGGGAATGGCAATTTTATTGCCTTAATGCCACCAATCGCATTGCAAATGCGGATCTCGCTAATCCTGGTTTTAAACGAGGACTATTTTGTGTGTTTTGCTCGTCTGAGAAACCTGGTCAGCGGTTCTATCGTTCTCGTTTGTAACGAGGATGCAAGGGAATGGCAATTTTTATTGCCTTGTAGTACTAATCGCATTGCAAATGCAGATCTCGCTAATCCTCGTTTTAAACGAGGACTATTTTGTGTGTTTTACTCGTCTGAGAAACCTGGTCAGCCGTTCTATCGTTCTCGTTTGTAACGAGGATGCAAGGGAATGGCAATTTTATTGCCTTAATGCCAGCAATCGCATTGCAAACGCGGATCTCGCTAACCCTCTATGTAAACGAGGACTATTTGTGAAAGGCGATTTTATTCTACTCTTATCGTCCTCGTTTTTAACGAGGATGCAAGAGAATGACAATTCTATTGCCTTGTAGTACTGATCGCATTGCAAATGCAGATCTCGCTAATCCTCGTTTTAAACGACGACTATTTTGTGTGTTTTGCTCGTCTGAGAAACCTGGTCAGCAGTTCTATCGTCCTCGTTTGTAACGAGGATGCAGGGGAACGGCAATTTTATTGCCTTAATGCCACCAATCGCATTGCAAATGCGGATCTCGCTAATCCTCGTTTTAAACGAGGACTATTTTGTGTGTTTTGCTCGTCTGAGAAACCTGGTCAGCGGTTCTATCGTTCTCGTTTGTAACGAGGATGCAAGGGAATGGCAATTTTTATTGCCTTGTAGTACTAATCGCATTGCAAATGCAGATCTCGCTAATCCTCGTTTTAAACGAGGACTATTTTGTGTGTTTTACTCGTCTGAGAAACCTGGTCAGCGGTTCTATCGTTCTCGTTTGTAACGAGGATGCAAGGGAATGGCAATTTTATTGCCTTAATGCCAGCAATCGCATTGCAAACGCGGATCTCGCTAACCCTCTATGTAAACGAGGACTATTTGTGAAAGGCGATTTTATTCTACTCTTATCGTCCTCGTTTTTAACGAGGATGCAAGAGAATGACAATTCTATTGCCTTGTAGTACTAATCGCATTGCAAATGCAGATCTCGCTAATCCTCGTTTTAAACGACGACTATTTTGTGTGTTTTGCTCGTCTGAGAAACCTGGTCAGCAGTTCTATCGTCCTCGTTTGTAACGAGGATGCAGGGGAACGGCAATTTTATTGCCTTAATGCCACCAATCGCATTGCAAATGCAAATCTCGTTAATCCTCATTGTAAACGAGGACTATTTTGTGGAGTGCCTGTCGCGAAAACCTTTCTAGCGCCAATGAGCTAAAGTCATTTTAAGTATTTAATGCATTTGCCTAAAACCAATGAGTTAATGCAAACTCCAGATAATTTCCGTGTAAATCCGTGTTTTCGTGGCAATTAATTAACTGGCTACTTATCTTAATAATCTTACTCCTTAATGGTAAAAGCCTTAAACTTCATCACTATTCTTAGGGTAATCAAAAAGCACCAGTTCTCCTGTTCCTTTACTTACCATTTGCCATGAATCAAAAGGAAAAGAAA
The DNA here is from genome assembly GCF_900100705.1 of Pedobacter terrae. Classification (GTDB taxonomy): domain Bacteria; phylum Bacteroidota; class Bacteroidia; order Sphingobacteriales; family Sphingobacteriaceae; genus Pedobacter; species Pedobacter terrae. The sequence goes on from NZ_FNCH01000007.1 coordinate 239,975, forward strand.
TTAATACCATACCTGCAGTTGGAATGTTATATATGTCCGCATCGCATAACTCATTAGCAAAATCTGTAAAGCCAGGATTATGACCAAACAGGACGACATGATCTGCACCATTATTCAGGTTATTAACGACTTGAAGTAAAGCGGTGGTATTCGCCTCGTAAATAGATTCTTCGAACTGGATGTGGTCTATATTGTAGGCTTCCGCAAAATATTTGGCTGTAGATTTGGCCCTTTTTGCAGGACTGCTCACCATCAAATCGACTTTAAAACCGCGTTTAATCAATCTTTCGGCCATTTCTGGTGCATTTTCTTTGCCACGTTTGTTCAGCGGGCGATCGAAATCACTTAAATTTATATTTCCCCAATCCGATTTGCCATGGCGGACGAGAAGTAGTTTTTTAGCCATTTAGTTTCTCTTCAATTTTGTTAACGATGGTTTCGGGCTCAATTAAATCTATACAGTTTTCAACACCGCAAAGGCAGGGTTTGTTTCCATAAATAGAATTTGGCCTCGCTGGATGATCAATCTGAATGCAATCGCTTTCCTGTTGTCCATATCCTAAAAAACCAGCGTAAGGATGTGTTGGCCCCCAGATAGATACAACAGGTATACCAACAAGTGATGCCATATGCATGCCGGATGAGTCCATACTTAACATTAAATCCAGGTTTGAAATAATGGCAAGCTCTTCCGTTAAATTAAAGCTTCCGATTAAATCATAAGTGTTTGGGTATTTTTGAGCCCAGTTTTCGGCAACCTGCTGTTCCTTGTCGCCACCACCAAATATAAAAAACACATAGCCCAATCGGCTTAATGAGGCTATCACCGTTTCCATTTTTTCCAGCGCATATACTTTATAAATATGCTGTGCAAAAGGAGAGATGCCGATTTTTTTTGTGGTTCGATCACTAAACAATGTTTTGGCTTTGTAGGGTAAAGCCCGGGCTGATTTACTGATTTGGTGACTGAGTTTAATGCTGAAACCTAATCCGCGGAAAACATCAGCATAACGCTCAACGGTTTTTCTAAGCGGTTTAAATACCTTTTTATTGGCACGGGTTAAGGCCTTTTTCTCGGCTCTTCCCTTATCTATGCGTTTAATTTTGGTTCCGGTTAAACGAAAAAAAGTAGAAATTGCCCTGCTTCTTAAATTATCATGTAAATCAGCTATTGCATCTGGTTGGTAGCTGCGAAGTTCCTGATAAAGTTGATATAATCCATTTATGCCCTTATGAAGGGTTTTTGGCTGGATAGGATGGAAGATCAGATTGGGGATATGGTCAAAAAATGGCTTAAAAGCTGGCCGGCTGACCATAATGAGCTCAGCCGCTGGGTTTTGCTCCGAAAATTCTTTTAAAACAGACGCAACCATGGCCACGTCGCCCATTGCCGAAAAACGTAAAACGATAATTTTTTGGGTTGTTGACATGAATTTCGCTTTCAGCTTTGGTCTTTCTGCTTTCCTATGCTTTATTATACAATACCGGGTTCAAACTCGGATCATTGTACATTTTCATTTGCTTGTATACTTTCATGTATTTTTTGCCCGCCTCAATATCTGCCAGTAACTCATTAATGCTGGTTGAAAGATCTTCGCGTTGCGATAAGAGTACATTGAGCTTGGTCTGGCATTGTGCACGATGCTCGGCTGATGCGCTTTCTCGTTCAGCTTCTTCCTGCATATGGTAAATTTTTAATGCCAAGATAGAAAGCCTGTCTATTGCCCATGCCGGACTTTCTGTGTTGATTTTTGCTTCTGGCAGCGCCGTAATTCCTTGATAAAGATTTAAAAAATAACCATCTATAAACTCCACCATATCAGTACGCACCTGGTTTTGGGCATCAATGCGTCTCTTCCAGCTCAAACCTTCAACAGGATCAATCTGAGGATTGCGCACCACATCTTCCATGTGCCATTGAGCGGTATCAATCCAGTTTTTTATATAAAAAAGATGCTCTAAACTTTCGGCATCGTAGGGGTTTTCAACCGGATGGTCAATATCATCAAACTTGTGGTAGTCTGTAATAACCTGATTAAATATGCGGTTGGCAATTTCACTGATCATGGGGCAAAGATATTAAAAGATTTCTTATGGTTTGAATACACAGATTTGGGGAACATACAGATTTTTCCTGACGGGATAATTACACAGATTAGGAGATTCCACCGATGTTTTTGAAGATATTTTAAACAAGCTTGCTTGAGTTCTTGTCCACCCTAAACCCTAAACCCTAAACCCTAAACCCTAAACCCTAAACCCTAAACGCTCTTACTATCAAAGTATGCCGTTATCTCTTCCAAAGAAAAAGCATTTAAACATTTTTTAGCGCTTAAACCGCCTTTGCGGGCCACTAAAATACCGTAATGCATGTCATGGAAACCTTCAGTACGGTGGGCATCGGGGTTTACAGACAATAATACACCTTTTTCAAGCGCATAGCGGTGCCAGCGCCAGTCTAAATCTAAACGTAAAGGGTTGGCATTGATTTCAATTACCACGCTATTGGCCGCACAGGCATCGATAATTTTTTTATAATCGATAGGGTAGCCGGCCCTGCTCAATAATAAACGGCCGGTTGGGTGGCCTAAAATAGTGGTATAAGGGTTTTCAATTGCTTTTAATAAACGGGCGGTTGCCTTGCTTTCGTCCATGCGGAGGTTACTGTGTACAGAAGCAACCACAAAATCGAATGTTTTAAGGATATCGTCTGGATAATCTAGCGATCCATCGCTTAAAATATCACTTTCAATTCCCTTGAATATTTTAAATGGAGCCAGTTTCTTGTTTAATTCATCAATTTCCTGGTGTTGCGCAAAAACGCGTTGTTCGTTTAACCCTTTGGCGTAAACTGCGGTTTTAGAGTGATCGCAGATTCCCAAATACTGGAGATTTAGATTTTCTTTACAGTAAACGGCCATTTGTTCCAGCGTGTGCACACCATCGCTCCAGGTGGAGTGGTTGTGTAAGCTACCCTTCAAATCTTCGTACTGTATTAAGGTGGGGAGTTTATTGGCTTTAGCTAGTTCAATTTCATCGAAATCTTCACGAAGCTCGGGCTCGATAAAAGCTAATCCGGCCTTGCTGTAAATTTCTTCTTCATTTGCAAAAGGTCCGCCGCCTGCTAAAGCCAACACTTTTTCAACATGTTCCTTATTTCCGGTTAAAGTAAACCATGCTAAATAAAAGGCTTGTTTTTCTACTATATAGATTTTAATCCTAAGTCCGGCTTCGGTTGTACAAATGTAAGATTGCTCCGCTTCAATAAGCGAAAGTGGTTCGAAAGTAGGTAAATTTTGTTTAATGGTGTCAATATTTTCTGTGCCGATTACAATTTCCAGTTCATCAATAATCTCACATGTGCGTCGGTACTGACCAGCGAAACCTAAAATTGCAGCTTGATCAATTTTTCCGACCCAATCAGCAAGTTGTATAAATAATGTTTTGGCAAACCCCTCTACCTGTGCATATAAAAACCTTCCGTTAGCTGCCAGTTTAAACTCAATGGCATTCTTAATCTCTTCCTGCGTTTTTAAACCAAAACCTTTGGCCTCAATTAAGCGGTTTTCGTTGCAGGCGTAATATAATTCACCTATACTTTCTATTCCTAAGGTACGCCAGATGATCAATATTTTTTTTGGTCCGATGCCCTTTATACCCAGCATTTCTATCACACCTTCAGGGGTTCTTTCGAGTATTTCGTTAAGCTCCTGTAATTCTCCTGTTTGGAGGAGTTCTATGATTTTGGATGCCAGTCCTTTACCTATGCCATCAATTTTATCCATTTCATCCAGCGGTTTGTCTTTTAAAGCAAAAGGCAGTTTATCCACTTTAAAATAGGCATTTGCAACCGATTTAATTTTGAAGGGGTTTTCTTCGTGCAGTTCCATAAGCTGCGATAAGAGGCGTAAGGTACGGGCGATGGTCTTATTTTCCATAAGGGGTAAAATTAGGAAATAATGCCTCAAATCTTAGCTGGCAAAGAAATTAAAACACAATTTTAATAATTGTTGTTTTACACTCATGAAAAATGTAAAATTAGCCCTTTTGGGATTAAGTATAGGTTTGGCAGCATGCCAATCTGCCAATAAAATGATGAGCATAAAACGGATTCAGTAAGTAACTTAAAATCGGCGAAAACGCAAGATGTAGATGCGCGGTTCCTGATCGTGGCCGGTAAATCTATTGGGGAAATTTCTTTAGGAGAAAATATGGAACAGGTAGCTGAAAAACTTGGCCGACCTGATGCCGGCGATGCTGCAATGGGAAAAGCCTGGGGGATCTGGTACGGTAGCGACTCCACAGCAAAGCGGAGGGACGAAATTGCCATTTATTCCTCTTATCGCGATACCAGTATGCGGGTTAAAGACGTGAAGCAGATCAGGATCACTTCAAATGCATTCAAAACTCAGGATGGTTTGGCTACAGGTGCTAATTTGGAAGATACTAAACTAAAATTCCCTGATATCAAAAAACTTTCTTCTTATCTAAATGAAAAGAAAGATACCGTAGTTGTGTATGATGCAAAAAAAGAGGGAATTGGTTTCGAATTTTTAAAAGGAAAAAGCATTTCCCTAACTGTACATCCGGTAAATACTGCCGTTAACGATACTTACTTAACCCTGCATCCCGAGTGGAAACTGATTAATTAGAGATAAAGTAAAATGTAAAATGGAATAGGAGGTAGTTCCGTCTTCCATTTTACATCCTCCATCTTATATAATTTCCTATTTAATTACCGCTTCAAATGGCATCCTGGCCTGTATTCCAGAGCTTGCGATCACTTTTTTCATCTGTTGGTAAAGCATATAATTATCACCCAGTTCCTGTTTGGTATAATAGGTTTTAATCCTGTCTGTACCTTCATCCATTAGTGATTTCCATGGATCTATTACATCAGGATATTCTACTACCTTATAATTCTTGAGTTTGGCTTTTTTAGCAGCAGCCTTAATCGCATCATTAAAACCTCCAATTCTATCGGCCAAGCCAATTTGAACGGCATCTGTTCCAATCCAAACGTGGCCTCCGCCAATACTGTCGATATAGGCTTTACTTTTCTTTCTGCCATCGGCTACCCGACTCACAAAACCGCTGTAAACTCTGTTTAACTCATTTTGGATGATAAATCTTTCACCTGCAGTCATAGGACGGTTGGTCGCCATAATATCTGCATATTTGCCCGTTTTAACACCATCAAATGTAATACCCAGTTTATTGGTCATTAAGTTCTGGAAGTTTGGAATAATACCAAATACCCCTATAGAACCTGTAATGGTATTCGGTTGCACAAAAATGCTGTCGGCAGCACAGCCGATATAATAACCACCTGATGCGGCTACATCGCCGAACGATGCAATAACCGGCTTTTCTTTTCTGGTCAATACAACCTCTCTCCAGATTACATCCGAAGCTAAAGCACTACCTCCTGGTGAGTTTACGCGCAGCACAACCGCTTTAATATCATCATCTAAACGGGCTTTCCTGATTGCTCTGGAAATACGTTCTGATCCGATCTGGTTATCAGAACCTTCTCCGCCATTAATTTCGCCATTGGCATAAATTACCGCAACTTTGTCTTTTCCTTCGCCTGTATCGCTATTGTTTTTGGCATAATCGTTAATCGAAACCGAGCGGATATTTTCTCCTCTGGTTCTGCCAGATAATCCTTTTAATTCCTCTAAAATCTGATCTTTATATTTTAAAGCATCGATCATTTTAAAGTTTACGGCATCTTGTGGCTGTTGTACTTTATAGTTGTCAGCGATGCTGTAAAGGCTATCTTTTTGGATATTTCTACTCGCTGCAATGTCGCTTAAGAATGTATTGTACAAACCACCAACATAAGCCGTAACCTGTTTCCGGTTATAATCGCTCATTTTATCTAAGATAAAAGGCTCAACCGCACTTTTATAGTTTCCTACACGGATCACCTGCATTTCTACACCAACTTTTTCTAAGGTTCCCTTAAAAAAGGTAAGCTCAGAGCTAAATCCTTTAAACTCTAAAGCGCCTTCGGGATTTAAATATAGTTTATCAGCTACTGATGCTAAATAATAAGCCCCTTGGGTATACACTTCGCTGTAGGCAATAATTTTTTTATGTGATTTTTTAAAATCGATGAGTGCATTTCTCACCTCGCGTAGCGTAGCAAAACCCGCATTCGGACTGCTCACATTCAGGTAGATACATTTAATATTATCATCTGTTTTGGCTTTTTGCAAAGCTTTTAAGAAGTCGTTTAAGCCTATGGCATCTTTATCGTCACCTCCAACAATCGGAAGGTTACCAAATGTTTTTTTAGGCGTACGTTCTGTAATGGCTTGATCCAGATTTAGGAACAGTACCGAATTGTTAGAAACTGTAATGGTTTTATCGCTATCAATAGAAGATATTAATCCCACAACCACTACGAAGCAGATAATAAATACGATTATGATCGATAAGAAAAAGCCTAACATAGAGGCAAATAAATACTTAAAGAATTCTCTCATTTAAATGTTTTAATTTTGTGCTGTAAAGATATAAAAATACATGATGCTTAATCAAGCTTTAGAGTACAGTACGGCTTATTTGTTACTAGGTGGAAATTTAGGCAATAGAGAGGCTAATTTGAAGCAAGCCATTGAATTATTGAATGATAAAATTGGTAAGGTATTAGCCGTTTCATCGCTTTACGAAACGGCTGCATGGGGCAAAACCGATCAGCCAGCATTTTTAAACCAGGCAGTAGCATTGCAAACTAATTTAAGTGCGTTAGAAGTTTTAGATCTGGCCTTAAGTATAGAACAGGAACTGGGCAGGGTAAGAAAAGATAAATGGGGAGAGCGTTTAATTGATATCGATCTTATCCTTTTTGGAGATCAGATCATCAACATGCCAGATAAACTTCAGGTACCTCATCCGCATATGCAACACCGGAAATTCGTGATGGAACCTTTGGCCGAGATTGCCCCCGACGTGATACATCCTGTATTGGGGGAAACAATTTTGTTCATCAGTCGCAATATTGACGATCCGCTTGAGGTTAAAAAACTGTAACGCATTAACTTTTAATTTTGCAGAGAAGGAATACCGTTTTTAAAGGATTATCTAATGCGCATTGATCAGCGATTTTAATCTTCTTAATCTGCGGGAAAACTTAGTTATATTTTGTGATTAGCCGTTGCGCCCTTAAAATGCAGAAAAGATAAAGCAATATATAATACCAGAACAAAAGGTATCGCCGCAAATTGTAGAAAGCCAATTAATATGGCCGACAGCACGAGGAAAATGAATTTGATTTTATTTTTCGCCCAGCTCAAATTGCTGAATTTTAAAGAGAATATTTTTATTTCGCTTACCAGTAAGAAGCTTGTGATTGCGGTAATAGCGATCAGCAAAATGCTGGAGGAAATAATTTGTGGATAATCATGCGCAATATAAGGTAACGAACAGATAAACAAAGTATTCATTGGCGTATTCAAGCCGATAAAATCTTCCGTTTGCCTGGTATCATTGTTAAATTTGGCCAATCTAAGCGCCGAAAAAATAGTAATAATAAAACCGAGATAGGGAAGGTATTCAGATGAATAGTCGCTTGCTTTTAATAAGTGAAACATAATTACACCCGGTAAAAAGCCAAAACTCACCATATCTGCCAAAGAATCGAGATCTTTTCCAATGGCCGATTTTACATTTAGTAAACGGGCAACCATACCATCGAAAAAATCGAATATTCCAGATAAAATAACGAAATAAGCTGCAGTTTCTAGATGGCCTTTAAATGCAAAAACGATTCCAATACAGCCAGAAAAAAGGTTTGCACAGGTAATCGCATTAGGGAGATGCCTTTTCATAGGTATAAGGTGTAGGGTTTAGGGTGTAAGGTTTAGGGTTTCCAATCTGGGTACCTAAACCTTACACCTTTTACCTTTAAGCTTTTCTTAGCTATTCATCGAAATTAAGAACTCTTCGTTACTTTTCGTTCCTTTTATCTGAGATTGAACAAATTCCATTGCTTCCTGGCTGTTCATATCAGCAAGGTGGTTACGTAAAATCCAAACGCGCTGTAACGTGTCTCTGTCGTGCAATAAATCGTCGCGACGGGTACTTGATGCTGTAATATCGATAGCAGGGAAGATCCGTTTGTTAGATAATTTACGGTCTAATTGAAGCTCCATGTTACCTGTTCCTTTAAATTCTTCGAAAATCACCTCATCCATTTTAGAACCTGTATCGGTTAATGCAGTAGCTAAAATGGTTAATGAACCTCCGTTTTCGATGTTACGCGCGGCACCAAAGAAACGTTTTGGTTTGTGCAGGGCATTGGCATCAACACCACCTGATAATATTTTACCTGACGCTGGTGCGGTAGTATTATACGCTCTGGCTAAACGGGTAATCGAATCTAAAAGAATCACTACATCATGCCCGCTTTCTACCAAACGTTTTGATTTCTCTAAAACAATGTTGGCAATTTTAACGTGACGCTCAGCTGGCTCATCAAAAGTTGAGGCAATTACCTCCGCTCTTACACTGCGTGCCATATCGGTAACCTCTTCCGGGCGCTCATCAATTAATAAGATAATTAAATAAACTTCCGGATGGTTCTTGGCAATGGCATTGGCCACTTCTTTTAACAAATTGGTTTTACCTGTTTTAGGCTGCGCAACAATTAAACCACGCTGTCCTTTACCAATTGGTGTAAATAAATCCATAATACGGGTAGAGTAGTTGCTCGTATCCGTAAACAGGTTTAATCTTTCGGTTGGGAAAAGTGGTGTTAAATAATCAAAAGGAACGCGGTCGCGAACCTCGGCAGGGATTCTGCCGTTAATGGTTTCTACACGAACCAACGGGAAATATTTTTCTCCTTCTTTTGGCGGACGGATACTACCTTTTACGGTATCACCGGTTTTTAATCCAAAAAGTTTGATTTGAGACTGAGATACATAAATATCATCAGGAGAAGTTAAATAGTTGTAATCTGCCGAGCGCAAGAAACCGTAACCATCAGGCATAATTTCTAAAACGCCTTCATTTGTAATAACGTTATCGAAATCCAGGTTAGAGTAACTGTTTTCGTTTTTGTGGTGATTGCCACCGCCCGGTTGTTTTTGCTGGCGGTTTTCATCACGTTGTGGTTTTTCCTGTTTTTCTTTAGGCTCTTGTTTTTGTTTGGGAGCTACCGGAAGTACTTCTGCACTTTCCTCTATCAAAGCTGAGATCGGTTTTACACTTTCTTCAGCTTCAACAGTTCTGTCGGGCTGTCTTTCTGGTTGTTGCTGGTGCTGCGGTTCATCAAACAGGGTCACAGCATCTCTTCTTTTTTCAACTGGTGCTGCAGCCTCCGTTTTTGTTAACCTTGCTCTTTTTTTAACAGGTTTTTCATCTGTAGCAAGAGGCTTTTCTTCTGTTGTAACAGGTTGTTCAGCAACTACCACTGGAGCTGCTGCTGCTGCTGCAACTTTTGGTGCTTTTACAGCTTTGGTTTTAGGTGTACGTGTAGCTGCAACAGGTTCAGTTTCGCTATAAGGATCTGCACCAGATTTAGCGGCATTTATAATTTCTTGCTGGTGTAAGAGTACTTCAACAAGGTCAATTTTTCTTAGGGAGTCGGCACCTTCAATGCCATAGCTTTTTGCCAGCTCACGTAATTCTGTTGTGAGCTTTTCATTTAATTCTGTTTTACTAAACATTCTAAATATATATGTTTCAAGAAATTTTTCATTTGTTTATAACGGATGTTTTCTGTTATAAATTTGCACGGGCTTTAAAAATATTTGTATTAACGTAAGCCCGGCTTTTATTGTGCATAAGTTCTTAAGGCTATAAAACATTAAATGAGTTCATTAGGGGTAATGCTCAAATTGTTTCATAATTGTTTACAAGCTGAATAAAAAGCAATATTTGCTCTTAAAAAATGGTAACAAAAAACAAGTCTTGATAAATTTTCTGGGATATTCAGATAAACGGTTGAGAAATTATGGTGCAATTGTATGTATTTGAAACGTAATCTGCAAGCAAAAGTTTAAAATGTTTATAAAAATAATTAATGTGAGCATTATTTTGTCGCTCATAAAACTTAAAAATCTTCATATTTGCAGCAAATAAGCACATATATGACCAAGCAACAACTTTTTGAGCAGATACAAAAAAAACGTTCTTTTTTGTGTGTCGGATTAGACTCTTCGCTAGATAAGATACCACAACATCTATTGAAGTACGAAAATCCGATTCTGGAATTTAATAAACAGATTATTGATGCCACGAAAGATTTATGTGTTGCTTACAAACCAAATACTGCTTTTTATGAGTGTTACGGCAAAAAAGGTTGGGAAACCTTAACCGAGACCTGGAAATATATTCCGCAGGATATTTTTTCTATTGCCGATGCTAAACGCGGCGATATTGGCAATACTTCTGCGATGTATGCCGAAACATTTTTTAATGCGGCATCGTCTGAGATGAGTTTCGATTCGGTTACCGTTGCACCCTACATGGGGAGCGATTCGGTAACGCCGTTTTTAAACTTTAAAGATAAATGGGTAATTCTATTGGCTTTAACCTCGAATGTAGGGCATGCTGATTTTCAATTGCAGGAAGTTGGAGCAGACAGGCTCTTCGAAAAAGTAATTAAAACTTCGCAAACCTGGGCAACAGATGAGCAGATGATGTATGTGGTTGGGGCTACACGCGGTGCGGCATTTGGCGATGTACGGAAACTGGCGCCAGAACATTTTCTTTTGGTACCAGGGGTTGGTGCACAGGGTGGAGATTTAAGTGAAGTATGTAAATATGGATTAAACTCGCAATGTGGGTTATTGATCAATTCGTCAAGAGGCATTATTTATGCCAGCCAGGGTGCAGACTTCGCCGAAAGGGCAAGAGAAGAGGCCTTAAAACTGCAACAGGAAATGGAGCAGATTTTGGTTAAGGCAGGGTTGGTGTAATGAAACTGAATATCGCTTGTTGCTTGAGAAATATTTATCGTATACAATTCAGTATTAAGAGCCTGTTTAAAATTAAGTAAAATTTATTTTGTATGTCAGTCTGAGGGATAATTAAATTGGTTAAAATCAATACTAGTGACGTACAATTATCTTCTCTTATCCTACGCGCGGTCTTGCCTCGGCTCGCCGCCGCCGAAGGGCTCTTTCTTTTTGATGTCAAAAAGAAACAAAAAACACCGGCTGAAAATTTTTCTGCCGAAGCCAGTGGGATGGCTTTGTCAGTGGGCCCCGAAAAATTTGTTAGGCCGGATTTAAGTAGAACGGAGATATGGTGCTACGGCCTAGCTATGCGGAAATGCATGGATTATACAAGTCGCTCATTAATAGCTAATCGCTAAATAACGTCAATGGTAGCGTAGTTGAAGACAATTTTTTATAGTTAAGAGAAGCACTTCGACTTCGCTATCACTGACAGCCCAATAGAAAGATCGTCATTGCGAGGCACGAAGCAATCTTAAAGCGCTCGCTACCAGCGATAGTTGTAAGATTGCCTGCCTGCAGCAGGCAGGCATCGTCGGCTGAAAAAGCCTTCTCGCAAGGACGATACCTCTGGGAGATTTATTTTCATTAAATTGTACTGTCATTTATATTGATTTTTATAACATAAATTGATCCTCAGTGTGACAAACCAGGAGAAGTAATGTAATTGAATAAAATTTAAACAGGCTCTAGTAATGTATATAATTGATTATTTTGCCTATCGCTCATCCTTTTTCTTTGCGTAAAAATCCTTATATTTAATTGTTTAGACCCGGCCTATGCATAATCCTTTTAATAATATGGACTTTAAGTCGTTACTTGAGTATGTAAAAAACCTTTCAGCTGCCGAAAAAAAAGAACTGGTGCAGGTTTTAAATGAAGGCCAGCTTCCGGTGGTCAATGAAGAACAGGTAGCTTATGTAAAGACGCCCTCAACGCATACTTCATTTGATGCGAAGTGGGAGGAAAGTTTATCGGCTTCTGAATTTAAAGCAGCAGCCATTCAGCATATTAATTCCTTGCCTTGGAAATAGTGGTACGCTTCCATCCCTCGGTTTTACTTTATCTTAACGAATTGGTTGATGTGCTTTTTTATGAAAACTATTTCAGTATCCGCGAAAGTGCTATAGATTACGTGACCAGATTGATCGATACGGTTGAAAGGAAGATCGGTAAAGCGCAATATCACATCGCTCCAAAGGTTATTGCACACCGGGGCAGTTGGTTCATCCATTTTAACATCAGTCAGAAAACAACCTGGTACTTTGTATTCGAAAAAAGTGAGAACCGTTATCTGGTAACGTATGTTTTTAATAACTACTCCATGGAAGCTAAAAATTTAAACTTATAAGTTAGTTATCGCCAAATAAATTTATTATCTTCAAGGATGAATTTTCCGGAAGATTTTCTTCATTATGTATGGCAGTTCAGGTCGTTTGATTATAACGGACTGCAGACCTGTGATGGTGAAGCCTTGGAAATCATCAATACCGGATTGCTCAACCGGAATGCCGGTCCGGATTTTAACCATGCCAAGATTAAAATTGGAGAAACCATTTGGGCAGGAAATGTAGAAATCCATTTAAAGTCGTCTGATTGGTTAAAACATAACCATCAGGTTAACCCTGTATATGAAAACGTAATTTTGCATGTTGTTTACCAGCACGATGCCGAAATAACCAGGATGGATGGAACCATTTTGCCGGTTCTGGAACTGAAAGACCGCATTTCTACTGATCTGATCAAAAAGTACGAAAACCTTTTCCTCACCTTAACTGATTTTCCATGCATTGCCCAAATAGGGCGTGTAGATGAGTTGATTGTAAATTCATTTTTATCCAGAACCTTGGTTGAGCGTTTTGAACAGAAAACAAATGCGGTTACAGAAACCTTAAAAGAATTGAATGGGAATTGGGATGAGACATTCTACCGGTTTATGGCGCGTAATTTCGGATTCAAGATAAATGCCTTGCCTTTCGAGTTGTTTGCTAAAGCAGTTTCGCAGCAAATTTATGCCAGGCATAAAAACAATCCACACCAAATAGAAGCATTGGTTTTTGGTGCGGCAGGTTTTTTAAACGATCATTTCGAAGAAGAATATCCTAAAAATTTAAAAGCCGAATTTCAGTTTCTTCAAAAGAAATATAACATTAAACCTATTGATGTTTCGATGTGGAAATTTATGCGCATGCGCCCTCAAAACTTTCCGACTATCCGTTTAGCACAATTTGCTGCACTAATTACAAAAGCCAACCATCTTTTTTCTAAAATTATGGAAATAAAGGATGTAGCAGCGCTACGCACCTTATTTGAAAATCTACCGGTAAACGATTACTGGAAAACACATTATCATTTTAAAAAGGTAACTGCTTCGGTAAATACTCAGATCGGGAAAACTTCAGTAGACAACATTCTGCTAAATACCGTAGCCTTGTTTTTATTTGCTTATGGAAAACATACCGCTGCACCCTATTTTATTAGCAGGGCAATTAAACTGCTTGAAAGTTTACCAGCTGAGCAAAACGCCATTACGGATAAATTTACGGGCGCAGGAGTGAAGATGACAAACGCCTTTGCCTCCCAGGGAATTTTACAGCTAAAAAAGCAATATTGCGACGAGAAAAAATGCCTGTCTTGTGGTATTGGAATTAAAATTTTAAAACAGGCCTGAGCTGTATCCAATTTCGGTAAAACTTTATGCTTTATTAGCTGTTTATTTATTATGGAATTTCCACACGAACTAAAAGACCTATATCCTAATCAGATTATTGAGGTAAGGGGTAATGCCGATGCCTTAACGATTATTTTAAACAGAGATGCTGATATCCATCAATTTAAGGCAGAACTGATCAAAAAATTTTCGGGACTGGAAGAACAACAAACGCTTTTTATAAAACACGAAGATAAACAGGATTTCGAAAAACTGATTTTGGAATAAAGCGTATAAACTATACCATTACATTTAACCAATTAAATTTCGTAAATTAGAACCGCTAAGCAAGTAATGATTCCGGTTTTGAAGCGTTCTTACTTAATGCAGAATAATAAGATTTTAAAATAAGCTTAACATGTTCCAGAGAATTATAACTTATTTTGAACAGCAGAGTTTTGGAGTCTCTACTTATTTGGCCAATAGGCTGAATATGAGTACCGCTAAAGTGCGCCTGTTTTTTATCTACTCGTCATTTTTGGCGGTAGGTTTTCCTATATTATTTTATTTTTTGGCTGCTGTTGTACTCGATATCAGGACGTATATGAAAAGAATGCGGCTGCGGATCTGGGAATAGTTCAGTTTTCAGTTGGTAGTGTTCAATTTGCAGTTGACAGTTTTCATATCCAGTTGGCAGTTCTCAGTTAATAGTTATCAGTATTCAGTTCTTCAGTAAAACCAACTGAAAATTGTGAATTGAAAACTGTAAACTACTTAATCATCGTCTCTTAAAATTTCTGCAATTTCGTTAAAGCCTTTTTCTGCAGCTAAATCAGCCGGTCTTTTTCCGCCTTCCATCCGTAAAGAAACTTCTGCGCCGTGTTCTAACAGTAAAATGATCAATTCTATATTTCCCAATTGGGCGGCCGTATGTAAAGGAGCCAGGCCTGCTTTCTGACAAACATTTGGGTAAGCGCCCGCATCTAAAAGCATTTTGGTGATATTAAAATGGTTAGCTGCAACTGCCGAATGGATGGGGAATACGTTAAAGCCATTTTTTGATGCCAGATTAACATCAGCACCTTTTAAAACCAGAAAACGGGCCAATTCCTCATGTCCGAAGTAGCAGGCTAAACCAAGTGGTGTAAAGCCATCTCTAGAAAATTCATTGATACTGGCAGGATTTTGAAAAACCAGTAGGGTAGCTACATCGAATTTCCCGACAGCACAGGCTTCAAATAAGGTTAAATGATCTGCAAACTCAGCAATCAGATCGGCTATATCCTGTTTTTTATAATAACAAGCCAATAAAAGCGGCGAAATTTGATGAGAAGTATCCATATTGGCCAATTTTGGATTTTCAACCAAAATTTCTTTTACTGCCTGGAAATTACCAGCTTCAATTTGTTCTTCGAGTTGTGCTATACCCATCATACGGTTTGAAATATCGCTTTAAATTAACGAAAATTAAGGAATTGTAAACTTTAATGCCTAAATATATATAGTGTAAGGTAATCTACCAAGACCTCAGCGGTTAAAAAAATCACGGAGACCTTATAGGTTTTTAAAACCTATAAGGTCTACAATAAAAAAATCCCGTTTAACCTCTCCAGGTAAAACGGGATAAAACCTAAAACAAAATCCGTTTCATTTAATAAAACGTTACAACTTGTGCGTTGTTAAAATAATAGACCAGAATTTTGGTTTAAGGTTTAATGTCTGATGAATATTTTTATTTAATTTAAGGCACATTATAAACAAATTATAACATATATTTCATCAGGTTTAATACTTTGTTTTAAAAAGAAGAGGCGTAGTAGAAGGTGTATAAAAACAATGCTTACAAAATGTGATTAATTTTTTTGTTAGGCTTTCGTTAATGCTGCGCAGTTTTATCTAAGTTTGTTCAATATTAAATTATTTAGGATAGAAAATGTCGGTAAGGGGTAACCAGTTTAAAGCCAATACATTCAGAGAAAAAGGTGCAGAAAATGCGCCCGGCAGGCCATCATCGGGCAGACAGCCAAAAGGGAAAATGGATTTTTTGCCAAGCTTCGATTTGGCAGATGGCCGTGCAGTTAAAATTGTAGGACTGTTTTTTGTCATATTATCACTATATTTTTTAATCGCTTTTACCTCGTATCTGTTTACCTGGCAGGATGATCAGAGTTACGTAATTGATGCGAATGGTGGCTGGAGCAATCTTTTTAAAACAGCGGAAGAGTTAAAAGCAGCAGGTGTGTCTACCCCTGTGGTTCAAAACTGGCTAGGTAAGTTTGGTGCGCTGTTATCACACCAGTTTATTTACGAATGGTTTGGTATTGCCTCTTTCTTATTTGTTCTGGCCTTTTTTATTATCGGCTACCGTTTATTATTCAAGGTTAAAATCCTTTCTATCTCGAAAACATTAGGATACAGCTTTTTCTTTCTGCTGTTTATTTCATTAACCCTAGGTTTTGCACATGGTTTCTGGTCAGAATCGCCACATTATTTAGAAGGCGAGTTTGGGTACTGGAGCAATAAATTATTAAGTGCCCAAATTGGCGCTGCTGGTGTTGCGGGGTTAATTGCTTTTGCCGGATTAACCATTTTAATCATTGCCTATAATATCGATTTTAAATTCCCGGAACGTAAAGCGAAAGAAGTTTATCTCGATAATGAAACGCCGGATTATGTAAATGACATTAGAGAACAGGCGGTAAAAAACAAAACTTACGAAGAACCCTCAGCACCTATTGAATTTCCGGTGCGCGATAAACAGTTAAATAACGAACGTAAACAACAGAACGTCGTATTACAGCCAAGCCGTTTTGAAGAAAAAGAGGAGGAAGAGGAGGTAGCGCCTGTGGTGTTATCGCCATTGGCCACTAATTTGCCATTGGCTACTGCTGCAGCTTCGTCATTGCCTTTAACAGTAGAACCAGCAGTTGAAGTAGAAAAAGAACCTGCTTTTACGATTGAAAAAACCGAAGAAGAGAAAAAATCAGACGACCTGATTGAACAGTTTGGCAATTATGATGAAAAACTCGATTTATCGGGTTATAAATATCCAACGGTTGATCTGTTAGAAAACTATGGTACCAATAAAATTTCGGTAAATGCGGAAGAACTGGAAGCCAATAAAAATAAAATTGTAGAAACGCTTAATCATTACAACATCGAAATTGATAAGATTAAGGCAACTATTGGTCCAACGGTTACGCTATATGAAATTATTCCGGCGCCGGGCGTGAGGATTTCGAAAATCAAAAACCTGGAAGATGATATTGCGCTTTCTTTAGCGGCTTTGGGGATCCGTATTATTGCACCAATGCCGGGCAAAGGTACCATTGGTATCGAAGTGCCGAACCAGCATCCGGAAATGGTACCCATGCGCAGCATTTTGAATACCGAAAAATGGGCTCAAAATACCATGGATTTACCCATAGCTTTAGGTAAAACCATTAGTAATGAGGTGTTTATTGCCGATCTGGCTAAAATGCCCCACTTACTGGTAGCCGGAGCAACCGGTCAGGGTAAGTCAGTGGGTATCAACTCCATTCTGGTTTCGCTTTTGTTTAAAAAGCACCCTGCACAGCTTAAATTTGTACTGGTAGATCCTAAAAAGGTAGAGTTAACTTTATTTAACAGGATAGAGCGGCACTTTTTGGCTAAACTGCCCGGAGAGGCCGACGCCATTATTACCGATACCAAAAAGGTGGTCAATACCTTAAATTCACTCTGTATCGAAATGGATCAGCGTTATGATTTATTGAAAGATGCGCAGGTGAGGAATTTAAAAGAATACAACGATAAGTTTGTTAAACGCAAGCTTAATCCCAATAACGGTCACCGCTTTTTACCTTTTATTGTTTTGGTGGTAGATGAATTTGCCGATTTGATGATGACGGCAGGTAAAGAAGTGGAAGCACCAATTGCCCGTCTGGCACAGTTGGCGAGGGCAATCGGAATCCATTTGGTGCTGGCTACCCAGCGTCCGTCGGTAAATATTATTACGGGTACCATTAAAGCCAACTTCCCGGCCAGGTTAGCCTTCAGGGTATTGTCGAAAATCGATTCGCGGACCATTTTAGACAGTGGTGGTGCCGATCAGTTAATTGGCCGTGGAGATATGCTTTTATCTACAGGCAGCGACTTAATCAGGCTACAGTGTGCTTTCGTTGATACACCTGAGGTAGACCGCATTTCTGAATATATCGGTAACCAGCGTGGTTATGCTGATGCCTATCAACTGCCGGAGTATATTGATGAAGCAGGAGAGGGAAGCAAAGCTGATTTTGATCCCAATGAGCGTGATAAATTCTTTGAGGATGCAGCCAGGCTAATTGTGATGCATCAGCAGGGGTCGACTTCATTAATACAGCGTAAACTTAAATTGGGTTATAACCGCGCCGGTCGTATTATCGACCAGTTAGAGGCGGCAGGTATAGTTGGCCCATTTGAAGGAAGTAAGGCCCGTGAAGTTTTATATCCTGACGAATATTCTTTGGAACAATTCTTGAATGGTATGGATAACAAAGATTAGATTAAACCATTTAACAATAATCTACTCTAACGTTTCAAAGAAAAACTTAAAAAAGAAAAGATGAAGAAATTAATTTCAGCATTAATGGTTGTAGTTGCTTTTACAACTTCAACTTATGCTCAAACTGATGCGAAAGCTAAAGCCATTTTAGCTGAGGTGAGTAAAAAATACAAATCGTACAACGTAGTTAAAACAGATTTTACCTTCACACTGGATAATCCAAAAGCTAAAGTAAAGGAAACGCAACAAGGTACTTTGTATGTTAAAGCCAATTCTAACAAGTACAAAGTAGCCATGACTAACCAGGAATTGTTTAGCGATGGCAAAAGCCAGTGGACTTATTTGAAAAAAGACAAAGAAGTACAGGTGAGCAACGTAGATAACAGTGGCGATGCCATTAATCCGGCTAAGATTTTTACCGTTTACGAAAAAGGATTTAAATACGTTTATACTGGCGAACAAAAAGCGGGTGCTAAAACCTATCAAATGATCGATTTAACACCCGTTGATGCTAAAAAATCGGTTTTTAAAGTGCGTTTAAGCATCGATAAGGCTGCGAAACAAATTGCAAACGTGGTATTATTTGATAAAAACGGAAACAAATACACCTACAATGTGAAAACTTTTTCACCCAACGTAAACATACCGGAAACTACTTTTGCTTTCGATGCCAAAAAATATCCTGGTGTTGAAGTGGTAGATTTAAGATAAAAGATACAGTAAATAGCGCATTATTTAGCGCTATGCATAAAAAAGCGATTAATCAGGCATATTCTGGTTAATCGCTTTTTCTTTTATGTTCCTTTTGTTTAATGAGTTCGGTTAATATTTGAAATCATCGTGAGTGTTTAAAGCCGCTTTACCTTACGCTACTGTCATGCTGAATTTATTTTATTAGCAGAACCTGAAAAATGAGCGACTTGTAGAATCGATGCATTTCCGCGTAGCTAGGCCTTAGCACCATATCTCCGTTCTGCTTAAATCCGGCCTAACAAATTTTTCGGGCTCCACTGACCAAGCCATCCCACTGGCTTCGAAAGAAAAATTTTCAGCCGGTGTTTTATTAATGGTTTTTCATGGTTTTCATTTGTATTAATGAGCTCGGCAATGCCTCGGTTTTGTTTCTTTTTGACATCAAAAAGAAAGAGCCTTCGGCGGCGGCGAGCCGAGGCAAGACCGCGCGTAGGATAAGAGAATACCATTGTACGTCACTCATATTGATTTTAAACAATTTAATTATCCCTCAGGGTGACGACCGTTCATGCAAAGTACCAATGAACCCAAATTAAAGCACATTATTAATCGAACTCAGGTTAATAGCTACTTCGTGGTCAGCATCTTTTTAGCAGGAAAGATCCTGAAATAAATTACCTTCTGTGAACTCGCTAAAGCTCGGTTCAGGGTGACCGCCTCTTAATCAAAAAGCCGATATAAGCTAACGAGAGACAATATTTTAATCGAGCTCAGGTAAATAAATTCTGGAAAACGAGCATATCCGTTTCTGTAACTTTATTTCGTTTTAGTTACGGGAACGATTGCATAGATATATATGATTTATCATACATTGTTGTATTTTAATTTTTAATTTCATGTTTAGTATTAACCAAATATAATTCTACAAACATGAAAAAGAATTCAGGTATTCTCGTACTCGGGATGGCTATTGCATTGTTCGGATGCAAGAAAGACAACACTACAATGGCTGATGTTGCAGATGGCCAATCCATCGTCCAGCCAAATAAAATGGAGCTTGCAGCTGCGGCGGTAAGTGCTACAGTATCTACTGAGGCTGCTTTAAAAACTGCCATATCAAATGCACAACCAGGTGATGTCATCACCGTGAGCGGTACCATTTATCTCACCAGCACGCTTCAATTACTTAAAAGTGGTACATCCAGTTCAAAAATTAATTTTACCGGAGGCATATTGGATTGTTCGGGTATTTCTGGCGCCAACTGGGGAGTCAAGGTAAACGGAAGCTACTGGAATATTACGAATATGACCATCCGAAATGCGCCCGACTGTGGGATAGTTTTCCAGACAGGTGGCTATAATTATGTGAATAAGGTAACGACGCATGGAAATAAAGATTCAGGACTTCAGATTTATAACGGCGGTCACCACAACAGCATCAATAATTCTACTTCTTATGATAATTATGACGTAGCCAACGGTGGTGAAAATGCAGATGGTTATGCCTGTAAATTATCTGCCGGTGCAGGTAATCAGTTTAATTCCTGTAATGCCTACCACAATTCTGATGATGGATGGGATTTATACGGACAACCTTATACTGTGGTAATCAATAATTGTACGGCCACCAATAATGGTTATGGGACCAATGGTGATGGAAATGGTTTCAAACTGGGTAGTGCTGGACAAAACGTTCCGCATACCGTTACCAATTGCACGGCCAACAATAACAAAGGAAGCGGTTACGACGGAAATGGAAACGCCGGCCACATCACTACCACCGGTAGCGGCGGCTCTGGTAATGTAAAGGGGCTTTTCAACCGGATTAATTAGAATTATCCTCTCATTGCAAGGTTCAGTTGGAAACAGCTGGACCTTTTTTGTTATGTTAAATTTAGATTTTGTGTGTAGCGTAAGGGGTACATTGTTTTTTTGGAAAGCAATTGCAGTGATGCTTAGGTTGAAGCAGTCCCGCCATTCGCTATAGGCCCGATGAAGAATCGGGCGCTGCCGCTGCTGTCGGGTTTAAGTGGCCTGGTTCTTTTAAGAAACAATGTTTTCTAGCCAACACTTATAAAATAGAGATTCTTAGAATGAGGTTAGCTCACTTCAAAAAGATAGGCAAGATCGAAATTGGTTCCCGATATTTATCTTTCGTGTTGGCAAATTTATATCAGTGATTGTTTTTTTAGTAAGAAATCGTCATCTCCGTAGCGGAGAGATCTTTTAGTCCAGTTCAAAGATCTCTCCCCGCCTGTACGGGCAGGCACTAAGCTTTGCTACGGTCGTATTCTAGGTTTACCACAATTGCAAATTTATTTTAAGAAAAACTCTTTTTTGGAGTTTTTCTTATTTTTTATGATGCTCTCCTATAATTCTCGACATACATTTCTCCTCTCTTGACAAGTGAGAACATTCTTAAAATCAG
>NZ_FNCH01000004.1 GCF_900100705.1 Pedobacter terrae
GAAGTTAAGCCCACCAGAGCCGATGGTACTGCGGTAACACGTGGGAGAGTAGGTCGGTGCCAGATCTTAAAAGAAACCCTTCAGCAGAAATGTTGGAGGGTTTTCTTGTTTTAAAGCTTTAAGCAGAGAGCAAAGGGCATGGAGCGGTTTTTCTACCATTGAGGAGTTAGGAAAAGTTAAGGGTTTGCTCCCGCAGATTACGCTGAGTTCCACAGAGACCATTCCATCATCCATTCCCCATCTTACTTTGTTTATTCTTCTTCTATCCCCGGTTAAATAGCCCTGATGGGAGCGGTATCTCTTTTGGGATGAGGTTATTTGTGTAACAGATAAAGTTTCCCAAAAGGATAAAGCGTACCGCAGGACGGAACCCAACCTAAGGGTACAGGAAACTGCGCTCCAGAACCAGAAGCCTTTCTACCATTAAGGAGTTAAGAAAAGTTAAGGATTTGCTCCCGCAGATCGCGCTGATCTCCGCAGAGACCATTCCATTATCCATTTCTATTCTTAGCTGGTTTATTCTTCTTCTGTCGCCGGTTAAATAGCCCTGATGGGAGTGGTATCCCTTTTGGGTTAGGTATGTTTGTCTAACAGATGAACTTTCCCAAACGGATTGCAAGCGTACAGCAGGACGGAACCCAACCTATGGGTAGGAAATTGCGCTCCAAAACTAGGAGCATTTTCTACCATTGAGGAGTTAAGAAAAGTTTAGGGTTTGCTCTCGCAGATTACGCTGATCTCCGCAGAGGCCATTAACAGCCCTGGACCTAACCTAGGGGCACAGGAAACTGCGCTCCAAAAATGAAATAGATTATAATAAAGAATGTTGTTATGATGTTGCTTAAGCGTTCGCTTCTTCCTTAACAGCCAATTGCCCGCAAGCGGCATCGATATCTTTACCACGGCTACGACGGATGTTGGTATTAATGCCCTGGCTTTTTAAATAATTAGAAAAAGCATCAATCTTATCTCCTTCTGCATTGGTAAAATCGGCAAAAGAAATAGGGTTATATTCAATCAGATTTACTTTACAGGGAATATGTTTACAAAATTTAGCCAAATCCATGGCATCAGAAATTTCATCGTTAAAATGGTTAAAAACGATGTACTCGTAGGTTACCGGATTTTTGGTTTTGGCAAAATAGTATTTTAAGGCCTCGGCCAGTGCTTTTAATGAGTTGGCCTCGTTAATGGGCATGATCTCATTACGCTTTTTATCATCAGCGGCATGTAGCGATAATGCGAGATTAAATTTTGCCCCATCATCACCTAATTTTTTGATCATTTTCGCAATACCAGCGGTAGACACCGTAATGCGCTTATAGCTCATGTTTAAGCCATCAGGAGCAGTGATGCGTTCGATAGACTTTAATACATTGGCATAATTTAAAAGCGGTTCCCCCATCCCCATGTATACAATATTGGTAAGGGGATTGTTATAATTCTGTTTGGCCTGTTTATCAATCAATACTACCTGGTCATAAATCTCGTCAGCATTTAGATTACGCTTACGGTCCATATAACCGGTGGCACAAAACTTACAGGTTAAACTGCATCCTACCTGCGAACTCACACAAGCAGTCATACGATCTTCTAAAGGAATTAAAACGCCCTCTACAATATTGCCATCGGCTAACCTGAAAGTATTTTTAATGGTATGGTCGTTACTGAACTGAGAGTTGTTGACCTGAACGGCATTAATAGCAAAAGTTTCGTCCAATACCTTACGGAGATCTTTAGAAAGGTTACTCATCTCTTCAAAACTCGTTGCAGATTTCTCCCAAAGCCACTGGTAAATTTGCTTGGCCCTAAAAGCAGGCTCTTGCATGGCTACAAGGTGCTGCTGCAATTGAGGTAGATCTAAGGCACGAATATCGGTTTTTTTTGCTGTTACCATTTGTTGCAAAGGTACTTAAAAACCAGTTAAGCTGAAAGACTAAAGCTAAAAGGCTATTAATCAGTGCATAATTTTACAATTAATTAGCTTATCTTCCTCTGCCTCTTGTGTTTGGCTTACCTGAACGTTTACCTTTTGCTGGTTTCGAATTTCTGTTTCCGCTATTACTTTTGCCGGTAGGTTTTGTACCTGAATGACCAGTTGCTTTTTTGATGTTAGATTTTTGCGTAGCGGGTTTAGGTTTGAACGCTTTTTTAGGCTGTTCTGCGCTCAGTTCGGGAATTTCCTCCCAACTTTCTGTTTTTTTCCTGGCAGCGCTTTTTGTTTTCGTTTTAGCTTCTGAAGATGAATTTTCGATACTTTTGGTAATGGCTTTCATCTCTTCTTCGGTAAGTTCCCTAAATTCTCCTGTTGGGATGCCTTTAAGGCTGATATTCATGATGCGTGTACGCTCAAGTTTGGTTACTTCATAGCCGAAATGCTCGCACATTCTTCTAATTTGCCTGTTAAGACCTTGAATCAGGATAATATTAAAAACGAAGGTGCTAATCTGGCGTACTTTGCATTTACGGGTATTTACGCCCAAAATGGGAACACCGTTACTCATTTCAAAGATAAAATCTTCGGTAATGGGTTTATTAACCGTAACTACATATTCTTTTTCGTGCTTATTTCCTGCCCTTAAAATTTTGTTAACGATATCGCCATTGTTGGTTAAGAAGATCAGACCTGAAGAATCTTTGTCCAATCTACCAATAGGAAAGATTCTTTCACTGTGGTTAACATAATCAACAATGTTATCCCGTACGCTCCCTTCGGTTGTGCTGGTAATCCCAACAGGCTTATTAAAAGCAAGTAGGATAAAATTACTTTCTTCTTTAGGTTCGATATTATGGCCGTTAACCATCACTTTATCTCCTGCAAAAACCTGATCGCCTATTTTGGCTCTTTTTCCGTTAATAAAGACCGTTCCCTTTTCAATATATCGATCTGCTTCACGGCGTGAACATAATCCACTTTCACTGATAAATTTATTTAAACGGGTTGCAGCATTATTGTTCATACTGCAATTTTACGGAAATAAATTGTGTTATTCATGCTCCATACTGGCAACAAAAGAATGGACGAGGCTTCTAAGCGAGTCTGAAGTTTCATTTTCTATAATCACCGCTTCGCTTGTAATTTTAGCTTTCGCAAAGGAGATGAGCATAGGCGATATCCTCGCTTCAATTACGGTTAAAGTATCGATAATAGATTGATAGGCTTTTTCGCCCTAGGTTGACGCAACAAGCGCTAAAACAGGCTTTCCTGAGAATGATGCAGAACTCACTGTCCAATCGAGTAGGTTTTTTAACGAACCAGGTAGCCCCATTGCATATTCCGGTGTAGAAATGATGATGCCATCTGCTAATTGGATGCTTTTACGAAGATCACGAACAATCTGCGGTGGATCTACCGAATCTAAATCAGGATTGAAATGTGGGATGTCTGCAATGGATGGAAAGTTTGTTACCATATCCTCTTCACCTAAAAGCCGCGCGATAGCAGTAATGTAAAGTGCGTTAGTTGAAATGGCTTTAGTGCTTCCTGAAATGGCCAATATTTTTTTCATGGCTAAATCTAGTAAAGCAAAAATAAAATATCAAGAAGGCCTCGTAATCCGGCAGTCATTTCAAAAAGGCCATCAAAACGCGCGGTTTCGATGGCCTCATTTGAACGTATTGCGCGCTAAAAATTTTGGTCATCTGCACTTGGTCCGTAACTGCCTGGGATAGGAATATCAAGTAATCTTAAATAAACGCCCAGCTGTGCCCTGTGATGAGTAGTTTGGCTAAGGGAATGGCGGATGGTTTCATATTTAGAATAATCGGCCAAAACTTGTTTGCCCATACTCAATACCCAACGTCCATTTAAATCCTCTTCTGTTGCTTTTTCCAATTCAGTTTTTCCTTTGTTATAATTTTCTTCCAGAATTTTAACCAGGTCACCAACATTTTCTATAGGTTTTTCTACATAAGGTGCTGTTTCGAAATCCAGTCCATCAGAAGTTAAGGCTAGAGAAACCCAGCTCGGCAGATCAGCAATATGAACCGCTAATGATTTCAACTTCATGCTTTTTTCGTGTGGAGCCCAGTCAAATTTTTCTACTGGTACAATCGCCAGGAACTTTTTTGTAATATTAAATTCAGCTTCTAATTCTTTCAATAATAAATTAATAATATCCATATTTTTCGGTTTCGTTTTTTCTGCCATGTGTAATTCCATAAGTAATAAATCAGCGATGCTCATGATTTTTAATGTTTGTTTACACAAAGAAAACGCTGGCCACTGACAACCCTATGGCAGCCTAGAAAAAATGTTTTTAATAATTTACAGGAAGTAGTTGCATATAGTCACTTAGCGGCATGTGCTGTGTTTTTTTGAAAGGTACACTTAAGTTTTTAAGGCAGATTATTCTCGTAAGATTGAAATCACGATATTCATTCCGATGGTGGCACCACGCAATTAAATGCCAGCTAAAAGCATAGAAAATCAAACCAATCGGCTCAACTTCCCGTAGGCTCACCTCTTCCTTATTATTTTTATAGTTCAGTTCAATGAGGTGTTTTTCGGCAATGGCGTGCTGAATAATCGACAGGTATTCGAAATTAAAATTTAACCTCTGCGGAATCTGTAATTTAATATGTTGATTTAAAGTTTCGAGCTTTTCTTTCTGGCCGGTTTTTAATACTGCCTTTACTTTTGTTAAAGCGGTAGAATAATGCGTACGGATAGAATTATCGGCAAATCCATTCACTAAACTTTCAACCAGTAGCAGGGCATTGGCCTCATCCATATTAAAAGAAACAGGTGGCAGAAAATAACCCTGTACCAGATAATAACCTTTATGCTGTTCAAAACTTACCGGTATTCCTTGTTCGCCTAATGCTTTAATATCTCGATAAACGGTACGCACGCTCATATCAAACCGTTCTGCAATTTTTTCGGCAGTAATGTATTTTTTAGATTGGAGCAAGGTTAAAATTCCGAAAAGGCGGTCGATACGATTCATGATTTGTTTTTTGAGGCGATTAAAATTAAAGTTTTTTAATCAATTTTTCTTGTGGTACGTTATTTGTAAAAGATAAATGCATATCAATTCTTAAGGTTAAACCGTTATGATAATGGATAACCTACACAATCTAAATCAATGGCGGCTGTTATTCAAAAAAGATTCTTCCGGGCAATTAAAAGTAAAGTGATCATAGGTTTTTTGTTCGCCTGTTTTGCGCTGCTCCTGGCATGGGGTATCAGTAAGTTTGCCTTTACCAGGATGCTGGATACCGTTGAAGAAATTTCTGCACCGAACGATCGGTTAAGGATCGTTAATGACCTTTCCCATAAGATAGCCAGATTGGATCAATTGCAACGTGATGAAGCTTTTAATAAACAGGGAACCTACAGTTTTCTAAAGGAATCGCGTAGGTTAAGATCGAGTTTAGATACGCTGCGTAAATTATACCGTGGAGATTCTGCACAGTTGGCAAGGATAAAATCGATTAAAAGTTTACTTTCAGATCGCGATAAACAGTTTGTGAACTACCTGAAGGTGAGGGAAACATTGGTAAATACCAAATCTTTCTCTGATGAGGTTCGGAAATTGAATGAGCTGGTGGCTACACGCAGCAGACAAACGGATAGTGCGGTATTAACCACCGAAACAACCACATCAACTACCACCGTTGCACCTGAAGAAGAACAAAAATCGAGGGGCTTTTTGAGTAAACTTTTTGGTAAGAAAAAATCGGATGTTTATAAAATCATTAACGAGGAGTTTAAGGTTAAACGTGATACTTTAAATGCAAAGGCTGAAGATAGTATCATGAAAAGTATGACGGGTTCACTGAAAAATATTGAGCTTGAACAACGTCAGAAAAGCCAGAAATTTTTAAAACGGGAGGCCGATTTATCAAGTGCAAGTAATGCCCTAACCGCTAAAATGCTGCAGATCTTAAGAGAGGTTGAAGGGCAGGCGGTAGCACAGGTAGATTTGAACGGGATCCAGGCCAAAGAAGTAGTTAATGATGGAATTACCCAGATCACAACCATTATTATTATCTTTTTTCTGTTAACGGTTATTTTGCTGTATTTGATTTTGACAGATATCACAAAAAGCAACAGGTATAGAAAAGAATTAGAACTGGCTAAAGATGAGGCCGAATACCATGGTAAAGCCAAGCAGCGGTTCCTATCGAACATGAGCCATGAAATCAGAACCCCACTACAATCTATTTTAGGCTATGCCGAACTGATTACGCAGCAGGATGTGCCTAACAAAAAAGATGTGGATGCCATTTACCAGTCTTCTATTCATTTACTTCAGATTGTTAACGAGGTATTAGATTATAACCGGATTACTTCGGGAGAATTTAGCTTTAATAACCAGGTATTTAATATCAGAAAAGCTTTGGAAGAAGTTGTTTCGGTGATGCGGCCATTGGCAGAACAGAAATTACTTCAGTTGAATACAGCATTTGATCTTGCTGATTTGGAATTTGTAAAAGGTGATGTTTTTAGGCTAAAGCAGATTTTATTTAACTTATTGGGGAATGCGGTGAAATTTACTTTGAAAGGCGAAATTAAGCTTACGGCAACTTACAAAAGGCAAGGAGAGGATCTGCACTTCCACTTTACGATAAAAGATACTGGAATTGGTTTTGATGAAAAAGATATTCCGAAAATATTCAATGAATTTGAGCAGATAGAATCTCCGGAGAAATATATTATTAACCCGACTGGTACAGGATTGGGGCTACCTATAGTTAAATCTTTGATTGAAACCCAGGGTGGAAGGATTTATGTAAAAAGTAAACCTGGCGTTGGTACCACATTTAATATTTACATGAAATATGAAAATACCAACGAACGTATAAATGATGCTTTAGACTTAACGCATTATGTCATTGTAAACCCAGGTACCGTATGGGTAATTGATGACGATAAACTTATTCTGGATTTATGTGGCATGATTTTTCAGAAAAATAAAATCCCTTACAGGAGTTTTACACAGGTAGCAGATATTCTTCAAACCGAAGCTGATGCTGATTTAAAGTATGTTCTGATTGATATGCGAATGCCAGAAATGACAGGCTTTGAACTTTGCCACTTATTGAAAAGGAAACTGCCGCAAAATATTAAATTTTATGCCATTACCGCGCAGGTTTTACCCGAAGAGCGTGAAATGGTTTTGAGCGAGGGTTTCGATGGTCTGATTATGAAACCGTTTAGGGCAGTTGATATTCTGTCCATTTTCGATAAAACTGAAATATTGACAAAGCAGCCTGAATTTGATTTTTCTTCTATCGAAAAAATGACTTTTGGTGATCAGGAGCTGTTGGAAAAAATCCTTAATCGTTTTAAACAAGACTCGATCGATGATTCGGCAGAACTTAAAAAACACCTCGTTGAAAACGATCAGGATAAGAGCAGGTTATTGGTTCACCGCCTTGCCGGGCGTGTAGCGCAAATGGGCGCTAAGACATTAGCTAATGCCTTTAGAACCTTGGAAATGGAAATAGTAGAAAAAGGTTTAACAGAAAATATTAAATCTGAAGTGTTATTACAGATCCACGAATTGGACAATTTAATAGCTTTTATAGAAAAAATCGACTATGCCAATGCCGAATAACTATTCTATGCCATAGCGTTCCATTTTGGCATACAACGTTTTACGGTCAATGTTTAAGATCTTTGCAGCTTTTGATTTGTTATATCTTACTTTGATCAGCGTTTCTGTAATCAACGCTTTTTCATTCTGTTCGTTAACAGCCTTTAGGTCTGAAGAATTGCCAGGGGCCGATTGCTGATGAACAGAAATCATCATTTCATCAGGTAGTGCAGTAATCTGGGCAACATCGCCCTGGCTCAATAAAACCATTCTTTTAATTACATTGCTAAGCTCGCGGAGATTACCCGGCCAATCATAACTCAGCAATAATGCTTTCGCTTCAGCAGAAATACTTTTAACATTCCGGCCTAAATCGCGATTTGATAAAGTTATAAAATGGTTGATAAACAATTCTAAATCTCCGCCCCTATCCCGTAACGGCGGAAGCTGGATTTTAAACTCATTTAAACGGTGATATAAATCTTCTCTAAATTCTCCCTGTTGCATACTATTGGCCAGATCATCATTGGTTGCCGTGATGATGCGGACATTAACAGGGACCTGTTTGGTACTGCCCAAAGGCTGGATGACCCTTTCCTGCAAAGCCCTGAGCAGTTTAATTTGTACTTCGTAACTCAGGTTGCCCACTTCATCTAAAAACAAAGTTCCCCCGTTGGCGGCCTCAAATTGACCCTTCTTATCATTTAATGCCCCTGTAAATGCGCCTTTAACATGTCCGAATAATTCGCTTGCAGCTAAATCTTTCGATAATGCACCGCAATCTATGGCAACGAAAGGTTGATTGGCACGTTTGCTCTGCTGGTGCAGGGTTCTGGCTGCAAATTCTTTTCCTGTACCACTTTCGCCCTGTATAATTACCGACATATCGGTAGGTGCTACCAAATTAATATGTTCATACAATTTATCTGCAATGGCACTTTTTCCTTTTATAAAATCGCTGTTTACTTCTTTTGGTTCAACACTTTTTAAATCCTTTTTGGTTAAGGAATTTTTGATCACCATTAAAAGTTCATCCGGATTAACCGGTTTGGTAATGTAATCAAACGCACCTAGTTGAATAGATTTTACCGCAGTACGGACATCGTTAAAGCTGGTCATAATAATTACCGGAATAGAAAGACCTAGATCGCGGAGATGGGTAAGCACTTCAAATCCCGTTCCATCTGGCAGGCGGTAATCTATTAAAAGTAAATCAAATGTATTGGTTTCAACTTGCTTAAATGATTGCTTAACTTGGGTTACAAGCGTAATCTCGTGACCGTTTTTTGTTAAAAAACCATCAAGTAATTGGGCAAATGTGGTATCGTCTTCTAAAATCAGGATTCTCGCCATGTAACAAAAATAAGAAAAGCCGGACATAATCCGGCTTTCTTATTATAGGTAGATGTAATTATTTGGGTTTTATTGTACGGGTTTACCGTCTTTATCAATTTTAACAGAACCAGTTTCTGCTTCTTTTTTAACATTGATCAGGTAGTATTCTTTTGTCCCCTCTTTCACCGACCAGGCTTCAGTAGCAGTCCATCCTTTATAAGCATCAGATGCTAGTGCTGTGGTTACTGGAGCAGGTAATTCTTCCAGTTTAACTGGCGTTTTCACTGCACTATCCTGAACTGCAACAATTGCAGCGTTTTTGATCGTATTTACTTCATTCGCTTGTACTGCTGTGAATCCTGCAAATGCTAAAGTGGCGGCTAAAATGATCTTTTTCATAATATGATGTTTTTAAATATGTTCTGTAACTCGTGTTACGTTAAATACTTGTTAATTACTAAGCGTTAACTAATTTTATTTATTGAATTGGCTTACCGTCTTTGTCAAATTTAAGTGAACCAGTCTCTGCTTCTTTTTTAACATTTACTAAATAATACTCTTTAGTACCTTCTTTTACTGTGAAAGCTTCAGTAGCAGTCCAATCTTTATAAGTATCAGATTTTAAAGCCGTTGTAATTGGCTCAGGAAGCTCTTCCAATTTAATTGGCGTTTTTACTGCACTATCCTGAACTGCAACAATTGCAGCGTTTTTGATTGTATTTACTTCACTTGCTTGTACTGCTGTGAATCCTGCGAATGCTAAAGTGGCGGCTAAAATGATCTTTTTCATAATATGATGTTTTAAATATGTTTTGTAACTCATGTTACGTTAAATACTCGTTAATTACAGAGCGCTAATTAATTTTATTTATTGAACTGGTTTACCATCTTTATCGATTTTAACAGAACCAGTTTCTGCTTCTTTTTTCACGTTGATTAAATAGTACTCTTTAGTACCTTCTTTCACCGACCAGGCTTCAGTAGCGGTCCATCCTTTGTACGCATCAGATTTTAATGCGGTTGTTACTGGCTCAGGTAATTCTTCCAATTTAACGGGAGTTTTTACTGCGCTATCTTGAACTGCTACAATTGCAGTAGTTTTAAAATCTTTTACTTCACTTGCTTTTACTGTTGAGAATCCTGCTAATGCTAATACTGTAGCTGCTAAAACGAACTTTTTCATAGTATATATTTTAAAATTTAATTTGTGTAACAATACTTGCTAATGTTTCATAATAATGCCAAACAGAATATTTTTATTAAATTATTGATTATCAATGTCTTGTTCTTGTGCCAAAGTTTTAATATTGTGGAGTTTATCCACATTTTGTGGTGAATAACAACACGTTTTGCAGTCTTTCCTATTGAACGCTATGGTTTAGGATTGCTTTTTTTGCCTTCAGATGTAACCATCTGCCAGATTTTAATCTTTGGAGTGGCATTGCCATTTACAATTCTACTACAGCGTTCATTTAGCTGTCAGATACTAACATCTGATAGCACATCGGTTGACAGCACGAAAAAAGTTTCGATTTTTTAAAATGAAGATTTTTTTCTATCATTGCAGCCCGATTAAAGCCTCCTTAGCTCAGCTGGTAGAGCAACTGACTTGTAATCAGTAGGTCATTGGTTCGATTCCGATAGGAGGCTCTTTTTTAGCAATCTAATTTCTTAGGATTGGTAATTTCAAAATCACTTCATGACCAGATAGAGCAGGCTTAGAAAATATTTTATTTGATCCGATTATTCCATTAATTTGCGATATGTTAAAATACTTTTCAGCTGATTGGATCTTTCCTGTTTCATCCCTGCCAATTAAAAATGGAGTAGTGGCAGTAACGCCAGATGGCGAAATAAAAGAAGTCTTCGCCGAAAAAGATTATTTAAATCTTGATTTGGAGATCATTAAGTATAACGGAGTAATCGTTCCTGGCTTTGTTAATACCCATTGTCATTTAGAATTATCGCACATGTTGGGTCAAATTCCTGAGCAAACGGGTTTGGTAGAATTTGTACAGCATATTATTAAAAGCAGAAATGGCGATGCCAGCCGGATAGATTTGGCGATGCAACAAGCTGATCAGCAAATGTTCGATAATGGAATTGTGGCTGTTGGCGATATTTCCAACCAGATCTCGTCTAAAAAAATAAAAGAAAAAAGTAAGATCTATTATCACACCTTTATAGAGGCTTTAGGTTTTAACCCTGAACGTGCAGCTGTTATAATGGATCATTTGAAAGAAATCAAAAATGATTTTGAACCCCTGCATGCAACGATAGTTCCACACGCGCCTTATACCGTTTCACCTGAACTCTTTGAATTAATTAGGCAAGAGGCCGAAAAATCAAATGCATTTATCAGTGTGCACAACCAGGAAACTGTTGATGAAAATGTTTTTTTTGAAAGCAAAACTGGCGGTTTTCTAAAGCTTTATGAGTTTTTAGGCATGGATATCGATTTTTTTGATCCAACGAACAAAACATCATTAAAAACCTGGCTGCCTTATATTAAAAAACAAAAAACTTTACTCGTACATAATACGGTTACGAATAAAGCAGATGTTGAATTTGCTAAACAAAGTAATCCCAATCTGTATTGGTGCCTTTGTCCGCAGGCCAATTTGTATATCGAAAACGCATTACCTGATGTTGATCTGTTAATGGACGAAACTGTAAACATCACCTTAGGAACAGATAGTTTGGCCAGCAACCATCAACTTAATATCTTGTCAGAGATGCAGACATTGCAGAAATACAAGCAAGTTCCTTTTGAAAAGCTATTAAGCTGGGGAACTATAAACGGAGCAAAGTTTTTGGAGCTTGATCAGCAAATGGGAACAATAGAGGTTGGCAAAAAGCCAGGATTGAATTTAATCCAGCTAACGGCTGATTTTATAATTGAAAGCGACCAGGTTAAGCGGTTGATTTAAATGATTATCCATTTTTCTAATAACTTTAGAAATCGTTTTTTTAAAGGATAAACTTATTCGCCCTAAGTTTTTAGGTTATATGAATCTTTGTACATTAATAAGCATTTTTTAATGTACAACGTATCGGTTTCAATCTTTTTAATTCGATTTTAGCTTTTAACCTTAAAAATTTAGTTTTTTAAGGTTAATTTTAAATTAGCCAACGGATGGGGATTCTTGAAAAGAGAAGTTTAGGCAAAGGCCACTATTTTCTTAATTTAGATCTTTCAGAATAACTTGATACTCATTATTCGCCTATCATTTATAAAGTAAATTTCCTTATGAACCCCATCTGTAAACTATTTAATATTAAATACCCTATTATCCAGGCTGGAATGGTTTGGTGTAGCGGCTGGAAACTAGCTTCAGCGGTTTCGAATGCGGGAGGCCTGGGCATTATTGGAGCAGGTTCGATGTACCCTGAAGTGTTAAGATCGCATATTCAAAAATGCAAATTAGCTACTCATCAGCCCTTTGGTGTTAATATTCCATTGCTTTATCCTGATATTCAGCAAATTATAGATGTTGTAATTGAAGAGCAGGTGAAAATTGTATTTTCTTCTGCCGGTAATCCAGCAACCTGGACCAGTTTTTTAAAAGAAAGGGGTGTTACAGTCGTTCATGTTATTGCGAATACAAAATTTGCCATAAAAGCGCAGGAAGCCGGTGTTGATGCGATTGTTGCCGAAGGTTTTGAGGCGGGAGGGCATAATGGGAGAGAAGAAACCACTACCATGTGTTTAATCCCGATGATTAAAGAGAAGGTTAAAATTCCGGTAATCGCGGCTGGGGGTATTGGGAGCGGAAAAGCCATGCTGGCTGCATTTGCCTTAGGTGCCGATGCGGTCCAAATCGGTTCGGCTTTTGCGTTAGCCGAAGAATCATCTGCTCACGAAGCATTTAAACATAAAATTATTGCTGCTACTGAAGGCGACACTAAACTGGCGATGAAAAAACTGGTTCCGGTAAGGTTATTGAAAAACGAATTTGCCGATGCTGTTGCCAATGCTGAAGCTGAAGGAGCAAGTCGTAATGAGCTTTCAGAACTTTTGGGCCATGCCAGAGCAAAACTGGGGATGTTTGAAGGCGACACAGCAAACGGTGAACTCGAAATCGGTCAGGTTTCGGCAATGCTTAGAGAAATCAAACCTGCGGGGGCTATTCTGGAAGAAATATGGAAGGAGTTTAAAAGCAAATTAACCCAGCTTGCGCAGATACAAAACGAATTGGGTAGTTAGATTGAATATGTATTGGCAAGAGAGATTTATTTTAAGAAATCGGAGTGAAACGTTATTACCTTCCAAATTACCGATATTGGACTTTTTCGAGCAAAGAAACGGTATGTGAGAGGTTTTGGATCATTTTATCTTTCAGTTCGATCGTTTTGTTTTTCTCACTGAGCAGGCTTTTTAGTCTTTTAATTTCTTCAGCTGATGCCTGTGTTTCTTTTTTATTGAGTTCGGAAAACAGCTTGCCCTTTTCGTAATAACTAAAAAAATTATAGCCCAGTACCTCACTCACAGTGGCCAGTAAAGAAACATCTAAGGTAGCACTGTTAATGATTTCCTGCGCTTTGGTTTTGCTGATGGCCATTTTTTCTGCAAATATGGAAATGGGAATCTCTTTGGTCTTCATTTCCTTCCAGATCATCAATCCTATATGTACACTCATTATCGTCTCCGTTTTATAATTCAAATTACCTAAATGTTAATCTATTCCCGAAAAATTAGTGTTAATGATAACCAGTCTAATTATAATTCTGTTTATAGTGGAATTCAACTTGCCCTATCTATAGTCAGTTTGGTACCCACATTACCAGGTACTAAAGAATTGTGATAATTCGTTTACCTTTGCATTTATACATTTCAACTTTACAATAATAAATGAAACACCTCAATATAACAGTAACCGGTAAAGTGCAGGGCGTTGGTTTTAGAGAAACTACTAAAATTATTGCCAACCAGATGATGGTAAACGGTTTTGTAAAGAACGAAAAAGATGGATCGGTTTATATCGAAGCAGAAGGCGAAGAGATCTTTTTGGAAGAATTTGTAAACTGGTGCCATGAAGGGCCTGACCGTTCTCGTGTCGAAAATGTATCGGTAAGCGATGGTGAAGTAAAAAACTATCGTAATTTTGAAGTCTTAAGAAAATAAATTGCTGAATTGTTGGATTGCTTTATGGCTCTGTCAAGGAGCTGATCTCAATACGCAATACTCAAATCTCAATATTGATGTCTGTATATAAAAAGTTTCTTGGGCAGACCATGGTTTATGGTATTAGTACCGTTTTCTCCAGGTTGTTCAATTTTATCCTTACGCCCATTTACACCGGTGTTTACCAAAAAGGTGTTTATGGCATTTTCACAAATATGTATGCCAATGCATCATTAATTAATGCGGTTTTGGCCTTTGGTATGGAAAGTACCTACTTTAGGTATTTGAATAAGTTTGAAGATAAAAAGCAACAGGTATATAACAATTCATTTCTTTGCATTGCTTTTATTTCATTACTTTTCTTAATTACAGGTTTAATTTTCTCCTCTTCTATTGCAGGTTATTTGGCAACCAGGGTCTCGGATATTGCAGATTATAAACAGTATGTCAGTTTCTTTCTGTGGATACTTTTTATAGATGCTATTTGTGTAATTCCTTTTGCGAAATTGAGAGCTGATGGTCAGCCCTTTAAATATAGTATTGCCAAGTTTTTAAATATCGGTTGTTTTGTTGGTTTTAACCTTGTATTCATATACCTAATTCCTGCCAACATAAAACACAATTGGATTGGTGCGGAATGGTTTGCTTCATGGTACAAGCATCAATGGATCGGTTATGTTTTTGTAGCTAACCTTATTGCGTCTATTGTTACACTCATTTATTTGCTGCCCGAATTTATGAAATTGCAACTGCGTTTCGATAGTAAACTTTTTAGCAACATGTTTTCTTACAGCTGGCCAATTTTAGTAGCGAACCTGTCATTTATTGTGAACGAGAACCTGGATAAAATAGTACTTCAAAAACTATTGCCACCTGAAATTGCCGATGGAGAGGTTGGAATTTATGGTGCTGTGTGTAAAATAGCGATTTTCTTAAGTATTTTTATAACAGCTTTCAGGCTCGGCGCCGAACCGTTTTTCTTCAGCCATGCAAAAGAGAAAAATGCGAGAGATACTTATGCTACAATTTTGAAATATTTCGTAATCGCCCTATCAGTTCTTTTTATTGCCATTATTGCCAATATTGAGCTACTGAAATTTTTTATCCGTAAACAAGAATATTGGGTAGGTTTACCGGCAGTTCCTTATTTGTTATTGGGTTATGTGTGCCTGGGTATTTACATGAATCTATCTATCTGGTATCGCTTATCTGATCAAACTCGATTCGGACTCTATATTTCTGTAGCCGGAGCGGTAATTACAATTGTGCTCAATGTGATTTTAATTCCGCGATTTAGCTATATGGGGTCTGCATGGGTAAGTATGTTGGCTTATTTTGTAATGATGGTTTTATCTTATGTTCTCGGACAAAAATATTATCCTATACCTTATAACCTTAAAAAGATTTTTTCGTATTTAATAATTTCAACTATTATTGTATTCTCTTCATTTTTTGTATTTAATAAAAACATTTACATTGGTAATGCCATGTTAATTGCCTTTGTTGTAGGTATTGCTTATTTCGAAAAGGGAGATTTAATGAAAATACTTAAAAGGTAAATGATTAAGATTGGCAATTTTTTCTGATCTCACCTCCTGAATCTAAAATCTCATATCTCCAATCCCACATCTCGTAAAATGGAAATAAAAATCATCAATACATCAGCACATCCGCTTCCTCAATACGAAACTGCTCATGCTGCAGGAATGGATTTAAGGGCAGCGATCACAGCAGAAATAGTACTTAAACCTTTACAGCGCCTTTTGGTACCTACAGGCCTGTTTATTGAACTGCCTATTGGCTACGAAGCACAGATCAGACCAAGAAGTGGCCTGGCCTATAAACACGGCATCAGCATTGTAAATTCACCAGGTACCATAGATGCCGATTACCGTGGCGAAATAAAAGTTTTATTGGTAAATTTATCAGATACAGATTTTAAAATTGTTAATGGCGACAGAATTGCCCAAATGGTAGTGGCCAAGCATGAAACGGTGAACTGGCAGCCAGTTACAGAACTGGGTGAAACAGCGCGCGGCGAAGGTGGTTACGGACATACGGGGAAATAGTTTCGAGTTCAGTTTCGAGTTCGGAGTTAATTTTTGGATGTTATGATGTATAAAATGCATTTTCTTATCGGAACTGTTTTCTTTAGCTTTCAGGCTTTGGGGCAGGGAACAGTTACGCCAGGTACCAATCGCGATAGCAATATGGTAAAGCAATTATTTTTTGCTGGTCTGCGCGAGAAAATGTCTGAAAATTATGTAGTAGCCGCTACCAATTTCAATAAAATTATTGGGTTAGATCCTAATAACCATGCTGCTTACTTCGAACTGGCCAATGCAGACCTACGTTTAGATAAACTTTTGGAAGCTGAACAACACATTAAGCAGGCCATTAAAATAAATGCTGGCAATTTATGGTACTGGCGTTTACTCGGCGAGGTATATAAACGCAGCAATAAAATGCCTGAGTTGATCGGGGTATTTAATCAGTTGATTCGTCTTGATCCTGAAAACGATGCCTATTATTTTGATAAGGCCAACGCGCAGTTTTTGGCTAACCAGCCAGATGCGGCTAAGAAAACCTACGTTGAAATTCAAGGTAAATTTGGCGATTCAAGGGATCTGGTAAACGCCAGAAAGAGACTGCAAGCTAACGGCAGTGCTACTACTGAAAGTGATATTGTAAAATTATTGGAAGGCAACCAGGCCGATGTAAAGAACTATTTATATGCTGCAGGTTTGCTTTTGCAGAAGGGAAATGATCAGGAAGCATTAAAAGTGTTGACCAAAGCACAGCAGCTGGAGCCAGATAATTTTGAGGTGAACTTAGCTTTGGCCGATATTTACCGCAGTCAGAAAAATGATGAGGCCGCATTTTCGTCCTTAAAACTGGCTTTTCAAAGCAATGAAATGCCACTTGTAGAAAAGGTGAAGATTATTGCCGCACTTTTTCCGAAAATGAACCAGCCTGTTGTTGCTAAAAATGTAACCGGACTAAGTAAGTTAGTTGCAGAGAAAAACCCAACTGAAGCAAAAGCATTAGCGCTTTATGGCGATGTGCTTTATCAGCAGAATAACTTAAAAGAAGCATTGATCCAATATCAGGCGGCATTGAAACTTAATGAACAGGTTTACATCGTTTGGGAACAGGTGATTAACATTCAAACATTGCTTGGGCACTATGATGAAGCCATAAAAGTTGGCGATGAGGCTTTAACTATTTATCCCAATCAGGCCAGTTTATATTATTATATGGCTTATGCCTTGTTTAAAACCGGTAAATATGAGTCTGCCCAAAACAACTTAAAAACATCTTTACAGTTAGATGTGGATAATAAAAGCCTGCAAGCACAGGTTTATGCACTTCAGGGCGATGTCTACATCAGCCAAAATAATTTTGGCCAGGCAAAAACAGCTTTCGAAAAAGCCATCGTGCTGGAGCCTGATAATTACCTCATCATGAATAACTATGCCTACTATTTGGCATTAAGAAATGACGACTTAACAAAGGCAGCTAAATATGCGGAAACTGCAGCCCTTGCCATGCCAAATAATCCCTCAGTTGCGGATACTTATGCCTTTATTCTGTTTAAACAGCAGAAATACGATCTGGCGAAAACATGGATTGAAAAAGCTTTACAAAACAATAGCAATAAGAATGGTGTTTACTTGGAGCGATATGGAGATATTCTTTTTTTGAAAGGTGAAAAAGATGCTGCATTAATGCAATGGCAAAAGGCAAAAGAGACCGGAAACGGATCAGAAGTATTAATTAAAAAGATCAATGAAAAGAAATATTTTAAATAGTGTATTCCTGTTGGGCGCAGTAATTTTTGTTTCGGCATGTAAGCCTAAAAAAGAAATTGTAGTGGCTCCGCCAACCAAAACGGAAACCAAAACAGATAACTCTAAAGCAGAAGCCTTAACCTTATTAAATAGCAAACAACTTAAATTTAATACGCTTTCGCTTAAAGCAAAAGCAACTTTGGATATTGCCGGCGATGCAAATGATGTAACCATGAATTTCAAAATGAAAGACAAGGAGACCATTTGGGTAAGTATTACCGCATTAGGTGGAATGGCAGAGGTGGCCAGGGCTTTAATTACGCCAGATAGCATCAAGATCATGAACCGGATGAAAAGCGAATACCTTAAAAAACCGTTCAGTTATATTTATAATTTTACCAACAAACAGGTTAATTTTAGTACCCTACAGGCTATTTTAACGGGCAATGCCATGGGAGAGTTTTTAACTGCAGAATCAGATGTTAAACAGGAAAATGGTGTTTGGGTAGTTTCCGGAAGCAAATCAGCTTTAGACTACAGACTGCTTTTTAATACACTTTTTAAAGTATCTGAAACGAATTTAAATGATGCTAAAAACGGTCAGGCTTTAAAAGTTACCTATACTGACTATCAAAAACTAAACGAATCTTTATTTCCTAGTGCCTTAAAAATCAAAACGCTATCTAAAGCGAAAACCATAAATATCGATCTTCAATTTGTGAAAATTGATGGCAATGTTCCGGTAGATTTTCCGTTTAATGTACCGAAGAGGTTTACAGTTGTAAAATAACTTCATTACAGTTACTATTTCATTCTATTGCCAAACAGATCTGCTGCTTTGCACCAGGCTATTTGGCAATCTCTGCATTATATGAAGATTAAGTGAAGAGCATTCTGTAATAAGTAATAATGACTTTACTATCTCAATTTTAATGCTTTTTACTGTAAAAATTTTATACTTTTGGCTTAATGAAGCTACAAAAACTCCTATTTATCTTTTTTTTAAGTTTGTTAACGCTTTCTGCGGTTGCACAAACTGAAAGCCAGCTCAGAAGGAAAAAAGAAGCTATACAACGTGAAATCGAACAGCTTCAAAAGAATTTGAATAAAACTGCTAATGGTAAAAAGCTTACCATACAGCAGATTAATACCATAAATGCCCAGATTAGGTTGCGCCAGGATAAAATTGGCACCATTAACTCTGAAATAAAAAATCTGGATAACCAAATCTCTCAGAACACAAATACCGTACATACATTACAAGGTCAGTTAGGTGATCTTAAAAAAGAATATGCAGGAATGATCCGCTTTGCACAACGGAATAGAAACTCGTACGACAAAATGATGTTCATTTTTGCAGCAAAGGATTTTAATCAAGCTTACAAACGGATTAAATATTTACAGCAGTTTAGTCAGTACCGTAAAAAACAGGCTGGCTATATAGAAAATACGCAGCAAGACCTGAACGGAAAGATTAAAGTGTTGGATAAAACACTTAGAGAAAAAAGCGACCTCCTGAAAGAACAGGAAAGAGAGCGTGAGCGTTTAAGTAAAGATAAGAGTAAACAATCTGTTGAGTTAAATAAGCTGAGCAAAGACGAAAAACAGTTTAGGCAGGATATTAACAGCCGCAAAAAACAACAGGCGCAGATAGACAGGGCCATTAGGGCAGCCATTCAACGTGCCATTGAAGAGGCAAGAAGAAAGGCGGAAGAAGAGGCAAGAAGGAAAGCAGCAGAAGAAGCAAGAATTGCTGCCGCTAAAGCTAAGGCCGAAAATAAACCTGCACCGGCAACTCCTGCTACACCAACGGCCAAAGCCAAATCGACCGGAGAATTGCTAACGGCAACTCCAGAGACGGCAAGACTGTCGGCAGGCTTTGAAAATAACAGAGGAAGGTTACCTTGGCCGGTGTCAACAGGAACAATAACCGAAAGGTTTGGCCTGCATAAGTTAGACCAGGCAAGTTATACCAACGATGGTGTAGATATTACAACAACAGATGGTGCAGCGGTCAGAGCAGTATTTGCAGGTAAAGTTGCAGCAGTACAGGTAGTGATGGGTAGAACGGTAGTACTGATCAACCATGGTGAATACTTTACGGTATACCAGAATTTAAAATCGGTTAGTGTAAGTGTTGGTAATTCTGTTGATACCAAACAAACCATCGGAGTTGTTGCCAATACTGGTGATGATGCGGTTTTAAAGTTTCAGATTAGAAGAGGGCAGGCCGCTTTAAATCCTGAAGCCTGGATTAGTAGGTAAAAGAATAGTTTTTAAAATGTCTATATTTGTATAAATTATATTAGTGATGTATCAAGGCACGTTATTAGAGTTTTTAAACATGGGTGGATCGGAGATCGTACTCATTTTAGTGGTAGTTCTGTTATTGTTCGGTGGTAAAAAATTACCTGAACTGGCAAGAGGACTGGGGAAAGGGATCAGGGAGTTTAAAGATGCCTCTGATGGTGTAAAGCGTGAAATTCACAGAAATATTAATGCTATGGACTTAGATAAAGAAGAAGCGGAAGAAACAGCTGTAAATACCCATAGTGAACGTCATCACCCAACAGAAGAATTACCTGTTGATGAAAAGGTTGAGCCAGGTGTGCCACATATCGATCTGGCAAAGCCTACGGATGAAAAAATTGTAACTGACAAAGAAAAAGCTTAAACAAAAAAATCATGTTAAATACAACAATAGCAGCAATGCTTGGAACACCAGAAATTATCATTATTGCGGTAGTGGTATTGTTATTATTTGGTGGTAAAAAAATTCCTGAACTGATGAGGGGTTTAGGTAAAGGTGTTAAAGAATTTAAAGATGGTAAAGATGGGGTTGATGGCGATCAGGTAGATCCATCTAACCGTGATAAAACCGTTTAATTGCAATAATTTTAGTTTTGAAGAAATACAGCTCTCTGAAAGAGATTCAAACACTCATTTCGCAAAAGCAATTAACTTTACCCGATTTATTGGCTTATTATTTTAAGCAAATTGAAAATAATGAACACCTCAATGCATTCAATGAGGTGTTTTTTTTATCGGCCGAAGTTCAGGCGAAAGCGGTACAGCAAAAAATAGAAAATGGTACTG
The DNA here is from genome assembly GCF_900100705.1 of Pedobacter terrae. Classification (GTDB taxonomy): domain Bacteria; phylum Bacteroidota; class Bacteroidia; order Sphingobacteriales; family Sphingobacteriaceae; genus Pedobacter; species Pedobacter terrae. Next base: position 20,892 of record NZ_FNCH01000004.1, read on the forward strand.
CAGGTAAACTTGCAGGGATGGTAATCGGTATTAAAGATAATATCTGTTATGAAGGCCATATTGTTACGGCATCATCAAAAATGCTTGATGGATTCGTATCTCCATATTCTTCAACAGTTGTGCAACGTTTATTACAGGAAGATGCCGTTATTATCGGCCGTTTAAACTGTGATGAATTTGCTATGGGCGGTTCTAATGAAACCTCATATTTTGGGCCTGCTAGAAATGCAGCAAATCCTGAGCTTGTTCCGGGCGGTTCTTCAGGAGGCTCGGCTGTAGCAGTGCAGGCCGATATGTGTTTATCTGCCTTAGGTACCGATACCGGTGGATCGGTAAGACAACCTGCTGCATTTTGCGGTCAGATTGGACTTAAGCCTACATACGGGCGTATTTCGAGGTATGGTGTTATCGCTTATGCTTCCTCTTTCGACCAGGTTGGCCCTATTACCTCTTCAGTAGAAGATGCAGCTTTGCTTTTACAGGTTTTAGCTGGTGCAGATGATTACGATTCAACAGTTTCTGCTCTTACAGTACCTGATTATCCTGTTCTGTTGAATGAACAGAAAAAACATAAGATAGCGGTATTAAAGGAAACGATAGAAAGCGAGGCGCTTGATCCCGAAATTAAATCTGCTATATTAAAATCAATTGAGCAGCTGAAAGCTGATGGGCATACTGTAGAGTATGTTTCTTTTGATCTGCTGGATTATCTGGTTCCCGCCTATTATATTTTAACAACAGCCGAAGCTTCTTCAAATCTTTCGCGTTATGATGGTGTGCATTACGGACACCGTAACGTGGAAGCAAAATCCCTGAATGAACTTTATAAATTATCCCGCGCCGAAGGTTTTGGCGAAGAAGTAAAACGACGCATCCTTTTAGGTACTTTTGTTTTAAGTGCAGGATATTACGATGCTTATTATCAAAAGGCACAGCAGGTGCGTCGGTTGATCAGAGAAAAAATGGATGCTTTGTTTCAGGAGTTTGATTTAATTCTTTCTCCTGTGGCACCAACAGCAGCTTTTAAAATAGGTGATCATCTACAAGATGCACTGGTGATGTACATGGCTGATATTTTTACCGTATTACCATCTTTAAGCGGAAATCCGGCAATTGCTTTGCCAATAGGCAATAATGCTGCGGGTTTGCCGTTAAGTATACAATTTACAGCCAAACATTTTGAGGAAGATAAGCTTTTGGCTTTTTCTCAGGCATTTTTATCATAGTTTTATCGTCATTGCGGGTTACGAAGCAATTTAATGCAAAAGGCATTATAGTAAGTATGGCAATGGCATTTTATTAACTGTTTTTCCAGGCGTCGTCTGGAAGGTTCGCAGGTTCTTAACTTTCCTTGATATGGAAAGAAAAAGGAATCTGTATAAAGGTTTGTGAGGACACAAACACGGTTAATGAAAGTTTGAACCAATAGCCCATGATTAAAAAATTACTTTTTGCTTCAATTTGTGCTTGTTTAGGATACGTTTCTTCCTCGTCTGCGCAACAAACACTCAAACTGGATAGTCTTCCGAAGATTCATAACAACATCTTTATCAATACCGATACTGTAGCTGTACCGGTTGTTTCTGAAAACCCATTAACCATGGGGCAAAACTTTATCTACAAACTCAGGTTAGATTCTATTGCGAAAACGGTACCGCTTCCCTACAACGAATACGTTCAGCAGTATATCGATATTTATGCCAAGCGTAAGGATATGTTTGGTAAAATGATCGGTTTATCAAGCTATTACTTCCCGATTTTTGATAAGGCTTTAAAAGACTATAACATTCCGCAGGAAATAAAATACCTTACTATTGTAGAATCGCAGATGAATCCGCATGCGATTTCAAGAGTAGGGGCAACAGGCATCTGGCAGTTTATGTTCGGTACGGGCAAGGCCTATGGTTTAAAGATGGATAACTTTGTAGATGAACGCAAAGATCCAATTCAGGCCAGTTATGCTGCTGCAGCTTATTTTAGAGATGCTTTTGAAGAACTTGGCGACTGGCTGTTAGCCATTGCCGCTTACAACTGTGGAAAGGGTAATGTGAACCGGGCTATTGATAAAGCGGGATCGAGGGATTTTTGGGTAATCAGGCAGTTTTTACCTAAGGAGACCAGAAATTATGTGCCTGCCTTTATCGCTGCGGTTTATGTAATGAATTATTCCCACAAACACCAGATTACGGCACAGGCTTCGAGCATGTTTTTGAAAACCGACACGGTGCAAACTACCCGTTTTGTATCCTTAGCTACCCTGGCCAAAGCGCTTAATATTGAAGAACAAGCCATATTGGCCTTAAACCCATCGTACAAGAAAAAGATTGTTAACGGCACGGATGAGGATCCCAAGCGTATTGTAATGCCTAAATTAAGGGATATTGATTATGCAGGTATTTACGACGTGCTGAATAACCACGATATCGATGTTGACATGAAAGTGGTGGCTGCCAGTACGGACGATGTAAGGGATTTAAGCAAGCAAAAGAACAAAGTGATAGCTACATCGGCCGTGGTTTATCATAAAGTTACCTCAGGACAAAGTTTAACAATGGTTGCCGACAAATACGGTGTAGAAGTACAGGATTTACGGGTTTGGAACGGTTTAAAAAGCAAAACTCTTGTGCCTGGACAAAGATTAAAGATTTATGCCAAAAACCGTACACCGTTAAAAGCACCATCATCGTTTTTAAGTTACAAAGTGAAAACAGGCGATACCTTATCAGAAATTGCAGAAAAATTTGATGGGGCAACTGTCCAAAGTATCAGAAGGGACAACCGTTTATCAAAAGCAGGTTTGCAGGTTGGTATGATATTGAAAATTAGCAAGGGATAAAACTTCAAACCGGTCCAAGGTATTTACTTATCGATCAGGTATTTCTGAAAATTGCATCTTAATATTTGGTTTAATCTATTTCGTTTTACCGGTAGATTAGTTTCGCATCTGGTTTAATTTATGAACAGCTTTTTATTTTAAGCCTCATAAAAAGAATTGTACCTTTGCGCCGTCACTAATAAGTTACTTAATGAGTAATACGAATAGAAAGCAAGATGCGTTGGATTACCACTCGCAAGGCCGTCCGGGAAAGATACAAGTAGTACCTACTAAACCTACAACATCACAAAGGGATTTAACCCTGGCATACTCTCCAGGAGTTGCTGAGCCTTGTTTGAAAATAGCAAACAATAAAGAGGATGTTTATAAATATACCGCTAAAGGTAATTTAGTTGCCGTAATCAGTAACGGAACAGCCGTTTTAGGCCTGGGCAATATTGGCCCCGAAGCAGGTAAACCGGTAATGGAAGGTAAAGGCCTTTTATTTAAAATATTCTCCGACATTGATGTTTTCGATTTGGAGCTGGATACTGAAAATGTAGATGATTTTGTGAAAATCGTTAAAGCTTTAGAGCCTACTTTCGGAGGGATTAATCTTGAGGATATTAAGGCTCCTGAATGTTTCGAGATCGAGCGCCGTTTAAAACAGGAGATGAACATCCCGGTAATGCACGATGATCAGCATGGAACAGCCATTATTTCTGGGGCAGCATTATTAAATGCCTGTGAAATCCAGAAAAAGAAAATAGATAAAATTCAGGTTGTGGTAAGCGGCGCGGGTGCTGCAGCAGTTTCCTGCTCTAAAATGTACCTGAGTTTGGGTGTTAAAAAAGAGAATTTGGTCATGTTTGATATCAATGGTTTAATTGATATACACCGTACCGATCTGGACGATATCCGCATGAGTTTTGCCACCACCAGAACAGGTATTTCTAATATTGGAGAAGCCATGAAAGGGGCTGATGTATTTATCGGACTTTCGGCAGCAAATGTCATTTCTCCGGACATGTTAGTGGGGATGGCCAAAAATCCGATTGTTTTCGCAATGGCGAATCCAAATCCGGAAATTGCCTATGAACTCGCAATAAAAACCCGTAAAGATCTGATCATGGCTACCGGCCGGTCTGATTATCCGAACCAGGTGAACAACGTACTGGGTTTTCCTTATATTTTTCGCGGAGCGCTTGATGTTCGGGCAACCAGTATTAATGAAGCCATGAAAATAGCTGCAGTTAAGGCCATTGCCGAACTGGCTAAAAAATCTGTTCCGGAAGCAGTTAACCTGGCTTATAATGCGCGTAACTTAAAATTCGGGCGGGATTATATCATTCCAAAACCTGTTGATTTTAGGTTAATTACCGAAGTATCAACTGCTGTAGCAAAAGCCGCAATAGAAAGTGGTGTGGCCCGAAAAATCATTACCGATTGGGATGCCTATAACGAAGAATTAAGGAAACGTTTAGGTTTGGATGATGCCATCATGAGAGCGGTAACCACCAAAGCGAAAATGGATCCTAAACGGGTGGTGTTTGCAGAGGCTGATAATTATAAAATTTTAAAAGCTGCCCAGATTGTAAAAGATGAGAATATTGCCATTCCTATCCTGTTGGGCAATCGAGAGAAAATACAAGCCATTATTGATGAGCATGCGTTGGAGCTTGGAGGGGTAGAGATCATCGATCAGATGCAGAATCCTGAAAAAACACAACAATATGCAGACGCACTTTTCAAAAAACGCCAGCGCAAGGGGGTTTCTTCCATGCGCGATGCGACAAAACTATTGAGAGACCGTAACTATTACGGTGCTTCGATGGTTGAATTTGGTGAGGCTGATGCCATGATTTCGGGTTTGACCAAAAATTATGGCGCTACCATTAAACCTGCGCTTCAGGTAATCGGTGTAGAGCCAGGTGTTAAACGCGTTGCAGGTATGTATATGATGATGACCAAAAAAGGTCCTGTTTTCTTTGGCGATACTACTGTAAACGTAGAACCAACTGCAGAAGAACTGGTAGATATCACCTTGTTGATCGATAAATCTGTTAAACAGTTTAACATTAAACCGCGCATTGCTTTATTATCATATTCAAACTTTGGTTCTAATGATGGGATAACACCAAACAAAGTAAGGGAAACCGTGAGGCTTCTTCATCAAAATCATCCGGAAATTGTAGTGGATGGCGAAATGCAGGGAAACTTTGCCATTAACAACGAACTGTTGCAGGATAATTTTCCATTTAGTACGTTGGCAGACGCCCCGGCCAACACTTTAGTGTTCCCAAATCTGGAGTCAGGGAACATTGCATACAAATTGTTACAAGAGCTCGGCGGTGCCGAAGCCGTAGGTCCGATCCTGTTGGGACTGAATAAACCTGTTCATATTGTTCAATTAGGCAGTTCTGTACGCGAAATCGTTAATATGGTTACCATAGCTGTTGTAGATGTGCAGGCAAAAGAAGAAATTGCAACATCGAAACGAAAAGGTATATTTGGGAAAACAACTAAAAAGTAATATTACATGTACGCCTATATTGATGGTAGATTGACTTTTAAAAACCCGGCTTATGTTGTGGTTGAAGCCGGAGGTATAGGCTATCATATAAACATATCATTAAACACCTACAGCGCTTTGGGCGATGCAGAAAGATGTAAATTATATACCTGGCTGCATGTAAAAGAAGATGCACACACTTTATACGGCTTCGCTGATGAGGGCGAACGCCGTTTATTTTTACATTTAATTTCGGTATCGGGTATTGGCCCGAACACGGGGCGAATGATATTATCTTCCATTACTCCCGTTGAGATTCAAACTGCAATTGTTAAGGCAGATTTGCCACTTATACAGCGAATTAAAGGCTTAGGCGCAAAAACCGCACAACGCCTGGTTTTAGAGCTACAAGATAAATTAAAAAAAGAAGGGGTAGATTCATTAATTTCTATGCCTCAGCACAATACTGTTAAAGATGAAGCGTTATCAGCACTGGTAATGCTCGGATTCGCCAAACAAACCGCCGAAAAAACTATCGATCAGATATTAAAAGTAACAGAAGGAAGCCTTTCGGTAGAGCAACTAATTAAACAAGCTTTGAAAACTTTATAGATTAACGCCTTTGAAGAGAATATCTACATTTCTGTTTCTCATCCTTCTCTTTTTAATTGCTTCTCAAACTACTTATTCTCAAGTTGTTCCAAGCAAAACGGATACCATTAAGCCGAAAAATAATTTCAGCTTACGCGAAAAAGAACAATTAGGACTTAGTCCTGCAGTTAATCCATTTTATCCATCTCCAAGTAATTTAAAACGTGTTGTAGAATACGACGCGAAAAATAAACGTTATATAGTTAAGGAACTGATAGGCGAAAATTTTGTTTTAAATACCCAATATTTAACTATTGATGAGTATCAGCGCCTGGTAAACAGCGAAATAAAAAGGGGTAACTGGCGTAGCATTTCCAATGCAGAAGTGAGCGATTACAGAAGTACGGGCATTATTCCAAAAATCCAGGTAAATAGTAAAGCTTTTGAAAAACTTTTTGGTGGTACAACGATTGATATCCAGCCCCGTGGAGAAGCCGAGCTTACTTTTTTAGGCAGGATAAATAAAAATGAAAATCCGCTTTTTAACGAAAGGCAAAGGGTACAAACCAATTTCGATTTTAACCAAAGGATCCAGATGGATCTGGTTGGAAATATTGGTACCAAGCTAAAAATTAAAAGTAATTACAATACCGAAGCACAGTTTGATTTTGAAAATCAGATTAAATTGGATTATACTGGAGGCGTAGATGATATTATTCAAAAAATAGAAGCGGGTAACGTAAGTTTACCCTTAAATACTTCATTAATTACCGGAACACAGGCGCTTTTTGGTATAAAAACGCAGCTCAAATTCGGACGTTTAAACGTAACAAGTGTTTATACACAACAAAAATCGCAATCCAGAGAGATCAAAATTACAAATGGCGCACAGCAAAATACCACTACGTTAAGTATTGATAACTACGAAGCCAATAAACACTATTTCCTGTCGCAATATTTCAGAAATAATTATAATAGAAACCTGGCTAACGCGCCCATTATTACTTCTCCCATCCAGATTACCAAAATTGAAGTTTGGATTACCAATAAAGCTGGAAATACAACCGACTCCAGAGATGTACTGGGTTTGATGGATTTGGGCGAAAATGTTCCCTTCAATAATAATTTAATTACCGGGGGGACTTCTGGTCTGCCGGCTGGAACCACCGCTACTGGTTTCCCGCAACAATCAAACAACCTGATCTCGCAGTTAAATGCTTATCAGGGCGGTGCCATCAGACAAACCAATTCTAATGCAGTTCTTTCTTTCTTCCAAACAACACCCGCCAATACCAGCAATACAGACAATTTTGCCAAATTGGTTTATGCCAGAAAGTTAACAGAACGCGAATTTACCTTTCAGCCACAACTGGGTTATTTATCATTAAACAACCCGTTAAATGCCGATGAGGTGTTAGCCGTTGCCTACCGCTATACCTATAATGGAGTGGAGTATCAGGTTGGTGAGTTTTCTACCGATATTTCTTTTGATGCGGCTAATCCTAAAATGCTTTATGCCAAATTATTAAAGAACGAAACGACTAAGATCCAGTTGCCCACATGGGATCTGATGATGAAAAATATTTATTCTATCGGCGGGTACCAGATCAGCAGTCAGAATTTTAAACTGGATATTTACCGCATTGATAATGAAACGGGTGTGGATAATCCGGTAATGACCGAAGGTCAGAACACCGCTAACAAGCAGTGGATTGCCTTAACCGAATTCGATCGCCTCAATCAGCAAAATGAGCGGAGACCCGATGGGGTTTTCGATTTCGTGGCTGCCAACAATGCTTTTGGATCTTATTCTACGGCAAGCAATGCCAACCAGGCCAGTATGTTCGGTACAGGCAGCAATGGGCAGACCTCATTGGTTACCAATACCAATTCGGGTTACATCACCATCGATCCGGCAAATGGGAGGATTATTTTTCCTGTGATCGAACCCTTTGGTAAAGATTTGGCTGCAAAGTTTTTGCCAAGCGAACAGGCATTAATCAATAAATATACGTTTACCGCGCTTTACGATTCAACACAAACCATTGCGAGGCAACTGTTTCAAAACCAAAACAGGTATACGATTAAGGTAAATTACCAGTCTGATATTTCTTCTGAGTTCAGTTTAAATGCCATTAATGTTCCGGAAGGATCGGTAAAGGTTTTTGCAGGAACGATGCCCTTGACCGAAGGTGTTGATTTCACCGTCGATTACCAGGGCGGGCGGGTGAGCATTATCAACCAGGCACTTTTGGTATCTGGTCAACCGATTAGAATTACCACAGAAAATAGCGAAACCTTTGGTCTGCAACAGCGGTCACTTTTCGGAACCCGTTTAGATTATCGTGTAAACAATAAACTAAATCTTGGGGGTACAATCATGAACCTGACCGAAAAACCTTTAACCCAAAAGGTAAACATCGGTGAAGAACCCATTTCCAATACCATCTGGGGAGCAGATATTAACTATAGTTCACCCTCACGGTTTTTAACCAAACTGGTTGATAAACTTCCTTTCATTTCAACCAAAGCACCATCAAGTGTAACATTTTATGGTGAATTCGCGCAACTTATTCCTGGTCACCCAAGAGCGTTGAATTTTGCAGGCAGTAAAAACGGAGTAAGTTATTTAGATGATTTTGAGGCCTCCAGATCGGTAATTGATTTAAAGAGTGCGATTGCCTGGCAGCTATCTGGTACACCACAGCTTTTCCCGGAATTTAATAAATCTAACGACTTATCATACGGTTATAACCGCGCAAGAATTGCTTTTTACAACATCGATCCAACTTTTTATAATTCGGCAGCTTCTACTACACCCGCCAATATCAGAGGAAACCGTACAGAACTTTCCAATCATTATGTAAGAGAGGTAATTGAGCAGGAGGTTTTTCCATTCAAGGAAACGGCAACCGGACAGGCTTTAAACATTACCACTTTGGATGTAGCTTATTATCCAACCGTTAGGGGGCCTTACAATTTCCGTACAACTGATTTTAGGCCAGATGGAAGTTTATTGCAGCCCAGAAACAATTGGGGTGGTTTTCAGCGTAAAATAGAAACCAATGATTTTGAAGCCTTAAATGTTGGCTTTATTGAATTTTGGGTAATGGATCCATTTATTTATAAGCCAAATTCGGCTGGTGGTGATGTCTATTTTAACCTGGGGAATATTTCGGAAGATATCCTTAAAGACGGTAGAAAATCATTAGAAAATGGTTTGCCAGATACAAACGATCCGGGCAAATATGATGAAACGGCGTGGGGGCGGGTGCCGAAATTACAACCGGTTGTGCAGGCTTTCGATAATAATCCCAATTCGCGTAGGGCACAGGATGTAGGTTTGGACGGGTTATCTGATGCTGATGAAAAGATCAAATTTGCGGCGGCAATTACTCAGATTAAATCGCAACTGAATGCAACAGCTTCAACGGCTCTTGATGCCGATCCATCATCAGATAACTATACTTATTTCAGAGGACCGACGCTAGATCAGATTAATGCAGGTATTCTTAAACGTTACGAAAAGTATAACGGAACGGAAGGAAACTCTAAAACTTCGCAGCAGTCGCAAGAAGAATTGGGACTTGAAAATTCTGCTTCTACTTCACTACCAGATGGGGAAGACATCAACCGCGATAATAACATGACGCAAAGTGATGAGTATTTTCAATATAAAGTTTCAATGCGCCCGGGGGATTTAAATGTTGGACAGAATTTTATTACCGATAAAGTAACCTCGCAGGTAAAACTGGCCAATGGAAATACGCAGGCCGTTTCATGGTATCAATTCAGAATCCCGATCAGTCAATATCAAGATCGGGTAGGTGGTATCCAGGATTTTAAATCTATCCGTTTCTTTAGGATGTTTATGACCAATTTTGCTGATACTGCCGTAATGCGTTTTGCGAAGTTGCAATTGATCCGTGGGGAATGGAGGGAGTTCAATGCTGCTAACCAGGCTTCGCAGGTAATTGTAGATCCATCTTTACCAGCACTTACGCCAGATAATTCTACTATTGAAGTTTCAACGGTAAACATCGAAGAAAATGGAAAACGTTCGCCAATTCCATATGTAACGCCGCCAGGTATTCTTCGCGAGCGCGACTATAGTAACTATCGTGGCGATACACGTTTAAATGAGCAATCGTTATCGGTTACCGTAAAATCATTAAGAGATGGCTACGGCAGAGCGGCATTTAAAACAGCCTACAGCGATTTCAGATCTTACAAACATCTGGAAATGTTTATTCATGCTGAAGCGGTTAATAATCAGATTTTAAACGATAACGATGTTGCAGCATTCTTACGGATCGGAACCGATAACCAGGATAATTATTATGAATATGTAATTCCGTTAAAGGTGACCAATCCAGGTACAAGAGATGCCGATGCCATTTGGCCAGAAGCCAATAGAATGGATATTAACTTAACGCTTTTCCAGAATGCAAAGCTGGCCCGTAACGTAGCCAAGCAAGCTAACGGACAGCCATGGCCTACAAATGTGCCATTTACCTATACCGACGGAAATAGAATAATTGTAGTTAAAGGGCAACCTGATATGAGCAAGGTTAGGGTATATATGGTGGGTGTTAAAAATCCGCTTCGTGCCGCCAATAATGAACAAAATGATGATGGCCTTGATAAAAATGCACTGGTTTGGTTTAACGAGCTAAGATTAACTGAATTTGATGAAAGAGGTGGTTGGGCGGCAACTGGAAGATTAAACTTAAAATTGGCCGATTTTGCTGATGTAAATATTTCAGGAAGTAAATCTACAATTGGTTTTGGATCTATCGATTCGAAAGTAAGTGAGCGGAACCGTGCAGATAATGTATTGCTTGATGTTTCTTCAGCGATGGAGTTGGGTAAGTTTCTGCCACAAAAATCGGGGGTAAAAATCCCGATGTTTGTGAGTTACTCTAAACAGGTTTCTACACCACAATACAATCCAAGGACACCAGATATCGAACTCAAAAATGCTTTATCACAATCTACTAAAGAACAAAAAGATTCGATTTTAAATTTTGCACAGGATTATACGATTAGAAGGGGCATCAATTTTACCAACGTTAGGAAAGATCGGATCAATACCAGTAAACCTGCCCGACTTTGGGATATCGAAAATTTTGCAGCAAGTTATGCTTATACCCAATATAATCATCGCGATTTTATTAATCAAAACAGTATTCAGAATACCTATAGAGCTTCGCTACAATACAATTATGCCAGAGAAGCCAAAACAATAGCACCTTTTCAAAAGATTATAAAATCGAACATGCTGACTTTGTTAAAGGACTTTAACTTTAGTATTTTTCCAAGTGCCATTAATTTCAGGATAGATGTAGACCGTTTGTATTCGGAAAATACCTTACGTAACAACGATCCGAATAATACCATCGGGATTTACCAGAATGGTTACGGTACCACCTTTAACAAAAACTTTACCATGAGCCGTGTTTATGGTATTGCCTGGAACCTTACCCGTTCGTTACAGTTGGATTTTAATGCCACAAATTATTCTATTATTGATGAACCTGATGGCCGAATTGACGGTATAAAACGCGACACCGTTTGGCAAAACCTAAAACGCTTAGGGCGTACAACCGATTATAACCATAATTTAAACGTTACCTATAATTTACCGATTGATAAGATACCAGGGCTAAACTGGGTGACCGTTAAAACCCGCTATGGTACCAATTTTAACTGGCAGACTGAGCCGCTTTCTACCTTGCTCGATCCGAATATAAATTTGGGTAACACCGTACAGAATAGCCGGACCGTTCAGGTGAACCCAACACTAAACCTCACCACGCTGTACAACAAATTTGGCTTCATCAGGAGTGCCGGCAATGATGATGGGAGCAAAGCGAAGAACTTTTTTATTAATATCTTAACCAGTTTAAAAAATGTTAATGCCAGCTTTGTACAAACAAAAGGTATTTTTCTACCGGGTTATATGCCAACAACACAGTTTTTTGGCCTTGATAGGGCCACTGGTGCACCGGGTTTAGGTTTTGTTTTTGGTAGTCAGCGCGATATCCGCGAGATGGCACTTGGCAATGGCTGGTTAACAAACGATACCTTACAGAACCAGTTATATGTAAATACATTGCGTGAAGATTTTCAGTTTACGGGTTTGTTAGAGCCTTTTAAAGATCTGCGGATTACGCTAAAAGCGAATAAAGCACAAACGAGAAATTTCAGTACCAATTTTAGGTACGTAGCCAGTGTATCGTCGTTTGAGAATCTGAGTGCAATTACCACGGGCGATTACAGCGTATCATACATCGCGCTGGGCACAGCATTTAAAGAAAGTAATTCTACAATTATCTCAGGCTTATTTAATCAGTTCATGGCCAACAGGATGATTATTTCCAGAAGACTGGGTGCAGAAAATCCAAATTCGGGCGGCATTAGTGGAGGCTATGCTGATGGGTATAGCAAAGAGAGCCAGGATGTAATTATCTCTGCTTTTATGGCTGCGTATTCAGGTAAAGATGCTGGCAAAACCAAAATGAATGCCTTTCCTAAAATACCACTTCCAAACTGGAGTTTAACTTATAGCGGCTTAACACGTATTCCTTTTATTGCCGATAAATTTTCATCTGTTGATATCCGTCATGGCTATCGCTCGGCTTATAATATCAATGGCTTTAACTCTTTATTGCGTTATCAGGAAACCAATGGTGCCGTTAGCAGTAGAGATGTAAATAACAATTTTTTACCAGAATATCAGTTTGCCCAGGTCACCATTTCTGAATATTTTTCTCCGTTGGTTGGTGTCGATACCAGGTTTAAAAATAACCTCACCGCTTCTTTCGAATTAAACCGGTCGCGTTTGTTGGGTCTTAGCTTATCAAACAGTCAGTTGGCGCAATTATCAGAAAACAATATGGTGTTGGGCCTGGGCTACCGCACCAATAAATTCCGTTTCCCGTTTGGATGGTTTAAAAGCCTGAAAATGGATAACAACATGGATTTTAAATTGGATGTGGCCATCCGTGATAATAAAACGGTTATCTATCGTGCTGATATTACCGAAGCAGAAGTATCTTCAGGAGCCAAGAATATTACCTTAAGGCCAAGTGTAGATTATGTGTTAAATCAGAAATTCAACATTAAATTATTTTACGATTCAAACATTACAAAACCTTATACCTCGCAAACCTTTAATACTTCTTTCAGTAATTTTGGCTTCAGTTTAAGGTTTACGTTGAATTAAGCAATTAAAGTTTTTGTGCGGAGAATATTCTGCTAAATAGATATGCAGTAAAAAACATAGGGGCATAGCTGAACAATAGATAATCAAAACTGTTGAAATGCATCATTCCGCTGATGAGCAGAGACAGCAGAAAGAGCACAGTTGAATATGTTATTGGCCTGTTATTGATAAGTCTCTTATCGTTCTGTTTTTCTTCGAAGTAGTGCTTTATCGTAATCACCACAGCAATTATTGCTATAAAGATAAATACGTGGGTAAAGGGTAGGTTAAAACTGAAATTATAATTTTGTGGCTTAATTAGCATGATCAATCCGATATAGCCGAATCCGGTTACCATTGTTACCGGAACAGAAACAACCAGGGTCGCTGGACATACTTTTAACGTATAAATACTTGAAGATTTCATATTGAGGGTTAATTCGTAATTCAATATAGATAAAATCTTTAAATTTAATTATCCCCCGTTAGACCGATTGACAACATTCGATTTTTCTGATAAGTTAATTTTTCAGCCATTGCGAATGGATAAACTAAATTGTATTTTTGAGGCACAAACCGTAATAAACATTTGTCAAACGGAATTTGATCAATAACTTATTTTCAAAACATATAAAATAATGAATTTTCCATCAGAATTAAAGTACACTAAAGACCACGAGTGGGTTAGAGTTGAAGGTAACGAAGCTTTTATCGGCGTAACCGATTTTGCACAACGCGAACTAGGTGATATCGTGTATGTTGATATTAACACTGTAGGTAGCGAAGTGGCTAAAGAAGAAGTTTTCGGTACTGTAGAAGCGGTTAAAACTGTATCTGATTTATATATGCCAGTTACCGGAACCGTATTGGAAGTTAATGCTGAATTAAATGATAACCCGGAATTGGTTAACTCTGATCCTTACGGACAAGGCTGGATGGTTAAAGTATCTTTAGCTGATGCGGCTGAAGTTGATGGTTTATTAACAGCAGAAGCTTACCAGGAACTGGTAGGTGCTTAATCCTGATATTTTGTACAAAACACTAAAACAGCAAAAATGGGCCATTCTTTGGACGGTTGTTGTTTTGGTGTTTTGTAATATGCACATTTCCGATTCTGTTGGGAAAAGTGGCTTTTTTTTCGAGGGCTTTGATAAAATGACCCATATGGGCTTTTTCTTTGTCTTATCAGTTCTACTCTTTTCTGGCAAGATTAAATATCAGCATCACTACGCTATTCAAAAATTAACCATTTTTAAGATTTTATTCATCAATGCCATCATCGGTGGTGGAATAGAGTTACTGCAATGGAAAGTTTTCACCTACCGGTCTGCAGAATGGTGGGATTTTGCCTGCGATATGTTAGGCGCATCAATGGCTGTTTTTAGTTATGTATTGCTTCATAAATTAAATTTCAATGAAAACGAAAATTAGCATCATCTGTGTAATTGCAGCAGTAGCACTAAGCGGATGCAGTATTTTTAAAAAAGACTGTAACTGCCCAAAAGTGTACTACAAAAGTTATCCTTCACCACAAAAATAATTCCTTTCTGGTCGGCCTTCCTTTCGATCTGATGATCTCCCCTTTCAGGCTGTATTTAAAATGTTACCAAGCTTTTAACACACCTTAACAAACCTTTCGGTGTTTGCGTAGTCTGATAGCTTAGTTTTGTATTAATACCTAATTTTTTAATGAAAAGAAATGTTCAGCGCGCGATACTTATTGTGCTCCTATTTTGTGGATATATCGCCCAGGCTCAAAATACGGGCTCGATAAGCGGTAAAGTAATTAACGCGAAAGATAAAAAGCCGGTTGATTTTGCGACAATTGCAATTAAAAGTTTAAAAGATTCGAGTGTTGTGGCGTCCGGTCAAACCAATCCTGATGGAAGCTTTAGCTTTAAAGCCATAGCGCCGGGTAAGTATAGGATTTATTCGGCCTTTTTAGGTTTAAAAACGGTAACCAAAGATATT
The DNA here is from genome assembly GCF_900100705.1 of Pedobacter terrae. Classification (GTDB taxonomy): domain Bacteria; phylum Bacteroidota; class Bacteroidia; order Sphingobacteriales; family Sphingobacteriaceae; genus Pedobacter; species Pedobacter terrae. The sequence goes on from NZ_FNCH01000004.1 coordinate 35,988, forward strand.
GAAGTGGCTAAAGCAGCTGTTAATGCCGGCGAAATTGCCATGGTTGATGATGGGGTTGATTTAAAAGATGTTAACGTTACGGCAAGCATTCCGGTGGTTGTAAAAACAGATACTATCGAATTTGATGGAAAATCGATCAAGGTTAGGGAAAATGCTGTTGTCGAAGACATGTTGAAAAAACTTCCTGGAGTTGAAGTAGCAAAAGACGGAAGTATCAAAGCCCAGGGCGAAACCGTTACCAAGGTTAAAGTAGATGGTAAAGAGTTTTTTGGAACAGACCCTTTACTGGCGACAAAAAACTTACCCGCCGATATGGTTGATAAGATTCAGGTAATTGATGAGATGTCTGAGCAATCTCAATTTTCTGGTGTTGATGACGGTACAAGAAATAAAATCTTAAACATTACAACTAAAGCCGGAATGAAAAAGGGCTATTTTGGGAATAGTACAGCTGGATACGGTACACAGGATCGTTATGATGCAAGTTTAAATGTAAACAAGTTCGATAATGACCAGCAATTTAGTTTTATTGGTCAGTTCAATAACGTAAATAAGCAGAACTTCGGACAGGGTAATGGTGCAGGGAACGGTTTTGGTGGAGGTGGTCGGGGTAATTTTGGAGGTGGCGGTAGTGGTGCTGGCAGTGGCGGAATTACAACTACAAATGCTGCAGGCTTAAACTTTGCAGATACCTATAAAGATGGTACCCAAATTCAGGGAAGTTACTTTTTTAATAAATCGGCTGTTACAAACCAGCAGACAAGTTTCACTCAAAATTTATTGGGAAACAGGATTACTACTGTCGCGAACAATGCGGATAATAATACGGACAGGATCAACCATAGGTTTAACTTTATGATCGATACCAAGCTGGATTCATCGACAACAATTAAAATCCAGCCAAACGTATCCTATACCGAAAGTGATGCAACAAACCTGAGCGATTATACCCGAAATTTGATCCAGTCCACAACTGTCGGAGATCAGCGCTATATCAGCAACAGTACCACGCCGAACATCACGAATAACCTGTTGATCCGTAAAAAGTTCAAAAGACGCGGTAGAACATTGTCGCTTAATGTTAACACGAGTATCAATAATAACGATGCCGATAATTATAATTACATATCTGAAACGAATACCATTAACAGCACGCCAACGGCTAGTTTGACCGATCAGTTGAATAAGGTAAATACAAATTCTATTAATAATACCTCCAGATTGGTATATACAGAGCCATTATCTAAAACAACGAGTCTAGAATTTAACTATCAGAATGGATATAGCCATGATAACCAGGGCCGCCAGGTATTGGATTTCAACTCAGCAAGCGGGCAATATGACCTGGTTAATCTGGATTATAGCAATGTTTATGAGAACCAAACTTTAACAAACGCTGCAGGGCTAAGCTTTACAACCAACGAAAAGAAATATAACTGGAACATTGGTTTAGCCGCACAACAAACCAATCGCGAGAATACCAACCTTACAACTGGTTTGGTGAGAACACAGAATTTCATCAACTTAACGCCTTCGGCAAATTTCAGATATAATTTCAGCAATTCCAGAAGATTAAATATCCGTTACAGAGGAACAACCCAACAGCCAACTATTAATCAGATACAGCCAATACTTGATAATACCAATACACAAAGTGTTTTTGTTGGTAATCCTGAATTAAAGCCCCAGTTTAACAACAATTTAAGCATCAACTATAATAATTTCGATTTCGCTAAAAGCAGAATGTTCTTCGCTTTTTTAAGTTTGAGTCAAACTTTTAATGCCATTGGTAACAGTAGCCAATTGGTAACTGATCAAAGTGATAAGGATTTCGGTAAAATCAGAACGACCTATGTTAATGTTGACGGAGTTTATTCGGGTAATGCAAGTATCAATATGGGGGTTCCAATTTTACCTGAACGTAAATTGACCCTGAATGCATCGTTAAATGGAAACTACAATAGGAATGTGAATTTTACCTCGGGTGATAATAACACTACTGATCTCGTGAAAAATATCACAAATTCCTGGTCGGTTACCAACAAATATAATTTTGTAACCAACTTTGATAAGTTTGACCTCACCGGGGGTATTTCCGGTACCTATAACAGGGCAACTTACTCTGCCCAGCCAAACTCAACCACCAACTATTATACGCTAAATCCCAGTTTTGATATCAGTTACTTGTTTCCCGGAAATATCCGTTTAGCGGTAGATTTAGATTATATCAAAAATACAGGCAGGGGTGAAGGATTTAATACCGAATATACTTTGGTAAATTCTTATATCAGCCGCCAGTTCTTTAAAAACAGGGGCACATTTAAAATTGCAGTTAACGATGCTTTTAACCAAAACCAGGGCATAAGCAGGACCGCAGCAAATAATACGATTACAGATTTAAACTATAACGTGTTAAAACGCTATTATATGTTCTCCTTTACTTATTCGTTATCCCGTATCGGTGGAAAAACCATGAGTGGCGATATGCAGATGCCAGGCCAACGCGGTGGTGGTGGCCGTCCGAGGATGTAATGTTTTCCAATGGTCGGTGGCTCGCCGACCATCAATATTATAATAAAAGCCCCGGCTTTATCCGGGGCTTTCTGTTTTATAACTTTTTTCCTCGGTGGTTTCTCACCGACCGATACCCAATTCTCCGAATTAAATGTACAATTGACATTTATGTATTTCAAATGTTACTAAGGGCAAATAAACCTTTCTGAAAGTCTGTTGTCTCTATGCTATAAGCCAAAACTAACCGAATGAAACAAATTTTTACGCTTTTTCTTATTTTCTTATCATTTTATGTTTACGCCCAGAAAACCGGCTCGGTAAGTGGAAGGGTAATCCAGTCAAAAGATAAAAAACCGATCGATTATGCTTCTCTTGCTATAAAAAAACTGTCCGATTCGAGCATGGTTGGTGCGGTAAGTACCTCAGAAGATGGAAAATTTGTTTTCAAAAACCTAAAATCTGGCAGCTACAGGTTATATGCTGCATTTTTAGGCTTAAAAAATGCTACAAAAGATTTTACTATTACGGACGAAAAAACTGACGTAACGCTAGGCGATATTGTTTTAGAAGGAGGCGCAATTGACCTCCAAACCGTAGATATTAAAGCAGAAATACCGCCGATTGTGGTAAAAAAGGATACCCTTGAGTTTAACGCAAGTTCATTTAAAGTGGTAGAGAATGCTGTAGTAGAAGACTTATTAAAGAAATTACCTGGTGTAGAGGTAGACAAAGCGGGAACGGTAAAAGCCCAAGGTGAAACCATTACTAAAGTTAAGGTTGATGGCAAAGAATTTTTTGGGAATGACCCCTTATTGGCTACTAAAAACCTCCCGGCTGATATGATTGATAAAATTCAGATTATTGATGAGCTTTCCGATCAGGCACAGTTTACCGGGATTGATGACGGCTCTAGAACCAAAATTATTAATATTACCACCAAAAAGGAGAAGAAAAACGGTTATTTCGGAAACAGCACGGGTGGTTATGGCTCTAACAATCGATACGACGTAAATGCGAATATCAACCATTTTAATCAAGATAAGCGGTTGAGTGTTGTCGCCCAGTTTAATAATGTGAACAGGCAGAATTTTGGTGGTGGCCTGGGCGGCGGAGGCGGAAGCGGCGGCCGTAGCGGTATTACGGATACCAAAGCCGGTGGATTTAATTTCTCAGATGTATATGCCGATCAAACTGAAATTAATTTCAGTTATTTCGTTAATAAATCTGATAACCTCATTTTAAGAAACAGCGTTACCCAAAACCTTTTAGGCAATGTAACCACAGTTTTCAATAATAGCCAAAATAATACTGCTGATCGTTTAAACCACCGTTTAAACTTTATGGTCGATACTAAACTAGATTCGCTCACTTCGTTGCGGATCCAGCCGAATTTGAGTTATACCAATAACGAAAGTGAGAACAATAGTATTTATACCCGCGATTTTGGCACCTATACTACAAGTGGTTCTCAACGGTTAACCAACCATAATACATCGCCAGCTATCAGCAACAATATTTTATTACGTAAAAAATTTATGCGTCGCGGAAGAACATTATCGCTGAATTTGAACACCAACATTAACGATAACGATGCTGATAATTATAATTACAATCCCGAAACACGTGAAAAAGATAGTGTTAAAACAAAAAAGATGATCAACCAGCTAAATGATCAGGAAAGCGAATCTATCAACCAGAATACCCGTTTGGTTTATACAGAGCCGTTAACTAAAACGCTTAGCCTCGAATTTAACTATCAGAACGGCTATAACCACAATACCTCCGATCGTTTTACCTACGATTTTAACCCCGCCACGCTAAATTATGATTTACTAAATGATTCATTAAGTAACGTTTACGAAAATACCATTTTAACTAATTCAGCCGGTTTCAGTTTCAACAAAATGGCCAAAAAATATAATTGGAATGTGGGGATGGCTGTTCAGAATACCGATCGTAAAAACAATAACATTACCCGCGGATTTATATTAAAACAGAATGTATTTAACTATACACCTTCCGCCATGTTCAGGTATAATTTTAGTAATAGCAAACGTTTGGTCTTCAATTACCGTGGTAGCACCAACCAGCCATCCATACAGCAGTTACAGCCTATTCCGAACAATACCAACACGCAAAGTATCCCATTGGGAAATCCTGATTTAAAACCCGAGTTTAACAACAACCTGCGCATTGCCTACAATACGTTTACGCCCGGCAAAAACAGGTCGTTATTTGTAAATGTAAATCTCACCCAAACTTCCAACAAAATTGCCAATAGCAGCAGCTTAATCGAAAATGGGGTTAATCAAGGTAAATTTGCTGTGTTGCCTGTAAACGTAAATGGTGTTTATGCCGGATCATTATCCTCTTCATTAAGTTTGCCCATCATGACCGAAAATAAACTTAATTTCCACATTAACATCAGTGGTAATTATGATCGGGATGTAAACTTTACCAATAACCTAAAAAACATCACCAATAGCTGGTCGATTAACAATGGTTACCGTTTGGTTTCCAATTTGGATAAGCTTGATTTAACGGCAGGTGTTAATGGCTCAATAAATAGGGCTACCTATTCTGTTCAGCCCAGTTCTAACACGCGCTATTACACTTTTAGTCCAAATATAAGTGTAAGTTATATGTTTCCTGGCGATATCCGATGGTCGGTAGATGCAGATTACAACCAGAATACAGGTAGGGGAGCGGATTTCGATACGCACTTTACTTTGGTAAATTCATACATCAGCAAACAATTTTTTAAAAATCGTGGCACTTTTAAAGCTGCCGTAAATGATTTGCTGAACGAAAACCAGGGTGTAAGCCGTACGGCCAATAATAACACGATACGTGATGAAAGCTATAACGTATTGCGGCGTTATTTCATGTTTTCATTTACTTATTCCTTAAACCGCATGGGCGGTAAAAACATGATCAGAGAAGGTAATAATCAGGGCAGACGCCGTAATAATAATGGTGGCGACGCATTTGGTGGAGGAAGACAACGGAATTAGATCATTTCTCGGTAAAAGCTGGATAATTTATATCCTACACGGGGTTATCTTATTTGGAATAAATCTAAAGAAAGGTTAACTTGCGCCAAATTTAGCACATGAAGCTGTCGCACCTAAAAGTAGGAGAAAAGGGAACAATTGTAGCCTTTACAGATTTAGATATGTCTGTGAAGTTAATGGAAATGGGCTGCTTGCCGGGCGAGGTGGTAGAAGTAGAACGTTTTGCTCCTTTGGGCGATCCTATGGCGATCCGTGTAGCTGGATATCAGCTTTGCTTGCGTAAAAGCGAAGCCGATGTTATTATTATTCAATAAAAAAGCTGGGTTTGGATATTAAAGTTGCATTAGTTGGTAATCCCAATACAGGTAAATCTACTTTATTTAACCGTTTAACAGGGTTAAATCAAAAAATCGGAAACTTTCCAGGCATTACTGTTGATAAGAAAACGGGTTTTACAAAACTCGCAGACGGTAAAGAAGCCGAGATTATCGATTTACCAGGAACATATAGCTTATATCCGAAAAGTGCTGATGAAAGCATCGTTTTTCAGGTGCTTGCCGATAAAAAAAACAACAGCCATCCTGATGTCATTGTACTCATCGCCGATGCTTCGAATTTAAAGCGCAATATGCTTTTGTATTCGCAAGTGGCAGATCTGGGCATCCCGATCATTTTAGCACTTAATATGATCGATCTTTCTGCTAAGCAGGGGATTGAGATTAATCTGGATAAACTGTCTGAAAAATTGGGGATCCAGGTGGTTTCCATCTCAGCAAGAAATAACATTGGGATTGATAAGCTGAAACAAGCCATTGCCAATACCAATAAAATTGCCACGCAGTACCAGGACGTAGATGTGAATTTTCTGGCTCCGGAAGCGATTAATGCCATAAAAGCCAGGCTTAATTCCGATAACGATTATTACGCGCTACAAGTGCTGCATCAGCACGAACATTTAACTTTTTTTACCGAAAAGGAACAGGAAGAAATTGAACATATTGAACAATCACACCATTTCGAATCTGCTAAAATTCAGGCTGCAGAAACCATTGCCAGATATAAACGTCTAAGCACTATTTTATCTGATGTGGTTATTGACAATGGCACGGAAAAGAAATTTTCTTTCAGTGATAAACTGGATGCTGTTTTAACACACAAGGTTTGGGGATTTGCTATTTTCTTGCTTATTCTCTTTGTCATTTTCAATGCGATATTTGCCTGGTCATCCTATCCAATGGAATGGATTGAGACTGGTTTTGGTTTGATGACCAGCACTGGACATGAATATTTGCCTGCAGGCATGCTTACCGATTTGTTATTGGATGGCGTAATTGCTGGTTTAGGTGGTATTTTTGTTTTTATTCCGCAGATTGCCATTCTTTTCGCATTCATATCCATTTTAGAAGATACGGGTTACATGGCCCGTGTTACCTTTATGATGGATAAAGTGATGAGTAAAGTTGGACTTAACGGTAAATCGGTAGTGCCCATGATCGGTGGTTTAGCCTGTGCTGTTCCGTCTATTATGGCTGCCAGAAATATTGAAAACTGGAAAGATAGAATGATTACCATCATGGTTACGCCATTGGTAAGCTGTTCGGCAAGACTCCCGGTATATATTTTAATTATTTCCTTAATTATACCTTCTAAAACCGTTCTTGGCATTTTTAACCTGCAAGGTTTGGCGCTAATGGTAATGTACCTGGTAGGCATTGTTGCTGCGGTGCTGGTAGCGTGGGTAATGAAATTTATCATTAAAACGAAGGAAAGGTCTTATTTTATCATGGAGTTGCCCGTTTACCGCATGCCAAGGTGGAAAAATGTGTTCTACACCATGTACGAAAAATCGAAAACCTTTGTTTTCGAAGCTGGGAAAGTAATTATTGCCATTTCCATCATCCTTTGGGTAATGGCTTCTTTCGGACCGGGAAACCGATTTGAAAGTATTGATCAAAAATATGAATCTGCCCTGGCTGATACCACAAAAAATACCGATCACATTAAAACTTTAATGGCTACCGAGAAGCTGGAAAACTCCTATGTGGGCATTCTTGGGCATTGGATAGAGCCTGCTATCCGTCCTTTGGGTTACGATTGGAAAATTGGTATTGGTTTAATTACTTCTTTTGCGGCCCGTGAAGCTTTTGTGGGTACAATGGCTACCATTTATAGTGTTGATGGTGGTGATGAAGATACTTCAACGATAAGAGAGCGTATGTCGGCTTCGGTTAATAACCGTACTGGTCTGCCCGTTTATACTTTTGCTACAGGTATTTCACTGATGCTTTTTTATGCCTTTGCTATGCAGTGTATGAGCACCGTTGCTATCGTTTACCGCGAAACGAAAGGTTGGAAATGGCCGGTAATTCAGTTGGCTTATATGACGGCTATGGCCTATGTTGCTGCGCTGGTGGCTTATCAGCTTTTGAAATAAGCAGTGTTTTCGGAGATTATTTTCTAAATTAACGTCATTCCCAACTTGATTGGGAATCTTAATGCAATAAAAAATTTTGTTTCCTACCTGAATGTAATACAGATGCTCAAAAACGAATTATTTAAAGCGTTTGTCACCTTGAGGGGTAATTTATTGAATAAAAATCAATATGGTAGACTGATAAAAACAAACCCTTAGGAATAATCTTAATGCCAGCGTTTTAAGACTAGCTTCGCTGAGCATTTCGTGGTTCCCGAATGTGCGAGAATGGTAGCGTAGTCTGAGGGCCTCCAATAAGCATGATGATTAAGATTGGGAGAGCATGGCCTGTATAGCTATCTATGTTTCTTCCCGCTTTCCGTTTTATCCCGATGAAAAATCGGGATGTTCACTCTAATCGGGTCTATGTGGCCCATGGGGTGGTTCTATTTTTGGCTGGGTGCTTAACTACATAAGCTACTGCTCTAGGTATAATAACGCTCTTCTTCATGCTCTTAGTTATTCCTCCTTGAGGGATAATTTATTGAATAAAAATCAATATGGTTGACTGATAAAAACAAACCCTTATGAATAATCTTAATGCAAGCGTTTTAAGATTAGCTTCGCTGAGCACTTCGTGGTTCCCGCATGTGCGAGAATGGTTAGCGTAGTCGGAGGGCTTCCAATAAGCATGATGATTAAGATTGGGAGAGCATGGCCTGTATAGCTATCTATGTTTCTTCCCGCTTTCCGTTTTATCCCGATGAAAAATCAGGATGTTCACTCCATCCGATTGCTATCGGATCGGGTCTATGCGGCCCATTGGGTGGTGCTATTTTTGGCTGGGTGCTTATTGCACAAATCTTTGTTCCTAAACCCGGTAGAAGCGGCAGCCCCCGATTGCAATTCGGGGCTATAGCGGATAACGGGGCTGCTGCTCCCGAAACCCTACTGAACGTTCATTTTCAAATAAGCAATCGCTAAAGGTTTTTACCATATAATATATATCCCGTCATCCAAACGCATGTATGATTACAGAGATTATGGGTTTCACCTTTAGTCTTTCCGATTACCCTAGTTCAATCTGTCTCTTAATGCTTTCTTCCAGTGATATTAAAGTCTCTGTCCGTTGAATACCGTTCACTGCTTGTATCTCTTCATTTAAAACATGGCGCAAATGGTTGGTATCCCTGCAGATAATTTTAGCGAACATACTATAGGCACCTGTAGTATAATGTAATTCTACCACCTCCTTAATTTTGCTCAGTTGTGCAACCGCATCTTTATACTGGATTCCTTTTTCTAGGTAAATGCCTAAAAAGGCGCAGATATCATATCCAGCCTTTTGCGGATCAATAATCAGGTGCGAACCTTTTATAATACCCATTTCCTGCAGTTTCTTCATCCTAACGTGTATCGTGCCACCAGAAACAATCAGATCTTTAGCGATTTCTGTATAGGGTTTGGTAGCATCCTGCATCAATTGTTTCAATATATCGATATCAAGGTTGTCAATTTCTAAATTGGAATTGTCTTTTTTAAGCATATTTTTGAATTATGATAAGCGAATTTAATAAAATTTATCAATATTATAAAAATAAAATTAAATGTTTAAAATATTTGCAAGGTATTGGTTGTTCCTTTACATTTGTATCAAGCAATTAACAAAAAGGAAACGTTCTTTCAAAATTGCATAACACAATGTAGGGTGGTGAAACAGGCAGACACACCTCCTTGTCTCGGTGGCGGAGAATAATGGGAATACCAGTAATGGCTAACCACTCCTTGAAGGTTCGATTCCTTCCCCTACAGCTGTTTCAGTTTGCAGTAGCCGGTATACAGTTAGCAATAACTGAGAATTGAAAACTGCTTACTGATAACTTTTGAAATGTTGGGTGGTGAAATTGGCAGACACGCCTCCTTGTCTCGGTGGTGGGGAATAATGGGACAAACGCAGTTTATTGGGTTGACCACAAATTAATTTTTTGAACTGTAGCTAACTACCCCTTGAAGGTTCGACTCCTTCCCCAACAGCATTTTTTATGAATAATAAGTTAGTTAATCGAGCAATCCTGGATAGGTTGCTCTTTTTATTTTAGACCATTTTTTCATATCCATCCTATATTTGTCTGATATATTGTTATATTACCCATCAAATTTATTTCGTTATGCCTGTGATGAAGAAACGCATTTCAATTAAAGATATCGCCAGACAATTAAATATCTCTATTACCACGGTGTCGTTTGTGATTAATGGAAAAGCAAGAGAAAAAAATATTAGTGAATCGCTTACCAAAAAGGTTTTAGACCTTGTGGCTGAATTAAATTATCAGCCCAATGCCCTTGCTACTAGTTTAAGAACAGGTAAAACAAAAATTATAGGTTTCCTGGTTGATGATATTTCAGAACCTTTTTTTGCTGGCATAGCACGCCGGATTGATGAAATTGCCTCTAGCCTTGGTTATAAAATCCTTTTTAGCAGTACCAGAAACGATACCGAAAAAGCAATAGAGCTGCTGCAGATTTTTAAAGACAGGCATGTTGATGGTTACATTATGGCCTTGCCTGAGGGTTTGGAGGAAGAAGTTAAAAAATTGATTCAGACAGATGCTCCTGTAGTACTGTTTGATCGGTATGTGCCGGATGTTAAAACAGATTATGTGATTATCGACAATGAGAATAGCTGTTATGAAGCCACCGAGCACCTGATAAAAAATAACTATAAAAATATCGGTTTTGTCACCATTGATACCTTACAGCAACAGATGGTAGACCGTTTGGCTGGTTACGAAAGCGCTGTCAGAAAATATAACTTGCCGGCAATTGTAGAGAAGATAAAATATGTAAATTCTGCAGAATCAATTGAGGAAATGATCAAGTTTTTTAAAGCAGAGAAGCAGCTTGATGCTGTAGTGTTTGCCGCTAATTATATTTGTTTGGATGGCTTAAGAACTTTGAGAAAATTAGGGATTAAGATTCACCAGGATATAGCTGTTGTTTCCTTTGATGATTTCGAAATTCTTGAATTTTGTGAGCCCCCGGTTACAGCCGTAGCACAGCCTCTTGAATCCATTGCAGAAAACGTGATGAAGATTTTGTTGAAAAAGCTAAAAAAAGCTGGAAAGTCTATCGAAAATACGCAGGTATCGCTGCCTACCGTTTTAAATGTTAGGGGATCAAGCGCGAAGAAATAAGGCACAAAAAAAGGGAATGAATTGATACCCATTCCCGATCTCTTTATATTTTAAGCAGGTTAAACTGTCATTACATCTTTTTCTTTAGCTTCGGCGTGTTTATCAACCTTGATGATATAAGCGTCGGTTAGCTTTTGTACTTCGCCTTCACCTGTTTTAATTTCGTCATCAGAAACACCTTCACCCTTTAATTTTTGAATTTTGGTGTTGGCATCTTTACGGATATTACGAACGGTAATACGGCCTCTTTCGGCTTCTTCCTTCACTTTTCTCACCAAATCTTTTCTGCGTTCTTCTGTTAAAGGTGGCACAACCAGGCGAATAACAATACCATCGTTTTGTGGGTTGATACCAATATTGGCTACCTGAATAGCTTTTTCAATTGGCGTTAAAAGTGATTTTTCCCAAGGTTGGATGACGATTGTTCTGGCGTCTGGCGTATTAATACTGGCTACTTGTGACAATGCTGTAGCTGCGCCATAATAATCTACGAAAATACCATCCAACATTCCAGCTGACGCTTTACCAGCCCTGATTTTTGTTAATTCAGATTCACAATGATCGATGGCTCTGTCCATTGCAGATTGAGCATCTATTAATTGTAATTGTATGAGTTCGTTCATAATTGTGTGTATTCTACAAAATTAATAATTTTTATTCCTTATTTAACCAGGGTTCCAATAGGTTCGCCATTGGCGATTTTCATGAAATTGCCATGTTTGTTCATATCAAACACAATAATCGGTACTTGGTTTTCTTCGCAAAGGGTAAAAGCTGTCATGTCCATTACATTAAGGCCTTTATCATATACTTCCCTAAAAGAAATCTCTTCGTATTTAGTAGCCAATGGATCTTTTTCAGGATCTGCCGTATAAATTCCGTCAACACGTGTTCCTTTTAAAACAACATCCGCTTTGATCTCTATAGCGCGTAAAGCTGCAGCAGAATCGGTTGTAAAGTATGGGTTCCCGGTTCCTGCGCCAAAAATAACCACACGGCCTTTTTCTAAATGGCGAACGGCCCTTCTGCGGATAAATGGCTCACAAATCTGCTCCATTTTAATAGCGGTAAGTAAGCGGGTTTTAATGCCAACTTTTTCTAAAGCATCTTGCAGGGCCATAGAATTGATTACCGTAGCTAACATGCCCATGTAATCAGCCTGCGCCCTGTCCATCCCACTTTTTTCGGCGCTCAGGCCTCTAAAAATATTTCCTCCTCCAATTACGATTGCGATTTCTAGTCCTTTATCGTGTACGGCTTTAATATCTTCAGCGTATTGCTTAACGCGTTCATTATCAATACCATACTGTTTTTCGCCCATTAGCGATTCTCCGCTAAGCTTAAGTAGGATGCGTTTATATTTCATGGCCCCAAAAATATTAACAATTTTTTAATACCTAGCTATGGTTTTTGATAATTGATGTAAATATTTAAATAGAAATACTGATTTTAAAAAAAAGGAGCAATATGTAAAAATACTGCTCAGCTATTAATTGACTATTAAGCGCCTTCCTTGTTGCGGAAAAATTAATTTTAAGCCTTTTACATTCTCAGCAATCAATTGTTGCTTTACTTTTTCTGCTGTTTGCTGAGGTGGTTTGGTATGCGTTACAATAAACGAAACTTTCTTAAATGCTTTTTCATTGGTTAAAGCTTCCAGTTTAGACAGTTCACTAAAGAAAAGTCTCGGTGTAAGGTGCCCGAATAATTGTTTGTCTGGCTGTTCGTTTGGGAAAGATACCTCCAGGAATATGGCTTTCAATTGGCCCGAATTAATGAGCGGTACTATTGCTTGCCATAGCTTAAAGAGTTTATCTGATTTTTCAATTTCATCGGCTCCGGTGTCTCCCAGGTAAAGTACATCACTATTCCCATGGCTGATGATAAAAGCCGTGCTTTTGTAAGGATGACCATGGCTCAATTCAAAGGCTTTCACCTTCATTTCTGTGTCGGCTAGCGGATAAGTATTGCCTTCGATCAGGGGGAAATAAGTATACTTTTTTAACTGTGGTTGTTCGCCTTCATTGGCAAAATTAGCCCAGGCATCCCAGGTAAAATATTTATCCCTTAAAATGTTAAGTACGGAAGGTATGCCATAGATCTTTTTTGCGGTATCAGCGGGGGAGTTGATTATTAAACCGGCTACATGGTCTAAATGCGCATGTGAAATCAAATAACCTTTAATCTGTTTACGTTGGATTTCTTCACTTATGCCTTTAAGTGATTGATGATCGATTGCTTTTTGAATACCAGCATTTATGGTGCCTGCATCAAGACAGACATATTTATTACTGCCTTTAGGAGCAATCATATAAGATGACAAATTACTCTCATCATCGCCACCCTTCACGCCAAGTGGTATGATGGTAAAAGCGGTATTTATCTGTTGCCCCCGGGAATAAATGGCACAAAGGGATAAAAACAATAGAATGGAAAATGTTTTTTTGAACATGATAAATGAATTATATCGTTTCGCCTTTAAATATGACCTCTTTTAAGTTTAAATGATCGTCAATGATCAATAAGTTTGCTTGTTGTCCAGTTTCTATCTTAGCGGTTAGGTTTTCAATGCCAATTAATGTGGCTGGATATGATGTTCCCATTTTTATCGCTTCATTTAAACTGATACCGCAATGTAATGCGCAGTTTTTAACGGCAGCTAACATCGTAAGCGACGAACCTGACAGGGTACCATCGGGCATGACAAATTTATTTCCTTTTTTTATATGTTGGTATGGACCCGTTGAACAGGCCGTAACGGCATCAGTGATGAGAAATAAACGTTCTTTTAATATTTTCTGTGCAAATTTAATCACTTCAAAATCTACGTGCTGCCCATCGGCAATAATACTGGCCATAGCCTTATTATGACTAAAAACGGCAGTTGGTATCCCAGGCTCACGATGGTGGATGGGACTCATGGCATTAAAAAGATGGGTAGTGGTTTGGATACCTCTATTATAAGCGGCTGTAGCTTCTTCAAATGTCGCATTGCTATGCCCAAGCGAAACCACCACACCATTATCCAGCAGGTATTGAACTACTTCCTCATCCTGCAACTCTGGGGCAATGGTCATCATTTTAATCACACCATCCCCAAAATCAATTAGTTTCTTAATCTCATCAATTGAAGCCTTTCGTACAAACGCAGGCACGTGGGCACCTAACCGTTTTGGATTCAAAAAAGGACCTTCAAGGTGTAATCCCAGGCAGTTCTTTGCAGTTGATCGATGTGCTTTGGCTGCTTTGATACACTCATCAAAAACTTCCGGTGAATTTGTGGCCATACAGGCTAAAAAACCTGTAGTTCCTTTTTTTAGCAGGTCATCTTCCATGATGCTTAATGATTCTACAGTTGGATCGGCAGAAAATAACCTATCGCCTGCACCATAAATCTGTAAGTCTATGAAACCAGGTATAACCAGCGAAGATCCATTTTCTTTGCTGCTGCTTTCGCTAATGTCTGAAATGATAGCGCCGTCGATTGCGATGTCTCGGTTCTTTATTAAAATATCGTCCTGAAAATAAGAGGCATTTTGGATTACTTTAGGCATATCAATATGTTTGAATAGATTAAGCTTAGGTTCAAAGTTAAATATTGTAGCTATATAATAGGTTTTTAATTAATGCTGATAGTTTCAAAATGACAATTATTATTGGAATGATGTGTATGATCTAAAATTTTAAGGCATAAAAAAAGCCCCAATTTCTTGGGGCTTTTAAATATGTTTTATAAATGCTTATGCACCTAGTTGTACACGTTTGAAAGCTGTTACTGTTAAACCTTTAGCCGTATTATCTAAAAATTTACGAACATCCATAGAACCGTCTTTAACAAACTCCTGGTTTAATAAAGTACTGTCTTTGTAGAATTTGTTCAATTTACCAGCAGCAATTTTCTCCACCATTTCTTCTGGTTTGCCTTCTTGACGGATAACGTCTTTAGCAATCTCGATTTCGCGTTCGATAGTAGCCGGATCAACACCATCTTTATCAACAGCAACTGGGTTCATTGCAGCAATTTGCATCGCAACATCTTTACCCGCTTCAGTAATATCTGCGCCATTAGCACCTGCAAATACTACTAAAACACCCATTTTACCGTTAGAGTGGATATAAGAAACGATTTTTTCACCAGAAATATTTGCATATTCCTGAATAACGATTTTCTCTCCGATTTTACCGGTTAATTCAGTAATGGTTTCAGCAACTGTACGTCCATCTTCCAAAGTGATCGCTGATAATTCTTCAGTAGTAGCAGGGTTGTTGGCAACTGCTGCAGCTAAAACAGCTTGAGCTAAATTACGGAAATCTTCAACTTTAGAAACTGGTTCGGTTTCACAAGCCAAAGCCACTAATTTACCATTAGTACCGTCTGCTGAAACAGCGATTGATACCAAGCCTTCAGAAGTAGCATTACCAGAACGGGCAGCAGATACTTTTTGACCTTTTTTACGTAATAAATCAACGGCAGCTTCGAAATCGCCATTAGCTTCTAATAAAGCTTTTTTGCAATCCATCATACCAGCACCAGTTTGTTGGCGTAGTTTATTTACATCTGCGGCAGTAATTTGTACTGTAGACATTTTATTTCCTTTTTAAATTTTACAATCTTGTTATAACAATTACAGGTTACAAGTTACAAGCGCCAAGTTAAACTCATGTTAAGCCAACTTAAAACCTGAAACCAGTAACCTGCAATTAAAAAATATTACTATTCTTCTGTTTTAGTTTCTTCTGATGCTGACGCTTCAACTTCTGCCTCAGCAGCTTTTTTACGTCTTGGCTCTTTTGCTTCCGGAGCATCAGCCGCAGCTTTAGCAGCTACCGCTTCTTTTTCAGCCTCATCATCTTTTTCGCGTTTACGTTCATCTAAACCTTCTTCAATCGCTTTGATAATTACATCAGTAATTAAAGAGATAGATTTTGTAGCATCATCATTCGCAGGGATTGGGAAATCGATGTTAGAAGGATCAGAGTTAGTATCAACCATCGCAAAAGTAGGGATGTTTAATTTTAACGCTTCAGTTACCGCGATGTGCTCTTTCTTAACGTCGATTAAGAATAAAGCTGCAGGTAAACGGTTTAAATCAGCAATACCACCTAAAAGTGATTCTAATTTAATACGCTCACGTTGAATCATTAAACGCTCTTTTTTAGATAAGATCGAATAAGTACCGTCTTTAGTCATTTTATCGATGTTAGACATCTTTTTAA
This sequence comes from Pedobacter terrae, assembly GCF_900100705.1. Classification (GTDB taxonomy): domain Bacteria; phylum Bacteroidota; class Bacteroidia; order Sphingobacteriales; family Sphingobacteriaceae; genus Pedobacter; species Pedobacter terrae. Next base: position 52,340 of record NZ_FNCH01000004.1, read on the forward strand.
TTGACTTGCGAACAGTAGCAAAGTTAGTTAACATACCACCTAACCAACGTTCAGTTACGAAAGGCATGTTTACTTTTTTAGCTTGTTCAGCTACGATTCCTTTTGCTTGTTTTTTTGTTGAAACAAATAATACTTTACGACCTGATTTTACGATTTGTTTAATCGCAGCGGCAGCTTCTTCAGTTTTGGTTAAAGTTTTATTTAAATCTATAATGTGAATTCCATTACGCTCCATGAAAATGTAAGGAGCCATTTTTGGATTCCATTTACGGGTAAGGTGACCAAAGTGTACACCTGCATCCAATAAGTCTTGATAAGTTGTTCTTGCCATTGTCTTTGCCTCCTGTGATTAACGTTTACTGAATTGGAATTTCTTACGAGCTTTAGCACGTCCTGGTTTTTTACGCTCAACCATACGCATATCACGCGTCATTAGGCCTTTAGCACGTAATGCAGGTTTTTTCTCCGCATCTAGTTCAACAATCGCTTTAGCAATAGCTAAACGAACAGCTTCTGCTTGTCCTTTTACTCCACCACCTTGTACATTTACAGTGATATCATAACGGCCCGTAAGCTCAGAAACTTCTAAACTTTGGTTTACGATATATTGCAATGGTAAAGTTGGGAAATATTCTTTGTGATCTTTACCGTTAACGGTAATTGCGCCAGCACCATCTTTTAAGTAGATACGTGCCACAGCTGTTTTTCTTCTTCCTGAAGTGTTAGTAACTGACATTTCTTAAAGTTTAATGGTTTTTGGAGATTGAGCTGCATGAGGGTGATTTTCACCTGCATACACAAAAAGATTGGTGTATAATTTTTTACCCAATTTAGTTTTCGGTAACATACCACGTACCGCTTTCTCGATTACACGTTGAGGGTGTTTCGCCATTAACTCCTTAGGAGAAATAAAACGTTGACCACCTGGATAACCAGTATAAGAAACATATTGCTTTTCGCTGAATTTGTTTCCTGTCAATTTAACCTTGTCTGCATTGATAACAATTACATTATCACCGCAGTCTACGTGTGGGGTGTACTCAGGCTTGTTTTTACCACGGATGATCATAGCGATCTTCGATGACAAGCGCCCCAAAATCTCGCCTTGCGCATCAACAACAATCCACTGTTTGTTAACAGTTTTCGCATTGGCCGAGACAGTTTTGTAACTTAACGTATTCACTTGCTTGTATTTAATTTATTAAACAATTTATTATTCCCATTAAATTTGGGACTGCAAAGATAGATAGAATACTTTTATTATCAAATAGTTGTGTTAAATAAATTATGAGAATAAGGCATAATATTTTCAAACCTCAATTCTAAATCATAAAAAATCATATATTTAGAACGCTTAAACAAATTAATTAATCAGTTCGAATGAAGTACTTTATTCTCGCCTCAATAGCTTTTTGTTTGTTTTTTCAATCCTGTAAGAAGAGTGATAATTCATCACAGAATTGTAGGGTAACTGCTATAAGAACTGCTATTACTGGTCAATTCAACAATACCGTTAGTGGTCCATTTTATAATAATGCTAATTTGGATTACGATGGTTTGGGCAACCTTAAAAGCCTTACATCTTCATCTGATACTGGTGGTGTATCTGATTTTATAGTGAAATATACAAAAGATACCGTTAAAATTATAACCAAACGCTATGGTGATTATATCTATATTTTAGATGCGAAGAATAGGATAGTGAAAGCCAAATTTGGACATGCTCAAAGTTTTGAATTTACTTATAACGACGAGGGGCAAATTGGTACTGCGACCGTTTCACAATTCGAAAAATATAGTTTTACTTATGCTAATGGCAATTTAGTAAAGGTAAGGAATGAGCCGTATGCACCAGGAGAGCAATCGCTTACTTACGAGTTTATATACGATTTGAACGAGGCTGCCGTTGACGTCATTTACGATACTAATCCTATTTCATATATCTTCCCGAAACCATCGTTGCTTCCTGCCGCATCTTTTTTTGGTATAACAAGTAGAAATAGACTCAAGGGGGTAAATGTAACGGCTGAAGCATTAAAATATAACTATTTGGACAAAAATAGTTATTCATTGACCTATATAAAAGAACTGGATAAGCTTGAATCACTTAAAGTTGTTGCTATTAATACATATATTACCCGCAGTACTGATTATAATTTTGCATATACATGTGATTAAAATCGTTGTGGTTAAATAATCTATAAATCATCAGGCATATAACCAATCCTTTTTCTCGGCTCAGTTTTCTTGTCGATGAGTTTATCCAGATAGGTAAAAACCAGTTCGATGTTTTTATCCTGATTGCTCACTTTTTGTTTAATTTCTTCGATTTCAAGTTTAAGCTCACCGCTGTCGATAATGAACTGACGTATGCGCGAGAAAATCCTGACAATCTGGATATTCACCTGAATGGCCTGTTTGCTGTTTAATACACTTGAGAGCATGAGGATCCCATGTTCGGTGAAGACAAAGGGAAGTTTCCTTCTTCCACCCCAACTTGAAGTCGCAATTTGCGACTTCAAGTTTAGCCACTCTTGATCAGTAAGTTGAAACATGAAATCCTCAGGGAATCTATCAGGATTTCTACCAACCTGTTCATTGAGACGTTTAGTTTCTACGCCATATAACTCCGCCAGATCACTATCCAGCATTACTTTTAAGCCTCTTAACTCGTAAATTTTATTAACTACGATATTGTCAGGGATGATAGGAAGCATCTGTTTGGCTGTCATATCATTTAGGATTTAGATTAAAGATAGTAAAAATTGTTTTATTTAAAATCAAACTAGAATCTATAAGAATATTATCCTCTTCATGTAGCTTTACTGTAACTCTTGTATTCTTTAATCCAATTCCATAGTGCAAAGCCTGCAATAATGGTAAAAATGAAATATTCAACTCCCATAAATTTAATTCCTTTTAGAAAATAGAGATAAGTAGCTACTACATCAATGATCAGCCAGATAATCCAACATTCTACTCTTTTCTGGATCATCAGAAAAGTGGTGATTACGCTCATCACAAAAATAAATGAATCAATAAAAGGGTAAGCGCTGGGCAAACTAAATAATAGGGGCAACCAGTTGTGGAGCTGACTGGCCAATATGCCTATTAGTAATGTGCCAACAATGCCAATAGCCAATAAGAACAGAAAATGCCTTAGCGGCATAAAACTGATTTTAAGCTCCTTATTTTTATCTTCTTCTTCGGGCTTTGGATTTGTCCATCGCCACCAGCCCATGATGTTGGTTACAAAAAAGAAAACCATTAAAAACATATCGGGGTAAAGCTGACTTTGATAATATAGAAAGGCTGATAAAAATACATTCACGATGCCCATTGGCCAGCTCCAAATACTGGCTTTTGCTGACAGTATAACAGCAAAGATCCCTGTAATAACAGCGAAGAATTCTAAATAGCTCAATTTATAGCCAATAGCAGTGAAAAATATACTGCGGGCGTCAAAAAAATCCATGTCTATCTGTTAGAAATGTATAAAATGCTAATGTAAATAATTTATTTCCGGCTATTGGTTTTCTATTGGCAAACAATCCAAAAATATAGCTGTTATTAAAATGTGAAATGGCTAACCGCCACAATTACTAACCAGCAAATTTCGTTTATGCAGTATCTCGACCATATTTTCGGTTATCCTATACCTTTGTTTTTTAAGAATCTAATTATTGGTTTAGTAGCAATATCTCTTGGTATTTTAGTCAGGTTTATCATTCACAAAACTTTTATGCTGCTTTCCCGGTGGTGGGATTTTATCATTATAAAATCGACATCAAAGCACTTAAATAGACCTGTTGCTTTTTTAATACCCTTATTATTTCTTAATTTCTCTTTAACGCTGATGGAGATGGCACCAACATATCGTCTTCCAATAAATAAAGCAATCGAAATTGCCCTAACGATTATCTTTGCGCTTATTTTAGTGCGGACAATTAATGTTTTTGAGGATTATTTTTATCTGAAATATGATCTAAACAAAGAAAATAATTTAAAAGAGCGAAAAATAAGGACACAGCTGCAGTTTGTTCGAAAGTTCATTGTTTCGCTTATCATTTTAGTAACGATTGCTATTATTTTGTTGAGTTTTGAAAGCATGCGTAAAATCGGTGCAGGGCTGCTCACTGGTGTGGGTATAGGAGGGATTATCATCGGTTTTGCGGCGCAGAAATCGCTTGGTAATTTATTGGCAGGTTTTCAGATTGCCTTTACGCAGCCAATAAGAATTGATGATGTGTTGATTGTAGAAGGCGAATGGGGTAAGGTAGAGGAAATTACGCTAACTTATGTGGTGGTTAATATCTGGGACCAAAGGCGGTTGATCCTGCCGATTACTTATTTTATCGAAAAACCCTTCCAAAACTGGACCCGTGTTTCGGCTGATTTACTAGGAACGGTTTTTTTATATCTTGATTATACCATCCCGGTTGAACCGATGCGGCAGGAATTAACAAGATTGTTGAATGAAAACCCCTTGTGGGATAAAAGGGTAAATGTTGTACAGGTTACTGACAGTACTAAAGACGGGACCATCGAAGTTCGTTTTTTGATGAGTGCCTCCAATTCATCAAGGGCATTTGATTTGAGGTGTTATGTAAGAGAGGCCATGATTGCTTTTATTCAGACTAACTACCCTGAAAGTTTACCGAAAAAAAGATTAGAACATTGGGACAAGCCTGCGGGTTTGTGATTTTCACTATCTAAAACAACTAAACCATTCTTCGAGTTTGTGTAGCAGAATTTAGGCAATAATTAGGACAATGTTTATCGTATCAGTTATTAATTCAACAATAGGATTTTAAAAACTACTTAAAAATAGGTAGTTCTGCTTACCTGAAATCTAGTATTTTAACTATCACCGCAGGTTCTGGCATTTTTTTGGTACATGTGATAAGAAAAATGACTAAAATCTATGAAAAACATTTCAAAATTATTATCTCTTGCGCTTGTTCTGTCGTTATTATTTTCTTGTAAAAAAGATTCAGAAACTACACCTTCAAAAAGTGGTAAAACAGCAAAATTTACCATCACTGCAAACGGTGTAAATTCAACTGATGACTACGTTTCTTTCGTAATTGTAGGTGGTGATACTAAAGGCACTAAAACTATCTGGAAGGTAAATGGCGTGACCAGAAACAACGAAGCTGCTATTTCTTTAGGTAAAGATGATTTCACAGGAAGTACCAAAACCTATGTAATTGAGACTGTATTACCAGTTGATGTAATTAGTGCCAGTGCGCAGTGCATTAACTTTAATGCCAGTTATCAGATCAGCTATAAAGCAGAGATAGATGGCAAAGTAGTTACCAATGATGATGGTGTTACAGTTGATGTTAACAAAGATTATACCCACCAATTTGATTATTAATTGTTCTTAGTAATTCTCTAACTGAAGCGGCACAAGTAAATCTTGTGCCGCTCATTATTATATTAATCCTCTTAAGCTGTCATTCGATTAAGTTGATGCCTCATTCTAACTTTACCAGCTAGTGCTGGTAAAGCTATGTTTTATCTGATTGATGATAACACCAGCCAGATGGTAAAACTTAATGTACGCTATATTGATGTTTATTTGAACATCCCTTTCAACTTCGCCAGTTTCTCTTGTAAATCGCCGTCTGCATCTTTTGGTTCATTACGTGGCTTGAGGTTTTGTTTATTATTATTATTATTATTATTTGATTTGAAATTCTGCTTAGGTTTCTGATCTTTTGATTCCCGATTTCGGGCTTCCGACTTCGGATTAACTTCCGTCTTCATTGATAATGAAATCCGTTTGCGGGCTACGTCAACTTCCATCACCGTAACTTCAACTTTTTGATGCACTTTTACTACATCATTTGGGTTAGCGACAAAACGGTTAGCTAGCTGACTGGTGTGTACCAGGCCATCCTGGTGTACGCCGATGTCAACAAAGGCTCCAAAATTCGTAATGTTGGTTACAATCCCCGGAAGTTTCATTCCCACTCTCAAATCAGAAACCTCATTTACACCATCAGTAAAACTAAAAGCCTCAAACTGCTCGCGGGGATCGCGGCCTGGCTTAGCGAGTTCTTTCAAAATATCAGTTAATGTTGGTAAGCCGATTTCATCTGTTACATATTGTTGTAGTTTAATCTGCTTTTGCAATTGTGTGTCTTTCATTAGGGCAGAAACGGTAGTACCCAGGTCTTTAGCCATCTTATCTACCACAGCATAACGTTCAGGGTGCACACCGCTGGTATCCAAAACATTTTCTGCATTGCGGATACGTAAGAAACCTGCTGCCTGCTCGTAAGCTTTATCACCCAACCGAGGTACTTTCTTTAAGCTTTCGCGGTTCTTAAAAGCACCATGTGTGTTTCTATAATCAACAATGTTTTTTGCTAAAGTTGGTCCTAAACCAGAAACGTAGGCTAAGATCTGTTTTGAGGCGGTATTTAATTCTACTCCTACAGCATTTACAGCACTGATTACGGTATCATCTAAACTTGCCTGTAATTTATTTTGATCAACATCATGCTGATATTGGCCAACACCGATAGATTTTGGATCAATTTTAACCAGTTCAGCTAATGGATCCATTAAGCGGCGACCAATTGAAACTGCTCCACGCACAGTAATGTCCTGTGTGGGAAATTCCTCCCTGGCCACTTCTGATGCGGAATAAATTGAAGCACCACTTTCGTTAACCATTACTATAGTGATGTGTGGTAAATTCAATGCTCGAATAAAAGCTTCAGTTTCACGTCCTGCAGTACCGTTACCAATGGCTATAGCTTCAATATGGTGTTTTTCGCAAAGTTGTTGAACCGTAAATTCGGCATTTTTCACATTTCCCTGCCCGGTATGTGGGTAAATTGCTGTATTCTCTAACAGTTGACCTTGTTTGTCTAAACAAACAACTTTACAACCTGTACGGAACCCCGGATCTATTGCCATTACGTTTTTTTGTCCCATTGGTGCTGCCAATAACAATTGACGCGCATTTTCGGCAAAAACCCGGATGGCCTCCTCATCTGCTTTTTGTTTGGTGAAAACCCGAAGTTCAGTTTCCATGGCTGGCTCTAACAAACGTTTATAGCCATCTTCTAAAGCCTGCTGCACTTGTTTTGAAGCGGCATTATTACCTAAAATAAACTGGTTTTCTAAGATGGCAATGGCTTCTTCTGCTGGTGGAAGTGCATCTAATCTTAAAACCAATTCCTTTTCGCCACGGCGCATGGCCAAAACACGGTGCGATGCAGCTGTTTTAACCGGTTCGCTCCATTCGAAGTAGTCTTTATATTTAATGCCTTCTTCTTCTTTTCCTTTAATCACTTCAGATTTAAAAACCGCTTTTTCCTGAAAATAAGTGCGCATTTTCGTTCGCGCCTCTACATTTTCAGAAATCATTTCAGCCATAATATCTCTTGCGCCGGCTAAAGCTTCATCAAGCGAGTTTACGCCTTTTTCGGCATCGATAAATTTGTGAGCTGATGCATCTAAATCAAAAGTATTTTGCTCGAATATCTGCAGGGCCAATGGTTCTAATCCTTTTTCTTTTGCGACCGACGCACGTGTTTTGCGTTTCGGTTTATAAGGCAGATAAATGTCTTCAAGAAGAGAAATGGTTTCGGCCTCGTTAATCTGTTTTTCCAGCTCGGGTGTTAACTTGCCTAGTTCGGTCATCGATTTTAAAATCGCATCGCGACGTTTATCCAGATCGCGCAACTGCAAAACCCGATCGCGGATGGCAGCTACCTCAACCTCATCTAAACTGCCGGTTGCCTCTTTACGGTAACGGGAAATAAATGGAACGGTTGCACCTTCATCTAAAAGATTTATGGTTGCGGTTACTTGTTTTTCTGCAACTTTTAATTCGGCTGCAATTATTTTATGGTGGGTTAACATATCCTAAAGGGTGAAATTAAAAGAAGCAAAGCTAATCAGGATTTGCGGTATTTAATGATTTTTAACATGAAGTTTTCCACCGAAATTTGTGAGTAATTAATCGCTTCGCGTATCAGGATTTTAAAGATGATTGATAAAGGTATCTTACTTTTGTGCGTAAAGTTTTCTCCAAACGCTATTCTACTTTAATTTTTGTAATTCTGGTAATTAAGTCTAAAGGCTCATTTAAAAGAAGCTTAAAAGCACTTACTCCATTTATAATAGGCAAAATCACCCTTAAAAGCCTCGATTCCAGTACCAGGGATAAAAACCGATATGTTTGATATACCGATAAATACACTAAAACCTTATGCTGTTTAAGGCTGGCATACCATAACTGATTACTTCTCTTGATGCGGATAGGCTTTACGGATAGCTTAGCGGATTTGTTGCAGCAGTTTTGCATTTCAGCAGGGAAATTGGCAATATATTGATCGATGTTTTCGGGTTTTAGCTGTTCCATATCTGATGGTTTTGTAAACTGGAGTTACAAAATTTCTCAAAAACTATTCGCTGATCTGGATATCGTATTTGTGCAATAGCCCTGCAAGTCCGGATTTTGAAAAGCTTGCTTTTTTGATCCTGTTGTTATCCGGATCTATGGAATAATTGTAAGCCGTTCTAAAATCTGCTTTTTCGAGGATGGTTCTGTCGAAACTGGCCTTTAATAAATCGCAGTTATCGAAGGTTGAATGGGTCAGATCGCTTTCTGAAAAATCCACTTCGTGCAATTGTGAGGATTTAAATGCCGTTTTCTTCAGTTTTAATTTATAAAAGGATGAATGATCCAGTTTACAGTTGTTAAAACTAAATGCCAAACCGAAATCATTACAGTTTTCGAACCTCAATCCCAACATTTTGCAATCGTTGAAATTTACTTCGTTAAATATGGTTTTGGTAATGCTGGCCATACTTAGGTTGCAAAAAGTGAACTGACAATCCAGAAATTTAACACCACTTAAATCTGAATTGGAAAAATCGCAGCTGATGAATTTGCAGTTTTCGTATTCTGCTTTTAGCAATGGGCGTAGGGTGAAATCGGCTTTTTCAAAGGTTCGGTCAGATATGTATTCGGACATGGTGTGGTTGAAGTTTATGCGAAATTATTGATAAAATTTATTTATTGCCTCATACAATGGTTCAGTATCGTGACCTTGATTTAAACTGTTGTAAAGTTCATTGTTGATCGATTTTTCGAGGACAATGCCTTCTTGAACTCTTAATAGATAGGGAAAGCCTACCTGATTTTGTATCCGATACAAAATTTTAGATGCAAAGCTTTTCGTGTATTCTGATCTTGGAGTCCTTCCATCAAGAAAAATTATTTTTACATCCTTTGGCAAGGTTGGTATAATCTGGTTTTCGATAAATTCCTGTGCATGTTTTTTGTTATTGTAACAAAAGAATTTATGTCCATCAATTTTTAGAAGGTAATCAGTATATAATTTATCAGTTTTCTTTTTTTCAAAATAGTAGTTGATTTTAGAAATCATAATAAATGGCAAGAAAAATAAAAGGAAAAGCACCGCAATTGTGATGATGACTGCAATTGTTAGAAAATCATTAATTTTTTCACGCATTTGGCTATCACATTATTCCAAATTATCATTAAATGCAATTTTAAATATAATTTTCAATATCTGAAAGGTGTAAAAAACCAGCAAAAAAAATCCCCCAAATTGCTTTGGAGGATTTACATGTTTTAGTCTTCGACTACGCTCAGACTGACAATTATTTCTTAACGTACATTACTTCTTTTACCGCTTTAACTACACGCTCTGCATTAGGTAAGCTTGCTGCGATTAAAGTTGGTGAGTATGGAAGTGGAACATCTGCACAGGTAATACGTAAAACAGGCGCATCTAAATAATCGAATGCATGTTTTTGTACCATGAAGGCAATCTCGCCAGAAAGCGAAGCCAATGGCCAGGCCTCTTCTACCACAACCAAACGGTTTGTTTTTTTAACCGATTCGATAATGGTTGCATAATCAATTGGACGTACGGTACGTAAATCGATCACTTCAACGTTAATTCCTTCTTTTGCTAATTCTTCTACCGCAGGGTTTACCACGCGGGTTAACATTTTACCAAAAGTTACAATGGTTACATCAGTGCCTTCTTTGGTTACTTTAGCTTTACCAAGTTCGATATAGTATTCTTCTGCAGGAACGTCGCCTTTATCGCCGTACATTACTTCCGATTCCATGAAAATAACCGGATCCGGATCAAGGATTGACTGTTTTAATAAACCTTTTGCATCGTAAGGCGTAGCGGGAACCACCACTTTTAAACCTGGTGTATTTGCGAACCAATTTTCGAAGTTTTGAGAGTGTTGTGCACCTAACTGGCCTGCGTTACCTGTTGGGCCACGGAAAACCATAGGGCATGAAAACTGGCCACCGCTCATTGATAAGATTTTAGCTGCTCCGTTGATAATCTGATCGATCGCAACTAAAGAGAAGTTAAATGTCATGAACTCTACAATTGGAATAAGGCCGGCTGTAGCTGCACCAGTTGCAATACCTGCGAAACCTAATTCGGCAATCGGGGTATCGATAATTCGTTTTGCACCAAATTCATCAAGCATACCCTGACTTACTTTGTATGCACCGTTATATTCTGCTACTTCTTCACCTAATAAAAAAACGCGGTCATCTTTACGCATTTCTTCGCTCATGGCTTCGCGTAGTGCTTCTCTAAATTGGATTTCTCTCATTGTAAATTTTAATAACGGTGGCAAATATAATTATTAATCGCTTTGAAACCAAAGGCTAAAATGCCTATGTTTTGTAATAATTATAAGTGTTTTGACTGATTATTTAGCGGTATTTCAGGTAGACTTTTTGTCAATTCCTTTAAAGGAGAAATATTATTGGGCAATTATGTTTTTGTTAAGCTTTTTGTATCAATACCCGTACTTTTTCCGAAATATAACTACCTCCTGAATTGTCGTCATTTTGAGCGGAGTACATGAAGTCGGAACCACGCAGTGCTCAGCGAAGCTAAATTTATTTAGATCTCTCCCGGCTTGTAGGGGCAGGCCCATCCGCACAGGCGGGCATTCGGTTTCGTTTCAGTCGAGGTGACAACTATATTTCTTTAGATTTAGTGGTTTGGGTTCAATAAACCATAAATTTCACTATCAAGAAACTGGCCTCTAAAATAATAGTCTTGTTTAAAATAAGCTTCCTTTATAAAGCCGTGTTTAATCAGCATCTGTCTCGAAGCATCGTTTTCTACATTAATGTTTGCGCTGATAGTATGCAGGTTAACTTCATTGAAACCGAAATCGATGGTTCGTTTCAAGGCTTCTGAAATAATTCCCTGTCGCCAATAATCGGGATGTAACATATAACCAATTTCCGCCCGATGGTTGGCAAAGTCGGTACGCCAATATCCGATAGAGCCGATCATTTGGTTGGGTTTATCTTTTAAGGCAATTACCCAGGCAAGGTTGTCGCCATTTTCATAACCATTTCTAAAACGGGAAATAAAATCTTTGACTTCAAAAATATCTTGTGGCCTTTCCCTGTCGATATATTTCATCACCGTTTCATTGGTACGCATGGCAAAGAGTACTTCCGCATCGGCAAGATCATGTTCGCGGAGGATCAGGCGCTCAGTTTCGAGTACGGGAAAATTGGTGAAATTTAGGGTTAGCATTTTTAAATTTAAGAGATTAAACGCAAAGCACGCAAAGTTTTCGCAAAGCATGCAAAGCTTTGTTTTACCATAGATAACAGAAAGATTTACACAGAGGAACAAAGTTGATATTTTTCAATCAGGCATTGTGTGCGCTTTGCCTTTCCTCGATGTGTTGGGTGGTTATTTCAGCAAGGGCTTGGCGTTCTTTGCGTTTTACTTATTTCTTTGGGGTTGTAACTATTTCCCAAATAATGTTTTATAAATAGAATATTTGTAGTTATCCTCAATCTTGCTGGCCATAAAATAGGGGGCTTCGAAAAGTTCAGTCAGTTTTTTTCTTAATTCTGCAAGGAATTCTGGTTTGATTTCTTCCAAATAGGCTCCTGATAGATTTTGTCTACCCGATTTAAACCAAACGCCATCTGCACTCATGGTTTTTACTACATACAGATTCGGCTCTACAAAACTTTTGCCTGAAAACTGTTCGTAAGCATAAGTATATAATAAGGTTTGGATCAGCGCTTTATTAATATGTTTACCATCAGAATTGAATAACTCGGGAATATCTTTAAAAGTTAGCTTGTCGCTACCGGTTTTATAATCAATAATTTTAGTTACGCCATCTTTAACATCAACACGGTCGATAAAGCCAAAAATTTTAACACTAGCTTCTTTTCCCCTTAGCGGGAAACTGATCTCGGCCTCTACCTTTTGCTCGAGGCTGATAATCGTAAAAGGTGTTTGTGCTTCGTCCTGGTTTAAGATGATATTTACATAAGCCTCTACAATAGACAAAATAACCTTTTGCATACCTTTGTATTCCATAATCATGTCAGGGTTTTTGAACATGACAGCATTAAAGGCCTTTTGTATCAGCGAGGGAATCTGTTTGCGTTTTTCTTTGATCAGCGCAGCAGTAATTTCAGCAGACCTTAAATCTTCGTAAAAATATTCCATCACTTTGTGCAGAATGGAACCGATTTCGTTGGCTTCTACCACTGCGCTGATCTCTTTAGGTTCTTTAATGCCTGCAATGTAATTGAAAAAGAAATCTATCGGATTGGAAATGTATTGGGTAAGTGCAGAAGGTGAAAGTACCTTTTTTTTATCAAGATATTTTTGAAGTGTTTCCTGGATAAAGGCATTATTGGTTTTCTCGATCTTTACTTCCTTAAAAGGCTCGGTTTTTACTTCCAGATTAAGCTCATTATAGCTGAATTCGAAACCACTTTCGTACTCCAGTTGCTTTAAGATTCTGCTGGCTTCGCCCGAAGTGGATTCGTCAGTTAAACTGTTATAGACAAAATTGATATTCTTTGCCCGCTGTAATAGACGGTAAACCATATAGGCAGAAATGGCATCGAGATTTTCTAAAACCGGTAGCCCATAAACGCGGCGTATAGAATCTGGAATGAAGCTATTGCCAATGGATGATTTAGGGATAATACCTTCATTGAAACCCAAAATTACCACTTTATCGAAATTTAGATTCCGGGTTTCAAGTAATCCCATTACTTGTATGCCATTCAAAGGATCGCCTGAAAGTGGTACTGCAATAGCCTGTAATGATTTTTGAACCAGATAAATTACAAAGGGAATTTCTTCTTTGCCGATGTGGTTGCTAAAGGTATCGTGTAGCCTGTTTAATTCCTGAATGGTTTTTACAAATAGTTCTGCATCGATTTTTTTGAGTGTTTTTGCGTTTGATAACCGGGTTAACACATAATCCAGTACATCCAAAAGATGGGTAACCACATGCTGTGGATCGTCTATTTTTTTATAAAATGCTTCAAAAAGTCCGCTTTGACGTAATAGACGTTTATGATCAATCTCTACCTGGTTTTCTTCCAATAATGCGGTTAAGATTTTATCACGCATTTTTTGGGTAAGACCCGTTAAAGGGTGGGTTAAAAAAGCTTCTACGTTTTTGTAACTTACCTTATCCCGCTGTAAAATCTCCAGCTGACTCGCCAGCCACAAATCAACCAAACCAAATATACTGGAGGTTGATAAAGCAAAGCCCATTGTTACGTTAAGGTCAATCTCTTTTCCATGCAGGTTAGTGGGAATCGTTTGCAACGTAGGGATTAACAGGCTTTCATCTGCCAAAACCACTACTGTTTTACCAACAGTTTCGGCTGCGGTATAATCTTCTGCTAAGATATTGTTCAGGATTTTAGCCTGTGCCGATTGTCCCTGGACCTTAAAAACATTTACCTGGTGTTGGGCAGATTTCATTAAACTTTCCTGATTGGCAAATTCATTCTTCAAGCCAAGTTGGTTAATGTTTTTACGCAAAAACAAGCCTGCTTCCTGCGAAATGTCATCTAAATAGTACGTATCGGCATCGAAATAAAACAATGCTTTACCGGCTTCCTGTAATTGGGTAAATATTTTAGCCTCGGCACTGCTCAAAGCATTAAACCCAACAAAAATAATCTTGCCCTTATCAAAATTCGAGATGAATTCCTGGTGGTTAGTAATATCATCAGCCAGATACCGATAAACAGAACCATTGGTTAAATAACCCTGTTCTTTGAGTTTTGCATGGTATTTATGGTAAAGTTTTGGCATCCTGCGCCACATCTTGATAAACAGTTCCTGCTGCTTTTTATGTTTTCCTTCAGAGTATGAAGTCCAGAATTGAGAAAGAAACTCATATTGCTCCGGGCTTAAATAATCAAAGTCTTTATTGATCACCGATATATCTTCCAGATCTCTGTATAATTTTTCTGCATCAACCAAATCGGCATCAATCTGATTAAAATCACTTAAGATGATTTTTGCTAAAGGAAAAAACTTATGACTGGAAATAGTTTCCAATTTTTCTTCTGCAAGCAGTTGATTATAAATGCGGTGTAAAGTAAAAAACTGCAGGTAAAAATCGGCTATTTTATAGCTTGTAGAACTAGCAAAGAACTCCTGGATGGTAAAAAATGATGGACTGAAAAATGGTTTACCAATAATATCGGCAAAGTGCTTCTGCAAATAAGCCGATGGCCGTTTATTGTTGAAAACGATGGCGCAGTTCTCCAGCTGGTTTCCAAACCGGGCAACTAAATCTTCGGCAACTTCCTGTAAAAATGGTTTCATATAGATATTTAATCGTTCCCTTGGTTTTTTAGTTGCAATTCGATAATTGCTTTATCGTTTTCTATCCAATCTGCTAACTGTTTCTCGGTAGGTAAATACATTTGATATTTTGAAGCGAATAATTGTTTGCTATCCTTCAACATAGAATATTTAACAACTGTTTCTTCTTTATCAGTACAAAGAATAATACCAATGGTTGGATTATCGTTTTCCTGTTTTTTTAAATCATCAAACATTTTGATATACATGTCCATTTGGCCAACATCTTGATGGGTAAGTTTATTGGTTTTTAAATCAAATAGTACAAAACATTTAAGGATATAGTTGTAGAAAACTAGATCGATATAAAAATGGCTGGTTTCGGTACTTATCCTAAACTGTCTGCCTACAAAAGAAAATCCTTTACCCAACTCCAATAGAAATTGCTGGAGATGGTTAATGATCCTGGTTTCTATTTCTTTCTCATTTAATGTTGAAGATTGTTCGATTTTTAGAAATTCCAAAACATATGGATCTTTAATGAAGTTTTCAGAAAATTGTGTTTGATCATCATGAGGAGGTACTTCTTTTTGGTTAGATAGTAGCCTTTGAAAATAAGATGAATTAATATTTCTTTCTAGTTCTCTTGAACTCCATTGCTGGTTTTCTGCCTCCCTTAAATAATATTTCCTTGCCTGAACATCATCAACCCTCATGATCAGTCGGTGATGTGTCCAACTCAAATTGCTACGCAGTGCGTAAGGTATTTCATTTTCTTGATTATCAGTTGTTTCCAATTTCCTACGCACTGCGTAGGAAATTGGGTTATTGATGTCTTTGACATCTGGATAGATAAGATAAAATTTCCTAAAACTCTCTAGAGTTGCGACAGAGAAACCTTTTCCAAATTCTGAAGATAGTTTTTTTGAAAGTGTTTTAATAACTTCTTTTCCATAAGTTGCCTTTACATTTCCTCCCTGTTCGTTTTCAACTATTTCTTTGCCGATTTGCCAATAAGAAATTACCATAGCTGTATTAACTGCTTTGTAAGCATCGGCCCTATATTTTTTGAGGATATTTAGTATGTTACCATATAAATCGTTTGCTTTTTCCATATTATACTAATTTCAATTTGCCTTTAACTGCATAGAAAAGATAGGTTTTGATATTCTGGTAACCCATTTCAGTAAGCAAAACCCTATAATTATTTACTTGCTCGATGTGTTTGTCGCTTTCTTCAATGGTAAATTTATAGTCAAGGATAATCACCTCATCGTTGTTAACCAAAACACGATCAGGACGGTGCAGTTTTCCATTGGCATCGATAATATTCTTTTCTGCAATGCTTTCGCTTGCATTACCTAAGATCTCTTTGAGCTCAGGGTGTTCCAATACTTCAAGTGCGGATGAGTTTAATTTATGCTTTTCTTCCTCCTTGATAATTCCCTGCAAAGCCAGGTTAGCAGTATAGTCATCAACTTCTTTCTTTGTACTGGCGCTGGCCAGGATATCGTGCAGCAAAGAACCTTTTCTGCCTGATTTTTCAATGTTCACCAGATGTTTTAAGTGTTTGTCTTCAGAAGGGATATAAAGTTCTGATAAGCGCGTTGTGGTTGGATAGCTATTTAAATTAATGAAATTCGATTTTCCCTCTTTACTTTCAATAATTACAGGCTCTACAATTTCGTATACACCGTTTTCATCAAACTGCTCATCAAAAGTGAAATTGATTACATCGCCCATATTGGATAATTTCAATTCCTTTTTAGCCATTGTAGCTATGTAGAGGTAATCCTTAGATCGTGTAGTGGCTACATAAAGCATATTCAATGCATCCATATTGTTATAAAGCAGCTCTTCATAATAGGCCCTTGCAATTGCTGAGTCGGCTAATGCTTCATTATATTTTAAGGGAATTCCTTTCAGTTCTTTATAAACTGTTTCTTCTGAAGATACCCAAAAAGTGCCATTGGGTTTACCTTTGATTTCCCAATTGCAAAATGGCACAAAAACAGCCCTGAAGGCTAAACCTTTCGATTTATGAATGGTAATAATTTGTATGGCGTCAGCACCTTCTGGTGAAGGCAGTGATTTTTTAATGCCGTCCTCTTCCCACCAGGTTAAAAATGAAATAATGCCTTTTTCACCTAGTTTTGCAGCAGAGGCTGTCAAATCTCTAAAAGCAAGTAGGTAAGGCAAGTTGGTGGTAAGATTTTTTAAGCCATAACTTTCAATTAATATCTCTACCAGCTCGGGCAGGGGAAGCTGCAGCCAACTTTGCCAGTTTTCGCACAAAGCAACAGGTAGAACTGTGGTAAGCGTGCTTAAAGGTTTATTGTTAAGGTTAAAGTAATCATTGGCATCAATCTGTTTTTCATGTAGCGAATGGTAAAGTGCGATACAATTGGCTTTGTAAAGAGCTGTTTGCGTTTCTAAACCAATCAGTACTTTTAATGTATTGATGATGAGCTGAATGGCCGAGTTGTTGGAAATCAATAGCGCATCGCCAGACAAAACAGGTAAGTTATGCTCCATTAATTTTTTAACGGTGAGCAGTGCTTCGCTGTTCGATCGAACCAAAATGGCAATATCTTTTAGTGCATATTGCTGTTCGTTTTTGAGATCATTTATTTCTTCAACAATATCGTCTAATGCAATATCCCTAAAAACGGTTTCGGTAAAACGGGCTTCATTTGGCGCATGGTCTTTACCAAACTTTTTAATCTTAATTGTTCCCCCTTTTAGGGTGTTAGTTGCAAAGTTCTGGGTAGAGCCACTGTAAATATCGGTTATAATCTGCTGGTAATTTTGTTCTTGCCACCATTGGGAAATGCTTTCGGGTTTGGTGGCCAGGTTTTCATTCAGCTCATTCTGCAAGGTGAGGGGAATAGCCTTATAAAGGAAGTTATTAAACGTGATGATATTTTCGGCACTCCGATAATTCTCGGCTAAACTTTCTTCCAATACATTTTCTGCACCAACATCTAATTTGGCATGTTTGTGCAAGATGTTCCAATCGCCGTTACGCCAGCGGTAAATAGATTGTTTGGTGTCGCCAACAATCAGATGATCGATCAGATCCTGGCTGGGGGTGGCCATTGCATTGGTCAGCAGGGATTTAAAGCTCCCCCACTGACTGGTAGAAGTATCCTGAAATTCATCAAACAAAAAATTACGGTAACGGTTGCCCACCTTTTCCCAGATAAAAGACGGATTGTCTCCGGCATCTTCGGTAATTCCTGAAATCAGCTTTTGTGCATCACTGATCAGCAGGTTATCGTTTTCGGCTCTATATTCTTTTAAAAGCATGGCAATTTCCTGCATTAACCTTAAATAATAAAGGTTTTTATTAAAGGCAATAGCCAAACTGTAGTTTGGTAAATGGGTTAAATAATGTGTTTTTAACTTTTTTAGTATCGGATTTACCGTATCATAAGCTTCAGGGAAATTTGTATTTTTCTGAAACCATTCATCAGGCGAATCAATCAAATTAAAAAGTGGTTCAATCTTTGAAAAATCGCCTCTGGCAACGAGAATAATTTTAGCCAGCGGACTTCTCGATTTTCCCTTCAGGTGTTCAGTTTCCACACCGATTACATTCAACGCTTCGTTTGCTTCTGTTGCGAACGTAACCAGTTCTTCTTCAAAGTTCTTGATCTCTGCCTTGGTAATGCTGATGTATTTTTTAAATAATTCATCAATGTTTTCTAAACCAAGGGTGTTTACCGCATCTTCAAAAATCTGGAAACGTTCAGAGAAAATTTCGCCAATCAGATTGTAAAGTTCGAATTTATAGTTCCAGCTTTTGTTATCGCTGATGCGTTCGATGGCGAGGTCGATAATCCATTGCAAAAGCTGTTTGTTATGGTCTAAAGCTTCATCCAGTTTATTTACAAGATCATCTTTTACCTTGTCATAATTCATTTCTAAATTATAATCAGCGTTTAGGCCCAGCTCAAAAGCAAAACCTCTGATTACTTTTTGTACAAAACCGTCAATAGTGCTTACAGAAAAACGGCTGTAATCGTGCAGAATTTTGCGATATATTTTATCTGACTTGATCTGTAATTCTTGTGAGTTTAATATCGGATAGGCTTGTAAAATAAGTTTCCGATAATCATCAATCTTTTTTGATGGATTTCCCTTTGCCAATCCTAACAACACCTCCAAAATCCTGGTTTTCATTTCTTCGGTAGCCTTATTGGTAAAGGTTACGGCCAAAATTTCGCGGTATTTATTATCGCCACTAAACAGTAGTGTAAGGTAATGTGCAGTTAAACTGAATGTTTTACCGGAACCTGCAGAGGCTTGAAGAATTTTGAGGGGCTGGGCCATATCGTTTTATTTATTCCCCTCCTTTGGAGGGGTGCCCGAAGGGCGGGGTGGTTTAATCTCTTTTATTTAATAGTTTAGGATAGTTGAGTTCCATATTCTTTAATAATGTACTCTTCCAAACCCATCATTACAAAATCCATTTGTTTCATGACGTCATCAACTGTAATCCTATATATTTTTAATCCCAATGAGATTAAATACTCTTCTCTTCGTTTATCATAAGCCTGTTTATCATCATGACTGCTGCCATCAATTTCAATTACTAAACCAAGTTGCTTGATGTAAAAATCAACGATATAATTTCCAATTATACGCTGCCTGTCAAAATCTATTTTATGAAATTGCTTTTTGGTTACCTGCATCCAAAATAATACTTCAGGTAAATTCCCTGCCTGACGTAGGGCTTTTGCCCTTTCTTTTAGTCGAGGTTGATAAGGCAACCTGATTATTGGTACTGGCTTTAGCGTTGTTCCATTGATTATAATATCTTTTTGTAACGTCTCTTTCAACACCCCGTCCTGCGGACACCCCTTTGGTAGAGGGGAATGCTGGGCGCCTAAGTCGGCAGGAGTGTTATTTATATTATACATGTTTTTGCTTTGGGTTATTCCTCTCCTTTGAAGGGGTGCCCGTGGGCGGTTATTGTTATATCTAATTATTGTTCTACCCTAACTTACAACAATTTAAAATTTTTCCGAAATCATGATATCAACAATGCACTTGTTTACGGTTTTTTCTTCTTTTTAGCTAATGTTTTATGGCTGATCCTTGCAGGACGTTCGGCCATCTCAATAGGGAGGCCAAGTAAATCGCGGATTACAACGGATGCACATGCACCACCAAATGCTGCCGGCAGATAAGAAACCGTACCATACGCAGAGCGTTTGAAGTTGCTCCCATCAGTCATGATCATGGAATTTTTATCCATTTCTTCGGTGGAAAAAACTGCTTTTATTTTTGCCGCATTGGCAAGTTTATTCAGCCGCTTACGCACATAACTGGCAAAAACACATTGATAGGTATCAGGCAGTAGGGTAATTCTTAAGCGAGTAGGATCCATTTTACCACCAGCTCCCATTGAACTTACAATAGGAATATTTTTTTCTAATGCCGTTCCTAACAAAGTAATTTTAGGCATTACACTATCAATGCAATCCATAATATAATCGAAATCGGCCTCTAAAATTTCCCTGCATTTCTCTGGCGTAAGAAAGGTATTTACTACGTGCAGTTTTAATTCGGGATTTATAGACAATAAACGTTCTTGCATTATTGCAGCCTTGCTAACACCATGATTAGTGGCCAAAGCAGGTAGCTGCCTGTTCCGGTTGGTCGGGTCAACCACATCACCATCAACAATGGTCATTTCTCCAATTCCTGAACGGCAGATAAATTCAGCGGCAAAAGAACCTACGCCGCCCAAACCGATCACGAGAACATGTTTCGATTGAAGTTTTTCTATTCCATCATTACCTACAAGCAGGGCAGAGCGCGAAAGCCAGCTAACATCAGACATATTTTTGTATTTAGCTGTATTCTTCCGACAGGCTCAGAATGACAGCGCTATATTAAATTTAGTTTATTCCAGTCGGTAAAAATACGTGCTTTAAGTTCATCTACAGTACATTTTTTTAAAATGGCCGCCGCCTGGTAAATTTCCTCAATTGAAATATCAGCATCATCCGTTTCCAGGAAAAAATTATGGGTACTTTGAATCAGTTTTGTTGCGCCAGCATTTTCCTTCAAGGTAGTCAAACCAAAAGAAAGTAAAAAACCTTTATCCAACAGTTGCTTGCCTAATTCTTCATTTTTATTAAAGCCGTGAATGATCATGGGCACTTTAACTTTTAACCGATCTTTAATCGCTATTAATTCAGCAAAACATTTAACGCAATGTAAAATCAAAGGTTTATTAATCCTTTCTGCCAATTCGATCTGTTTTTCTAAAATGATAATCTGATTCTCCAGATTGTCGCCCCTCAGACGATCTAAGCCGCATTCGCCAATCAGTTTTACATTTGTTTGATTGGCCACGACACTAAGATACTTCATCTGCTGGTCGAGATGATCAATTTTGGCAAACCAGGGATGCAGCCCAACAGAAATCGGCTTGGTTTTAGGCATGGCCAAAAAGATATCACTGGTTAATGACAAACTTTGAATACTGGTTACGCCAGGTTGGGTGGAAACTTTATGGGTATGTATATCTAGGAAATCCATTTCTATACAAAGATAGTTAAATGTAAAATGGCGATGTGAAAGGGCAATGGAAAATAGAATTGGGTTTAAACCTTTTATAAAAAAGCAAGTTTCACCAATGACCAATGACCAATGACCAATGACCAATAACCAATGACCAATGAATGTTTCTGCTCTGTAAAGAATTTGCTAATTATCTACAATATTACTAGACTTTATTACATTTGCTTTGTCATTATTACAAAATCATGAAAAGATTAACCATTCTGTTCACAGCCATATTAATTTCAACTGCGGCATTTAGCCAGGCAAAAAAAGAAGGTGTTCATATTTATAACCCACAAGCTGATGCCAAGGCAGAAATTGCTGTTGCTGTAGCAAAGGCAGCTAAAGAAAATAAGCATGTTTTATTGCAGGTTGGGGGTAACTGGTGTACCTGGTGTATTGCTTTCCACAATTTGGTTGATAGCACGGCCACTTTAAAGAAATACATCAACGATAATTTTGAAACCGTTTTGGTTAATTATAGTCCTGAAAATAAAAACGAAAGCGTTTTGGCCAGTTTAGGCTATCCTCAACGCTTCGGCTTTCCTGTGTTTTTAGTTTTGGACGGAAAAGGCAAAGTATTGCACATCGAAAATTCGTCTTATTTAGAAACAGAAGAAGTTGGCGCTAACGGTAAAAGGAAAGTGGGACATGACGTAAAGAAAATCACCTCATTTTTAAAAGGTTGGAATACCACCGCGGTAAATCCTGAAACTTATCAGCCGAAAACTAAATAAGATAGAGGGTGGAAGGTTTAAGGCGTAAGATAAAACGAGGCGACCTAAACAAAAAAAAGCCGTTCGGATTTTCACATCCGAACGGCTTTTTTTTAATCTTCTAGCTCATCTTCGTCTACCTCGTCATCGAGGTTTAACTCATAAGAGGCTCTTGAAGCTTCATCGGCTTGTTCAAGCAGATCTTTATCATGTTCAATACTGGTATCGTCACCACTAATTTCGTTGATATTTTCTACATCGTCCTCTCTGCGTAAAGCATCGTTCGGATCGTTTGAATAATTGTCGTCTTCTGGATCTATCATAACATTAAGGTTTTATGATTAGATAATCGTTTTGAAGGCGAAATTGTTTTTGAGAAAGCTGAAAAACCAAAGAAAAGTATATTCCTTACAAATTTGCCTTCTTGGAAACATGTCTATTCTTCTAAAGATTCTTCACTATGCTCAGAATGAAAAAATATCTTCCCGCTAGCGTAGAGCTACAGTCCATCACCAAATTTATAAAACGGAGCTACACTTACTGGTAACTTACCGGTTGGTACCAACCGGTTATTAATTACAGCAGCAGCGGAAATTTGCATAAAATCTTCTTTTTGATACGCTACCAATAAACCTTTGCTATTTTCTAATCCCGATAAGGTAGACAAATTATATGGATTTGCAAATAAGGCAAAAACAGCATTCTTAGTGGATAACTCTTTAATAAAATTCTTCACACCTGCATTCAGCGGCATGTTATTGGCCGGTCTTGATCTGCTATCATGGATGCCTACAATTACCTGGTCAAATGCGCTGATTTCACGTGCTATATTTGAAATTTGTGTGGCACTTGCATCTTTATCCAATACATAATAAACAGAGTTGTAATAACCTTTCGAGATTTCTTTTTGGAAAGTGGTTACCGAAGATACGCCAATACTGATTATTGCTGTTCTTCTGATCGGTATAAGACGTTTAATATGATCTTTACCCTTGAGCAAAGTTACCGATGCATTGGCTAACTCCTGCACTAACGCATTGCTGGCGTTGCGGTTAACGCCGGCAATAATACCTTTGGTAACAATGGTATCGCGCCTGGCCAGGCCGGCCCAATACTTTGCGGTTAATATTTTACGCACGCTTTGGTCAATCTCAGCCATGCTTACCCGATTATTTCTTACCGCTTTACGCACCAGTTTAATGGCTCTATCGCTGTTTTCTGAAAGTTCGATAATATCGTTACCTGCAATAATCCCCATCAAATCAGCTTCGCCATTTTTAAAGTATTTTACCACACCTTTCATATCCATTGCATCCGAAATAATCAGCCCTTTAAAGCCTAATTTCTGCTTTAAAATACCGGTTACAATTGGCTTGGAAAGTGTTGAAGGTAAATTTGGGGTATTATCTAACGAAGGAATATTCATGTGCGCAATCATCACCCCAGATGCGTCTTGCTTAATCAATTCTTTGAATGGATACATTTCTAAAGTGTCCAAACGTGTAGCAGAGAAAGTAAGCTGTGGCAAATCGTAATGGGAATCTACATCGGTATCGCCATGACCAGGAAAGTGTTTCAGAGTAGTTAATAAACCACCATCTTGCATGCCTTTCATATAGGATGCAACTTTATTGGCCACATTATATTTATTTTCGCCAAACGAACGATAGTTGATTACCGGGTTTTTCGGATTATTGTTAATATCCGCATCAGGAGCCAGGTTCATCTGCATCCCCATCCGTTTGTAATCTTTAGCCACTTCCAAACCCATTTTATACAATAACTCCTTGTTTTGGATGGCGCCCAGGGTCATTTGGTAGGGATAAGAAATGGTACTGTCTAAACGCATGCCCAAACCCCATTCTCCATCGTTAGCCACAATAAGTGGTACCCGGCTCAGTTTCTGATAGGCATTGGTGGCTAAAACCTGTCGGCCAGGGCCACCCTGAAAAAAAATCACTCCGCCCAATTGTTCTTTTTTAATCACCTCGCCAACCGAATCGGTATATTTTTTACCAAGATTGGTATGTGCCCTAACAAAGAACATCTGCGCAATACGCTCTCTACGGTTTAATTTATTAAAAACCGAATCGACCCATTTGGGTTGATTGGCTAACATTTCTAAATAGGATTTTTGTTGTGCGCTGCCAGAAAATGCAGTTCCACATAGGGAAATGAGTATAAAAAGATTTTTTTTCACTTGTTTTTATTGTATCAGGTCTGCTAAATTAATAAACCAAAGCCGTATTAAACAAAAACCCGTCCAAGTAATCGATTTAATACGCTAAGTTTTAAAAAAATTGCAAATTAAGCTCGATACATCCCTTTGCCTTCAATAAAGTCAATTACTTTATCAGGCAGAAAAAACTGAACATTTTTTTTCTCTTTAATAGCCTTACGTATAAAAGTGGAGGATATTTCCATTAAAGGGGTATTGGTAAAAGTAACTGCGGGATGATTTTTCCATTCGCTCACATTTGCTCCAGGACGGGGATACACATAAATCTGATAGTTTTTTAGCAGCACCTCGTAGTTCTTCCATTTTTTAAAAGAAACCAGGTTATCAGCGCCCATGATCAGTACAAATTCCTTTTCAGGATATTTTTCATGCAGATAGGTTAGCGTATCAATGGTATAGGAAGGCTGCGGCAATGCAAATTCAATATCACTCACGCGGATATGTTCTGCATTTTCGGTAGCCAGTTTCGCCATTTCCAAACGATCGTACATATTAGTTAAACCGCTTTTATCTTTTAAAGGATTGTGTGGAGAAACCACTAGCCATACTTCATCCAGTTCGGTATGGTTGGCCATATAATTGGCAATAATTAAATGCCCTGTATGGATGGGGTTATATGAACCGAAGAAAAGACCAGTTTTCATATTTGCGGTTTTCAGTATCTGTAATTGTCATTGAAGAAAGGATTAAGGAATCCTAAGCAATCTATTTAAAAAGATCGCTTCACCCTTATGCTCTTTTCTCACCGCTATGGTTTTCAATGAAGGATTTATTCATATTATTAATTTACCAAAGTGTTTTAATCTTATAAAAGCTAAAGTTTTGATCTTTTGTTAAAATAATTAAATTTTCTGAGATGCCTTGAGCAATTAAAATCCGATCAAATGGATCACGATGATGAAAATCTAATTCGTTCAGTTTAACAATATGATCGAATGAAATTGGTAATATTTCTATTTGATTCTGATCCAAAAAGTCTAAAATTCTATTGAAATCTGCATTTAAAGAAAGCTTATGTAGTTTGCATTTTATCGCAATTTCCCATATGCTGGCAATGCTAATAAAACATTGATTTTTTAGATTTTTGATTTCATCAATTATCTTATATGGCAAAGATGAATCTCCATTTATAAACCAAATAAATGTATGCGTATCTAACAGAAACTGCATTACATATAATCTTTAAATTCTTCTAATGGTTCATCAAAATCGGCAGACATTTTAAAGAAATCTTTGGCATAGCCAAATTGTCTTTCTTTCAGTTTTTTAGCGGCTTTCGATTTTTTCTTTAGGGATGATACAAAGTCAGACACTTGCTTCTTCAGGTCTGAAGGCAATGAAGATATTTGGCTATATAATTGAATATCAGTCATCAATCAAATATAAAGATTTCTGCGCGCTTAAGAAACTATTTCTTCAAAAAATCCCCAACCAATTGCTCTGCTTCTGTACAGGCGGTAGCCAGATCATAATTTTTTAAGATCACATCAAATTTATCTGCATAAAGCAATTCTTTCTCCGCTTTAATAAAACGTTCCTGTAATTTTTCCTGACTATCTGTTCCACGGCCGCTTAAACGTTCTTTCAAAACATCTAGCGAAGGTGGTTGAACAAAAATAGCTAATGCATCTTCTTCGTATTTTCTTTTTAAACGGATGCCGCCTTCTACATCAATATCGAAAATAACATGTTTACCGTCGTTCCAGATACGTTCTATTTCTGAGCGCAAAGTGCCATAAAAAGTTCCATTGTAAACCTCTTCAAACTCTACAAATTCCTGATGGGCAACTTTGTGTAGAAACTCTTCTTTACTGATGAAATAGTAATCGTTTTCATGTTGTTCATTACCTCTCGACTCGCGTGTTGTGGCAGAAATAGAAAAGCTCAGTTCAGGAAATTTCTTTAATAAATGATGTACTATGGTGGTTTTACCTGCTCCTGATGGTGCTGAAAATATGATTAATTTGCCCTGTTTCATTTTGTAAGCTGAAAGCAAAAAGCTGAAAGACCAAAGCTGCTTTATGCTTTAGTCTTTAGTCTTTCTCCTTATAATACGTTTAATAACTGTTCTTTTATCTTCTCTAATTCTTCTTTCATACCTACAACAAACTGTTGCATTTGGGCATCATTTGCTTTTGCTCCCATAGTATTAATCTCACGTCCAATTTCCTGAGAAATGAACCCCATTTTTTTACCATTTGCCTCTTTGCTTGCCAAAGTTTGCAAGAAATAATCGCAGTGGCTTTTTAAACGTGTTTTTTCTTCGGTGATGTCAATTTTATCGATGTAATAAATCAATTCCTGCTCAAAACGGTTTTGGTCGATATTTACCTTCCCCACCGCGTCTTCTAAAAACTGGTTAAATTTATCGCGGATGGTCGAAATCCTTTTTGGTTCCAATTCTTCTACCGATTTAAAGTACGACAGGATATTTTTAATGCGCAGTTCTAAATCCGCCTTTAAAACAGCGCCTTCATCTTCCCTAAACTGGTTAAAGTTGGCCAGAGCTTCAGTAAAAATCTGATAAAGATGGTTCCATTCATCTTCGCTAACACTTTCCTCCTTATAACTAATTACATCAGGAAAGGTTAAAGCTGTTTGGAGTAAGTTACTACTATCTGCACCTAATTCTTCATTAACAGCAATAAGTTGTTTATAATAGTGAGTTAGCAGTGCAGTGTTAATGGTTGCGCCTGTAACTTCGCCATTACTGCGTTCTATATTGATGCTTAAACTTACCTTTCCGCGTTCGATATCTTTGCTACAGATGTTACGCAGAATCAATTCTTTATCGGAAAAAGCTTTAGGATATTTTAAATTAAGCTCCAGGAATTTACTATTGAGCGATTTGATTTCGACACTATACTTTGCGTTTGCATAATCGGCTGTTGCTAAGCCGTATCCTGTCATGGATTTTATCATGCGCAAAGATAGGGTTTTAAGCCGAAAGGAGAAATAATAATGGTTAAGGAGACGAGTTATAGCTTGTCGGACAAATCGCTTCATAAATAGAAAACCAGCGTTCAGTATTTCTTTGGTAATTGCAGCCCGCTTTATGCTTTATCACAATTTTATTAAGTTAAGGGTTTTTAGTCACGGATGAGTACAGATAAACACGGATTTTCATATCTGTGTGCATCCTTTCTATCGTGGTTAATTATTTTCTTATGCCTAATAGCTAACTTAATGATATTGCACTTTACACCGATGAAAAATCTGGATGCCTGCTGCATCAGGTAACTATCGGATTGGGTTTATGTACAATGTGGAGTAGTTTTTGGCAAGAGCCTGTTACCTACAGGTGCAGAACCCAGGCCCATAAATGTAGCAAACGATGAGCATGAGCAGAAAGAATACTATTGCCGAATACAGTAGATAAAATCTGCCCAATAGGTTTCTTATAGGGATTAACGTTTCTTTAACAGTTTGCAAGGTTAACAAATGTTAATTTTACAAAAATATCTTATAGATATGAAAGCATTTTTGATCACGTTATCACTTTCATTGCTATGGTTCATTTTACCTAAAAAAACGCTCGCTCAAATTACATCAGCAAAAGGAGTTATTTTAGAAAAAGGAACCCAGATCCGTATTGCATTGGCTGTGGTAACCAATATTAATAATAAACAAGCTGTAGGAAGTAACGATATGGGTTTCTTTCAGGTGAAAGCCAAACCAGGCGATACCCTATTGATTACCAAAAGGCATTTCGATAATATTTATGTGGTGGTGCCTGGCAATCAGGATTTGGTTATTAACCTGGTTAGGGCCGATATGATGCTGGATGATGTAACAATTAAGGCAGAAAACAAACAACAAAACCTATCGGCTGTTAGGTTAGAACACCGTAAGAAAACTTATTTTTATGGTAAAAAGAGAAACCCGCTTTATTATGTGCGTTATCCATTGGCCGGAATAATGGAACTGTTTAGCGCAGAACGAAAAAATGCAAAACGTTTTGACCGTTATTATAATAATGAGACAAAAGAGTTGGAAATAGACCGGTTTTTCAATGTTAGTCTGGTTAAAAATAATACCAGTTTAACAGAGAAGCAAATGAATAAGTTTATGTTGGATTATAGACCGAAGCATAAACAGATTAAAAACTGGAATATCTATGATGCCGCTGATTATATTAAAAAATCGGCAAAACAGTATTTAGATACTTTAAATACGTCATTATAATAAAATGAAACTTTTAAAAGCTATTCTTTTACTCGTCATCTTAATGTATGGCTTTGGCGCCACTGCCCAAGATTTTGTGCTGAACGGCGTGATAATTGAAAAAGGTTCAAATGTGCGGATTGCTCTGGCCAGTATTACTAACATCCGTAGTAAGACAGGCGCAACCAGTAACGATATTGGCATATTTCAGTTAAATGTCCAGATTGGAGATACACTGTTCATTCAAAAAAGAAATCTGAATGAGCAAAAGGTAGTGGTTAAAACAAATGATGACCTGGTTGTTTATCTGGTCAGGGGAAGTACCATGCTAGACGAGGTTATAGTTAAAGGGCAGACCCAAAAACAGGAAATGGAGAGCATAAAAAGAGACCTGAAGAGCAATGGCTCATTTTATGCCGGTAAACCGCCATTAATTCTGCTTAACCCATTTGGAGGAAATCCGATAACATTTTTTTATGAGCTTTTCGGAAAAACACCAACCAGAGCACGTAATTTTAACCGTTATTATAAAAAGGAGCTAAGTTTGATCGAAGTAGATAGATTTTTTAATAAAAGTTTGGTGTCGAATCATACTTCCTTAACTGAAAAAGATCTGGACAAGTTTTTGCTTGATTATTACCCAACACGCAGGATGACGCTTAATTGGAGCAATTATGATGCGGTTAAATATATCAAAGAATCGGCTAAGAAATATACCGATACTTTGAAACACACAAATTAACACACCATGAAAAATTTTAAATTTTCTGTTATACTCTTCGTTTTTACCTCAGTCAGTTTCTTCGCAAGCGCGCAGGATTTTATTGTGAAAGGCGTGGTGATTGAAAAAGGTTCAAATATCAGAATTGCATTATCAGAAATTACCAATCTGCGGACAGGAATAGGTGTGGGAAGCAATGATATTGGTCTGTTTCAGTTAAAAGCGAGAATCGGCGATACGCTGCTGGTAATTAAACGCGACCTGATTGATCAGCGTGTGGTGGTAAGCAGCGAAAAAGATCTGGTAGTTTACCTGGTTAGAGGAAGCACCACACTTGACGATGTAACTATCAGAGGAAATACCAAAAAAGAAGATTTAGATGAAATTAAACGCGATTTTAAGAATAAGGGTGTATACAACGGCGGTAAAACAACAGTTTTGTCTGCCATATTTAGTCCTTTAAACGCGCTATATAATCTGTTTGGTAGCGATCCTAAAAATGCACGGAGATTTGGAAGGTATGCCGATAATGAAATTAAGCAATCGCAGATTGATATATACTTTAACCAGAGCATCATTAAAAACAATACCGAATTAAGAGGCGATACCTTAGAAAAGTACATGCTAAACTGTCGGCCTGAATTTGATAAAGCGCAGTATTGGAACAGTTACGATTATATTAAATACATTAAAGAATCCTCCAAGAAATTTACAGATACACTGGGAAAGGGAAAGTAGGTTTTAGTCTTGAGTCGGGAGTCTTTAGTCCTTAGTCAACCGACCAGTTTAGAGTTGAAATCAGATGATCAGTTTGCAGTTGACGGTTTACAGTTGCTCATGATCGAGTCTGATGTTTGAATTTCAGTTAACCAATTCGACAATTATTGATTAAATAAGAGACAGTTTACAGTTGACAGTTGACAGTTGCTCATGATCGAGTCTGAAGTTTGGATTTCAGTTAACCAGTTTCAATAATTAACCTGTTAACCATCATACAGTTAACAGTGAGCGGTTTGCAGTTACTATGAACTAATGGCCAGTAAAACTAATGAACTTCTAGATACTAAGCGTTTCGCAAGCTTTTTCAGCTGCTAATTTTTCTGCGTTTTTTTTGTTGTAATCTCTTCCGGTACCAACTTTTTCGCCTTCTACCATCGCACTAATGGTGAATAATTTACTGCTTTCGCCTTCACCGTTTTCAGCAAGTTCGAATAATACATCCTTACCATGGCGCTGGCACCACTCAATTAATTTACTTTTAAAATTGGTTTCAGTAAGTTCAAGGGTATGAATATCGATATGCGGTTTAACAATTCTGCGCAATAAAAACTCTTTGGTAAAATTGTACCCTTTATCCATATAAATGGCACCTATAATGGCTTCAAAAGCATCGCCCAACATCGAATTGTGTTTGGTTTGTATACTCACTGATCGTTGATCAAACTGGATCAGTTTATCAAAACCAATTTTTTTCGCAAGCTGATTTAAATTAGCCCGGTTTACAATCTTCGAACGCATTTCGGTTAAAAAACCCTCTTCTTTGTAGGGATAGTGTTTAAAAAGCAACTCTGCTATTACCGAACCCAGAACAGCATCACCTAAGAATTCTAATCGCTCGTTGCTGCTTCTGCTTCCGTTTTTTAGAATTTTTGCTGCAGAACGATGTCTGAACGCCATTTTATAGAGCGTAACATTGCCTGGAACAAAGCCTAAAATGTTTTTCAGCTTTTTAACAAACTCCTTTTCAGGGGAGAGATAGAGTTTATATAATTTTAATATCGGCATTAAATAAATAACACAATTAGCGGCTAACTAGCATATTTAACTAAGTTATCTATTTTTAATTAGCATACAAAATTATATACCTATGCTGTTCTAATTAATCTTCGTATTTCTTGAAAATAACAGAAGCATTGTGTCCACCAAAACCGAATGTATTACTTAAAGCAGCTCTAACAGTACGTTTTTGTGCTTTATTAAAAGTAAAATTCAATTTAGGATCAAATGCAGGATCGTCTGTAAAATGATTGATTGTTGGAGGAACAATATCATTTTTGACAGCAAGAATTGCTGCAATAGCCTCAATAGCACCAGCTGCACCTAAAAGGTGGCCAGTCATCGATTTGGTTGAGCTAATGTTTAAACGATAAGCATCTTCACCAAATAATGTACCAATGGCTTTGGTTTCACTAATATCACCTAGTGGTGTAGAAGTACCGTGTACATTGATATAATCTATATCAGCAGTTGTTAAACCAGCATCTTTCAGTGCATTGGTCATTACCATTCTAGCGCCTAAACCTTCAGGATGCGGTGCCGTAATGTGATTGGCATCAGCACTCATTCCGCCGCCAACAAGTTCTGCATAAATTTTTGCACCTCTTGCTTTAGCGTGTTCAAGTTCTTCTAAAATAATGGTTCCTGCACCTTCACCAGCTACGAAGCCATCGCGGTCTTTATCAAAAGGACGTGATGCTGTTGCCGGATCTTCATTACGTGTAGATAATGCATGCATGGCATTAAAACCACCCATACCTGCTTCATTGATGATGGCTTCAGAACCGCCGCTGATAATGACATCAGCCATACCCAAACGGATATAGTTAAATGCATCAATCATTGCATTTGTTGAAGAAGCACACGCCGAAACAGTTGCAAAATTTGGCCCACGCAGGCCGTATTTGATTGAGATATGCCCTGGAGCGATATCTACAATCATTTTAGGGATAAAGAATGGATTGTATCTTGGCGTACCATCTCCCTTAGCGAAATTCGAAATTTCATCCAGGAAAGTTTTCAATCCACCTATGCCCGCACCCCAGATTACACCGATCCGGTTGGTATCTAATTTTTCAAAATCAAAACCACCATCTTTAACAGCCTCATCTGTTGCTACAAGAGCATATTGTACAAACGGATCTAGCTTGCGGGCTTCTTTTTTCTCCAAAAAGTCTTCAGGATTAAAATTTTTAACCTCGCATGCGAATTTGGTTTTGAACTTTTCAGTATCAAAACCTTTAATAGGAGCAGCGCCACTCACCCCGTTAGTCAACCCTTCCCAAAAATCGGGAACATTATTGCCTATAGGAGTGAGCGCACCCAACCCTGTTACTACTACTCTTTTTAATTCCATTTATACTGAAAAAGCGTAATTCTATTTAACGTTTTTTTCCAAATAAGCAATTGCCTGGCCAACTGTACCGATGGTTTCAGCCTGATCATCAGGAATAGCTACATTGAATTCTTTTTCAAATTCCATAATCAATTCTACGGTATCTAAAGAATCTGCACCTAAATCGTTGGTGAATGAAGCCTCTGGCGTAACTTCGCTTTCGTCAACACCTAGTTTTTCTACGATAATAGCCTTAACTCTTGAAGCAATATCAGACATAATTTTATAATTTAATGGTTAAATAATTCTGTGCAAAGAAAAATAAATTCTTACAATTTTCAAATGTTTTTATTTCGATATGTAATTTTGGTACCTCAATAACACAGCGAATATAGAATTAGTTTTTTAATTTCGTTCTGTAAATAATTTATTTCGCTTTGAATAAGACTTACCTAAAACTTACCTTAGACCTTGATTTTATACTGATTGCGATCACAGCACCCTTAAAAGACTATGTGCTTTGCCACAAAATTAATACCCGGCTAAATACTGAATTTGAAAAAATAGAAGACCACGAAATATTTTTTAATATTGATGAACCAGCCTGGTCTTTCTCTAAATATTATTTTTTTGTAGAGCAGGGTGAGGTAGAATACTACTTAATATGCAACAAAAGCAGTGATGGTTTTCTCATTCCGGAGATGAACAAAGTAGATTTTTTTATCATCATTAAAGAATTTATTGATAAGGAGGATTTGGATTATTTAATCAATGGATTGAACAAACTGCCTGATATACAGGTGGCTGCAAAAATTGATCCTACTAAATTAAAGAGCCGTGAAAATTTGGTAATATAAAAATTATATACATGGTGTATTAAATACACTATATTTGGCAGTTACAAACAAAGAACAAAAAAACAAAATATATAAAATTTAATGCAGTTTGATTATTTTAGATAATAATTAATGCTTTCTTTAAGCTGCATTCCTAAAATCAATTAATAAATGAAACCTTTTCATTCGAGAACTAAAATTGTTGCCACGCTTGGGCCTGCATCAGCAAAACCAGATGTATTATATAGTATGTTTAACGCAGGTTTAGATGTTTGCCGTCTAAATTTTTCACACGGATCACAAGCAGATCATCAAGCGGTTTTGGATACCATCCGCGAATTAAACAAAAAATACGAATATAATGTAGGTATTCTTGCCGATTTACAGGGGCCTAAAATTCGCATTGGTTTAGTAAAAGAAGGTGGTATTAACCTGATTAACGGAAATACTACCGTAATTACTACGAATGAATGTATTGGTAACGAAGAGCGTATCTACATTACTTACCAAAACTTTCCGCAGGATGTTCAGGCCGGCGAAATTATCCTTCTGGATGATGGAAAGCTTCAGATGAAAGTGATTTCTACCAATTTAAAAGATGAGGTAGTTTGTGAGATTGTTCACGGTGGAATTTTAACGTCCAGAAAAGGTGTTAACTTGCCAAATACTAAAGTTTCCATTCCTTCTTTAACTCCGGAAGACCGTGAAAACTTAGAATTCGTTTTAGAAAATGACGTAGAATGGATCGGTTTATCTTTCGTGCGTAAGGCGGAAGACATTATCGAACTTAAAAAGATTATTGCTGAGCGTGGTAAAACTGCCCGTGTAATTGCTAAAATAGAAAAACCAGAGGCTATTGCCAATATAGACGAAATTATTGCTGTAACTGATGGTATTATGGTTGCCCGTGGCGATTTAGGTGTTGAATGTCCGATGGAAGAAGTTCCATTGTTACAGAAAATGATTGTTGCTAAATGTAGAGCGGCTTCTAAGCCAGTAATTGTAGCTACCCAAATGTTAGAAAGTATGATCACAACCCCACGTCCAACACGTGCAGAGGTGAATGACGTAGCCAACTCTGTTTTGGATGGCGCTGATGCGGTAATGCTAAGTGGCGAAACTTCAGTTGGAGAATTCCCGCTGATCGTGATCGAAACCATGCAAAAAATTATTCAGAACATTGAAGAGAACAATTATCCTTTCCATCCTGATAAGTTTTTAAAACCAAAATCGCCTTCTTTCTTAAGTGATGCGATTTGTGATTCGGCTTGTTTCTTAGCGAAACAGACCAACGCGGTAGGTATTGTATCGATGACTTTAAGCGGTTATACTGCTTTCGAAATTTCAAGCCACCGCCCAGAGGCCTTAACCTTTATTTTTACCAGTAACAGGGCATTATTAAACGCGGTAAGTTTACTTTGGGGTGTAAGAGGTTTCTACTACGATAAGTGGGAAAGTACTGATAATACCATTATTGAAGTGAACGAATTCTTAAAAAGCAAAAAATTGGTTAAACAAGGTGATATCATCATTAATACGGCTGCTATTCCGATGGAAGCAAAAGGTAAAACCAATATGTTAAAAATTACAGTTATAGATTAATTATATATATTTATTACAAGGCGCTTCATTTTAAATGAGGCGCCTTTTTTATGCCCGATCTTTTAGACATCAGGCTAATCGCTTATCTTTATCTAAGGATATAAGACGGATTTAATTCCGACTTTGGTCGTGTGAAATTGTCATAAGTCCGACGAAACCCCGACTTACGTCCGGCGAAAGTCCGTCAAAGAAGTCGAGCTGTGGTCTTTGGGAACCGTCCTTTCGACCGCAATAGAGAATCTTTGCAACCTGTTTTATACGACTTCAGCTTTACAAAAAAACATTGATTAAGCGGAATATAACTTAACAAAAGAATAAATTCATCAGACTGAATTTCTTGTCATCAATTTTTATGGAGATATGAATAAAAAAATTACTTTTGCAATCCAATACGGAGAGGTGTCAGAGTGGTCGATCGAGCACGCTTGGAAAGCGTGTGTACTGCAAGGTACCGCGGGTTCGAATCCCGCTCTCTCCGCTGAGCGGGGGAATTGAAAAATTCTCCCGCTTTTTTGTATCAGCCAATAGTGCAAATCCCTAATGATGTCGAATCTGACATCGGCCTGAACCGAGTAAGTTTAATTTTTGAAATAGGGGTATCTCGGATTAAAACATTTTATCACCCATCTCAAGAATACGCTTATATGCTTGATCATTACCATCTGGTTTAACAACTTGATTGTAACTGGTGCACTTTTAAGGGTTACTAAATTCCATAATCGGTATCAATAGCAGATGTAAATGCTAAAATATGAATAACCGCCTTAAAAATCTTCTTTCGCCACTTTTCATTTTTTTTCTTGTCCTGTTAATTATCAACGACTTCTTTCTGAAGCCAGCGTTCCATAACTGGTTTACCGGAAAACTTTCTGATTTTTGTGGACTTTTTATCTTTCCTATATTTTGGTCGGCTATATTCCCTAAACAAAAAATATGGGTTTTTATATCTACAGCGATCCTATTTACTTTTTGGAAAAGCGAATATGCCTCAGTGATCATTCAATTCATAAAACCATATTTCAGTATTGGAAGAACGGTTGATCTTTCCGATCTGATGGCACTACCCATGATCTTATTTGCCTGGATGTACCAAAAAAATAATTTGCAACAATCCATAGGTAAATCCATGGGTACAGCGTTAATGTCCCGATTGGGCGCCTACTTTGTTGGCGTTGTTGCTGTTTTTTCTTTTTGTGCTACCACCCAACAAAAGTATATCCAATCTTTCGATCAACCACAGTACGTCCTTTTAAAAAATCCAATAATACACGACCTGGGTTCGCATAGTGAATTTGAATTTTACAAAAAGGATTCTTTGCTTGTTGTTAAAATAAATTCTTTATACATCAGCAAGCCTGTGAGGAATGACGATTATAACAAAAACCTATCCCTCAAAGATCTTGACAAGGAGGTTTTATATGATATCGCAGATAGCGCCAGCTTGGTTTCGCCGGGAAAAATAACAGTTGTAACGGTAAATACGGAGGAAGGAATTGATTCTTTAAGATTTAATGGCGGGCGACTTGACGGAAGGTTTGTAAGAATGAAAAATGGTAAACCCATCATTGAGGGTCTTTATAAAATGGGATTTGAAGACTCAACCTGGATTATCAGGGATACTATTAGTAATGATAAGGTTATACAGACGTTTGTTAACGGAGAAACAACCAGTATCAAACACTATAACCAGGATAAGCTCAAGTCTTCTTCAAAAATCAATACTCGTTCCGATACCATTTTTAACACCTATATTCAGCTGGCAATCCTGATCATCTGCATGGGTGGCATAGTTTTTTGGTTATATAAAAATTATCGCAATACAGTGCCTGAACACCTTAAGCTTAAGTTATTATGGAAATTGTTGATATGCTTTCTCTCTCCATTGTTCGTCTGGTTGCTTTACTTCGGGATCAGGCTGTTGCTCATGAATGATGATCAGGATATTTTCGAGACCCTGGCAACAATTTTCTTTATTTTTATAGCGGTTTTCCCATTGATGTTTATCATTGTTTTTTGGATCAAACTTAGAAAAGAAATAGATATTCTTTTGTATTGCCTATTGTTCGCCCTTGCATGCAGCACATGGGCAACCTATGTTACACTTGAAGCAATATCAAAGTGAACAAACTATTAGCAGGCGACTTCAGCAGAAATTACATTTAGAATAAGTTAGGCAATGTTTTAAACGCTTGTTTGCTATGCTAA
This sequence comes from Pedobacter terrae, assembly GCF_900100705.1. Lineage (GTDB taxonomy): Bacteria > Bacteroidota > Bacteroidia > Sphingobacteriales > Sphingobacteriaceae > Pedobacter > Pedobacter terrae. Next base: position 89,156 of record NZ_FNCH01000004.1, read on the forward strand.
GCAGACCTGCTTCAGAACTGTGTTACATTGGATATCCACTCATAATCGTATTCGACAGTGCCTTTGGTGAAGGTGGGGTACCGAAGCTTAGTAGATAAACTTTTCGAAAGTGAAATTTGGCTGATGCATTTCCATTTCGTTCCTCACTGATGCAAGTTGTGCTTCGTTGGCATAAATGAACATTTGTTCTTCATAGTCATTTATAGCATCTTCTAAGGTTTCAAATTTTCCATCAGTTAAATTACCAGCTAAAATTAGTGCATCCATTAGCCCGGTATTTACACCCTGACCTGCAAATGGCGGCATTAAATGCGCTGCATCTCCGATAAGCGTAATCGGTAGGGGGCGGTCTTTTTTCCAGGGTTTCTGCAGTGATAATTTTCTCGTCGGCAGTCCCCAAAAAGAGGAGGTTGAACGGAATAATGGTTTGTAATGTTCGTTCCAATCTATAAATCTGTCTAAAAGAAACGTTCGGATACTCTTCTGATTCTGAAGGTCTAACCCATTATGATCATCACCCCAATTTTCTGGCGTTTTAAAAATCACACCATAGGTTAATACACCATTATTATTTGGGTTTGCAACCAATAAATTGCCTTGGTAGGCAGCCATTAATCTGTTGCCATTGCATAGTTGGAAAAATTCGGGACAATTTATTTCAGGTTGAGGTACATCTCCTTGTATGATAAATGTTCCGGTATTTTCAGCAACTGTATCCGTAACATAGGTTCTTATTTTAGACATTCCACCATTGGCCACGATAATAAAGTCGGCAGTTGCCAACGTTTCATTTTCAAATCGCAAATGCCACTTTCCATCACAAACTTCGGGTTCTTTACATTTGCTGTCCCAGATTACGGTACCCTGTTTCAAAGTGTTTAGCAATACTTTTCTGAGGTCATTTCTGTTTATTTCAGGATTATCGTGTTGATTTTCAGATGTGATCTGTTTGGTGAATAATATTTTTCCTTTTTCATCAGTCATCATCATCCCCATGGGCTTTGCTATGGCGTAATAATTTGCCAGTAAACCAGCTTTTTTCATCACTTCCTGTCCTGAATCTTTGTGCAAATCGAGCGTACCGCCCCAAATCCTGGCTTGTGGATCTTTGTCTCTTTCGTAAACAGTTACATCAATTCCTTTTTGTTGTAATAATATCGCCATGGTCAGGCCAACTGGTCCTGCACCGATAATAGCTGCTTTTTTTCCTTTTAGTATCATTGTCTTAATTGATGATACAAAATTAACAGTCACTTTAGCATAAAATATCTACCTTAGACATAAAAACAGTCGTAAAAGACTTTATGGAAACAGCAGATCAAACCGTTCCCAATGTGCTGGTAAGATTAGCTCGCCTATTGGGAACACAACTAATAAATAGAAGATTAGAAATACCATCACAGTACGGTAGCGGATATTGTATTGGATTTGTTTTTAATGAACACATCCGTATGCTTATTAGTAACTATGAGCTTAATGAAGATGTAATTGTTCAAAATCCTGATCTCAATACTACGAAAAGGATGATATTTTTCAAGTTTCAAAACATATTCTCCAGAGCAGAAACTTCGTCAATGCTTAAGCATACAATACCCTCGGTGTTAATAGGAACCAGTCGTATTAATACAGATGATGTTATCGCGATCCATACCAATACGGCTACCATTACTATAGAAGTTGATGCAAATTATCTAAATGGTTTGTTTACTGGCTCACAAGAATCATCAGTTTTGAAAGGCCTTTTGCAAAATAAACGTCCCCTTTTGTTCGAACAGATCATGTATCCTTCTTTACAAAAAATTGTAGATGAAATTACATCTGAACCAACTAATGAGGCTTTTAAACTTTTCTTTTTAAGGGTAAAAGCCGAAGAACTTATTTGCAGACTATTGATGAAACTGGAAAACCGCGATGAAAAGCAATTACAGGCTTTAAACAATCATGATATACAAGCCATTTACCGCGTAAAACAGCAGATACTTGAACATTTGGAAACACCGCCAGTGATTAAAGAACTCGCATTTGTTGCTCATATGAGCCCAACTAAATTGAAACGTTTATTCAGGCAAATTTTTGGCGACAGCATTTTTAGTTATTATCAGCAGTTCAGAATGCAGGAAGCGGCCCTTTTGTTGAGCGCTGAAAAGCTATCTGTATCAGCTGTTGGTTACCGTATGGGTTTTACAAACCTTAGCCATTTTTCAAGAATATTCAAAGCGCATATTGGCATGAACCCTAAACATTATGCATTAAAGGGATCAACTAATGCATTTTAAAACTTCATCATCAGTTTGCTGCTAAACCTAAACAGTCACAAAAGAACGAAATTCTGTTTCTCCCCCTTCATCAGTTAAAAGCCTGACGAAATTCCAGCGGCGATAAACTTGTTTTCTTTTTGAAAAGTGTACTGAATGATTGCGCATGTTCAAAGCCAAGGGCATAGGCGATCTCGCTGACGGAAAGATTAGTGGTGGAAAGTTTTTCTTTTGCTTTTGCAATCAGCTTTTCATGAATGTGCTGCTTTGTGTTTTGCCCGGTATGAATCCGAAGTAGGTCACTCAGGTAGTTTGGCGACAGGTTCATCTGCCCGGCAATATATTGTACCGTAAGTAAACCGTTTACGTCGCTGTTAAAGTAATCATCTATCAATTGCTCAAACCTGGTTAAGAGGGCTAAATTATTATTCTTGCGGGTCAAAAACTGCCGCTCGTAAAAACGGTTGGAATATTTTAGAAGGCTCTCAATCTGTGTGAGAATGATTTCCTGGGTATGTTTATCGATATGCTGGCACTCTTTATCAATTTTATGGAGGATCGAGATCAGATCATCCTCTTCCTCTGCCGATAGGTGTAATGCTTCATTAACCGCGTAATCGAAAAAACCGTATTGATGGATGCTATTTGCCAGAGGATGTTGTAAAAGGAAGTCTGGGTGAAAGATCAGGAGATAACCAGACCCGCATTCCATATTTTGCAGGTCTAGTTGTTGCACCTGGTTGGGTGCGGTAAAACTCAATACGCCTTTGTCGTAATCATAATGTTGCTGCCCGTACCTGATTTTACCTTTGGCTTCGCGTTTAAGCGCTACGCAATAAAATCGGTTAACGAAGCCTTTCCAGATTTCATCTTCCAGGAAAATACTTTTTGCCAGGTTGATCACGCTCACCAACGGGTGGCGGGGTTCTGGCAGCGACAGTAAACGGTGAAATTCTGATATCGAGTTAATGGCGTTCATAAACAAATTTAATCAATTAAACCCATACTAAACTCATCATACGGAGCGCCGGTATCTGTACCTAATGGTACGATGCTTTCCAGTTGTGAAAGATCCTCCCTCGTCAACTCCATGTTGGTTGATGCTATGTTTTGTTCCAGGTATTTTCTGCGTTTTGTGCCCGGAATCGGCAAAATTCCTTTGCTCATGATCCAGGCTAAAGCCAGCTGCGAAGAAGTTACGTTTTTTGCTTCGGCCATGGTTTCGATCGCTTTAACCAATTCAATATTCTTATTAAACATTTCGCCCTGGAAACGTGGAATCGCTCTGCGGAAGTCGTTCTCCGGCAGGTCGTCGATACTTTTAATCTGCCCCGATAAAAACCCACGGCCCAATGGCGAGTATGCCACAAAGCCAATGCCCAACTCGTTTAATGTGGATAATACCCCACGCTCTTCTACTGTCCGTTCAAATAAAGAATATTCGCTTTGTACAGCGGTAACCGGATGCACGGCATGTGCCCGACTAACCGTTTCAGACGATACTTCTGACAGACCGATATAGCCTATTTTACCTTCCTTAACCAGCTCTGCCATGGCCTCAACTGTTTCCTCAATGGGCGTATTTTTATCCAGGCGGTGCAGGTAATACAGATCGATATAATCGGTATTGAGGTTCTTTAACGAACGCTCTAAAGATTTCTTTACATAATCCTTTTTACCATTAATGGCCCAGGTTACTTTATTATTGTCGTCTATTTCCCAGCCAAACTTGGTGGCCAGAATATACTGATCACGTTTACCACTGATGGCCTTCGCAATGAGTTGTTCGTTTTTAAACGGTCCGTACAAATCGGCAGTGTCCAAGAAATTACCGCCCAGCTCAAGCGAACGATGAATTGTCGCGATAGCTTCCTGCTCATCCGCGGGACCATACATATGTCCTTCTTCAAAGCCCGTCATACCCATACAGCCTAATCCGATCATTGGTACAACCAAACCCTGATTGCCCAATGCCATTTGTTTTATTTCCATAATCCAAAGATCAGCAAGCCAAATTGCACTGATGTATGCAAATCCCTGAAGTTTGTAAGCAAATCAAGGAATGATTTTTATCGTTGTAAAGTTTGTAAGTTTTAAGACTAGCGCCAATGCTGTAGACATATTATGCTTTGATAATATAGTTCAAAAAGATTGTTCAATTTAAATATCTTTTCGCTTCTCATTATAAGGCTGGAGGTTAAAACCTAGCATTTTGTATCACGATTAATACCAATCATTTGCCAAAACAGTCTTATTTTTATCGCAAGATTAGCTAACATGATGAATAAATATTGGTTTACTGTAACAGCCTGTACTTTGGCCATTACAGCGAATGCTCAACAGAAAACTTTAACCGTTAAAGATTACGAAAGGGCAGAAAGTTTGATGAGTTACAATACTGCAAAGTACATCGATCATGCCAGTGCACAACCAAACTGGCTCGATGGAGATAAATTTTGGTACAGCACTAAAGTAAATGGCACTGAACAGACTTTTTTGGTAGATCCGGTAAAGAAAACGAAAACTTTAACTGCCGATTACAAAGGCAGTTTAACCGCTTCACATCGCGGACTTAGCTCGGATGAAGTGTTATCGCCTGATGGGAAAAAGACAATATTAATTAAAGATTATAATCTTTTTGTTAAAGATGTAGCCACCGGAAAATTAACCCAGTTAACTACTGATGGCATTAAGGATTATGGGTATGCAACCGATAATGCCGGTTGGAAACATAGTGATGCGCCAATTCTGAGTTGGTCGCCTGATTCGAAAAAGATAGCCACTTTTCAGCAAGATCAGCGGAATTCGAAAGATATGTATCTGGTAACCACGAATGTTGGGGCACCAACATTAAAAGCCTGGAAATATCCTTTGCCTGGCGATAAACAGATTGCAACAATTAGAAGGGTGGTGATTGATGTTGAAAACGCGAAAATGGTTGCGTTGAACATTCCTGCAGATCCACATCGTGCAACCTTAAGTGATGATATTTCGAGTAGTGGCACTTTTGATGATATTGATTGGAAAGCTGATGGTACAGAAGTGGCATTTGTGTCAACTTCCCGCGATCACAAAAATGAAAAATTCCGCATAGCCAATACCACAACAGGTGCCGTTCGCGAAGTTTTCGAAGAAACGGTAAAAACACAGTTCGAATCTGGTCAGCGTGCCATCAACTGGCGTTATCTCCCTGCTTCAAAGGAAATTATCTGGTATTCGGAAAGGGATAACTGGGGACATCTGTATTTATATGATTCGGCTAACGGAAAATTGAAAAATCAAATTACTAAAGGCGATTTTGTAGTTACCCGTCTAATTAAGGTTGATGAAAAAGCACGTATGCTTTATTTCTTGGCCAATGGCCGAGAAAAAGGTAATCCTTATTTCAGTTATCTATATAAAATTGGTTTCGATGGGAAGAATTTAACCCTTTTAACGCCGGAAGCCGGTAATCATCAGGTTGTATTTTCGCCATCTTTTGAATATTTTGTAGATAGTTACTCGCAGCCTGATGTTCCTACAGTTACTGTTTTAAGAAACATCAGTGGTAAACTGATCAATACGTTAGAAAAAACAGATGTTTCCAGGTTAACTGCTACGGGGTGGAAAGCACCAAATCCGGTTTCGGTGAAAGCCAAAGATGGTAAAACTGATATTTATGGTCTGGTTTTTACACCAACAAAAATGGATGCCAGTCAAAAATATCCGGTTATCGATTATATTTATCCTGGTCCACAAGGCGGTAGCATGGGCAGCTGGGCTTTCGTTGCTTCGCGTGGCGATCATCAGGCTTTGGCCGAGCTGGGCTTTATTGTGGTAGTAATAGAAGGAACCAGTAATCCAGGCCGTTCTAAAAGTTTCCATGATATGAGTTATGGTAATATGTCCGAGAATACCTTGCCAGATCAGATTGCAGCCATCAGACAGCTTTCGTTAAAGTATCCCATTGATACGACAAAAGTAGGTATCTGGGGGCATTCAGGCGGAGGTTTTGCTACTGCTGCGGCGATGTTCCGTTACCCGGATTTCTTTAAAGTAGGTATTTCCGAATCCGGTAATCATGATAATAGAAATTACGAGGACGATTGGGGCGAGCGTTACAATGGTTTGGTAGAAAATTCGGATTATGAAGCGCAGGCTAATCAGAATTATGCTAAAAACCTAAAAGGAAAATTGATGTTGGTACACGGTATGATGGATGATAATGTACCACCTTACAATACACTTTTAGTTGTAGAGGCTTTAGAAAAAGCAAATAAATCTTTCGACCTGGTTATTTTTCCAAACAGTGCACATGGTTACGGTACCTACTCGCCTTACATGATGCGCCGCCGCTGGGATTACTTTGTTCAACACCTTTTAGGAGCAGAACCACCTAAAGATTACCAGATGAAGGGCCCTTCGGCAAGATAATTTTTAGCAACTATATTTTTAAAATGAACCCCAAAAGTTATTAAACTTTTGGGGTTCATTATTTACATCAACGTTGTTGCAATTCCGTGTATTCGTAGCAATGGCGATCAAATTTAAATTCGTCAATTAATAATGCTGGTGTATAGCTTTTTTTGCGTTAAATGTACGTTGTGTTGTTCATTTACAAGCTGGGCAAGCCTACTTTATCATTGGCTCATCATCGCATGCAACTCACTTACAGTACGTTTTTGAAATAAATAATGATCCTTTTTATGGTTTTATATAATTTATAAGCTATATTCATATTATAAAATGGATAAGATTTGTAGTCTTAATGGCTTAGCGAAGACACTTAACCATTACATTAACTAGATACTAAACTAAATTACAATAGCTCAGGGTTCTCTATTCTCGGGACTCGATTTATTGTACCGAAAATTATGAGACAAGTACAAATGTTTATCATTTTATCTCAACTGTTTTCTCTCATTATTGGCTATTTGCAGCCTTTAACCAACAACTTTCAAATTAAAAGAAACGATCTATGCGATCTGGATGTGCTAAAAATATGTTTATCGCAGGATAAATATGAATTAAAAATGCTCCATAATTTTGACATCATAAACGTCGGGAACGATCCCAATGATTTTGAGTTTTCTTAGCCGCAGAGCTTAAAGATAATCAACTAATCCAAAACTAAAATAGAAGCTATGAAATACAACCCACCTTAAATCCGAATTTCCTAAATCGTTAAATGCCCTATTTTCTAACCAATTATTAAATCCATTATGAACATTACTTTACCAGGCAATTACACTGTTTTGTCTCTGAAACAGAAATTGTATTCATTAAAGAAATTTATAGGCTTAAATCTCCTGATGCTCTTATTTAGCACAGCAGTATTTGCTCAAATTACTGTAAAAGGTATAATATATGATAGCGATAAAACACCCTTGGCAGGCGCAACTATACAGGTAACGGGTACTAATACCAAAACCCAAAGCGATGTTGAGGGTAAATACCAAATTACCGCTCCCACGGGAACATCTCGGCTAACAGTGAGTTTTGTGGGCTATGAATCGCAAACGGTCAACATCAATAATCAGACGCTGCTAAACATTACTTTAAGTTCGCTGAATAATTTAGAGGCGGTTGTGGTTGTTGGCTATGCATCGGTAAGAAAAAATGATTTGACCGGTGCTGCAACAACAGTATCAGCTAAAGATTTTAACAAGGGCCCGTTAAACGCCCCCGATCAGCTCATACAGGGTAAGGTTGCAGGTGTACAAATGATTAATAACAGTGGTCAGCCAGGTGGTGCATCTACTGTGCGCATCAGGGGTAACTCAGCCATTACCGGAACCGGCCAGCCTCTTTATGTAGTGGATGGAGTGGCACTTGATGGACGATCGGCAAGGCCTTCAACCAGTGCAGGTATCGGAACAGCGCCAGATGGTAATCCTTTAAACTTTATCAATCCAGCAGATATCGAATCAATGGAGATATTAAAAGATGCATCTGCCACGGCAATTTATGGCTCGCGTGCCGCTTACGGTGTGGTTTTGATTACCACCAAAAGAGGAAAATCAGGAGAAACCAAAATTGATGTAAGCGCCTCGGCAGGAATTAGCAATATCGCCAGAAAAGTAGATGTGTTAACGGGCGATGAGTACCGTGCGGCATTATCGAAATACAACCTTAGCACAGGTGATTTTGGCACCAGTGTTGATGCATTGGAGGCCATTACCAGAACTGCCTATAATCAAAATTATTCGGTTGGCATTAGTGGTGGCACCAACGGCAATACTTTCCGCGCCTCGCTGGGTTATCAAGACCAGCAGGGGATTATCAAAACAACCGATTTTAAAAAATACAGTGCAGGCTTTAACGGTAATTTCAAATTCCTCGAAAGCAAAAAGCTGGGTTTGGATGTGAACATGATCAGTAATCAATACCTTGAAAGCGTAGCGCCGATTACCACCGATGCGGGTTTTACAGGAAGTTTGATTTCGCAGGCACTATCCTGGAACCCTACCCAATCTTTTTATAATCCCGATGGAAGTTTATTTATAGATTATGGCTCAACTACGATCAATCCTTTGGCTGCTTTAGCTGCAAATAGCGATAAATCGAAAGTATCAACCATTTTGGGGAGTATTTCGCCATATTACAAAATTACCCCATGGTTGGAGTACCGCATGCTGGCCAGTGTAAACTATAGCACGGGTATCAGAAGGGCCTCTACCAGGAGTAGCTTAAATCTGCAGGGTATTCAGCCATCAGGAACTTTTCTGGGCGGTTATGCCAGCTACGCTAATAACGAGCTGATTACGCAGCAGTTTACCAATACCTTAAATTTTAATAAGGAAATTGTAAGCAAACTAAACTTAAATGCCATTTTAGGTTACGAATATTCCAACTTCGTCAATAAAGGCGTAACCAATACGGCAACTGGTTTTGGCGATATAGCTGCCGATTATACTGATGCTTTTCAAACTACGGCCCCGGCCAACCGTACATTTTCTACCTTCAACAATCCTACAACACAATTGCAATCGTATTTTGCAAGGGCAATTTTTAATTACGATAATCGGTATATCTTAACCGCTACATTTAGGGCCGATGGTTCTACCAAATTCGGTAAATCAAACCGTTATGGTTATTTTCCATCTTTTGCCGCCGCCTGGGATGTTAGAAAAGAAAATTTCATGTCTGATATCCAATGGCTGGATCTACTTAAATTACGTGTTGGTTATGGTAAAACCGGTAACCAGGATTTTCCTTCAGGTTCTGCACAGCTTCGTTACGATTTTGGAAATGCGAACGGTTCACCTATTTTAACACCGATCAACAATGAAAATGCCGATTTAAAATGGCAGTCAGACAAACAGGCCAATGTGGGTATCGATTTCGGCTTGTTTAAAAACAGATTGACCGGATCGATTGATTATTTCAATAAAACAACAAAAGACCTGTTGTTTCCACAGATTGCATTCTCTCCTGCAGTTGGAGGCAATGTGCCTACCTGGGTAAATTTACCGGGCCAGATCATCAATAAAGGGCTTGAACTGACCTTAAATGGTATAATTATCGATCAGGATAATTTTTCGTGGTCTTTAGGCGGTAATGCAACTTTTATCAATAATAAGGTACAGAATATTAATGGCATTATTAAAACAGGCTCGTTAAACGGGCAGGGATTAAGCGGCGTAACCACCGAGGTGATCCAAAATGGACTTCCACTTTTTGCCATGGTTACCCGTCAATATAATGGTTTAGATGCCAGTGGATTTTCTAAATATACCGACGATGGTTTTACCGCTTATTATGTAGGTAATCCCAATCCGAAAGTAATTTTAGGTTTAAGTACAAATTTAAGGTATAAGAAGTTCTCTTTAACAGCCAATTTTAATGGTGCGTTTGGTCAGGATATTTATAACAACACTGCAAACTCAGTACTGGCCATATCTAACCTGGGTGCCCAGCGCAATATTTCTGCCGCTTTGATCAACTCGCCAATACAGGAATCGCTCGCCAATCCAATCGCTGCCTCATCAAGGTATATCGAAAAAGGAGACTACGTAAAATTAGCCAACGCTACGCTCAACTATAATATTGGCAATATTGGTAAATCGATCAAGTCGCTTAATGTTTATGTTAATGGACAAAACCTTTTCGTAATTACAAAATATACAGGGTTTGATCCAGAGGTAAATGTAAATAAAAGTGTAAGCGGGGTTCCATCTGCAGGTATAGATTATACGGCTTACCCAACGGCAAGAACCTTCAATTTTGGTGTTAATTTTTCTCTTTAATCTTTTAACTATAATCACATGAAAAATAAATATATTTTCACTATCGCTGTAGCGGCCTTAAGTTTTTCTGGTTGTACCAAGCTGGATGAAAACCTGAATGGCCAGGTTGGTAGTGGCGGGGTATCATCAAATAATGTTGCAGGAGTATTGGGGGCTACTTATACCGCAATGATCGGTCCTTACCAGGCACCTTGGAATTGGGCTGCACTGCAGGAAGTAACGTCAGATGAAATTATAGTGCCTACACGTGCAGGTGATTGGGACGATAACGGTGCCTGGAGAGCATTGCATCTGCATAAATGGTCACCTGATCATACCCGGATTTCGGATGTATTCAGGGATTTAAACAGCATTTCTTATGTAGCGACCAGTGTTTTAAATGCCAGTCCAAATGCTGTTCAGGCTGCACAGGCACGTTTCTTACGTGCATTTGCCCAGTTTTCAGTTTTAGATGGCTGGGGGCAGGTTCCGTACCGGGATCCGGGAGAAGGTGTTACCAAACCATCGCGTGTTCGGAATGCTGCTGATGAAATTGCTTATTTGATCAGCGAATTAAATGCGATTATCCCCGATTTACCGGTTGGACCTGCAAATGTTGCGAATAAAGATGCGGCGAGAACACTTTTAATGAAAATTTATCTTAACAAAGGTGCTTTCTTAAACCGGAGCACGCCAACTTTTGATGCTGCTGATATGGCGAAGGTAATTTCGTTAGCTGATGAAATTGCCGCCGGCGGTTATGTGCTTACGCCAAATTATTTCGACAATTTTGCGCCAACAAATGATAAGCTTTCTACCGAAAATATTTTTACTGCACAAAATTTAGGCGGCGTAAGTGGGAGCGATTTAGATGGTCAATGGAAATGTACCACACACTATAACCAAGATCCAAGCGGTTATAACGGTTTTTCAACTTTATCAAACTTTTATGCAAAATTTGAGGCTACTGATTTAAGAAGAGGAGGATCTTATGCCGGACAAACCAATGTTGCCGGCGTAAGGGTTGGCTTTTTGGTTGGGCAACAGGTAAACCAGAACGGTGTAGCCTTAAAAGACCGTAAAGGTAACCCATTGGCTTTTACTCCAGAGGTAAGCATTATCGAAAGAGATCCTAACCATTTGGAAGTGGCAGGTATCCGTGTGATTAAATATCCGATTGATTATGCCAACGCTGGATCTAAAAAACCGGATAACGACTGGGTTTATTTCCGTTATGCAGATGTACTGTTGATGAAAGCCGAGGCCCAATTAAGAACCTCGCAATCGGCAGCTGCTTTAACCATTGTAAATTCGATCAGAGCGGTAAGGGGTGCTTCAATTTTACCAAGCCTAACATTGGATATCCTGCTGGATGAACGTGGCCGTGAACTATATTGGGAAAGTTTTAGAAGGCAAGATTTAATCCGTTTCGGAAAATTTCTAGCTGCATGGCAGGAAAAACCAGCAAGCGAAGCTAAATACCTGCTTTTTCCTATTCCAGATAACCAATTGGGTAACCCCAATCTGATACAAAATCCTGGGTATTAATTTGATATTCAATAATAGAGGCTGTAACCATTAGCATATTTCATATCTGTTTTTGGTTCAGCCTCTACTTTTTTGTGAAGGATTACAAAGAAACCTGTAACTTTATTTTTCCATCAACTTTAATAGTACGCCGTTTGTCCAGCCAAATCCGTCCTGTAGTGGATATTCTCCGCCGCCACCTTTACTGTTCGGTTGTACCACATTATATTTTTCCATCATTTTCCCGGTTTCTTTAAATACCGAAATATTAAGGTTTATCCACCTGGTACTAATCGTATCGGCCAGTTTATTGTATCCATAATTGCGCAATCCCACAATGCTAATGTATTGCAATGGTGCCCATGCATTTGGTGCATCCCATTGCTCTTTTGTAGTGGTTAATGTCGTAATTAAACCGCCAGTTTTAAGAAAGTTTCTTGCCAGTTTTTCTTCCACAGCTTTGGCCTGTACCGGTGTTGCCAGTTTAAAATACAGCGGAAATGCTGCTGCAAGCGTGAGCTGATTAGAAGATGATCGGTTTTTCCAATTATAATCTGTAAAAAAGCCCTGTTTTTTGTTCCAGAAATATTTCAGGATGGCTGTTTTACGTAACCTTGCTTTTTGGGTAAATAAAATAGCTTTTGTTTTGTTGCCAGCTTCGTTGTTTGCTGTGGCAATAGTCATTTCAAGATTGTACAATAAAGTGTTTAAATCAACCGGAAGCAGATCTATAGTCATAATCTGATTATAACTTTTACCATCGGCAAACCATCTGCTGCTAAAATCCCAACCCGATTCTGCCGCAGCGCGTACATTTCTGAGAAATGTGGACGGAGCCTGTTTGGTTAATTTAGCCGCTTCAAAATCTTCTCTGTACGATTCTTCGCGGGGCTGATCGCCGGCATCATAGTATCTGTTTAAGATGGTGCCGTCAGGAAGCTTTACCACATGGTTTATGGCTTTGCCATTACCTAATTGGCTGACCCCTTTCATCCAGAACTGATATTCTTTTTCAAGAACATCCTTATAATCTGCAAGTTTAACATCCTTATGGTGCTGGGCAAGCAACTGCACCATGGCTGCAAAAAACGGTGGCTGCGAACGTGTTAGGTAGTATGTGCGGTTTCCATTTGGGATAAAACCATACTTATTGATAAGGAAAGCGAAATTATCAACCATATCTTTTATGGTTTCTGTTTTGCCGGCCTTTTGCAATCCAAGCATGGTAAAATAGGAATCCCAATAATAAATTTCCCTGAACCGCCCACCAGGAACAATGTAGGGTTTCGGTAGTGGTAGGAGTGATGTTTGATAGATTGAAGCCGTATCAGGATTTCTTTTTAAAACCGTCCACAAGGTATCCAGGTGTTTTTTTATACCTGCGCCGATATCAGATTGATAGGCCGCATGATGACTTTCCGGCATAGTAAAGTATTCATTTACAAAAGCTTTCAAATCATAATTTGGCTTGCTTTTTAAGTCATTATATGCCTTCATGATTTCTGATGGACTCTTTTTCGGAATGGCGTCTGCAAAAGATTTACTGTCTGGATAAATTCTTGCCATTTGAACTTTCTCAAATAAATCAGGATAGGTTTGCCTCGGACTTAATTCGTTTTGTGCAAATAACCGGCTGGAAATAAATAATAGGCAGGTTAACAGCATCATTTTAATGATTAGCAAATGTTGACTTCTCATATTACTGCTTTATTAAATGTAATTAATTATCGTCTTTCTATGTTAAAAAAGCAAAAAGAAATCTAGCTACTTTATTGGGCAAACAAAGATTCACTTATTTTCGTTTTGATTATTAAATAACTTCCGATGGGAAAAACCAGAAATCAGCATCATATCATCATTACCGGTGCAACCGGAATGGTTGGCGAAGGCGTATTGATGCAATGTTTAAACAGTACTGAAATTGATCATATTTTGGTAATCAACCGTAAGCCCTGTGCTTATACACATCCAAAATTAAAGGAAATTATTCACTCCGATTTTTTTGATTTCTCCGCAATAGAAAATCAGTTATCGGGCTATAATGCCTGCTTCTTTTGTTTAGGTATTACTTCAGTAGGTGCTGATGAGGAAACCTATTATAAAATGACTTATACACTGACTATGCACGTTGCACAGACCTTCAGTAAGCTCAATAGTGATATGACATTTTGTTATGTTTCTGGTGCAGGAACCCATGCGAATGGCCGTTTAAAATGGGCGCAGGTAAAGGGCAAAACAGAAAACGATTTGACAAAATTACCTTTCCAGCAGGTCTTTAATTTCCGACCGGGCTTTATCAAGCCTTTACCAGGGCAAAAATATGCACATCCATTTTATCAATACATCAACTGGTTATTTCCGATCGGTAGGACCATTTATCCGAATGGTTTCTGCACAATGGCTGAACTTGGCCAGGCCATGATCAATACTTTGAGCCATCAGGAAGAAAGACGAACTTTGAATGGGAAAGACATTATTGCTTTAGCTAAAGAATAAGCCCGGGTACTGCTGAAGTGCCCGAGCTTATTTCAACTGTTTAAGGATTTAGTTTAGGTTAATTGATTGTTTTGGGTTTTAATATAATACTGCAGTCGCGTCTTTATCTTTTTGAGATAACACTGTTGCACCTGAGCCACATTGGCCACCGTTCATCAGCGATGAGGCATCTGTTCCGGTAACTCCAGGAACATTTGTAGCTGTAGATTCGCCTTGGGCCGCCCAATTGGTATGTCTGAAAGAAATACAATGGCCAAATTCATGGCATATGGTTCTTGCACGTTGTGCAAAAGAGTTGCCCGCGATATAACTTTTGTTAATTTTAATTAAGGCGCCTGCGCTGCCACCTGATGGGAACTGGCCCTGGCCACAAACACCATTGCCTAAATTTTCATCTTTGATCAGGATATCATAAGGTGCTGCGGTTACAACGTTAAAGCGAAGTGTAGAGCCCGATACACCATTCCATTGTGCAAGTGCATTATTAATCTCGCTGCTCATTGAAGTCATGGATGCATCTACAAAAACCCTGATGTTTAGCTTTTTAGTGCTATTAACAATACTTCCGGTATAATATTGCTCTGTTTTTGGCCCTGCGCTGCTGGCCATGATCTCCATGTTTTTAGGAAATACAATATCTTCTTCAACGATATATTCATTTCCATTGTCTACAATGCTCGACTCAGGGAAGCCCAGGTTTTTAATGTGCTGTAAAACCTTATCGGCATTTTTTACAGTTTCTTGTGGTTCTGCTGTTAATGTCTCTTGTTTTTTTTTACATGCAGCAATTACTACTGCAACCATCGCTACGATTGCGATTTTTTTTAGATTTTTTTTCATTGGAAAAGCGGTTAGTTGATCCTTAAATAGCTGATGAAACAAATGTAACAGAAGCTGTTACATCAATTTTAGGTCAACGGCGAATTTTACACGAAAACTTAATCTGTATTAATTGTTATGGTATGAATCTATTATTGTACTTAAAAATTTACACAAATGGCTGTTTTGATAGATTGAAGTGTTGTTGAATCGACTATATGCCTTTTGCAGTTATAAAACAGTTTTAGACAGTTGATATGAAAATCATTTTGTTTTTTTTAGTAGTATTGGGCAACTAAATAAGCATGCTATGAATTCAATGCTCGGGGCTATAACCCTTTTTGCTGGTGACTATGCACCAGAAGGATTTGCGATATGTGACGGCTCGTTGATATCGGTCAGTAAAAATATAAAGTTGTTTTCTATCCTTAAGACAAGGTATGGTGGCGACGGCATGTCAAATTTCGGGCTGCCTAAACTCCCGTCAGTAGAAGGGGCTATATACATCATTTCTACAGATGGCTATTATCCATCTCACCCCAGGGATTAAAGGTGATGGTTTAAGCATCAAAAAAAAGGTGATGATCTTGCCGGATCATCACCTTTTTTATTATTTCTTGTTGTCGTATTTTCTTTGATTGTCCTTATTCGAGGTCTGATCAGACCGTTGCCCTCCGCCGTTTGTAATGCCCTGGATTTTTTTATCCGTTTTAACATCATGATTAGCCCGGTCGGCTATCGAATTACCTTGAACTGTTGGATTGTTTTTTGGTGTGCTCGTATTTTTCATCATTATAAAATTTAGTGAATAATATTACAGAACGCTACATTAACAACCGATCTCGTGCGGATATGTTTTGATTTTTTTGTTATTGTTCGATTAGTCGTCATTTCGAACAGCATGCATTACAGCCGGGAAATCTAAGAAGAATAGATCTCTCCCCGCCTGTAAGGGCAGGCCTGTCCGCACAGGTGGGCATTTCGCTGCGCTTCATTCGAGATGACGACGATTTGAAAGGCATATTTGACCAATGTCAATCACCAATGAACCAATGGTTACTGAACGAATGAACAACTTAGTACAACAAAAATATAGTTGGCTTTTTATGTAAATCTATTTCCTCTTTACGCCAGTTGTAAACACTTTGCGTTTTAATAAATTCATCTGTTGCAGTAAGGTTACTGGCTACACAAACCTGTGTGTTGGGTTTACAGCTTTTCAGTACTTCTTCAAAAAGCTGGTTATTGCGGAAAGGTGTTTCGATAAAAATCTGTGTTTGTTTGTAACGGCTTGCCGATAAATCCAGGTCTTTAATCCGTTTGGTCCGCTGCTCTTTATCAATCGGTAAATAACCCCAGAAAGCGAAACTTTGTCCGTTAAAACCTGAGGCCATCAGGGCTAGTAAAATAGAGCTTGGTCCTACCAATGGCACTACCTTAATACCGCGTTTATGCGCTTCTGCAACAATATCTGCTCCAGGATCTGCAATGCCAGGGCAACCAGCTTCACTCATTAAACCAACATCTTTTCCGGCAGCAAGCTCAACAAAAAACTGCCCTAAATCGGTTCGGTTATGTTTACCATAATCGTGCACAATCAGATCTTTCTGTGGTGTTTTTAAACCTGCCTCCTTTAAAAAGCGGCGTGCTGTTTTACTGTTTTCGACAATGTAGGTGTCAATCTGGTTAATGGTATCAACCAGATAAGGAGTAAATGTTTTATGTGCTACCTCTTCTGCCAACGGTACGGGAATAAGGTATAAAGTGCCTTTTTGCATATTACAAAAATACACACAATAAATAGAATTTAAGTTCTAAAGCCGATCGCAATGGCAATATAATCTTTTTCCTAAACAGAGGTGTAGCAAATTTTATTTTTAACTGACTTATTTTCTGCACAATTAAACTCGGCTTAAAACGTTAAATATTAGTTAAATATGCCTTGTATGGCAATATTCAGGGGAAAATCCAAAAACTATGCTTGCATATTAAACCATTGTTGTTTTTGGTTCTCTAATTGATACACACACATTAGGTTATTAAAATAAACACACAAATGAAAACACTGAAATCTACGGCACTTGTGCTGGGGCTATTTTCGCTCCTTGCCGGAACCACAACCCTTGTCAGGGCACAAGACTACCAAAACGATTACCAGTCTGATGGTTACAGTACCGGCAATATTTCTCTACAGACTTTTTACGATGAACTTTCGCCTTATGGAACCTGGATACAGGATCCGCAATATGGTTATGTTTGGCGACCAAATGTTGATCAAAGCGAATTCCGCCCGTATTATACCAACGGACGTTGGGCGATGACTGAATACGGTAATACCTGGGTTTCTAATTACGATTGGGGCTGGGCACCTTTCCACTATGGCCGTTGGGTAATTAACAGTTACAGGCAATGGATCTGGTTACCTGATACCAATTGGGGACCAGCCTGGGTAGATTGGAGAAGTGGAGACGGTTATTATGGATGGGCACCAATGGCACCAAGTATCAGTATTAATTTAAGCTTTGGCCGCCGTTACATGGTACCAGAATTTTGCTGGAACTTTATTCCTCAGCGGAATATTTATATTAATACTTTCCCAAGATATGATTACGGCCGTAATAACGTATATATCCGCAATACCACCATCATCAATAATACTTATGTGTATAACAGAAGAACTTATTATGGGGGGCCAAGGGTTGAAGATATCAGGCGTGCAACCAACAGAGATGTAACTGTATATCGTTATGCCCAAAGCTCAAGACCTGGTGCAAGCCGGATTGGTGGTAGGGAGGTAGCGATTTACAGGCCAAGACCTGAGCGTAATGCGGCAGTAGATAACCGTAATGCTGCGCCGAGAAGATTTGAGCAAGGTAATGCTGGTATCAGCAGAGGCGGAAGAAACGAAGGTTATACCGACCGCGATCAAAGAGGTAATACGCCAGGCAATAACGACAACCGTGTCGGATCGAGAGATAATCGAAATGTAGGCCGCGATAATAACAATCAGCCAAATAACAGGGGCGAGGCTTATAATAAGGATGCAAACGGACGTATTAGTCGTGGCGGGACCAATGGAATTGATAATGGGAACAGACAAGATAATGCAAATCGTGGTCAGGATCAACAACGTTTAGATCAGATAAGACAACAGCGTAATCAAGACCGCATGGGCGTAGATCAACAACGTAATCAACGTGATATGCAGCCACAACGAGGTCAGGATGATCAACGTGCTCAAATGGAACAACAAAGGGCGCAGCGTAATGAGCAAATGCAACAACAACGTGCACAACAGGCTCAACAGCAACAACAAGATAGGGCGCAACGCAATGTACAGATGCAACAACAGCGTAACGAGCAGATGCAACAGCAACGTGCACAACAAGCCCAGCAACAGCAACAAGAAAGGGCACAACGTGATGCGCAGGCTCAACAACAACGTAATGAGCAAATGCAACAGCAACGTGCACAACAAGCCCAGCAACAGCAACAGGAAAGGGCACAGCGTGATGCGCAGGCTCAACAACAACGTAACGAGCAAATGCAACAGCAACGTGCACAACAAGCCCAGCAGCAACAACAGGAAAGGGCACAACGTGACGCTCAAGCTCAGCAACAAAGAGCTCAACAGCAACAACAACGACAAGAACAAAGAAGATCAGAAGCACCACAACAAAGGGGTGGTGGTGAAAGTGGAAGGCCATCAAGAGGTGGCAGAGGATAAAACAGGAAGTCCCGATGAAAATCGGGACTTTTTTATTTAAAAAATTGATGAACTCAATGGGCAATTTGATAGCACTTCATCAAATTGTTTAGATTAGAAATGAGCGTATAGTACTGCTTTTGGACAACAGTCCCGTTATTCGCTATAGCTACTGCTACCGGGTTTAGAAACAACAGGTTCTTGCCGCTAATTATCCGGCCAAATTGCACTACCCGGTATGTTAATTAGACTGACCCGCTGCCGCGTGAAGACTGCTTAAATCACTTCCCCTAAAAGTGCTTTCGGCATTTGGATGCAGGTTTTCAGGGTCGAGTAAAAAAGTGGTTATCCCCAGTTCCAATCCAAATTTAATTTCCGATTCGGCATCATCGCCAATAATTAAAATATCATCTTTGTTCAGTTGATGCTGATCAATCAGCATTTCGAAGGTTTTTTTCTTATTGCTGGTCGAAACATCTACCACATGCACTTCTTCAAAATCGTCGGCAATGCCCAGCATTTTTACTTTTGATTGCTGTTGTTTTGGGAAACCTGCTGTTACAATAAATTTTCTGCCGATTAGGCTTTTGATATAGTGGTAATCATCGCTCGGTTTTAAAGGCTGGGTTACGAATCTATTTTGGAGGTGGGAAATAACTTCAGGCATTGTTTCTTTCTTAAAACGGTATTTTTCTGCTACTTTTAGAAAAGGTGTCCTCAGCATTTCCTGTTTGGCCAGTCGAAAATCTTCTTTGCTGATTCCCAAATCCACGCTTTCTAAGAAACGATATAATTCGCCCATTAACTGCTCTTCGTTCTGCCTGGTAAAATAAATGGTATTATCTAAGTCTATAAAAAATATTCGCTTCATTATGGATTAGTTTTTGTAAGATGAAAAAAATAAAAACACCTGTGGGTTAAATATGTTTAATAAGTAAATCAATAAGACCATGAAAAAAGAAACAAAAATTATAGTCGGCGTATTAGCTGGAGCAGCATTAGGAGCAACTATTGCATTGGCGTTATCATCAGATTCGACCAGCGATTTGAAAAGTAAAGTATCAGATTTTTTAGCTGATCTTTTAGATGCCTCAAAAGATAAACTAGCAGGTTTGGCAGATAAAGCCACAAATGTTGCAGATAAGGTTAAAGATAAAGTAGCAGAGATAAATGCGTAATGAATTGAAAGTGCCGGATATTTCCGGCACTTTTATGCTTTATATATTCTAACCAATATCTTGATGAACATTGCTTTTCATGGTGCTGCCCGTACGGTTACGGGGAGTAAGCACCTTATTACTTTAAAAAACGGCACCCAGGTTTTATTAGATTGTGGTTTATTCCAGGGAATGGGTCATGTTACCGATAAATTAAACGACTATTTTGGTTTTGATGCCAAAAAAATCACCTACCTCGTTTTATCACACGCACATATTGATCACTGTGGTTTATTGCCCAAATTGGTGGCAGAAGGATTTGAAGGGAAGATTTTCTGTACTTCGGCGACAATGGACCTTGCCCGCATTTTAATGATGGATTCTGCTAAGATCCAGATGCAGGATGCTGAATACGCAAACCGTAATCTTCACGAAGGCGAAGAAATGGAAGAAGCGCTTTATACTGAGGAGGACGTGACCAAAACAGTTGGCCAGATGAAGATTGTGGAGTATGAAGAAGATTTTGAGATTGAAGAGGGAATTCGATTGAAATTTACCGATGCAGGCCACATTTTAGGGAGTGCTGCCGTACACCTTACCATTACAGAAGATGGAAAATCTACACGCGTTACCTTTTCTGGTGATGTTGGCCGCTATGGTGACTTGCTGCTGAAAAACCCGCAACAATTTGATCAGGCCGATTATATCTTGATGGAATCAACCTATGGCGATTCGCTACATAAAGATCTCGAACCAATCGAAAATATGCTTTTGGAGATCATCAATAATACCTGTAACATCAAAAAAGGTAAGGTAATTATTCCAGCTTTTGCCGTTGGCCGTACACAGGAACTCCTTTATGCTTTAAATGGTTTAGAGTTGAAGGGTAAATTGCCTGATGTTCCCTATTATGTAGACAGTCCTTTATCATCAAAGGCCACTCAAATTCTTAAAAACCATCCTGAAATATACAATAACGGGGTTAAAGAAATTTTAAAGGTAGATCATGATATCTTTGGTTTTAAAGGATTGCGTTTTGTCGAAAGCGTTGAAGAATCGAAAGCTTTAAATGCTGATCCCAGACCTTGCGTAATTATTTCTGCTTCAGGCATGGCAGAGGCTGGCCGGGTAAAACATCATATCAGGAATAATATCAGTAACCAGAAAAATACCATTTTAATGGTGGGGTATTGTGAGCCAAACTCGCTGGGTGGTAAATTAATTGCCGGACAGAAAGTAGTTGAAATTTTCCGCCAGGAATATGAAGTGAAAGCCGAAGTACAATCCATAAAATCGATGAGTGCGCATGGTGATTATGAAGATTTATTACATTTTCTATCAGGCCAGGATCCGGCGAAGGTAAAACAGTTGTTTCTGGTTCATGGCGAGTACGAAGTACAGCAAAATTTCGCTACCAGGTTAAAAGATCATGGTTTTAAACATGTAGCCATACCAGAATACCATCAGGTATTTGAATTGGAATAAAATTGTTACGCAAAACTGTTATGAAAATCGTTGGTCTGGATTTGTAATCCGGACCTTTTGTGATTAAAATTCTGGGCGCTTAGGTCAATTGTAAATCCCGACCACCTTTATGCCTGTTAACCCAGCATAACATTTTCCCTATTCCATCATAGCTCTTCCATTTTCTCTATCTTTGTGCTATGGATGTTTTTGGTAAAGCGCTAACAGATATTTACAGAACGGGCGAGGCAGATACGCTTTGGTTGCATAATTCTTATGGAGAACCAGAAGAAATGCCGCTAGAATTTTTCTTCCGTGATGATGAAGATATGCCCGTTTTGGAGCTTGAGGCTTTGCACATGTGTAACGGCAAAGTATTGGATATCGGTGCCGGTGTGGGCAGTCATGCTTTACTTCTACAAGCCTTTAATATTGATGTTACAGCTATTGATATTTCGGAAGCTGCGGTAGATATTATGAAAGACCGCGGCGTAAAAAAGGCATTTGTACAAGATATTTTTACTTACGAGGAGAAATTTGATACCATTATCATGCTGATGAATGGTATTGGTTTAACAGGAACTTTGCCTGGTTTTAAGGCTTTTTTGATCAAACTAAAAGACCTCATCAATCCTAATGGGCAGGTAATTTTCGATTCTTCTGATATTGCTTATTTATATGAAGATATGCCTAAACCACAAAATCAATACTATGGTGAGGTAGCTTACCAGTATGAGTATAAAGGGGAGAAAGGCAGTTGGTTCAACTGGATTTATATAGATGAAGAAACCATTAAACAGATTGCGGCAGAAACCGGATGGAATGCTGAATTGATTTTTGATGACGGTGAAGACCAGTATTTGGTAAAACTAACTCTAAAGGCATAATCAAAAAACTAATTCTTTAGGCTTCTGCAGATATTAAACGAGAAATTACATTGATTAGTCCTAAAAGGGTAGCTATTCCATCAGTTCTTGATTGAAGCTGACGATTAATTTAAACAGATCTTTATACTTGGTAAGGGGTAAGGTATCGGGTTTATCGAATATATCATGATAGGCAGAGGGACCACCCTGGGTATAAATAAAAAATGCGGGGACACCTTTTTCTGTAAAAAAATAATGATCGCTATTGGCTGCCTTGCCTCTCGAATTGATTTTGGAAATGTAATGATTTTTATTGTTAATGGCATTGAGCATGGCAAAAGCTTTGGGGTAAACAGCCGCATTAACTACGGTCATTCCGGCTGCTCCTGTACCCACTAAATCCAGATTGATCAGGAATTTTATTTTGCCTAAGGAAACCAGCGGATTCTCTACGAAATATCTTGATCCCAGTAATCCGGCTTCTTCAGCTGCAAAACAGATGAAACCAATGGAGTAGGGTTGAGGATGGGCAGCATAATATTTGGCTAAACTTAATAGGGTAGCCACGCCAGCCGCGTTATCATTTGCTCCAGGGAAATAGGTATTAGCCCCCATTCCACCCAAGTGGTCGTAATGTGCGGTAATGATTAACAATGAATCGGGATATTTGGTTCCTTTAACTAACCCGAAAATATTGGCTGCCTGGAAATTGGGGATAAACTTGTTTTCTATGTCAACGCTGATTTCTTTAGGGACGGAAGTAAGGCGCTTTTTACTAAGTTGTATGGTGGTTACATCTCCAACTCCGGTAGCTACAGACCAGGTAAGTTTATCCTTTAATGAAATAATCAGTGAGGGTGTAGCCTGGTAATTAAGGCTATCGATTGGTGTTAGATTGGCTTTTTGTTTAATGCCCGGACTTTCATTATTTACAATGAAATCTTCACCAGGAATAAGTTTTTTGCCATTAATGCTTACCATCATTTTTCCTGGGAATGTATTTACAGGAAAATTAAAGGTCTGTTTATATGTTTTACCCATTGGAGATAAACCAATTTTTTGATAGGCATCGGCAATATAATCAGCCGCTTTTTTCATCCCATCTTTGGTATATCCCCTCCCCCAAAATGCTTTTGAGGTAAGGGTATTGATTATATTCCTGGTATAGGTAGAATCCTGTGCAAAACTGTTAACGGCACAAAACAGGAAGATGAAGAAACAGAATCTTTTCATGCCGGAATTTAGTAAAATAAAGTAATTGTTGGTCTGGATTTGTAATCCTGACGTGGAGAATTTTTAGGCGGCTTACAAATCCACGATTTATTGACTCGCGATTGCAAATCTCGACCAACATTAAGGTGTTAAGATGTTGTATTAAAAAGATTTATGTTGGATCACTAATCAAATTATATTTTGATACGTCGTCATCCCAATTTAATTGGGAATCTTAATGCTATTGCAAGCGCTTTAAGATTAGCTTCGCTGAGCACTCCGTGGTTCCCGCCTGCGCGAGAGTGACGAAAACAAAGTAAAATTTTGGGCTTAAATGCTAGATTTTACTTTTGAGACAGCCTCTTAAATAAAAAAGGGTTGATGAATTAACAGCATCCGCAATTAATCATCAACCATTAACTTTAAATCAATACTTTTATTTTGCCAGATAAGGCTGCAAGGCAGCTTTAATTTTTTCTTTGTTCTGTGCTGCTGTCCATTTTTCTTTGATAGATTGATCGCCCAGGCTAAAAAGTGTTTCATAGAGCAATTTACCATTGGCCATGGTTTGTAGTTTGAAGGTATTTTGCGCACCAATAATATCAGCCCAAACACTACGCACATCTGCCCAGTAAGCACTTTGGCTTGCCCACCATTTTTGTGCATTCGCGAAAATTTTAGGATCTATTTTGGTAAATTCCTCGTAACCTTTTTCAACAGCTAACAGTTTATCACCACTGGCTGTGCGTATAATCTTTTTGTTGTCCTGCTCAAACATCCAGCCGTTTTTGGTAAGGGTAATCCTGCTGCCGCGGTTTAACACATTATAATCTTTACGTACGGTAAATTCTCTTCTCGGTAATGGAGAATCGGTTTCGCTCGACCATGAATCATGATCACCAACATGGCTCCACGTGCCGTAGCCCTGGTACCGTGGACTATCATCAACCTGATATACTTTTTGTGTCCATTTGCCTTTTACATCGGTTGGCGTTAAATTGCCTTTTTTCCATGCATTACCTTCCGTATAAAGCAAGATGTCGGTATCTTCATATGTCCAGTCCTGCCGCCAATGTTTAATTACTGTAGTATCATTAATGACCAGCATATGTTGTATTACAATTCTTTTAGGTTCGTCTACAATAATTTCTGCCCATTCATTGCCATGGCTTTCGTAAGGTTTACTGAATTTGTAATTTGGATCAGGTGCGGTTACTTCGCCATAATTGAAATTAACTTCATAAAAACCAGCTAAAGATTTTATTGCTTTTCTGTCCTTTTCCAATTTTTCTTCTGGAGAATCGACTTTTGTTTGTGCTTGAGTATTAAGGGTAATTAAACCGGTTAATACGAAGATTAGGTTCAATAGCTTCATTTTTATAATTAATTAAGTTGTGATTGATTTTCCGCAACTGCGGGATTTTTCTTCTTTTTCTTTTTACCCCACCAGATGATAAATCCGGTTATAGGCAAGCTTGCTGCAATTAAACTGGCAAAAAATGCCATTATTTTTCCGGGAAGGCCCAAAATGGCGCCAACGTGGATATCGTAATTCATACCGATAAGTGCCTCACCTCCGTTTTTATCGCTTTGGTTTTTACGGGCCAGCAATTTGCCCGTGTATTGATCGAAAAGCAAAACATCAAAATTCCAGTAAGTTTCTTTGCCTTTGTAGCCAGTAGCATAAATGGTTGCTGTACCACCTTCTGCTGGCGACATCCCTATGCGTTCTGCATTTTTAAACATCTTTTGCGCGGTTTCGAAAGCTACATCAAGCGGGATGGCTTTAGCGGTTTTAGTCGAATCTGATTTTGCGACTATTTCTTTTGGAGGCGAAGTACTACCTGATGCCACTACATACACGGTTTGCTGGAACCACTGAAAGGTCCAGACCAGACCGGTTAGCGCCAGCATTAAGCAAATGATCATCACATAAAAGCCGAGTACATTGTGCATGTCATAGTTAATGCGTTTAAATTTGGCTTTCCATTTGATTTTGAAACTTTTATCGAAGTTTGATTTTTTAAGGTTTTTAGGCCACCACATCACCATACCGGAGATTAACAGGAAAACAAAGATAATAGTGCTCCAGCCGATAATCTGCTGTCCTATGGGCTGGTTGATGAGAAAGCTCCAGTGCAGCATTTTAATGATGCTGAAAAATTCGTATTTATAATCGGAGACTAATGTAACCTTACCGGTGTATGGGTTAACCAACACAAGATCGTAATAATCTATAGCGTCGAAATACCAAAATGCTTTAGGATTACCAGCCTTGTAAGTACCAAACTCCCATGTGCGATCGGCTTGGATATAGCTTGATATAAAAGTAACCTTTTTCTTTCCGCCCAAAGCCTTTTCGGCGGTTGCTTTTAAAACGCTTAAGGGAATTGTCCTTTTATTTGCCGGTACTTCAACAAAAAACTCTTTTTTATGGATGAACTCGGTAATCTCTTTTTGAAAGGCAAAAATACAACCTGTAATGCCCAAATGAAAAACCACCAGACCGCTGGTAATGCCCAGCCACAAATGCAGCCAATCGCTGATTCTTCTTATCCGCGATTTCTTTGTTTTTTTCTGGATCGGTTTGGTTGGCGACATTAAGCTTTATTTAATAAAAGAACCAATTGACTGTTTTGTATGCCAATTGGTTGAAAAGTTTTGATTTAATCCGGTTATTTAACTTCGGTAGTGTAAGTTACCAGATGCCATGTTTTTTCATAATCTTTTCCGTTCAGCTTGCCGGATGTTTTATCTTCGGTAAAAGCTTCAAGAAAATAATTTCCTTTTGTAGCTGGCTTGAAGATGAATTTACCCTGCGCATCAGTTTCGGTAGGCTGACCTTTTTTATCCGGACCAACAACGGTTAATTTTTGGTTTGCGAAAGGTGTGTTGTTATAAATAACCTCGTGAACGGCCGTTTCACCAACTTTTAGAACGTGTTTATCCGGCCTGATGGTTAAAGCTGCTCCAGCCGGGAAAGTGGTGTTGATTTTTGAGCTACCAACAGCAACATCTGTAAAAGCATAATACTCAATTTTTGCCTTTTCGTAAACAGCAGCTACCTCGTGTACAATAGAAATTTTATAGGTGCCGTCTTGATCTGGTGTAAAACTGGCTTTGTAAAAAAGTACATCAGGCGAAGTTGTTAAGACTTTTGTGGTACCATTGGGCGCCGTTAAAACCAATTTGAATTCTTTCAGGTTGCTGAACCATTTTGCTGCGGTATCAGGCTCGTTGCTTTCATATTCTCCGAAGAATACTTTTACTTCCTGAGGCTGTCCTTTTTTACCTGTTGAGGCCGTTTCTATCCATAAAGCATGTGCAAATACATTCGAGATGCTAAAGGCAAGGAATAATGCTAATAATGAGATTCTAGTTTTCATGTTTTCGGTTTTAAAACCGGGAGCAGCTGATCTGATCCAGATGCTCCCAGTTGATATTATTAAAATTTGTAAGTAACACTTCCTGTAAAAGTTCTTAAGTCCTGAGGATTCATCGTGCTGTAACCTGTCCAGTATTTTTGGTTAGTGAAGTTGTCTACTTTCGCGCCTATCCTAAACCTTGGGTGATCATAAAATACCGATGCGTTGAAAACTTCGTAAGCAGGTAAGATAAATACGCCCTGGCTTACACTGTTCACAATTTTGTTATCGCTGGCATAGTTGCCGCCCGCACCTAAACCAAAGCCTCTTAGAGAACCTGTAGCGAATTTATAACTGATCCATAGATTTGCCGAGTATGGTGAAGCAGAATAAGCATCACGTCTTCCTTCAACATCCGGAGAAGCATTTTGCAAACGGTTATCGTTATAAGCAAAACCCGCAATAATGTTTAACCCATTTAAAGGGTTGGCTACAATTTCTGCTTCTATACCTTTGCTGATTTTGTTGCCATCCTGGATCTGTGCATTTGGATTAGACGGATCATCATTGTAACCCCTTACAATATCTTTCACTTTGATATAATAATAAGATACTGATCCGGTTAATTTACCTCCAAACAGGTTACTTTTAACACCGCCTTCTATTTGATTGGCTTGCTCCGGCTTAAATGCATCGCCTTTAAAATCTATACCGCTAAGGTTGTTAAATCCATTTTGATAATTGGCAAACAAAGATAATTGGTCTTTAATGGGCTGAAATACCAGGCCAAATTTAGGTGAGAAAGCGGTTTGTTTATAAGCTCCTTTTGGTGCTGAACCTGCACGGTCAGAGTTACCTTTATTATCAAAACGGTCTACTCTAATGGCGGCTAAGGCAATTAACCTATCGGTTAGGTTAATCACATCAGAAGCGTAGGCACTATAGGTATTGGTTTTAAAGTTATAAGGATATTTAGGTACGTTAGGGATTGCTGCATAAAAGGCAGCTA
Source organism: Pedobacter terrae (assembly GCF_900100705.1). Lineage (GTDB taxonomy): Bacteria > Bacteroidota > Bacteroidia > Sphingobacteriales > Sphingobacteriaceae > Pedobacter > Pedobacter terrae. The sequence goes on from NZ_FNCH01000004.1 coordinate 117,239, forward strand.
AATTGGTTTCTGTAAAGTTGTTATAATTGGCACCTGTTCCGTTTTTATTTGTCACGTCGAAACTATCGATCGAATAAAACAATTGATCGGAGTTTTGACGTAAATAATCCAAACCTAAAACAAGTCGGTTCTTGATGGAACCCAGGTTAAAAGTCCCATTAAAATTTTGTTGCACTTCATAGTTAAAAACCTTGCTGTTATCTGTTGATTGATCTGCCCTTGATATATATGTTGAACCAGGGCCAGCACTTGGATTATATAAGCTACCCAATAACGGACTATTATCTGGAACTAAGAACAGGTAGGTTCCGCGGCCATTAGAAAAACTATAGCTGGATGAAAAGCTGGTGTGTGATGACCAGTTATTGTTAAATTTATAATTGGCCTGGCCAAAGAAAGTGGTACTGTTATATTTTTGCTTCATCACACCACCCGTGAACGATTTATCGTAAGGTATGCCAGACTGATCTGCCCGATCAAAACCAAGATCTTTCACCGGAAAATAGAAGAAAACAAATGGTTTTAAAGTGTTATTGCCATTTGCAATTTCAGCATCAAAAGTAAAATCCAATTTATCATTTGCTTTATAGGCTAAACTTGGTGCAACAAAGAAACCCCTGTCGAATACATTTTGCTGAAAAGAACCTTTATAATTATAAGATGCGTTGATACGGGCATAAATATGGTTGGCTTTATCAACCGGGAAATTAAAATCGGTACTTACCCTGTTTAAATCATAGCTACCTGCAGAATAGGTTACTTCTCCGCCCAAACCTTCGAAAGGTTTTTTTGTGATGCGGTTAATTAAACCTCCGTAAGAAGTTAAGGTGCTGCCAAATAAGGTGGCCGATGGGCCTTTAATTACTTCAACGCTTTCGATGTTGGCTGCATCATTACGACTGGTTACATTACCAGCAATTCCGTTTCTCAATTTCGATTGCACAATAAATCCCCTTGATGCATAATATGCACCACCATCTCCACCACGTCCGGTTGACTCCCACATTTTTTGAATACCTACTGCATTACGTGTAGCATCATCAACTGAGAAAATCAATTGGTCGTTAAATGTTTCTTTGGTAATGGTGGTATAAACCTGAGGGTTTTCCAAATTACTAATCGGCATTTTAGCTACATAATCGCTTTTTTGAGCACCATATTTATTGGCTTTGCCTTTATTAATATTAACCTCGTTGAGCTGGTTTGAATTTTGGCTGATCACAAAATCAACTGTTTTGTTTTCGCCTGCGATAATGGTAACTGATTTTTCTATACTCTGAATGCCAACGCCTGAAGCACGTACGATATAAGCGCCTGGTTTTACCCTTTGTATTTCGAAGATACCTTTATCATTGGTAACGTTTCCGAGGCCTTTCCCTTTCAAACCTACTGAAATATAAGTAGCCGGTTTTCCATCAGAAGTGGTTACCGTACCACTAATGGTTGAAAATTGCTGGGCAAAGCATAGTATGCTGGTAAAGGTGAATAGGATTGTAAAACTAAAAAGTTTGATTTTGAACATTGAAGTATTTATTTGGATTAATTCTAAACAGTTGCAAAATAACGTTAGAATTTTTGATAATCCAAATTATTTTGAATTATTCTAAATTAGAGAAATTGGAATGTATTTACACTACTTTTTTGTCGGAGAAAGGTTAATGTACTAAAATATTAGTTTATCGATTTAGCAGGTGCTAAATGAGAGATTTTTTCCGAAATTTTATATTAAAATCTTATCGCTAATTAATTAGTCTAGTGTATTCTGAAAAAGGCTATAAATAAGACTTATTTCATTAAAAAGTGCTTCTGCGTGTTGTAAACACATTCTTGCTGTTGTGAAAGTCAGCGTTTGAAAATTCAAATGTTAATTAATGTTAAATTTTTAAGTTAAAATATGGTTTTATTTAGCTAAAAAGTAGTTAATGGTCAGGTAAAAATGTTGATACTTTTAGCATATTATCAAACTAACTAACTAACCATCAATGGAAAAAACTTCTACAAAACATTGCTATGTGAAATTTTTAACAGCAACATTATTTTATCTACTCATTCCATGGCTGGCCTTTGCACAGAAAACGATTAAAGGAACAGTTGTAGATCAGACCAACAAACCTTTACCCGGGGTTTCAATTATTGAAAAGGGAACCAAGAATGGTACCGCTACCAATGCTGACGGAAAGTTTACCTTAACCGTTCAAAAAGAAGGCGCAATTATCACCGCCAGAATTGTAGGTTATCGTTCGGTAGAGAAAACTGTTTCGGCAAGTAGTACAGTCAGCTTTTCTTTGGAAGAGGATAATAACACCCTAAATGAAGTAGTTACTATCGGTTATCAAAAAATTACCAGAAAGAAAACTACTGCTGCAATCTCGAGTATTTCTGGTAAGGAACTGGCTAACCTGCCTGCAGCAAGCTTTGATCAGCTGTTGCAAGGCCGTTTATCCGGAGTAAACGTTCAAAACTTTACTGGCCAACCGGGTGTGGCACCAACGGTATCGGTAAGGGGTAACTCAACAGGTAGCACAGGTTATGATCAGTTTAATGTCATCAGATCGCCACTTTATGTAGTAGATGGTGTTCCTCAATCATCTGATGATCTTGTGCCGCCAGGAACAGGTACAGGAACCAATTACATGGCTGGCCTTAATCCGAATGATATCGAATCTATTGATGTGTTAAAAGATGCTTCGGCAGCAGCTATTTATGGTTCAAGGGCAGCGAATGGTGTAATTTTAATTACAACCAAAAAAGGTGTAGGTGGCGATACGAGAGTAAGCTTTAACTCTTATTATGGAATGGTGCAACGCCCTAACTTAAGGCAGGCTACCATGGGTACTACAGAGCGCAGGCAAAAAATGGAGGTACTTCAAAGACAGTTGAGTTACGATCAGCGTGTACAATTGCCTTATATCCTTACAGATAGTTTAAACCCGGCATTCAACGGTCATACCGATTGGCAGGATTTATTTTATCAGACCGGTAAAATCAATGATAATAACCTGAGCATAAGCGGTGGTACTGATAATGGAACAACCTATCGTTTTAGTGGAGGCTATTATGATGAAGATGGTATTGTAAAAGGAACGGGCTTTAAACGTTACACTACCCGTTTAAACCTGACTTCGAGAGCGATGAATAAAAAATTAATGATCAACCCTATATTTTATTATTCAAGTGCCAGTAGAGGTAGAGGTAATGAAGATCCAAATGATCCTTCGAAGCCTACTAAAGTCGGCTCGGGAAATTTACCTTCCTCGTTATTTAATATATCTCCAGAAAAACTGGATTATTTTGTGAGTAAGGATGGTGAAAATTTAAATAGAAATGTGTCGAACCAATTTGGCGCTAACCTCAACCTGGCCTATGAATTTAATAAACATTTTACCTTAAATTCCCAATCTTCTTATACTAATGACAATACCCGTAGGGATGTAAGTATGAGCAATTTATTAAACAATGGTTTTGGTAACAGCTCTTCCAGTTTCTCTTCAAGTGCTATAGGTTTAAGAACATCAAACTATCTGGCTTATAACGGTGCTATTAAAAAACATTCTTTTAGTGCAGTAGCAGGGCAGGATATAGAATATAGCTTGTTTCAGTCTACCCAGGCATCCGGTTATGGTGGCGCATCAGATAATATCCAAACGGTTACCGGGTTTAAACAACAGAATATTTATGCCTATTCAAATTACATCGCCCATGGGTTGGTAGCTTATTATGGTCGTTTTAACTACGATTATGACGGTAAGTACCTTTTATCAGGAACAATCAGGACAGATGGTTCGTCTGGTTTTGGTGAAAATAATAAATATGGAGTATTTCCTTCCATTTCAGCAGGCTGGCTTCTTTCAGAAGAAAACTTTATGAAAAACTTAACCAATAACCCTTTTACATTAATCAAAATAAGGGGAAGTTATGGCGTGACCGGAAATGAAGATAAAAGAAATGCTTATGTGCAATATAATACTTACCAGGTTAACAATGGTTATTTTAGTGGGAATTCTGGAGCAACATCATATAATGGTGTAACCGCAATTACACCAAACTTTAGAAATGGTGTAGCCCAAAAGGATTTAAGCTGGGAAAAATCTACACAATGGAATATTGGTACCGATATGGAAATTGATAACGGTAGATATGCCATTTCATTCGATGTGTATAACAAAGAAGTAAAACAAAAACTTTTTAATATTGATTTGCCGGTTACATCAGGCTATGACAATGCCTTCACCAATGCATTTGCGGTTCGTAACTCAGGTTTGGAGTTGACTTTAACCGCTAATCCTATACGTAAGGAATTTAAGTGGAATAGCTCTTTTAATATCTCTTATAATAAAAATCAGATCATGAGTTTACCGAACGGTGGCCGTGATATTATTTTAAGTGGAGATCGATTTGATAAAAACCACGTGCTTTCTGTAGGTAGTCCGCTAAATGCTTTCTATTTATATCGTACAAAAGGCGTATTTTCTACTTCAGCAGATATTCCTCAGAATCCTTATACCGGAGAGAGGTATAGAAATAGTAATGGACCGTATAATGCAGGTGATTTCTATCTTGCAGATTTGGACGGAGATTATTTTATAGATGTTTTTAATGATGGCATCAATCCGGATAAAGCACCAATTGGCGATCCCAATCCACGTTTTACCGGTGGTTGGACGAATAGCTTTTCTTACAAAAACTTTAGCTTAAGTATTTTTGTCAACTTTACACTTAAACGTGACGTACTCAATCTATTTGATTCAGATCGTTTTACGAACGCAACTGATGCCAATGCAGTATATAATTTTGCCAGTGTTTCTGCACCGGATCTAAGTCGACTGAACATTTGGAGAAATCCTGGAGATCAGGCTGAATATGCAAAACTCGATTTGGGATCCTATCGATATTATTATACGGCTGCACAATCTTTTTTCCTCGAAAAAGGTGGTTATGCAAGGATCAGAAGTATCAATCTTGGTTATGATTTCAGCCCTAAAATCGTCAGAAAATTGGGCTTAACTCAGCTGAAATTATACGCTATTGCTGATAACGTATATATGTTCCAGCAATCAAAAAAATTACCAGATGCAGAAGCGGTTAGCGGATATGGAGAGTATAACGGAACCGGATATCCTATTCCAAGAAAATATACTTTAGGTGTACAAGTTCAATTTTAATATCGTCAATAAATGAAAAATATAATCACAAAAATCGGTGTACTTATCGCAGTGGCTACAGCGGTTATCGTAAGTTCCTGTAAAAAATTATTATATGAGGAACCTAAAGACGCACCTTATGAGCAAACATTCTGGCAATCATCCAGGGATGTAAGAAGTGCCGTCGCCGGTAATTATGCGATGATGCGTAGTGCGATTACCAGTAAAAACAATCGCTATTTTATGTATGGTGATGCGATCGCTAAAAACTATTTTACGATCCAATATTCTGGAGATGGTTTAGAAGGAATTCAGGGTGGAGATTTTACCTTTCAATACAATCTTAATACACTGGCAAATTATAATTTATATTATAAAAGTATTGCCATGTCTAATCTGATTTTGAAAAAAGTTAATGCCATGAGTGATGCCCAATTATCTGCTGAAGACGATCCTGCACAATTCCGGAATTCTGCAAATGGCCAGGCCTATTTCCTTCGTGCATTAAGTTACTTTATGATGGTGAGGGTATGGGGAGATGTACCATTGGTTACAGAAGCTTATGAAGATCCGATCAATGCGCCTCAATTACCAAGAAGTCCGAAATCAGAGGTGATGAAATTGATTGAAAGTGATTGTCACAAAGCTATTAATCTACTAAGCTGGAATTACGCCAATACCGGAGATGCAAAGATTACTGCGAACAAAGGCTCTGTATATGCCCTTTTAGCGCATTTGTATCTTTGGAGAGCAACCATGTCTGATGTTTCAGTTGATGCACCTAATTTAACTGATGTGAACAATGCCGATACGACCATAAATACATTAATTAGCAAGGGAGGCTATGCTTTAACAGATACTGCTAATTATAAAAATACTTTTATTGGGCGTTCTTCTGAAGGCATATTCGAAATCAACATTAGCGAGAATACATTGGAAGGTTCTAATAGTTCCATAGGTTCTTATTTTTTAAATGAGAATTATATTAAAGGTTATGGAAACAATCCACGTTTTTATACCACGCCTTCGTATCTAAATAATCATTTCGAAACCACCACTGATATCCGTTATAAAAAGGGTTTTGACCTTGCTAACCCGGATAAACCAATGAGTGTAAAGTACAGTAATGTAACGTACAGAAATCCCGGGCAAAAATTAGACCCTTACCTAAGCAATAACATTATCATTTTCAGACTAGGAGATATGAAACTACTTCAGGCAGAGATTGCACTTTACAAAAAGGATGCAGCAACAGCTATTGGTATTATCAATGATTTCAGAAAAAGAAATGACCCCAATCCTGTACTAATTCCAGCTGGAAGCTCCGTAGATCAGGTAATGGATGAATATGCTTATGAGCGTGGGAAAGAAATGTACCTGGAAGGACATTTATTCTATGATTTGCTTAGGACCAGAAGATTCGGTCTTATCGTAGATTGGCTTACAGAAAGCAGGTTTAGAAGAGAAGGTTTTTATTGGCCTGTAGACCCTGCGTTGTTTAGAAACAATCCGTTATTGAAACAAACACCATATTGGTTGGGTAAAGTATAAGTTGTTTTTATTAAGAGATTAAAAAATATGAAAAATAATATATTAGTATATCTTTCATTAATATTACTGGCGCTAACGGCTTGTAAAAAAAATGATTATAAAAGGGATGGTGGACCTAGTGATCCGAATGTAAACTTAAGTACTTACGATTACTTAAAGTCTAACCGCAACTTCGATTCTTTAGTGAAAGTGATAGACCGTGCGGGTTTAAAGGATGCGGTAAATGGAAATGTAACCTTTTTTGCAACTACAAATTATGGCATAGCGGAGTATGTAAAGGCCAAGAAATATCAGAAATCTCTCCAACTTGGGAAGGAAAATTTTGATTTTGGAATCAAAGACATCCCAGCACAGGAATTAAATGATTCATTAAAGACCTATTTATTTACAGGCAAGATCAACAGAGATCAGATGACCGTTAGCGGTAAGCTTTATAATAGCATGCTGGGGTCTATTCCAAATGTTCAATATCTGATCAAATTGAGACGTTCTAACGATTATACTCAATTTGTTAATTACGTAGACTATGTAACTTATACTAAGGTGATTGGAACCAGAGATGATCAGGAAGCTGATCAAAGTGCCATTCCCGATTTACAAAAAGATAAGGCTGTGGATTGTCAAACATCAGGAATTGTTACGACCAATGGTATAGTTCATGTGTTAAGTGGATACCACAGGTTATTTTTTAATGCACAGTCTTTGGGCAATTAATTTAATCGCAATTATGAAAATTAAATACATTTTAGGCCTATTACTCCTGTTAAGTGTAGTGGCCTGTAAAAAAATACAGAATGGCTTTCTAAGTGATTCCATTCGATATAAAGACAATAATATTTATGCAAAAAGAGGCTTGCCACTTTTTCAATCAGATAGAATCAATGCGGATGGTTCTACACCACCTTTTACTTATAAATTGCTCAATCTGAGGAAAGAAGACGGTTCTCCCGCACCTGCAGAATTCTCTAAAGAATATGAAATTACTGTTTTTAAAACCGGTGCCAATTTTGATCCTGAAAAAGATGTAACCCTTGAGCTTTTAAATCAGAAAAGGGAAGTGGTTAAAAAGAAACCAATGGAGTTTAATGAATTGAGTGGACAACTTACCTTTAACAGAGCATCTGGATTCCTACCTTTGGGAAGATATATATATGATGTAGAAATGACCAATGGTACGGGTACCAAGCTATTTCCTAAACTGGCGACAATTAATGTGGTGGAGCCTACGATAGATGACCTGTTCGAGATTACTGATAATGTATCTAACGGCTTTAATGATGTTACAGGTGTAGCAACGCCAATGAAAAACCCTATTATTACTTGTACAAAAATTTCATCTGCAGGGGCAAGAGCTATTTTGAAAATGGTAGATAAAAATGGAAAAGTATTTAATCCGAAAGCCGGGGAAATTATAGCAAGGGGAGACAGGCCAATTTTTGAAAACTATGCTAAATTCAACCCGGTTATTCAAACTGATACCGCTATGATCTGCGATTTTGAGTTAGCGCCATTTCCTTTAACAAAATATGTTACACCGACAACCGACTGGGGTTTCTTAATGTATTATAGAATACCGAGTACCTTTATAAAATCAATAGATGGCTTTCCATCATCGCCAGGATTCTCTGTAAATCCAAGGTGGTCTTGGCAACTCAAATTGGAAGGAACTTATATTGTAGAGGTTAAATTTCCTGATGTAACTAAAAAATAGAGCATGCCATCTTTAACAGGGCAATACTCTTTTTAATACAAACGAAAAAGGCAATTTTCATATCGAAAATTGCCTTTTTTATGAAAGTTGAATATCATAATGCTCTTCTTATCTGATCATCACAACCTGTAAACTCAATGCGCGTTCTGTATCGTCTGCAGGTGTTATCAGACCGCCACAAATAATATCATAATGGTAACCTGCTGCAAAGCTGGTGTTCGCAGATGTAGCTTTAATTGTGCCTGATGAAGTTTCTTTCGCATCCAATGAGTAAGTTCCTGCATCTACAGCAATGAATGCGCTTGCACTTTTAAAGGCTTTATTGGTGACCAATGAAGTAGTTGTGCCGATTTTTGCCAGGTCTAGCGCAGGGGCATCAGGGGATAGGTTGATGAAACGGATGTAGGCTTTATCAGTTGATGGGATAGAAAGATCATCACTAATCGTATAAACGTCCAATGCAGCAGGTTTATTAATTAAATAGGCTGAGTAATAGGTACTCGCATTCAAAGTAATGTTTTTGGTTAACAAACTCTCTGCACTGTTGGCTGTTGTAAATTTTAAACTGTAGGTACCCGCGGCATATGAAAGATAATTGATAGCGCCTCCAAATGGTAAAGCCGCTGTATTAACCATGTTACCATTAAAGTAAGCATTGTAAGTGGCCAGAGCGGGTGATGCATTGATTACCCTTAAATACGATATGGTAGGATCGACAGTTTCGGTCTTTTTACATGACGTTAGAGCTGTAAAGGCAACTAACACAATTAAAGTGATTGGTTTCAAATGAAATGACGTAAAATTCTTCATACGGTTAAAATTTGATTTAAAAGATAAGGGAGTACACATAAAACGAAAACCAAGCGGTATTCGCTACAGGCATGCAAATATTGGATTTAAACACTATCTGAAGATGTTAAATGATGTTAAGCAGATGTTAAAAATTGATGTCGTTTTTAACAAAAATGGAATGGACCATCCAAACGATAACGTCAATGTAAATAACAGAATTTTTTTAAGTGATATAAATGCTTCTTCAGTCAGAATAATCCAATAAAATGAGAAGCTTAACATAAAAAAAATACAATATTATTGCGTAACTCAATTATTATTTAAACCTTTGCACCTCAATAGAGTTAAAGCCGTTTTAAAACGCAAGAAATGATTAAACCAATTTTACATAAACTTTCAGTTTTCACCGCACAAACCGTGTCTGGAAAAAGTTTGTTTATTAATCATTTTGAATCTGTGTTTAATTATCCCACAAGCCGGCAAAATTTCACTCCACGTATTTAGTACTCAACTAAACGTAACGAGGAATTGATCCTCTCTAAAAACCCAATTAACAAGAATACTTATAATTTTTCGTTAGAAAACGAATGGATATTAACGAATTTATAGTGCAGGTTGCACTTCCTGAACATCGTGTATTTGCAGAAGAAATTGTAACCGAGATGGCCGAATCTGCGAAAGCACGTGGTACGGGCATCGCAAAACGTTCGCCAGAATACATCTCTAATAAGATGCAAGAGGGCAAATCGGTTATTGCTTTCCACAAAGATGGTTCATGGGCAGGGTTTTGCTATATCGAAACCTGGAGTCACGGGCAATTTGTAGCCAATAGTGGTTTGGTCGTAAGTCCTAAATACCGTAAAGCCGGATTGGCCAAAGCTATTAAAAATGAGATTTTCGGTTTATCGAGACGGTTGTACCCCAAAGCAAAAATATTTGGTTTAACAACAGGTTTGGCCGTAATGAAGATAAACTCAGACCTGGGCTACGAACCTGTAACCTACAGCGAACTTACCCAGGATGAGGAATTTTGGAAAGGCTGCCAGAGCTGCGTAAACTTCGAAATTTTAAAGATGAAGGAACGTAAAAACTGCATGTGTACCGCCATGCTTTACGATCCGGCCGAGAAAAAACACGAAGTAGCCAAGCAATTTGCTGAAGAACTGCAGAAAAAACCCAAATTATATGAGCGCTTTATGCGCATCAAGCAACGTTTGGTTGTTAAACAAAAGCCAAAAACAGGCTTAAAAACCCTTTTATTTTTATTTACCCTTTTATTTAAATAGCATGAAAAAAGTTGTTTTAGCATTTAGCGGCGGATTAGATACCTCATTTTGTTGTATATACCTGGCGAAAGATCGTGGATTGGAAGTTCACTCGGTGATTGTAAATACCGGTGGTTTTTCTGAAGAGGAATTACAGGAAATTGAGAAAAGAGCTTACGCTTTAGGTGTAAAATCGCATGCTGTTGTTGATGAAACAGATGGGTACTATAATGATTGTATTAAATACCTGATTTTCGGCAACGTATTAAAAAATGCAACTTACCCACTTTCTGTTAGTGCAGAACGTGTAAGCCAGGCTACTGCAATTGCCAATTATGTAAAGAAAATCGGTGCTGATTATGTAGCGCATGGCAGTACAGGTGCGGGTAATGATCAGGTTCGTTTCGATATGATTTTTAATATTCTAATTCCAGGTGTTGAAATTATTACACCAATCAGGGATTTAAAATTATCACGTGAAGCGGAAATCGAATATTTAGCCGGCCATGGTGTTGAATATAGTGCAGAAAAAGCAAGATATTCAATCAATAAGGGTTTATGGGGTACTTCGGTAGGCGGTAAAGAAACGTTAACCTCGAACGAAACCTTACCAGAAAGTGCATGGCCAACCCAGGTTTCAGAAACCGTATCGTGTAAAATTGAACTTACTTTCGAAAAAGGTGAACTCGTAGCACTTGATGGTGAAAAGTTGGCGCCGGTAAAAGCCATCCAAAAATTACAGGCCATTGCGCAACCCTTCGGCATTGGTCGCGATATCCATGTGGGCGATACCATTATCGGTATTAAAGGCCGTGTGGGTTTCGAAGCTGCAGGTCCGGTAATCATTATCAAAGCCCACCACACTTTAGAAAAACATACTTTAACCAAATGGCAGTTAAGCTGGAAAGAACAATTATCATCTTTCTATGGCAACTGGTTACACGAAGGCCAGTTTCATGATCCGATTATGCGGAATATTGAGGCTTTTTTAGCTGACACCCAAAAATTTGTGAGCGGTAAAGTGTTTGTTGAATTGTTGCCATACCGTTTCCAGATTATTGGTATTGAATCGAACCATGATTTAATGAGCAACAAATTTGGTAGCTATGGTGAAATGAACAATGCCTGGAGTGGTGAAGATGTAAAAGGTTTTTCAAAAATCTTCGGTAACCAGGTGATGATTTGGCATAAAGTTAACGGAGAGGAATCTAAAGACTAAAGCTGAGAGCTTAAAGCAGGGGCGTAAAAACCTTTCAAATCTTTTGTCTTCTGTCTCAAATCTTACTTGATTCCTGATACTTACTACTTGATACTAACAATGAGCGAAATCCTTTCAAAAGAGAATTGTTTAAGTCACTATAAGTGGGGCGAAAACTGTGATGGATGGAATTTCATCAGCAAGCCAGCGGCTGTAATTAAACAAGAATTAATGCCACCCCGCACTGCTGAAAAATTACACTTTCATCATGTTGCAGAACAGTTTTTCTACGTTTTGAAAGGAGATGCTACATTTTTAATTGAAGATAAATCTTTAACTGTTCATGCAAATAGTGGTTTACAGATTAAAGCAGGCCTAAAACATAAAATCATGAATTAGGGTGTTGATGATTTAGAATTTATACTTTTTCATATCCAAGTACAGAAAATGACAGAACAGATTGTGAATAATTTTAACATTAAACAAATTGATGCTTCTGAAGCGCATTTGGTGATTGGCTTGTTCAATCAGTATCGAATTTTCTACAATCAGTTTTCAGATTTGGGGATGGCGAAGGCTTTTATTGATGCCCGTTTAGAAAATAATGAATCCATAATTTTTGTAGCGATGGCTAGAGATAAACCTGTAGGGTTTACACAACTTTACCCAAAATATTCTTCTGCCAGGCTTTCAAAAAACTGGATTTTAAATGATCTGTTTGTAGATGTGGACCATCGAAAAGAGGGTATTGGTGCTGCGTTAATTAAGACAGCGATGGCCTTTGCCAAAAACCAGGGAGCTACATTTGTGCAACTGGAAACAGCAGTAGCTAATTTCAATGCTCAAAATTTATATGAATCGATTGGGTTCATAAAACAAGAAGAAGACAAAGAATTTTTCCTTTATAAAATTTCCTTAAACTAATAATGATGGATAAAATCAAAGCAGGAATAATTGGTGGTGCAGGTTATACTGGTGGTGAAATGCTGCGTATTTTGGTTAACCACCCAAATGTTGAAATTGCTTTCGTGAACAGTACCAGTAACGCCGGAAATTTAATTTCAGATGTGCATACGGATTTAATCGGTGATACAGATTTGCGCTTTGTAAACGATATTCCGCAAGACATTGATGTGCTTTTTCTTTGTGTTGGTCATGGCGATGCGAAAAAGTTTTTAGCCGCCAATCCAATCAACGAAAGTATTAAAATCATCGATTTATCTCAGGATTTCAGGTTGCATGAAAAATGTACATTCGAAAAGCGTTCATTTGTTTATGGCCTTCCTGAATTAAACCACGATAAAATTAAATCGGCAAGTAATATTGCTAACCCAGGCTGTTTTGCCACTTGTATCCAATTGGGATTACTGCCTTTGGCTGCTAAAGGATTGATCCAAAATGAGGTTCACATTAATGCCACTACCGGATCTACAGGTGCAGGCCAGAGCTTAGCTACAACATCTCATTTTAGCTGGAGAAACAACAATCTTTCTATTTATAAGGCTTTCGAACACCAACACCTGAATGAGATTAGCGAGAGTTTATTACAGTTGCAACCCTCACTTACTGAGGCTTTAAATTTTATCCCGCAACGCGGTGCATTTACCAGAGGGATTTTGGCCGCTATGTACCTGGAAAGCGAACTTACTTTGGAAGAAGCCTATACCATTTATGAAGATTATTACGGTGCACATCCTTTTACTCATGTAAGCCGGAAAAATATCGATTTGAAACAGGTGGTAAATACCAATAAAGCACTGGTACACATTGAAAAACACGGTGGTAAATTGTTTATCATCAGTATTATCGATAACCTGTTAAAAGGAGCCAGCGGACAGGCCGTTCAGAATATGAACTTGATGTTTGGACTGAAGGAAGATGCCGGCTTGAAGCTGAAAGCTGCTAATTTCTAGGCGGAAGGCTGGAGGGTTGAAGGCTGGAAGGCCTGGGTGCAGACATACAAAATATTTATAAGTTATGAGAGATTATCAAAAATTAGATGTTTGGAAAAAGGCTCACTTATTTACTTTGCAGGTTTATAAGGAAATCCTACCTATCATGCCTATTGAAGAAAAATTTGCTTTAACCCAACAAATTCGGCGGGCCACCTATTCAATACCTCTAAATATTGTAGAAGGAAGTGGTAAAAACACAGATAAGGATTTTGTCCATTATCTTGATAATGCACTAGGCTCTACTAAAGAAATAGAATATGCTTTTATTCTCCTCCGCGATTTAGCTTACATCAGTTTGGAAGTTTACGCAGCTGTAAATAAAAGTGTAAATGAAATTAAGGCGATGTTAATCGCATTTATTAAATTTTTGAGAGGCGGCGGAAAAGGTTAGGTAATACAACCTTCTACCTTCTCGCCCTCGACCTTCAAACCTTAAAAAATATGCAACTATTCGACGTTTATCCTCTTAACGATATAGAAATTACAAAAGCATCTGGCAGCAATGTTTGGGATGCTAATGGGCAACAATATTTAGATTTATACGGCGGACATGCTGTAATTTCCATTGGTCATACCAATCCACATTATGTGAGCCGTTTAACCGATCAGTTAAGTAAAGTTGGTTTTTACTCCAACTCGGTTAAAATTCCTTTGCAGGTACAACTAGCCGAGAAACTGGGCGAAGTATCGGGCAAAAAAGATTTCCAATTGTTTTTATGTAATTCTGGAGCAGAAGCCAATGAAAATGCACTTAAACTTGCTTCGTTTTACAACGGCAGAAAAAAGGTAATTGCTTTTACCGGTGCTTTCCACGGACGTACCTCTTTAGCAGTTGCAGTAACTGATAACCCTAAAATCGTAGCGCCGGTTAATCAGACCGAAAATGTTATCTTTTTGCCGCACAATAATGAGGTGGCTTTAGAAGAAACTTTTAAAGCGCAGGGCAATGAAATCTGTGCGGTAATTATCGAAGGTATTCAAGGTGTTGGCGGGATTAAAGAAGCATCGAAAAATTTTCTGCAAAAAATCCGTTCACTATGTGATGAGTACAATGCCGTTTATATTGCCGATTCAGTACAATGTGGCTATGGCAGAACAGGTTTATTTTACTCGCATGATTGGGCAGGCGTAGAAGCCGATGTATATACCATGGCAAAAGGTATGGGTAACGGGTTCCCGGTAGCAGGAATTGCTATTGCACCTAAATTTAAACCCTGGCATGGCGAGTTAGGTACAACTTTTGGTGGCAACCATTTAGCTTGTGCTGCAGCATTAGCTGTTTTAGAAGTGATGGAAAAAGATAACCTGATCAAAAATGCCGAAGAAGTTGGGAATTACTTAATTACTGAATTAAAGAAATTTGAGCAGGTTAAAGAAGTTCGTGGCCGTGGTTTAATGATTGGTATTGAATTGCCGGAAGAACTGGCGCATGTTAAAAAGGAACTTCTGTTTAAGCACTTCATCTTTACCGGCGAGGCAAAACCCAACGTAATCCGTTTACTGCCAGCACTAAACTTAACCAAAGCACATGCTGATGAGTTTTTAGGTGCGTTTAAAAAATTAGTAAAATAGCTATTGTGTATCAGGTCATTCGTCATGCTGAATTTATTTCAGCATCTCTTGCATAAGAGACCCTGAAACAAGTTCAGGGTGACGGATTGGGATAATTAATTTAGATTAAAAATGAAACTTTTCACTTCCGTACACGATGTTCCAAACATCAAGCAATTTGTAACTGATGCATTAGCATTGAAGGCAAATCCTTATGCACATCAGCATTTAGGTAAAAACAAAACTTTAGGTTTGGTTTTTATGAATCCCAGCTTACGTACCCGTTTAAGCACACAGAAAGCAGCCTTAAACCTAGGGATGAATGTAATGGTGATGAACCTGGATAAAGAAGGATGGGCGTTAGAAACCCAGGATGGTGTGGTGATGAATGGTTCGACGGTTGAACATATCCGTGAAGCGGCTGCGGTTATGGGGCAGTACTGTGATATCTTAGGCTTACGTTCTTTTCCGAAACTAAATAATCGTGAAGAAGATTACAGTGAAGATTTTTTTAACAAGTTTGTAAAATACTGTGCCGTGCCGGTGGTGAGTTTGGAGAGTGCAACACGTCACCCTTTACAAAGTTTTGCCGATATTATTACCATTCACGAAACCTGGACCAAGAAACCCGACGGCCGCAAACCCAAGGTAGTTTTAGCCTGGGCACCTCATGTTAAAGCATTACCCCAAGCCGTTCCGAATTCTTTTGCTGAATGGATGTGCAAAGCACAAGCGGAGGGAATGATTGATTTTACTATTGCTCAACCCGAAGGTTACGAACTTTCAGAAGATTTTACACCAGGTGCCGATATTCAATATAATATAGAAGAAGCTTTAGCTGGCGCTGACTACGTTTATGTAAAAAACTGGAGCAGCTATAAGGAATACGGTAAAGTTTTAACCTATCCGGATGGCTGGATGATGAACAACGAAAAGCTGAGGTTCACAAATGATGCAAAGGTAATGCACTGTTTGCCAGTTCGTAGGGATTTGGAATTATCTTCAGAAATTCTCGATGGGCCAAACTCATTGGTTATCCATGAGGCCGGTAATCGTTTGTGGGCAGCACAGGCGGTGATTAAAGCGATGTTGGAGGAATTATAAATCTGTTATCGGTTACGGGTTCTGTGTTACAGGTCTAAACGCCTAAAGGCAACCCATAACTGACAACCCATAACTCAATGTATGAAACAACTTACAATCATAAAAATAGGTGGAAACGTAATCGATAATTCAGAAAACCTGCACCGGTTTTTACTGGATTTTACGGCATTGCCGGGAGATAAAATTTTAGTGCACGGCGGTGGTAAAATTGCAACCGAACTAGGCGAATCGCTGGGTATTGAAGCCAAAATGATTGAGGGGAGAAGAATTACTGATATTGAAACCTTACGCATTGTAACCATGGTTTATGCCGGATTAATCAATAAAAACATGGTAGCCCAGTTACAGGCCAAAGGCAGCAATGCCATTGGTTTAAGTGGTGCTGATGGTAATGTGATCAGAGCAAAAAAAAGGCCGGTGAGTACCAAAACTTATGGTACTGAAAGTGGGCCAATGGCTGGAGCCGTAATTGACTACGGTTTTGTTGGTGATTTGGATGAAAACTCAGTGTCTTCAACAACTTTAGATAGCTTGCTGAAAGCTGGTTTGGTCCCGGTTTTATGCGCCATTACACACGATGGCGATACACAGTTGTTAAACACCAATGCCGATACCATTGCTTCGTCCGTCGCGGTGGCGATGTCGGCTTTATATGAAACAAGGTTAGTATATTGCTTTGAAAAAAAAGGAGTGCTAAGAGATGTAAATGATGATGGTTCTGTGGTGAGAGAAATCAGATCTGGTGAATTTGAGGGTTTAAAGGCTGATGGAACGGTAGCAGGTGGAATGATCCCAAAATTGCACAATGCTTTTGAAGCCATTAACAAAGGGGTTTCGGCGGTGTACATTGGAAAAGCTGATGAACTGGCTGACTTGGCTGTTGGTACTTTTGGTACTAAAATGCTGAAGTAAAGGTTGAAGGTAGCAAGGTTTGGAGGTGGAGGGTTTTTGCATTGCCTAAGGATTACTGCTTTTGCAAACTAAACCTGATAGAAACGGAAATACTTTTTTAGCTGTAGCTTTAATTAGCTGACAAAGTGCTTAAAAAGATTGAAGTGGATAGCAGGACTGACATTAATAGTATTACTGAAACTGCTTTTCAAATAAACATTAATTGATTAAAATCGGTGAAATCACCAAAATCTTTGTAATCAGATGAATAAAAAAATAGCCATCATTGGTAGCGGAAACATCGGTTTATCTTTAGCGAAAGGTTTGGTGAAAGCCAACTTTGCCGAAGCTGCCGACATTACCCTTACCCGTAGAAATACCGACCATTTAAAAACTTTTGCCGAAGCTGGTTTTAGCGTGAGCAGTAACAATAAGCAGGCTGTGGTTGATGCCGATGTGGTAATCCTTGCCGTTCTGCCCCAACAGTTAAACACGGTTTTAGATGAAATTCAAACCTCAATCGTTCAGGCTAAACATTTGGTTATTTCGGTAATTTCGGGTGTGAGTTGTGCTGCTGTAAGAGAGAAATTAGGAGAGGGTGTAGAAGTGGTGCGCGTAATGCCGAATACGGCAATTGCCATTGGTCAATCTATGACCTGCATGGCCAGCGATAATGCATCAGCAGAAAATATAGCTGATGTAACTAAAATGTTCGAAACTGTTGGTTCTGTGATAAAGATTAACGAAGATTTGATGACTTCTGCAACAGCACTTTGTGCTTGTGGTATTGCTTTCTTCTTAAGGGCCATCAGGGCTGCATCGCAAGGTGGCGTAGAAATTGGTTTCCATGCAGATGAAGCTTTAAAAATGGCCGTGCAAACCGCCAAGGGCGCGGCCGATTTGCTTTTATTACATGGAACACACCCGGAATCAGAAATAGATAAGGTAACTTCGCCAAAAGGTTGTACCATTGCCGGCTTAAATGAGATGGAACATAATGGTTTTAGTTCATCATTGATAAAAGGCATTAAACTTTCGGCTTTAAAAGCGGGGAATTTATACACGAAAGAAGGTTAAAGGTGTAAGGTAGAAGGTTTAGGGTTTCAACGCTATCCTGATACTTAACACTAAATACTTGATACTATGTTTTTAGAAAATATACAAAAAGAATGCTTAGACTTATTGCGTCAATTAATCCGCATACAGTCTTTCAGTAAAGAAGAAGACCGGACCGCTAATTTAATAGCCCAGTTTTTGGAAGAAAGAGGGATTAAGACCCAGCGTAAAATGAATAATGTTTGGGCGTATAACAAGCATTTCGATGCCAGTAAGCCAACTTTATTGTTAAACTCTCACCATGATACGGTTAAGCCGAATTCGGGTTATACCCGCGATCCATACGATGCAGCAATAGAGGGAGATAAACTTTTTGGCCTGGGGAGTAATGATGCTGGCGGTTGTCTGGTTTCTTTAATCGGTACATTTTTGTACTACTACGAGCAGGAAAATTTAAAATATAATATCTGTTTGGCCGCCACTGCCGAGGAAGAAATTTCGGGTAATAATGGCTTAGAACTGGTGTTGCCTGATTTAGGTGAGCTTGAGTTTGGCATTGTAGGGGAACCTACCGAAATGAATTTAGCTATCGCTGAGCGGGGTTTGCTGGTTTTGGATTGTGTATCGCATGGTAAAGCAGGACATGCTGCCCGCGAAGAAGGGGAGAATGCCATTTATAAAGCGTTAAACGATATTGAATGGTTTAGAAATTATCAGTTTCCTAAAGTATCGGAAGTTTTCGGTCCGCTGAAAATGACAGTAACCATCATCAACGCCGGTTCGCAGCATAATGTAGTACCAGCCAATTGTACTTTCACGGTTGATGTACGTGTAACTGATGCTTACACCAACGAAGAAGTTCTAGAGATTATCCGGGCAAATGTTGATTGCGATGTTACCCCGCGTTCTATCCGTTTAAAACCTTCATCAATTGATAAAAATCACCCGGTTGTTCAGGCTGGTGTTGCATTGGGCAGAACCACTTATGGCTCGCCAACTACATCCGATCAGGCTTTATTGGATATTCCATCGGTAAAATGTGGTCCTGGTTTCTCAGGTCGCTCGCACATGGCTGATGAATTTTTATATGTTCGTGAGGTTGCAGAAGGGGTAGAAGGATATGTGAATATGTTGAAACCGGTGATTCAAGGTTGAGGGTAGAGGGTTTTTAAGGTTTATGGTTTTTGATTCTGTGAAAGCTCAACGAATACTGAAGTAAAAAATAGTATAGCTTAGCGTGCTTTGCGAAAAACTTAGCGCTCTTTGCGGTTAAATAGATTAAAATGAAAATTTGGCAAAAAAATGTTGATGTAAATCAGTTTGTAGAACATTTTACCGTGGGTAAAGACCGCGAACTTGATCTACAAATGGCAAAATTTGATGTACTGGGCTCGCTGGCCCATACTGAAATGTTGGAAACGATAAATTTGCTTACCGCAGAAGAGTTAAAAACCATTCAGCAGGAACTGAAAAATATTTACGCTGAAATTGAGGCCGGTCACTTTACCATCGAAGATACGGTTGAAGATGTACACTCGCAGGTAGAGTGGTTGCTAACTCAGCGCATTGGCGAAGCAGGCAAAAAAATACACAGTGGACGTTCGCGCAATGATCAGGTTTTGGTTGATTTAAAACTGTTTTTCAGGGCATGTATCGAAGATATGGTTAACCAGACTTCCATGCTGTTTAATCAGTTAATCGAGCTGAGCAATACCCATAAAGATAAATTATTGCCAGGTTATACGCATTTACAGATTGCCATGCCGTCATCATTTGGTTTGTGGTTTGGCGCTTATGCCGAAAGCCTTGCCGATGATATGGAACTGATGCTGGCCGCCTGGAAAATCACCAATAAAAACCCATTAGGCTCTGCAGCAGGCTATGGCTCATCATTCCCATTGAACAGAACTTTAACGACCAAATTGCTGGGTTTTGAAACCTTAAACTACAATGTGGTGTATGCACAAATGGGTCGTGGTAAAACCGAAAGAATTTTAGCTCAGGCCATGAGCGCCGTAGCAGCTACTTTAGCTAAAATGGCTATGGATGTTTGCCTTTTCATTAACCAGAATTTTGGTTTCATTAGTTTTCCTCCCGAACTGACAACAGGTTCGAGCATTATGCCACACAAAAAGAATCCTGATGTTTTCGAGTTGATCCGTTCCCGTTGCAATAAAATTCAGGCTTTGCCAAATGAAATTGCCATGATGATTACTAATCTGCCATCTGGCTACCACCGAGATTTACAGTTATTAAAGGAAAATCTTTTTCCAGCCATTACTTCGCTTAATGAGTGCCTGGAAATTGCCACCTTTATGTTTCAGAACATCACCATAAAGGATGATATTTTAAAGGATAAAAAGTACGATTACCTGTTTAGCGTGGAAGTGGTTAATGAACTTGCCTTACAGGGTATTCCTTTTAGAGAAGCGTACAAAATAGTTGGCGAGCAGATCGAAAGTGGTACATTTGCACCATCGGACCAAATACATCATACCCACGAGGGGAGCATAGGCAACCTGTGTAACGAGCAGATTACGGATGCAATGAACGCTGTACTGGCACAGTTTGGTTTCGAAAAAGTGAATAAAGCAATAGCAGATTTAATAGCATAATATGAAAGTTTCAGTAATAGCCAACTCATTAATTGGCTCAGAAATTATAAAAATTGGTAACGAAGTTAACGAAATGAAGCGCAAAGGCGCATCAATTGCTAACCTGACCATTGGCGATTTCGATTCGAATATTTACCCAATACCGGCTGAGTTAAAAGCTGGGATTGTAGAAGCCTACAATGCCAACCAAACCAATTATCCCCCTGCTGATGGTGTTTTGTCTTTACGCGAAACCGTTTCAGAATTGTTGAAAGATAGGTTTGGGCTAGAATACAATACCAACAGTATTTTGGTTTCAGGCGGTTCGCGGCCTTTAATTTACGCTACTTTTCTGGCCCTAATTGATCCGGGTGATACTGTAGTTTTTCCTGCTCCATCATGGAATAATAACCACTATTGCCATTTAACATCGGCAAAAGCTATTGCAGTTGAAACCGATGCAGCCCATCATTTTATGCCAACTGCAGCACAGTTAAAACCGCATTTAAAAGGCGCAACTTTATTGGCCCTATGCTCACCTTTAAATCCAACAGGTACCATGTTCGATGCTGATGCTTTGGCAGAGATTTGTGATGTAGTTTTGGAGGAAAATGCAAGCCGTGGAGCCGACGAAAAGCCACTTTACCTGATGTACGATCAGATTTATTCGCTTTTAACTTTTGATAAAGAACATGTAAATCCGGTTTCACTACGTCCGGAAATGAAACCTTTTACCATTTTTGTTGATGGTAGTTCTAAATGCCTTGCTGCAACAGGTGTACGTGTAGGCTGGGGATTTGGTCCGGAAGATATTGTAAACCGTATGAAAGCACTGGTAGGCCATATGGGTGCCTGGGCACCAAAAGCTGAGCAGGTTGCCATGTCTAACTATTTTAACAATAAGCTACAGGTTGATACCTTTTTAACCAGCTTTAAAGCACAGATCCAGGATAGCTTAAATGCACTTTACAACGGTTTTAACGATCTAAAAGCTGAAGGCTTTAATGTAGATGCAGTAGAGCCGATGGGCGCCATTTACCTGACCATTAAAATAGATTATATTGGTAAAACTACTGAAGATGGTCAGCTTTTAAAAGATAGTGCCGACGTTAACTTCTATTTGATTAAAGAAGCAGGCGCAGCGCTTGTACCATTCTCGGCATTTGGAAACGAACACAGTATGCCATGGTTCAGGGCTTCGGTGGGCGCATGTACGCTACAAGACATTAAAGACATGCTGCCTAGGATAAAAATAGCCTTAAGCAAATTGAAATAGAGAATTTGAACACTCCATCAAACAAATTGCGTGATGGAGTGTTCAAATAAAAAATCTCATTTCACGCTTTATGGAACCCAAATATACGCCTCAAGGTTACGCCTCGCCGTCAGCCATTCTTACTACACTTGCCATTGGTATTTTGGCATCTTTTATTCTTCCACTTTTTTACATTATCCTCGGTAGGCTAATTCCTAATATTTGGTTCATCGCTATTATCGCTCTGCTTTTAGGCCTGGGTTTAGGGTTTTTTATTGATCTCGGTGTTAAGATCGGAAAAGTCAGGAATAAAAAGATTGTTGCGATTATTGCCATCTTTTGTGGGCTATTTGCCTTTTATATTCAATGGGTTTTCTTCGATACTCTGGCCTACAGTAAAAAGGGTTTCACTTTTAACCTGAATGGCGAAGATTTAAAGTTTTTGGCTCAAGATTTCTTTTTCCTATTTACGCATCCTAATGTTTTGATTCAGGAAATTATTAATCTGAATGAAATAGGTACATTCCGCATTGAAAGCACTGGTACCATTAGCGGCGTATTATTGTGGATGATTTGGGCGGGTGAATTTATCGTTATTCTTGGAGGTGCATTATTTGGTGTTTTAAATGGTCAGGTCATCCATCCCTACTCAGAAATTAATGATAATTGGATGAAAAGGCGAAAAATCCATAACCGTATTCCTGTAGTTGTAAACAAAGAAGAGATTTTAGGTGAACTTGCTAAAAGAAATTTTACTGTTTTAAATGATCATCCTTCCCTGCATGGCGAAACAAATTATGCCGAAGTAATTATTTTCGAATCTACCGAAGACCCAACAAAGTATATCAATATAATTAATGTGACCAATCTCACTGGTAAAGAAAAAGATAAAAAAGTAAAAAGTTTGATTAAATATTATCCGCTTGAGAACGCTGAAATTTAACCACCTATTTGCACTCTGAGATTCGTCAAAAAATTGACAGAAATCCATAGAATTCTCGTCATTGCGAGGAACGAAGCAATCTTTAATGCGTTCGCTAAGTAGCAATTTTTTTAAGATTGATGTTGTATCAAAAAGATTTATGATGGCTCACTGCGCAAATTATATTTTTATACGTTGTCATTCCCAATTTAATTGGGAATCTTAATGCTATTGCGAAGCGCTTTAAGATTAGCTTCGCTGAGCACTCCGTGGTTCCCGCCTGCGCGAGAATGACGAAAAACAAAACAAAATTTTGGACTTAAATACTAGATTTTACTTTTGAGACAGCATCTTTGTCGGCTGGAAAAGCCTTCTCGCAATGACGAATTTTCGCAACCAATTGCAGAAATATTTTATGAGGTTAACCAGATAGAATTGAAATTATTTTCTTTGGGACAGTAGGCAAGAACCAATGTTTCTAAATTTTTTAGTCGAAGCAACATAAAAAAACCTGGCAGGCTTGAAAACCAGCGAGGTTAAATTAGGTTTTAGACTAAAGACTAAAGACTAAAGACTAAAGGCTCCCAAACTAATCCTCTCTGCTTCCATCATCAGCCATTCTTACCATTTTAGGCTCGAATTTAGCCACCACATCAACCAGTTCGGTTTGTGCCGCCATTACTTTATGGATGTCTTTATAAGCCATTGGGGCTTCGTCTAACCCTGCACCAATCAAGGTTACATGATGATCTTTCAAAATTGCTTTCATATCCGATTTGGTAATCGATTGGATCGCTTTCGTTCTGCTCATTTGTCTACCGGCACCATGTGATGCCGAATTGATGGCGCTGGTTTCGCCCTTTCCTCTGACCAAAAACCCTGGCGCAGTCATACTGCCGGGAATAATCCCCATCACACCCTTGCCTGCAGGCGTAGCACCTTTACGATGAACAATTACTTCCTCTCCATTGATCGACTCTTTCCAGGCAAAGTTATGGTGATTTTCTATCTTAGCTAAAACTTTTGCACCAATGGCTTTAGTTAATCTTTTATGAATTACCTCATGACAGGCAGAGGCATAATCGCCAGCTAAGTTCATGGCAATCCAATACTCTTGCCCTTCGGCAGTATTCAAATCTAAATAAGCCAGGTTAACGGCCTCTTTAGGGAGTTTACAAATGTCTTTTGCCAGTTTGGTATAATGACCGGCTATAGTAGCGCCTAAGCCGCGCGAACCGGAGTGGGTTAATAAAGCCACGTAACGACCTTTATCAATATTTAAAACCTCATCACGTTCGGCGAAATCGATAATGCCCCATTCTACGAAATGGTTACCACCGCCAGATGTACCTAATTGAGCCCAGGCTTTTCCGTGCAGATTTTTCAAAAAAGGAGTGCTGTTAAAAGCTTCATCTTCTAAAACCTCATGGTCTGCTTTTTCAGTTCCTTTAAAGTTTTGCCCGGCACCAAATTTCGTAAAAGCAATCAACTCGCGTTTGTACATGGCATCTTTACCAAAATAATGTTTTTCGGGAATGTCGAAAATGCTCAGTGCCATTCGGCAACCAATATCAACACCTACACCATAAGGGATAATGGCATTTCTGGTAGCCAGTACACCGCCGATAGGGAGGCCATAACCTTGATGTGCATCGGGCATTAAAGCACCCGCTACAGATACCGGCAATTTCATGGCTATATCCATTTGGTTTCTGGCACCTTCTTCAATGTAATCAGGACCAAATATTGCATATGTTTTTGCCTCATTTACGAGCGCTATAGTTTCGTCTTTTGGTACATTGGCTTCTTCAATCATGGCTGTTGCTAATATATTTAAAACCGGATCATCCAAAAAACTTTCGGGGTAATCTTTTACTTTTTTAAACAAAGCCAGCAATTCTTTTTCTTCGATAGCTGAAAAATTTGCTTTCAAAGTATCTAAGGCCAGGCCTAGTATTTTTCCTTCGGAATAACCTATTTCAATCAGGTCTTTTCCTGTTATGTTGTTTTTCATTTTATTCTTCATTAATCCCCGGCAGGTAACATTCACCTAGCCGAGGGGTTTCTAAATTTAATTATTTTACGAAGATTTGCTTCAATTGATCCACAATTTGGCCACTGCCAGATAAACTAATGTTATTGATTTTTTCTGCGATTTTCTCTACGTATTCCATCTCTTTCAACTTATACAGCATATTGTTATCTTCCATTAATTTAGCGGTATTTAATAAACTTCTGGTCGAAGCCGTTTCTTCTCTTCTTGTAATGATATTGGCCTGCGCTCTTTTCTCGGTAATTAAAACCTGGTTCATCATCTCTTTCACATCGCCTGGCAAAATAATATCTTTAACGCCGCAGTTAATTAATTTTACGCCCAACTCGGCTACCTTAGCCAAGGTTAAATCCCTTACTTGTGCGGCAATTCTTTCCTTACTTTCCATCAATTCATCAAAAGTCATTAAGCCAACCGATTCCCTTAAGGCCAATTGCATGGTGATGTACAATTGCTTATCAAAATCTTTGTTCTCCAATAACGCTTTGATGATGTCATCAACTTTATATTGAATACTGAAGTTTACCCTTAATTGTGCTTTGTCCTTGGTTAAGATTTCTTGACCAATAATCTCCATGTTCAATTGCCTCATATCGGTTTTTAAAACTTGAATGGCAGTCGCATTTTTCCAGTAAATATAGTTTCCTGCTTCCATTACCCTTTCAAATTTACCATCAATAAATAACAAGGCTTTTTCGAAAGACTCCACTTTGTAAGCCCTGATGTAATTTAATAAGGGTGCTTTTTCTAACAAATTTTTATCGATCGTTTCATCAATGTTGATGTTACTGATATCGACTTTGACAAAGTGATATGTAGATAGACCTTTCCAGATGGCTTGCTTGCCAGCGGTTAAAACATTCTTGAAATTTCCGTTTCGGTAAACAAGTGCCAACTCATTATCGGCTACATTTACTACGTGCACTAAACTGGTAAAACCGGTATCTGTTAGCAGTACTTCTAATTCTGCAAGGGTGAAAAAATACTCTTTTCCCATATCGAACAAAGTGATGTCTTCTCCAAAACCTAACCAGTAAGTCCCTGCGGTTAATACGTTTTTTAATTTTCCTCTTTTAAACACCAATCCAACATAATTGGTGTTAATGGTTACTCTTTTCATGTTTTTTGATGTTAAGATTTATAATTATTTAATTGTTTCGCTTACAAAGCCTTGTAAAAGCACATTCATCTGGTTTTTGCGGAAATAAATTGAATCCAGATTTGTTTAAAAATGAAATCAGTTTTTAGTTAGATGAAATCCGGGGATGAGTACTAACATTTAATATTTGATTTTTAAATCGATTCGTTCATCGTTTTTATTTTCAAAGCAAAAGCAAATTTGCCTGTCAGGATCAGAAATGAGCCTTTAAGCTAAATGTGGTTTTACAAGGTAGTTTTTTGAGCATTTTGAAAAGTTACTCTTCTTTTTTGTTTTGGATTTTGAGCCCTAAACGCTTACCAATTAGCTATTCCAACAACTTGGAAGCAGGATTCGAACCTGCATATTTGGTTGCTACTCTACCCCTGAGTTATTCCGGATTGCTCCGGAAGTGGGATTCGAACCCACGACACACAACGTGTTTAGACAATCTATTACAACTTATACCAGAATATAAAATTTATACTTTGGGGCTATTCCGAAACCCGCAACCATGGATATTCATTGTTTAGTATTGCCATCCCTTTCGGGATTTCTTCATATGAATTTTAGCAATAATTCCTAAGCGATCGTCACCCTGAATTTATTTCAGGGTCTTAGATGCTGAAATAAATTCAGCAGGACGATTAATTAAAATATTACATCTGCTAAAAATCTATTTATATTTTTCAAAGAACTGAATTATCGACTGGCGACATTACAAAGATGTCATCAACGCTACGCGGAGGAATTGCGCAGTGAATAAAATCCTAATGAATTCTATTACAATAATTGATTATCAGTATTATAAAATTTATTTTATGGTCGATTTTACATTTTTGGTGATCAATTGCGCAATTGTATTGCGCAGTTATAGGAAACTTAGTTATCTTTAACTGATACTGAAACACCATATTTTTAACCTCCAAGCTAAAACCTTCAAAATGGCCATCAATAAATTAGCCCTTATTCGTTACAAAACCATCGACGATTGTTTGAGAAACCGCTTCCGTAAATGGACACTCGATGATCTGATTGAAAAGGTTGCTGAAACCCTTTATGAGCTGGAAGGTATTACCAGTGGGGTAAGTAAGCGTACCATACAGGCTGATATTCAGTTGATGCGGAGTGATAAACTGGGTTATAATGCCCCAATTGTGGTAAAGGATAAGCGCTTTTATGCTTATGAAGATCCGGGTTTTAGCATTACAAAAGCACCGATTAACCATGCCGATGTAGATAAAATGAAAGAAATTGTTGGCGTGCTAAAGCAGTTTAATGCCTTTAATTATTTCGACGAGATGAGCGATATGATTGCGCGTTTGGAGAATAACCTTTATAAATCGACCAAACAGACCGGCAACAACATCCAGCTGGAAAGTAATAAGCTGGTAAAAGGACTGGAATGTATTCCATCGCTCTATCAGGCTGTTCTAAATAAACGATCGTTGTTGATTGAATATAAATCGTTCAAGGCCCAGCAGGCCCAGCAAAGTATTTATTATCCGTACCTTTTAAAAGAGTACAGAAACCGCTGGTTTTTGATCTGCAAGGCTAAAAAACGAGCTGGAATCTTAAATCTGGCTTTAGATCGTATTATCGAATTTCAGGAATTACCAAATGAAAATTTTGTCGCTTATGAAGGAGTAGATTTCGATCGTTATTACGATGATTTGATTGGGGTAACCAAAAGCGAAAAAGACAGACCGCAAAAAGTAATTTTGGAATTTACGAACGATCATGCCCCTTATGTCATTACCAAGCCTTTACATACTTCGCAGGTTGTGTTGAATAAAAATGCCGGTACGACTACAATCAGGATTGATGTAGTGCTGAATTATGAACTGGAGCGCGAAATACTAGGTTTTGGAGAATGTGTTAAAGTGCGGTCGCCAAGGTTACTGATTGCTAAAATTAAGCGCCGTTTAGAACAGACCTACAAGCAATATGAGGCAATAGGTGAACAGGAGGCTGAGCGATTGAAAATTATTAATAGTTAAACGTTTTAGTAAACGAGAAGAACATCATTCAAACCGCTAAAATAAATCCAGTTAATGGCAAAGTCAAAATTCAGATTCTGATTGACAAATCATCACTTGAAGTTTTTGGGAATGGCGGTGAAAAGGTCATTTCAACCATGATTTTTCCTGATGAAAAGGCTATCGGATTACAGCATTTTCGAAAGATGGAAAAAGCACGTTAAGTAGTTTGAAGATCTGGGATTTGAGTAAAAGATAGTTGAAATCGTCAATGACAATAATATATTAAATATAAAAACCTTTTCTAAAAACTTAGAAAAGGTTTTTTGCTTTATAGACTTCCGACTTTAAGATTTAAACTCACTTGTTTTATGGAATTCAATATCAGGGTAATCCTGTTTGGTTAAATTAATCATATACTCACTATCGGCCAGGTAAACAGGATTAGCTTCTTTATCAAAGCCGATGTGCTGTTGCTTACGTTTCACAAACTCATCCAGTTTCTTTCTATCGGTAGAAGTTACCCAGCTCGAACGGGTATAGCTTAGCGTACGGAAACGACATTTTGCCCCATATTCATGTTCCAGCCTGAAATTAATTACCTCGAACTGGAGTTCGCCAACCGCGCCGATCACTTTTCGGTTTCCAGGCTGCATGACGAATAACTGCGCAACCCCCTCATCTGTTAATTGTTCGATACCTTTTTCTAACTGCTTGGTGCGCATTGGGTCCATATTTTCTACCTCTTTAAATATAGAAGGAGAGAAACTCGGGATCCCTTTAAACTGTAGTTTTTCACCTTCAGTTAAAGTATCGCCAATTTTAAAATTCCCGCTATCGTACAAACCAACCACATCACCGGGCCAAGCCTCTTCTACAATGCTCTTCTCGTTCGCCATAAAATCCATAGGGTTAGAGAATTTCAGCTTTTTATCCTGACGGGTATGGTAATAAAATTTATTACGTTCAAATTTACCAGAGCAAATCCTCAAAAAGGCAATCCTGTCCCGGTGTTTGGGGTCTAAATTGGCGTGAATTTTAAATACAAACCCACTGAAATTTTTCTCTTCAACCAATACATCACGTTCTTCAGCTTCACGGTGACGCGGACTTGGCGCGATATCTATAAATGTATCCAGTAGCTCTTTAATCCCGAAATTGTTAATTGCACTGCCAAAAAACACAGGTGCAACCAGGCCATCGGTATATAAATCTTTATCAATCTTGCCATAAATACCATCAACCAGTTCAACATCATCTTTCAACGTATTGATTTCGTTTTCTTTTAGGTAATTTAATAAAGAAGGATCATTTAAATCGCTTGCCGCCACAACCGAATCGGTTACTTTGGTTTTATCAGAATTAAATAAATTTAAATGCTTGTTATATATGCTATATACACCTTTAAAAGTATGTCCCTGCCCGATAGGCCACGAAAGTGGACATAAACTGATGTTTAGTTTTTCCTCTATTTCATCCAATAAATCGTAAGCCTCTTTACCTTCGCGGTCCATTTTGTTGATGAAGATAATTACCGGCGTGTTCCGCATGCGGCAAACTGACATTAGTTTTTCTGTTTGTTCCTCCACACCCTTTACACAGTCAACCACCAAAATCACACTATCCACAGCCGATAGTGTACGGTAGGTATCTTCAGCAAAGTCTTTGTGACCAGGTGTATCCAGGATATTAATACGTTTACCGCTGTACTCAAACCCCATTACCGAGGTGGCAACAGAGATACCACGCTGCTTTTCAATCTCCATAAAATCGGAGGTATTGCTCTGGTTTGCCTTATTTCTTTTCACGGCACCAGCTGTATTGATGGCACCACCAAACAACAGAAACTTTTCTGTCAGTGTGGTTTTACCTGCATCGGGGTGACTAATAATGGCAAAGGTTTTACGTTTTTCTATTTCAGGGTTAAGCATAATAAAATTTTGGGTGTAAAAGATGATGAAACCTTGTTAAAGGAATTTAACAGCGATAAGATTTGAATATTGTTGTTTCATCAGGCCGCAAAGATAAGTAATTTGGTTAACTGTTTTAACTGGTTAATTGTTTAATTGAAAACTGATTGCAATTTTAAGATTTGAAAAGCAGTTGTAATAGCTCTTTCGTTATTGCAGTCCTGCCATACACTATAGCTCCGATAGAAAAAATCGGAGGCTGCCGTTTCTGTCAGGTTTAGGTTACTTCTGCAGTAATTCTATTTGGGACATTAATTCGCGCTGATAATAATTATCTTGAATCATAAATCTAATAAAATCTGCTCAATTACTCTTCTTAACTAAAATTATCGATCAAAAATTAAAATTTCTCACCAATCATTCTTTAGTTTTGTGCTAAAATGTTTAGCTTTATTTATCCTCCCTGTTTTAGCAAACTAAAATTTTATTGCAGATGCCTACATTAGAAGAAACTTCTATGCCCGCTGAGATCGCGGCTAAATTTGTGAATTATACCTCTAAACACGTTTTTTTAACGGGAAAAGCGGGGACGGGTAAGACTACTTTCTTGCGAAAACTGATTCAACTTACGCATAAAAAAGCGATCATTTGTGCACCAACCGGTATTGCGGCAATTAATGCTGCCGGGGTTACCATACATTCCCTTTTTCAGTTGCCTTTTGGCGCTTTTTTTCCTGATGCGGCAGGGAATATCATCAATCAACAAATTACCTTTAACTTTAATACACCGCGTACGCTGGTCAAGCATTTAAATATGCAGGGTAATAAAAGACGTCTGATTCAAGAGCTTGAACTTTTGGTAATTGATGAGGTGAGTATGCTGCGGGCTGATATGCTGGATGCCATTGATTTCGCGCTACGCTACATCAGGAGAAGTAAAAATGTACCTTTTGGAGGTGTACAGCTCTTGTTTATTGGCGATTTGCACCAGTTGCCGCCCGTGGTTAAAAACGACGAATGGCGGGTAATGGCTGGGTTTTATAAAAGTATTTATTTCTTTGATGCACTGGCGCTGCAAAATAACCCGCCAGTATATATCGAGTTGGATAAAATTTATCGTCAGGACGATTCGGTGTTTATTGATTTGCTAAACAATCTCCGGAACAACAAAATTACGCCCGCAGATACTGCTTTGCTCAAGCAACATTTTAAACAGGATTTTAAGCCTGCAGCTGATGAAAATTACATCACTTTAACCACGCATAATCATAAGGCTGATAGCATTAACCGTGAAAGATTAACCCAACTCCAAACTAAATCGTATTTTTTTGAAGCAAAGGTAACAGGTGAATTTAATGAACACGCCTATCCCAATGATAAAAGTCTGGAATTGAAAGTTGGAGCGCAGATTATGTTTATTAAAAATGACATGACTGCCGAGAAGCGTTACTATAATGGTAAGATAGGTGTAGTGCACCATATAGAAAAAGGTGTAGTAGAAATTGAATTACCTGAAGATAAAACGGTGATCCAGATTTCGCCTTACACCTGGGAGAACGTAAAATATAAACTAAACGAGGCTACGAACGAAATTGATGAAAATGTAGCAGGTTCTTTTGTACAATATCCAATTAAGCTGGCCTGGGCCATTACGGTGCATAAAAGTCAGGGCTTAACTTTTGATAAGGCCATTATTGACATTGGTGAAGCTTTTGCTCCCGGACAAGCTTATGTGGCGCTTTCGCGCCTTCGGTCGCTTAAAGGACTGGTTTTAACTTCACATCTGCGTGAAAGTGGTTTGCAGCAAGACCAGAACATCCATTACTTTTCTAAAACCAAACAGCCGACCGATGTGCTTGACCAACAAATCAGTTCGGAGAGTTATGATTTTATCAGAAGCTATCTGTTATCGGCTTTTGATCTGAATATGGCACGCTATTATTTTAGGGAGCACATGCAAACTTTTGATAAGAGTGAGGCTAAATCGACCAAGCAGCGCTACGATGAATGGACGATGGATCTGTATAAAGATTTTCAAAAAATTACTGCCACGGCTGATACTTTTATCAACCAGCTTAAAAATCTTTTTGCCGAACAAACTGAGCATACCTTGTTCAATGTATCGAAGCGGGTACAGGCTGCGGTAAAATATTTCAGTCCGTTAATTAAAGAGGTCTCGGATAAATTTTTGGCACAAATTGAAGCCATTAAAGAAGAAAAGCAAATTAAAACCTACCTGACTGAACTGCTTGAACTGGAAATTGTGATTTATGAGCAGCTGAAGAAAATTCATAAAAGTAAGGCATTGCTCGAAGCCATTATTGATGGCAAAGAATTTAGTAAAGCCGATACAGATGCACTTTTAAATGTGGTGGAAAGAGAGGCGCAATTGAAAAAAGCAATTACCCTTAAAGGCATGGTGCTAAAAGTAAAAACGGCAACAGAGAAGAAAAAGAAAGAGCCGAAGCCTGATACCAAACTCTTGAGTTTTGAACTGTATAACGAGGGCAAAACTTTAAGTGAAATTGCAAAGGAGCGGGGCTTATCGCAGGGTACCATTGAGGGGCATTTGGCTTACTATGTCTCAACACAACAACTTGATGTAACGAAGCTGGTTAAACCTAATAAAATTAAAAACATAACAGATGCTGTTGAAAGCCAGAAAACAAAATCAATGGCCACCATCAGGGAGTTTTTAGGTAAAGATTATTCTTTCGGTGAGATAAAAATGGTGCTGGCATCGTTGTTCCCTTCAGAGGAATAGATCAGGGTTTAACCGCAAAGGCGATAATTCATTTTACCACAGAGAGTACAGAGTTAAGGCACAGAGAGCACAAAGTTTTATGGAAGAAGATTTATTAACAAGAACCATCATCGGATTGGCAATAGACGTTCATACAGCTCTCGGACCTGGATTGCTTGAGAGTGCTTATAAGGAATGTTTATTTTATAAGATTGACAAGGCAGGCTTTCAAGTTGAGAAAGAAAAAATAATGCCTTTGCATTTTGAAGATGTGAGGTTGGATTGTGGTTATCGAATCGATATCCTCGTAGAAGACAGACTAGTTTTAGAATTGAAAAGTATTGAACGATTAACTGACATTCATTTAGCACAAACCCTCACTTATATGAAATTGGGTGGCTATAGATTCGGATTGTTGATAAATTTTAATGTTTTGCTGTTAAAAGAAGGTATTAAACGTGTTGTAAATGGCTATTAAAATTACCTCTGTTTTCTCTGTGTAAACTCCGTGAGCTCTGTGGTTAAAAAAAATAAAAATATTTATCTTAGCAATTGTGGAGAAAGTTAAAGTTTTAGCGCAGTATATGCCGGAACCAGCGGCACCGCTAATTGCCAAGTGGATTGATTATTTTCAATGCGAATTTAAGATTGCTAAAACCCGTTCTACCAAACTGGGTGATTACCGCCATCCTTTCCGCGATAAAGGGCACCGCATTTCGGTTAACTTTAACCTCAATCATTATGCTTTCCTGGTAACCACAGTACACGAATTTGCACATTTGTTAACCTGGAATGATTTTAAGAATAAGGTAAA
Source organism: Pedobacter terrae (assembly GCF_900100705.1). Classification (GTDB taxonomy): domain Bacteria; phylum Bacteroidota; class Bacteroidia; order Sphingobacteriales; family Sphingobacteriaceae; genus Pedobacter; species Pedobacter terrae. The sequence goes on from NZ_FNCH01000004.1 coordinate 150,862, forward strand.
ACCACATGGAGCCGAATGGAAGAAAAACTTTCAGCGGATGATGGTGCCCTTTTTTGACATGAATATTTTTCCCGAAGATATTCATAGGGCGATAGATAACTATATGTCGAACCCTGCAGCTTCGAGTTGCTCTGATTTACATTTATCGCGTGCCTTAAAAAAATACGATAGTAATAAAACGGAGACTTTACACTTAGAGCAATTACCCATTAATACCAACTTTAAAATTAAAGATGGTCGGCGTTTCACCAAAGGCGAACGCATCAGAAAACGTTACCGTTGTGTTTGTTTAGATGATAAACGGATTTACCTGTTTAATCCGCTGGCTGAAGTGTTTTTGTTGGAGTAACCGCCCAAATTACCAAAAGCTAAACTAATTGATTAACTTTACGTTATGGAACAGATTTTCGATCGTATTTATATTGATAGTGATATTTGTAATGGAAAGCCGATTATAAGGGGAAAGAGAATTACTGTACAAACTATCATGGAATTTTTATCTGCTGGTGAAACAACTGAAGAAATTTTAAATCAATATCCTTCACTTGAACTTGAAGATATTACTGCCTGTATGCGCTATGCAACAGAATTAATGAACCATAGTTTTATTATTAAACAGGCAGTGGCTTAAATGGAGGAGTTTAGGTTTTTAATAGATGTTAACCTTCCCCGTTTTTTCTCCCTTTGGAACAATGCTCAATACATCCATCAGGCTGATTTGGGCGATGAATGGTCTGATACGATGATCTGGCAATATGCTAAAGCTCAAAATTTGACCATTATAACGAAAGACAGCGATTTTTCTTCCAGAATACTTTTACATACTCCGCCACCTAAAGTGATTCATATTAGGTTGGGTAATATGAAAATGTCTCAATTTCACGATGCGATTAATACTTTGTGGCCAGAGGTTATCTCTTTAAACAAAAATTACAAGTTAATTAATGTTTTTGCTGATAGGATAGAAGGTATTACGTAATTACATCAACCTAAACTCATCACCATCAAATAAACCTTTATCACTCAGTTTCAAATGCGGAATAACTAGAAGTGCCATAAAAGAAAGTGACATAAAAGGAGCGAGGAGCGTTGAACCCAGATCTTTTGCAAATTGATCTATAGCAGTATAACATGCAGCAACCTCATAACCATTGCGGTTACTCATTAAACCCGCCACCGGCAACGGCAACACTTCTTCTTTTCCATGGCCTAAAGCTGCCACGCCACCAGTTTCTTTGATTACCAGGTTTACTGCATCGCAGATACTTTTATCATCAACCCCCACGGCAATGATATTATGACTATCATGCGCTACACTCGAGGCAATTGCGCCCTCTTTTAAACTAAAGTTTTTAACGAAAGAAATAGCTATTGGCGCATCATGATAACGGTTAACCACCACCATTTTAAGTACGTCATTTTGTACATCACTTATGATATTGTCATTTTCAACTTTGGGCTTTGCATATAATTTATTGGTAATCAGCTGACCATCCAGTGCTTCAATTACTGCGATTTCCTGCTGATCTGCGTATCTCAAAATGAAATCTTCTTCCTTTTTCAGGCTGCAATTAAAATGGTTAATCGATTCTTTATCAGTAATATGGTTGATCCAGTTTCCAGTCATTTTACCGTTTTCTGCTAGTAAAAGACCATCAATATAGGTTTGTTTTACCTTAAAATTAATCAGGTTTTCTATAACGATAAAATCAGCATTATCATTTACCTGTAGTGTACCAACATTCAGCTTATAATGTAAGATCGGGTTGATACAAGCTGCGCGAAGTACCTTAAAAATATCGATTCCTTCGGCTACCGCCCTGGCACAAATTGCGTTGATGTGGCTTTCAACTAAACTATCAGGATGTTTGTCATCACTGCAAAACATCATCATTTCGGGCCAATCGTGAAGTAAGGGAATCAGCGCGTCGAAATTTTTAGCTGCACTGCCTTCGCGGATCAGGATTTTCATGCCTCGCTGCAGTTTATCCAGCGCCTCTCCGGCAGTAAAACACTCGTGGTCAGTAGAAATACCGGCATCAATATATGTTTGGACTGTATCGCCACGTAGGCCTGGCGCATGTCCGTCAACAGGTTTACCGAGTTGATGGGCAGCAGCAATCTTTTTTAAAACTTCTTCATCTTGATACAGCACTCCGGGGAAATTCATCATTTCGCTGAGGTATTTAATTTCAGGGCGTTCCAAAAGTGCCTTAACATCATCGTGGTTTAACACTGCTCCCGCAGTTTCGAAAGAGGTAGCTGGTACGCAGCTTGGTGCGCCGAAATTAAATTTGAAGGGTACGGTATTGCCGTTTTCGATCATGAATTCAACGCCTTCCATGCCGCATACGTTGGCAATCTCGTGTGGATCGCTAATGGTGGCCACCGTGCCGTGTACCACCGCTAGCCTGGCAAATTCGCTCGGAATTAGCATACTGCTTTCAATGTGCACATGACTATCAATAAAACCTGGAGTAATGAAGGCGCTGTTTGGGCGTTCCTCAGAAATCTTGGTAACCGATTTTATTTTTCCGGCTTCAACAGTTATTTCGCCAAAATAAATATGCTGTTCTATGATATTGACTATGTTTCCGCTGACTTTGAAAGTACCCATTCATTTTTATGTTTAATTGTATAAATCGGTTAACTGTTTAACTGTAGCTTTGACTTGGTAATTAACCGATTTAAACAGTTTATAAGATTAACCGCTCTTAGTATTTTAATAATTTATCAATTGTTTCTGCTAATCTGGCTTTAGCCAAAAAATCATCTTCCAGCACCTTGCTCATCGGAATAGCAGTATCTAAACTTGCACAACGCATTACAGGTGCATCCAGGTAATGGAAAAGGTGCTCTCCAATCCATGCGGAAATTTCGGCGCCGAAACCATTAGTCAAGGTATCTTCATGTAAAAGCAGCACTCTTCCGGTAGCCTTTACAGCTTCTTTTACCGTTTCCTGATCCCATGGCTGGAGCGTTCGTAGATCAACCAAAGTTGCTTTCTGTTCAAAATGATTGTTTAAATGTTCCAAAGCCCAATGTACGCCTAAACCATAAGTGATAATTGTAAATTGATTACCCTTTGTTATGGTAACGGCTTTCCCTATTTCGGCAGTATAATAACCATCGGGTACTTGGGCAGTTAAGCTTCGGTACAAATATTTGTGTTCAAAATAAATAACCGGATTGGGATCGGCTATAGCGGCCAAAAGCAAGCCTTTTGCATCTTCAGGAAATGCGGGGTAAACGATTTTTAAGCCCGGTGTCTTGGTAAACCATGCCTCGTTGCTTTGTGAATGGAAGGGGCCTGCACCTGTTCCAGCGCCGGTAGGCATACGCACCACTACATCGGCTTTTTCGCCCCAGCGATAATGCGTTTTGGCTAAATTGTTTACAATCTGGTTAAAGCCAACGCTTACAAAATCAGCAAACTGCATTTCTACCACAGCCTTATAACCATTTATGGATAGGCCTAAACCAGCACCTACAATGGCCGATTCGCAAATGGGCGTATTGCGCACCCGATTTTTGCCGAATTTAACCATAAGGCCATCTGTAATTTTAAATGCCCCACCATAATCAGCAATATCCTGTCCCATTAAAACCAGGTTAGGGTATTTTTCCATAGCGAGATCTAGTGCATCGCTAATCGCATCGAGATATCGTTTTTCAGTAAAAGATTTACCAGGTTGAATGACTTCGGGCTGGTAAGGAAAATACATATCAGTTTCTTCCTGAATAGCATCTGCAATTGGCTCTGGCTCTTCAAAAGCTTCTTCAACAGCTACTTCAATATCTTTTTTAAACTGGATTTTGATATCCGTAATGGTATCGGTAGTTAAAATACCCTGTTCAATTAAATAAGCTTCATAATTGTTTAGGGGATCTTTCTTTTCCCATTCATCAAAAAGTTCTTGCGGAACATATTTGGTGCCTGATGCCTCTTCGTGACCGCGCATCCTGAAAGTCATACATTCAACCAAAACAGGTCTTGGATCTTTTCTAATTTCCATGGCCAGCTGGTTAATGGTATCGTACACTTCAAGAATGTTATTGCCATCAATTTGTCGGCCTTCAATGCCATAACCAACAGCTTTATCAACCAGGTTTTTGCATCTGTATTGCTCTGCTTTTGGGGTTGAAAGCCCATAACCATTATTCTCGATTAAAAATATCACTGGCAGACTCCAAACAGCTGCTACATTGATGGCTTCATGAAAATCGCCTTCGCTGGTGGCACCTTCTCCTGTATAAACGAGGGTAGCGTGTTGTCTGTTAGCCAGCAAATCTGCTAAAGCAATGCCATCAGCAAGCGCCATTTGCGGGCCCAGATGGGAAATCATTCCTATAATTCTATAGTCTTGTGTGCCAAAATGAAAGGAGCGGTCGCGGCCTTTGGTAAAGCCGGTTAACTTTCCCTGCCATTGGGCCATTAATTTCTTAAGCGGAATATTACGTGAAGTAAAAACACCTAAATTGCGGTGCATGGGTAAAATATATTCTTCAGGCTGCATAGCCATTGTACTGCCTACGGCAATGGCTTCCTGCCCAATACCCGAAAACCATTTACCTATGCGGCCCTGGCGTAATAATTTGAGCATTTTATCCTCTACCATCCGGGGATAAAGCAGTTTTTTATATAAATTCAGCAAGAATTCGTCTTCTTTATCTCTTCGGTTAAAATGCATATCTGGATGGTTTGATTAATTACCCTAGAATCAGGACTCCCGACTCTTCTTTAATTCTTCCCACTGTTTTGCAAAAGATCTATCGGCAACGTTTGGCATTTCGCGGTATTTGCCCCAACTTTTTTTGAAGAAGGTTTTAAGCATAAAGTTCTTAAAATTTCCCCCAAAGAAGTCCATCCACTTGCGTTTTTGCATCATTTTGCTGAACATACTCCAGCCTATTTCTTCCTTCTTGCCGTTCTCATGGGCAGCTGCCGCATCCCGGCGATTGAGCAACAACATTTTATGGATATCGATTTTTACCGGGCAAACCTCCGAACATTTTCCGCACAGACTGGAAGCATAACTTAAATGCTTAAACTCTTCCATGCCTTTTAGGTGCGGCGTAATTACAGAACCAATCGGGCCGCTATAAGTGGTGTTGTAGGTATGTCCGCCAATATTTTTGTATACAGGGCAGGCATTTAAACAGGCACCACAACGAATGCAATATAAACCTTGTCGCTGATCTTTTTGAGCCAGCAAATTGGTGCGGCCATTATCCAGCAGGATGACATACATTTCTTCAGGCCCATCTGTTTCATTTGGCTGACGCGGACCACTGAGGATACTATTGTAAACCGTTAGGTTTTGTCCGGTACCATGTGAAGCCAGTAAAGGCCAGAATAAAGCCAAATCGGCCATGGAAGGAATTATCTTTTCTATACCAACAATGGCAATATGTATTTTAGGGAAAGTAGTGCTTAACCTGGCATTTCCTTCGTTTTCGGTAATGGCGATGCTTCCGGTATCAGCAATCAGGAAGTTACCGCCACTAATGCCAATATCAGCATTTAAATATTTATCTCTGAGTAGCTCCCTTGCTTTTTGTACCAGTTGCGGCGGCGTGGCATCAATCGGGGTACCAAATTTATCGTGAAATAACTGTGCAATATCAGTTGCACTTAAGTGCATGGCGGGGGTAACAATGTGGTAGGGCGCCTGGCCCAATAACTGAACAATGTATTCGCCCAGATCGCTTTCTAACGATTCGATATTGTTTTGCTCCAAAAAGTCGTTCAGGTGAATTTCTTCGGTGGTCATTGATTTAGATTTGATGACCTTTTTTCCGTTGTTTCTTTTAATAATATTGAGGATTTCCTGCTGAGCTTCTGCAGCATCGTTTGCCCAAATTACTTTACCACCTCTGCGCTGAAAATTCGATTCGAACTCTGGTAAGAACTTGTCGAGGTTTTCCATTACCCGCCATTTAATCACATGGGCTTTTTTCTTGGAAGCCTCGAGGTTTTCGAATTTAGATAAGCCACGTTCAACCGCTGTATTGTATTTACCAATATTATAATTTATGGTTTTACGATGCGGTAAATCGAAAGCTTTCTCATCAGACTTCTCTAAAAATTCCTCGGCAGTTTTCATCAATGGCAATTTATTATAGGGGTAACGAAGAATAACCACTTTTAGTTTGGTGCTTCTTCGCTAAAAACCAAAGATAGGAAACCCATTGAGTTTATTTTTTGAAAGTTGAAACAAAAGAAATTATTATAATGAAATGATTTTACCAGATTACCTCTGGTATATATTTTTTACCTATTTCATCGCTTGAAATAAAATCCAAGCCTAATTCTATACTTGTTGCAATAATAATTCTATCGAAAGGATCGCGATGTAGAAATGGTAAAGATTTAAGTGTTTTTAATGTTCCTATCTCTATTAGAAGAATCGAAATATTAGTTTCATTGCATGAGTCAATGAGTTCATCTAATGAATACTCTAATGAAGTTTACCTATTGATTGTTTTATTGTAATTTCCCACAAACTGGCAATGCTCAGATATAGGTTAAGGGTTGGGTCTTCTAAAATTTTTCTTGCTCTGTTAGATAATGCAATGTTGTCGTCCTGCATCCAAAGTAAAACGTGCGTATCAAGCAAGTATTTTTTTACTACATGTAATCTTTGAAATCTTCTAATGGAGCATTAAAGTCATCACTCATTTTCATTTTTCCCTTAAGTAAGCCAAGTTTTCTACTACTTTTTTTCTCGCTTCTTTTAAGGTCTTTTTTTTGCAAAATAAAATCAATGAAGTCTTCTACCTCTTGCTGATAGGCAACAGGGATCATTTTGATTTTTTCTAAAATATGCAATTGATCCATAAATGTGCTTTTACCAAAAATAACATTTTAATCCTGAAATATAAAATTACGGTTATCACATTCATAAAAAAGCCCCAACATTTCGTTGAGGCTGAGTATTTTGAAATTATTTCTTCGGATTTCCTTTTCCATCCATGTCTACTACCGGACGTTTAGCCCTGTTGGCAAGCTCCCATGCCGTAAAATAGGTGAGTTTTGCTCTTTTAGTAAGTAGGGGGAAGTTAATTTTACTTACTTCGTCGCCTGGTTTGTGGTAATCCTGTTGTAACATCCCATCATAATAAAAAATAATTGGAATGCCTAATTTGGCGAAATTGTAATGGTCTGAGCGGTAATAAATCTGCTCAGGATCTTTTGGATCATCATATTTATAATCCAGTTTCATTTTAGTATAAGTAGCATTTACCTGCTCGCTTAAATTAGCCAGATCGCTACTTAACATCCTGGAACCTACCGAATAAATGTAGTTTGCCGAATCGGGTTTGCCTAAATATGCTTCACCTGTACGGCCAATCATATCAGTATTTAAATCGGCAATGGTATTGGCAACAGGGAAAACAGGATGCTCAGAATACCATTCAGAACCCCAAAGGCCTTTTTCTTCTCCAACAACAGTCATAAATAAGATGCTGCGTTTAGGACCTTTACCTGCTTTTTTGGCATCGGTAAAAGCTTTTGCCATTAATAAAACACCTGTAGTACCGGATCCATCGTCATCAGCACCGTTGTTTACTTTATCTTTTGCGTTAGGATCAGTTTCCAAACCAATATGATCGTAGTGACCGGTTAAGATTAATACTTCTTTTTTAAGTACAGGATCAGACCCCTCTAAGAAACCCAAAACATTTTCGCACCTAACCGCTGCTTCGTTTTTAGCAGCACTTGCTGAGAAAGGAACATTTAACACTTGCGAAGCAGGCGTAAGGCTTTCAGTAATTTTCTTTTGTAAATCGGCTGCTGTAGTATTGGCAGATTTTAACAAATCGTTTGCAAGGGCTACAGAGATGGAAATACGCGGCGTTTCATTTTGTTTCTGCGCCTCAATAGCGGCATTTGTTTTGACCATCACACGGCCGTTATTTTGAGCCTGTTTCGTGTTTTCGGTAATTCTATCCACACTTGGATCGATTAGGATAATGGCTTTAACATTATTCTCCGCAAAATATTTTGCCCTGCTCTCTAACATGGCCCGGTAAGCAGCCCTGTCAACACGGGTACCTGGCTTAATGGTTGGATCTCCGCCGTTAAACATCATCACTACTTTACCTTTAATATCTGTTCCGGCAAAATCGTTATAGCTGTCTTTCTTGATCCCGTAACCAATAAATACAATCTGATCAGTAGAAAAAGTAAAACCGTTATCGCTGATTAAGCTTGGTGATACAATATAATCTTTCTGATATTCTTTCGGCTGACCGTTAACGGTTACATGACTTTCTTTTAAAGTAACATTTACCAGGTTAATTTTCTGGAAATAACTGCCATTAACCGGACCTTTTAAGCCAATCGATTTAAAATAATCGCGGATGTAATCTGCTGCCATCCAGGCACCTTTGGTTCCTGTTTCGCGGCCTTCATATTCGTCAGATGCCAAAACAGAAAGGTGTTTATAGGCATTATCAGGATTAATGGCCTTGCTAAATTTAATAGCGTCTTTATTGGCAGGGAGGGGTTTGATCTGGCCAAAACAACTTGCTGTAACAAGTGTGGCTAAACCAAGGGTTAAAAATTTTTTGTTCATGATGATAATTTTAGGTGAGGTCTGGTTAGCACGAAATTTTGTCAACCCGGTTTTGGTGTCGGCCGCCTTCAAATGCTGTAGTTAAAAAGGTTTCGGTAATTTGTTTAGCTTCGTCTATAGAAACAAAACGGGCCGGGATACAAAGAACATTAGCATTGTTATGCAGGCGGACCAGTGAAGCCACTTCGTTTTCCCAGCATAAACCTGCTCTAATGCCCTGATGTTTGTTGGCTGTTATGGCCACACCGTTGGCAGAGCCGCAAAGTAAAATACCATAGGTAAATTCTCCATTTTCGACAGCACTGGCAACAGGATGGGCAAAATCAGGATAGTCAACAGAATCTGCAGTATGCGGGCCAAAATCTTTTACTTCGTAATCTTGTAAAAAATCTTTTAATAATTCTTTGTATTCGAATCCGGCATGATCCGCGCCAATGGCGATTTTAATTTTTGTACCAGACATTGTCAAATGTATAGAGAATTGTGAATTCTATTCGTAATGTTTTTGTTAGTTAGCATAGAATGCAGCTTCAGCTTTTTTCTTCTTTTTTTCAATGTAAGCTGAAACGAAAATACTCAGCTCATAAAGCAGGAATAACGGCGTAGCTACAATCAGCATAGTCATAATATCAGGTGTTGGCGTAACAATGGCCGCAATGATTAAGATAATCACCGCTGCATACCTTCTGCTTGATCTCATCAACTTTGGTGTCATCAAACCAAGTTTAGACAGGATGAAAATAATCACCGGAAGTTCAAAGATAATCCCCGTACCTAAAGTAAGGGTTGCTACAGAAGAAAGGTAGGAATCGACTGTAAAAGTATTTTTGATTTCGGCACTTACCGTATAACCAGTTAAAAAGTTAACCGATAACGGGCATACTATAAAGTAGCCGAAAAAGATACCAATAATGAAAAGTACAGAGGCGAAGAATACAAAACCACTGGCTGATTTACGTTCATTTTCATGTAATGCCGGTTTAATAAAACGCCAGATTTCCCACAACAGATATGGGAAACCAACCACAATACCACACATTACGCAAACATTTAACTGCAGATTAAACTGACCGGCCATCTCGGTATTGATAATTTCACCATTAATTTTGGTGATACACATATCTTTACCCAGTGATGGAAAATGTTCTACCAGTTTACACATCATCCGGTAAGTCCAAAAATCAGGTTTTTTAGGTCCGAAGATTATTTTATCCAGAATCTCTTCATTGAAGTAAAAAGCGATACCCGTAAAAACGGCAATGGCAATTACGGCTCTGATTAAATGTTTACGGAGAACATCCAGGTGATCGAAAAAAGACATTTCTGCCTCTAAATTGGTGCTCTTTTGACCGATAGCTTTTGTAAGTAAAGTTTTTTTAGTGTCGCTCATGTTGAAAACAAAAATACCATTCTATTTGAATAGAATGGTATTTACGTGTTAAATATAGAAATAGTTTATATTATTATGAGAAATCCGTTGTAAAAATGAAGAGCCCTGGTAGGGCTTAGTCCCACAATTGGTTTTTAATCATACTCATTTGGCTTAAATTTGCAGCATTGTTATAATTAAATTGATATACGCCATCTTCTCCTGTAACAATTAAAGATTTTGGTCCGGCAATAATATCAAAACTTTTAATATTGTTCAGATGCTGCAATCTCATTAAAAGCTATTTCCATAAATCCTCTATCGCTATCTTAGTGAATTTTCCCTCTTTAAAACTTTGTTCCGATTTCTTTATTTAGCAATGAATTCGGTATTGAAGGTTTTTCCTTTTTTCAAAAGAAACCGTCATGGCTTTTAGTACCTGCTTTACCGCATTTAGTTGCGCCTTGTTTTCCGGATGTACAATTAATGTTTCCATAAATCGAATTTACTGAAATAAATTTAAAATTTTTAATAAAGAAAAATCCCATTTTGTTTGAGCAAAATGGGATTTGAATTTTATGGTAATTTCTATTATTCCGAAAACTCGAAGGTTTCCATAAATTTTGTAGTGAAATTTCCTGCTCTGAAATTAGGGTCTTTCATCAATTGTAAATGGAATGGGATAGTCGTTTTTATACCTTCAATTACGAATTCGCTTAATGCACGCTCCATGGTACAAATGGCTTCTTCGCGGGTTTGAGCCACGCAGATTAATTTAGCAATCATTGAATCGTAATTAGAAGGAATTGAATAACCTGCATAAACATGCGTATCAACACGAACACCGTGACCACCTGGAGAATGGAAGTTAGTAATTCTACCTGGTGAAGGACGGAAATTGTTTGCCGGATCTTCAGCATTGATACGGCACTCAATAGCGTGCATCTCCGGGGTATAGTTTTTACCTGAAATCGGAATTCCCGCAGCGACTTTAATCTGTTCTTTAATTAAATCGAAGTTGATTACCTCTTCGGTAACCGGGTGCTCTACCTGGATACGGGTATTCATCTCCATAAAGTAGAAGTTACGGTGTTTATCAACCAAAAATTCGATTGTACCAGCTCCTTCATAATTTACAGCCGTTGCTCCTTTAATTGCTGCTTCACCCATTCTCTGGCGAAGCTCATCAGTCATGAAAGGAGAAGGAGATTCTTCTACCAATTTCTGGTGACGGCGCTGGATTGAACAATCGCGTTCTGATAAGTGACAGGCTTTGCCAAACTGATCACCAATCACCTGGATTTCAATGTGGCGTGGATCTTCGATATATTTTTCTAAATATAAACCATCATTACCAAATGCTGCACCAGATTCCTGGCGTGCACTATCCCAGGCATTTTCGAAGTCTTCATCTTTCCAAACTACGCGCATACCACGGCCACCACCACCAGCGGTAGCTTTAAGGATTACCGGATAGCCCATTTCGTTGGCAATTGCAATACCTTCTTTAACACTGGTAAGCAAACCTTCCGATCCTGGAATGGTTGGAACACCGGCATTTTTCATGGTTTCTTTTGCTGAGGCTTTATCGCCCATACCATTAATCTGCTCTGGAGTTGCACCAATAAATTTGATGTTATATTCGCGGCAGATGTTAGAAAACTTAGCATTTTCTGACAAGAAACCGTAACCAGGGTGTATAGCGTCGGCGTTAGTTAATTCTGCAGCCGAGATAATATTTGGGATATTTAAATAAGAATCTTTACTGGGCGGCGGGCCAATACAAACAGCCTCATCAGCAAAACGTACGTGTAAACTCTCGCGATCTGCGGTAGAGTAAACAGCAACCGTTTTAATGCCCATTTCCTTACAGGTACGGATAATACGCAAAGCGATTTCACCCCTGTTGGCAATTAGAATTTTTTTAAACATAATTTTACCTTTTCTGATTACACCGATGTTAATGATTACACCGATTTATTCGGAAAATAACCATCATGCTAATCAATTGTAATCGGTGTTATCTAATTAATCTGTGTAATCAATAACTAAATAGGTTCTACTAAAAATAATGGTTGATCGTATTCTACAGGTGATGCATTATCAACCAATATTTTAACGATACGGCCTGAAACTTCACTTTCAATTTCGTTGAAAAGTTTCATTGCCTCGATAATACAAACTACCTTACCTGCGCTAATTTCATCGCCAACATTAACAAACATTGGTTTTTCTGGGCTAGCTGAACGGTAAAAAGTACCGATCATTGGCGATTTAATGGTAATGTACTTTGAAGTGTCTTCTGCAACAGGTACAGCAGGTGTTGCAGCACTTGGGGCAGTAGGAGCTGTAGCAACAGGAGCAGCAGCCTGTACAAGCGGAGCCTGTGGTACGGTAGCATGCACAACTGTTGGTGCTTGGTTTGTTTTGATCGTGATTTTGAAGTTTTCCTGCTCAATAGCAACTTCATTTACTCCAGAACGAGAAACAAATTTAATCAGTTCCTGTATTTGTTTGATATCCATTTTTTAGGCTAGTTATGTAAAAAATAGTGTTTATTGAATTAACTAAGTTATACTTTTTTTTGTTTTATTTTTTATCCGGGCAGTACCTTTACTTCGGACTCCGGACTAAAGACTTCCGACTATTTTGTGTCGTAAGCCCATTTAAGGTATACAGAACCCCAGGTAAAGCCACCACCGAATGCAGCTAAGACGATGTTATCGCCTTTTTTCAATCTGCTTTCCCATTCCCATAAACATAAAGGAATTGTTCCGTTGGTTGTATTTCCATAACGTTCGATGTTAATCATCACCTTATCGGTTGTAACCCCCATGCGGTTCGCTGTGGCATCAATAATGCGTTTGTTAGCTTGGTGAGGTACTAACCAGGCCACATCATCAGCAGTTAAGCTGTTGCGCTCCATAATTTCGGCAGCAACATCGGCCATATTGGTTACCGCAAATTTAAATACTGTTGGCCCTTCCTGATGCGCAAAATGCTCTCTGGCATCAATAGTTTCGTGGGTAGCTGGTTTTACCGATCCACCCGCTTTCATGCCTAGGAAATCTCTTCCAGATCCATCTGTTCTCAAAATAGAATCCTGAATACCTAAACCTTCTTCATTTGGTTCTAGTAAAGCACAACCGCAACCATCACCAAAAATGATGCAGGTGGTGCGGTCTTCATAATTGATGATTGATGACATTTTATCGCCACCAACCACTAAAATTTTTTTATGTCTGCCTGATTCTATAAATGATGCACCAGTAGAAAGACCAAATAAAAAGCCAGAACAAGCGGCCTGTAAATCATAACCCCATGCATTGGTAGCGCCAACTTTATCCGCTAAAACGTTTGCTGTTGCAGGGAAAGTAAAATCCGGAGTAGTGGTGCAAAAGATAATCAATTCAATTTCTTTTGCATCAATTCCTCTCTTTTTAAGCAAACCGTTTACAGCATGAACAGCCATATCTGAAGTGCCTAAACCTTCTCCTTTTAAAATTCTACGTTCTTTAATTCCCGTTCTGCTGGTAATCCATTCATCCGAAGTGTCAACAATGGTTTCTAACTCTGCGTTTGTAAGCACATAGTCGGGGACATAACCATTTACTGCAGTAATAGCAGCGTGAATTTTACTCATTTTAATAAATTATTTAAATGCCATTCTAATTTTTTCTACCAATCCGGTAGTAATCATCTCTCTGGATTGTAGAACCATATTTTTAACAGCCAGCGGACTAGAAATTCCATGTCCGATAACAACTGGAGCATTCACACCTAGAACCGGGCTTCCGCCGTATTGTTCATAATTAAAACGATCGAAAAACTCATCTTTTAGGCCCTTTTTGATGGTAAGCACATAAAACGATTCTGCTAATTTTAGCATTACATTTCCAGTAAAACCATCGCACACAATTACATCGGCCTTATCGTTAAATAAATCTCTTCCCTCCACATTTCCAACGAAGTTGAAAAGGTTGGTTTCTTTCATTAACGGAAAAGTAGCCATGCTTAGCATATTCCCTTTCTCATCCTCTTCACCAATATTCATCAGGGCAACTTTTGGCTCATTGATCTGCAAAAGATTTTCTGCATATAAACTGCCTAAAACACCAAATTGTAATAAAATATCAGGTTTACAGTCGGCATTTGCACCTACATCTAACAATAGGCCTGTGCCGCCTTTAATTTTTGGAAGAATTGTACATAAACAAGGGCGGATAATGCCCGGAATGGTTTTGACGCTAAAAACTGCGCCAACCAACATGGCTCCAGAATTACCGGCACTTGCGAAAGAATCGATTTTACCCTCTTTTAAAAGGTTAAAACCAACAGCTATGCTCGAGTTTGGTTTCTGAACGATTGCTTTGGTGGGATGTTCGCCCATACCAATAACTTCATCAGTATGAACGTATTCAAAATGATCTGGATTGAAACCCTCTTCTGCGAGAATGGGTTTAATCTGTTCGGTATCGCCAATAAGAACTAAATGCTCTCCAGCGTTAAGCGATTGATGAGCAGCTATTGCTCCCAAAACAATTGCTTTGGGAGCATAGTCTCCGCCCATTATGTCGAGGCCTATTTTCATAGAAAAAATCTGTTTGTGTTAGTCAGGTGTAATCCTGAATTTTCAGTTGACTAAGGTATGACTAAAGCCGCTGAAAACACAAACAATTTTTTAAGAAAATTACCCTATCTGAGTATTTTCGATAACCAGTTTGCCGTTGTAGTATAAGTTACCATCAACGTTGTAAGCACGGTGAGGTACGTGGATAGCACCTGTTGCCGAGCATGTTGCTAAAGAAGGAGTAACCGCTTTATAGTGTGTTCTTCTTTTATTTTTTCTCTGTTTCGAGATTTTCCGTTTTGGATGTGCCATTGGTGTATAATCTAATTATTTTTTTAACTTATTAAGGGCTTCCCAACGTGGGTCGCTTGTTTGTTCATTTTCTTCAGCCTGGTTCTCGATTGATAATTGATTTAAACGGTCAATCATCTCCTGATCACAATCTTTACCTGCCTGTTCGCAGTTTTTGATATAAGGTACCGCAACGTTAATCATTTCGTATAAAGGACCGGATATATCAATCTCGGTTTCTTTACGGCTTAGCGAAATAATTTCTTCATCGTCACTCTCCAGTTCATCTTCAGCAAACTTTACAATCTGCCTTTCATAAAGATTTATCGGTAGTGGAAACTCAGATAAACATTTATCGCAATCTAAATTAACTGTACCAATAACTTTAAATTTTAACAGCAACATGGTCTCTTGTTTATCAAGTTCCAGGTTTACTTTTAAATTTCCACTTTTAATTAACGAATACTCAAATGCATTAAAAAAGTGATCATCAAGCTCATAATCAAACTGATGAGTTCCCAATTTTAAGCCGGTAAACGGTAATGAAAATTGTTTTAATGGGTTCAAAGTACTGTAAAATTTTAGCCTGCAAATGTAGGGATAAAATATTAGATTTAAAATGTTTTTTAAAAAATTGTTAATGTTAACTCTTGATTTTTAGGCCATATCCATTTTAAAAGCCGGATGGTCTTATGGCCATTAGCTAGCCAATATCATTTCCTTATTATTTCTGCTCCATTCACTCCAAGAGCCTACATAAAGTTTTGGGATAGGTAAACCTGCATAATCCATAGCCAAAAGGGTATGGCAAGCGGTAATGCCTGAGCCACAATGTACAATCACATTTTCGGGCTTTACATGCGCCAGGGCTTCTTCGTATTTTTCTTTTAATATTTCGGGGGCAAGGAAAGCGCCTGATGCATCTAAATTTTCGGTAAAAGGAATGTTAGCTGCACCCGGAATATGTCCGGCAATTAAATCGATAGGCTCGGTGAGGCCTGCAAAACGATTGGCATCACGTACATCAATTATGATGTAATCATCTGTTTTGGCTACTTTTTCAACTTCGTTAATGTCAGACAGCGGTAGATCCCATGTTTTTACTGCGTAAGGCGAAACAGATTTTGGAATTTCTATTTTATCTGTCGTCGGGAAACCTGCTTTAACAGCCGCCTGAAAGCCTCCATCAATTACCTGCACTTTCGTGTGACCAATAGCCTTTAACATCCACCATAACCTTGCTGCTGCGTTACCGCCATTTTTATCATCGTAAACAATAACATGGCTGTGTTCCGTAATCCCGAGTTTTTGCAACACAGTTGAAAACTGTTCGGGAGTGGGTAACGGATGTCGTCCGCCAATAGCAAAATCGCCGATGTTGGCTAAATCTTCATTTACATCGGCAAAAAGTGCGCCAGCCAAATGTTGTTCATCATATCTGGCTTTTGATCCTGCACTGGCCTCGATCATGACGATTTCATCATCCTGGTTTAACCAGGTTAATTCTTCGGGTTTTATAATTGGGGATAGTGATTTCATTTTATTTTTTTTATTATTCTTGCAATTATAGTAAGGATGGTTCCAATAATCAAAACGGTATTCACAAAACAATTGAGCATTCTCCGAGATCTTTTAAAATGAAGCTTAAGACTCCCCTGAAGTTAAATATGAGATGCCGTATATAAACATTATAAATGCCAATTATAATTAAGGATATTCCAAATTTTAAAAGCATGTTATTTTATTTTTAATGCCCACAATCCCAAAACTGGGCCAACAGCTAAAACCATATAAAGATAATGCGAATTCATCTCTTTAGCCAAAAGATTAATCACCTGAATGCTAATAATCGTAATGGCAAAGCCGATACAATTTACCAGTGTTAAAGAAGTCCCTCTCAGGCTTTCGGGTGCGTGTTTGGCAATTAAAGAAGAAAACAAGGGCGAATCTGCGGTTCCGGACAAGCCCCAGCAAAACAAAAAGATAAGAAAAGGATAAACAGAGCCGCTGGATAGAAAAAGCGGCGAGAGCAGACAGCATAACCCCGAAATGGAAAGGGCAATGGTGGCAACTCGTTTTGCACCAAATTTTTGTGAGAGCAAACCGCCAATCATGCAAGATAAACCTCCCGATGCGATAATTAAGAACGAAAACAGCGGTATATTTAAAGTTGTATGTACATGTTTAGTGTTGTAAAGCAGCAGCATGCCGGGTAAAAAAGCCCAAAAGGTATAAAGTTCCCACATGTGGCCGAAATAGCCGAAAGCAGCAGATCGAAAATCAGGATCTTTAAATCCGTTAAAACAAGAACGGAAATTGAATTTTTGTCCGACAGTTCTAAATGGGCCGTTTGGTACAAACCATAAAATAGCAATTGCTCCAGTCAGAGATAAACCCGAAGTAACAAAGATTACATATTGCCAGGTAAAATTTGCGGTGAATGTTTTCAATAAATGAGGGAAAGCAGTACCCAAAACCAAAGCGCCAACTAAAAAACCTAAGGATTTTCCTAGTCCGTATTTAAAATAATCGGATGCTATTTTCATGCCAACGGGGTAAATCCCAGCCAGCATAAAACCAGTTAAAAAGCGAAAAAACAGTAATAAATGGACATCGGGTAGTTCTAAACAGATGCCAAGATTAAACAAGGCAGCTGCAATTCCACAGATAAAGAAAACTTTTGAGGGTGAAAAAATATCAGAAATGGCAAAAAAGGCAAATACTAAAGTTCCGCTAATAAAACCAAACTGCACCATACTGGTTAGACTGGCTAAAAGGTTGGTTTCAGTTGGGAAGTTTTTAACAATATCAGGTAATACCGCATTGCCAGCAAACCACAAAGATGTACAGAGAAACTGCGCAATAACAATTATAGGGAGAATGGAATTGGTTTTTTTAGTACCGCTCATTTTTAATTTGATGCACAATTTTAACTAAAATAAACCTGATTGGACGAAAAGCCCCAATTCTTCATTGGGCTTGTAGGAAAAGCAGGACTTTCGGAACCGATGGAACACAAGGCCTTGCTTTGCAAAAAAAAAAATGTAACCACCTAAGCCACCTTAGTGCATCTGAGTTTAATGCATCTTTGGTCTTTCAGCTCTTTAAAATTAAAAACCTACGCCCTTTCTACCCTCAATTTTCTACCTTTTAAGAAGCATCATCCTTAATATCAAACTGCGTTTCAACTACTTTTCCTCCTGTGCGTAATTGGTTGCTCAGCATTTCTTCCTGCTCTCGACGGTTTTTAACAATGTGAATGGCAGAAAACAAAGCTTCGGTAAATGAAGTCGAATCTGCTAAATTTTTACCTGCAATATCGTAACCTGTTCCATGATCGGGAGAGGTACGGACAAAGTTTAAACCAGCGGTGTAGTTTACGCCATTATGGAAAGCCAATGTTTTAAAAGGAATTAATCCCTGATCATGGTACATGGCCAAAACGGCATCAAACTGTTTGTAGCTGCCATTACCGAAAAAGCCATCAGCAGGGTATGGGCCAAAACAAACAATACCTTTATCGTAAGCTTCCTGGATAGCTGGCGTAATTATTTCAGCTTCCTCGGCGCCTAATAAACCGTTATCGCTGGCGTGTGGGTTTAAGCCCAAAACAGCAATTTTTGGTTTTTCGATCCAGAAGTCTTTTTTTAAACTTTCGTTAATCAGTTTTAACTTATTTACAATTTTATCTTTTGTAATGGCAGCCGGAACATCTTTCACCGGAATGTGACCGGTTACCACGCCAACACGTAAATTTTCGCTGATCAGAAACATCAGCACATCTTTACTGCCACTCTTTTCCTGCAGATATTCGGTATGGCCCGGAAAAGCAAAAGTTTCGGATTGAATATTATGTTTATTAATTGGAGCGGTAACCAAAGCATCTATATCGCCGTTTACCAGGTCGGCTGTTGCACGTTCTAATGATAAAAGCGCGTATTTGCCGCCTGTCGCCGTAACCTGACCCAATTCAATTTTTACATCTTCTTCCCAGCAATTGATCATGTTGGCCTTTTTTGGCATGGCCTGGCTGGCATTGTTGACCACATTAAAACTAAAATCGCCAAGGTTATTTGCTTTTCTATGAAAAGATGAAACTTTGGTATGTCCATAAACGATTGGAGTACAATAATTTAAAATGGCAGGATTGGATAATGTTTTAATGATTACCTCTAAACCTATGCCGTTTACGTCGCCTATACTGATGCCAATTTTAAGTTTATTGCTCATAATTACTGGAAAATTTTAGCGCAAATTACTGATTTTCGATTAAACCCTTTAAAAAAAATGAAACCGTAATAAGCGCAGATTGATCTGCAAAGAAATAATAAGCATATCTTTGCTGACAATTTTAATTTTTAAAATCCCCTTCAGGGGCACGGGGTATGAGTTTAGTAAAAGCAAAAAAACACTTAGGACAACATTTTTTAACTGATAAAGGCATTGCTAGCCGCATAGTTGAGGCTTTGGTAAATACCGATAAATATAATCAGGTTTTAGAGGTTGGACCAGGAATGGGAATCTTATCTGATTTTTTGCTGCAACGTAAAGATTTAACAACTTATCTGATTGATATTGATACTGAATCTTTCCATTTTTTGAATGAAAAATACCCGCAGCTTGGCGATCGATTGATAAATGGCGATTTTTTAAAGCTTGATTTTGAGGCCATTTTCCCCGGACAGTTTGCGATTATCGGTAACTTTCCATACAATATCTCATCACAGATTTTATTTAAGATTTTAGATAACCGCCATAAAGTAGTAGAAATGGTGGGGATGTTCCAAAAAGAGGTGGCACAGCGTTGCGCAGCACCTGCAGGTAATAAGGAATACGGTATTTTAAGTGTGTTTTTGCAGGCTTATTATAAAATTGAGTATCTGTTTACGGTTAAGCCAGGTACATTTAATCCACCGCCGAAGGTACACTCGGCTGTAATCCGTTTAACCAGAAATGAGGTGGAGAATTTAGACTGCGATGAAAAATTATTCTGGCGGGTGGTTAAGGCTGGTTTTAACCAGCGGAGAAAAACCTTACGTAATGCCGTTTCTGCAGTAATGCCTAAAGATAAAATGGACGATCATATCTACTTCGAGAAACGTGCCGAGCAGTTAACCGTTGCTGATTTTGTAGCTTTAACACAGCATGTAAGCGAGTTGATGAAGGCTTAGCAATACAATCGTCATTCTGATCCGATTGCTATCGGATTTATTTCAGGATATTTTTTGAAGCGCAAATTTTATAGATATGGAAAGCAGGTTTCTGTTGTCTTCGGTTACTGTATTCCCGCTTTTTATTCCAAGTCCGCACTCGTACCTCGTTTACGGGCTTTTCATTCCAATCGGGTTTACTTAACAGAAAATACTGCGGGTTTTGTAGGGGAGATTGGTGAAATTGCCAAGCTGTTATTTCGCTAAAGCTGCGTAACCCGAAAGTCTGTGCAATAAACCGCCTGCTTTTTCTTGCAAAATCATGATTATTTTCAACTGATTTCTCCTTTCCTTTGCTGCATAATTTTAAGCATCATGGTTAATTATAGCGAAATTTTCAGCGAACAAGGAATGGATTATCAAACCTATCGTGCATTGGTTGATCAGCTCCTGTTAGAAGGGAAGGCTACTGGTGATGTAGCTTACGATTTGCACTATACTAAAATGAATGTGCAGCGGATGAACCGCGTAGATAAAACGGTTAGCTTAAATGATGAGCTGACAGCAGCTATTGATCATCTTCAGGAAAACTATAAGTTTTTAGTGATTACCGAAGGCTGGTGTGGCGATGCTGCCCAGATTGTTCCGCTTTTCAATAAAATCGCAACTGCATCGTTAGGTAAAATTGAGCTAAAATTTGTACTCAGAGATAAAAACCTGCCATTAATTGACGCACATTTAACCAATGGTGGAAGAGCTATTCCGGTTTTGATTGTGCTGAATCAATCTGCTGATCAGGTTTTAGCAACCTGGGGACCAAGACCGCAAGTTTTACAGGAACTTTTAAAAGAATGGAGAAAGGAAACTTCCGAAATGCCGATTTTGGCAGAAAAACTTCATGGTTGGTATGCTAAAGACAAAACGCAAACCACACAGGCTGAGTTAACTGCGCTTTTGAAAGGATTGGAGGGGTGATTTTTGTGGAATAGTCGTCATCTCGACTGAAACGCAGTGAAATGGAGAGATCTGCCTACATAGATTTCTCGACTGCGTTGCACTCCGCTCGAAATGACGATATTGCGAGATAATTCTCGAAAGTAATCTCTTAATCAACAGAAGCCGTCAAACCTTCTTGCTGCAAAATCTTCCGGTATACTTCCATTTCCGTAAACGACCCTTCTAAAACAGGGCATTTACCTTCATTATGCACTTTCCATGCAATTTTTTCGGCCTGCGATTCGTTATAATCCAGGTATTTCATCATGCAGTAGATCACATGGTCGAAAGTATTGATCTCATCATTCCACAAAATAAGGCGATGTACGGTTTTTAAGGAAGTTAAAATTTCTTCGAGCGTAAAGGTCTCTTCTTTGGTTTCTGTAGACATGGTGCAAAAATAAACAATAATTTAGAAGATTTGAGATATTAGATCTGAGATATTAGATTTTAGGATGTTGCAATGATATCTCACTTCTCAAATCGCACCTCATATCTTTTTTAATTAACTAACTTTGTTTAACCAAATAATATACGAGTATGCACCAGTCGAAAATTGCAGGAATAGGCTATTACGTTCCTAAAAATGTTTATACAAATGATGATTTGAGCCGTTTTATGGATACTAACGATGCTTGGATCCAGGAACGTACCGGTATAAAAGAACGCCGTTTTGCCGATCGTAATGAGGAAACTACGACTACCATGGGTATCGAAGCGGCTAAAATTGCAATCGAAAGAGCTGGGATTACGGCTAAAGATGTGGATTTTATTGTTTTTGCCACACTTAGTCCTGATTATTATTTCCCGGGATGTGGTGTATTATTACAGCGGGAAATGGGCATGGGCGAAATCGGCGCTTTAGATATCAGGAACCAATGTTCTGGCTTTGTTTATGCACTTTCGGTGGCTGATCAGTTTGTAAAAACCGGCATGTATAAAAATGTACTGGTGGTAGGAAGCGAGAAACATTCGTTTGCCATGGATTTTGAAACCCGTAGCCGCAATGTCTCTGTAATTTTTGGGGATGGTGCCGGTGCTGTTGTATTACAGCCTACGGATGAAGCCGGAACAGGGATTTTAAGTACACATTTGCATAGTGATGGTGCAGACGCCGAAATTCTGGCCATGTATTATCCTGGTTCTCATGCCAATAAATGGTTAAATGATAAACCAGCCTATCCGGAACAGGAACTGGGTGGATTGTTTATGACCCAGGAAATTTTAGAGAGTGGTGCTGCTTTACCCTATATGGATGGCCCTGCTGTTTTCAAAAAAGCGGTAGTGAAATTTCCAGAAGTAATTAAAGAGGCTTTAGCAGCAAATAAACTAACGGAAAAAGATATTGATCTATTGGTGCCGCACCAGGCAAACCTGCGTATCAGCCAGTATGTACAGCAATTGTTAGGCTTAAACGACGATCAGGTGTTTAATAATATTCAAAAATATGGGAATACTACAGCCGCTTCTGTGCCTATTGCCTTATGTGAAGCTTGGGAAGCCGGTAAAATCAAAGATGGCGATTTGGTATGCCTCGCTGCGTTTGGATCTGGCTTTACCTGGGCCAGTGCGTTGATTAGGTGGTAGGTTTAGGGTTTAGGGTTTAGGGTTTAGGGTTTAGGGTTTAGGGTTTAGGGAAAATGCCAAGCAAGTTAGGATAAATAGTTAAGTCAATATTATAACTACGTAATTTTAAGCGATTACAAAGAATTCGAGAATCACGAAGTGCTAAACACAGCTAAATCTGTCTCATAGATCTCGCCCTGCCTGTACGGGCCAGGCACTGCGCGTTGCTTCGATCGATAGGACGGCCGCATTTTCTTAACTACCTTAATTTCTTAATGGTCAACATAATTTAATGCTAAAACAAATTAGTTTTGCGCTTTAGCGGTTATAAAATCTCCTAAATAACTACATTCACTTGAGGCTACAGCATAAAAAGGAGTTTTACTGTAATTAAATCTTAACTCTTTTAGATAAGGGTTATTATAATTCGCCTTGATGAAGTTTCTCCATTTTATATCCTTTTTATCATAATAATAAAATGAAAGCGGGTTTGCATTCATGATGATTTGTTTTTGCAAACATTTTGCCAGCATAAAGGTGCATTTTGCTTTAAAATCGGCATTGGTACTTAGTGCCCTGGCCTTTAAATACCATGCTTTTGCCGTCTGTGCTTTTTTGTAATCCCCGTCGTATACATATTTCGCGGGATTGCTGTTATCATAAGATGACCAATCGTAACTGATCAGAAACCAGCTGTTACCAAAGTAACCTGTTTGGTAAACCGCATTCGCCATTTTATAATAATAGAGCGCGGCATTCTTTTTATCACTAACAAGTAGTTTTTGCAAACGAAGCATTTCTGCAGCGAAAGTTTTTTTTGTGACGGATGCTTTAGCCGTTACATATTTTTTAGGAAAATCGTTAATGGTTTCGATAAATGGATTAGCATAAAGTTTAGTATTCTCCCCGTCTCCGTACCAGTTTTCGGGAGCAAAATATTTATAACCTGCCGAAACCTTTGCAAACATTTGCACAGCTTTATCGTATTGATGTGTACGTAGGTAAGTGGTACCATAAAGCTCATAAAAATCGTCATTTTTCAGTTGGTTTAAAGCCGAAGCGAGTAAACCGATAACATCGTTTGCAGCTGCCTTGGTTTTGTAAAGCGCTAGGCCCTGCATACTTTTCGGACTCAGATTTTTCTGCCAGAAATTAATGCTCTGGTAACTCATATTCTGGAAAAGAGAGTTTTCTTTCAGCGTTTGGTGGTTCAGATCGCCTTTAACCATGGCAAGCGCTGCTTTAGCCGTGTCGCCCAGGTTCAAATAAGCAGGGGCTAATATTTGCTGATAAAAATTCCTCGTCGTTCTGCTGAAACGTTTATCGGCCTGATCATCATAATCATATTGCCCGTTTGGTTGGTTTTTGTTTTCTGCAAAACGTTTTTCATCCAGCCATTTTAATGTTGGTAATAAGTCGTTTTCATTAAATGCATTACCTTTTTTGATGTTTTTTGCTTTGATCAGCAAATCGATAATTCGGTATTGGTCGCGCAATCTTTCAGGCAGTTTATCAGGTTTTAGACTGGCCAGGTAATTTGATGCCACAATATCTTTGTTCTCCATCCAGGATAAATAAGCTGCCGTTAAAGTACCCAGTTCAGGCTGTGGATACTTCTTTTCCGTAGCCAGCTTTACAGCAAAACTCCTGATTTCGTTTAGGTGTTTTAGATTAACATTTTTTAAACTGTCTTTATATTTTGGATTGCCGTTATCTGAAAAGTAATAATTATAACCAATTTTGGCAATGTCATTCGCCTCAATAAGATCTTGCTCCAATTTATTTACTTCGCGTACCAGTAAGGTGCCATTCAACTGGCTTTTTGGTTCGTAGCTGTAAACCTTGTTGATGCTTTCTATGCCCGAATCGGCATTGCCGAATCCATTTATGGCCCATATATTGGCTTTTTCGTTATTGGTTTTGGCATATTTTAAAGCGCCTTGAACTGGTGAACTGGTGTAAAAATAGTTTTTGTAGGCTTGTATCCTCCGCTCCGGATTGCTGGCAAAAACTTTTGAGAATAAAAAAGCAGCTTCATCCGGGTTGCCCAATCTGCGGATGGATCCGGCATATAAAGCTAATGCCCAACCTTTAACGGCGCTGTTAACTTTACTGGTTTTAATATACGTTTCATAAGTTGACTTACTCTCTGTATGCATTCCTGCAAAGTGAAACATCCGTTCCGTTTGGTAAGCATAACGTAATTTCAGAAAATCATCTTTTTCAGCTGCTGTTAATTTTAATCCTTCCTGGGCTTTGGTAGCCATTGCTGTGGTATCGCGAGGTGTTGCATCCCAAAGGTTAAATGTCACATTGGCCAACGGCTCGCAGCTTTTGGCAAACTGATAATATTTTAAAGGCGCTTTTTGTTTGCCCAATGCCCGGATAAAACTATTTTGTTGCAGGCTATCAGGTAATTGTGAGATATTGCCATCAAAATTCACCAACTTCACATCGGTGGCACTGTCTGTTTTATACATCACCTTTAATACATCCTCTTTTTTAATGTCGAGGAATTTAGCCCATTCACGGCTATTGATCTCCGGCTCGCTTTCTACATCCGTTTCGCTGTTAAGATAAACCATTTGGTTATAGGCAAAAGGCGAATATTCATCTCCTTCAATATTGTTATGGAAATAAGAAATATAATAATCGTAAGGGTCTATCTCGCCGCCACAGGCCAGATTTACAGCAATTTCGCCGAAAAAAGTAATCAGGAATATACTAAAAATCAGTGATAACTTTTTGAAGGTCTTCATTCTTAAAATGTTTTAAAAGGTCGATGTCTAAATGGTAGAAAACGAGGTTACGTTCTCTGGGGGCCAAATATCGGGATAAAAATTTAGAGGTTAACAGTAAATCTTTAGCAGAAACCTGTTCCCATCTGATTACATCTCCTTTTTTTAAACCAGCAGCAGGATAATCAGTGAGCAAATCGTAGAGAATGGAATTTTCGCGCTGTTTAAAAAGCTTTTTGTCGCCTAGCTGGGTTTTGCCAATCCGTTTGGAAATACCTGCGTATTGTTTGTTTCTGAATACCACTGCCCATTCAAAAAGAGGTAACGCAACATCAAGTGGTAAGGGGTATTGTTCGAGGTAATCTTTGAGGTATTGATCCATTTCATGCTGATCCAATATCGAGTTTTGATCGCCATACTTACGTAAATTGCCCATGTTATAACACATCAGGATCCCTTTATCTACCGGTGGAATCCCACTCGACACTACATTCTTAATCTGATGCAGGCGTAGGGTTACTGAAATGGTTTTTCCCTTTAGTAATGGAAGGTTACTCAACTGCTCCAAAAATTTAAAATACCTGTTTCTGGTACCTTTGGTCCAATCACAATCAATTTGTAGTTCAGTATAGGTCGTCTTTCCGACCTGTTTTACCTTTTCGGCCACAAATTTGGCAATGCGATTGGCCATCACCGCGGTCTGTATGGTATCAACCTTATTAAAAACCTGGTTAACGATAAACACTACCGGTACAATATTAACCTGCTTAGGTAGGGGATCAGAAAATTTAATCGGCGATATGGGTACAGGCAATTGCAGATCTGGATTAAAATCTACATCCATAATCCGCACATACAAAGATTTTGATCCAAATTGATCAAGATAATTGGTTTCTGCTTTTTTGTTCTGGTAATCCGTTCTCCAATAATAAAAAGTAGGGTGAACAACCGGTTTTTGCTTACACCCGAAGAAGAGAATTACAGAAATAACTAAAATACTTATCTTGCGCATACAATTGATTTAAGCAAAAATAGTATAAAATGCGGGCAGTTTTACAAAGAGTTACTCAGGCCAGTTGCACGGTTGATGGTGAGGTAACAGGAGCCATAGAAAACGGATTTCTGGTGTTGTTAGGTATTGAAAATGCAGATACTTTAGAAGATTTAGCGTGGTTGGCCCAGAAAATTATTGGCATGCGTGTTATTAGTGATGAAAACGGGATGATGAATAAAGCACTTGCCGATGTGGGAGGTGATATTTTACTGATTAGTCAGTTTACTTTATTTGCATCTACCAGGAAAGGAAACCGTCCGGGTTTTACAAGGGCAGCGCGACCAGATGTAGCAATTCCACTGTATGAGAAAATGATCGATGAACTTTCGTTTTTATTAGGGAAGAGGGTAAAGACGGGAATTTTTGGTGCAGATATGAAAATTGCTTTATTAAACGATGGACCGGTTACAATTATAATAGATACCAAAAACAAGGAGTAACAAATTTAATCGTACTGAACGTAACTAATTAGCTGATGAGCAGTCAAAACCGTAAGTCATTCTATTTCAATAAACAAACTTAATCTAATATGAAGGATAAAAATCCGAACCGACCAGCGGAATATGGTTGTCTGGTATTTTTTCTGATGTTAAAATTAACGTTATCTTTTGTATTGGTTAATTCCGTTTATGAATTACACCGCGATGAATTCCTGCATTTAGATCAGGCCAATCATCTTGCGGCAGGTTTTACTTCCGTTCCACCGTTAACTTCGCTATTTTCCTGGCTGATTAAAGCTTTTGGCAATGGTGTTTTTATGGTAAAGTTTGTTCCTGCCTTAATAGGTGTTTTAACTCTACTTTACTGCTGGAAAATCGTTGATTTTTTAAAAGGAAACTTACTGGCCAAATGCCTGGTTGCGGTAGCCTTTTTATGTTCTTCTCTACTTAGATTAAATACCCTTTATCAACCTAATTCTTTTGATGTTTTGGCATGGACGGCAGTCTTCTATTATTTGCTAAAATATTTCAATAAAAATGAGGCTAAATACCTTTATTCTTTTGCCATTTTTGTGGCTTTAGGCTTTTTGAATAAGTATAATATCCTTTTTTTGATTATTGGCTTGTTGCCTGCTATTATTATTACGTCAAACCGGAAAATATTTGCGGATAAACATCTTTATCTATCAGTTTTACTGATACTTGTAATTATTTCGCCTAATTTAATCTGGCAGATTAATCACCATTTCCCTGTGCTCACCCACATGAAACTTTTGCAGGCTACACAATTGGTACATGTAAAACGTATAGATTTTTTGATCACACAGTTTCTCTTTTTTATCAGTTCGATATTTGTGCTTCTGGCTGGGATTGGTAGTCTGATTTTTTATAAAGATTTCAGGAAACATGGCTGGATCATCCTTACTTATTTTATTACCCTGGCCGTATTTAGTTATTTTAAAGCAAAAGATTATTATGCCCTCGGCTTATACCCAGTTTTACTGGCTTTTGGTGCGGTTTATTTAAGTCGGTTTTTAGCAAAGAAATATATATTAACGGGGTGTCTGTTTGCTTTTAATATTGGCTCATTTATTTATTTGTTACCGCTCTTAATGCCGGTTTACAGTCCTGATGAAATTATTGCCCACCATAAAAGGTTTGAGCGGGTTGGGGCATTGCGTTGGGAAGATGGCAAGAACCATGAGCTGCCACAAGATTATGCGGATATGCAGGGCTGGAAGGAACTGGCCGCACTTGTTGATATTGCTTACGGTAAGGTTAAAGATAAATCTACCTTATTGATACGTGCTGATAATTATGGACAAGCAGGTGCAATCAATTATTATTCAAAATATAAAAACATCAATGCGGTATCCTACAATGCCGATTATCTGTATTGGTTTAAAATGGATAAACCAATCAAAAACTTCATTATGATCACCGAATCAAAAGATGAAGACCCCCTGCGTAAGAGAGAGCAGCCCTATTTTGGCAAGATTACCAAAATCGGGGAAATAAAAACACCTTATGCAAGAGAAAGGGGAGCTAGTGTGTTTTTGCTTGAAGATGCAAAGCCCGAAGTGAGTAATATTATAAAATCAGAAATAGAAGAAGAAAAAAATGACCATTAACGAAGCACAGGAAACAGTAGACCGCTGGATTAATACTACGGGTATCCGTTATTTTAATGAATTAACCAATACGGCCATTTTAATGGAAGAGGTAGGGGAGGTAGCCCGTATTATGGCCCGCAAATATGGCGAACAGTCTTTTAAAAAGAGTGATGAAGCCGTTAATCTGGCCGATGAAATGGCTGACGTGATGTTTGTTTTAATCTGTTTAGCTAATCAAACTGGTATAAATTTAACCGAAGCTTTAGAAAAGAACCTCGAGAAAAAAAGTATCCGGGATGCCAATAGGCATAAGAATAACGAGAAGCTTAACCCCTAATCCCCTAAAGGGGAATTATATTTTGCTTGGGGCAAGCCCCCTTTAGGGGGTTGGGGGTATAAATTCCATCAAACTTCTATAGGCAACAAAACGGTTTTTGTATTTTTCGTTTAGCTCCGCCTGTAAAGCTGGTGCAAATGTTTCCTGGTATTGATTGTAGTGGTCTAATGATTCTACAACGTATTGTGAACAGTAAGTTACCCCTTCATTAGGTGAATCAACAACTTTCAATAAACGGTTTGAAATAAACATACCTGTAGCCATAACTTGTGGAATATGAACATTCTGCATCCACTGTAACCATTCTTCAGCTGCTGCATCTTCGAGGATGAGCGTAACATTATATAAAAACATATACAAAGGTAGATAAATATGTAAATGTTAAAAATTGATGAATATAGATTTTATTCTTTAAAGTGGTGTTAATCATTTAAATTTGGCGATTCTTATTGTTTTTACGCATGATACGAACCAACGCTTCTCAAAAAATAGATCATTCGACACGCAACTACATTTATACTGGTTACCTCACTGCCATTTTTGGCGGCATTTTAGGCTTGGTTATCGGCTGGGATTTAATGAAAAAAAAGCGGACATTAAGTACCGGGGAAAAAGTTTTTTCCTATTCCTTAATGGATAGACAGCATGGTGCCAGGATTTTAATTTTAGCAGTAATTTGCTTCATTTTATTGTTAACCTTAACAATTATTGCATTAGATTCATAAATGTCTGCACTAATGATTATCATCACTACCTCTTCCACCAAAGATCTTAAAGGAATTCTTGAACTTCAAAGGCAAAACCTAAAACAGGATTTAACGCCAGAACAAATTAAAACGCAAGGGTTTGTTACTGTTTCGCACTCGCTAGATGATCTGGAAAAGCTGCATGGATACGAACCTAATATTGTTGCAAAGGATGGCGATGTTATTGCAGCCTATGTATTAGCAATGACCGACCAATCTAAAAGCGATATTCCGAGATTGGTTGAAATGTACGAAAGTTTTGACCACATTATATATCAGGGGAAACCCATTTCTGATTATCATTATGTTGTAGTTGGGCAGGTGTGCGTAGGCTATGATTATCGGGGAAAAGGCTTGTTTGATAAATGTTATCATGCCTACAAAGATTATTTTAAAGGTAGGTATGACTTCGCAATCACGGAGATCGCCAGTATTAATTTAAGATCAATGAATGCGCATAAGCGTATTGGCTTCGAGGTAATTTACACTTATACGGATAGTAGCGATGTAGAATGGAATGTAGTGGTTTGGAATTGGGAATAATAGTTGGGAGTTTGGTGTTCTGGGTTTGGAGTCGGTTAACCGATTTATAATTAACCAAACAAATCAACCAATGACTAATGAACCACTGATAAACTAAACCCCATCTCCCCGCAAATTCCTAAATCTTTTTCTTGCCTCAGCGCTGAACATACTTCCAGGATAATCCGTAATCAGTTTTTGAAAATATATTTTTGCTTGCACAATATCGTTCAGTTTCTTCTCGTACAGATCGCTTAACGTAAATAGGGCATCATCCGTCCAGATTCCATCTTTAAATTCTTCCGTTACTTTTTTAAGAATATCAACAGCTTTTTGAAAATCGTTTGCTTTAATAAAAATCCGTGCTTTACTCATCATTATCGCATCCGTTAAGCTATTTTGAGGATAGGCAATCGCAATGCTATCCATTTTTTTTATAGCCTTTTCAGGCAGGTTTCTAAATAAAAGCATTTCTGCATCAGCATACATTTTTAAGGCATTGCTATCGGCTGGTGTCTGGATGTTATCACTAATCAATAAACTTAGGTTTAGTGCATCATTGGCAATTAGTTGTGAGGTAGCGGCTTTTAGCACTAAACATTGGCTATTGCTGTATTCGAAATTGCCCTGATAAAAAGAAAGTTTAGCGCTCCTGAAGCGGGCCTCATTTCCTATCGGTTGTCCTTCAAACCGTTTGCTCACCTGCTCGTACACTAAAAAAGCTTCCCAGGGTTGGTTAGTTAAAATATAAATATCACCTAAATCGAGTTTTAGCTGGCCTAAGTCTTGATCGTTAATACCAGGCATTTTTATCGCTTCTTCCAGTTCTTTTTCAGCATTGGCTGGCTGATTTAGATAATAAGCCTGCAGGTTCGCTAGTTTTTTTATAGCAAAAAGTGTGTTCCTGTTCTTGCCGTTTTCATTTAATAATGCCTGATAATCTTTCGCCAGGAGATCAATGTCGGCAATGGTATATTTTCCACTGGTACGTAGGTTGTACCTGGTATTCAGCATTTCTATTTTTGAGGGAAGATAATATTGGTTGTCTTTTCCTTTGGTCAGTATATAGTCATACGCTTTAATCGCTGTTTCGTAAGCGCCGTTGTCTACAAAAGTGTAAATAGCATTAAATAAGGAGCCCCCATCTGCTTTGGTTCGTTTATCGTACGCAATAAGCTGGCGCAATGCCATGTCAAATTCCTGTTGTTGAATGTAATTCCAGGTAAGTAACTGAACGTAAACTTCGGCATCAGGCGCTTTTTGTACTTTTTTTAAAATGGCTGCCTGAAACGTTTGATAATCATTTTTATCTTCAAAAATAGAAGAGAGTACAATTTCGGCCTGCGGTAAAAGTTGTGGCATTGTTGCAAGGGCATCCAAATACTCTTGCATCAGCATGGGCTTATCTTTTTTAAAACGGTAAATGTTTAATAATTCGAAGACAAACATTTGATCGTCTCCAAATAGTTTTCTGCCTTGTTTAAAAGTTTGTACCGCATAGTCGTAATTTTCAAACCGATAAAAGCTATTGGCCAGATTTCTGATCCTAAATTCCTCTTTTGGTAGTTTTGCTATGACCTCATTAAAGATTTTATTGGCCGCCTGTACATCGCCTTTCTCCTGATAAAGCTTGCCCAAGGCGATTGGATAAATATCGTTCTGTGGATTTTTTTTGATTTCCTTTTTAACCACTTTCTCCGCCACATCATAGCGTTTCAATTTTAGCAACGCATTAAAGTAAATGTCGAAATAGGCTTCGTTATTTGGGGTGGCATAGAGTTTTTCCAGTAGCACAGCCGCTTTGTCGTATTCGCCATCCTGATAATATTGGATAGCCAGGCTACTTTCATCAGGAGCAATTTGCTGATTGGGGCGGGAAATTTGCGCACTTGCCCCAAATGATAGCAATAAGAATATGATGAAAAGAAAACGGTTCATAAACCCTAAATTATAAGTTTTAAATGTAATATTTTAATACATCTTTAGCTAAACGGCCAATGGATATTAAACGTATTTTAAATGTTACCTGTATTTTATTTTGTAGGTATTTTATAAATACTAAATTGAACCACTACTTATTATTAGATCGCATGAGTAACTTTGTTGGTGTAAATCGCTGTTAAATTAATGTGATGTTTATTTTTGTCATCCCGTAAAGGATTTATTTATGCTTAAAAGGATTTTCCTATTGTTAATGGTTGCATTGATCTGGGCTTGCAAAGGCACAAACCATGATACTATTCCTGTAGACGAATTTTTTAAAACGCAGGATAAAGCCTACTATCGCATTTCGCCTGATGGGAAAAGTCTTTCGTATTTGAAACTTCATGATAAAAAACTTGATCTTTTTGCTGAAGATCTTGCCACCGGAAATAGTGTTCAGTTAACCCATTTGAATGGAAAGAATATCAGTTTCCACTTCTGGACCAGCAATAATGAGCTGATTTATTATACCGAAGATGGATCTAAAGAACGCAGGTCTGATATTTTTGTGATCAATAAAGATGGAAGCAAGCAGGTGCAATTGAGTGCCAACGAGAAGAACAGGTTAAGGGTAATAGAAGATCAGCTAATTAATGATAAATACATTATTGTAGCCTCCAATAAACGCGATTCGACTGTTTTTGATGTATACCGCTTAAACGTGCGGGATGGAAAAATGGAGATTGCGGCAAAAAACCCAGGCAATATTACCAAATGGATGACAGACAGTAAAGGTGTACTTAAAATTGCCGTTGCCAGTGACGGAGTGAATGAAACCCTAATGTACCGCGAAAAGGAAAACGAGGCTTTTGTACCTGTAATTACCAATAATTTTGAAACAACTTTGCAGCCGATTGCATTTTCGGAAGATCAACCCAACGTGCTTTATGCTATCTCTAGTGTTAACCGGGATAAAAATGCACTGGTAGCAATTGATTTAAAAAGTGGCAAAGAAAAACAGGTACTTTTCGCAAATGATACCTTAAATGTAGTGGATGCAACCTACTCCCGTTTCCGTAAAAAAATGCTTTTTGCAACCTGCGAAACATGGAAAAGGGAAAAGTTTTATCTGGATGACAGTACAAAAGTGGCTTACTCTGGCATTGATAAGCTTTTACCCGGTACTGAGTGGATTATTATGGATAGGGATAAAACCGATAAAGTATTTGTGATACGCACATTTACCGATAAAAATCCAGGTTCTTATTATTTATATACGGCTGTAGATCAAAAGCTTAAAAAGCTTACTGACGTGAGTCCTTACATTAAACCGGAAGAGATGAATGCCATGGCACCCATCAGCTTCAAAAGCCGGGATGGTTTAATAATTAATGGTTATTTAACCTTGCCAAAAAATAAAAAGGCAGCTAACCTGCCTGTGGTTGTACTGCCACATAATGGCCCTAAATCTAGAAACAGCTGGGGTTACAATGCAGAGGTACAGTTTTTGGCCAACCGGGGTTATGCCGTTTTGCAGGTAAATTACCGTGGTTCTACCGGTTATGGGAAATCGTTTTATGCTGCAGGTTTTAAACAATGGAGCGATAAAATACAGAATGATGTTAACGATGGTGTTAAATGGCTGATTGAGGAAAAAATTGCCAACCCTAAAAAAATTGCCATTTATGGCAATGGGTTTGGCGGTTACATTGCTTTAAATTGTTTATATAAAAATCCTGATCTTTATAAGTGCGGCGGATCAAATTCTGGGGTAATTAACCTGTTCAGTTATCTGAAAACCTTTCCTCCATTTTTAAAGGCTAAATTGCAGATGTATTACGAAATTATTGGCAATCCTGTAACCGATACCGATTATATGCGGTTTGCTTCACCCGTGTTTCATGCAGAACGGTTCAGATCTCCTGTCTTTATTGCCCAAAATCCAAAAGACCCGACGGTTAACGTAGCAGAAGGGGTGCAGTTCATCAAAGAACTTAAAAAAAGGAACGTTCAGGTTACCTATATCGAAAAAGAGGAAGGTCCTGACCCAATCGTTCGCCAACAGAGTAGAACAGCACTATACAAAGCTTTAGAAGCATTTTTAAAAGAAAATCTAGGTAAGAAATAGGTATGGCCTTAGATAAAAAAAGCAGTTACCGTAAAAATTTCTCCCTGGGTATAACTTTTATTGTACTCATTTCCATTCTTTTTATCCTATCGCTTTTCCTTGCATTTAACTATAGCAAAAAAACGATAGAGAACGACTTTGTTTCTGAGAAGGTAAATGTACTTGAACAGAGTATTAAGCCATACAATGATTTTTTTCAGAATAAAATGCCTGAGATTTCATATTACAATGGCTATTTAGATTCTTCTACTGCTGCAAAGTTTGTAGATACGGTGATGTTAAAGTATCCCTTCATTTCAAAGGTTACTTTTTACGATACAGAAGTAAAGAATGTTCCTGTTAAGGATGGAATCAATGCAAACCACCTGGGTATTGGTCCAAAATCTATTTTTCAGTTCGGGAAAGGGATAAAGCCTGATTCTGTAAAGTTGTATTCAGCAGATGATACCAAATCTTTTACCTTAGGGAGTGATTTTAATGCAATTGCCATTAAACTTGCCACTTTTGTTGAGGATCTCGATACCGCATCAGTACCTACACAAGAAGAGTTGTTCACCAATTTTTCTATCGTTAATTCTAATGAAAATAAAATTACTTACCTGAATATTCCCCGCCGGGAAGATTTAAGGGTATATAAAGATATGATCAGGCGGAAGTTAAATCCGGCTCCCGTATATCAACAGGATGTAATGGTTTTTAATCTTGATGCACATAAAATCAAGATCATTAATACCAGGCCCTTATTGTACCAAACGATCAGGATTGAACCGCTAACTTACGATCCGATTGATACCCCAGACGAAAATATCAATACCGAAATTGCACTGCCAGGCGCATTTTCCGATTTTAAATTATACCTAATTTCATCAAAATCCTACATTAAGAAAGAAATTTTTATTTACTTCATGCCGATCGCTTTAGTGCTCTTGCTGGTATATGGCGTGCTTTTATTGGTTGCATTTCTGATTTATCGTAACCTGAACATTAATAGTAAAATGTTTAAGTTACAGTACGATTTCGTAAATAACCTTACACATGAGTTTAAAACGCCCGTGAGTGTAATCAAAATTGCTGGGAACAATATTAAAAGTGCAGCCGCTTTGAGTCAGAAAGAGCAACAGCTTTATGGCAAGATACTGGATGAAGAAGCCGACAAGCTGAACGGTCTAATGAACAAATTACTGGCCTTTACACAAATCGAAAATAAGGCGATAAAACTCAACCAGGAAGAAGTTAATATTGTTGATTTTATTGAAAGTACAATCGAATCACATACGCTAAAACATCCTGATTTTAAGATTACCTACGAAGTGGTAGGCTTTAAAACCTTTATTACTGACCCGGTGTTGTTAGGAAGTCTGTTCGATAATCTGGCAGAGAACGCTTACAAGTATTCTAAACCAGAACAGAAAAAATTACACATTAGTGCAAAGCTGATAAAAGGGGTGCTGGTTTTTCGCTTTGCCGATAAAGGGATAGGCATCGCGTCATCTGAATTAAACAATATATTTAAAAAGTTTTTCAGGATCCAGAATGAATATAACCAAATGGGCAGTGTTGGCCTGGGTTTGGCATTCTGCAAAGAACTGGTTAACTTTATGGAAGGAGAAATCTCCGTAAAAAGTAAAGTAGGAAGTGGTACGGAGTTTAAAATCGTGCTACCTTATAATAGTTAAAAATTGGAAAGTTAAAGGTTGGAAGGTTAAAGTTAGACTTAACCTTCAAACATGACAACGTTTCAACCTTACAACCGTATTAAAACACACATAAATGTCTAAAGAAGTAAAAATATTAATAGTAGAAGATGATGAGAATCTTCGTTTTTTGGTAGCACACCGATTAAAGGCTGAAGGTTACACGGTGATGGAAGCAAATGATGGTGAAGCGGGAGAAAGAATGATTTTGGCTGATCAGCCTGATATTGTTTTGTTAGATTGGATGATGCCCGGCAAACAAGGTGCTGAGGTTTGCGAAAATATACGTAAACAGGGTTTCGAAAACCTGGTGATTATGATGACTGCTAAGGCACAGGATGTAGATAAAATTGATGCCTATAATTTTGGTGCATCTGATTATATCACCAAACCATTTAATATGGATGTTTTGGTGGCCATGTTGGAGAATAAGGTGAAATTTATCGTCAATAAAGATTCGGCCGAAATACACCGTTTTGGCAATATGGAGCACCATCCAAACATTCATACTTTATTCAGAGATGGAAAGAAAATCGAATTAACGATATTGGAAAACCGTATCCTCCTTTATTTTCTGCGTAACCCTGGCAAGGTAATTAATCGTGATGAATTGATGCTCGTGGTTTGGGGCTACAACTCTGATGTAAATACCAGAACACTTGATATGCATATTGTACGCTTACGTAAGAAGATAGAATTGAATCCTGATAACCCACAGTTGCTACAAACCGTTAGAGGGGTAGGTTATCGATTTAATGCGGGATAAATAACAGTCGTCATTTCGACCGTAGTGGAGAAATCTATCATAGATTATCTAAGCTTTCTTTATAGATTTCTCCATTCCGTTGCACTCCAGTCGAAATGACGAATGATTTATTATGCCCTTTTAAGCGTAAATATCGTTATCTCTGGTAAAATACCAACCCTGCCCGGATAACCTAAAAAGCCGTAGCCCACATTAACATAAAGCTGCTGTTTTTGCTCCTGATACAAGCCAGCCCATTCTTTGTAAATGTATTGCACCGGGCTCCATTGCATTTCTTTTAAACGCACACCAAGCTGCATGCCATGGGTATGGCCGCTAAACATGGCATCTATTTGGGGGTATTTCTTTAAAACCTCTCCACGCCAGTGTGAAGGATCGTGACTCAACAAAAGTTTAACTGGTAAATCATCCGTATTTTGAACTGCGAGTTCCATCTTCCCATATTTTGGAAAACGCCCCATTCCCCAGTTTTCAATGCCTAAAATCCCGATTTCTTCTCCATCTACCTTTAATCTCCTGTTTTCGTTCATTAAAAGATCGTAGCCCATTATTTTATGCACATCAACCATATCCTTCAGGTTTTTTACTTTGGCAGGAGATGATTCTTTGCCGAAATAATAATCACCGTAATCGTGGTTGCCTAATGAAGAATATACACCTAGTGGTGCTTTTACTTTCGAAAATATATCCTGATAGTCCCTTACTTCGTTCGTGAGGTTATTTACCAAATCACCGGTAAAAAAGATAAAATCGGGTTTCTCGCCCAACAACATTTCTACACCACCTTTTACAGCCGTTTTGTTGTAAAAGCTACCCGAGTGGATGTCAGAAATCTGCCCCATCGTAATCCCGTCAAAAGCTTTGGGTAGGTTAGGGAGGATTAAATTTACGCGCCTTACCTGGTAATCGTATGCGCCTGAAATAATACCCCAACTCAATGAGGTTAAAGGAACTGCTGCGGCCACCAATCCAGCTTTCACCAGAAATTCTGATCTTGATATCGGTGCTGCCTCGCTAATTGGCTGGTCTTTTACGATGTGTTTTTTTCTAAAAATTTTGAGGAATAACCTGCGTAAGTCATCCAATACTAAAAAGGGTAACATAGCCAATTTACAGGCTACGGTTAAAAAGAAAGCCACTAAAATGATGGCCCTTAAGGTTAGGAAAAGATTTAGGTAAATGCCACAAAAAACACCAATAATCAATAAGGAGCTATAAGTCCAATAGGCAATGGAAAATATCTTTTTGGTATTTGGTTTCCATTTATTAAAGACAGCAGTGATGGCTTTAAAGCAATAAATATCAAATGCAATAATAAAGATGCAGGCTGCAATGATGAAGGGTAATCTTCCCATTATGTTTAAGGTTTATAAATAAAAAGCTTTAACAGATTCTTCTTTAAGGAAGAATTGTCAAAGCTAATCAAATTAGAGAAATTCGATATTATCTGAAATCGTCTTCATCCTCTTCTTCATCAAATTCGGCGTTGAATAAACTGCCAAACATATCAGAAAAGCCGAAGCCGCCATTTAAAAAGTTTTTGCTCAGTTGTGAGTATTCGGCCAAACCATGTAACACAAATTCCATTAACAGTAAATTTTGGTTCTCGCTTAACTTAGGATGAAACTTCGTCACCAGATCATATAAACCTGGTACCAGCATCAGTGCCTTTTTGTATTGTGCATTCGTTAAAGCGTCGGTAACATCAACATTATTCCCATCGGTAAACCACTCGGTTATTTCGGTATAAGGATTAGCCGTTTTTGTTTTCTTTGCTTTTTCCGGATCGGGGAAATAACGTGCGAACATGGTTTTAACAGCCTTGCCAATTAATGTAGTGGCTACATGTGCAGGTCCTTCCAATTCGCCTTCATAAACCAATTCTATCTTGCCCGTTATGGCCGGGATAATTCCAGCAAGATCAGATAAACGTACAAAGGTGTTTTTCTCACCTGCAATCAGCATTCTTCTTTCAGCGGTGCTGATCAGATTCTCATAGGCAGAAATGGTTAACCTTGCCGATACACCCGATTTTTGATCTATATATTCACTTTTACGCGCTTCAAAAGCAATTTGCTCTATTAAATCTTTTACCAATCCATCCGCCTCAATATTGGCGCGTTGATCAGCCGTTAATTTTGCCTCCTGGAAGGTGATCTGGCGCGAAATTTCGACTGTTTTTGGGTAATGGGTCAAAATCTGACTTTCAATCCTGTCTTTTAGTGGTGTAACAATGCTTCCACGGTTGGTGTAATCTTCCGGATTTGCCGTAAATACAAACTGGATATCTAAAGGTAAACGCAATTTGAAACCGCGAATCTGGATATCTTTTTCCTGCAGCATGTTAAATAGGGCCACCTGGATACGTGCCTGTAGATCGGGCAGCTCATTGATTACAAATATACTACGGTGTGCACGCGGAATTAAACCAAAGTGGATTACACGTTCATCATTATAGGTTAATTTCAGTGTAGCAGCTTTAATAGGGTCAACATCGCCAATTAAATCGGCAACGGTAACATCTGGTGTCGCCAGCTTTTCGGTATATCGCTCACTTCTGTGCAACCAGGCAATTTCGGTTTCATCACCCTTGGTGGCAATTTCATTTTTAGCATACCAGGAAATTGGATTCAACGGATCATCGAAAATCTCACTTCCGGCTACGTATGGTACATATTCATCCAGTAGGTTGACCATTAAACGGGCGATACGCGTTTTTGCCTGTCCGCGTAAACCTAAAAGTAAAATGTTATGACGCGATAAAATGGCGGTTTGCAGCTCAGGAATCACCGTTTCATCATAACCAATAATGCCTTCAAACTCTGTTTTTTTATCACGTAAAACTTTAATCAGGTTTTCCCTGAGTTCTTCTTTTACCGATCTTGATTTATATGCTGTGGTTTTTAACTGGCCTAATGTTGTGTTTTTCATTTCGTGGTTTAAATATTGAAAAGTTAATCAGATCAAAAGTTTGTAAATAACAACCTTCCAATCTTCGCTTACTCTTATTGGTAATAAGTTGAATATTTAGGCGATGGGTTTTACTTTCGTCCTTCTTGCCTTTACCTTCAACCTTACTTAACTGTTTTACGTCTATTTTTAATATAATCTTCAAAAATGTATTCGCCCAAACCATTTAAGGAGCTATAAAAAGCCCTGCCGCCATTAATTTCGGTAAACTGCCTAACAAACTGTTGCAGGTAAGGATCTTTGGCAATCATAAATGTAGTAATCGGAATCTTCAGCCGCTTACATTGGGCTGCCATGTTTAAGGTTTTGTTAATGACCTTCCTATCCAAACCCATACTGTTTTTATAGTATTTACCATTTTCCTTTAGGCAGGTTGGTTTTCCGTCGGTAATCATAAAAATCTGTTTATTATGCGTTTTCCTTCGGCGAAGCAGATCTGCAGCCAATTCTAACCCCGCATAAGTATTGGTATGGTATGGGCCAACCTGCAAGTAAGGCAGATCTTTCACGCTAATGGGCCAGGCATCATTTCCAAAAACCACAATATCTAAAGTATCTTTCGGGTATTTCGTTTTAATCAGCTCTGCCAGGGCCATGGCCACTTTTTTTGCAGGGGTAATCCGGTCTTCGCCATATAAAATCATGGAGTGCGAAATATCGATCATTAATACCGTAGAGGTTAGGGTTTTAAAATCCTTTTCCTCTACTTCCAGATCGCGGTCGGTTAAAGTGAAATCGCCAATGCCGTGGTTAATCTGTGCATTTTGTATCGAAGCAGTCATATCGATCTGATCCAAACTATCACCGAAATTATATTCCCGTCTGTCGGCATTTTTCTCTTCCCCAATCCCAGATTGGCTGCTGTTGTGGTTACCGCGACCAGATTTTTTGAGTTTCCCGAAAATTTCGTCCAGAGCAGATTTGCGGATGGTCTGTTCTGTTTTGGCGGTAATTTTAAATTCTCCCGACTGATTGTCTTCTGTCAGGTAGCCCTTATCTTTCAGGTCGTCGATAAAATTACCGATACCATAATCGTTATTGGTTAATTTATATTGTTTGTCCAGCTCGTTCAGCCAGCTTAAAGCCTCTGCTGCATCTCCAGCTGTATAATTTAGCAGTTCGCTAAATAATTTCAGCAACTCATCAAAACCACCTTTTGGCGTATCGCCCGGCTTATAATCAGAAAAACGAAAACCTCTCATGTGTTTATATTAACGATTTATCGAAGATAAAAGTTTCGCTTAGTATTAATTTAAGCGCGGTGTCATATTTGGAATGAAGCTAAAAGGTAAAAGCTGAAAGATCAAAGCACAGCTAAGCTAAAATTTCTAACTGTTAATGTAAACTGCCAATTACAAACGGCTAACTGCAAACTGCAAACTGCCAATTGCCAATTGCAAACTGATTTGGGCGTTCCCCAATCCCGATGAAAAATCGGGAAAGGGTCGGGCTTTTCAGGGCTGCGCTTCGCTTCGGTACCGGTGAAGAACCGGCACTGAACCCTTACAATCCCTAACGCAAAACCAATAGGTATAAATAGAAAGGATTAACTTGAATTGAAAACTGTTAACTGGAAACTGTCAACTGAAAACTGTCAACTGGAAACTGTCAACTGGAAGCAGAATGTTCTATTCAAGAGACATGTGGTAAATCTTTTTATTATACTCAGGGTTTGCCCCTGGTTGAGAGGCTACAAAAGCACCCACCTTACAGGCATTGTCTAAAGTGGTTTCCATAGGGTAACCTTGCAGGTAGCAGGCAATAAAAGTGGCTAAAAAGGCATCGCCTGCACCAACGGTATCAGCTACCTGAACCTTATAACCCGCATGTTTAAATAATTTGCCTTCCTTTAATACGCAGGCACCTTTATCACCAAGTGTAAGGCAGATCGTTTCGATATTAAACTGGCTTGAAAGCTGTTTTAACAATTGTTCATCAGTATTGCCCGTTAAACCGAATGATTCTTTTACCCAAACAATTTCATCCTCGTTTATTTTCAGGATATCTGCTTTGGCCAAAAGCTGCTCAATTAGTTCTTTTGAATAAAATGGTGCCCGGAGGTTAATATCGAATATTTTAGTTTTTGCATGGTCTAAGAGTTCAAGGATGGTTTTTTTAGATTTATCTTCCCTGCAGGTTAAGCTACAATACACCAAGGCATCTGCCTGTTGTACGGCCTTTATGTTCTCGGCTGTAGTTTTGATATCATCCCATGCTACGGGTTGTTTAATGGTATAAGTAGCCTGATGATTTTCGTCTAGCTGTACCACAACCGTACTGGTTGGTAATGCTGCATTAATTTGAATTAAATCAGTTCCGAAATGACTGCCGGTTAGAAAATTAACTAGCTCTTTGCCGTTTTCATCATGGCCTATGGCACTAATAAAGCGGCTTTCTATACCTTGTTTGTGTAAATTAAGGGCAACATTCATGCTCGAGCCGCCAGCTTTTTTGCCTTCCGGAAAAACATCCCAGAGTATTTCGCCAATTGTAATTACTTTATTTTGCATAGCAGATTTATAGAGATGTAAATAAAGAATTTTTAAGCATGGAACAAAATAATTTGTTTCATATCTTTAATTTTTACCTTAACTCAGATAATGATGAAAAGAATACTGGTAATCGCATTGTTTTTAGCTTCCTTTAGTGCTTTTGCTCAAAATGCAAAAGATAAACAAGCCATACTTAATTTACTTGAAAGGCAGCGTACCGATTGGAATAAAGGTGATGTTGAAGCTTTTATGCAGGGTTATGAAAAATCGGATAGTTTACTTTTTGTGGGTAAAAGCGGACCAACTTATGGCTGGCAAAAAACATTGGATAATTATAAAAAAGGTTATCCTGATAAATCTGCCATGGGCTTTTTGGTATTCGGCATAAAAAAGGTTGATTTTTTAAAACCTGATGTGGCTTTTGTATTGGGCAGCTGGAATGTAAAAC
The DNA here is from genome assembly GCF_900100705.1 of Pedobacter terrae. GTDB lineage: Bacteria > Bacteroidota > Bacteroidia > Sphingobacteriales > Sphingobacteriaceae > Pedobacter > Pedobacter terrae. The sequence goes on from NZ_FNCH01000004.1 coordinate 193,257, forward strand.
GTGAGAAAGATGAACTGAAAGGGTATTTCACCTTATTAATTAAAAAAATTAAGGGCGAATGGAAAGTGGTTGTAGATCATAGCTCATAAGTAACATTTACTTCAAACATGAAAAATATACTTAGCGTTATTTTTTCGTTTTTACTATTTGTTTCTTGCAATTACTCTTCAAACCGTAAAGACCAGCCCGTGCTTTACCAAAAAAATGGATTGAGTATTCAGTTGCCCAATAAATATTGGAAAGTAATAAAAGATCGTCCCATTGATGGAATAAAGGGAACACGCATCATTTCCATAGACAATCAAGAGCCTCTAAGCAAGGATGGTTATCTGGTTTTGACAGAAATAAATAAAAACCTCAATCTAAGTTCATTTCTGGAGAAAACAATTCGTTCATACAGAAGTATCTATCGGCAAAAAAAGATAGCGTTTGGATTACTTGATACTGCCCGCAATATTAAAGTTGGAAATAAAGAAGCGCTTAGGGTCGGTTTCGAAACCTCGGTTATAGCAAATAGAAATATTGGGAGCATCGCCCTTTTTAAACTTAAGGATAAAACTTATTCTTTTATATTCATGGGCGAAGCAAAAGAGGCCAAGAATTATCATAAACTGCTGGATTCGATGATTAGCTCATTTAAAGTGAATTAAATGAATCTCAGCTAAAATTACCTTTATAGTCCTCGTTTGTAACGAAGATTTGCGGGAATAGCATTTTTAATGCTGTAAGAGTAATGTAAAGGCGATAAAATCGCCTTTCTCATACATCCCGATTGAAAATCGGGACGATGATTGATTTACTCTCCTAACTTAAAATCTTTGTAATAATAATCTTTATCTGCATCAGTTAACTGGCGGATTATCCTGCATGGGTTCCCTGCGGCAAAAACGTTATCCGGAATATCTCTGGTTACAATACTTCCTGATCCGATTACCACGTTAGATCCTATTTTAACGCCCGGGTTAATCACTACATTTCCACCGATCCAGACACTATTGCCAATGGTAATTTCTTGTGCCCATTCATATTCCTGATCACGCAAATGAGCATGAATGGGATGCCCTGCAGTATAAATGGCCACATTTGGTGCTATAAAAACATGATTACCAATGCTCACTTTTGCGCAATCTAAAATAACGAGGTTAAAATTGGCATAAAAATTATCACCGATTTCAATATTATAGCCATAATCGCATCTGAAGGGTGGTTCTACATAAAACATTTTTTCTGTTTTGCCAAAAAGTCGTTTCAATAAATCCTTACGCTGTTTAATGAATTTCGGAGCCAAATGATTAAACTCGTAAACCATTTCGCGGGCTTTTAATCTTTCTTTTGACAGTTCTGCATCACCAGCCAGATAAGCTTTGCCTGCCAGCATTTTTTGTTTTTCGGTAAGTATATTGGTATCCATCTGTGATCCGATTTTTAACGTGCACTAAAATATAATTTGCAATGATAACAAAAACGGGGCTATCGTTTACCGATGCCCCGTTGTATTTTAATTTTTTTCAATTTTTATGGTCTGCCTTTGGCTAACGCTTTTTCGGCTATTTTAACTGCTTTTTTCTCTCTCCAATGAGCGTATTTTTCTTTGAAAGTCATTTTAATCAAACTATCAATGGCGCCATGGGTAAACAAACTCCAAACACTCGCTACTTTACGACTAATCGATTGGTCCCATGCCCTCAAACTTAAAGAGAATGAACCATCCAGATATTTCATCCAGTGCCACATTCCGGTTGGCATAAACAAAGTATCGCCATGCTCTAAGAAAACTTCATAACCTTCTACACCATTCAATGCAGGGAATTTTTTGAAATCCGGATTGGCGACATCGTAATCTTCCAAAGCATAAGTTGCATTTGGAAGGCAATACAACCTGTCTTTCCATTTGTAATCAAATAAAATGATGTGTTTTCTGCCCCCGAAGTGGGTGTGGAAAATATGTGGTAAATCGATATCGTAATGTAAAAAGGTTACCGAATTAGAGCCGCCAAAGAACATTGCCGGCATACTTTCGATAAAACCGCCCATTAAATCTTTTGGGATTTTTACATCATTGATTAAACTGGGTACTTTTTTAAACAGGTTAAAAAAGAATATGCGCAGTTCGGTAGGCTCACGTTTAATCAGGTCAAGGTAATCGCCAAATTTCATGTGCGCTGTAGCAGCATTAATCGGCTTTGAAGGATCTGCCTTAGAGTTATCGTAAAGCGGAACTTCCAGGTCCCCACCAATTTTTTTTAAATATTCAGTCGTCCATTTTTCTCTGGCAGGCCAGTCTTTAGTTAGGCCCCTGATGACTAACGGACGTTTAGTTTTCAGATAATTTTTCTTAAAATCTTCGGGAGTGATGCTCTCAACGATATCAACAGGTTTTAAAATGAAACTCATGCGCTTAAAAATCGGTTATTTGTGCCGAACAACAAATGTGTAAATTTTATTTTATAAAATTGATGTTAGCAGGTAAATGTGACTAAAATCACGTAATCTAAAATTAGTAAATACTTAACAATTTAATAATTAAGCCGCAACTTTATTTTTAACAATTTCGGCATAGGCAGCATCCCACAGATCTATCCTTTTTTGTAACGCCCATTTTGCAGTTTCTTCGGCCTCCATCCAAAATGCTTCATCTTTTTCACAAAGCTGCGCTGTCATAGAAAGCGCTAAATGGCTATGGTGATCGCCATCTACCTCTATATGGCGCTCCAGGTAATATTTAAAAATCGAAACCTGATCCGGCTGGGTACTGTTCAAATCATTTACCATGCTGAAAAACATGTTCGGAATTAAATCTTCACGACCAAAGGTAAAACTTGCAGCCTGTAAATGAGTTTTTCCACTGTTAATGGTTTCGAAAGTAGCATGAACAAAATCTCTGGCAGTTGCTGGTGCCCTGGAAATTTCGAAGGCTTTATTAAAGCTTTTTCCATTTTTTAGTTCCGCTAAAAAGATATGGATCGGCTTTGTATTGGCGCCACATTGTTCCATCGCGTCTAAGTAGAGTTCAAAGTGGCTTTTTATTTCTCCATTAGCATCCACATCGGATTCTTCGCCGGCAACAATTTCATTGATCAATTGCCGGGTAATTGGATCGCCTACCGGGAACCAGGGTAAACTGGTGCAGGTTAAATTAATCTGTAAGGCTTTAAGCAGCGACATAAAATCCCAGACTGCGAAAATATGGTGTTCCATAAAAATGCGGAGATCTTCCAGCTCACTGATTACCGAATAAATCTTATGGTTAATAATCTCTTGCCTAAGCGGCTCAATTTCTTTTTGGATTTTTATAATATTGGGATGCATACTAAAGTTTGGTATTTGGAGTGCTGAGTGTAAATCTTCTCAGCCAATTTAATTGTTCGCTTCTATTCTTTTTAGCGTAATTACTTAAATTAGTAATAGCGATCAAAAAGTCTGCAAATTTACGCGGTAAAATTAAGTTATACAACCTTTTATCCCGGGTATTTAAGGGCGAAAATTCAGTCGACAATTTTCTAACTTAAAATGAGGCTTGGGCCTAATCTTCAGTATTGATATAAAAGCAAAAACGTCCTGACTTTCGCCAGAACGTTTTGCTAATATTAAGGATATATTTTATTATTATTTAGGCATTAAAACGGTATCTACTACGTGGATCACACCATTTTTTTGGTAAACGTCTGCAATTGTTACCGTACTCATTCCACCTTTTTCATCTTTTAGCACTAATTTTTTGCCTTCCATCCAAGCCCAAAGTTTACCACCTTCTACAGTTGTTAATTCTGCCTTGCCACCGCCAGCTTTGATGGCTTTTGCGATTGCTTTGCTATCCATTTTTCCTGCAACAACATGGTAAGTTAGAATTTTAGTAAGTGTTGCTTTGTTTTCTGGTTTAACCAGGTTATTTACTGTTCCGGCAGGAAGTTTATCGAAAGCTGCATTTGTTGGTGCAAAAACGGTAAACGGACCAGCGCCTTTTAAAGTTTCTACCAAACCTGCAGCTTTAACTGCTGCTACCAATGTTGTATGGTCTTTTGAATTTACAGCGTTATCTACAATATCTTTGGTTGCATACATGGCTGCACCGCCAACCATTGGGTTTTTCTGAGCATAAACCTGTGTTGTGAATGCCATGGTAATTACAGCAAATGCTGATAAGATTAAATTTTTCATTATTTCTAATTTTAAGTTTCTGTTATTTGATTCCATTTACGACGGTTAACAGATACTTGGTTTTCAGAAATTAAAAAATAATTTTAAAATACTGATTGTTAGCGTTTTAATTATTTTATTTTTAGTTTGTAAAGGCGCTGTAGTAGTTCTTCGGATGGGATACTCCCGTTTTTCGCTAAATCTTTTGGCTGTTCTTCGACTACGCTCAGAATGGCGCCAAAAGGATACCGCTCCAACCGGGTTTAGATAAGATGGGTTTGCTGCTAAGTCGAATCTTAAATTAAACTCTTGATACGGCATGTTTAACGCTGAACTATTCTCTAATTCACCTTTGCTGTCCTTACTTTTTTAGAAAAAAACTTTGGGAAAAAACGTTTCAATAAAACTGCTTGGGTTTCTTTTCCGCCAATATAAACCTCTTCTTTTTTGCTGCTAACTGCTTGAATAATCTGTTTTGCACACCCGGCAGGTGACATGGCGTTTTCATGTGCATCGCCCATCATATTCAATGGGTTCCCATCTCCCGTTAGCGCATTGTAGGTTACATTTGTTTTAATAAAACCCGGGCAGATTATCGTAATATCAATATTTTTGTCGTAGACTTCCGACCGGAGAGAATCGAAATAACCATGTAATGCATGTTTAGATGCTGCATAGGTTGAGCGGAATTTCGTGCCGAATTTGCCAACCAGGCTGCTAATTACAACGACCTGGCCACTTCCATTGGCGATCATGGAGGGTAAAACTGCTTTGCTCAGTATAACGGTACCCCAAAAATTGGTGTCCATAATTTGTTGTTCAGTTTTCAGGTTGGTTTCCAGGGCCAGGCTTCGCTGGCTTACACCTCCGCTATTGATCAATAAATCTATCTTACCAAAAATACGGATGGCATCGGCAGCTTTATTTTCTAGTAAAGCCGTTTCACTTAAATCGAACGGTAAAACGTGGACATTAAAGGAATTCTGGCAATTTCCTTTAACGCGGAACAATTCATCGCGGTTTCTTCCGGAAATAATCAGTTTGTTACCTGCTTTGAAATATTCATATACCAGGGCTTCGCCAATACCTGATGATGCGCCTGTGATCCATACAATTTTTGACATATATTTTAATTAATTATGGCGTGATTGAGTTTTGAACGAGTGATTGTCGTTTTGATCGCTAAATCGGTCATGCTCTAATTCAATTCTTCTCAATTCACTCATTCATCTCCTACGATAAATAATTCCGAAGCAATATGATCGGCAAATAATTTCCCATTCTGGCTTAAACAAATAGTATCACTATCAATCATCAGCCAGTCTTTATCCTCAAAATTTTTAAGGTTATGTTTTGTTTCTTCTAAAAAGTCTTTCCCGAAATCGATGTTTATTTTTTGTAAGTCAGTTCCCCACATGGTTCTGAGCGATGTCATGATGTATTCGTTAAATCTATCGTTTATACTTAGCTCTTCAACTACTTCAGGGAGTATATTCTGGCTTAAGGTTTCCATATATAAAGCGTTATTCGCGGGGTTCATGTACCGGTTTTGGCCATTAAACCCATGGGCAGATGGACCAATGCCAATATAATCTACACCTTTCCAATAATTGGTGTTATGTACGGCATAATGACCTGGTTTAGCAAAATTCGAAATTTCATAGTGTTCAAATCCGGCATTTACCAGGTTTTCCATTAAAATTACAAACTGCGCAGCACTTTGGTTATCGTTTACGGGTGTTTGTTTTTTATTTTTTATGGCATGGGCCAAAGCCGTTCTGGGCTCAACCGTTAAGGCATAGGCAGAAATATGTGGAACCTCAAGCTCGATTGCTTTTTGGATATTGTTTAACCATTTTTGATCCGTAAGTAAAGGATAACCATAAATTAAATCAAGGGTTAAGTTTTCAAAACCAGCATCCTGAGTCCGCTTAATGCAATCTTCCGCTTCACGGGCCTGGTGCGCCCTGTTCATCCAGGTCAGGTCTTCATCATAAAAAGATTGAATGCCCACGCTAAAGCGGTTAACCGGTAATTGTTTCAGCTCTTTTAATTTCTGTGCAGTTAAATCATCAGGATTGGTTTCAATGGTAATTTCTGCATTGGCATTTACCGAAAAAGTTTGGGTAATGGTATCAAAAATCTTTTGCAAAGCTGCTTCTGATAGGATGGAAGGTGTACCCCCACCCAAATAAATACTCCCTACCTGTCCGCTAATCCGGTCTTTTTTCATTTTGATTTCCTTACAGATGGCTTCCACCATTTCATCAGCATATTTTAGTGAAGTGCTGAAGTGGAAATCGCAATAGTGGCAGGCCTTTTTACAGAAAGGAATATGGATATAGATACCGGACATTGATGCAAAGATAGTGAAGTTAATTTTTCTTTATTGTCATAAACCAGAAGTAATACCTTCACTTTACAAAGCATAATCGATTGTCAAGTAATAACTTTACATTTAGTTGCTTTTGTAAAGTAATAGCTTTGCTATTTTAAGAACGTAAATTATTTTCTCATATCCTTTGCGCCGTAATCTTTAAAATATCTTTTCCCTTCTTTATTGCCATCCCAAACATCAGTAACAGCTGAAATCTTATTAGGAAGTTCCTTTTGATTGAAAATCTGTGTTTTAGAGATTTTTCTAAATGTTTTATTCCATCTTTTCTTATCCTCCTTTTCTGGAGCAGCAGTTGTTCTTCCAAATATTGGTGTTTTCTTTATTGAATTAAACACTTGTGGTATACAGACTTTTGAGTTTAAACAAAGTTATTCATAAATCCATATATTTTCTTTAGGTAAACCTTGATTATTCGGTTACTTTTGCATCCTTAAGTTTTGATTTACAGCATGCCGAAATTTATTTTCATTTTGTTCGCGTTTTTATGGTCTGCTAATTTTGTAGCAGCACAAGAAATACCTGTTCAAAGAGATAGCCTGACCCAGAATCATTACCAATATCGAAGATATAGGCCTGATTCGGCTACGCTGGCTAAACAGCGTTATGCTACCGATTCTTTAATTCATCATACCTGGGTGCTGCCTAATCGTTTAATTAACAAAAGTGCACTTATAGATACTATTGAAAAAGAATATCTTTCTCCAAAGCTCGATTTATGGGCATGGCACAAGAAATACCATCATTTAAAGAAAAAAGCAAATCCTTACCAGTTGGGTACCAAAATCCCTAAGGGAAATGTAGGTTTACTGGGCTTTATTTTTGGTATGCTCATTATTTTTGCCATTTTAAAAAATGCTTTTTCTAAGCAACTATCGGCAATCGTTCAGGCATTTTTCAGTAACAGGATTCTGAATAATATCAACAAAGAAGATAACCTTTTCAGTTCGTGGCCATTTTTATTGCTTTTTGTGCAGTTTGGTTTCGTTTTTGGGATGTTCTTTTTTCTGGTGGCGCAGTGGAATGATATGTACCAAGCTAAAGATGGGTTTAAGTTTTTCTTTAGCATATCTATTACCATCATTGTTTTTTATGCGCTAAAATTAATCATTTTACGCTTTTTAGGTTACCTATTCAATGTGCAGAAACCAATAGGCGAATATATTTCAATTTTGTACCTCAGTTACTTCAATGCATCATTACTGTTTATTCCGTTAGTGGTTGCTTTTGCGCTCTCACCACTTAAGTATGGTTCGGTTTATATCGTGTTGGCATTCTTGTTATTAGGCGTCATTTTTGCTTTTCAGCTTTTGCGGGCAGGTGTAACGATACTTTCTAATAATAAGTTTTCTAAAATGCATTTATTTTTGTACTTTTGCGCCCTCGAAATATGTCCCATCTTAATACTAATTAAAACGATAGGACTGTAGCAGGAAAAGGAAAATGCAAGAAAAGAACGACTCTAGAATCCGCAAAGTAAAAAGTATTTTGGTTACTTTACCAAAACCTGAAACAGAAAAATCTCCTTACTACGATTTGGCCAAAAAACACAACTTAAAGGTTGATTTCAGGTCTTTTATTCATGTGGAAGGTGTACCAGCAAGAGACTTTAGAAAGGATAAGATTAACCTGGCCGATTTTACGGCTGTGATTTTTACCAGCCGAAATGCAGCAGATCATTTTTTTAGAATCTGCGAAGAAATGCGTTATGAGGTGCCGGCAGAATTAAAATATTTCTGTCTATCTGAAACCATTGCGTTGTATTTGCAAAAGTATATCCAGTATCGGAAGCGTAAGATCTTTTTTGGTAAACAAACCGCAGCTGATTTAGCTGAAGTATTAAAGAAACACGCCAACGAGAAATTTTTATATCCTTGTTCTGATATGGCTACCGAAGATACCATGAAGTTCTTGGAAAAAAGCGGATATGACTTTACACCAGCGGTTTTATTTAGAACCGTAGTCAGTGATCTATCTGATTTGGCTGAAGTATTCTACGACGTTATCGCATTTTTTAGTCCTTCAAGTATTCAATCGTTATTTAAAAATTTCCCTGATTTTAAGCAGAACAATACCCGGATTGCTGCTTTCGGGACTAATACCAGCAAAGCCTGTACAGATATGGGCCTGATCGTAGATATTGCTGCGCCAACTCCAGGCGTCCCATCAATGACGATGGCAATAGAAAATTATATCAAAATATCTAATAAATAACACACCAAATAATTTATTCTCAGTCAATACAATAAATGCGTAACTTTACTGTTAGTGAGGGGGTTACGCATATTATTGGAAAACTTTTAAGGCAATTGGGTTCTTATTAATCTAACTTTAATTGCCTTTAAGCAATGATTTAATGTAAAATATTTGCTTTTGTAGATAATTTCAGTGATTTTTGATAAAATTGCCCCTAATCGTGCTGTGCACAAAATTGAAAATATGAAGAAAATCTACCTTCTAGCTATTGTAGGTATAACTGTAATGCTGGCAAGCTGTGGCAATGGTGGCCAAGGCGAGCTAGTTGGCGCTTATAACCGAAAATTTAAAAACGATAGAATCCCACTAGGAATGGTTTATATTCCACCAGGTCATACACCACTGGGAGGATCGGATGAAGACATTACATTTTCCCAGAATGGACCAAGTAGGATGACTACTATCAGTGCATTCTTCATGGATCAAACAGAAATTTCCAATGCCGAATACCGCCAGTTTACCAATTGGGTGCGCGATTCAATTGCGATTGTAATGATGGGCAACCCGCAGCAATTTATGGTTACCCCCAAAGGAAATGCCGCAGCTGCGCTTGGCGGGGATAAATACATCGACTGGAAAAAGGTAGGTAAAAATGGCGTCAATATTTGGCGTAATAAAGGTAAGGGCGCATCAGCAGCTCAAGCGAGCCAGTTAGATGGCATGTATTACTCAGGTTTAGATGCACTTCCAGGCAAGAAAGAATTAGATGTTCGTAAATTCGAATATTCATACGCCGAATTAAATATGGACAAGGCAGCCATTGGCCATAAAGACCCTAATAGCAAACGCCAGGATTATATTGATCGCTATAGCGTTGCTATCTATCCTGATACAATGGTTTGGAAAACAGATTATTCTTACTCACAGAACGATCCAATGGTGCGTGGTTATTACAACCATCCTTCATATGACGATTATCCGGTAGTTGGGGTAAGCTGGGAGCAGGCTAAGGCTTTTTCTCACTGGAGAACCAGACTATATGATGGTGTTGCAACATCAAGAAAACAACCTGTGGGGTCAAGATCAGACTATAGGTTACCCGCTGAAACAGAATTTGAATATGCGGCAAGAGGGGGTAATACCAAAACGAAATATCCTTGGGGAGGCCCTTATATTAGAAATACAAAAGGATGTTTACAAGCTAACTTTAAACCCGGTCGTGGTGATTATTCAAGCGATGGCGGTATTTACACAGTAGGTGTCAAATCTTATTTTCCAAATGATTATGGCTTGTACAATATGGCTGGAAACGTGTCAGAATGGACCATCACTGCTTACAATAAAGGTGCTAGCCCGCTATTGCATGATCTGAACCCTAACTTTACTTATGATGCTGGTGCAGGCGACAGCAAATACAAAAAACGTAAAGTGGTTAAGGGAGGTTCTTGGAAAGATACAGGCTATTTTCTACAAAATGCTGTAGCAACATACGAATATCAGGATACTCAAAGGTCATATATTGGTTTCAGGTGCGTTTCATCTTATCCTGGTACCGATTTAAGACGTTAAACCAAACAAACTAAAACTAAAGAAAACATCAAATTTTATGGCAGCAAAAAAACAACCAGGCTGGTTACACGTAGCAATTTCATGGGGAGCAAGTATTGTAATTATCGGAGCATTATTTAAAATTCTGCATATTGGTGGGATTTTAGGTAACTATATGATCGGTATTGGTCTTGGCGTAGAGGCATTTTTGTTCTTTTTAACAGGATTTTTTCCACCAGAACCAGAACCAGCATGGGAAAGGGTTTATCCTGAATTAAAGGCAGATTTTAAAGGAGATTTACCAACGGCTTCAGCCAGACCTGTTGCTGCAGTGGCTTCATCTAATACTGCCGCTTTAGATAAAATGTTATCTGATGCTAAAATTGGTCCGGAATTAATTGAAAGTTTGGGTACCGGTTTACGTACGTTCGGTGATAAGGTAGCTGCAATTTCGAATGTTGCGGATACATCTACTGCAACAAATGAATTAACAGGTAAGATTAAAACCGCATCAGCTGGTTTTGATAATCTGAGTGCATCTTTTGAAAAAGCAACTGCTAATTTAAAAGCAATGGGCGAAAGCAATGTAGATTCTCAGGCATACCATGAACAGGTTAATAATTTAGCTAAGAACTTATCGGCTTTAAATGCGGTTTATGAGTTGGAATTACAGGATTCTAGTACACATCTAAAATCGATGAATAAATTCTATTCTAACTTATCGTTAACCATGCAAAACTTTAACGAATCGATGGAAGATTCGAAACAGTTTAAAGAAGAGGTGAACAAACTGGCTAAAAACCTATCATCGCTGAATGCAATTTATGGCAATATGTTGTCGGCTATGAATGGCCCACGTGTATAATTTGTTTAGTTTTTAATTTTTAAAGAAAAGCTACTCATATGGCAGGCGGAAAAGAAACAACAAGGCAGCGGATGATCAATATCATGTATTTGGTATTGTTGGCCATGCTCGCCTTAAACGTATCAGATACCATTTTAGATGCATTTAAAAATATCAACGATAGTTTGGATACTTCTAAAAACAATGTAAATACAAGCATTAATCAGTTGTTTTCTGCCTTCGAAAATTCGAAGTTGAAAGAAGAGCCAGTACGTGCCCAGCCTATTTATGATAAGGCTAAACAAGCGCAAAAGGCGGCAGATGATTTAAATAATTACATTGAAAGTCTTAAAAAAGAATTTACTCAGGCAGGTGAGGGGATCGACCCTGAAACGGATGATCTGGTAAATAGATCTAATCAGGATATCGCACAGAATATCATGATTAACCAAAAGAAAGCAGATGAGTTAAAGAAGAGAATTAACGACACGCGCGAAAAATTAATCTCTTTGTTAGACAAAGATGATAGAGCGAATGTTTCTTTCTCTCTTGAAGCTAAAGATCCGGTAAGAAAAAGAAAAGGGAATTGGCAGGAAACTTACTTTGGTGAGGGAACACCACTAACGGCCGCTATGACTATTTTAACCAAACTACAAACAGATACTAAAAATGCTGAGGCAGAAGTAGTGAAGAAACTGTTCGGAAATATGGATAAAGCACAGGTTAATCTGGATCAGTTTGCGGCAGTTGCAGTAGCACCTACTTCTTATGTAATTCAAGGTCAGCCTTACACGGCTGAAGTATTTTTAACAGCCAGCGATTCGAGATCAACTCCTGACATTACGGTTAACGGAAATAAATTATCAGTTAAAGATGGTAAAGGAACTTATACCGGTGGTACGGGTAGTGTGGGTCAGTTTACCTGGGTGGGTACCGTACGTGTTCGTCAAACTGATGGCCAGGTAAAGGAATACAAAACTCAACCGCAAACCTATCAGGTAGCAAAACCATCAGCATCTGTTTCTTCAACGAAACTGAATGTAATTTATGCTGGTATTGCCAATCCATTTACTGTTTCTGCAGCAGGATTTCCATTAGAAAGCGTACGTGCTTCCATTTCAGGCGGTTCAATGTCTGGTAGTAATGGAAATTATAATGTAAATGTTCCGGGCAGCATGGTCGGTCAGGAAGTATCTATCAATGTCTCAGCAAACAACGCGGGTAAAACCGTTAGCTTAGGCTCACAAAAATTTAGGGTGAAAGCCATTCCGGCGCCAGTAGCAAAGGTTGGCGGACGTGCAGGGGGCGATATTGCATCAGTACAGTTAAAAAGCGAAAGCGAGATTGAAGCAGATCTGGATGATTTTCCTTTCGATGTTAAGTTTAAAATACAACGTTATAAGTTAACCATTATTAAGCCACGTTCTGATGCTGTTACCATTGCGGGTAGCGGTGGAAGTTTCGCTGGTGCAGTTAAAGGTGCGATGAATTCTGTTACTCCTGGAACGAGGGTGTTTTTTGAAGATATTGTTTCTGTAGGGCCAGATGGTCGTCAAAGAATTTTGCCTTCGTTAGCGTTCAGTGTAAAATAAAAGAAGATGAAAAGGATTTTAAGTATTGCTATTTTAGTTTTGTTAACGGCGTTTGCTTTTGCACAAAAAAAGCCAACTAGGTTAGCACCGAAGAAAGCTGCACCAGTAGCCGCTGCTTCTGCAGTAGATACGGTGAAAGCTCCTGTTAAAACAGCCAAAAAGAAACTAAAAGTACCACCTAAAGATGGTTTCTATGCCCGTAAGGACATTGACAGTACCGAAATGGTCCCTTTGGCTGATGTAAGGGAAGAGGATGTTTTTTATGCAAAACGGATATGGAGAGAAATCGATTTACGGGATACCGTTAATTCGCCCTTAAAATCTCCTAAATCGAGATTGATTGATGTATTAATTGCAGCAATTAAAAAAGATGAACTAACTGCATATGCTCCAATTGATAGTGCCTTAAACGAAGATGATGCTTTCCTAAATCCGATGTCTGCAGATTCTGCAGCTAAATCAGCGTTAGGAACAGCAGAGGTTTCAAACAATAAAACCGGAACCGTTACTACCGTTGTTAATGATTTTAACCCGGAATTATTCTTAAAATTCAGAATAAAAGAAGATTGGATTTTCGATACCAAACGTTCTATTTTCGAGCCACGTATTGTAGGCATTGCGCCATTAAAGTACAATGAGGTTTCTAAACAATGGCAGCCTGTATTTTGGGTGTACTATCCTGAAGCGAGGGAAATTTTAACCAGGAAACGTTTGATCAATACCAATAATGATGCTTCATCATTAAGCTTCGATGATTTCTTTATTCGCCGCTTGTTTAGCAGTTATATTGTTAAAGAATCAAATCCTGGTGATAACAAGATCAGAGATATTATTTCAAACCCTAAAGAGCGGTTATACGAGTCAGAAAGGATTAAAAAGTCTGTTCTTGATTACGAGCAAGGTCTTTGGGAATACTAAGCTCTTAAAAAAGGCTCCGATGAAATCGGAGCCTTTCTGTTTACAATGAATTCCTTCCTCTTCGCCGTCAATCCGAGCGGAGTCGAGAAATCTATCTCGATATAGATCGCTCTCCCTAATATTCGCGACTGCGCTTCATCCGAAATGATGACCTTCTATTAAGTTGATAAAAACGGGTAGAAGAATATAAGTTTCTGCTTTATAATGTACTTCATCCGGTATCTATCAGATCCTGATAAAACATATATATAGATCTGCATAAAAATTTAACTAATTAGCCGATTACTGGTTATCAGTAGTAGCCTCTAATACATTTTGAATTGATGTAGGTACATTCGATAAAAGATCATATCCTGTGGCAGATTCGATTGAATGAACTGAGGTTCGGAATGTTTTCCAGTTGGTGTTTAAACCATTTGTATTTGGCATGTTTACTGCAATTACTCTTGTAGAAGATGCAATCCTGCTTAAATCGTTATTTCCGTTCGGCAATACGACAATAACTTTCCATGTATTTGAAGGTACGTTAACACGTCCGTTATCAATGGTATATGTAGTGCCACCATTGCTCCCTGTACCACCAGAACCGTAAGAACCACAAATGATATAAACCTCGTTACCTGCTGTAACCAATGAACGTGTGTAATTTTCAAGGTCGGCCCATGGACCCTGGTTATTGTTAGGTGCCTGAGGCATCATGTTGCTCATTAAGAATGTGGATGAGTTTGACGTTACAGAAGCAGTCCGGTCAGCTGATGGGCAGTTATGACCACGATCGAAACCAGAACCTGAATAGCTGCTGTTCGATACCTGATACCAACCTAAGGGTAAAGCCGTATCGGCTCTGAAATCATTCTGACGTGAATTTGAACCTAAATCAGACGATCCAATATGCCAGCTCACCCAGTTTGGGGTGGCCCTGCTTCTACTGTAAGAACTTGTATAATAAGTGTGGTCCATCAGGTAATTTTCAGGAGAAGATGTGCTGGCAACAGCATTACTTGGATTACCCAGTAAAAGGTTACTGTCATCCCGAGAGGTGGTTGGTGGAGGAGTTGTTCCACCGTCTCCAGTTAAAATGCTAAAATCGTCGATATTGATACGGGCAGTACCTCCACTGATTTTACGGATCTGGAAGCGAACATTTCCAGAAAGGGCTACGTTAAAGGTTGCAGTCGTTAAAGTAGTTGCGCTGGTGGTAATGGTGCTACCGGTTTGTTGCCAGTTCGAACCGCCGTCGGTAGCGTACCACAGTTGCCACGTACTATTAGCATCGGTACCAAATTTGGCGTGAACAACGGTTACCACCTCGGCTCCGTTTACATTGAAATTCATGCTCAATGTGCCTGTGTTACGGATACGTACTGATTGACTACCATTTTTTGCATCTCCAGCGAGATTTCCAATTAAGGCATCGTCAAGGCTCCAGCTTCCGCTACTTAAAGTTACCGACCCAACGGTGTAACTTCCTTTGGTTCCCGATTCGAATGTTTCGGGGAAACCCACAACTATTGTCTGGGCACTGGCGGTAGCTGCTTTACTATTTAACTTTTGCTCAAAGGCGCTGTTGTCTGGATGAGCTGGGTTGTCTTTTTTACAGGCAGCCAGGCCAAGGCATAAAACGGCCAATAAGCTTAATTTTTTTAACGCTTTCATTGTTTTAGGATTATTTAATGGATGTAAGGGGGTTTTAGGTTTCGATAGCGAAGGTTTCTATCACGATACAGGTTCCATCTGGCAAATAGCCAGCAATAAGCACAGGAATCCGGCTGGTACCTTCTGCTCTGACCACTGTAATATTGGATAGGTTTTGTTTTAAAAAGGTATAGAAAGCGGCTATTTTACCTGCATTTTCGACCATTGGCGCATCGGCTTGATCAACTTTTGATATTAAACTATCAAAAAAGGCGGCCTGATCAATTTGTTTTAAATTGGAAGGATCAGCATGATATTGGATGGCAATTTTCTGCAATAGTGCTGAAGGTGTAATTTTGCCCCAATCTGCTGCTTTAAAAGGGCTTTCAGATTCGGTAAAATACCATACGCCCAATAAAAGTTTGGTTATGGCGACCAAGATATTGTTATTCATGTAGATAGGGATGTTTTTACGAGCGTATTAACATCCCCAAATTAGAGAAAAAGGATTTGAGTATTATGCAGTTAAGATTAACAAAGTGTTAACATTTTTACAGATACTCTGTAATATTTTAATAACAGATTTACGCTTCTTTAAAATGTGCAAGCAAGGTAACTATCTGTTTTTTATTGAGTACTTCTGCCAGTTCTTTTTCTGTAGCTTCTTTAATCTTTTTAACCGATTTAAAATGTGTTAACAGTTTATCTGCAGTTGTTTTTCCAATACCTTCAATCTGTTCAAGCTCGGTTTTAAGTGTACCCTGGTCGCGTTTTTTGCGGTGAAAAGTAATACCGAAACGGTGGGCCTCATCACGTAATTGCTGGATCACTTTTAAGGTTTCTGATTTCTTGTCTAAATACAATGGAAAGGAATCGCCGGGATAGAACAATTCTTCCAATCGCTTGGCAATACCGATTACGGTTACCTTGTTCTCTATACCCAGTAACTTTAAACTCTTCATCGCTGATGAAAGCTGCCCTTTACCACCATCGATAATGATGAGCTGAGGTAAAGGCTGGTTTTCATCCAACATTCTTCTGTAACGACGGAAAACAGCTTCTTCCATGGTTGCAAAATCATTGGGACCTTCAACCGTTTTAACATTAAAATGGCGGTAGTCTTTTTTCGAAGGTTTGGCATCTTTAAATACCACAATTGCTGAAACCGGATATTTCCCCTGAAAGTTAGAATTATCGAAACACTCTATGTGCTTTGGAAGCTGCGTTAAACGCAGATCTTTTTGCATGGTAGTTAAAATCCGATCGGTACGTAAATCAGGATTCAGCTTTTCATATTGGTTAAGCTTCTCTTTTTTAAAGAAGAGTACATTCTTTTGCGAGAGTTCTAAAAGTTTCTTCTTTTCGCCCAGTTTAGGAACCGTAAACTTTAAACTTTCATCTTCCAATGAGGGTTCAAAAGGAACAATAATTTCTTTAGAGGTACTGTTAAATTTAGTTCTGAACTCTAGCATCGCCAGGGTTAAAATCTCGTCATCACTTTCATCCAATTGTTTTTTAACCTCAATGGTCTGCGTTTGGATAATTGTTCCGTTCATTACCTTCAGGTAGTTCACAAAGGCATAACGGTCGTCTGATGCAATGCTTACTACATCCACATTGGTAATGGCACTGTTTACCACTGTCGATTTGCTCTGGTATTTTTCCAGTACTTCTAATCTCCTTGCGTATTGATGAGCGAGTTCGAAGTTCAGATTTTCTGATGCCGACTTAATCACCCCTTTAACATCGCGGATGACGTTTCCGATTTTACCGTTCAGAATTTCCTTGATCTCGCCAATATTTTTATCATAATCCGCTTCAGTCTGGTAGTTTTGGCAAGGTCCTTTACAGTTGCCAATCTGATATTCGAGGCAGACCTTAAATTTGCCTTCGTCTATATTTTTCTCCGTTAGGGGTAAACTACAGGTTCGTAAAGGATAAGTTTCTTTAATTAGATCCAGAATGGTATGCATCATGCCTATCGAGCCATAAGGGCCAAAATAGGTTGAGCCATCCTTTATTACTTTGCGTGTCCAGTAAATGCGCGGGAAATTTTCATTTTTTACGATAATCCATGGGTAGGTTTTATCGTCCTTTAAGTTGATATTGAATTTAGGCTGATGCTTTTTGATCAGGCTGTTCTCCAGTAACCATGCATCAATCTCCGTATCAACTATAGTGAAAGTGATTTTCCTGATCTTAGATACCAATACCCTGGTTTTGCCATTAAACTGGTTTCTGTCGCTGTTAAAATATGAGCCTACACGGTTGCGCAGGTCTTTCGCTTTACCAATGTACATGAGCTTTCCATCGGCGTCCCAATACTGGTATACGCCGGGTTTATGTGGAATTGCGGTTAATGCTGTTTTATGGTCGAAACTGCTCATGATTACAAAAATAGGATTCGGGAGCGGAAATTTTGATTAAATAATCCGATTAGTGCATGTGTGATTTGGGCGTGCCCCTAAGCTACGCAAAGGGTCAGGCTATCCGTTACAATCTTTTGCTGCGTTTCGCTATGCTCAACTTAGCAGCAAAAGGATTTCCACTGCTATCCTTCACGCAGGAGTTGATGGTTAAAATCCCAACCTCTCGTCCAGTTCACTCGTAGCTTCTTCTTGTTGCTGATATTGATTACAATCAAAAGTAATGGAAACACCTGATTTTGGCGCTTCGAAATCAGCATGACTGATTTTTAACGCTGGATTGGCATAAACTCTTTTTATAAATCCTGCAAAAATGGGTAAAGCTGTATTTGCACCTTCACCCTGATTGGTGCTGATAAAGTGGAAAGCCCTGTCTTCACAGCCGGTCCAGATACCCGTTACCAATTGTGGCGTAATGGCCATAAACCACCCATCAGAGTTATTTTGGGTAGTACCTGTTTTCGCACCGATTGGTGCATTAACTTTATATTTATAATTTAATCTCGAACCGGTTCCGTTAGTTACCACACCTTTAAGCATCCGTGTCATTACATAAGCTACTTCCTCGCTCATAATTGGTTTTGGTATTTCCTTTTGAGAAAATAATACCACACCATTTTTATCTTCAATCCTCAATAAATAAATGGGTTTGGTGTAAGTTCCTTTATTGGCAAAAGCACCGTAAGCACCCACCATATTATAAACGGAAGAATCGAACGTACCCAGGCAAATAGATGGAAATGCCGGAACATTGGGGATCCCCATTTTGGTGGCCAGCGTAGATACTGCCACAGGACCAACCTGTTTCATTAAATAAGCCGTAACAAAGTTTTGAGAGTAGGCTAACGCTTTTTGCAAGGTAATACTACCGGGTAATGGTTTGCCCGAATTTCTTGGTGTCCATGGTTCACCATAACCTTCAATCGTTACCGGAACGTTTGGCACGGTATAACAAGGCGAATAACCATTTTCTATGGCTACTGCATAGGTAAATGGTTTTGCTGTTGAACCTACCTGGCGGGTTCCCATTTTAACCTGATCGTATTTAAAGTGTTCGTAATTAATTCCTCCAACCCACGCTTTAACATGCCCATTGGTCGGGTCCATCGTCATCATCGCGTTGCGTAAAAGCATTTTGTAATAACGTACAGAGTCGATCGGTTTCATCACCGTATCAATATTACCTTTCCAGGTAAAAATGGTCATTTCTGTTTTGGTGTTGAAGTCATTTTTGATTTCTTCATCTGATTTACCTTCCAGTTTTAACGCCTTATAACGGTCAGATCTTTTAATGCCCTGCTCAATCTGCAAAGTTTTATCCTTAAAAGGGTTTCTGCCCTTCCAGCTGGCAATAAACTGTGCCTGTAAAACTTTCATATATTCTTTTTGCGCTTCTTCGGCGTACACCTGCATATCATAATTCAAGGTAGTATAAATCTTCAAACCATCACGGTCCAAATCGTACGGTGTGCCATCAGGCTTTGTAATGGATTGCTCCTGAAAGATATTTTTGATATCATTTTTCAGTACAGAACGGAAGTATGGTGCAATACCGTCATTAACAGTTGCAGCATTGAAATGCAGATTTAAAGGTTTATCTTTTTGTTCATCAAATTCCGACTGGGTCAAGAGGTCTGCTTTAACCATCAATGCCATTACGGTGTTTCTACGGTCTCTGGAACGTTCAGGATGGCGGGTTGGCGAATACATGGTAATACCTTTTTGCATTCCAACCAAGGTTGATGCCTGTGTTAAAGTTAACTTATCGGGCGTGGTGTTAAAATAAACCCTTGCTGCAGATTTGATGCCATAGGCCTGATTACCAAAATCAACCGTATTTAAATACATGGTAATAATTTCTTCTTTGGTGTAGTTGCGTTCCAACTTAACAGCAACAATCCACTCCTTAAATTTGGTTAATACCAACGAGAAGAAATTAAGGTTCGATTCGCGTGGAAAAAGGTTTTTGGCCAATTGCTGGGTAATGGTACTCGCACCCTGCTTTTTGCCGATCAAGTTATAACCGATGATAGAGAAGGTACGTTTAAAATCGATACCTGAATGTTCTTTAAAACGGGTATCTTCTGTCGCAATTAACCCATTAATTACATTTTCAGAAATATCCTTATAAGTAACGTTCGATCTGTTCTGAACAAAATAGGTACCTAAAGGGCGGCCGTCTTCGGCAATAATTTCGGATGCCTGGTTGCTTTTCGGATGCTCAATATCCCTGAAAGAGGGTAAGGCGCCAAATAAGCCAAATCCAATCATGGAGATGAAAATAGCGAATAGGGCAATTCCACCAATCAATAATTTCCAGATGAGTAAACTGTATCTTTTTGTATCCTGTGGAGAAAGGGATTTGTTCATTTTATATTGTTATTTTCCAAAACCACCAGGATAGGTGATTTTGGATGCAAATTTATTAATTTTTTATAGAATGAATTTCAGACTTAGGTCTTAATGCATTTTATGCTATTTGTAATTGTCTTTTAAAAACTCCAGATATTCATTAATCCGTGTCCTGTCTGTCAGTTTTTCAAAGTTTTCTTTACTGATGATAAAACCTTTATATAGGTTGGCCGGAACTTTCATAATGTTCTTTAACTGGCCCGTAATGCTCGATTCGTAAAGCTTGGCATCTTCAAGGTCGATAAAACTCGTAATGTAAATTAACTGGTCATTATCCAGTTCTACCAATTTATGTTCCAAATCGTTGTCGGGGTAATTTCCGCGGTTAAACTGACCGATCCCAAAACGCGATGAACTTAGGGTTAAAGTAGCATCGGCTACGTCGATTACATAATAATATTCTTCTGATTTTGCATTGCTGAAAATACTAACAGGTTTAGTTGGATCAACTGGTTTAACCTCAACCGGTTTTTCTACCGGAATTGGTTCAGCCTGTTTTGCGACAGGATTTTCAACTACCAGTGGTTTTGTTGGTACATCAACTGGTGCGGCCTGACTTACAAAACGGGGCGCGTTAGCATCAAAATCGATCAGTGCAACCGAACGTTGTTTAAATTCCTCAAGATTGGCCTCAATATATTTTAAGTGATCGCGTACCAAAGGCGTAATAATTTTATCGTTGGGATAGCGATTGGTAATCAGGTTAAATTCGGTAAGTAGCGGATCAACCTTTGCAGTACGGCCAACAGCAATGGCTTTTAAGTAAGCATATTGCGGCGCAAGATCATTTTCAGGGAAAGCTGTGATATTATCGTCAGCCAGTTTCACCACGTTGACATAATCTTTTTTTGCATAAGCATCAAAAGTTGCATTGTAATTGTTGATGGCCATATTTTCCATCTGTGTTTGCTTGGCTGAGTACGATGGGTCTAAAATATTTTTGGCAAAATTAGATTCAGGGAATTTGTTGATTACCAGTTGCTTATACTGCTCAGATTTTGCATCATCAATACCTTTATAATTGAGGTATAAACTGTAATAAATGGCAACCAGGTGGTTGTTATCCGGATATCTTTTGATCAATTCCAGATATATTTTATTTGCTTCTGATTTATCATTCAATTCCTGTTGGTAAAAACTGGCAATTTCAAAATAAGCATCAATAATTTTCTGATCAGATGCTGCCACTAGCACAGGAGTGGTAGGTAAAGCATCCAAAAACTGTTTTTCCAGCGATGTCTGATCTGCAGCCGTTGGGTTGCTTTGGCCATTTGCAGGTGTAATTTCTGTAGCCACTTTTCCTCCGGCTAAAACCTGGTTGGTTTCCTGTGCAGATGAGCGTACACTTTGGCGCCAGTTATCTTCCAGCTGTCTCGTTCCCCATCGTTTTTTAAAGTCGCCAAAGCCATTACTAATGGCCGCATTATTATTGAAATAAAAGGTATTTCCGGCAGTATGATTTGGTGTATTCAAACTTCTGTTCGGAAAATCCGGATCATTTAAAAATTGGTTGTTAATCACGCCTCCTGTATTGCTTACTTCAACCTTTGGTGTTAAATAAGCTTTTACTTTAGCTTCACGCTCAGCAGCAGGAAGTTTGGCAAAGGCCTGGGCAGTATCTTCTTTGGAGATAATGGTGTACCTGTCCGTTAAATATTGCAGGTTATCTGCTTTTTTTACAATGTTGTCGTAATCAGGAAAGTTTTTCGGTAAAATCATCACGGTACTATCATAGTACAGTTTTGCTTTAATGTAATTGTTAAACTCTTTAAAGTTTAAATCGGCAATTCTTAAATAGGAGAGCGCCTTTTGCGTTTGGTTTCTGGTACTTTTTAAAACCGACTTATGGTAGTTCTCTTCTGCCTTTACAAAGTTTCCTTCGGCAGAGAAAAGCTCTCCAACCTGATAATAAATCTGATCGGTATAGTCAGTATTCTTATCATCTTTTAACAAGGCTAAAAGTTGTTGTTCCTTGTTAAGTTTTTCTCCGTTTAGTAATGCCCTCAGCTTAATCCGGTTTAAATTGGCATGAAAATACATCTCGAAAGGTGCATTGCTTTTTTCAACTTTGGTGAAGTTGGCATAAGCATCCTGAATGTTTTTCTCCTTTTCCTGTAATTGTGCCAATATAAAGCGCCAGCGGATGCGCAACTGTTTTTCTGCAGGTAATGCAATAGCCGATTCTAAAAACAAAATGGCTTCTTTATTGCGTTTTTGATAAATGCGCATCTGGGCAGCAGTAGCCAGCGGTTCGGCGAGGTCCTTTTTTAACTGATCGGAAGCGCGCAGCATCGTATCAATAATTTTATCGGCCAGTACCATATTGTTGAGTTCCATTTGGCTACGCGCTTTCCAGTTCATGGCCATAATAAAGGTCTTCAAATCGCTGTTATAGGTTTTTGCCGTATAATCAAAGTATTCTGATGCGATAAAATAATTGCCTTTCAGGTAATTGGCCTTACCCAAAAGCATGTAGGCATCATCAATATAATTGCTGAAACTTTTATCATTGATAATGGTTTGACCTTTGATAATCACGTCATCAAGCTGTTTATTGGCCGCGCCTGGTGTAAGTACCAGATTGATCTGTGGTTCAGGATCAAGGTAAACCGGGAGTGTTTTTTCGTAATTATCATTATAGCTTTGTAACAAATTCTCATTGTACTCGCTTAGTAAAACATTGGCGTTATAGATATAGTTGTATTTTGCCGTTAAGTTTTGAAACCTACGATCTACGGCGGTATCTTTATTTGCAACACAGCCATAAATAAAAATACTGATGAGGATGAAAAAGGGATTTAAGTTTTTGTTAGCGTAATTTTTCAAGTATGATAAATCTCTTTAGGTGGATGTAACAATAAACAATATATGTAGAAAATATTTTATTTGGCAACGAATTTTAATTATTCAAAGTTAATTTAATTATTGCATTAAAAAATGGAAAATCCGAAAGAAGAAAATACAAAGAAAAAGGTAAATGCAGCTGCAAAATACTCTGCTATTGGTTTCCAGATGTTCGCAACCATAGGTCTGGTTACTTTTATAGGTTACAAAATTGATGAACACCGAAACAGTAAAACTAATTTAATTACAGCAGCTTTTGCCTTGGCAGGGGTGGGGATTGCACTTTATCAGGCGATCAGACAGGTTACCAGGAGTTAGTTATCAGTTGGCAGTTATCAGTCGGCAGTTATCAGTTGGCAGTTAGCAATTTTTGGTTGGCAGTTTCGGTTAATCCAGCTAACGATGGAACGACTTTCAGTTAACCGATTAACCAGTTTAAACAATTAAACAATAAACCACTTTCTCAATATTTCTCGTCTATACTACTTACTTGATACTAAAAACCTTATCTTTGCAGAAAGTTTTACCTGCTAAGAAATTATACCTTGACGCTAGCCAAATTTACAAGTATCTATTTCATTTTTGTGGGCCTATTAATAGGTGTTATTGCCGCTTTACCTTTAGTATTTCCTGATAAGCAGCTTTTTGTAAACAGTTTCTGGGTGATGTTTGGCTTTTTGGCGGGTATCACCTATATCGCTTACATGCTGGTTGCTATAGGTGTAAAACGCGATCCGGAAGTGGGTATAATGGCTATTATGGGATCAATTGCGGTGAAGATGATTTTTTGTATGGCTTTTGTGTTGATTTACAGTATAAAAGCAAAGGGAATTGGGCTTGTGTTTCTGCTTAATTTTTTTTCTTTATATTTATTGTTTACGGTCTTTGAAGTTTACTGTTTGTTACGTAACTTGCGCCACCAAAATTTAAAGTAAAAAACTGCCAATAAATGGATTGTAACCGAGTTTTTGTGTCTAAAGTTAAAAGGCTAACTGTTGTTTTTACGCTTTTAATCGCGTTTTTGTCTATCAAAATTGATACTTTCGCTCAAGTTGATAGCGCTGTTGTTCCTGTTGATAGTGCTGTTGCCGACTCTGCTCATGTAGCTTCTGGAGAACCTGGAGCTGAGGCTGGTCTTGGTAAAGAAAAATTCGAGCCTACCAAAGTAATTATGGAACACATTGCCGATTCGCACATGTGGCATCTTTGGGGACATACTTCATTGCCTCTTCCTGTAATTTTGTATACGCCTAATGGTTTAGAAGTTTTCTCATCTGGTAATTTTCATCACGGTGAGCACGATTATAATGGTAAATACAACAACTATCGTTTAGAAGAAGATCATATTAAAGTGGTTGCTGCTGACGGAAAAGTGGATGAAGAGGCAAGTAAAGCTGTTTTAGATTTCTCAATTACTAAAAACGTAGCGGCAATGTTCGTGGCAATTTTGGTAATCCTTATCGTATTTATTTCAGTAGCATCAGCATATAAAAAACGCGTTGGTAAAGCACCAAAAGGTTTGCAGTCTTTTATTGAGCCTATTGTGCTTTTTGTGAGAGATGACATTGCTAAGCCGAATATTGGTCATAAATATGCGAAGTTTATGCCGTATTTGTTAACCACATTTTTCTTTCTTCTTTTTAATAATTTACTAGGATTGGTGCCAATCTTCCCTGGCAGTGCGAACGTTACAGGTAATATTGCTTTAACTTTTGTAATGGCTTTAGGTACTTTAATTATTGTTAACATCAATGGTAACAAATATTATTGGAAGCACATCTTTTTACCAGATGTTCCATTTTGGTTATGGCCGTTAATGGTTGTAGTTGAGGTGGTTGGGATTATTTCGAAGCCATTTGCTTTAATGGTGCGTTTATTCGCGAACATGACTGCCGGACACATTATCGTATTAAGTTTAATTTCCTTAATCTTTATTTTCGAAACATTGGCTATCGCACCTGTTTCAGTGGCATTTGTGATATTTATGGATGTACTGGAATTATTGGTGGCATTTTTACAGGCCTTTATTTTTACCTTATTAACTGCCTTGTTTATTGGTATGGCAGTGGAAGAACATCATTAATAGAAAACTATTTTTTACAATTAATATAAATTAAATTAGTTATGGTAGGTTCAATCGCGGCAATTGGTGCCGGTTTAGCAGTAATCGGTGCAGGTATCGGTATCGGTCAAGTAGGTGGTAAAGCAATGGAAGGTATTGCTCGTCAACCAGAAGCTGCATCAAAAATTCAGACTGCAATGATTATCGCTGCTGCCCTTATCGAGGGTGTTGCTTTATTCGGTGTGGTAGTTGCATTATTAGGTAACAGCCTTAAATAATTCAAGCTGAAGAAATTAGATAGAGTATTTAACGATTGGTTATTTACTCTATCTTAATTAACAAGATTAAGATTAAAAAAATAGATAAAATGGATTTAGTAACCCCAAGCATAGGATTGGTTTTTTGGACATCATTAGCATTCATCTGCTTATTGATCCTACTTAGAAAGTTTGCATGGAAACCTATTTTAGGTGCTATTCACGAACGCGAGCAGAGCATTGATGAAGCTTTAAACAAAGCTGAATTAGCTAAACAGGAAATGGCTCGCTTAACCAGTCAGAACCAGGATTTAATGCAACAGGCCCGTGCTGAACGTGACGAAATTTTGAAGGAAGCTAAAACCCTGAAAGATGGTATCTTGAACGAAGCTAAAAAACAAGCGCAGGTTGAAGGTGCTAAATTGATCGAGAAAGCTAAAATCGAGATTGAAAACCAAAAGAAAGCCGCTTTAGCTGAAGTTAAAGACCAGGTTTCTACTTTGTCATTAGAAATTGCTGAACGTGTTTTACGTACGCAGTTAGATGATAAAACCAAACAGGAAGCTTTAGTAGCTAACTTGTTAAAAGACGTTGAACTAAACTAGATTTGAGAAAATAGATAGGAGATACTAGATTTGAGACACTAGATATGAGAGAGGAGATTACTCTGGATACTCAATCTCACATCTCACATCTCAAATCTTCCATCTCACACCTAAATATATGTCAGAAATTAAAGTTGCAGGCAGATACGCCAAATCATTAATCGACTTAGCCGTTGAAAACAACGCTTTAGAAGGCGCTTATAATGATATGGTTTTGTTTGAAAAAGTGGTTGATGAAACCCCTGAACTAGAAGCAATATTAAAAAACCCGATTGTACCTTTAGATAAAAAAACTGGTATTTTAAACGGGATCTTTGCGGATAAAGTAGGGAAATTAACCATTACTTTTTTCAAAACCGTTGTAAATAAAGGGCGTTCGGCTATATTATTTACCACTGCAAAACAATTTATACAACAATACAACCTTATTAAAGGTATTGTTACTGCCGATGTAACTACAGCAAGTACATTAAGCCCTGCAGCCAAAGAGCAGATTATAGCAATTGTAAAAAAAGAATTAGGCGCCAATCAGGTTATTGTTAACGAAAAAATTAACGAGAAATTAATTGGTGGTTTTATATTAAAAGTTGGTGATAAGCAATTTGATGCAAGTATTGCCAGCGGTTTAAGTAAACTTAAAAAAGAATTTGCGCAGTAAGCGCTAGGCGATAAGCGTATAGCGTTAAAACGCCAAACGCAAACCGCCGAACACAAAGAATATTGCGATAAGCGGATGGCGAATAAATGCCAGGCGCCATGCGCTAAGCACTAAACATTTACAAAAAGATATAAAGTAAAATTATGGTAGAGGTAAGACCAGACGAAGTATCGGCAATTATCAGACAGCAATTGGCGGGCTTCAAATCAGAAACCGAACTGGAAGAAGTTGGTACCGTGTTGCAAGTAGGCGACGGTATTGCCCGCGTTTACGGTTTAACTAAAGTTCAATCAGGAGAGTTGGTTGAATTTGCAAACGGACTTCAGGGGATCGTATTAAACCTTGAAGAAGATAACGTGGGTGTGGTACTTTTAGGTGCTTCAGACGAGATCAAAGAAGGTGATACCATTAAACGTACCAAAAAAATTGCCTCTATTAAAGTTGGTGAAGGTATGCTTGGCCGTGTGGTGAACACTTTAGGTGAGCCTTTAGATGGTAAAGGTCCAATCTTAGGTGAAACCTACGAAATGCCGTTAGAGCGTAAAGCACCAGGTGTAATTTACCGTCAGCCGGTAAACGAGCCATTACAAACTGGTATTAAAGCAATCGATGCAATGATTCCAATCGGTCGTGGTCAACGTGAGTTGGTTATTGGCGACCGTCAGATTGGTAAAACTGCTGTTTGTATCGATACCATTATCAACCAAAAAGAATTTTATGAAGCAGGCCAGCCTGTGTTCTGTATTTATGTAGCTATCGGTCAGAAAAACTCTACCGTTGCCAATATTGTACGTACACTTGAAGAAAACGGTGCTTTACCATATACAGTTGTTGTTGCTGCTTCGGCTGCAGATCCTGCTCCAATGCAGTTCTATGCTCCGTTTGCTGGTGCTGCAATTGGCGAGTTTTTCCGCGATACTGGTAGACCAGCTTTAATTGTTTATGATGATTTATCTAAACAAGCTGTGGCTTACCGTGAGGTATCTTTATTGCTTCGTCGTCCACCGGGCCGTGAAGCTTATCCAGGTGACGTTTTCTACTTACACAGTCGTTTGTTAGAAAGAGCTGCGAAAATCAACGCAAACGATGATATCGCTAAAAACATGAACGATTTACCTGATTCGATTAAACACATCGTTAAAGGTGGTGGTTCGTTAACAGCGCTTCCAATTATCGAAACACAAGCTGGTGACGTTTCTGCCTATATCCCAACCAACGTAATTTCGATTACTGATGGTCAGATCTTCTTGGAGTCGAACTTGTTCAACTCAGGTATCCGTCCGGCGATTAACGTAGGTATCTCTGTATCACGTGTAGGTGGTAATGCGCAGATCAAATCGATGAAAAAAGTAGCAGGTACTTTAAAATTAGATCAGGCTCAATACCGTGAGTTAGAGGCTTTCTCTAAATTCGGTTCTGACTTGGATGCTGCAACTAAATCGGTATTGGATAAAGGTGCGCGTAACGTAGAAATGTTGAAACAAGCACAGTTCTCTCCGTTTACTGTAGAGAAACAAGTTGCTATTGTTTATGCTGGTACTAAAAACTTAATGCGTAATGTTCCGATTAATAAAGTAAAAGAATTTGAAACTGAGTTCTTAACTCAATTGGAATTACGTCATCCTGAAACTTTAGCGGCTTTAAAAGCTGGTAAATTTGATGATAACATTACTGGTGTTTTAGATACGGTAGCAAAAGAGATTTCAAGTAAATATTAATAAGATTTGAGACATGAGATTTGAGATTTGAGATGGGGACTTAATGTCTCACATCTTACATCTCACATCTCACATCTAAATAGAGAATGGCTAATTTAAAAGAAGTAAGAAACCGGATTGCATCGGTACAGTCAACACAGCAGATTACCAAAGCTATGAAAATGGTTTCGGCAGCAAAGTTGAAACGTGCTACCAATGCAATTATCGCTTTACGTCCTTATGCAACTAAACTGAAAGAGATTTTAGGTAATCTATCAGCAAGTTTGGAAGGCTCTTCATCACCTTTTATCCAGGAGCGTGAGCCCAATAAGGTTTTAATTGTTACTGTTTCATCAAACCGCGGTTTGGCCGGAGCTTTTAACATGAATGTAATTAAAGCGGCCAATAATTTAATTGCTGAGAAATATAGCGAACAGTTGAAAAACGGTAATGTGAGCATTATATCTATCGGTAAGAAAACTCAGGATTTTTACGAGAAACGCAAATACAACGTTATCGGTAACAATAACGAAATATTTTCGGCCTTGACTTTCGAAAATGTAACCAAAATTACCGATGCGATTATGGCCGGTTTTATTAAAGGTGAGTTTGATAAAGTAGAAGTGGTGTATAACCGTTTTAGAAACGCAGCAGTTCAGTTTATTACTACTGAGCAGTTGTTGCCTTTGCCTAAAGCAGAAGAAACACCAGCAGATCTAAAAACCGATAAAAAAACAACAAACGTTGATTATATTTTAGAGCCTTCTCAAGAAGAAATTGTAGAACAATTAATTCCTAAATCAATTAAAATCCAGTTGTACAAAGCTGTGTTAGATTCTCATGCTTCTGAGCACGGCGCACGTATGACATCAATGGATAAAGCAACTGAGAATGCAGGTGAATTACTAAAAGCGTTAAAACTTTCATATAACCAAGCACGTCAGGCAGCCATTACAACAGAATTAACTGAGATTGTAAGCGGTGCAGCAGCATTGAACGGATAATTAGTTTGCAGTTCTCAGTTTTGAGTTTGCAGTATTAATTGCATAAAATATATAGCCCATTTCTTAGTTGAGATGGGTTTTTTTTATTCTCGTCTGAGCTGTAATCCAAAATAATCATGTTTTTTATGGATTGGAATCCAAAATTATTATGTTTTTTATGGATTGCAATCTAAAATTATTATACTTTTGTGTAAGTATATTTTATTATGATTGTTCGTAAACAGTTGGATTATGCCTTTACAAGGCTTTTTAAAGGGAAGGCCTTTATCATCTTTGGTCCACGTCAAACCGGTAAAACTACTTTCGTAGAACAGTTATTGGCTAAGGTTGATAAAAAGACCTTATATCTAAATGGCGATGATGCTGATGTACGCGAAACGCTGGCCAAACCCAATGCAGCGCAGATAGCACAAATGCTGGCTGGCTACGAAGTACTTTTTATAGATGAGGCCCAACGGATCAATGATGTAGGCTTGCTCATCAAAATTATTGTAGACCGCTTTAAACCTGTTCAGGTCATTGCCACGGGTTCATCAGCATTTGAGTTATCAGGTAAAATAAACGAGCCTTTAACCGGTAGAAAATATGAAATGATGCTGTTGCCGTTTTCGTATGCAGAGCTGGTAAATGACACTGACTTTATTACCGAAGAAAGATCATTTGAACAGCGGTTAATTTATGGTTCCTATCCTGAGATTATTAATGATCCGCAGAACGCAGAAGAGCACTTAAAATTACTTGCAGATAGTTATCTATATAAAGACCTCTTCACTTTGGAAGATGTTAAAAAGCCGCTACTCTTCGAAAAAATTGTAAAGGCACTGGCCTTACAGATTGGGAGTGAGGTAAACTTTTCTGAACTGGCACAATTGGTAAAGGCCGATCAGAAAACAGTAGATAAATATATCAGCCTGCTCGAAAAATCGTTTGTGGTGTTTAGTTTACCTGCTTTTGCCGGTAATGTGCGCAATGAGATTAAAAAAAATAAGAAAATCTATTTTTACGACACTGGTATTGTGAATGCCATTACCCGCAATTTTAATTCCTTAGCGAATAGGAATGATGTTGGTGCACTGTTTGAAAATTATATGATTGCTGAAAGGATGAAGTTTTTGCACCAGAACCAAATGGAAGCCGATTGCTTTTTTTGGCGTACCACGCAACAACAAGAAATAGATTATATTGAAAAAACGAAAGGGAATTTTTTGGCCGTTGAGTTTAAATGGAGTGAAAGAGGAAAAAATAAAATTCCACTTACTTTTACAAATGCCTATCCTGATGCCGAAACATTATTAATATCGAAAGCTGATAGGGGAACTTTTTTGAACGGTTAATATTTTATGAAAATATGTCCATTCCTCATGAGAATGGACACATTTTTATGTCAAAAATAAGGGTTATCTGTATCTATTCTCAACCTTAAGTAACCGTTTTCAATCTTTTTAATGTTGGTTCCGTCTCCATGATATACAGATGCATTAAATTTTGCCTCAATTAGATATTTGCCTGATTTTAGCTTTTGTAAGCTTAATATCTCAAATTTAGACTGGCTTTGCAATTCTGGATTAAGAAGTGGGTGATAAACAAGGCTACTGTAACCGTACGTTTGTAATCGATAGTCATTACCACCTAACTCTAAGGCAATACCGTTTTGAGAATTGTTCCTGGTGAAATCCATTGCAAACTTACGTTCACCAATAGAGAATAGATCGAGTTTATCCACTGGCTCAAATAGTATGGCTGATGGATTCGGTTTTGTTAAACTTTTATTGTATTTCTTTAAAAATGTGATCGTGATGTTGTTCCTATTATCGTTTCTTAAACTATAAAAGCGACCAAAAAGTACAGTGTTCTGATCGTCGGATATATACTCCACGTTTTTAACAACAGAGTCTAGTTTTTTATTAGCTTTTCCATTTAATACACCCCTACTAGTAGTTTCTGTTAAAATGATTTTTTGCCCATCTATCGTATAAGAAGCAGAATCTTTTAACAACTCTAATGGATCGGGTTTTTCTACGCGAGGTTTTATCAGTGGTTCAGTTATCGGATCGTTCTTCTTACAGGCTGCAAAGAAAAATAGGGCAATAGCTAGCCCTAATAAGCTTTTAGATTTCATAATTATTGTGATTTTATTTGCGTGTGCCCAAAGCTAGGTAAATTTTACAACTAAAGGTTTAATTAAGAAGAAATATGTTCGTGTAATTAGCTGTAATTTGTCGGGGGATATATACTCTGATGTATTTGATCTGTGTTTTGATCTCCTGGAATTCAGAACTTTGATGGCTATTTTATCAGTAGCTTAATTATTGCCTTTTCATATCTTTGTAACCTAATTTCAGGTTATGAAAAAATATATCATTATTATCTTATTAACTGCTCCATTTTTTGTTAAAGCCCAAAATCCTGCCCGCGATTATACCAATGCCGTGCTTTGGCAACAAACTTCGGGTGAATACAGAGCTTTGTGTTTTCAGGCTTATAACTTTGCCAGATTATCGTTAAAAGAAGCGTTGTGGGCGGATACGAGTAAAAAGCCAAATTGTGTGATTGTTGATATTGATGAAACCGTTTTAGACAATTCCGCTTTTCAAGGTCATGAAATAAAAAAGGGACAGAGTTATGTACCTGCAGACTGGACCGAATGGACAAATCTGGCTCAGGCCGACACGGTTCCAGGTGCATTGGCTTTTTTAAAGTTTGCAGCAGCAAAAAATATCGAAACTTTTTACGTGAGTAACCGCGATGAAAAAGATTATGCGGCTACGTTAAAAAACCTGCAACATTTTGGTTTCCCTTATGCAGATGATGCACATTTAATGGTTTCAAAAGGAACTTCAAATAAAGAACCACGCCGCCAGAAAATTAGCGAAACACACAATATTCTGTTGTTATGTGGCGATAATTTAAGTGATTTCAGTAATATCTTTTATCGCGAAAATAAAAATACTTTCGGGCAGGTAAACGCAAATCAGCAGTTATTTGGAACAAAGTATATTGTTTTACCAAACCCAATGTACGGAGATTGGGAAAAGCCTTTGTATCAGGGAGAAAAACTTAGCGATAAAGATAAAGCGAAACAAAGGTTAGAACGATTAAAAAGTTACTAAGTTTTATAATTATTCAGCAATAAGTATTACTTTTGCTGCATCATAAAAATAAACATTATGGAGAACAACGAATTAAAGCACAATACTGAAAGTATGAAAACGGCTAACCAGCCAGGAATTTATAAATTAATGATTTTTGGGGTATTGGTTTGCATGGTGGGTACTTACGCACGTTTTGCTTACGATTCTTGGCAGGTATCATTGGCATCATGGATTGTTTTGTTCATTGGTGCAATTATTGCCATTAAAGGTGTATTCAAAATATTAGACGCATAAGCGATCTACTATTAAAATATAAAGCCGGTTATGTTTATTCATGACCGGCTTTTTTGTTTTTTAATAAAGTAGTAATTTTTTTGAAAAGCAGGTTCCTGTGGGCGTCGGTTCCGAAAGCCCTGCCATCCGCTTTACTTCACTGCGTTCGTGCCCGCTCCTGTCAGGTTTAAATTGCTTAGGCAGACCTTTCTATGCTAAACCCGACAGCCGCGGCAGCCCCTGATTCTTCATCAGGGCTAAAGCAAAAGGCGGGACTGCTATAACCCAAGCGCTTCTGCATTTACTTTTCAAAAAATGAAATAGGTTTCGGGTACCAACAGTTGTTTTGTTGAAAATGCAATCTTCTTTTTTGAAAGCAGGTTCCTATGAGCATCGGTTCCGAAAGCCCTGCCATTCGCTTTACTTCACTGCGTTCGTGCCCGCTCCTGTCAGGTTTAAATTACTTAGGCAGACCTTTCTATCCTAAACCCGACAGCCGCGGCAGCCCCTGATTCTTCATCAGGGCTAAAGCAAATGGCGGGACTGCTATAAACCAAGGGCTTCTGTATTTGCTTCCAAAAAACAAGATAGTTTCGGGTATTGACAGTTACGTTGTTGAAAATGCAATCTTCTTTTTTGAAAAGCAGGTTCCTGTGGGCGTCGGTTCCGAAAGCCCTGCCATCTGCTTTACTTCACTGCGTTCGTGCCCGCTCCCGGTCAGGTTTAAATTACTTAGGCAGACCTTTCTATCCTAAACCCGACAGCCGCGGCAGCCCCTGATTCTTCATCAGGGCTAAAGCAAATGGCGGGACTGCTATAACCCAAGTGCTTCTGTATTTGCTTTCCAAAAAAAACAAGATAGTTTCGGGTATTGACAGTTACGTTGTTGAAAATGCAATCTTCTTTTTTGAAAAGCAGGTTCCTGCGGGCGTCGGTTCCGAAAGCCCTGCCATCCGCTTTATTTCATTGCGTTCGTGCCTGCTCCTGTCAGGTTTAAATTACTTAGGCAGACCTTTCTAATCTAAATAATTAATCCTGTAGCTTTCGGATTGCATTGTAATTGGTGGTTTTGTTTTCACTTTATGGAAATACAGGTTATATAACATCTCTATATAAACATTTTGTTTTTTGGGTTACCTAAAGCACTTTGCAGTATTAATTGAAAGAGCGTTGCAAACCAACCTAAAAACGTAAAACTTCTAATGGCCATTTGAAGCAGATATTTAAAATGATTATTTATTTAGACCCACACAATCATGAAAAGGAATATTATTGCTATAGCCATAGTTTTAACAATTTTTGGCTGCCAAAAATCGAATGAAAAGTACGCCAGTGCCGAAACTGTTGTAGCGAATGAATTTAAAGTACCAACAGATAGTACCGCAGTAGAGAAAATTATCAAAACTGCCGATATGCGTTTTAGGGTTAAGAATGTCCAAAATGCCAAAGAGCAGCTTAGCAGAACGATCAAAGCGGAAGGTGGAACTGTTGCTGAGTTTTCTATTGAAAGCACTATTCAGGAAACGGATAAAGTAAAACAATCTACCGACTCGTTAAAAGAAATTACAGCCTATCGCACTGAAGGTTATCTGGTAGCGAAGGTGCCATCTGAGAAGCTGGACGAATTTACCAATACCATTGCAAAAATGGCGGTTTTTGTAGATCACCAGTCAATGAAGCTGGACGATCAGAGCATTGCTTATTTAGCCAATAAACTGAAGGCCCAAAATAGAGTTGATGCAATTGAAAAAATTAATAAAGTAGCCTCGAAAAAAAGTGCCAACGTGGAATCATCTCTTTACATCAAAGACGATTATGTAGATAAGAAAATCGAGAACATGCAGATTGATAGCCGGGTGAAATTCAGTACCATCAAACTTAATTTTTATCAGGATAATACGGTAAAAACCATGATTGTTGCGAATGATAATCTGTATGATTACCGTCCGGCATTTGCAAACAGGCTTTGGTTGGGCATTGTAAACGGCTGGACCATTTTTAAAGAGATTATTATTGCTATTTCCAATTTATGGATGTTAATATTGGTTGGTTTTGGAGTGTTTTTCGTTGCAAGGTATTTCATTAGAAAAAATAAAATACAGGGTGAATTGAGAACAAAGCAGCTAATTGAAAACAATCAGGCTTAATTTTGAATGATGGTTCGTGTCTGCACGAACCATTTTATTTTCTCTGGAAAGATTGCTTCACGCTTTACCATAGGCCGCGCTTCGGTTCGCAATGGCTAACCTTTTAGCTTAGTATTTGCTTTTTTAATTCCGGTAACTTTTGTTTTATTATCGCTCACAAAAGATTCCCAGCCCGAATAGGTTTTAGATTTACCACCCGAGGTAATTTTCTGAAAGGAATGACAAACGGCAACCGCCAAACCATCGGTAGCATCTAAAAACTCAGGTGTTTCTTTAAAGTTGAGCAAACGTTGCAGCATGGCGGCTACCTGCTCTTTAGTGGCATTTCCGCTACCTGTAATGGATTGTTTGATCTTCCGTGGAGAATATTCGGTTACAGGCACATTTCTGGAAAGCGCGGCTGCAATGGCAATTCCTTGTGCACGGCCAAGTTTTAAGAGTACCTGGATATTTTTACCATAAAATGGCGCTTCTATGGCCAGAACGTCAGGTTTGTATTGCTCCATCAACACTACCGTTTTTTCGAATATCCGCTGAAGTTTAAGAAACGGATCATCTAAATGGGTCATTTTAACTACGCCCAAACTGATCAGTTCTGTTTTATTTCCCTTCTCTAAAATTACGCCATAACCCATCACCGCAGTGCCCGGATCGATGCCCATAATTACCCGTTCCTTTTTTTCGTTCAACATTACAGCAATATTAAGCATATTTGCAAATAAAAGGAGCATCTTGACAGGTAGGCAAAAGAAAATATTATCGATTTTTATCAAAGTTGCAATTGTAATATTTGCCTTTTGGTTTATTTACCATAAACTTGTTGCCAATAAAAACCTTCACGATTTCAGTACCTTGATAACGGGGATCCCTCAGGTAGAAATTATTACGGTAATTGGAATAGTAGTGCTGCTGATGTTTGTCAACTGGTTTTTAGAGGCAGGCAAATGGAAATACCTGATGAGTCATATCGAACCGATCAGTTTTTACAGGGCTATCGAATCTGTTTTCTGTGGTTTAACGCTTGCTATTTTTACGCCCAATAGACTGGGGGAATATGGCGGTCGCGTATTTTTCCTTTCCCCTCGGAGGAGAATTGTTGGTATAGTAGCCATGAGTGTGGGCAGCATCGGTCAATTGGTGCTTACCAACGTTTTTGGAGCCATCGCAGCCTGTTTTTTCTTATACCGCTTTGTACCGATTGATAGGGTAGTATTTATTGCTTTGGTTTTTTTTGCAATAATTTTTTGTCTTTTTTTTCTGGTCTTTTACTTTAATATCCGCTGGTTGAACGGGAT
Source organism: Pedobacter terrae (assembly GCF_900100705.1). Lineage (GTDB taxonomy): Bacteria > Bacteroidota > Bacteroidia > Sphingobacteriales > Sphingobacteriaceae > Pedobacter > Pedobacter terrae. Next base: position 229,294 of record NZ_FNCH01000004.1, read on the forward strand.
TTTGTTATCCTTCCAATTCACTAGAAAATATAAGAAATTTTATAGCATTTTGGCCAGGTACCGAAAAAGAGAACTCTTTAAAGTTATTACCTACTGTTTTGCCCGTTACCTGATATTCAGTTCGCAATATTTTATTCTTTTTGTTTGGCTGGTGCCTGGCTTGCATTATGCAGATATTGTAATGATGATCTGTTTGCTATTTTTGGTACAGTCGGCATTACCTTCATTAGATCTTTTCGATGTAGGTATTAGGAGTGTTACTGCGGTTGAACTATTTAAACATGTAACGGACCAGCATGTGGCGGTTATTGCATGTACTGCCAGTATTTGGCTTATTAATATTATAATTCCTGCTATCTTAGGCACTTATTTCGTTTTTAAACTCAATTTTTTTGGAAGTCTTAAATCTAACTAGTTTATTTTCTGCTGCGCTAACCTTAATTTATGGTTTTTTGGTGCTTAATTTTATCAGAGGGTGGCATAACCTCATCTATTTTACGCCGCAAAAATCTGATCCTCAGACCAAAGTTTCTATTATTGTTGCTGCAAGGGATGAGGAAGAGAATATCAATAAAACAATTGACGACCTGATTGCCCAGCAATATCCTAAAGCTTTAACGGAGATTATCATTATTGACGACCATTCGACAGATAGGACAGCAGAAATTGTGTTAAGTTATGCCAACCGTAATGTAAAACTAATCAAGTTAAATGAAGATCGGGCATTAAATTCATATAAGAAAAAAGCAATACAAACAGCTATCGGCACCTGCTCCGGCGATTTAATTATTACCACCGACGCTGATTGCAGGATGGGGCCTAATTGGTTAGCTACGATTGTAAATCTGTATGAAGAGAAAAACTATAAAATGATTTCTTCGCCCGTTGCTTATTTTCAGGAGAAGAGTTTCTTTGAGCGCTTACAATCGTTAGAATTTCTTTATCTGATTGGTTTAGGGGCTTCTACCATTGGAAACAAACAACCATCAACTTGTAACGGTGCAAATTTGGCTTACGAGAAAACAACCTTTTATGAAGTTGGCGGCTTTCAAGGTATAGATGATCTGGCATCTGGCGATGATGAGCTACTGTTGCATAAAATTGCAGCTAAATATCCAGATCAGATCGGTTTCCTCAAAAATAGGGAAGCTATTGTGTACACCCATGCAAAAGAAACCCTGGGCGGATTTATTCAACAGCGTAAACGCTGGGCTTCGAAGAGTACCCGTTATAAAAATAAGGCCATAATTGTTTTAGGGGTGCTGATTTGGATCTTTAACCTTTCTATTCTCGCAAATTTTATTGCCGGAATTTTTATTCCTGGGTTTTTAGCCATCGCATTTTATCAATTATTGGTTAAAATGGTTTTAGAAACACTATTTTTATGGGATGTAACAGGCTTTGCCAAGAGGCGGAGTTTACTCATTTTGATACCTGTTTTAAATGTGCTTCATGTAATTTATATGGTGTATATCGGCATTGCCGGAAACAGTGGTAAATACAATTGGAAAGGCAGAATAGTTAGATAATGGATAATAGCCCATCAAAAAAAGTATGGTTAAAATTTAAGCGGAACAAGTTGGCCTTTGGCGGGTTGATTTTTATCTTACTATTGATGCTGATGGGCATTTTGGGCTATTTGATTATGCCGGATGATTCTCCGAATGCAAATGTCCAAACGCTTCAGTTAAACAAAAAGAAACCTGGCAGTACCTTTACTTTTTTAATCACCAGCCAGAACCCCAAAGTAGAAAAAGTTAACTTTTTCGAGCAGATGCTCAATGGACAAACGCCTACTTTTAAAAGCATCCCAATCACATCTTACCAGATAAAAGGTGATACCGTTTTTGTTCAGGAATATATTGGAGATGACGAAAAGGCCAAAGAAACTGTATACGGATTAAAAGATTTATGCCCTAGTTGCGTTTTGCCATCAAAAATAGGAACGCCACAAGCGCTCTTCGCAGAAAATAATATCTATACACGCACCTATATTTTAGGAACTGATATTTATGGCCGGGATTTATTAAGCCGATTGATTTTAGGTATCCGTGTTTCGTTATCCGTAGGTTTAATGGCGGTTCTTATCTCACTTTTTATCGGAGTGACTTTGGGCGCCATTGCAGGTTATTTTGGCGGCAGGATAGATGCTTCTATAAGTTGGTTTATGAATGTGGTTTGGTCGCTACCATCACTACTGCTCGTTATTGCCATATCATTTGCCTTAGGGAAAGGCTTTTGGCAGATATTTATTGCTGTAGGTTTATCAACCTGGGTAGATGTGGCCAGACTGGTACGCGGACAAGTGATGGCTTTAAAAGAAGTAGAATTTGTAGAAGCGGCAAGGGCGCTGGGTTTTGGTACAGCCAGAACCATTATCAAGCATATATTGCCCAATATTGCCGGACCAATATTGGTTGTGGCTTCATCTAACTTTGCATCGGCCATATTGCTGGAAACAGGGTTAAGCTTTTTGGGCTTTGGTGCACAGCCACCTATGCCAAGTTGGGGAAGCATGATTAAAGAGCATTATGGTTATATTATAATGGATGCAGCATACCTCGCTGTTTTACCCGGTTTAGCCATTATGTTTACGGTTTATGCCTTTAATGTACTTGCAATAGGGTTACGCGATGCCTTTGATGTTAAAGGGCAAAACGTAACAGTTTGATCATAAAAAGCAGTACCCGTTAAGATACTGCTTTTCCTTAAAATTAAAAGCTTAGGCCGTTGCGGTCAGCTTGTTTCCTGAAACATTAAGCGGATAAATTTTGGTTAAATCCTGATCTATTTCGCTTTTTTCTTATCAAGAGAAAACCTGCGTGCTATACTGAAGCCCCAACGGTATTGCCCTTTAAGCCAGGAAGTATTGGTGTCGGTAATAAACTGCGATTCCTGAATGGCGGTTGCATTGGTGAAATTAAGGTGAAAAATATGCCCACCCGTTTCAAACTCAAGTCCGGCACCAAGCGTTTTATAGTATTTTGTTCCCAACGTGCTTTCTAGATAGGCTTCTTTGTTTTTATCCCTGAATGGAATGGTATAATCTGCTACAAAAGCCATGCGTTTGGTGATTTTGATGCGTCCACCAACGGATAAGGCAAGCATATCGTTCTGATCACCAAAGACAGTAAAATTGCGGTGTATATACGACGGCATGATCAGCATTGAAAAGTTTGAGTTAAACTTACGTGCAATCACCGCCTGCGCCACATAGGTTAAGCGATCCTGGAATTTACCAAATGCATTTGCAGCGGTAGGGTCTGTTGAAGCTTTTGCAGCTGAAATGGTAGTACTACCGAATAAAGTTACCGCTACAGGTATTTTATCATCAGCGGTTTGCTCCAGCAAACGGTATTTTAAGTTTCCTTCGTAAAGCTGTGTTACTACACCTGCTCCTTTAGCCCTTGCTAAACCTACGGAAAGCCTATCGCTAATCCCGTATTCAAAACCAATGCGGATATCTGTCGACTGATCCAGTCCAAAAAAGTTTTTGGTGCCACCTGCACTGCCTGCAATATCACCAAAGCGATGATCTACCCTAAAATCCAGTTCATTTTTATAAATGGTTTCGTTGGTTTGGATATTGATGAGTTTAGTGGCTTTAAATGTAGCCTGTACATTCTTTTTTTCAGTGGGCATCTGCAGTGCTTTCTCCAGCGAGTCTTGAGCAAAAGCCAAACTAGGCAGGAGGGTAACAGATAGATATAGGAAAGATTTTAGATGTAATTTCATAATTTTATTTTTTGGATTGATAAATAGCGGTCACTTTTACCTGTATGATTTCTGCAATTTGCTTAAAAACGATCGTCGGGATTTTGATATCATGATCGGCCAGTTTTACATTAAATGTAGACGTAGCTTTCACCTCATTGCCGGCAATTACCAGCGATCCTTTTGTTGTATATTCTTTTGTTATGCCATGGATCTGCAGGTTACCCTTAACCGTAACCGGATAAGTACCAGGCTTTGAAAAATCGATCTGTTCTATAATTTTCCCTTTAAAATCAGAAGTTGGGAACTTATCGCTTTCCATATAATTTTCGTTAAAATGCTCCTGCATTAGTTTTTTCTTAAACTGAAAAGAAGTATTGTTGATTTTGAAAATGATATCATTGGTTTTGGTATTAAGTGCCGAAGCACCTGTTTTACTCTGTGCATCGATATCTTCTACAGGTGTTGAAGAGAAAAATGAAGAAGTTACGCTTTTACTTACCCAGATCTGCGCTTTTATACCTGTACATAATAACAAGGCTATTAAGGTGAAAAATAGTTTTTGCATCGGTGTTTTGTTTAATTTTTAATGGAAACATCTTGATTTAGCGTTAATGTTTATTTGTTATTCTGGCATACCTTTATCAACCCAGGCTTGTAATAACTCTCTTTCACTGGTCGTTAGGGATCCGCCTTTAGGCATTGTTTTGGTAACCAGAACAGCATTCGCTACGCGCGTATCATTTTTTATAGAGGCCAGGCCATTAAATAACCATACGGATTTGAGCGCGCCGTTTGGACCATGGCAGCTGTTGCATTTGGTTTGAAAAAGTGCACCTGCAAAATTTGAGTAGGTTACATTCGCAGTGGTTACCGCTGTTGGCCCCGTAGGGGCTGCTGGTTTTAATTCTTCCGCTTGTCTTTTAGAACAGGCAAAAAGTAGCGCCGTAATTGCGGCTAATGAAAAGATTACATTTTGTTTTTTCATAGATGTTTAATTAAAGTTAATGCTGAATTCATTTCTTATATCCTCATGTTCGCTTGCAGTGCAATTGAAATTTGTGGCGTGAGCAGTTTTTAATTTATGTTCTGTTTATTTAAAAACATAACCGTTTTTGTATTCATCATGGTTATGCGATTTCTAGTGAAATCTTAACGGTTACGTGGCTTGATGAGGAATGGTTGCCTGAAAAAAAATAAAAAAAGCCGATCCGATTTTACATCAGAACGGCTTTAGTGATAAACGATAAATGAAATCTTCTGTTTTTAAGGGCAGATTAACTTTAATATCTTTAATTAAAGCTTAAGAAGCTAAGTAATTTGTGGGGTTAACGTAGATTGAGTTGAGGCAAATTAAGGAGCTAATTTGGACTTTCACTTCTGTGAACAACGATCATTATAGGATTAAAAGCGGAAAAAGCGAGCATTACACCCGCTTTTCTATTTTATCTCCAGGCTTTATATTGGTTAATTAAGCCGTTGGTAGAGCTATCGTGGCTCGCAACCTTTTCGCCGCCTTCCAGTTCGGGAAGAATTTTTTTGGCCAGTTGTTTGCCAAGTTCCACTCCCCATTGATCGAAACTAAAGATATTCCATATAATCCCCTGAACAAATATTTTATGTTCGTAAATGGCTACTAAGCTGCCTAAAGTATAGGGAGTTACTTTTTTTAATAATATGGAGTTTGTTGGGCGATTGCCTTCAAAAACTTTAAATGGAGCAATTTTTTCAATTTCTGAATCAGATTTACCTTCTTTCTTTAATTCGGCTGTTACTTCTTCTTCGGTTTTACCGTTCATCAAGGCTTCAGTTTGTGCAAAGAAATTCGATAATAAGATAGGGTGATGATCGCCCAATGGATTTAAGCTTTGTGCCGGCGCAATAAAATCAGCAGGAATAATCCGGGTGCCCTGATGAATTAATTGATAAAAGGCATGTTGGCCATTTGTGCCTGGTTCGCCCCAGATAATCGGTCCGGTTTCATAATCAACCTCATTACCATTTCTATCAACATGTTTGCCATTACTTTCCATATCGCCTTGCTGGAAATACGCAGCAAAACGGTGCATATATTGGTCGTAAGGTAAAATAACCTGTGTTTCTGCATTGTAGAAATTGATATACCAAACGCCTAATAAACCCAAAATTACAGGCAGGTTACTTTCAAATTCTGCAGTTTTGAAGTGGTTATCAGTTGCGTGTGCACCGGCCAGTAGTTGTTTAAAATTGTCGAAGCCTATACTTAACGAAATAGACAAGCCGATAGCGCTCCATAAAGAATAACGACCGCCAACCCAATCCCAAAATTCGAACATGTTTTCCGTATCTATACCAAAAGCAGAAACATCTTTTGCATTGGTAGATAATGCGGCAAAGTGTTTGGCAATATCACTTTCTTTGCCACCTTTTTCTAAAAACCAGCTACGGGCAGAGTGTGCATTCGTCATGGTTTCTTGTGTGGTAAAAGTTTTCGATGCGACCAGGAATAATGTTGTTTCAGCATTTAAACCTGCCAGTGTTTCGGCGATGTGTGTACCATCAATATTCGAAACAAAGTGAATATTTAAATGATTTTTATAGTGTTTTAAAGCTTCTGTAACCATAACGGGTCCCAAATCCGATCCGCCAATACCAATATTCACTACATCGGTGATGGCTTTGCCTGTATAACCTTTCCACTCGCCGCTGATGATGCTGTTGCTAAATTTCTCCATTTTAGCCAGTACTGCATTTACTTCGGGCATCACATCTTTGCCATCAACTAAAATTGGGGTATTGCTTAAATTGCGTAAGGCAATGTGAAGTACAGAACGGTCTTCAGTTTCATTAATCTTGTCGCCATTGTACATTGATTTTATGGCTTCGTCTAATTTACACTCGCGCGCCAATTGAATTAATAGTGCTAATGTTTCATCGCTGATGCGGTTCTTGCTATAATCCAGTAGGATATCCTCAAAAAAAACAGAAAACTTATTAAAACGATCTGCATCTTCAGCAAAAAGATCCTTAATGCTTTTTTGATTAATATCGATAAAATGATCGGCTAAGTACTTGTATGCCTCAGTTTCTGTGAAATTTATTTTAGGTAACATAATCTTTGTTTTTTTGTAAAAGTAATAAAGCAAAAATTTAAAATGGTCTTTTTAATGTGCTAAATCAATAAGAAATTTTAATTTATGGCAGACATTGCGACAGACTCTGTATGACAATTCAATCTTTTGATTTGGCTATTTAGAATTTTTGAAGTACCTGTTTGGTGTTTCAATTCCATCTCTCCATAAAATTGTTTAGCTTAGAATACCTAAACTAAACTACCAACTTATGAAAAAAATATACCTGATCGGTTTTTCTCTACTGGCATTAAATGCTTTTGCTCAAAAATCTGATTTAAGACCATTAGTCTCGAAGAAAGCAGATGCTATAGAACAAAAAGTAATTACCTGGAGACGTGATTTTCACGAACATCCTGAACTGGGAAATACTGAATTAAGAACAGCTGGTATTGTTGCAAAACATTTAGAATCCTTAGGTATACAAGTAAAAACAGGCGTAGCCAAAACAGGTGTAGTTGGTATATTAAAAGGAGGAAAGCCCGGACCTGTTGTGGCACTGCGGGCTGATATGGATGGTTTGCCTGTTACCGAGCGCGTTGATGTTCCTTTTGCCTCGAAAGTGAAAACCCAATATAATGGTCAGGAAGTTGGCGTAATGCATGCCTGTGGGCACGATAGCCATGTGGCTATTTTAATGGGTGTAGCAGAAGTGTTAGCCGCTATGCAAAAAGATATCCAGGGAACGGTAAAATTCATTTTTCAACCCGCTGAAGAAGGTGTGCCTGCGGGTGATGAAGGTGGGGCTGCATTAATGATAAAAGAGGGCGTACTCGAAAACCCGAGGGTCGATGTAATTTTTGGTCTGCATATCAATTCACAAACCGAGGTTGGCGATGTAACCTATCGTCCGGGTGGCACCATGGCTGCCGTAAACGATATGAAAATTACGGTTACCGGCAGGCAGGCGCACGGGGCTTATCCCTGGAGCAGTATTGATCCCGTGGTGGTTTCGGCTCAGATTATCAATAACCTGCAAACCATTGTCAGCCGCAATTTAAATGTGACTGAAAATCCGGGTGTGGTTACTATCGGTGCCATTAATGGTGGTGTACGATCGAACATTATACCCGAAAAAGTAGAAATGCTCGGTACTGTCCGCAATTTCAGCAAAGAAGATGAGGCCATGTTTATCGAGCGTATAAAAACCATTGCCACCAAAACGGCCGAGGCGGGTGGCGCAACAGCCGAAGTGCAAATCCCTTACAGTAACCATTATCCCGTTACCTTTAATAATATTGCACTAACCGAAAAAATGTTGCCAAGTATGCAGGCAACTGCTGGTTCTAATCATGTAAAATTAAAACCGCCTGTTACCGGCGCAGAAGATTTCTCTTTCTTTCAGGAAAAAGTACCTGGCTTATTTGTGTTTTTAGGGGGCATGCCAAAAGGCAAAGACCCGTTAAAAGCCGCATCGCACCATACACCTGATTTTTACCTTGATGAAAGTGGTTTTGTATTAGGGGTTAAATTGCTTTCCAATCTTACGTTAGATTATATGGCGATGAAAAAATAAGGGTGGTTCATGAGTTCATTTGCCATTGGTTTATTAGTCATGATGCATGATGAGTGAATAAAGGAAATAAAATTGGTTAACAAGCAATAAAGGGTCAGTTTTAATTGAAATCGCTTTCTGCCATGCGCTATGCTCAAAGCGATTTGCTATATTTGTTTCCATGACGAAAGAACAAATTCAGGATTTAAGAGACAGAGTAACGTCTCTAAGGAGGTATCTTTGACGTTGATGAGCTACTTTACGCCATTCGCGAAGAAGAAAAATTAACCATGGCGCCCGATTTTTGGGATGATCCAAAAAAAGCAGAAAAAATTCTTGCCGAAATCAGTTCAAAGAAAAAATGGACGGATGGCTTTGACCAAACCAACAGCGCGGTTGAGGATGCGGTGGTGATGTTTGAATTTTTTCAATCCGGCGATGCTTCAGAAGCTGAGCTTCACGATCAGTTCGAGATTGCCAAAACTGCTGTAGAAGAACTCGAACTTAAAAATATGCTGCGCAGCAAAGAAGATCAACTTTCTGCAGTATTACAAATTACTGCCGGGGCTGGAGGAACTGAAAGCTGCGATTGGGCTTACATGCTCATGCGGATGTATATGATGTGGGGTGAAAAGAATGGATACAAAATTACCGAACAAGACAGCCAGGAAGGGGAGGTTGCAGGGATAAAATCGGTAACGCTCCAATTCGATGGCGATTTCTCTTATGGCTACCTCAAAGGCGAAAATGGTGTTCACCGTTTGGTAAGGATATCGCCTTTTGATTCCAATGCCCGCCGACATACCTCTTTTGCTTCGGTATATGTTTATCCTTTGGTTGATGATACCATTCAGATTGATATCAACCCAGCCGATATTGAATTTGAAACATTCAGGGCTGGCGGTGCCGGTGGACAAAACGTAAACAAGGTTGAAACTGCAGTGCGTTTATACCACAAACCATCAGGTATTATCATTAAAAACCAGGAATCGCGTTCGCAATTACAGAACAAAGAAAATGCTATCCGTTTGCTCAAATCCCAGTTATTCGAAATCGAAGAACGGAAGCGCAACGAAGCCATTGCCGCTGTAGAAGGATCGAAGAAAAAGATAGAGTGGGGTTCGCAAATCAGAAGTTATGTTTTGGATGACAGGCGCGTGAAAGATCACCGTACCAATTACCAGACTTCTAATCCTGATGCAGTGTTAAATGGCGATATCAACGATTTTTTAAAGGCATATTTAATGGAGTTTTAATCTAAAACAAATGGCAAAATCATCCATCCTTATCATGTTATTGTTCATGGCAATTAACTATTCGAATGCTCAAGAAGTAATTCCATTGTATCCTGGTGAAATTCCAGGTGCAAAACCTACGCCGGCTACTTATGTAGAACATACCGAAGTGCGCAACAATGGTACGTTAAGTATTACCAAAGTATCGGTACCAACTATGACGGTTTTTGTTGCACCAAAGGAAATCTCAACAGGAACGGCGGTAATTATTTGTCCGGGTGGTGGTTATGGTGCGCTGGCCTTTAGCCACGAAGGTACTGATGTAGCTAAACGCTTTAATGCCATTGGTGTAACTGCTTTCGTGTTAAAATACCGTTTGCCGAGCGATGAAATTATGGTTGATAAAACCTATGGGCCACTACAGGATGCACAACAAGCCATCTACCTGGTGAGAAAGAAAGCCAAAAAATATGGAATTAAGGCCAAAAAGATTGGGATTATGGGTTTTTCTGCCGGTGGACATTTTGCTTCAACTTTAGTAACCCATTATAATGATCTTAAAATTTCTAACCCTGAAAAGGTAAGTCTGAGGCCAAATTTTGCTGCTTTAATTTATCCCGTAATCAGTTTCGAAGAATCGGTACATACTGGTACCATGAAAAATTTATTGGGACAAAATCCTGCCGATCGTTTAAAACATTATTTTTCAGCCAATGAAAATGTAAATAAAAAAACACCGCCAGTTTTTTTTGTACATGCTAAAGATGATCAAACTGTTCCCTACGAAAACAGTGTGCTGATGAATGAGGCATTAAAGAAAAATAAGATTGATACTGATATTTACCTATACGAAAAAGGTGGTCATGGTTTCGGCCTGATTAACAAAACTTCTGATGCAGACTGGTTTAACTTATTGGCTAACTGGTTGAAAAAAGAGAAATTTTAATACCTTTGTCGGAGATTTTAACCTCTTAACCGGAAATTTTAATGCAAAAAACAATCAAATACGTAATGGTGGCCCTGGTTGCATTCATTGCAATTGTGGGCTGTAAAAAAGAAATTAATTGGAATGCCAGGCCCGATCCTAATGGAAATGGCTGCAAGTTAATGAGTTTAAAAACCGACTTTGATGCACTGGGTGAAGTTGAAATCAGCTATAACTACGATGTATCTGGTAAATTAATCAGTGCAACGAGTGATGGGGAAACCATGACTTATACCTATTCTACTACGAAAATTACTGGTACGCTAGAAAATGGCGAAAAAACAGAGCTTACCATAGCAAATGGCAGAGCTGTTTCCAGTTATATGTCTGATTTTTTTCCGGGGGTAAGTGCAACCAGGAACTATACCTATAATGCTAATGGTTACTTAACGGTTGTTAAAAGCTATTTAGGGAATACTCTGAATTCAACTGCTGAACTTAGCTATACCGGTGATAATTTAACACAAGAGAAAGTAACCTATGCCGAAGATGGGAGTGTTGAGACAATTACTTATGAATACTCGGGCGAGATGGCGGTAAATACATATCAGATGGCTGATCCACTTGCTGCCATTGTAGATTATGTACCAGGGAACTATTTTGGAAAAGCATCTAAAAACATACTCAAAAAAACGGTTACAATATCTAGTATGCTGTCTAATGTAGAGACAAATGAATACACTTATGCCTTTGATAATAAAGGAAATGCAACATCAATCGTGATCAAAAAACATATTGATAATGGTGGAAGTGCAACTGATACCTCTATAACCACATTAAGTTTAGTTTATAACTGCAAATAGGATATAAACTTTAATAAAAGCCTGATCATAATTTATGGTCAGGCTTTTGCTTTTATATGGCTATTATTCATTGTCAGCATTCACTACAACTCCCAATTTACCACCCTATTTTTACGATTTAGCCCCTCATAATTAATATGTGGTTTGTATATATTTGGATACATTAAAGTAGTTTTTGATCTGTATATAGTTTAACTTTCTGAAAATATTAAATATTAAAGAGTTTGCTGTTTTTAACGTAAACATAATTTTATATCAGTTTTTTTGGGTTAAGATCAAGCGATTACTATATAATTAACCAAATATTTACCTAAATCAACAAAAATGAGTAAAAAAACAATGAAATGGTGCATACTCTTAGTATGTCTGTTTACCGGATTTTTATCTTGCAAAAAAGATAAGTCCGATGTTAAATCTGAAAGCGGTCAGGTGAAAGCCTGGGAAACCTTAATTGATGGCAATTCTTTTGCGAACTATGCTAATTTCGAGGCACAATGGAATTATAATTATCCATGGGGTACCGATCATAATGGCTCGGCACGTATGGTAGGGAGCTCTTCTAACCATAATCAAATCTCTTTAAGTGGAGGCGTATTAACCATTAAAGCTACCCGTTTGGCTTCATCGCCAGGAAACAGTACAGCTAACGGATTCACCAATGTGGCCATTTGGTATAACTCTGGCGCATGCCATGCCAAGCAACAGGTGCTCATTAACGATCAGTTCCCGAGTTATACCATTTCAGGAGATTTTGCTGTGCCAACTAGTAAAGGCACCTGGCCTGCCTTCTGGATTACGGGCGTTAATTCGTGGCCGCCAGAAAGCGATATTATGGAGTTTAAAGGCAATAATACCAATTGGCAAAACACTTATGATGGTGGTTGGGAAAATAAACTTACAGCAGTTTCTAATGCAGGTTCTTACCACAATTATAAATGCTGGTACAACAAAGTAAGTGCAACTGATGTAGATTGCCATTATTACATTGATAATGTTTGGGTGGCCAAGCATACCATGAGTAATTCTGTAAATAAACCAATGTGGCTAATCATCAACATGCAAATGGAAGGTGATAGTGGCGCTCCTGGTCCGTCTGGCAATACTTTTTATACTGGTAAAAATATTTACCTGGGTAGAGAAAGGGCTTTCTAGTTGCTTAAACAAAAATTAATATGGAGGTAGCATTGCAGCTGCCTCCATTTGCATCATAAATAAATTATGAACAAATATTTAATCTTATCTGGCGGTATGTTGCTCTTTGTTTTACTGACGCAGTGCAAAAAGGATGAAATAACAACGCCAGAAAATAATGTTTCTTTATTGATTAGCAGGATTAACCTGCTAAGGCAGAGCGGATGTAATTGCGGAACTGAATATATGGCCCCGGTACCCAGCTTATCGTCAAATAACCAGTTGCAAAATGCAGCAACAATGCATGCAAAAGATATGGCAGAACAAAACTATTTTGATCATTTATCTCCGAATGGTGTTACTCCGGCCGAACGTGCAATAGAAGCAGGTTATAAAGGCGATTTTAGGGCAGAAAATTTAGCCAGGGGATATCTTGAGGTAGATCAGGTCATCAATGCGTGGAAAATTAGTGTAAGCCACTGTAAAGCCATGATGGATGCTAAAAGTAAAGAAATAGGCGCAGGTATGACACAAAATTATTGGGTAGTAACCTTTGGGAGTTCTTTATAACCTTTTATCGTTTTATCAATTACATCTAGCAGTCCGTTACTATAGGTGTCATTAGCTAATTCCCAAAACATAATACCATTTAATTTTTGATCAATTACATATTTGGATTTTAATGCAATTGATTTAGGGTCATCAAAAGTGACGAAATACCGCGTTTTTGGATTATAATAATAAGGCGCTTTGGCTATCTCATCCCAATAATAGGTATAGCCATTTTCGGTTGAAAACTCATTGTTGAAATCTTTATAGCCAATGCTGTTTACAAATTTCGATGGCTGGTTTAAACCGTGGTTTGCATCGCTGGTGTTTTCAAAAATACGGGCATAAAATGCAGCTCCCAAAGCAATTTTTTGTGCGGGTACACCTAAAGCGATTAAATTTTTTACTGCATAATCTGCAGACAAAGTTTGTTGTGGGGTAGAATATAAAGGAGTATGGTGGCCGCTTTGCGTTGCATACCCACCTACCAGATCGTAACTCATTACGTTTACCCGGTTTACCAACGGCATTACCTTATCCCATTCGAAGCAAGAGTCAATGCAGTTTTTTGTGCCGCCTGCTGCGAAACTAATTTCAGCTTTTTTACCGAGTTTATTTCTCAGTTCTTTAATCAATAAAGTAAAATTGTGTTTGTCATCTGGCGTATACCGATGCCCGGGATAACCCAATACGGCCGGGTATTCCCAATCGATATCTATGCCATCAGCCTTAAAAAAATCTAAAAGCGCTTTGGTTGTTTTGGCAAATGTTTTTCGCCCTTCATTTCTGCCAAATACTTCCGAACAAGAAGCGCAGGCACCCCAGCCACCCATAGCAATCATAACCTTTAAAGCAGGGTTGCGTTTTTTCATCTCGACCATTTTAGAAATCAAAGCCGAATCTTTGGCTGAGGTGATGTTTAAGCTATCGCCCTTTAAATGGCCGAAGCTGTAAATTAAATGACTAATCTTTTCGATTGGGAAACTATCAATAACCGATGCGCCTTGACCCGTGTAGTAGGCAATAACATTTGGTTTGGCTGTTTTTTGCGCTTTTAGGCTGCCAGCCGAAAGCATTAAAGCCATCAGGCAAATTCTAGGTAGATTACTGATTTTTGGATACAAGGGCTTGACTGTTTAAGACTGCTTTTCTGCTAAAATGTTTTGGAGTTCGTTTAATTCAGCTACTTTTTCTGTTGCGCCAGCATTTTCGTAAGCTGAAATCAGGTTTCTAATTACCCGGCGAATAATATCCGTATTGCTGCAGGGTTTATAATACTCTGGTAGCGCTTCTAAGTTAAGCTGACGCAAAAATTGATCTACGTCGTGTTTGCCAAAAATGTTACCCCTGTTAAAAGCATTGATGTAAAATAGTACACCGTACTCAGAACCCTCCTGCTTACTATCATCAATATAGCCTAAAATGAAATGCTGCGGTAAATTAATCCCATACACAGGCAGATCTAACTTTTGCGCCAAGGTAGAATAAATAATGGCTAAAGAAATCTGGTTGCCTTTTTTACTTTCTAAAACCTGATTTAAGTAGGAGTTTTGCGGGTCGTGGTGATTTTTGGTGTTTCCGCCAAAGCCATATTGCTGGTATAAAACATGGTTGATCAGTTTTACCTTCTCAACAGAACTCATTTCATACTGCAGGCCCAGCCAGATATCTCTTTTTATTTCTTCAATTTGGTTAATTACCTTTTGCTCATCCAGATCAGGATATTGATAACGATTTATAATCAGAGCGCCTTGCATTAAATCAAAAGCACCACTTAAATACCAAAGGCTTAGGTCTTCTTTAACCGTTTTGAATTGGATTTGATGGACAATGTTTTCAATACGTTCCTGCATCAGTCCATCGAAAGATTGTTCCCATGCATTTTCCAGGTAATGGATCACTTCACCACCATATTCAAGCAGTTTTTTTTCCACATGTTGGTACACTTCCTCGTCCGGATCGTCCAATAATTTAACTAAAGCACTTATCTCTGCGATATTTTCCATAAAACATACATACGTTTGCGGCGTTTAATTACTTTTGCAATATTATGTTATTTCAATTTATTACAGATTACCTTAAACACCGTTTAACAGCTAAGAGCAGGCATGGAACGCATTCGCCATTTGTGTACAAGCTCGCCGATGAGGTAATTTACGATTTAAACGACAAATCTGAATACAAAAATATAGAGGAGCAGCGAAAAAAACTTTTTAATGACGATTCTGTAATCACCGTTACCGACCTCGGTGCGGGCTCCCACCTGAATAAAAACCGAACAAAGAAAGTTAGTCAGATTGCCAAAAATGCATTAAAGAGCCCAAAATTAGCCAAGCTTATTTATCGGTTGGCTAAAAATACCAAAGCAAAAAGCGCAATCGAATTGGGTACCTGTTTGGGTATTACAACCGCTTACTTAGCAAAAACAGATGCCCAAACACAGGTGGTTACGATAGAGGGCTGTCCCCAAACTGCAGAGGTAGCCAGAAAAAACTTCCAGGACCTGAATTTAGAAAATATCGAACTTCATGTGGGTAATTTTGATTTAATTTTGCCCGATATTATTGCGCAGCAACCCAGCCTCGATTTTGTTTATATTGATGGCAACCACCGTAAAGATGCTACCTTGAATTATTTTAAATGGTGCCTGCCAAAGGTAACTGAAAATTCGTTACTTATTTTTGACGATATTTATTGGAGTGAAGGGATGAAAGAAGCCTGGGCCGAAATTAAAAACCACCCTGATGTTACCGTAACCATCGATTTGTTTTGGATTGGATTGGTATATTTTAGAAAGGGTCAGGCTAAAGAACATTTTAAACTTAAGTTTTAAAGCCATGCAGGAACCGAAACTAGCAGGTATTCAAAAACGATCGGCACTCTTCGTTTTGCTGATCAGTTTTTTCTCTGGTATTGCAGCTTACCTGCTTTCGTTTCTTTATAAAATGGATGCCCTTACGCATATTATGTTTGGGTGGGATGTTTTTTGCCTGGTACTCAATACACTGCATTGGTACATGTTTTTTCATACCTCTGCTGCTGAAACGCATTTAAAGGCTAAAATGCAGGATGAAACCCGTGGCGAAATTTTTGCCGTTGTAGTGGTTTCTACTTTTGCCGGCTTACTTGCAGTAGTTTTACTACTTATTAATAAAGATATTGAACCGCTTAATTTGGTTATCGCCATACTTGGCATGTTTTTATCCTGGTTTTTAGTACATACTACCTTTACTATGCGTTATGCCCATTTGTATTATGGGGATAAACGGACAGGAAAATCAGAAAAGGGTGGGGCGGGATTGGAGTTCCCGGGCCATGATGAACCTGATTTCATCGATTTTGCCTACTTTTCTTTTGTGTTGGGCATGACTTTCCAGGTTTCGGATGTTGAAATTTCGAATAGAGAGATCAGACGCCTTTCCCTCCTGCACAGTTTAATTGCCTTTATTTTCAATACCGTTATTGTAGCGTTAACCATTAATGCACTGGCAGGGCTAAGCAAATAATTTCTTTCTGGGAAAACTTACGAAGTTTAAAAAGACCTGAGCGAAGGAGAACTTCGTAAGTTTGGTCTGGCCTCCGCTGATGATCCTTTAGTAATAGGTAGTTTTTTGGAAATGAACAGTTTTTTTCTTTTGGCGGGCTTCAGTCCCGCTTCCGCTTCTGCCGATAAAGAATCGGCATCCCGCTTCGATCGCCCGCCTGCAACGGGCAGGGGTTTAGAAAGAACAGTTAAATATTTTGGCTCCATGCCAGGCGCAAGCCATTCGATCATAAACCTGACAGCAGCGAACACGTAGTGTAACGAAGTAAAGCGAATGGCAGGGCTACAAGAGCCAAGAACCACAGGCCGTTCGTTTTCAAATAAAAAGTATTAATATTTAGGATTAGGAAATGAGCAGTTCTTTTCTTTTGGCGGACTTCAGTTCCGCTTTCCCTTCTGCAGATTGAAGAAATCTGCATCCAGCTACCGGATGTGCGTTTTAAAACGAGTATGAAAATCAATTTATTTGATTGAATACCAATGTTTTACGTTTTTAAACTGACTTTTCAGTAATATAACTTGTTTTTTAGTTGCAAAACTGGAAAGTAAGTTATAGATTTGAGTATGGAAGAATTAACCAAAGCAGAAGAGCGCATTATGCAGGTTTTATGGAAACTGCAGAAGGCATTTGTGAAAGATATTATTGATGAACTTGAAGACGAACCTAAACCGCCTTACAATACCATTTCATCAATTGTGAGGCTTTTAGAGAAGAAAGGCTATGTTAATTATAAGGCTTACGGGAAAACATACGAGTATTTTCCGGCCATTACAAAGGATGAATATGCCAAAACTACATTCTCTAAACTGTTTGCCGGCTATTTTAATAATTCTCCAACCAGCCTGTTATCATTTATGGTAAAAGAGGAAAAACTAAGTGAAAAAGATATAGAAGAAATTAAGAAAATCATTAACCAAAATTCGAAATCATGATTTTAATCTATCTATTAAAGGTTTCGGCCTGTACGGCATTGTTCTTTGGGTTTTATATGTTGGTTTTAAGAAAGTTTACTTTCTTTAAAATCAATCGGTTCTATTTGCTGGCTACAATGATGTTGAGTTTTATTATTCCAGTTTTACAGTTCGAAGTTAAACGGGAAATAACAATGGTAGAAACTGAAGCTCCCGTTAATATCCCTGAAATAAAACCCACTGATCAAGCACCTCAGCTTATTCAGCCCGTTATGGAGTACCAGCCAATGGTAAAGCATAAACTCAATTGGATGATGGTGCTATATTACGTTTATGGTACTACAGCTTTATTTTTACTATTGGTTTGCCTTTGGCGTTTGTTTAGCTTGCTTAAGCATACTAATAGATATACAAAAAATGGCTATGGGCTAAAGTTGATTATCAAAACCGAAGGTTTTACCAATTGCTCCTTCTTTAACTATGTATTTATAAATAATGTGGATTTAAGCGCAACAGATTTATCGGTTCTGCTTAAACACGAACAGGTACATACCAGGCAATACCATTCGATAGATAAAATGATGTTAATGGTTTTTAAATCTATTTTATGGTTTAATCCTATCGTTTACCTATATGATAAAGCTTTGGAGCAGGTGCATGAATATGAGGCAGATGAAATGACTTCGACAGATTATGGGAATGAGGCATATGCCAACCTTTTATTAAAACTGGCCATAACCAAAAGCCATACGCCACTGATGCACAACTTTGTGAAAAGCCCTATTAAAGACAGGATAAAAATGTTATTCACCGCTAAATCAAAAAAGATGAAAAAATTAACTTACTTATTCGCAATTCCTGTTGCCCTGGGGTTAATCTGGTTATTTGCCGTACAGGTAGTATATGCACAAAATATAAAAGATGAAGGCAAACCTTCGAAAGATCTTTACGAAGGAGCCTTGAAGGGGAAAGTCCTTAACATCAAAAAAGAAACTATAGGTCTTTATACATTCGATTTATTGTCGAATGGAAAGGTTTATCCGATTGAAGCCAACACTTTTAAAGAAAAGATTAAAGTTGGCGATGAGCTTGTTGTTTATATATCAGGGAAAGGCTTTAATATTAAAAAAACGGATAGAAGTGGTAAAGTTATCGCGGAGACGAATGGGCTAATTTATAGTGCAACAAAGGTTACCACTTTAACCGGAAGTTTAATTTACGAGCAGAAAATAGAAAACCATGCCTTTTTATACGAAGCCAATAAAGCCCGTTCTGCCTCGTCTAAAATTAAATCGATAGAGAAAAATGTTAATGGGAAGATTGAAAAGATTGTTCTGAATGATGGCCTTTTTACCATCAACTTAAATCTTAAGGCGCAAAACATACTTAACAACTATTTAAAAATTGGCGATCGTGTATTGGTTAAGTTTATTGGCGAAAAATTGGTGTCGAAGAATACTTACACTACCGATAAAATGATTGTGCTGTATTCTGAACCTAAGAAATATATAATCAAAAATGAAGCACTTTATAACCGGTTTTATTTTAACGATGGGAAACAGAAAGTAGCTGTAGTAAAAAACGAAGCAGCAAAAGTTTCCGGACCGGTAGAACCTAAAATCATTTCCTTCAAAAAAATGACTGGTGATGTGAAGCATAAAGTTTCTTACATGGAAAATGCGGTTATCGATATTAGCAATTGCAGGTTAGAGGCCAGGTATGTTGAGTTGGATCAGGCTAACAATAAAATGATCGCCAAAAATGCATCGCTTAAAAATTCTAAACAAAACGTTATGGTAAAGTCTGACCTCATGACGTTTGATCTAAAAAAAGGAGATTATCGTATTGATATCGGTGATGAAACCAAAACAGGTAAATTATACCCAAACAGATAGTTTGGGATTGTACCATTTCAACAATTTACAAGCTGGGAAATATTCAATCATTTGCTCTTCAATCAATTTTAAAGCTGTAAACCAGTTACTTGCCTTAACAAAAGATACTGTAATTAATATTCAGCTCCAGGAAAATCGAAACAAGCTTGCTGATGTCCAGATCAATGCCAGAAAAAGTTTAATAGAAAAACAGATCGACCGGACGGTTTTTAATGTGGAGAACAGTGTTTCTGCCATCGGAACAGATGCTTTGGAACTGCTTTCTAAAGTGCCGGGAGTTAGGGTTTTGAATGATAGGGTTTCATTGTCGGGTAACGGCGCTGTTAATATTATGATTAATGATAAATTGGTGCCTTTGTCAGCTGATGAACTGTCGGATTATTTGAAGTCGGTCTCATCAGGTAATGTTGCCAAAATTGAAGTGATTACCAATCCCCCGGCAAAATACGATGCACAGGGAAATAATGGCTTGATCAATATTGTACTAAAGAAAGTTGCTGCCGAAGGATTTAAGGGGTCGATAAATACCGCTTTTACAAAAGCCATTCATCCAACGGTATCTGCAGGTGGGAGTTTGAGTTACCGGAAAAATAAGATTACGCTTTCCACAAACTTTAATATCAGAAAAGGATCTCTGGTTCCTTTTGAGCAGAGTGATGTTTTTTATCCGACACAAACCTGGAACATTGTAAATAAAGACCGGAATTTTAGGACGGTGCCCAGTGGACAGATCGGAATGGATTACCAGGCTTCCAGAAAAACGGTACTGGGATTTTCGTACAACGGTGGCTTAACCAACTTCCATTCTGAAGAAAATATTAAAACCACTGTTTATAATAAAACCGGTAGTTTAGATTCAGTGCTGAATTCTGATGCCAATGCCAAAATCAGATCCCATTATCACTCAGCCAACGTTTATTTTAAAAAAACCTTAGATTCTACAGGAAAACAGCTGATTATAAATGGCGATTGGTTTAATTACAACGATGATAAAGAAAGGTTTTTTAACAATACCAGTTATTTTCAAAATGGAATAATGTTCCCGGATTCTTTTGCCGAATATCTATCCGCCAGTAAGCAAAATATAGATTTATATACCGTAAAAGCTGATATAGATTTGCCTTATAAAACCTTTAAACTATCTTTTGGTGCAAAACTGAGTTTTATCCACAATGAGAGTGATCTTGCTTTTTATAGAGTGCGCAATACGGTTTATGAGTTGGAACCCGGCCAAACCAATCTCTTTAATTATAAGGAAAACACACAAGCCCTCTACATTAACTATAATAAAAGTCTAAAGCGCTGGGATTTTCAGGCTGGACTGCGTGGAGAATACACCCAGATTGATGGCGTTTCGGTTAATGAACAAAATCGGAGTGAGTATTTCAGGCTTTTTCCTACGCTTTACATCGGTTACCGTGTAAATAACAAAAGCACTTTTTCTGCTAATTATGGCCGCCGGATCAACCGGCCTGCTTATCGTAAACTAAATCCTTTCCGCTGGTACAGCAACCAATATGTTTATACCGAAGGAAATCCTTTTTTACAGCCATCGTATAACGACAATATCGAAATTTCTCATACTTACAATAATGTCTTCACCACAACACTATCTTTTAGCCATACCACAAACGGCTTTAATGATGTCAATTTTATTGATGCTGGCACAAATATTCAGGCCGCCAAACCCCTGAACTTTATTACTGGATATCATTACCAGTTCAGCAATGCCATTACGCTAAATCCTTTGAAGTGGTGGGAGAGTATCAATCAAGCGGATATTTTTTATACAATATCCCGTTCTGGCATTACGCAAACCCAAAGTAGCCTGAACGGATTTGGTGCTTATTTTTCTACACTCAATCAATTTGTGTTTAATCAATCTAAAACCATTTTGGGCGAAGCCAGTTTCTGGTACCAATTCCCAACAATTGATGGATTGAATCAAAATAAAAGTCAATATAACCTCGATCTGGGGATTAAAACTTTATTCCTTAATAAAAAAATACAATTGGCGATTACGGCTAGTGATGTTTTAAAAACAAACCAATATCGATATAGCAGTCTCATTAATAACATCAGGCAGGAATACAACAACTATTACGATAGCCGCCAGATACGGCTTACCTTCCGTTATAATTTCGGTAATGAGAAAATTAAACAACAGGATAGGAAGCTGGGGAATGAAGAGGAGCGGAGGAGAAATAATTAATTATGGAAGATGTAAGAGATTTGTGTTGATCCGTTGTGTATCTATTATTAAAATTTTTCAATTCCGTTAAGAATGATAGAATCTATTATTACGGCCGTCATTCTCGCGCAGACGGGAATCTTAAAGCACTTGCATTACGATTATTCATAAGTTTCCCTTATTTCAAAGGTATTCATGAGCACTCCGTGGTTCCCATCAAGTTGGGAATGACGATTCCTCGCAGCCCCTCAGGATTGACAAAAAGAGTGTATGATCGCATCAAGCCCATCATCCCTTTTCCCTCTTACATCACCCATCCCCTAAAACGCTTCTGCTAAACTAATATAAAACCCGGCCTGACGTTTTTCATTTGGCAATTTTTCTCCTATACCATAATCTAACCTAACGCTCAGACCTTTAGCCGGATCGAAAAAGTAACGGCCACCGACACCGAAATTTGGTTTTAATCCATCGGTATTAAACTGGCTATTGGCAAATACTTTACCCGTGCCTGCAAAAGCAACGATTCCAAACCGGTTCATAAATCGGTAACGGATTTCAGCTTGTGCCGCCATCAGGTTTTCATCACGGTAGCGGCCACTGTAGTAACCACGCATCATTTGGTCGTTGCCTAACTGTTGTAATAAGTAAAATGGCGTGCTTTTACTTTGGATGGTATAATAAATGCCCTGAACGCCTAAAACCACTTTTGGTACCAGACTAAAGAAACCACGGAGATCGAGCTTAACCTGTGAGCCGCTGAAGCTTTCTCCCCCAAAAAAATCCGGCGCATACTGATAGGTTGCCCTTCCGAAAAAACCTTTAGTAGGGTAATTGTTGCTGTTTCGGGTATCGTAACTTTGTGATGCACCGATCCAGGCTACCGAACCACCATCTTTATCTAAAATTTGTGGGTTAGTGGAATAAATGCCTCCCGGTTGCTTGTCTATAAAACGATAATTTTCAAAACCCAATGAAACACCCGTATAAGCCTTGGGTAAAGTATTCATTTCGGCATCGAAAAGTGTTTTAAAAACCCTTTGGTCTAATTTATCTTCATCGATCTTTTTGGCATTGTTGCCGATACCATAAAAATTAAAGGGCTGGTTTTTAAAACGGATATCGCCAATAAAGTGGTATTTGTTTCCTTTAGTCCACATATCGCCCTTCAGCATAAAATTAGCTGTCTTTTTGGTAGAGTAAGTGGTATTCAATGCGAAATTAGAGCTGCGGTTCAGTGTATCTTTACGGTCTACATAAAAAGAATAAATAGCCCCAACGCCGAATTCAAATCCTGTTTCCTGACTATATCCAAAAGCCGGCAAGGGCAAAAAGCTGGCTTTACGTGTAGTATCTTTTTCGTTCGAGAGCATTTTCCTGATCAGCTTCATTTGTGCGAATGAATTTCCTGAAACGAGCGCGAGTAAAATAATCAGATAATATTTTTTCATCAAGTTTTTTTGATTTTATAGGCGATGAAGCTATCATAAGCATATCTTAGTATTGGGAGTGGTTTGCTCATGATGATTTCATTACCGCAAAGAAAAGGAAATTTAGTAAGAAGTTGGTTAACCGGTTTAAACTTGAAATTAAATTATCCCTATTATTATAATTTCAAAGATCCAGAAACAAGTTCAGGAGGGCGATCGCTAGAATTTGATGTAATGTCTTGCGCCACCTAAACGGGATTGAAGGGAAAAGCCCACAGGTGAGGTACGAACCGAGGACTTATACCGGAAAGCCGGGCTACCTTTAATAATGTCCACAGCTATTGCTTTCCAAAAAAAAGCTATTCTGTTATACTTTGATTATAGATCCTGAAACAAGTTCAGGATGATGAGTCGTGAGAGAATTGGGTACCTGTCTACCGCCATTGCTTTTCGAATAAAAATAGATATTAATGACTTATTAGGATGAAGATCTTTCGATTTCGCTCAGGAGGGCGATCGCTAGAATTTGATGCGATGTCTTCCGCGACCTAAACCGGATTGCAGGGGAAAGCCCGCAGGTGAGGTACGAACCGAGGACTTGTACCGGAAAGCCGGACTACCTTTAATAGGTGTTACTGCTATTGCTTTCCAAAAAAAAGCTATTCTGTTATACTTTGATTATAGATCCTGAAACAAGTTCAGGATGACGAGTCGTGAGAGAATTGGGTACCTGTCTACCGCCATTGCTTTTCGAATAAAAATAGATATTAATGACTTATTAGGATGAAGATCTTTCGATTTTGTTGAGGAGGGCGATCGCTAGAATTTGAAGCAATGTCTTCCGCCACCTAAACCGGATTGCAGGGGAAAGCCCACAGGTGAGGTACGAACCGAGGACTTGTACTGGAAAGCCGGGCGACCTTTAATAGGTGTTACTGCTATTGCTTTCCAAAAAAAGCTATTCTGTTATACTTTGATCATAGATCCTGAAATAAATTCAGGATGACGATCGCTGGTAAAGCTCACTTTTTATGATTTAACCGACTTTAGACTATAGACTGAGGACTCTGGACTAACCAACGCTATGCGCCAAACGCTACGCTCCAAACGCTAAACGCTTTTACGTTTTCACCTTTCGGCGTAAATACCTACTTTTGCGACAAACAATACAAAACGAAATGAGCAATACAAGAGGACCGATATCTCAGTTTATGGAGCGTAATTATCTCCATTTTAATGCTGCTGCAATGATGGATGCGGCTAAAGGATACGAAACGCATTTAGACGAAGGTGGTAAAATGATGATCACACTTGCTGGTGCAATGAGTACTGCAGAATTGGGAATTTCACTTGCAGAGATGATCCGCCAGGATAAAGTGGCTATTATTTCTTGTACTGGTGCAAACCTTGAAGAAGATATTATGAACCTGGTAGCACATTCTCATTATAAACGTGTGCCAAACTATCGCGATTTAAGTCCGCAGGATGAATGGGACCTTTTAGAGAACCACTATAACCGTGTTACCGATACCTGTATACCGGAAGAAGAAGCTTTCCGTCGTCTACAGAAACATATCCACAAAATCTGGAAAGATGCAGATACTGCTGGTGAAAGATATTTTCCACATGAGTTTATGTATAAAATGCTTTTAAGTGGTGATTTAGAGCAATATTATGAAATCGATCCTAAAAACTCGTGGATGCTTGCTGCGGCAGAAAAGAATTTACCTATTGTAGTACCAGGATGGGAAGATTCTACTATGGGTAATATTTTTGCCTCATATGTGATGAAAAGTGAATTGAAAGCCACTACGATGAAAAGCGGTATTGAATACATGGGCTGGCTGGCCGATTGGTATATTGCAAACAGTGGGGGCAAAGGAATCGGTTTCTTCCAGATTGGTGGTGGTATTGCCGGCGATTTCCCGATCTGTGTGGTGCCGATGCTTTATCAGGATATGGAAATGGAAAATATTCCTTTCTGGAGTTATTTCTGCCAGATCTCAGATTCGACCACTTCTTATGGTTCTTATTCCGGAGCTGTACCAAACGAAAAGATTACATGGGGTAAACTGGATATTCACACGCCAAAATTTATTGTGGAAAGTGATGCGACAATTGTAGCACCGCTCATGTTTGCCTGGATATTAAAACAATAATCAGAAAATATAAATAAACCAAATTGGTTTCTGGTATGCCCATTGGAGATAACCTATCAAAAATGGGCATTTTTATTGGCTGAACGGCTTGAAACAGCATTTGTTTAGAATGATTATAAATTGTATTTCAAGTCACTATTATGTCATGGGATTTATTAATAAGTTATACTTTTGTTCAAGTTTTGGTGGGGCTACCTCTAGTTCAGCATCAATTTCACAACAAAAAGTAAATTAAATAAGTATAAAGTGTTCATTATGAGAGATATCTCGATGATTTTAAAAAGCGTTTGGAAGTCGTTATTCGTATTTTCAGCAATTTCCGTAATAGCGGTTTCTACCGCAAATGCGCAGGATGCTAAAGAGGGAAGGACGCTTTTCAAAGCAAAATGTTCTTCGTGCCACGCGTTAGATGCTAAATTGGTTGGTCCGGCCTTAACAGGTGTAAGTGATCGTCACTCTGAAGAGTTCCTTTTAAAATGGATTCCAAATTCGCAAGGCTTGGTAGCTTCTGGTAACCCTGAGGCTGTTAAACTTTTTAATGAGAATGGAAAAGTTCCAATGACATCTTTTCCTGAGTTAGACGAAACTAAAGTAAAAGACATCTTAGCTTACATTAAAGAAGGTGAGCCTAAGCCAGCAGGTGATCCAAGTGTAGTTTCTTCTGCAGCGGCTAAAGATCAAGGGACTTCAGGTTTATCGATCGCGGGTATTGTAGCTATCGTTGTATTGGCGATTGTTATTTTAGTGATCTTAGGTCGTGCTTCTAAATTATTGGAGCGTTTGATTCTACAGAAACAAGGTATCGAGATCGAAGAAGATGTGCCATTAAAGATTGGTGTGCGCAAGATGTTCAAAAACAAGAAATTTGTGATGTTCTTTATCTTGTGTTTAATCATCTGTTTAGGTTCATTCGGTTGGATGGGCATGTGGAATACGGGTGTTCATACCGGTTACCAGCCAGTACAACCCATTAAATTCTCACACGAGTTGCATGCGGGTATCAATCAGATCGATTGTCAGTATTGCCACAACGGGGCATTTAAATCTAAAAATGCAACTATTCCATCATTAAATGTTTGTATGAACTGCCATAAAGCAGTACAGGCAAGAGATAAATATGAAGGCGAGATTTCTCCTGAGATCAAAAAAATCTATAATGCTTTAGGTTACGATCCGGAAACACAGAAATACGATGAAAGTAAAGCTAAACCAATGGAGTGGGTACGTGTACACAACCTTCCTGATTTTGCTTATTTCAATCACTCTCAGCACGTAGTTGTTGCAGAAGATGCCATCCGTAAAGCAAAAGGATTACAGCCAACAGAACCGGTATGTTTCGCTTGTCACGGTCCGGTTAATACCATGGAAGAAATTTACCAATATTCTCCATTAACCATGAAGTGGTGTATTAACTGCCATAAAGAAACAGACATTTCTGGTCAGAAAAATAATGCTTTCTACGCTAAGGTGATCGAAGCGCACGAAAAAATTAAAAAAGGCGAGAAAATTACCCCAGCGTTATTGGGTGGTTTAGAGTGTGGTAAATGCCACTATTAATAGATAGAGTTTAGTAAGAACGTTCGAATAAACAGTAATATAGCTTAAATGGAAAGCAACAAAAAATACTGGAAAGGCTTAGAGGAGTATAACAATACACCCGATTTTGTTAAAAATAACAAAAACGAATTCGCCGAGCCACTTCCAATAGAAGATGTTTTAAATGAAGCAGGGTTAAGTACCGTTACCCCACGCCGCGACTTTTTAAAGGCGTTAGGTTTTGGTTTAGGTGCTGTAACTTTAGCAGCCTGTCAAACTGCTCCTGTTCATAAATCTATTCCTTACCTGGTAAAACCTGAAGAGGTTACTCCAGGTATTCCTAACTATTATACTTCGAGCTTTAATGGCCAGAGTATTTTAGTTAAAACGAGAGAGGGGCGCCCAATTAAAATTGAACCAAATCCAAATGCAGGTCAGTTTTTCCGTGGTACAGATGCGAGAGCGCAAGCTTCGGTTTTAGATTTATATGATGTATCTAAGCTTAAAGCACCAGCTTTAGTAAAAGATGGAAAGGTTGAAGAAACTACCTGGGCAAAAATCGACAGCTTTGTTAAAGGCGAGTTGGCAAAAGCACAAGCAGGTGGCAAAAAAATCCGCATTGTATCATCAACGGTAAGCAGTCCATCAACCAATGCAGTTATTGCACAATTTATTTCAAAATACCCTGCAGCTAAATTGGTTCAGTATGATGCAGTTTCTTATACTGGTATTATTCAGGCCAACCAAAACAGTTTCGGTAAAGCAGTTTTACCTAAATACAACTTTGATAAGGCTGATTTAATTGTAAGTTTCGGTGCCGATTTCTTAGGTACCTGGATTAGCGGAGAGGAGTTTACTGCTCAATATACTGCCAACCGTAACTACAAATCGTTAGAAAATAAAAAAATGAGCCGCCACATTCAGTTTGAAAGTGGAATGAGCTTAACAGGTACAAATGCAGATACCCGTGTTCCGGTTAAGTTATCGGAAGAAGGACCTGCTTTAATTGCTTTATATAATGCAATTACAGGTAATGCTTTACCAGGTGGAACATTGGGTAACAATGCTACAGCTGATAAGGTAATTAAATTGGTAGCTAAAGAATTGGTACAGGCTAAAGGTAAAGGCCTTGTAGTTTGTGGTTCTAACGATGTTTCTACACAAATTTTAGTAAATGCCATTAATGCTGCCGTTGGTAGTTATGGTACGACTATCGATTTAGATAACCCTTGTTATTTATATGCTGGTAATGATGCCGAATTTAACGGTTTAGTTGCTGAAATGAACCGTGGTGAAGTTGGTGCTGTTTTATTCTTAAACAGTAACCCTGTTTACGACGCTGCAAATGCAAAAGCATTTACTGATGCTTTGGCAAAGGTTCCTGCTAAAATTTCATTCTCAGATCGTGCAGATGAAACGGCTACCGCTTGCGATGCTATCGCCATTAACCATAACTATTTAGAATCTTGGGGTGATGCAAATGCTTACGAAGGATATTATTCTATCGTTCAGCCAACGATCAACCCTGTTTTCAACAGCCGTCAGGCTGAAGAGAGTTTATTAACCTGGGCTGATGCTCCTGTTAAAGACTACTATCAGTTTGTGCGTAGCAACTGGGAAGCTAAAATGTTACCAGCTGTTGGTTTGAAATGGGAAGAGGTTTTAGAAAAAGGTGTGGTTACTTCAGCCGCTAAACCTGCTGGTGCTTATTCATTCACACAATCTTTAGCCCAGGTTGCTACTTCAATTGCAAATAGCAGCAAAGCCTTTAAAGGTGGCGACCAGATTGAGCTACAGGTTTACGAAAATGTACCGATGCGCGATGGTAAAAATGCCAATAATGCATTTTTACAGGAGTTGCCAGATCCGGTATCAAAAGTAACCTGGGATAACTTTGTTGCCCTGGCACCTAAAACTGCAGAGAAATTAAAAGTTAAAGAGTTTGATGTGGTTTCTGTTAAAGGAAGCAACGGATATGCTGTAGAACTTCCGGTGTTAATCCAACCAGGACAAGCACAGGGAACTGCATCTATTGCATTAGGTTATGGCCGTACCAAAGTTGGTAAAGCGGGTAATGATGTAGGTAAAAATGCTTTCCCATTCGTTTCTTTTGCAAATGGAACCATGCAATATGCTACAAACGTAACCATTACCCCAACAGGCGGTTACTATGAGCTTGCACAAACACAAACTCACCACTCTTTCGAGGGCCGTGCAGTAATTAAAGAAGCTACTTTTGCAGCATACTTAAAAAATGCTGGTGCAGGTAACGAAAAAGGCGAGCACAAAAATTACGATCTGTGGGATCAATATGAAAAACCAGGTAACAACTGGGTAATGGCAATCGATTTGAATGCTTGTACAGGTTGTGGTTCTTGTGTTGTTGCTTGTAACGTAGAAAATAACATTCCTGTTGTGGGCCGTGATGAGGTTCGCCGTCGTCGTGAAATGCACTGGATCCGTATCGACCGTTATTATAGCTATGAAACTAAAAATGGTGATGTAACCAAAGAGAAAGAAATTGCTAAGTTAGAAGACTTAGATCACGTTTCTGTGGTTCACCAGCCAATGTTATGCCAACACTGTGATCACGCACCGTGCGAAACAGTTTGTCCGGTATTGGCAACTGTACACTCAAGTGATGGTTTAAACCACATGGCTTACAACCGTTGCGTAGGTACACGTTACTGTGCAAATAACTGTCCATACAAAGTACGTCGTTTCAACTGGTTTAACTACTGGAATGATTCACGTTTCGATAACTACTTAAATAATGAGTTTACTCAATTGGTATTAAATCCTGATGTTACTACACGTTCACGTGGTGTAATGGAAAAATGCTCAATGTGTATCCAACGTATTCAAGGTGGAAAATTACAAGCTAAACTAGAGAAACGTCCATTAAAAGATGGCGATATCAAAATGGCTTGTCAGGAAGCTTGTTCAGCAAATGCGATTGTATTTGGTGATTCAAACGATCCAAATTCAGAGGTTTCAAAAGCATTACGTTCTGAGCGTATCTACTACGTATTAGAAGAGATCAATGTGAAACCGGGTATCGGCTACATGACAAAAATTAGAAATACAGATACAACAGTGCAAGCGTAAGCTTTAGTATAAAGAAAATACAAATTATGTCAGGACATAACGAATCAATACTTAGAGAACCATTAATTACCGGCGATAACATCACGTATGCAAAAATTACGGATGATATTTTAAGCCCGGTAGAAAACAAGCCGAACAAGGCTTGGTGGATTGGTTTCATCGTTGCCTCATTAGGTGCTTTACTTTGGGTAGTAGCAGTAAGCTACACTTTCTGGAATGGTATCGGTGCTTGGGGTTTAAATAAAACAGTTGGTTGGGCTTGGGATATCACCGGTTTCGTATGGTGGGTAGGTATTGGTCACGCTGGAACGTTAATTTCAGCAGTACTATTACTCTTCCGTCAGAACTGGCGTAACTCCATCAACCGTTCGGCAGAGGCGATGACCATTTTCGCCGTTATCTGTGCCGCAACTTATGTTGTATCTCACATGGGCCGTCCTTGGTTAGCTTATTGGGTTTTACCTTTACCAAACCAGTTTGGATCACTTTGGGTAAACTTTAATTCACCATTGGTATGGGATATGTTTGCAATCTCCACTTATTTCTCTGTATCATTATTATTCTGGTACACAGGTTTATTACCAGATATTGCTACCATCCGCGACCGTGCAGTAGGTACACGCAGAAAAATTTATTCTATCTTTTCTTTTGGATGGAGTGGAAGTGTTAAAACCTGGCAACGTTTCGAAGCCGTTTCGTTAATCTTGGCCGGTATTTCTACACCACTTGTACTTTCGGTACACACCATTGTATCAATGGACTTTGCAACATCAGTAATTCCGGGATGGCACACGACCATCTTCCCGCCATATTTCGTGGCAGGTGCGATTTTCTCAGGATTTGCGATGGTATTAACCTTATTATTGGTTGCACGTAAAGTATTGGGCTTAGAAAACTACATCACCATGTTCCACATCGAGTCGATGAATAAAATCATCATCTTAACCGGATCGATAGTAGGTGTAGCTTATTTAACTGAGTTCTTTATTGCATGGTATTCAGGTTCAGAGTACGAGCAGTATGCATTTATCAATAGGTCTACTGGTCCTTACTGGTGGTCTTACTGGATGATGATGACTTGTAACGTAATTTCTCCACAGCTATTATGGTTCAAAAAGATCCGTTTAAGCATCAAAGCTACCTGGATTTTATCAATCGTGGTAAACGTGGGTATGTGGTTTGAGCGTTTCGTAATTATCGTTACTTCATTACACCGCGATTATATTCCATCAAGCTGGGCCATGTTCTACCCAACATGGGTTGATATCAGTGTATTCGTAGGTTCAATCGGTCTGTTCTTTACTTTATTCTTATTATTTTTAAGGGTATTGCCATCAATCGCTATTGCAGAGGTTAAATTATTATTGAAATCTGCAAGTGAGCAAGCTAAAATGAAACAAATTAAAGAAGGGCATGAGAATAAAGAATATGTAACTGAGTACATAGAGTCTTTAGAGAAATTTGATAGTGTTAAACAAGAAGATTACGCAAAAATATAACAATGAGTGATATCAAATATATTTTAGGCAGCTTTGGCGATCCTGACGAAATGATGCATGGCATCGAAAAGCTTCAGGAAAATAACATCAGCATTTATGATGTATATACACCCATGCCTATACACGGAATAGAAGCCAAATTAGGAATTAAAAGATCTAGAATCGATATCGCAGCATTTTGCTTTGGTATTACTGGTACTTGCTGTGCATTCGCTTTGATTTATTTCTGCGCAGTAATCGATTGGAGAGTAAACATAGGTGGTAAACCATCATTTGCATTGCCGGATTTTATTCCGATAATGTTCGAGCTTACAGTATTATTCTGTGCTTTCGGTATGGTGTTAACTTATTATGCATCTACTCACTTATTTCCAGGAAGAGCACCAAGAGTGATGGACTTACGTGCTACTGATGATCGTTTTGTGATTGCAGTTGATGCAAAAGACAATGTAGAACATACTGTAATTGATGGATTATTAAAAGATGCAGGTGCTTTAGAAATAAAGTATAATGAAAGGAAGTACATTAGCTATGAATAAGAATAAATTTGTTTACACAGCGTTTTTAGCTATCGCTTTTGCAGCTACCTTTTCTGCTTGTAAAGATAAACGCAGTACGGGCTTGGAATATGCCAGAAATATGTATGATCCGATTGCTTACAATCCGGATCAGCCAAATAAAAATTTTAAGGATGGTAAAACAGCACAGTTACCTCCTGCACATACTAAACCAGTAGGTTTTACCGAATATGACGAATATCCTAACACAAAAGAAGGATACGAGGCAGCTGGAGTAAGTATGGTAAACCCTTTACCAGTTGATACTGTTAATTTGGCTCAGGGTAAACACTTATTTACCGTATTCTGTAGCCCTTGCCACGGAGAAAAAGGCGATGGACAGGGACACTTAGTAAAAATTGAGAAATTTAGTGGGGTACCTGCTTATCAAACAGGTTCATCATCCAGAGGTGGTAACATGGTTGATCTTACCGCAGGTAAAATCTACCACACCATTACATACGGTGTAAATAACATGGGCTCGCATGCTTCGCAAATCTCACCAACAGATCGTTGGAAAGTGGTGATGTATGTTCAACAATTACAAAAAGGACAATAGTAAAGCAAATATAAATGGGAACTCACAATATTAATTTTAGTGAACAGTTTGAGTTTACAGGTAAAGTAAAAACATTAAGCATTGTTGGTATCGTTATCGGTATTGCGGCTGTGTTGTTCGGTTTCTTGGCCGGCGATAAAGTAATGCATGAACGTACTTTTGCTAACCTGTTGCTTATGGCATATTACTTTGCATGCGTTTGTATGTCTGGTACATTTTTCCTGGCTGTTCAATACGTAGCTCAGGCAGGTTGGTCTGCATCAATTTTACGTGTACCTCAGGCTATGGCAAAAACTTTGCCTATAGCTGCTGTTATACTTGTTTTAGTTATTTCAGCCGGTTTATACACACATAATTTATATCATCACTGGCATGCTGATGGATTAACAGATCCAAACAGCCCTAATTATGATTCTTTAATTGCCGGTAAATCAGTTTTCTTAAATGTACCTTTTTTCTTAGGTCGCCAGGTGGTGTTCTTAGGTATCTACAGTATATTTTCGATCATGTTTGTTAAGTTTTCTTATAACGAAGATTTAGCAGGTGGTTTAAATTCATATAGAAAAAGCTTTAAAAACGCTTGTATCTTCCTGGTAATTTATGGTTTTACTACACCAGTATTTGCTTTTGATACCATCATGTCTTTAGAAGCACACTGGTTCTCTACGATGTTTGGCTGGTATAACTTCGCGGCAATGTGGGTAAGTAGTTTAGCTACTATCGCGATTATCCTCATCTTATTAAGAAGAGCAGGTTATATGCAATGGGTTAACAATAGCCACTTGCATAACTTAGGCCAGTTTATTTTTGGTTTTTCTATCTTCTGGACTTATGTATGGTTTGCTCAATTCTTGTTGATCTACTATGCAAATATGCCTGAAGAGACTGTATATTTCTACAAACGCTTTGAATACTATAAATTCTGGTTTTTCTTAAACCTTGCCATGAATTTCTTAGCGCCGGTATTATTATTAATGGATAGAGATAACAAAAGAACCGATGCAAAATTATTATTCGTTTCTATCGTGGTATTATTAGGTCATTGGGTAGATTATTACCAAATGATTATGCCGGGTGCAGTAGAAGACGGTCATAATGGTTTTGGAATTGTAGAGATCGGTATTGCATTAGGTTTCGTTGGATTGTTTACCTTTACGGTTTTAACATCATTGAGCAAAAAACCTTTAATTGCAAAGAATCACCCATTATTACAAGAAAGTTTGCATCATCAGCTTTAGTGGTGATAAGATAGAGCAAATATTTAATTATTATTATAATTAGCAGTACAGCGTACTACTTTTAAGAAAATGAGTTTAAGAAAGTTTATAACGAATAAAACGACCGCAGCTTTAGCAGTATTGATTACTGCTTTTGCAAACACTAGCGTATTTGCGCAAGATGCAGCGGCAGGTGCTGCCGCGGCACCGAAAGTTGATATGGGCGAGGTTTATAAATCGGTAATATTTTATATTCTGGTTTTCCTTGCAGTATGCTTATTTATTGCCATTATTGGTAAGGCATTAAAAGTATATGAGTTAAGCCGCGAAGCACAAGGTAAATCTGTTGGCATCAATTGGAACAGGGTACACGCAAGTTTATTTGCGCTGTTTTTAGTGATCGGTTTATATGGGGTATATTGGGAATATACAGTACATGGATCAATGTTACTTCCTGATGCAGCATCTGAGCACGGAAAGAAAATTGATAGAATGTTTAATTTAACATTGATCATTACCACAATTGTATTTGTAGCTACACATATTCTCTTGTTCGGATTTTCTTATATCTATAAATATTCTGCTAAAAGAAAAGCTTACTACTACCCACACAATAATACCATCGAAAAAATCTGGACAATTGTTCCAGCTTTAGTGTTAACTGTTTTGGTTTTAATGGGTTTCTTAACCTGGAGATCTATTTTCTTTAAAGTTGAAGATCCAAATAATAAGCCATTACAAATTGAAGTTACTTCTGAGCAGTTTAAATGGTCTATCCGTTATCCTGGAGCTGATGGAATAGTGGGTAACAAAAATTACAAGTTAACTACAGCTTCTAATACCTTAGGTATTGATTTTAAAGATGTCAACTCTCGTGATGATGAAATGGCAGATGAGATGGTGCTTCCTGTAGGAAAACCGGTTAAACTTATTTTAACCAGTAAAGATGTAATTCACAGTTTTTATATGCCACATTTCAGGGTACAGTTAAATACCGTACCAGGTATGAGAACGATTTTTGAGTTTACACCTACAAAAACTACTGCAGAAATGCAGCAAGAAACTAACGATCCTAACTTTAAGTATCTTTTTTATTGTGCCAAAATTTGTGGATCAGGTCATTACAACATGCAAAAAGTTGTTCGTGTAGTATCAGATGCTGAATACAAAAGCTGGATTGCAGAACAGAAAACATACTTAAATGACGATTTAAGAAAACAATTTAATTTGCCAGTGGCACCTGCACCTGAAAAATCAGTAGCAGATTCAACAGCTAAAGATACCGCAGCTGTAAAAACTAACCAAGTGGCTTTAAATAAATAATATTAAGCAGGAGCGAACGAATTATGTCAACAATAGCATTACACGACGAACACAATCACGATCACGCTGATCATGGGCATCATAAAGAGACTTTGATTTCAAAGTATATCTTTAGTATGGATCATAAAATGATTGCCAAGCAATTTTTAATTACCGGTATTATTATGGCGGTAATTGCAATGGGCTTATCAATTTTATTCCGTATTCAATTGGCCTGGCCAGATCAGAACTTCCCTTTCTTAGAAACTTTCTTAGGTAAATGGGCTGAAGGCGGTCGTATTAAACCCGATTTTTACCTGGCTTTGGTTACCATTCACGGTACCATTATGGTATTCTTTGTACTAACCGCTGGTTTAAGTGGTACATTTAGTAACTTACTGATACCTCTTCAGATAGGAGCAAGAGATATGGCTTCGCCTTTCTTAAACATGCTTTCATACTGGTTCTTCTTTATGGCTTGTGTGATCATGATGTCATCATTCTTTATCCAAACAGGACCAGCATCAGGCGGTTGGACGGTTTATCCACCACTATCTGTGGTAGCTAAGGCCATGCCAGGTTCAGGTTTAGGTATGACTTTGTGGTTAATTAGTATGGTACTTTTCGTAGCTTCATCTTTAATGGGTGGTATCAACTATGTAAGTACAATTTTAAATATGCGTACCAAAGGTATGGACCTTTGGAAAATGCCATTAACCATTTGGGCTTTCTTCTTAACCGCAATTTTAGGTATCTTATCTTTCCCTGTTCTTGTAGCTGGTGTAGTGTTAATGGTATTTGACCGCAGTTTTGGAACAAGTTTTTACTTATCAGATATCGTGATGGGTACTGATATTTTACCAAATGAAGGTGGTTCACCAATTTTATGGCAACATTTATTTTGGTTCTTAGGTCACCCTGAGGTTTATATCGTAATTATGCCAGCATTGGGTATCTCATCTGAGGTTATTTCTGTAAACGCACGTAAACCGATCTTTGGTTACCATGCAATGGTTTACTCTCTAATTGGTATTACCGTATTATCATTCATCGTTTGGGGTCACCACATGTTTGTAACGGGTATGAACCCATTGTTGGGGGGGGTATTTATGATTACTACCTTGATTATTGCGGTACCATCTGCAGTAAAAACATTTAACTATTTGGCTACATTATGGAGAGGTAATATCCGTTTCACTCCGGCAATGTTATTCGCTATCGGTTTAGTTTCATTCTTTATCTCTGGTGGTTTAACCGGTATCTTCTTAGGAAATGCTTCTTTGGATATCAACTTACATGATACCTATTTTGTAGTTGCCCACTTCCACCTTGTAATGGGATCTGCAGCCATATTCGGTATGCTTGCAGGTGTGTATCACTGGTTCCCTAGGATGTTCGGTAAAATGATGAATGCTAAATTGGGATATTTACACTTCTGGTTAACTTTCATAGCAGCTTACCTGGTATTCTTCCCGCTTCACTTCTTAGGTTTGGATGGTGTACCTCGTCGTTACTATGCATTTACTGAGTTTGAGTTTATGAAAAAATGGTTAACCGTTAACGTATTTGTAACATGGGCAGCTATTATGGCCGCACTTGCTCAGGTAGCGTTCTTGTTCAACTTCTTCTACTCCATCTTTAAAGGAAAAGTAGCTCCTCAAAATCCATGGGAATCTAATACGTTAGAATGGACTGCACCTGTTGAACACCTGCATGGTAACTGGCCGGGAGAAATCCCAACAGTATACAGATGGCCGTACGATTACAGCAAGCCTGGACATGATGCAGACTTTATTCCTCAAACTGTTCCTTTCTCTCAAACGATGAGCTCTAATTTACCTCACGATTTTGAAGGAAATGCGGAAGCAGAAAAAATTCAGCAAGATTGGGAACTAGCTAATCCTGTTACAGAAAACAAAGGCTAGTTTAAAGCTTAAAATAAAATTTTAAAAGGGGTATCTGATTAAGTTTCTGCTTATCCGGATACCCTTTTCATCTTGATAGATATATGGTCAGCAGATCAGAACAGCGTTTCATTAGAATTAATCTTATAACCATCATAGTTACACTATTGGTTATACTTGCCGGGGGTATTGTTCGCAGTACAGGATCTGGCATGGGCTGTCCGGATTGGCCAAAATGTTTCGACCGTTATATTCCGCCAACCGATGTATCGCAACTTCCGGCCAACTATAAAGAGAAGTACGTGGCCGGAAGGTTAAAGAAGAATGAAAAATTTGCTAAATACTTGGAAAGTATGGGTAAAGTAGCCCTTGCAGATAGTATCAGGCACGATAAAAGCATTACTATACCAGAGGAGTTTAATCCAGGCAAAACCTGGACCGAATACCTGAACCGATTAGCCGGAGTAGCTGCTGGAATCTTTTTATTGCTTACTGCCATTTATTCTTTTAACTATCGGAAAACTGCTAAACGAATCATCGTGTTAAGCATAATCAATATTTTCGTGGTAGGTTATCAAGCGTGGCTGGGATCTATAGTGGTGTCAACCAATCTGGCACAATGGGTGGTAACCGTACATATGCTTCTGGCACTGGTTATTTTGGCTATATCTATCTATACATACAATTACGCAAAACAGCTTAACAAAGCGCCTTCGGTAATTATGTATAAAATATTGTGGCTAAAAGGATTTTTGTTTTTTACACTAGTGGTAAGTATAGCGCAGATTATTTTGGGTACCGAAGTAAGGGAAGCCATTGATATAATTGCAAAATCTTTAGCTTATAGCGCAAAAGCAACATGGATTTCGAAGGTTGGTAGTATTTTTTCTTATCACCGTGATTTAGCAATTTTGGTAATTATTACGAATGGTATAGTTTATAAAATGGTTATCGACCGTTTTAGTGGTAAGGCCGCGCCATTACTAACAGCCAAGTTTATTTTAGTTACGCTTTTTATCCAGTTATTAAGTGGTATAGCTTTAGCATACATTGCTTTTCCACCAGCAGCGCAGGCATTGCATATTTTATTTTCCACGCTGTTGTTTAGTTTACAGTTTTACCTGTACTTGTTGGTTTACAGAACAAGTACATATAAACAATAATATTTAAGAAAATTGAAGCAATATCTTTCAGATTTTTCTAAACTTATCAAATTCAGGTTATCGTTTACGGTAGTGTTTTCGGCATCGATCTCTTTTTTGATCGGGCAGAAAATGCAGGTAGGCAGAGGCCATATCCCTAGCATAGATTGGGGAAATTGGTTAATCCTGATCGCCGGTGGATTTTTAGTTACTGCGGCTGCAAACTGCTTTAACGAGATTATTGAAAAAGATCTGGATAAATTAATGTCGAGGACTAAAGACCGCCCCATGCCAGGTGGAAGAATGACTACCGGGCAGGGGTTAATTTTGGGTGTTTTCATGGCATTTTCGGGTACCTGGTTATTAGGGCATTTAAATCTGGAAACAGGTTTACTATCGGTTTTTTCAATTTTGCTATACGCTTTTGCCTATACACCATTAAAGAGAAAATCGCCAATTGCAGTTTTTGTAGGTGCAATTCCGGGGGCTTTACCGCCACTTATCGGTTATTTGGCTGCTTTTGGTAGTTTAAAAGCCGAGATGTTCCATGAAATTGATTATTACATTGCTGTAATTTTGTTTTTAATCCAGTTTGTATGGCAGTTCCCTCACTTCTGGGCAATTGCCTGGGTTTTGGATGATGATTACAAGAAAGCTGGTTTTAGATTATTGCCTACCAAAAAAAGAGATAAAACATCGGCACTCTTAACTTTTTTAAGTACGCTGATTTTAATTCCGGTAAGTTTATTGCCAACCATTTATGGTTTTGGCGGTTATT
Source organism: Pedobacter terrae (assembly GCF_900100705.1). Classification (GTDB taxonomy): domain Bacteria; phylum Bacteroidota; class Bacteroidia; order Sphingobacteriales; family Sphingobacteriaceae; genus Pedobacter; species Pedobacter terrae. The sequence goes on from NZ_FNCH01000004.1 coordinate 268,049, forward strand.
ACATTGCAGGTTTATCTTTAATCGCCGGAGTTATTTTTAGCTGGCTGGCTTTTAAACTTTTAATGAGCAGAGAACTGGCAGATGCCAAAAAAGTAATGTTCTGTTCGTTTTTTTACATCCCGGCTGTACAGTTGGGGTTATTATTAAATTTTATAGCAAAATAATTTATGGTGCTAACAATGGAAAAGATGCAGGATACGTTTGACCCAAAACCACGAAAATTTATCGTTTGGTTATTTGTCGTATCATCAACAATCATGTTTGGAGGTTTTACCAGTTATTATCTGGTATTTGCAGCCTCAAAAGGAAAGGGACACGGGTTAGTGTTACCGGATGCTTTTATTTACTCTAGTTTGGTTATTTTGGCCAGCAGTATCACTTTGGTGTTAGCTTCGAGGGCTTTAAAGAAACTTAATTTCAGCTTACAGCGCAACATGCTCTGGATAACCGTGATATTGGCTGTTGCATTCGGTGTAATGCAGTTTAATGCCTGGGGAAGTATGGTGAGAACCGGAGCTACTTTGGTAGGAAACAATGCCGCAATATCATTTATCTACGTGGTGTCTGGCATGCACCTTTTGCACATTATTGCAGGAGTTGGCCTAATTATTAGTGCTTTAGCTGGTAGCTATAAAAGCCTGCCTGTTGCCAAAGTGCAATACAGAATGGAAATCGCTTCTATTTTTTGGCATTTTATAGATATATTATGGATATATCTGTATGTTTTTTTACTTTTGAACCGTTAAATTTGTTAACAAACTATTATACTATTTCCAAATGAATGCAGTATCACAATTAGATCAAGTTAAAACCGGGCCATGGAATGGTGGTCGTTCTCCGTGGTCGGTAGAATATGGTAAAATCATGATGTGGTTTTTCCTATTATCAGATGCTTTTACTTTTTCATCATTATTGATCTACTACGGCGCTCAGCGTTTTTCGAAATTGACATGGCCAGATCCAGATTTGGTTTTCCAATCTATCCCAGGTATTAAAGATACAGGTGCACCATTAGTATTTGTGGGTATCATGACTTTTATCCTGATCTTAAGTTCTGTAACCATGGTTATGGCAGTTGAGGCCGGACACCGTCGTGCTAAAAAAGAAGTAATAGGATGGCTTGTAGCTACCATTATCTTTGGTTTTATGTTTTTGGGCTGCCAGGCTTTAGAATGGAGTCACTTGCACCATGAAGGTTTCTGGTGGGGAGCTATTCCATCGGCTGAAGAGTTGAAACATTTATTTGATGGACCAGTTTCTCTAGTTGCTGCACAACAATTCGCAAACTTATTCTTTACTATTACCGGTTTCCATGGTTTCCACGTATTTAGTGGGGTGATGATTAACGTGATTATCTTGATCATGACAATTAACGGAACCTTCGAAAAAAGAGGCCATTATTTAATGGTTGAGAAAGTTGGTTTATACTGGCACTTTGTAGATTTAGTATGGGTGTTTGTATTTACGTTCTTCTATTTGGTTTAATTTTCAATTTATAAAAATATTTAACATGTCACAACATTCGCATTTAGAAGAAGGACACGAGCATGGCGAACATGCTGGAATGGATAAAGCAAAAATCTGGAAAGTAGCAGGTATTTTAACTTTAATTACCGCAATTGAATTTATCATAGCATTATGGGCTATCCCGGGTGGACATATTCCACAGCATGTAGGTAACTATATCTATATTGCGTTAACTTTGGTAAAAGCATTTTATATTGTGGCCTATTTCATGCACTTAAAGTTTGAAAAATTAGGCTTACAGTTAGCCCTTACAGTATCGTTTATTTTCATTATCTACTTTATTGTTTTAATGCTGATTGAAGGTGGGTTCTTAAACATCCACATGATGAACCATTAATGAAAAGAAACCCGATAAAAAAGGTATTAATCCTGGTAAGCATTTTAGCTATACCGGGATTTTTGTTTTTTTACTTATTGCCACACTTTGCCAAAAACAGGTATAAGAGTTTACCCATCTTCGGCGAGAAAATTGTAGCCGCCACGTTTCATAGTGTAAAGGGAAAGAAAATTCCAGATACTATTTATCATTTGGTTCCTGATTTTAAACTCATCAATCAGCATAGCGATACCATTAGCTGGAAGTCATTTGAAAACAAAATTGTAGTCTTAAATTTATTCCAAACAGGAGCCAGGAGCCAGCAGGCAATTAAATACATCAAACAGCTATCTGACGGCTATGAGCAAAAGCCTTTGGTTAAATTTTTAAGCCTGTCTGTAGATCCGGCTGATGTAAATAAGCTTAAAGATTTTGCCGCCAACTTCGACGCAAAAGAAGGTAAATGGGATTTTTTAGCGGGTGATACTGCACAAACTTATCCATTAATCAGGCGAGGTTTATTGCTTGATGTAGTAGCGAATGATACCAGCGGAAAAAGCAATTTCATATTTAGCAATAAAATAGTGCTGATCGATAATTTACACCGTATACGCGGTATTTATGATGCCGACGATGCAGGAGCAAACGCTAAGTTAGAAGATGAAATAAAAGTACTTATTGCCGAATATTTAAGGAACGTTAAAGACGGTAGATAGCTTAGTCTGCAGTCCGAAGTCTCTAGTCGGGTTTAAAACAACATCATAATTATAAAAGATTTAATACTCATGGAAAATAGTCCGATCGAGAAAAAATATAGCAAGTGGATCATAATTCTCTCCATTTTCATTCCTGTGGCTGTAGCTTTTTTATTCGTAGTAAAGCTAAAAGATTTAGGTATTGATGCACCAACCTTACCATTTTTACCGCCTATATATGCTACCATCAACGGCATTACCGCTATATTATTGGTTGTTGCAGTTTGGGCAATAAAGAATGGAAAAATACAATTGCACCAAAATTTAATGAAAACAGCCATAGGTTGCTCTTTATTGTTTCTGGTAATGTACATCGCCTACCATATGACCACACCTTCAACTAAGTTTGGAGGGGATGGAGCGATAAAATATGTCTATTTTTTTATTTTGTTAACGCATATTTTATTGTCCATTGCCATTATTCCTTTGGTTTTGGTTACTTACGTGAGGGCTTTAGCTGAACGTTTCGATCGTCACAGAAAAATTGCACGTATCACATTCCCATTATGGCTTTATGTTGCTATAACAGGTGTAGTGGTTTATCTGATGATTTCGCCATATTATCAGTATTAAAAAAACCCTGTTCGGAAGATAATTTAAAAGCTTTACACTAAAAATGTAGGGCTTTTTTAGTTTCATAAATTCCGATTTCCACAACTATTTGTTTTAACCCATTTTTTTTGCCACTTTTATGTATATTATATCACACAGAGAAATACTTATAAAATTGTAAGTGAGCGGGCAGATTGACTAATTTATGGCGCCAGGAAGGATAGCAGATGAACGTAGACTTATAGAGAAAATCGTGGAGGGAGACGAACAGGCATTTTCTGTTTTGTTCTTCAAATACCTTCCTGTGCTACACATTTTTGCTTCCAAATTTACAAAATCTGATGATGCTGCCGAGGAAATTATTCAGGATGCATTTTTAAGAGTCTGGCTAAATCGTGATAAACTTGCAGAAGTGGAGCATGTGAAAGCCTATCTGTATAAATATGTTTCTAATGAATGTTTAAGTTACCTGCGTAAAAAATTAAAAGAAGACCGTGTGGTTGATGTATTTACTGCCAAACAGCAAAATAGTCATAATAATACGCTGGAAACTATTAATTTAAATGAAGTAACCAGAATTATTGCCGTTGCAGTAGATAAATTGCCTGAGCAAAGAAAAAATATATATCAATTAAGCAGGCGTGATGGTAAAACCATTCCGGAAATTGCCGAAATACTTAATGTTTCTCCCAATACAGTTAAAAATGCGCTCGTAATTGCCTTAAAATCGATCCGTGTACATCTGGATCAGCATGGAATAGTATTCTTTTTTCCAATTGTTTTTTTCTTTTTGAAAATAAAATAAAAAAAAATAATTTTTCGATAGTCCTAATTTTCTTTTGCTGCTTCTTAATATCAGAATCTTTATGGAAGACCGCATACACTATCTATTACAACAGTTTACTGCTAAGACTTTAAGTCAGGCCGAAAGGGAAGAACTTTTAGTTTTGGTAGAAAATAGTACGTCATTGCTTTCTGATGAAATCATTAAAATGATTATCGCAGAAGAAGAACAAGCCGTTAATGTTGTCGAGGAAAAATGGAGTCCGGTTCTTCATAAAATTTTAGCGGTAGATAAACCAAGACGTTCGCCTAAGCGTATTTTAATGAATAGCCTAAAATGGGCTGCCGCTGCTGTTGTATTTGTTGCATTTTCTTTAACGGCATACCTTTCTCTACATAAGAAGAAAGAACATGTTTTTACTGCAGACATTGCCCCGGGAAAAAATAAAGCAATTCTTACCCTGGCTAATGGAAGAAAAATTTCACTTTCAGATGCGATGAAAGGCGATGTAGCCAAAGAAGCTGGTTTCTCTATCACTAAAACTAACGATGGTCAGTTGGTTTACAAAATTGCTGAATCTGAAAATGTAAACGATGACAGATTAAATACCATTTCTACCCCAAATGGAGGTGAGTGGCAAATCAGGTTGCCAGATGGTTCTACAGTTTGGTTAAATGCTGCGTCTTCAATTCAATATGCATTAAATATTTGTACTGCCAGGCAGCGTGTGGTTAAATTGGATGGAGAGGCTTATTTTGAAGTAGCGAAAAATGCAACACATCCCTTTATTGTAGAAACCGCTAAACAGGCGGTTGAGGTATTGGGTACGCACTTTAACATTAATAGCTATAACGATGAAAAGGTAACTAAAACTACGTTGTTGGAAGGAAGTGTGCGTGTTACTCATAAAAATACCAATGAGAGCGAAGTACTTAAACCAGGGGAACAATCGTTTGTAACCCTTTCGGGTATGGATGTAAAAGAAGTAGATGTTGATGAAGCAATCGCTTGGAAAAAGGGCTATTTCATGTTTAACAACGAAAAGCAGGAAAGCATTTTACGTAAACTAGCGCGCTGGTATAATGTAGAAATAGAATATGCCGATCCTGCAGCAAAAGATGTAATGTATTATGGAACGGTGAGCCGTTTCGAAAAAATATCAAAAGTGCTTAGAAAATTTGAGCAGACTGGCGAAGTGCGCTTTGATATTAAAGACAATAAAGTAATTGTCTATAAAGAATAACGGGAAAAAGATGAAGAAGTAACTAACCTTTATCTATAAAAAAGAAACAACTAATTAATCAACCATAACCTAACAACCATGAATAAACTTCGACAATACTCCTGACGATCCAAAGTTGAATGCATAAAAAAGGAGTGCTTCTAACACCCCTTTTATATCTGTTTAGCTATTCCGTAAACCGGAATCGATTAAAAATCAATTATTTCTTGGATAACCCGCGAAACGCTTTTTAGCGTCCAAACTTCATTGCGCTTCGCACAAAAAACAGACTATTAAATGTACAAAATTTATATTGAAATTTTATGTACGCATCGACGCTACATACCTAAATTGCTACTCATGATGAAGTTAATTACGGTTGTTCTGCTGGCCTCGTTAATGCAGGTAAGTGCAGCTTCATTCGGACAATTGGTTACATGGAAAGAAAAAAATGTAACATTAGAAAAAGTTTTTAAAGAGATAAGAAGACAATCGGGCTATGATGTGCTTTTATCTACCAATAAAATTAAAACTTCAACCACTTTGAATGTTGATTTTAACAACTCAACAATTGAAGAGGTCATGAACAAAATTGTTTCGGGAGGAAATCTCAGCTATGCGATTGAGGATAAAACGATCCTGATTACATTAAAAGAAAAATCGGTATTTGATAAGGTGATGAGCTATTTTGTTGCCGTAAAGGTAACCGGAAAAGTGAGGGATAAAAACGGTGCAGCCCTACCAGGAGTAAGTGTGAGGGAAAAAGGGGTAGCTAATGCGGTATCCACCAGCGGTAATGGAGATTTCACGATCTCAGTTAAAGAAGGTGCTACCTTGGTTTTTAGTTATGTTGGCTACAAAACACTCGAACTTGAAGTGGGAACCAAAACAACGATCAATGTTGTTTTAGAGGAAGACGCTGCACAGCTTAAAGAAGTAAGCGTAGTTTCGACTGGTTATCAGGAACTGAATAAGAAACTCTTTACCGGATCAGCAACAAAATTAAAGGCTGCTGATGTACAGAGAAATGGTGTTCAGGATATCAGCCGTATGCTTGAGGGACAGGTAGCCGGTGTTTCGGTACAGAACGTATCAGGTACATTCGGTGCTGCACCAAAAATCCGTATCCGGGGGGCATCTTCGTTAAATGGAGATAATAAACCACTGTGGGTGGTTGATGGTATTATGTTGGAAGACCTGGTAAATGTTTCCAACGAGCAATTATCTAGTGGTGATGCTTCTACATTAATTGGGTCATCTGTAGCAGGATTAAACTCAGATGATATAGAAAGCTTTGAGATTTTAAGAGATGCGGCGGCTACAGCAATGTATGGCGCAAGAGCAATGAATGGCGTGGTTGTAGTAACTACCAAAAAAGGTAAAAATACTGAGGGTAAGCCAGTTGTGTCTTATTCTGGTAACTTTACAACATATTTAAAACCAAATTATAACCAGTTTGATATTATGAACTCTGCAGATCAAATGCAGGTTTATCTGGATATGGAAAATAAAGGTTGGTTGAGACATTCTGATGTATCTAAATCATCAAGCGGCGGTGTATACCGTAAAATGTATGATTCGATGTATGATTACAATGCTGCTACAGACCAATTCGCTTTGAGAAATGATGCGCCAAGCAGGTTGCAGTTTTTAAATAGATATGCCAATGCCAATACCGATTGGTTTGATGTATTGTTCCGTAACTCTTTAATGCAGGATCATTCCGTAAGCATCATGGCAGGAACGAATAAATCTAAATTTTATGCCTCTACCAGTTTCTTAAATGATAATGGCTGGACAGTTGGAGACGGTGTAAAAAGATTTACTGGAATGTTAAGAGGGAATTTTGATATAACAGACCGTCTTCAGATCGAAATCCTATCTCAGGGATCGATCCGTGATCAACGAAGCCCAGGTACTAACAATCAGGAAAATAATGAAGTATTAGGTCAGGTTGACCGTGATTTCGATATTAATCCTTTTAATTATGCCTTAAGAACCAGTAGAACGCTAACTCCGTATGATATGAATGGGAACAGAGAGTATTTTGTTCAAAATTACGCACCATTTAATATCCTGCAAGAATTAGAAAACAATAGTATTAAAACCACATTAATCGACCTGAAAATTCAGGGCGGTATCAAGTATAAAATTATCGACGGCCTTAAATATTCATTTACGGGTGCATATCGTTATGTTAAATCTGATCAGGAGCATAGTATTACCGAATACTCAAACGCAGCGAACGCCTACCGTGCTTATGGTAATAGTAATGTGATAGATAATAACAGGTTCTTGTATAGAGACCCTTCGAAGCCAGGATCTTTACCAAGCATCGTATTGCCTGAAGGAGGTTTCTATAATGTTACTTCTAACGGTTTAGTAAATTATTTCATGCGTCACGATTTAGAATATGACAAAGTATTCAATGAAGATCACTTATTCAATGTTTTAGGTGTGGTAGAAATGAGATCTAACGATAGGCAAAACCGTTTTAGTAATGGTATCGGCTATCAGTTCGATAATGGCGGGGTTCCATTTATTAATTCCGATTACTATAAGCAGGCTATTGAAGCGAATTCATACCCTTATGGAATGGGTAAAAATTATGACCGTTTCCTTTCGTACGCTTTAAAGGCAGCATATTCATATAAGGGGAGATATAGTTTTAATGCTACTGGTAGGTATGATGGTTCTAACTTATTAGGCGAATCTCCAACTGCTCGATGGCTACCTACGTGGAATGTATCGGGTGCATGGAATATTCACGAAGAAAACTTCTTTAAAAACCAAAGTATATTAAATAGAGCTACCATCAGAGCAACCTATGGCTTAACTGCAAGCACAGCCAATGCTAAAAACTCAAGCTTAATTTTGCGTAATCAAACAACGCGCAGAACTGACGATATTGATAAAGAATCATCAATTTATATTGAAGCTTTAGAAAACTCTCAGTTGACTTGGGAAAAAACGTATGATACCAACTTGGGTTTCGATATGGGCTTTTTTAAAGATCGCTTATCGCTATCAATAGATTTGTACAGACGTAATGGATTTGATTTAATCGGTCAATTTCCAACCGCAGGTATTGGAGGTCAGGGATTAAAAGATGCCAATTATGCTGATATGAAATCAAAGGGTATCGAATTTACCTTAAACGCAAGGATAATTAATCAGGATAAATTTAAATGGAGTACTAATTTAAACTTTGGCTACCACAAAGGTGAAGTGACCAGGTTAGATTATGAACCTAATATTTTTAGATTAGTTACACCTAGCGGTGGCTATAGATTGGGCTATCCGCAAAGTGGATTATTCTCCATTGTGTTTGATGGTTTAGATCATAATACAGGCGTACCGACATTTATTGATGAAAATGGTAATAGGAAAGCTACAGAGGTTTATTTTCAGAGTAACAATTTACAATATTTAAAGTACGAAGGACAGGTTGATCCTAAAATTACCGGTGGTTTTTCAAATAAATTCAGTTATGGAAATTTTAGCTTATCAGCTTTGGTTACTTTTAGTGCAGGTAATGTTGTAAGATTAAATCCTAATTTCAGTGATCGTTATACCGATCTAACCGCAACTTCTAAAGAATTCTTAAACCGCTGGACACAACCTGGCGATGAACTATTAACAGATGTGCCATCAATTGCTGACCGGTTTGTTATTGGAAATTTCGCTGGTACAGAAAAACCTTACAATGCCTATAACTACTCTACGGTTCGTGTTGCAGATGGTGGTTTTGCAAGATTGAAACAAGTAATGTTATTCTATCAGTTACCAAAAATCTGGTCATCGGCTATAGGAGCAACAAATGCTTCAATCGGTTTTGTAGGTAATAATGTATGGTTGATATATTCTGATAAAAAGTTGAACGGGCAGGATCCTGAGTTCTTTGGTTCCGGAGGGGTTGCGTTGCCAATTCCACGTCAATATACTTTATCGTTAAAGGTTGGTTTTTAGTTAATAACAAATGATGAAAACATTAAAATATTATACCCTGGCTGCTGTAATGATTATTACCGGATCCAGCTGCAAGAAATTTCTGGAAACAAGTCCGGATTTAAGAACCCAGTTAAATTCTAAAGAAAAGGTTGCCCAATTGCTAGTTTCGGCATATCCAAAGGCAGAATATCTTTCTTTTACGGAAAATTCTTCTGATAATGCCGAAGATAAAGGACCAAGGACAGATTACTCTCCTGTTTCAACAGAATTATCCTGGACTAGTGCCTATTTCTGGCGCGATTTCCAGAATGGAGTGGATGTAAGTGGTTCAACTGATGATTATTGGAATAGAACTTATCTGGCTATTGCGTCAGCTAACACTGCTTTACAATATATAGATAAACACCCTGGTGAAACCGATTTGTTGCCATACAAAGGCGAAGCACTAATGGCTAGGGCTTATGCACATTTTATGTTGGTAAGCTTGTATGCAAAAGTGTATAAACCAGGGCAGGCAAATGATTCGCCAGGAGTACCTTTTGTAACAGACCCTGAAATTGAGGTGTCTCCACAATACCAAAGAGGTACAGTTGCTGAAGTTTATGCAAAAATAGAACGCGATTTAACCGAAGGCTTGCCGTTGATTAATAATTCTGTTTATAAAACTGCGCAGAAATATCACTTTAGTCTCAATTCTGCCAACGCATTTGCAGCAAGGTTCTATCTGTTTAAAGGTGATTTCGACAAAGTAATTGAACACAGTGGAAAAGTATTGCTGGATAACACGCAAGCTAAAGGGATGTTAAGGCCATGGAACAGTACTTACCTACCTTACATTGCGGCAGCTTTAAGAACAGCATTTACACAATCGTCGCAAAATTCCAATTTGCTAATGGGTGAAGCTAATTCAGTATGGGGAAGGAATTTTTATATTAGATATGGTCTTGGGAAAGTAATTAGTAATAATATTTTGTTGGGGCCTAATATTACTGGCGGCAATTATTCATATAAACCAACACCTTATGTTGAACCTTATTACGACAGTTGTAAGTTCTTGGAACTATTTTTCGAAAGTAAAATTGGTTCAGGTTTTGGACAGCCATACATTATGGTTCCGCTATTAACTTCTGATGAGCTGATTATGAACAGGGCGGAAGCTTATGCTTCAAAAAGCCAGTATGATTTGGCATTACAGGACATCAATACTTTCTTAAGTACCAGAATTACGAACTATAACTCATCAACACATGGTATTACCCTAGCGAGAATTTCTGCTTATTATGGTATCACTGATCCTAAAGCTGGTTTAATCAAGACTATTTTAGATCTTAAAAGAGCTGAGTTTATTTCAGAGGGGCTTCGCTGGTTTGATATCATCCGTCATGATTTAACTGTTAAACATAATGTTTTAGATGAGAATGGTGCCAGTAGTACCATTGAACTTAAACCGGATGATCCGCGTAGGGTTTTCCAATTACCAATTCCTGCAACCAAAGCAGGTTTAACTCTTAATCCTAGATAAATTTATAGATATGAAAAAGACTTTTTTAAGCCTAACGCTGCTTGTAGCAGTATTGGTATCATGTAAAAAGGAGAAAGCACTTAACGTTGATATTACTAAATCAAATTTAGATACCTATGCGAAAGGTGAATTGGATAAATGGCTGGATGTACATTTTTTAAATCCATATAATATAGAAGTTTTATATCGTTTTGATCGGTATCAGGCCAGTATTGATAAGGAGATTTCGCCAGTAATTGAAGAAAATGTACAGCCGATAATGGAAGGCGTAAGTGCAGTGTTCATTAAACCCTATCTCGAAATAACAAACAAAGCTTTTCTTCTGCCTATTTTACCAAAAGAAATTGCACTGTTTGGCACAGGCGAATATTCTGATGAGCAGATTACTTTGGGTACCGCAGATGCTGGAAGACAGATTAATCTCTATGAGGTGAATCAATATAATAGAAATAGTAGATCTAGTGTATTAGGAACTTTAGACAGGCCTGCTGCATTTCATACTATGCATCATGAATTTACCCATATTCTTAACCAGAATATACCAGTTCCTCCGGCCTTCGAAGCAATTTCTTCAAATTATATTGGTTCTGCCTGGGTTGGAGCTGGTAATCCATCTTCATTGGCTAAATCGCTAGGTTTTATTACGCGTTACGCCAGAAATAATAAAGATGAAGATTTTGCTGAAATGACTTCCACGTTATTGGTGGAAGGTCAGGATGTTTTTGATGCTTACGTAAGCACTGCTACTGATCCTACAGCAATTGCCAAGTTGCGCAAGAAAGAACAGATGGTAGTTGATTATTTTAAGTCTGCTTTTGGTATCAATTTCAGAGCTTTACAAGCAAAGGTTAAGTTAGCAATGGAAACTTATGCGCCGGTAGTAATCACTCCACCTATCAGCAATTATAACGCAGGTTCTTACGGTGGATTTTTCATTGATAAAACCGCAACAAGCCAGGGTGCTGCTTATGTTACGGCATTTAATTCAACGAATACATTAACTACTGCAGGTGGATACCCAATTCAGAATATCGTTGAACTCAGTTTTTTAAATAGGGCAGTAAACAGAACTGATATGGTGCTTAAAGTGAAAACAAATACTGCTGTGGAGTTTTGGTATAATTTAAAAGGAACAATTTCTGTTTCAGGAAATACGATAAAATATGCGTTGGCAACTCCAGGTACTGCAACCCAATACTCTAATGGAACAGCATTCCAAGCCCGATTTAAACCATTATTAGATTATTTGACCACTAAAACTTTTGCGCTTAACTGGATTGATAACATTGTTCCCAATTCAAAAGATGTATCACTCGGATTTTTTGATACAGCCAACAACCAGCTTGGTTTTTATGGTACAATTATAAGAAACTAACAAATTGCATGTTTGATGGATTCATTATGTCGCTTACCTGAAATAATGAATTCAAAAAGTGTTTTACATTAAATCAAGATTACACATGAAAAAAATATTTATAATAGGTTTTTTTGCATTACTTATTATTCAGGCTTGTAAAAAAGATCAAGAATTGATTGATGGAAAGAGACCTGAAGAAAGAGTGGCAGAAAGCTTGGAAAAATACCGGAATGAATTAACCAGTAGCCCAAATGGTTGGGTGGCATATTTGGGAACAACCCTTGTTGGTGGCGGATATAATTTTTATATGTCATTCGATAAAAACAATAGAGTGGTAATGCGGGCCGATTACAATAGTGATGTTGCGTTTGAATCATTAGAAAGCACCTATAGAGTAAAACAAGTACTGGCTCCTTCTTTGATTTTTGATACCTACACGCTGCTGCATTTATTACAAGATCCTGACCCAGGTTCCTTTGATGGAGATTACTCAGTAGGGTATGGATCCGATTTTGAATTTGAAATTAGAGAGCAGGTTGGCGATACCTTGAAATTGATTGGTAAAAAACGTAAGGCACCGCTTATTTTGGTAAAAGCCACAGCAGATCAGAAAGCATTTTACACCAGCGATAAATTTTCTGACAATATTGAGGGCATTACCAATTTCTTAGCTGATAATCCGTTTACTTACATTTTAGATCCTAAAGATAATACTAAAAAAATACAGGTATCAATGAGCACGGATGTGAGATCAAGATCGTTTGCGCTGATTTCTACAAACGCAGGCGAAATTATTACGAACTCTGGTGTGTTTTCATTTTCAGATGCAGGTGCACGTTTAAATAAACCTGTTAAGCAAGGCGATGTAATCTATACAAGTTTAAGTTGGGATAATGTTACTAACAAGCTTTATCTGGTTTCTAGTACAGGAACTAAGGTTCAAATTTTGGTTTCCAATACACCAATATTACCGCTAAATATCTTAATGGGCTCTGTATATTCATCTATAACCTTGCCTTACGCTACGCAGTATCCAGGCTGGTCTGCAAATTTTGTGACTAGAAGAGCCAGTGCCGCTTCTGCAATATTAAATGGAGGTTATAATTTAAGATTGGATATGATGCAGTTTGTATTTAATGGTAAAGCTAAAACACTAACCCTTAATGCATACGTTTATCAGAATGCGAGTGGATTCTTAGCAGTATATTCTTATACCTATGCTAAAGCAGCTGATGGTACATTTAAATTCACTTACATTGGAGCTAATGGAAATGGATCTTTAATGATTCCGGGAATGAATCCGTTATTGGCGGATCGTATAAATGCTGATGATTTTAAGTTAGACTATTTTATTAATCCTTCAAATGGGGCTATTTTAGGCCAATTTGTTAGTGTGCAGCATCCAGATTTTACATTCTCTGGTGCAATACAATAATTATTAACAACTCTTGAAGCCTCCGGAAATCGGAGGCCTATTTGTAATAATTAATTGACCTTAAGTTCTCTCCAAACCTCACCCTAAAAAGTGAGGTTTTTTTATGACATAATTTTTAAACCTCTCCATGCCTTTATGCTTATATTTGTGAACCATGAAGAAGAAAGCAATTTTTATCCTGTTTGTATTGGTATTTACCTTTGCTATAAGCCTCAATGTTAATGCGCAATGCGCAATGTGTAGCATAAATGCAGAGCAAGGTGTCAAAAACGGCAATACAGTATCAGCAGGTTTAAACACCGGCGTATTATATCTTTTATCGGTTCCGTATTTAATGGCTATTATAGTTGGCGTAGTTTGGTATAAAAAATATCGCAAAAAGAATATTCAGCTCAACATGAAAAAAGAACCTTTTAATTTAAATTAAAAGCATGTCTGATCAAACTACCTCAAAACTCTATGCCATTGTAAATTGTAAATGCCCGCATTGCCGTAGGGGAGATATTTTTACAGGCAGTATGTACGGCTGGAACATTCAGCATACTAAAGAAATCTGTGGACATTGTGCACAACGGATAGAAATTGAACCCGGTTACTTTTATGCAGCTATGTATGTAAGTTATGCCATGAATGTGATTGAAATGCTTTTCGCTAGTTTTCTCACCTATTTAGTTTTCGGTCCGCTTACCGATGATACGTTCTGGCCTTATCTGATTGTTATTTTTACAGGTTGTTTTATCCTTTATCCCTTTAACTACCGTTATTCGAGGATCATATTGCTTCATGTTTTATCGCCAAATATTAAGTATAAGCCGTATTACGATAAGTAGGCCGTTTGGTTTAGGGATTAGCGAGAAGCGTTTAGCGGCGATTAACAGATTTCGGCCATCCGTTACGAGCCCAATAAACAAATGACCAGTGAACGAATGAAGCATAAGATATGTTAAAAAAAGAAACCCTAAAATTTATAAAAGACGTTGCCGAAAATAATAACCGCGAATGGTTTGCTGCCAATAAAGAGGTTTACGAAGCGGCCAAAGCGGATGTTTTGACTTTGGTAAGTACGCTTATTCCCGAACTGGCCAAGGTAGATCCATTGCTTTCAGCAGAGGCTGATCCTAAAAAAAGCCTGTTGCGTATCTATCGTGATGTACGTTTCAGTAAAAATAAAGACCCTTATAAAAATAACTTCGGTATCTGGTTTTCGGCAAAAAGTAAGGGAGGCAATGAGCCTGGCTATTATCTTCATATCCAGCCAGGCAAAAGCTTTATTGCGGGTGGCTACTGGATGCCAGAAGCAGCGCATTTAAAATTAATCAGACAGGAAATTGATTATAATATAGGCGATTTCAAAGAAATTATTAACGGAAAGGATTTTAAGAAAAACTTTAAGTTAGGTGTTGATAATGCCCTTAAAAATGCGCCGAAAGGCTATGATCCTGCAGATCCAAACATCGAATTTTTAAGGCTGAAAAGCTTCGAAGCCACTACAAAAATCGATGATGAAGAATTTTTAAAACCAAAGCTCGTTAATAAGTTGATAAGTTCTTTTAAAACAGTACAACCATTAGTTGCATTTTTACGAAATGCAATAGATGGTTAATTGTAGAAATCGTATAAATTGGTTAACTGCCACGATTAAACAATTAACCGATTAACCAATTAACCCTAAATTAAAACATGAAAAATACCTTTTTTGCCTTTGCCATTTTCCTCTTTTTTTCTTCGCTAACTTCTTGTGTAGTATTATCTCCTAAAAAATATAAAGCTTTATTGGGAACCAAAGATTCACTTTATACGGCATTCAATGAAGGCTTAATTAAAATTGAAAATCTTGAAAAAGAGGTGTCAAAGTTAAAAAAGGATACCACCTTAATGGCGGAAGAACTTCGCGATCTGCAAAATAGTTACAATACTGTTGATGCCAACTACAAAAAGCTTAAAAATAATTCTTCAAGCGAAATTACCAAATTATCAGGCGATTTAGCCGCCCGCGAAAAGCGCTTAAAAGAAGTGGAAGAGGTGTTGCGCAAACGCGATGAAGCGACCAACTCGCTCAAAGAAAAACTTCAGCAGGCCCTATTGGGCTTTACGAAAAGCGGTTTAACCGTAGAGATAAAAAATGGTAAGGTATATGTTTCGCTAACCGATAAACTATTATTCCCATCTGGCAGTATCATTATTGATGAAAAAGGTAAGCAGGCTTTAACACAATTGGCCAATGTTTTAAAACAGCAGCCAGAAATTAACATCGCAGTTGAGGGACATACTGATAACCAAAAAATAAATAACCTGGGACAAATTAAAGATAACTGGGATTTAAGTGTATTGAGAGCTACCTCTGTTGTACGTTATTTAACAGAGAATGAGAAGGTAGAAAGTGTAAGAATGACCGCAACCGGTAAAGGCGAATTTCAGCCCTTGGGTTCTAACGCAAATGCAGATGGAAGAAGTAAAAACAGAAGAATAGAGATTGTACTTTCGCCTAAACTGGATGAGCTTTATAACCTGATTAAATAGTAATTCTTACGTATGGGCAAGAAGCCTATCTTATAGGATATAGATGTGAATCATTTCAGTATTAGGAAATGAAGGAACTGTGGTTCTTGGCGGCTTCAGTCCCGCCATTTGCTTTACTCCGTTGCACTTCGTGTTCGCTGCTGTCGGGTTTAGGAACTGTGGTTTCTGCACCTGGCAACCCTCCAAATGGAATACATCTGTAGCCATCTAGCCCCGGTTGAAGCGGTTACCCTGCAGCAACGAGGTACGAGGCAGCGAAGCGTAAAAGCGGAAAACGGGATTTAACGAGGTGTTTCGCACAGGCCTTGCGCTCCATAAAAGAAATAATTTATTTTTGGGATTGGGAAACGATAGGTCTGTGTTCCTGGCAGCTTTAGTCCGGCCATGCGTAAAAGCGAAAAATGGAAAAAGTTTAGTTGTTTTGCGCTGACCTATAGCTTCATATAAAAACATACGGACCGAATTGAAAAATAAAACCTTTACTATAGGTTTTGGTGCCGGCGATAAGATTTTAAAATTTTAAAGGTATGCTCAAACTCATGGCTGCTGAGGTTAGAATAGTCGGGCATAGAAAGCTTGTGGACCGTTAAAAAGTTGAGCAGCTCTTTAATTACATTTGATACCTCTTCCGATTCTTCTGTATGTTTCAGGGTATCAATCTTGTTTAATAATAAGGCTATTTCGAACATCTTAAAATTATTCCTTTTAGTAATGTCCAAACCTGTATTAGTTTCTATAAGTGCTTGTTCGTAATGATGCGTGGCATTGTAAAAGTTGGCTTTAAAAACATTAAAGCTAGCTAATATGAAATTGGTATAATAGGTATAATCGCTGCTGATGATCTTATCTACAAAATGCATAATGCGCTGCGCTTTTTTAAAATAGTTGAGTTTAATGTAGGTTTGACCTAAATGAAGCAATAGAAATGGAGAAAACACCGAATGTCTGACGTAAAAAATATTCGGATATTTACGTAGTATAGCCATAATAAAACGGTGGCATTCTGCATAATTTTTTTGAGAGAATAAGGCAATCACCACCAATCGGTAAGTGAGCATTTCGGCAGAAGTGATTTCTTCATTTTTCCTTGGTTTGCTCTGATCGATCTCTTTGCACAGTTTTATTATTTTATCTTCAAGGCTTTTGCTCTCATTAGGTTTATTGTTCAGGTTGTTATGGAAATATAGAATTAAATCATAAGGGTTAATCGGAAACAGTTCATTTAATCTTTTATAATTTCTTTTGAGCAACTGCATGGTATTGGTTAATGCCATTTTATCTACATCAATAAGGTTTACAGTGCATTCTATTACATGTAGCATAATCTGCATGTCTTCGTTCAGTACATTATCCGATATGGTTCTGATGGTTTCTTTGTACAGGTTGCTCATGGTTCGCCCTGAAGCCATAATATCGATAAAATCTATACCGATTGTCAGCTTATTGAAGTTCCCATTAGGTTTGCTTAGCTCATATTTCGATACGTAACAGATAAAATCGAAAGCATTGTTTTTTTCGCGGTTGGAAAATGGTAACCTGAAGATGCTTTTCAAAGCAGCGATTTCATTTCGGTTAATAGAAAATCTGATAGACCAGTTCAGGATATGATCTCTTTTGGAATTTTGGCCAGGGAAACTATCTAAAATGTGCTCGAAAAATAGCTTATCAGGTTTGTAATCAAATTTATCGGTAATCTGTATAAATAGAAAATAAGTATAGATATCATCATTTAAAAAGCGGACGATTTCTGTAGGAATGGTTGTACTTAACCTTTTTTCTTCAATGATAATGCCGGCATTCAAAAGTTCTTCATAGGCATCGGGATAACAATTGATATAGCTGAGGATTTTTTCTTTAGCAACCCTTAACTTCTTATTCCCTTCTGATATGCAATCACTTATTTTTTTGAGTAGAAATATTTTTTCGGTGCTTTTTTTTGCCAGAAATACGCGCTTTTCCAAAAAATAACTGATCAATTCATAACATAGTAATGGATTATTCAGTTCAAGTTGTTGATTTTCATCTTTAAGCTTGAAATAGATCTGTAACCAGAAAGGTGTTTTAAACTGGGTTAAAAGTTGCAAACTTACATCTGCCCGATTGATAATTTTGTTTTCTATGTGGCTTAAGGTATAGAGTATCTCATCGACATTTAACGATGGTACATTACTTAAGGTTTCCTCATCATAAAATAAGCCCGTATACCAGGATTTAGTTAAAGAAGCAGAACCATTAATGGCAGGCTGAAGATTAATCCAGGTATCTGTTCGCAAGCCAAATATGAGTTTAACAAAATTGTTTTCTTCTATGCTGTATAGAAGGTCGATAAATATTTTAAAATAATTGCTCTTAGCTAAATGTGCATCAATACCATCTACAATAATAACAAAACGGCCTTCTCTCTTTTCAGGATTTTTTTTAAAAAAACTGATTAATTCGCTAAAGCTTCCGAATTTAAATTCTTTTAAAAACCATTCTTTTAAAGTATCACCACTTTGGATAATGGTATTAATACTGGTAGAGTTAATCAATAAAATGATATCGTTTTTGTAAAGGGCATTTTCTGAAAAGAAAAAATACTCTACCATATGTGCAAGCAGTATCGATTTACCTTGGCCCGGCTGGGCACTTACCGTGGTAAACTGGTAATTGTTTTTTAAGAAATAATCAAAGTCTGGATAAAAAAAACTTCTGTTAGCGGTAGTATTAAATGGAACACCCGAATTATTTTTTTTTGCAATTAACGATACTGATGTAATGGCATGTGCCTTTAACTTTAAATCCTGCCATATACTATGGGCAGAAGTTGTCTGACTTTCCTTGTCTTTGCAAAATGAATCCCAATCGTTATAACCTATATATTGCGACAGGCTGTTTAAAGTAAATAAAGAGAATTTATGTAAAGTGTTTGCAAAGCCAAAAAATCGTTTGATTGTAGTTTCACTTACATAGTTTTTGGTTTCCTGATATACATATTCAGAAATAATCTTGCAATGAGCCGGGTCGATATTTCTCAGACCAGATTTTATGAGGACAAACTTCCGGAGTTCGATAAGGAGATCGTTAGCATTCATTAATTGACAGATGGGATGACTAACGCTAATGTCATCATAATTTAACAATTGAAGAAATCTATTCACTAAGAAAGCTTAGTATGAATAAAATGAATGAAGTGGGTAGGATAAAAATGAATAGTAATGGATAAGACAGGAATCTATTCTAAATATAGATTTGTCACCAGAATATAATGCGACTGAAAAACATCAATTGCCACAGTAGCATTAGCACATAGTAAGTCTCCTAAATAACGCCTGATATGATGAAAACTTATACTTTCTCATCCCGCATAGGGATAATCCGCCATGTTTTTATTGCGGTCATCATTCTATTAACGCTCTTCTCTGCTAAATCGTATGCACAAACAAAAATTTTTGCAAATACGGTATCTGCCCAAAGTAGGGTAGACAATGCAAGCAATGCAACCCTGGATAATAACAATTTCGCTACAGTTAATTCATATGGCGGCGTTGCTGTTGGAGTAGGGTCGTACAGTGGAGAACTGGAGTTAAAATACCCGGCTGTTGTCGCTGCGGGAATAACATCCTATATCAGAATAGATTTTGATGGAGATGTGCTAAACAGCTTATTAGGTGGTAATTTAGGTACTTTGCTCGCTAATGTAGGTGGAACGGTAGTTCTTGGAAACCATTCTTTCCAGGTAGGGGCCAGAAGCGGTGCCTCAGCAGTTCCCCCAATTGGTGGTAACAGTGTTAACGGATTTTCCTCAGATAACCTGCGGTTGGTAAAAGATGCAAATGGTTTCTTTTACCTGGCAATAACCCCCACGCAGGCTTATGACAGGGTTTTTATTAAAGATGTAACCAATGCACTTCTGGTTTCGGTTGCCAATAATACAAAAGTTTATTATGCTTTTTATACTTCGGGTACCGATCCGTGTGCGCAGGCCTTTGCTACAGGATTTGAAGGGACAGGTATTACACTTGATGCTTTACAGCTGGGCAGTTCTGGGGTAACTAATAGTGAAAGGGCTATAGATTCAGATCCAAATAACTTTTCTCAACTGAGTTTAGGTGTACTTGGCGTAGGATCATCCATTAGCCAGAATTTCTATTTTGCAACGCCATCAAATCCTGGAGATGATATTAACCTCCGACTTAGCGCTTCGCCAGCACTACTAACGGCAGGGCTTTTACAAAATATTTCTATAACGGCATATAATGGCGGTAACCAGGTATACACGGGCTCAGCCGCAAGCTTATTAAATCTAGACTTACTGGGTTTACTCAATAGCGGGCAGCCAGTATCAATACCTTTTTCTCCAGGCGCCAATGTAGTATACGATAGGGTGAAGGTTACACTTGGCTCTGTAGTTGCCTTAAACCTTACACAAATCATCAATGTTTATGGTGTAATCCGATCTGCCGGCCGGCCAACGCCAGCAAGCACTGCAATTGCTGCATGTTACAATAGTACGGTAGCTTTAAACGCTACTACTCCGAATACCAACGAATTGAGGTGGTATGAAGGGGTAGAAGGTGGAACCGCATTACAAACAGTTGCTTTTAATGGTACTTATACCACCCCGGCATTAACGGCTAATAAAACTTATTATGTCGCTGCCAGAAGATTAGGCTGTACAGCCGAATCGGCAAGGATACCTGTAGTAATTACAGTAAATCCACAGATTATTTTTAATGGGACCGCATTAACAAACGCCACACCAGGTTTTGCCTATTCTAAACAACTGGATGTAGCCACAGGTGGAACAGCAGGTTATACTTATGCTTTAGCTGCAGAAAGTACCTTGCCAACAGGTTTAAATTTATCATCAGCCGGCGCAATTACCGGAACGCCAACGGTAGCGAATACCTATACTTTTTCTGTAGTTGCTACTGATGCCAAAGGTTGTAAAGCAACTGCAACTTACAATTTAACAGTTACGGCTGCATTGGTTTTTACCCCAGGTGCATTGCCAAATGGTTTAACAGGAACAGTCTATCCAACACAAACCATTCCGGCTGCAACCGGCGGTACAGGGCTATATACTTATACTGCAACAGGCGTTCCACCGGGATTAACCTTTAACCCTACAACAAGAGAAATTACCGGAACACCAACCCAACCTGGAACGTACACCATACCAGTTACGGTTGTTGATGCAAACGGTAATACCCTAATTTCTAATTATACCTTAAAAATTACTGATCCTTTACTGTTAACTACAGCAATTTTGGCTGATGGTACCACCGGAACAGTTTATACAACACAGATTATTCCAAGTGCAATCGGTGGAACTACGCCTTATACTTATTCGGCAACGGGTCTTCCTCCTGGTTTAGCTTTTAATCCATCAACCAGGGCCATTACCGGAACGCCAACAACTATTGGGGCTTATACTGTAGCAGTTACGGTAACTGATGCTGATGGAAAAACGGTGACTACCAATTATACCATTAACATTAACAACCCGTTGTTGTTACCGGCTGCAACTTTGCCAGATGGAACAGAAGGAACAGTTTATACTATGCAAACTTTACCAGCTGCTACCGGTGGGGTTGGCCCTTATACTTATGTAGGTAGTAATCTTCCTGCGGGTTTATCTTTTAATCCGACGACAAGGGAGATTACGGGTACACCAACACAAGCAGGTAATGATGTAATTAGCCTAACAGTTACCGATAGTCAAGGTAAAACAGCAAGTAACACTTATCCTATTAAAATAAATGGTACCCTAAATTTACCAACAAAAACTTTACCTAACGGAATTGTTGGTACTTCTTATTTACCGCAAACTTTACCAGCTGTAACAGGTGGAACTTCGCCGTATACTTATGCAGCAACAAACCTTCCTCCGGGATTATCGTTCAACCCAACTACAAGAGAGATTACCGGAACACCAACTCAAGGTGGTACCTATAATGTTTCTTTAACCGCTACAGATGCTAACAATAATAAAGCCACGACCACCTACACAATAACTGTAACGGTTAATGCTCCGGTTGTTGCTTCTGCAACGGTATGTGCCGGAAGCACTGCTACTTTAACAGTAAGCAACCTTCAGGCTGGTGTAACTTATAACTGGTATGCATCAACAGGAAGCACTCCATTAGTAACTGGCAATAACGGGACTTTTGTAACACCTGTAATAAATTCAGCAACTGTATTTTATGTAGAAGCTGTTTCTGGAACAGCGATCAGTTCTAGAACATCGGTTACAGTTTCAGTTAACCCACCTGCAACTTTAGCAACAGTTACGACCAATAATCAGGTAATCAACTCCGGACAAACCACTACTTTAACTGCAACCGCTGATGCTGGAAATACCATAGCCTGGTTTGATGCGCCATCAGCAGGTACACAGGTTGGAACAGGAACTTCGTTCACTACGCCAGCTTTAACAGCAACAAAAATTTATTATATAGAAACCACAAGCAGCAATGGCTGTAAGAATGCAAGCCGCGTTCCGGTTACTGTAACTGTAATTAATGGCAACGGCGCAACAGCTTGTAATGCCGCAAATAGTCAGAACACCGGTATTAATGGTATCTGTTTATTATGCGCCGTAAATGGTGCAGGTAACTCTACTGATACTGATGCAAATAACTTCACCCGGATTTCTCTTGCTGTGGGCGTTACAGCAACAGGTTACCAACAATTAATTTTTCCATCTACTGGTGTTGCCACAGATAGTATCCGTTTAGACTTAGCTCTACCAACTGGTTTAACTGATGTTGGCCTTTTAAATAATGTAACCATAACTGTGTTAAATGGTACCACGGTTGTAAAAACAGTTCAATTAAACGGTGCATTATTAAGTCTTCAACTTTTATCGGGCAACCGTTTTGCGGCAACTGTTTTAGCGGGTGGAGCTTACGATAGGGTTCAGATAAGCTTTGGTGCACTCGCATCTGCTTTAACCAGCCTGGATATTTATGGTGCAACAGTAGTTTATCCTAACCCAACATTTATAAACGGTGCGCAATCTATTTGTGCAGGTAGCACGGCAACACTAAGTGCAACGGCAAATGGCGGCACTACTTTGGCTTGGTTTGATGCACCAACCGGTGGAAACCAAGTAGGTACGGGTGCAAACTTCACTACGCCTGCATTAACCGCTACAACAACTTATTATGTTCAGGTTAGCAAAGGAACTTGTTCAAATGCCACAAGGGTTCCGGTGGTTGTTACCGTTAACCCCGCAATTGTATTTGCAGGTGTTACTTTAACCAACGCAACAATTGCCTCACCGTACAGTAAGCAACTTCCGGTAGCTACGGGTGGAACTCCAGGTTATACTTATGCCTTAGCTACAGGTAGTTCTTTGCCAGCTGGTTTAACTTTATCAGCAAGTGGCCTGGTAAGCGGAACACCAACGGCAACGGGTAACCCAACATTCGATGTTTTAGTAACCGATACAAAAGGTTGTAATACAACAGCAACATTTACTTTAACGGTAACACCAGCGTTGGCATTGGCTGAGGGAGCATTACCTAATGGCGTAACAGGTATAGCATATACAACCAATGGAATTCCCGCTGTAACCGGTGGAACAGGTCCTTATACTTATTCAGCTACAGGTGTTCCTCCAGGATTAACCTTTGATCCTGCAACAAGAGAAATTACAGGCACACCTACTCAGATCGGAACCTTTACCATTCCGGTTACGGTAACGGATGCCAATGGCAATACAATCACTGCTAGTTATACACTTAAAGTAACAGATTCATTGGTTTTACCCGCGGCAACTTTAGCTAATGGAACTACTGGTACCGTTTATCCTACTCAAACTATTCCATCTGCAACAGGGGGCTCAACACCTTATACATATGCGGCATCCGGTCTCCCTCCGGGATTGGCTTTTAACCCGGCAACGAGAGAAATTACCGGTACGCCTACACAATCCGGGACTTTTACTGTACCGGTAACGGTAACCGATGCTGATGGGAAAACAGCAACAAACAATTATACTGTTGTTGTAGTTGATCCGCTATTATTGCCGGCCGCAACTTTGCCTGATGGAACAGAAGGAACAGTTTATGCTACGCAGATCTTACCACCTGCAATTGGTGGCGTTGGTCCTTATACTTATATAGCAAGCAATTTGCCAGCCGGATTAACCTTTAATCCAACAACAAGAGAAGTTTTCGGAACACCTATACAGGCCGGAAATTATTCGATCGGTGTAACCGCAACAGATGGTGAAGGTAGAACAGCAAGTAATAATTATTCGCTTAAAGTTATAGGTGTATTATCATTACCTGGTGCAACTTTACCAAACGGTATTGTAGGCACGCCTTACCCAACGCAAACTTTGCCAGCAGTAGCAGGTGGAACAGCACCATATACTTATTTAGCTACAAACCTTCCTCCGGGATTAAGTTTTAATACTGCAACAAGAGAAATTACAGGAACACCAACTTCAGGTGGAGCTTTTACCATCTCTTTAACCGCAACAGATGCTAACGGAAACAAAGCAACAACTGCTTACAGTTTAACCGTTACGGTTGATGCACCTGTGGTGGCCACAGCTACAGTTTGTGCCGGAAGTTCAGCTACGTTAAGCGTTAGCAATTTGCAGGCTGGCGTAATTTATAACTGGTATGCTTCTACCGGAAATACTCCATTGGTTACTAATAATACAGGTGTTTTTGTAACTCCTGCAGTAAACACTCCAACAGTATTTTATGTGGAGGCCGTATCCGGAACTGCAGTAAGCTCAAGAACTGCCGTTAACGTTTCGGTTAACCCGCCAGCAACTGCGGCCACCGTAACCACCAACAGTCAGGTTATTAATGCCGGACAGTCTACTACTTTATTGGCAACGGCTGATGCCGGAAATACTATTCAATGGTACGACGCTGCAACAGCAGGAACACAGGTAGGTACAGGTACTTCATTCACTACACCAGCACTTTCTGCCACTACTACTTATTATGTAGAAACAACAAATGCATTTGGTTGTAAAAGTGCAAGCCGCATACCGGTAACGGTTACTGTACTAAATAATGGCGGCGGTACTGCATGTAATGCGGCCAATGCGCAAAACTCCGGTATTAACGGAATCTGTTTGTTATGTGGTATAACTGGTGCAGGAAACTCTACTGACGCAGATCCTACTAACTTTACCAGAATATCGCTTGCAGTTGGTGTAGGTGGATCAGGTTACCAGCAGTTAATTTTTCCTGCGGTTGGAGTAGCTACAGATAGTATTCGTTTAGATTTAGCTTTACCTACGGGTTTGGCAGATGTGGGTTTATTAAATAACGTAACCGTTACCATATTAAATGGTGCCTCGGTTGTAAAAACAGTACAATTAAATGGTGGATTGTTAAGTCTCAGACTTTTATCAGGTAACCGTTTTGCGGCAACTGTATTGGCTGGTGGTGCATATGATAGGGTACAGGTTAGTTTCGGGGCACTAGCTACCGCTTTAACCAGCTTGGATGTGTATGGTGCAACCGTAATTTATCCTAATCCAACCATAACTGCCGGTGCGCAAACTGTTTGTGCGGGAAGCACGGCAACATTATCTGCAACCGCAAACGGCGGTACAACATTGGCCTGGTACGATACAGCAACAGGTGGTACACAACTGGCCACAGGCGAAACATTTACCACACCGGCTTTAACGGCTACTACAACTTATTATATTCAGGTAAGCAAAGCAGGTTGTCCGAATGCAACCAGAATTCCGGTAACTGTTACCGTTACGCCAGCTTTACCGACACCAGTATTGGCAACCATTGCGAATGTTTGCGAAGGATCATCGGCAACTTTGTCTATTGCTAATCCAGATGCGGCGGTAACCTATAAATGGTATGACGCTGCTATAGGTGGAAACCTGGTTTTTACAGGTACAGTCTTCTCAACACCGGCTTTAACAGCGGCTACTACTTATTATGTAGAGGCTGCCCAGGGAAACTGTACAAGCGCTTCCCGTGCAGCCGCAGCTGTAGCTGTAAATCCTCGCCCGGCTTTACCTGTTGTAACAGCTAGTTCATCAACAGTGAACCCAGGACAAACGGCAATTTTAACAGCTGGTTCTGCGGATCCTGCTCACACTTTCAACTGGTATACTTCGAATACCTCAACTGCGCCAATTTATGTAGGTGCAACTTATGTTACGCCACCATTGTTGGCTACTACAACTTACTATGTAGAAGCTGTTTCTACTAATGGTTGTGCTTCAGCAAGCCGGGTGCAGATTACCATCACGGTTGATGGAAACGGATCTCCAAACCCTGTGCCTTGTGAGGCCGCAACAACACAAGTTGGTGGCGTTACAGGTGTAGCTTTATTATCAGGTGTGTTTAACCCAACATTAGCTATTGATAATGATACCCAAACCGCATCTTCATTGATTATGCCGGTTGGAGCGCTTGGTGCATCAGTTTATCAAAGAGTAGGTTTTGGATCATTATCTACAGTTGGAGATACCGTACGTGTTTTAGTATCATCACCGGGAAAATTATTATCACTGTCACTGTTGGGCAACGCTTCAATTACATCTTATGTAGGAGCCAACAGCAATGGCGATTCGAGATTGTTAAACGATAACTTGCTCAATATTCAATTGTTAAGTGGTAATACCCAAGCCTTAATCACTTTTGTTCCAACCAGTGTTTTCGATGGAGTAGAATTGAGGTTAAATTCAGGTGTATTGGGCGCCTTAACGTCAATCAACTTAAATTACGCGCAGCGGATTTTGATTGCACCAACTGTAGCATCAGCTAATGTTACAGCTTGTGTTGGTCAAACCGCACAGCTCGAAGTAAGCAACCCATCAGCAGGTTTAACTTACAGATGGTACGATGCTACAGGTACTTATTTAAACGGTAAAGACGGTATTATATTTACAACACCGGTTTTAACTGGCGATACCAAATTTTATGTGGCTGCAGTTTCTGCAACTGGTTGTGTAAGCTATAAAACAGTAGTTAATGTAACTACAAATCCGGCACCGGTAGCACCAGACCTACTTTCGGCAGCTGTTAATACTTGTCCGAATACATCGGTTACGCTCCAGGTTAAAAACCCAATTGCAGGTACAACCTATAACTGGTACGATACTGCAACCTCAACAACTGCCTTATTTACGGGTGATAACTTTACCACACCATTAATTACAGCTGATAGAAGTTACTTTGTAGCAGCAATAAACAGTTGTGGCAGCTCATCAACAAGAACCGAGGCTAAAATTGTATTGGGAACTATAGATGTTCCGGTAATTACACCATCATCGATCACAATCAGTGAAGGTTCTGTTGCTGTGTTAAAGGCAACTTCCAGTACGACAGGCGCAACAATTAACTGGTATACTACTGCAAACGGCGTAGTTCCGGTATTTACTGGCGAAACTTATGTAACACCACAATTAAGTGCAACCACTACTTATTATGTAGAAGCGACTATTCCGGGCGGCTGTACTGCAACCAGCAGGGCAATCGTAACGGTTACGGTAATTTCAAATGGTAACCCGGTAACTACGCCTTGTGGGACAGCTACAACAACAGTGGCAAGTGGTGTAACAGGCGTAGCCTTATCTGCAGCAGTTTTCAACCCGGCTTTTGCAGTCGATAACGACATCAATACCGGATCTAGTTTAGTGATACCAGTGGGATTACTTGGCGCATCTGTTTATCAGCAGGTTGGTTTTACAGGATTATCTAGTGCTGGCGATACGTTGAGGGTGAAAATTACCACTCCTGGTATACCGCTTTCGGCAGGTGTATTATCTAACCTAACCGTAACTACTTTCCAAGGTACAACCAGCAATAACGATGCGGTTTCTATATCTAACCCATTAATTATCTTAAAATTATTAACAGGCGGAACATCAGCTATATTAACTTTTGTACCAGCAAGTAAATTTGATGGAGCAGAATTGAGGTTAAGTTCGGGTCTGCTTGGAGCGTTAACATCTGTTAATTTAGATTATGCTCAACGGGTAATTACTACACCAACTGTTACCGCAGCTACTGCAAGTGCTTGTCAAGGCTCATCTGCAACATTAAGTGTGCAGAATCCACAGGCAGGTGTGATTTACAAGTGGTACCTGGGCACAACTTATCAGGTAGGAAAAGATGGCCCAACTTTCACTACAGACCCTGCTTTGGCCGCAGGAACTTATACCTATTCGGTAACGGCAACGGCTGATGGCTGTGAGACTCCGGAAACCAACGTAACGGTAACTATTTTAACTCCACCGGTAGCACCGATACCATCAACTACTAATCCTACTACAATTTGTATCGGCTCAACTGCTACTTTAAGCGTACAGGCTGTTACAGGAGTAACTTATAACTGGTACGATGCGGCTGTAGCCGGAAATATGTTGGTAACCAATAACAGTAGCTTTACTACATCTGCATCACTTGCAGCTGGAACATATGATTATTATGTGGAAGCCTTAAGTGTAACAGGTTGTTCAAACTCAACGCGTACAAAAGTTTCTATCACTGTTAATCCATCGGCATTACCTACTGATTTAACCGTAACCGGAACTGCCTCGCTTTGTGCTTCTGGTACAGCAACGCTTACGGCAACCAGTACAACAGTAACCGGTCCGGTATTTACCTGGTACACCGATGCAGCTTTAACACAGGTTGCCTATGTTGGGGCAGTATTTAATACGCCAGCCATTACCACAACCACTCAATACTATGTTACTGTTAGCGGAACAAACAAATGCGCAAATAATGCAGGTAATGCAAAAGAGGTTACCATAACGGTAAATCCTACGGCTACCCAAGCTGACATTAACCTGGCTGGAACAAGTACCGTTTGCGGTGGTGCTTCAGTTACTTTAAATGCAACAAGCACAACGGTAATTAATCCTGTATTTGCCTGGTACAGTGATGCTGCTTTAACTATAATGGCATTTACCGGTGCTAACTTTATTACCCCGGTACTTAGTGCAACCACCACTTATTATGTGACGGTAAAAGGCGATAATAAATGTGAGAATACTACGGCTAATGCAAAATCGATCACCATTACCGTTAATCCTGCAGCTACTGATGCAGACATTGCCATCAGCGGAATTACATCCATTTGTAAGGGGGCTGCAGCAGCATTATCTGCATCTACAACAACGGTAATTAATCCTGTATTTACCTGGTACAGCAATGCAAACTTAACTACCGTAGCTTATGTAGGTGCGAGCTTTACTACACCGGCACTTAATGCAACCACCACTTATTATGTAACTGTAAAAGGGGATAATAAATGTGAGAATTTAGCAGCAGGCGCGGAGGTTGTGACGGTAACCGTTAAAGAGTTTGCTACATCTGCTGATATTGCAGTAAGCAATGCCCAGATCTGCTCCGGTTCTACTGTAATATTAATGGCTTCGAGTACTACGGTTACTCAACCTGTATTTACATGGTATAGTGATGCCTCATTAACAAGTGCAGTATTTACCGGACCAACTTTCACAGTATCTGGTTTAACTGCCACTACCACTTATTATGTAAGCGCTAGGGGTGCCAATAAATGTGAGAATAGTGCTGCAGATGCCAAAACGGTAACCGTAACGGTAAATCCATTGGCCACCACTACCGATATTATTCTCAATGGAAGCACAGTTGCTTGCGCAGGATCATCGGCGGCATTGAGTGCAACATCTCCAACAGTAACTAATCCGGTATTTACCTGGTATAGTGATGCTGCTTTAACCAATGTAAGTTTCATTGGTGCAACATTTACTACACCGCCATTAAATGCCACAACTACTTATTATGTAACCGTTAAAGGCGATAATAAATGTGAGAATGCACCTGGTACTGCCAGGGTAATAACCATTACGGTGAGCCCGGTAGCTACCGCTGCTGATATTACCGCTACTGATGCAACCATATGCTCAGGATCAGGCACTACGCTGGTAGCAGGTACCACAACCGTAACCAACCCAATCTTTACCTGGTACAACGATGCGGCATTAACTTCTATAGCTTATGTAGGTACATCATTCGTTACCCCGGTATTAACGGCAACAACTAAATACTATGTAACCGTTAAAGGTGATAATAAATGTGAAAACTCAGGTATTACAGCTAAAGTGGTAACGGTTAATGTGAACCAGGGGGCAACAGCTGCAGATGTTACTTTATCAACGCCAACACTGGTATGTGGATCGGGCACTGCGGTAATCAATGCGAGTTCAACAACCGTAACCAATCCGGTATTTACCTGGTACAATGATGCTTCATTAACCAGTTTAGCTTTTACCGGACCAATATTTACCACACCGGTATTAAGTACTACCACAACTTATTATGTAACCGTTAAAGGAACTAATAAATGTGAAAGCACGGCAGCTAATGCGGTAGCAGTAACTGTTACTGTTAATCCTAATGCAATAGCAGCAGATATTACTGTAAATGGCTCAACTTCAGTTTGTGCCAATACAGCAGCAACATTAGCCGCAACAAGCACAACAGTAACCAACCCAATATTTACCTGGTACAGTGATGCTACTTTAAATACAGTAGTATTTACCGGGGCAGTATTTGTTACACCAGTATTAACTGCCAATGCAACGTATTATGTAACGGTTAAAGGCGATAACAAATGTGAAAATACCGCTGCAACAGCAAGGTCAGTGGCCATTACTGTAAATGCATCACCTAACAACCCTATAGTATCAGCTCCAAATGGAGGTATATGTGCTGGTGATGGAGCCACGCTAACAGTAACCAATGCGCAGGCAGGTGTTACTTACGAGTGGTACAATGCAGCAGTTAATGGTAACTTATTATTCACTGGCACAACATTCAATGTAACAGCCTTATCTACAACAACAGACTACTATGTTTTAGCAATTGGAACAGGTGGGTGTAACAACAATGGTGGCCGTGTAAAAGTAACGGTTACAGTTAATACAAAACCATCCGTACCAACAGTAGCTGCTGCATCGGTTAGCGTTTGTACAGGAAATTCAGCTATGTTAACGGTTACGAACCCTCAAACAGGTGTAACATACAATTGGTATACAGCATCAGCAGGCGGAACGTTAGCCGGAACAGGTATTAACTTTACAACACCTGCGGTTAATGCGAATGTCACTTATTATGTTGAAGGTGCAAACGGAACTTGTACATCATCATCCAGAACACCTGTAAATGTAATCGCATTACCTGTACCAGTTGCACCTTCATCGGTAACAGCAGCAAACGGAACACTTTGCGCAGGTAGCTCAGCGCTATTAACGGTAAATAATCCTGTTGCCGGATTAGTATACAGATGGTATGCTGCAAGCTCAGGCGGAACGGTATTGGCAGAAGGTATAACCTTTACCACACCGAACTTAAATGCGACAACAGTCTACTATGTAGAAGCGATTGCAGCAGGCGGTTGCGCAAGTGCAGCAAGAACAGGTGTTACGGTAACTGTACTGCCGGTATTAGATAAACCAACGGTAGTTGTACAAGCCACAACAGCAAATAGTGTAACGTTTGCATGGGCTGCGGTTGCAGGTGCTACGGCATATGAAGTTTCATTAGACAATGGTTTAACCTGGGTCAACCCAACAAGCGGATCAACCGGAACAACTTACTTAGTAGCAGGACTGAAACCAGATCAAAATGTAAGCATTCTGGTGAGAGCTAAAGGTCAGACTGCGTGCCAAACCAGCCAAAATGGTTCAGCCAATGGCAAAGCAGCCAATCCTTTTGGAGATCAGGTTTACATACCAAATGCATTTACACCAAATAACGACGGTAAAAATGACATATTCTTAATCTACGGTAATACCCTATCAAGTGCAAAAATGAGCATTTACACACAATGGGGACAGTTGATATTCCAGTCAGATAATGTTGCAAACGGATGGGATGGAACTTTCAAAGGGGTAAATCAACCGATTGGAGTTTATGTGTACATGGTTGATATTACCTTCAGCAATGGAACAACATCGATGAGAAAAGGTACAGTAACGCTGATTAGATAAGAAAGAGGATTAATCATAAACAGATAAAATAAAAGACCATGAGAATACTATCGGCTTTAAAAATATATGTTGCAGTGCTGGGATCGCTGCTGTTTACAGCTAAATCCTTTGCACAAACTGATCCGCATTTTTCGCAATATTATGCAAATCCGTTATACCTTAACCCGGCCTTAACCGGGGTAATAGATGGCGATTACCGCGCAACTGTAAATTTTAAACAACAATGGAGTGCATTAAACAGTTCTTTTTTAACAGGTGGAGCATCGTTCGATATGGCTCCCAAAAAGAACTTCGCATTTGGTGCAACTATTTTAAACCAAAGAGCAGGGGAGTTGGATTTTAACTACTTGTCTGCTCTCGTATCAGGCTCGTACCGTTTAAGGTTTGGTGCAGAAGGCCTGCAGATGGTTAGTTTTGGCTTACAGGCTGGTATCATTAACCGTAGTTTCGATTTTTCTCAGGCCAGGTTTGGTGACCAGTTTAATCCGATTACGGGTTATGATGGCGGGATGACGAGCGGCGAAACACTTTCATCTCAGTCATCTTTGGTTCCTGATGTAAATGCAGGTATTATGTTCTTTGATGGCGATCCAGATAAAGGTGTAAACGTATTTTTAGGTGCCAGTGCAGCGCATTTAACACGGCCTATGGATCGTTTCTCTGGTACAAATTCACGGATTCCGGTGCGTTTTACTGCACATGGCGGTGCAAGGATCAAGGCTTCAGAGTTATTGGATATTGTACCCAATGCATTGTTCATGTATCAGGGTAATACAAACGAAGTTTCACTAGGTGCTTATGCGCAACTTAACGTTAATCCATCTGCTAACATTCTATTTGGTGGTAATTACCGTAATAAAGATGCTGCAATTGCCTTTGTGGGTTTACAGTTGAAGAATATGGTTTTCGGCTTAAGTTATGATGTAAATACCTCTTCGTTCAATCGTGCCTCAAACAGTAACGGTGGTTTAGAGCTTTCCATATCACTTATCGGCCGTAACGGTATCATTGGTCCAAACTTCTTTTGTCCACGTTTATAATTAATCAAATGAAACCGTTATGATTTCCAGATCATGATGGCTTCATCACCATTTGAAAACAAGTTTAAAAAGATGAAAAAAATATTACTCTTTTTGTTAGTGGCATTTGGCGGTTTTGCAAACGCACAGTATGTGGTGAACTATAAAAAGGTTGCAGATACTTATTTTGAAAATAAGGATTATTACGCAGCATCAACTTTTTATAAAAAGGCATTAAAAATTACCGGCGACAGTACCCAGGCTATTTTACCATATGGTAAAGAAAGAAAACCAGCAAGTGACGATAAAGTGATAGAAGATTATGAAGGATCTATTTATAACCTTGCAGAATCTAGCAGGCTATACCGGGAATTTAACGAGGCTGAAAAATATTATGCCATAGCCATAACCTTTACCAATACCCGTTTCAGAAAGGCATTATATTATTACGCTGAAAGCTTAAGGGCAAATAAAAAATTTAACCAGGCTATTGATGCATTTCAGCAGTTCATTCAGAAAAACCCAGGCGATGCTTTAGCTAAAGAAGCCCAAAAGGAAATCGGGTCGTGTAAGTTTGCAATTGAAGAAATGCGTTTCCCACGTATGATACAGATTAAAAAAGTGCCAGCTAATATAAATGCGTTAGGATCTAATTACGCACCTGCTAAAATCAATAACGAGTTGTATTTTACCTCATCCCGTCCGGTTGCTGTGGGGATTAAAAGGGATATGGTTAAAACGGCTACCGGAGAAGTTCAGGTATCAACTAAAGCCAACCCGTTCATTAATAATATTTATACAGCTAAAAGCGACCTAAACTCAACGGATATTACGGTAAAGAAAGTCGATATTAATTTTCCTAAAGATATAGAAATTGCTGCGGCTACTTTTACGCCTGATGGAAATACGATGTACTTTACCGCCTGGAAGGATAAAGAAAAATATGCTATTTATTCTTCAAAAAAAACTGGCGATAAATGGGCAGATCCTCAACCGGTTGGTTTACAGGTAAACAGTAAGGATTTTAATTCTTCACAACCTTTTGTTACCAGCGATGGTAAGTTCCTGCTTTTTTCATCAGATAGAAGCGGCGGTTATGGTAAATTCGATCTTTGGTATTGTACCTTGCGTGATGATGGTTCATTAGGTCAGGCAGTAAATTTAGGCCCAACCATTAATACCGGGGATGACGAGCGTGCGCCATACTATAATTCCTTAACCAAAAAGTTATTGTTTAGTACCGATGGACGTGTGGGTTTGGGTGGCCTTGATTTCTTTGAGTCGGAGGGCGATCTGGTAAATTGGTCTAACCCTAAAAACATGGGTTATCCATTCAACTCATCAAAAGATGATCTTTACTTTACCGCAACTGATGATAAAGGAACAAAAGGATATATTAGTTCTGATCGTGAGTCATCTTGCTGTTTGGAAGTATTTGAAGTGAAAAAGGAATACCTTTCTATAGATGGTCATTTAACCGATTGTAAGACAAAATTACCTTTAGCAGGTGCCAATGTAACTTTAACCAATGCAGAAGGATCGAAGAAAATAACTACAGGTAACGATGGTACTTACAGGTTTAAAGTAGATTCGAAAAGACCGATTAAATTGCTTTTCGCAAAAGATGATTATTTCGCAATGACTAAAAACTACCTTTACGAGGAGTTGGCGAAAGCAGATACCTTGATTGATAAAGATTATTGCTTAAGTCCTTTTAAATTAGGCATACCAATGACATTGGAAAATATTTATTATGAATTTAACAGTGCCGAACTTACCGAGCCTTCTAAAAAAGTATTGGACTTTCTGATTCCGATTATGGAAGATAATCCTGAGATGGAAATTGAGTTAGGCGCTCATACTGATAATATTGGAACAGATGAATACAATCTGGATCTGTCAAACAAAAGAGCAAAATCTTGTACCGATTATTTAGAAAGTAAGGGAATCGCCGCGGCCAGAATGACTTCAAAAGGATATGGAGAATCGATGCCGATTGCGCCAAACGAAATTATGGTCAAGCGTAAGAAAAAAGATAATCCTGAAGGAAGGGCAAAAAACAGAAGAACAGAATTTAAAGTAACCAAAAAATAAGATATATAATCATCCCCGTTGAGCCATCTTTCTGAAAAGGAGATGGCTTTTTTTGTTAGTTGGTATGGTAATGCCAAACTTTGTTCTATGATTTTTAACGCACCAGTAAAGAATTATAATTCTTAATTCAGATGAGATTGCCATTTCCGATTAACCGTTCTTGCCATCATGTCGCCTCGGTCTTGTGTCTTCACAGACCGAAAAACTGAACCCATTTATTCCTTCATTTTTTGTATTTTAAAATTAATCAGGACAGATTGGCTTCAATTTCAAACTAATAATTAAATTAATCTTTGTAATTTTCGGCTTATCTTTTAACGCAATGAAGCTAACTATCCAACCCAACGTAATTTTTAGAACACCTAAATTTTCATATCAATCCGAACTGGTAGATTGCTGGGAGGAGCTAAAGTTGGCCATTTTAATATCTTCAGCAAGTTTTTACGAAACCATAAAAGACGTAAAAGCAAGCGAACTCAAGGATCTTCCACCGAAGGTTTATTTTACCATTTGGAAATATTTTAACCGTGCAAAATTCCGGTCAACTCCTTACGGCACTTTTGCTGGTTTTAGCTTGTTAAAAGATGCCATTAAGCCTTTTGAAAGCAGGATAGTAATTGAAGAGTCTCAGAAAGTACGCGAACTGATTGATTGGCCTTATAAAAATGATATTCAATTTCCATTGGCAGATCTGTTACAAAAAAACTGCCTCTTATTTAGTAACAGCAGCTATTATTTAACACCCAATAGTATCCGTTATATCGCCTGCACTGATGGTGTTTTCGAACTGGCAGAGTTAGATCAAAACGACTTTGTACAACAGATCTTGGCTGCTTGCTTAAAGCCGGTGCGGCTTAACGATCTGGTGAAACAATTAAACTTAGACCATGCGGAAATTAAGAATCTATTTGGTTTGCTGCAGGACATGCACGACTTACAGCTTATTTTTACCAACTACGATCCCAATATCATTGGAGAAGATTATTTTGAACGTTTAGGCCTAACCGCTTCCGCTGAATTGCCAAAATATCTTATTGCGCAACGTACAGTTTTATCCGGATGTATTAATGAACGTTCGCTTCAGGCCATTCCAGGTTTGATCAATATGCTCCATAATATAATCCCTGCAAAAGATCACGACGCCCTTGGTCAGTTTCAGGTTAAGTTTAAGAAGAAATTTGAAGATCAGGAAGTACCGTTATTATTGGCACTAGATCCTGAAATGGGCGTAGGTTATGATGAATTGGAGCAATCCGGCCAAAACAGCGATTTTATTACCCGCTTTACTAATAAACCGTCTAAAAAAGCTGGAAATGAAAATATTAAAGAAGCGTTAAAAACCTATCTTACTGAACAGAAATTCGAAAAAGATAAGACGATTTATCTGAACAAACTTGCCTTGGAGCCGAATCAGAAACAGACATCTTTACCCAATTCATTTAGTATGGTAATGTCAGTTCATGATGATCTGATTTTTGTAGAACAGATTGGTGGAGTAACTTCCAATGCATTAAGCGGAAGATTTACCATGGCCGATGAAGATGTAGCACATTATGCAAAGAATATAGCAGCCGTAGAACAACAGGCAAATCCCGATGTTCTATTTTTTGATGTAGCTTATATGGTAGAAGCCAATGTAGATAATGTAAATCGGCGGAAATTAATCTATGGGCATCAATTGTCAATTTTAAATTTCGATACCTCAGCATCGCCACTTGCTTTAAATGATATACAAATTTCGGTTCGGGGCTCAGAGATTATCCTTCGTTCTAAGCAGTTAAATAAAAGGTTAGTGCCAAGAATGGCCTCTGCCTACAATTACATTCGTTCAGATCTTTCTATATTCAGGCTATTGTGCGATCTGCAGCATCAGGGCTTGCAAACCAGTCTTTCCTTTCCGCTCGATGCTATTATTCCTGATCTGGATTATTATCCAAGGTTACAATATCAGAATATTGTTTTAAGCAGTAACAAATGGAAAATTAAAAAAGAAGCACTGTTAGGGGCTGATCAGAAAATGCTGTCTATTGCCGAATGTAGATCATACCTGAATAATTTAGGCATTAGCGCATATTTTAAAGCCGGTATGTCCGATCAGACTTTATGCTTCGGCCTGCAGAACGATAATGATCTAAATGCTTTTCAGCAATATGTGCTAAAACAGGGCAATACTTATGTTGAGGAAATGATAATGCCTTACAATAGTATCGTGGTTGATGAAGCTGCGAAACCCTACTTAGGGCAGTTTGTTTTAAGCATAGGCCACAGCGAACAAATTTATCGTGGTTTGGCTCAAACATCTGCAAATACTGACGTGACACGCGTTTTTCTACCAGGTAAAGAATGGCTGTATTTCGAAATTTATTGCCACCAGCAACGTAGTGATCAGATTTTAACTGAAGTAATTGCACCCTTTCTGAGTCGTTATGGAAAAAAGATAAAATCATGGTTTTTTATCCGCTACAATGAAAATGGAAACCACATCAGGTTTAGGGTACAACTCAACAATCCAGAGGATGGACAACTCATGATATCAAATTTGATGGATGATCTGGAACTCTTTTTAAACTCAGGTTTGGTATCTGATGTGCTGATCAAAACGTATAAACGTGAGTTGGAGCGTTATGGCAGCAATATGATAGAAGATGTTGAACGGCACTTTGCTATCGATAGTGAATTTGTGTTATCGCTTTTAGAAACACAGACCGATGATTTTAATAAATATAGAAAGTGTAGTCTTTTAGTTTCCGAGATTGTTGAATCTAACAT
Organism: Pedobacter terrae; assembly: GCF_900100705.1. Lineage (GTDB taxonomy): Bacteria > Bacteroidota > Bacteroidia > Sphingobacteriales > Sphingobacteriaceae > Pedobacter > Pedobacter terrae. The sequence goes on from NZ_FNCH01000004.1 coordinate 305,842, forward strand.
TTTGGATAAATTGGTCATCGGTAAGATTGTAAGACTAATGTCTGATAACTTTAATGAAGAGCATAGGTTAGATGCAACCGATTTTAAACAACTGAATGTTCATTATCAGGATTTTAGAAAAGCAGAATGGACAGCGTCAACAGCAGAACAGGAGCAGCGGTTTAGCATGCTTTCAAGTTCTTTTCTCAGCATTCTTCAACAATGTGCTGCAGAAAATATACTAAAGCTATTAACCGATTTAATACATATGCATGTAAACCGTCTTTTTAGTAAAGATCAGCGAACGCATGAAATGGTGATGTATTATTTTCTACTAAAAGATATTCAGCGTCAGAATGCGACGAAAAATTAACGGTTTAGCCTGGCCAATGGATTAACTACCGTTACCCCTATTTCAGTGATATAGCGGTTAAGTTGATCCTGATAATATTTGAATATATAATCATTGCCATAAAAACTACTCAGGCGTTTGCCAACATTGTCAATCCCTACATGATGGCTTTCTGTCTGTTTGCCTTTATTATCATTAATCATGTTGATGGTGTTAATATTCAGCTTATCATTTTCGTAAGCAATTTTAATAATCGCCGGCTGTGTAGAATGCGAAATATTTCCATGTTTAAATATATTTTCAACCAGCGTAAGTAAGATCAGTGGTGGAAATCTTAATCCAAACATATCGCCACTTACTTGAAGTTCCAGATTGATTGTATTGGCCGTTCGTAGTTTATGGAGATTGATCAGGTGTTCAATCTGTTCGATTTCTTCACTCAGTGGAACCATCTCTGATGCAGCAGGGCGTTTTAACGCATAGCGCATCATTTCTGCCAGGTTCATAATGGCATCAGCCGCCATGGGCGCCTTTTTACGCGCATCATTATAAATGAAATTTAAGGTATTAAATAGAAAGTGTGGATTGATCTGGCTACGCAGATAATTGTTTTGCGATTGAACCAAGTCGTTTTCTAAAGCCTGTTTCTCGATTTGGGTAACCAGATTCTGCCGCTCTAATGCTTCTACCTTTTTCTGGTCCTGAAATGATTTAACCACGTATATGTAGCCGGTAGAATAACCAATATACAATATTGAACGATAAATACAGGGTAATATAAATTCCCTGTTTAAAGACCTGGATGGATTTGCTGTAATTAATCCCATTTGCTCGAATAGTATAATCAAGAGAAATGTAGAAACTATATAGGCAAAAATGATGATGATGATAAGGGCGGTAATCTTTATGATTTTTATGGGGATAGATCCGGTTTTGATTATCTTTTTAAGAAAAAAACCATATGTGTAGAAGGTAAGGATATTCACAAGATAAACCAGTAGATAAGCTCCGGGTTCTCTAAAGCTATGGGTAGCTAAACCAAGAATAAATACCTCATAAATGATGTAAAGGCTCCATACCAATAAGTGAAACTTATACTTTTCGTAGAATTTTCTTAAATATAAAAGGTTCATTTTTTTTCTCTTAATCTATTAAAATGGGGTTTTTATCTCCCAAAAGCAGGTGTTTGTGTAAAAAAGTGGTTGGGTCTGATTTCGGACTGCATCTTTACAGAAAATTAATCACAACGATAATCACAAAAAATTAAATACTATATATTATGAAAGCTCAACACACAAATCCTACTGCAAAACTTACTAAAAAAACTGTTTTTGTTTATAAAAATATTAAAGCCAAAAACAACTTTTCAACTGTCCCAACAGGAGATCAAAGCCACACGGTGATGACCAGTTTTATTATGGAACTTTAATTTTCAAACAACTTATTTTAATTTTTATTATCATATTAAGGATTATACCATGAAAGCTCAACATACTTCCAAACTTGCTAAAAAAACTGTTTTTATTTATAAAAATGTTAAAGCCAAAAACAACTTCACAACTGTCCCAACAGGAGATCAAAGTCACACTGTAATGACAAGTTTTATCTTTGAACTGTAGTTTGAGCGCATAACTACTTCAGATAACAAAAATCCAAGTGATGCTATAATTAATGATTTCGGTTCGATTTTAATAAACTGCTCTGTACGTAGGCGAAGAAAGCTTCTTTATAACCTTCGCCAATCTGTATCATCTCGTTATTTACCAGGCGGATTATATTTCCATCTACTTTTTTAATTGCCGATTTAGCTACAATGTTAGATTTATTAACACGGATAAATGGGTGGCTTTCTAAAGCCTTTTCAATTTCCTTAAGTGTAAGATAGGTGGTGTGGATTTCAGACTTGGTAATAATCTGTATATAATTCTGTAGTGCTTTAATATACAGTATTTCATCAATAGCGATGTTTGAAAAAGCATATTTATGGTCGCCTTTAATATAAAGTGCAGCAACCTGATCAGCTTCTTTCGCAGTAACCTTGCTATTATTATTTGATTCCTTTTTTAAAATCCTATCAATACCTAAAGCGAATTTTGCAAAGGAAATAGGTTTTAATAAATACTGATCTGATTGTACATCAAATGCTTGCAGGGCATAATCAGGATGCGCAGTTGTGAAAATCAAATACTTTGCTTTTTCTCTGATATTTTTGGCCAGTTCCAATCCATTTATCCCTGGCATATCAATATCCATAAATAATAAATCAATTTCGTCTTCGATACTTATTTCGGTAAGTGCCTGGACTGGACTGGTAAAAGTTTTAAAAACTGTCAAGCCTGGCATTTCTGCTATGTGGTCAGTTAATACTTCAATGGCATGTTGTTCGTCGTCGATAACAACGCATTTTAGATTCATGAGTAAATTTGTGGTTTATTTGATTTGAATGCAAGTTAAATAAAAATGAATTGAATTAACAATTGCGCCTCAAAAAAACTTATCTCCAGGGTTTTGTCTATAAAAAACCTAGGTTTCGTGTAATATTCTGGGTGGTTGATGTAAAAAAATTATTCCCATTTTATCTTTTTATAATCTTTATACTGTTTGCCAAAAACAAATAATTAGTAGTTAGAAATTACTAATTAAAAACATCTGCCTGCCCAATCTTGTGTAGCCTGTAGATAATAATAATATTAAAAACAGGCCATACAATACTGGGTTAGATTATTAAATAAAAACAAGAAATACCGAAGAACAAAGAATATTCCCTACATCTACTAATCCTCCACATGAAAAACAACGAATACGAATATTTACTTAATAAAGTCTACTACAAGGGGGTTCTGCAAAATCAAGGAATCAACTCAGACATGTACCAGAGAATGCAGAATGAATATAGCAATCTTGACGTACAGCAGCCTGTTAGGGGTCAATTAGATGGCGAATATGCATTCAGGAAATCTTTTTTAGTGGTACGTAATTATGTGCAGCAAGCGATAAAAGATGGCATGAAAAATTTTCAGTTTACGATGCAGGCAAATGATATCAACAAATTAACTTATATGGTTGATATGTTGAACAGAAACTTTTTTGATAAACAAAGTTTAGATCAGATTATAGCTACTGCGAATGCTGTATTCAACCAATATCATTTAAAAAATTAACTACCTAATAGATAGCAATATGGAATTGAAAGACGAAATCGGGCAATTTGCCGTAAGAATTAAGAAAATGCTTCCACAAGTTCAATCTGAGGATTTAACAAGGAATGCTTTGGTTATGCCTTTTATCCAAATCTTAGGATTTGACCCTTCCGAGGTTCAATCTGAAGCTGTTCTAGACTTCGGAGTTAAAAAAAGTAAAAAAGTGGATTACACCATTATGAAAGATGGCGAACCGACAATTCTTGTTGAATGTAAACACCACAACGATAATTTGGACATTCACGATTCGCGCCTATCTAAATATTTCCGTAAAACAAAGGCTAAATATGGCTTATTAACCAATGGTTTAGTATACCGTTTTTATACAGAGAAAATGGTGAGATCAAAGAAAAATCAAGAACCATTGTTCGAATTTAAAATAACTGATACCAAAGCAGCTATCATCGCAAAAATGATCGAAGATCATAAAGATTACTTTAATGTAGATCAAAAGACTAATGTAGCCAGCTAAACATATTAACTCCAATCTAAAAGTTCCCAAAAATTCTCATCCGAAAGTCTTGATCTGATCAAGACTTTTTTTGTTTCTATCCGGTAAAAGAAAAGGGAGAAACCGGTCTGGTTTCTCCCTTTAAATAATAGGATTTTTTGATTAAATTAATTCTACGCTTCTGCTTACAAAAGCCGTTAACTCTGCTCCGGTTAACATACCCTGTGCTAAAAGTGCTAAATCTACTGCTTGTTTAGCGAGGTTTTGCTGCTCTTCTCCTTCAGTATTTAAAATTTTGCTTACCAATTTATGGTTTCCGTTAATGGCAACTTTATAACTGTCTGGCATCTGGCCATAAAAATTCATTCCACCACCCATTGCAGCCATATCTTTCATCCGGCGCATAAATTCATCCATGGTAATCGTAACGGGTAGCTCATCTGGGTGTAAAGCTACAATTTCAACCTGCATGCCTGGTTTGGTAATGGCTTTTTCAAAAATTGCAGTTACTTCCTTTACCTGATCTTCGTTTAAAACATGCTCGTTCTGCTCATCTTTCTCAATTAATTTATCTGCAACGCTAGAGTCAACACGCTTAATTGATGTTTTCTCTAATTTTTGCTCCAACTGATTAATAAAGTGATTGTCAATAGGAGAATCAAGCACTAAAACATCGTAATCTTTTTTATTGGCAGATTGGATAAAAGCATCTTGTTTTGCAGCATCGTTAGTATATAAGTATACTACATTTCCATTTTTATCCGTTTGTAAGGCTGTTACCTTTTCTTTATATTCAGGAAGTGTAAACAGCTCATTTTTAGTGTTGCCTACCAAAGCAAAATCTTTGGCTTTATCGTAAAACTTCTCTTCGCTGATCATACCGTATTTAACAAAAAGACCAATGTCTTTCCATTTATCCTCATAGGCTTTACGGTCTTTAGCAAATAACTCGCTTAATTTATCAGCAACTTTTTTAGTAATGTAGTTATTGATTTTTTTAACATTGCTGTCGGCCTGCAAGAAACTACGTGATACATTTAAAGGAATATCAGGAGAATCGATTACACCATGCAATAACATCAAAAATTCGGGTACAATGTCTTTAACCTCGTCGGTAATAAATACCTGACGGGAGTATAATTTAATTTTGTTGCGTTGCATTTCGAAATCGTTTTTCAACTTAGGGAAATACAGTACGCCTGTTAAATTAAAAGGATAATCAACATTCAAGTGAATCCAGAATAATGGTTCTTCGCTAAATGGATATAACTCACGGTAAAAGTTTAAGTAATCCTCGTCTGACAAATCTGCAGGGGCTTTTGTCCAGATTGGGTTGGTGGTATTGATAATGTTATCAACTTCAACATCATTATATTTAGCTTTACCTTCTTCATCTACGCCATCTTCAACCGGTTCTGTTTTAGTACCAAACTTAATTGGAACTGGTAAAAATTTAGCATATTTATTAAGGATTTCCTGCAGTTTACTTTCTTCTAAAAACTCTTCCGAATCTTTGTTTACATGGAGGATAATATCAGTACCGCGGGTAGTTTTAGTGCCTTCTGTAATTTCAAATTCTGTACTTCCATCGCAAACCCAACGTGCAGGCTCAGCGCCATCCTGGTAAGATAAAGTTTGAATTTCAACTAAATCTGCAACCATAAAGGCCGAGTAGAAACCTAAACCGAATTTACCGATGATTTCGTTGGCATCTTTTGCATCTTTAAACTTCTCTACAAATTCACTTGCGCCAGAAAATGCAACCTGATTAATGTATTTTTTAATCTCTTCGGCCGTCATTCCCAAACCGTTATCACTAATGGTAATGGTTTTTGCGTCCTTATCAACGGCAACTTGTACCAAAGGTGCGCCAACTTCGCCATTAAACTGACCTAATGAACCCAGCCTTTTAATTTTCTGGACTGCATCTACTGCGTTAGACACCAACTCACGAAGAAAAATTTCGTTATCAGAGTATAAAAATTTCTTAATTATCGGGAAAATATTCTCGGTGTGTATAGAAATATTTCCTTTTTCCTGTATGCTCATATGTAAATAATTGTTTAATCTACATTAGCATATCAAGGGTTGTTCCAAAAGAATTTGTTTGCCAAAATGACAGATATAGGTAAGATGGAAGATGTATATTTCGATTGGTCTGTGTCTTCACAAAACACTAGTTGTTTTTATTGTATATAGTTTAAACTATGATTGGAAAGCAAAACCTGTATTTCAATTAACGTTAGCCCCGCTGTACCTTCTGCCCCGCTGAAAAATCGGGGGCATTCGTGCCATCCGATTTAGATCAGTTGGTGTTGTGCCAATAGGATCGGTTTCCACTCAGGGTGCCTATTCCATAGTCTTTATTTCCAATATGTTTAAGTTAAGCACAGTCTTTGTCAGTTTAATGCCGTGGTCTGTGCCTCACAGACAACAAGTATTTATTACTACTCTTCTTTACCATAAGCCAATTCAATATCTATAAACTGGATAATCAGCGAACATACATTACCTTCTATGTCGAAGCCATAATAAACGGGGTAGGTGCCATCGCCAAAACCACTTTGAAAAAATGGAATGTGATAATCGGTTCCCGGTATGGTCCAGTTAATCCAATCACCTTCCTCACGTTGATAATCGGGATTTTCAGCATAATTAGCTGAAAAAAGCGCGGAGAAATAATCATCATATAGGTTTTTGCCAGGATGCTCTTTATGAAATGCTTCTTGAAAAGCACAAAAATGATTTAACGTTTCCTTATCCAGTACGCAAGCTAGGCCTGCATCCACATTGAACCCAAAAAATTCACCTTCATTAAAATCAATCAGGTCTTCCGTACCAATTAACGCTTCTTCAAAACGAATGGCATCATAAGCGGTAAACTGCACTTTAACGGCAGCATATCGCGCGCAATCTTCACCATCGGGAACCACAACAGCCGCCGTTACCGGGAATTCGCCGATAGGAACTTTAATTAAATAAGGCTCGGCATCTTTTCGGATATATACCAACGGATCTCTAACCAGAATTCCGCCTGTAGGAATAGAAACACTTCCCAATTCGAGGCGATCTATCTTTTTGCCAGCTACATCTGGTTCTTCAAAATAATCGTTCAAATTGTTGGGGCAAGCTAATAATGCACGTTTCTCGTTCCAGGTTTTTAACCATTCATTACTTGGTATCATTCTAATCAGATTTATTTGCTATAGGGATAAATGTTGTTTTCACGAAAATAAAGAAGCCAAGAAGGTTTGAGTCTTCTTGGCTAAGTATTTTAATATCAGATTAAATTTAATTTAAAAGAAAACTTGGTTTATCTTCTTCAAGCGATAGGATTTTAGTAATCTTTTTAAGCAACACATCCATTTGGAACGGTTTTGATAAGAAATCATCCTGACCATAATTTAAGGTTGTAAAATCTTTTTGATCATACAAGCCAGAAATAAGTAGAATAGGAATTTTAGAAGTGCTTTCAATTGATTTTAGCTGTTCGCACAATACACGTCCATCTATATGCCCAAGAGAAATGTCAAGTAAGATCAAATCAGGACTGAATTTTTCGATTCTGTTAAAAATTTCCTCACCGTCATTTAGTGCCGAAACTTTAAACCCTCCAATTTCCAGGATCAATTGTATGGTTTCTAAAACCTCAATATCATCGTCTACTACCAATATTCTCTTCATATGTATGTGCAATTATATGCTGTTAAAAGTATAACAAAAGTTTGCGCGGATATGTTTACAATCTTAAGGATATTTTAACAAATTATTATGTGAATGTATATTTTAACTTAGCTGGCCTGCTGAATAATGCCTTCTTTATGTAAAATGAAATTAAACAATTCATCTATGGGCTTCTGTAAAATTTTGCCAGGCTCAATACCATTTTCACGCAATACCGAAATCAGTGCATCCTGATAATAATAGGCAATGGAACCTACAAAATGGCAAGGAACGTTTTTGTGTTTGGGATAGTCTTTAATATTTGTATCTACAAATTCCTGAAAGCCTGTTCTTAATATTTCCTCAATAAAAGGGTGGTCTTTATGGCTGGCCATGAAGCGGCTAAAGCTTGCCAGATAGATATTTGGGAAAGGTTTCTGATAAATGTTGGTGATAATCTGTTCTTTTTCTGCAGGGAAAGATTTTTTAAATTCTGCCGCCAATGTTGCCGGCATTTTATTGTACAGATAGCTTAAAAGTACTTTTTTTCCGAAGAAAGTTCCTGATCCTTCATCACCAAGAACATAGCCCAGGCCGTGGTATCCATCATGGATTATTTTTCCATCAAAGTAACAGATATTAGATCCTGTACCTAAAATACAGTTTAAACCTTCGGCGTTTCCACAGGTAGCATACACTGAACCCAAAAGATCGTGATCTACCGAAATAAAAGCATTGCCAAAAACAGCTGATAAACCGTTTGAAACTACTTCATGTTTATCTGGTGAAGAACAACCTGCTCCAAAAAAGTAGATTTCTTTAACTTCTTCGGCATATTGTAATAAGGATTCATTTTTAGAAATCAGCTTGGTAATTTCTTGTTCACTTAAGAAATAAGGATTTATTCCGGGGGTATTAAATTTAATGGTTTCGCCATTATGATAACCCATCCAATCGGTTTTTGATGAGCCACTATCTGCAACAAGTATCATGGCCCTAAATATAAAAATTAATTATAGCATTTTATATTTGAAATAATTTCGTTACTTTTTTTAATGTTTGTTAGCAGCATTAACGTTTATCAATTTATCAAGGCTTTTAACATTGTTTAGTTAACTAAATCAATGCTTCCGCTAATTGTTTTTAAAGTGTTTTCGGCTATTTTAGCCTGATATTGCATTTCGATAAAACGGTTTTGTGCATCGATAGCATTACGTTGTGCTTCTCTTAATTCTAACGGCGCTATGCTGCCCAAACGGTATTTTGCTAAAGTGATATCTAAATTCTCTTTCGCAATATCTACGTTTCGCTGTTCTAATTTAACCAGATCCAGGTAAGTACTATAATTTTCGTAGGCGGTGAGTAACTGCGCATTCACATCCAGCTTGGTTTTGTTCAGATTAAGGATCGAATTCTCGATCTCTATTTTGGCATTACGTTCTTGCTGGCGCTGTAAAAAACCATTAAATAAATTGATACTTGCCGTTACGCCATAGGTAAATCCGTTAGCTGCAAATTTTTGGTTAAAACCGGTCGGGCTGGTACTGTTTGCCCTGCTGTAACCAGAGTTGAGGCTAACGGCAGGATAACGCGCCCCACGGATGGATTTCAAATTTAAAGAAGCAATACGTTGATTGATAAATGCATTCTGCACATCAGGATTTTGCTTTTCAGCCATTTCGGCCATTTTGCTAAATAAGATACCTTTATCCACATCAATGCTGTCTGTAACAGAAAAAGAGGTGCCAATATCTCTAACCATTAACTGGTTTAAACGAACTTTGGCGGTCTGTAAAGCATTTTTGGTTTGCAGGTAATTTGACGTATCTGTATTGTAATCAACCTGTGCGGTCAATACATCCAGTTTAGAACCACGTCCAAGCTGTAATTTTGTTTTGGCAATATTGGTACGTAATACCGAAACATCCATTGCGCTATCAGCTGCTCTAACCAGTTGTTGTTGTCTTACAATATCGTAATAGGCTGTAATTACATCTGCCACAGTAGTTAAAATAGTTAAACGTGAATTTAATTCGCCCTGTTTTTGCAGTTCCTTTAACCGATCGTAATTGGCAAACATGCTGAAACCATCAAAAATAGTCCAGTTTAACTCTGCGCCATAACTGTTGTTGGTACTCTTCGCCCCGGTAATTACCCGATCCGGACCTGTTACAGGGCTTTGTCGTGTATTCTGGATACTTCCGCCATTGGTGTAGTTTCCCGTTAAGTTGGGTAACATACCTGCATTGCCGATGTTGGCATTGTTCTTTGCGATATCGATCTGGTTTTTACTGATTTTGATGTCGTAATTATGCTGTAAAGCAATGGAAATGGCTTCCTGAAGGCTTAATTTTTCTTGTGTAAAACCCGAAAGCGATAAGCTTACCAGCAGGATGAATATTTTTAATTTCTTGCTCATCTTATTCTTCTGTATGTAAAGCTTCCTGTTCAAAACGGTGTGCTTCTTTTAATTCTTGATTTGGTCGATAAGGTTTGGCCCAATAAGAGTAAATGGCTGGTATTACAAATAAAGTTAATACCAAAGAGAACAAGGTTCCGCCTACAATTACGGTTCCCATACTCATCCTGCTTTTTGCCGCAGCACCCAACGCTAGTGCGATAGGCAAAGCGCCAATGGCGATGGCCAAACTGGTCATTAAAATTGGGCGTAAACGCGAAACGGAAGCTTCCCTGATGGCTTCGGGAATAGGAATCCCTTTTTCTTTAAGCTGGTTGGCAAACTCAACAATTAAGATTCCGTTTTTAGTTACCAGACCAATCAACATAATGGTACCGATCTGGCTAAAGATATTCCAGCTCTGCCCACATAACCAAAGTGATAAAAATGCCCCGGCAACTGCCATTGGTACGGTTAAAATAATGATAACCGGATCTTTAAAACTTTCAAACTGCGCGGAAAGGATTAAATAAACCAATAGGAGGGCCAAACCGAATGCAAAAAAGGTGTTGGATGAACTTTCCTTAAAATCGCGCGATTCTCCACTTAAATCGGTAGAGAAAGTTTCGTCTAATACTTTTTTCGAAATGGCATCCATGGCATCTATACCTTCGCCAATACTTTTACCCGGTGCTAAACCTGCCGAAACGGTAGCAGCTATGAAACGGTTGTTTCTGTACAGTTGCGGCGGACTGCTTTCTTCTTTGGCGGTTACCAGGTTATCAAGCTGAACCAATTCTCCTTTATCATTACGTACGTAAACTGAGCTTAAATCCAACGGATCCTTTCTATCGCCCCGATCAAACTGACCAATTACCTGATACTGTTTTCCGTTCATAAAAAAGTACGAGAACCTTTGTCCACTCAATCCTAAATTCAGGGTTTGGGCAATGGCTGAAATAGAAACACCCAGATTTTTAGCTTTATCCCGGTCGATGGTCAGGTTAATTTCTGGTTTGTTGAATTTCAGGTTCACATCCGAAACAGTAAAAGTCGGGTCTTTAGCTACTGCATCCATAAACAATGGAATTTTCTCGCGTAGCTTTTCAAAATTTTGTGCCTGGATGATATAACTGATAGGTAAGCCACCACGGCGCCCAACCGAAATGGTGGGTTGCTGATTCACAATGGTTTTACCTTCTGTATATTTTTTAGTTATCCGGGTAAGCATATCGGCAATTTCTTTTTGCGAACGCTCACGTGTTTCCGGATCGGTCAAACCCATGCGTACAAACCCCGAGTTTACTGCACCAGACCCACCAAAACTTGGAGAAGTGATGGTAATGTTCACATTTTTTTCCGGTACAGAATCTATCACCAACTGATTTAGCTTCATGATAAACTTATCCGTATAGGCATATGAGGCACCCTCTGGGGTAGATACGTTAATGTTGATGGCACTTCGGTCATCGTACGGGGCTGTCTCTTTCGGTAATATTTTCCAGAAAAGGAAAATAAGGCCCATACAAACCAGTATAATCGGTACCGAAAGCCATCTTTTGGCTAAAAATTTATTCAGATTCGATCCGTAGGCATCATTTAATTTCACAAAATAGGGTTCTGTCCAGTTGTAAAACCTGGATGGCTTATGTCCACCCTTTTTCATCAGATAGGCATTTAACATCGGTGTTAAGGTAAGTGATACAAAGGCTGATACCAATACTGCAGCTCCGATTACGACACCGAACTCTCTAAACAAGCGCCCGACAAAACCCTGTAAGAAAATTACGGGTAAGAATACGGCCGCAAGGGTAATGGAAATCGAAATGACGGCGAAAAAGATTTCGTTGGATCCTTTGATGGCGGCTTCAAATGGCGACATACCTTCTTCAACCTTTTTAAAGATATTCTCGGTCACTACAATACCATCATCTACTACCAAACCCGTAGCCAGTACAATGGCCAATAAACTCAATACGTTTATGGAAAAGCCAAAGGCGTACATGATAAAAAAAGTAAAAATCAAAGATACAGGGATATCAATCAATGGCCTAAAGGCAATGGCCCAATCCCTAAAAAAGAGGTATATAATTAAAATTACCAGTACCAGCGATAGGCCAATCGTTTCGGCCACTTCGGTTACCGAACGTTTAATGAAAAGTGTATTGTCCAATGCCACTTTCAGTTTAATGTCTTGCGGGATATCGGCTTTTAACTTATCAAACCTTTTGTAAAATTCTTTACTGATATCAAGGTAATTGGCCCCTGGCTGGGGAATAATGGCAATAGCCACCATCGGTTTGCCCGATTCGCGCAAAATGGTTTCTTCGTTTTCCGGACCTAAAACCGCAAAACCCACATCTTTAAGTTTAACTACCTGATTGCTATCCGCTTTTAAAATCAAATTATTAAACTCACTTTCATTGGTGAGTTTGCCTAAGGTTTTAACTGTTAGTTCGGTGGTTGCCCCGGTAATTTTTCCTGATGGAAGCTCTACGTTTTCATTATCCAGGGCCGTTACAATGTCCTGCGAGGTTAAACCGTAAGCACTTAACTTGTTAGGATCCATCCAGATGCGCATGGCATATTTCCTTTGTCCCTGGATTTGCACACTACTTACCCCCGGAATGGTTTGGATGCGGTCGGCAATTACGTTTTCGGCAAAATCACTTAATTCAAGGGTATTCCGTTTATCACTCTGTATCGTCATCGATAAAATCGGATCGGAGTTTGCGTCAGCTTTACTTACTACCGGTAAACCGTCAATATCTTTTGGTAAAGTTCTGGCGGCTTGCGATACTTTATCACGTACATCATTTGCAGCCTCTTCTATATTCTTATCAAGGTTAAACTCAATGGTAATATTACTTGCTCCCTGGTTACTAGATGAAGAAATATTCCTGATCCCATCAATAGAATTGATCGATTTTTCTAAAGGTTCGGTGATTTGTGATTCAATAATATCGGCATTGGCCCCAGGATAAGAGGTTCTTACCGAAACTACAGTCGGATCAATGGAAGGGTACTCGCGGACACCCAAAAAAGTATAACCTATAATCCCAAAAAGAACAATTAATAGGTTCATCACAATGGCCAGAACAGGCCTCTTTATACTCGTGGTTGAGATGCTCATAATTATTCTTTAACCAAATGAACTTTAACTGGTGCATCTTTCTTTAAAGCCATGGATCCGGTAGTTAATACCGTATCGCCAGCTTTTAATCCTGATGTAATCACAATGTTTTCATCGGTACGCGTACCCGCTTCCACTTTAACTTCCTGTGCTTTGCCGTTTTTTTGAATATAAACAATTTTACCTTTTAAAACAGGGATAACGGCCTCATTGGGAATTAAGATGGCATTTTGAAGGGTATTTAATGCCAGTTTAATTTTGGCGAAAGACCCAGGCAATAAAGCATTGTCTGCATTTGGTGCCAAAGCCCTAATCTGTAAGGTTCTGGTAGCAGCATTAATCCCGGGCTCTATCGCATAAACCTTCCCTTTATTCTGTTTTGAAGAACCATCGGTAGTAAATATGATTTCTGAATTCACTTTAATCTGTCCTGCATATTTCTCCGGAACAGAGAAAGTAACTTTAACCGGATTCGTACTCACCAGGTTGGCAATTACCATGGAGGGCGTTAAATAAGTGCCGTTAGAAATGCTACGTAACCCCACACGGCCCGTAAAAGGTGCGCGGATAGTGGTTTTGGCTAACTGCGCCCTAACTAATTGCGCCTGTGCCTGTAATGATTTTAAATCTGCTAGGGAAGTATCGTATTCCTCCTGACTGATTGCTCCTTTTGCCAGCAATTGTTTTGCCCGGTTCTCATTTGTGCCCGAAAGTTTTTGTTTGGTAATTGCATCCTGTAATTGCGCCTGTATATCTCTATCATTTACTTTGACCAATACACTTCCCTTTGATACCGTGGTGCCTTCCTGGAAGTAAATTCCGGTAACCAATCCTGATACTTCACTTTTAAGTACAACCGACTCATTTGCATCAATGGCGCCGGTTATCTCCAGGTCGTTATCGAACGATACTGGCTTTACTACAATTCCATCAACTACCAAAGGAGCAGAAGAACCACGTTTACCACCGTCTTTACCTTTCCCAGCCCCTGCAGATGCGCCACCCTTTCCTTCGATTTTTTTATTTGCGTTAATTCTGTAATATACCAGATAGGCCAGGCCAATAGCTAAAACAGCATAGATAATATACCTTTTCTTCATGTTGTGATTTGTGTTTATGCGTATTCTAACATTAAAATAAAATTAACGTTTGAATTAGAGTATAAAAATATTCAAATAGTTTAGTCCCAAATTCGTTGTATTAAGGATGTTACCATCTAGGTCCGAAGTCTGTAGTCGGAAGTCTACAGTTTGGTGCAAGATAATAGTTCGTAGTAAATTGTTATCCCTTCGGAAATCAACCAATTAATGCTTAATGCTAAAACGCCAGACGCAAATCGGACAGAAACAACTATTTTACACCACATTTAGCTATTTTATATTAAAACCTGATCAATAAATCTAAATTTGCAGCAAACACCGTGAATATGTTTAATAAAAAATCAATTTTAAGTTTAGTTTTACTACTAACGTGTATTATGGCAGCGAAAGCGCAGGTAAAAATAGGCTTTGAGGTTTCTTTTAAAGAACCGCAAGCGCATTATGCAGAGGTGCAGATGAATATTTCTGGACTCACAAAAGATTATGTGGATGTAAAGATGCCAGTTTGGACACCAGGTTCTTATCTGGTCCGCGAATTTGAAAAAAGTGTAGAAGAATTTAAGGCTACTGCAGCGGGTAAAGCTGTAAAGGTTGAAAAAGTAAGGAAAAATACCTGGAGAATTTTCTCGGCCAAGGCCGCTAAAATCCAGATTAATTATCGTGTTTATGCATTTGAAATTTCGGTACGTACACCATTTATCGACGAATCTCATGCTTTCTTATCTCCTACAGGAATTTTTATGCATCCTGATGGCATGATCAAATCGCCAAGTACGGTAAAAATTATTCCTTTTAATACCTGGAGTAAAGTTTCTACTGGTTTAACCCCTGTTGCCGGCGAGCAGTTTACTTATGAGGCTACAGATTTTGATATTTTGTACGACAGCCCTATTGAAGTGGGTAATCAGGATATTTTTGAATTTACTGCGGCAGGTGTTCGTCATGAAGTGGCGATGTACGGTGGCGGTAATTATGACAAAGACAAGCTAAAGGTAGATATGGCCAAAATTGTAGAAAAGGAAACTGCAGTTTATGGTGAAAACCCTAATAAATATTACGTTTTTATTGTTCATAATTTCTTAAAAGGCGGCGGCGGTTTAGAGCACTTAAATTCTACTACTTTAGGCGCTACAAGAAATGCTTATAATACAGCCGAAGGGTATAAAGGTTTTTTAAGTTTGGTTGCCCATGAGTATCATCACTTGTGGAATGTGAAACGTTTGCGCCCTGTTGCTTTAGGCCCATTTGATTACGATAATGAAAATTACACGACCAATCTTTGGGTTGCAGAAGGTTTTACCTCTTATTACGAAAACAAATATTTGCACCGTGCCGGGTTTACTGATGTCAATGAATTTCTGAAAGATTTAATCAGTGGCGTAGGTACCGTTTTAAATACCCCGGGCGCCAAATACCAATCGGCAGCTTCTTCTAGCTATGATGCATGGATTATTGGGTACCGCCCGAATGAGAACTCGAAAAACAATTCAATCTCTTATTATAATAAGGGTGAAGTAATTGGCATTTTAATGGATCTCGAAATCATCAACGCTACCAAAGGTGCCAAAAGCTTAGATGATGTAATGAAAGCCATGTACCTGCAATGCAAAACTTTAAAACGCGGTTATACCGATGCCGAATTTAAAGCCATGGTGGAAAAGATATCCGGAATCAGTTTTACCAATTTCTGGACAAAATATGTAAACGGGGTAGATGATGTAGAATATGCCAAATACTTCGGTTATGCCGGTGTAGATGTTTCGACAGAAAATGCAACTCCTGGTAAACCAGTAACAGGTGCTACCGGACAATTGACTAATGAAGGTTTAATGATTACCTCTACAGTAAGAAACTCTGCTGCCTGGATTAGCGGATTGAATGTAAACGATGTAGTGCTTACTTTAGATGATACCACTTTAAGTGATGCACTATCAACAGTAAGGTTAAAAAGCCCGATGATTTCGTTGGATGCAATTCCGTTGGTAGGTAAAAAGAATATTGGCGATGTACTGAAACTTAAGGTTAGACGTGATGGATTGGAAAAGGAAATTTCTTTAACCCTGAAAGAGAATCCAAATGTACGCTTAAAAGCAACCGTTAATGAAAATGCCACACCGGTGCAAAAAGCAGTGCTGAAAAAATGGACCGGCGTTTAAGTCGCGAGTCTTAAGCCCTCAGTCTTGAGTCCGCTGCCTTATACTTTTGCTTTAGTCTTTGACTTTCAGTGCTCAGCGCCAAACGCCCTTCGCTTAAAAGTATATCTAAAACCTAAACCGAATCTTCCAGCGTTAAAGTTTTACATAAAAAAACCGCTATGAAAAGTTTTCTTAGCGGTTTTTTTGATTTTTTCTAATGTTTAGAAAGTAAAACGAACGCCTAAACCAACGTCTCCACTGTAAAAATCAGTGTCAGGAGTTAATCTTAAAGTAGGAATCCAATCTAATGATAAGTTAATTGGAGCGCCTTTAAATTTATAATCTAAACCTAAAACACCGTTTAAACCTAAATACACATCGCCATCAAAACCTTTAACTTTCATTGAACCTACACTTGCACCACCACCATAGTACCAGTTTAATCCCTCAGCGCCTTTAATTGGGTTATAAACTTCGTATAAACCAGTTAACTGAACGTAATTAACACCACCAGAGCTCCTGAAATTACCAATTAACTCCAACATAGCGCCTTTATTTAGGCCGGTTTTAAAAGAAACACCGTTGTAACTTCCAAAACGACCACCAATTGCGTTTTTGTAATTCTGCGCTTTAACGTTAGTTGTTGTTAGTGCAAATAATGCAATGCATCCTAAAATTGTAAATAATTTTTTCATAGTACTTCTTTATTAAAATTAAAGTATATCCCTTAGCAACTTTAATGCCGATTATATTTTTTAGGTAAAAATTCAGTTGAGTAAAAACAATGCTTGCATAGTAATTTTGTAATCGCTAAGTTTATTAAAATATTTTTAACGGAAAGCAAATACCGCGTTTCACTTACTATGAGGTATTTTTTTTATTAAAAAGCATAATAGGTGGCAATCTTTATGTTTGATTTTTTAACTTAACCAAATAATATAAAATTCATATGGCGGCAGAAATTAAGCGGGTTTTTGATCTTTTGAAGTACAGCCTCGAAAATCCTAAGCAAGAGTTCATCAGCGGAAAAATCAACGGAAAATGGATAAATTATAGTACAGTAGATTTTTGTGACACTGTAGATAACCTCAGCCGTGGATTAATTAAACAAGGTGTTGGCAAAGGTGGCAGGGTTGCTGTAATGTCGCATAACCGACCTGAATGGAATATTGCCGATTTTGCTGCCAATCAGATCGGGGCTTATCAGATTCCCTTATATCCAACCTTAGCGGAACATGATATACAATTTATCTTAAAAGATGCAGAAATCGCCATCATTTTTGTAGCTGACGAAGAGTTGTATGAAAAAATTAAACCTTGTGCCGATGCCATCAACCCGGAGATTAAGATTTATAGCTTTAATGAAATTACAGCAACCGAAAACTGGAATACTTTAATTGAACTGGGCAAAGCAAGCACCGATATTAATCTGGACGAATATCGTTCAAATGTAGGGCCTGAAGATGTTTTAACCCTGATTTATACCTCAGGTACAACAGGAACACCCAAAGGTGTAATGTTAACGCATAATAACTTAGTTGCAAATTTTGTAAATTCAGCTGTAGTGATACCCGAAGGGGTTAAAAAAGGTTTAAGTTTTCTGCCGCTATCGCACATTTTCGAGCGGATGATCATTTATCTATACCTGTTTAACCATACCGGAATTTATTATGCCGAAAGTATGGAAACTATTGTGGCCGATATTCAGCACGTAAAACCTAATGTATTTTCTACCGTTCCAAGGCTTCTTGAAAAAGTGTACGATAAGATCATGGAAAAAGGGAAAGCACTAACGGGGATTAAAAAAGGAATTTTCTTCTGGTCGGTAGCTTTAGCAGAAAAATATACCATTGATGCAGGTGCATGGTACAACTTCAAACTGGGGATTGCCCGTAAACTGGTTTTTAAAAAATGGCAGGAGGCTTTAGGCGGTGAAATTGTGGTGATCGTATCTGGTGGAGCAGCATTAAATCCACGACTGGCAAGAATTTTCTGGGCAGCTGGCATGCCTGTTTTCGAGGGTTATGGACTA
Organism: Pedobacter terrae; assembly: GCF_900100705.1. GTDB lineage: Bacteria > Bacteroidota > Bacteroidia > Sphingobacteriales > Sphingobacteriaceae > Pedobacter > Pedobacter terrae. Next base: position 324,285 of record NZ_FNCH01000004.1, read on the forward strand.
ACAGAAACCTCACCTGTAATTACGGTTAATCATTTTGGCGGAACCATGTTCGGTACCGTTGGTGAGGTAATTAAAGGTGTGGAAGTTAAAATAGCGCCAGATGGTGAAGTATTAACCCGGGGACACCAGGTAATGAAAGGTTATTACAACCGGCCTGATTTAACCCAGGAAGCAGTAGATCAGGAAGGATGGTTCCATACAGGAGATATTGGTGAATTGGTTGATGGCCGCTTTTTAAAAATCACTGATCGTAAAAAAGAGATGTTTAAAACAGCAGGTGGTAAATATGTTGCCCCGCAAATGCTAGAGAATAAATATAAAGAATCGATTTTTATTGAACAGATTATGGTTTTGGGCGAAAATAGAAAATTCCCTTCTGCGCTGATTGTTCCAAATTTCGAAACCTTAAAAACCTGGGCAAGCAGAAAAGGCATTACTTTTAATTCAAACGATGATTTGATTAAAAATGAGCAGGTGCTCACTAAATATAATGAGGTTATCGAGGCTGCAAATGTGGGTTTTGGAAAATGGGAGCAGGTGAAAAGATTTGCACTTTTGCCTAAAGAGTGGAGTATAGATGGCGGCGAACTTACTCCAAAATTAAGTTTCAAAAGAAAAGTGATTACCGAAAAAAACAATGAAATAATCGAAAAAATTTATCGGGATGCAGAAAACTATAAAGCCCCTCAATAACTTTAAAAAAACCTTAGTATACTTAAGCGTTGTACTTTCATTGGCTGGTTGTGTAACCGGACAATTGGGCAAAAACAACAGTGGTGAGTATAAAAACGGCATGGTAGTTTCGGCCCACCCGGAAGCGTCGCAGGTAGGTGTAGATATTTTAAAAAAGGGAGGAAATGCAGTTGATGCTGCTGTGGCCGTTCAGTTTGCGCTGGCTGTGGTTTATCCTAATGCAGGCAATATTGGTGGTGGCGGTTTTATGGTTTACCGCAGTTCGAACGGCGAAATAAATGCATTAGATTTTAGAGAAAAAGCAGCAGCTGCCGCCGGTAGAGATATGTATCTTAATGCTGCAGGCGATCCAATTGTGGATAAAAGCCTTTATGGACATTTAGCTGTCGGTGTACCCGGATCAGTAGATGGTATGGTGGAGGCGCATAAAAAATACGGAAAACTTTCATGGGCGCAGGTATTGCAGCCCGCAATAGACCTGGCACAACTCGGTTTTAAAATTACCAAAAGGCAAGCTGGAGAATTGAATGGTTTGCATAGAAAATTTATGGAATTTAATCCAAACGGGACGGCTTTTGTAAATTTAGAAAGTACCTGGCAGGAAAATGATGTATTGGTTCAAAAGGAATTGGCCAATACCTTAAAACTGATTCAGGCGAAAGGCAGGGCCGGTTTTTACGAAGGCGCCGTGGCCGATTCGCTTGTGTCCGAAATGCAACGTGGAAAAGGATTGATAACAAAAGATGATTTAAAAAATTATCATGCCATTTGGCGTAAACCCATAACAGGTAATTATAGGGGCTATAAAATTATTACCATGCCGCCAACTTCGAGCGGAGGTATTGCTTTGATCCAATTGCTTCAGTCTGTAGAGCCTTATCCAATAAAAAAATGGGGGCATAACGCTGATTCTACCGTGCAAGTGATGGTAGAAGCTGAAAGAAGAGTGTATGCCGATCGGGCAACGCACTTAGGCGATCCTGATTTTTATGACGTTCCACAACAACAGTTATTAAATGCAGCCTATAATAAAAACCGGATGGCAAACTTTAACTGGGATGCTGCAACCCCAAGCAGTGCTGTTTTAGCTGGCGATATAAAAGGGACCGAACATGAAGAGACTACACATTTTTCTATTGTAGACCGAGATGGAAATGCTGTTTCCATTACCACTACTTTAAATGGTTCTTACGGATCGTTAGTGGCTGTAAAAGGAGCAGGTTTTTTACTTAACAACGAAATGGACGATTTTTCGGTTAAACCTGGTGTACCAAATATGTATGGTTTGGTTGGTGGCGAAGCTAATGCCATAGCACCGAATAAAAGAATGTTAAGCTCCATGACACCAAGTATTGTAGAGAAAGATGGAAAATTATTTATGGTGGTAGGTACACCAGGCGGATCAACCATCATTACTTCTGTATTCCAAACCATCGTTAATGTGATTGATTTTGATATGTCTATGCAATCGGCCGTTGCGGCTAAAAAGTTTCATCACCAATGGTTGCCAGATGAGGTATATGCAGAAAAAGATGCTATTGATAGTTTATCAACAGAAAAATTAAAGGCCAAAGGTTATAAAATCCTACAAAGAGGTCCGATAGGTAGAGTTGATGCCATTTTAAGAACAAAATGGGGCAGTTATCAGGGAGGTGCCGATCCGAGAGGAGATGATAAAGCCATCGGCTGGTGATCATTATTCATCTACTTGATGGTTTATTGTATCAAATTGGCTACAGGTTAGGTGATTCAAAGTTTAGTGCATGGTACTTAGAATCCGAATAAGCTGATAAAACAGTTCATATCAGTTTCCATAATTGCATCTCGAGGGATATGATTTATTATAGCAAATTAGCAATCAGCGGCAGATTGACGTATTGCAGTTAGTACGCTAAAACTATTTGTTTAGTTTTGTAGGCTTGCATCTTAAGTAATTAGTGTTAAGAAGTGGATAAGTATTTTTACGTGCTTTTATTTTTGGTATGGCTATTGTAAAGGTTGTGAAACGCTATTCAACGTTAAACAGAAAATTATGAAATTACAATTATCTAAAGCCCTACCAGTAGCAATAGCTGGTTTATTAATCGGGTCAGTTGCTTCAGCTCAAGAAAGTCCAGCAGCCTCAACTACAACACTAAGAACGTGGTCTATCGGTGTAAATGCTGGTGTACTAACTCCACTTTCACCATTGGGTGGAAAAAATGATTTCAGTAATAACAAATCAAATTTTGGTTACGGTCTTTACATTAAAAAACAATTTACACCTTATTTCTCTCTTCGTTTAGATGGAGTTCGTGGTAAATTAAAAGGCGATAATAGTGAGCCATATGAAAGCGGTTTGGTTAATAACTCTACGGTAAACGCTTTCGACACACAGTTATCCTATTCAGGAACTTTAAATGCTGTGGTAAACATGTTCAATATTGATATGTTTAAAAAAGAAAATGCTTTGCAGCTTTATGCGTCTGCCGGTGCAGGTATTGCGGCTTATAAACCTACCATTACTACTGCGGCAGGAACTTCAGCATTTGGCGGTGGCGATAATATTCACGAGCTGATTATCCCTGTAGGTTTAGGTGCTAAATTTAAAATTTCTGACGCCGTAAACTTTGATTTAGGTTGGACAATCAATTATGTTGATGGCGATAACTTAGATGGTTATTACAAAAATGGAAATGATAAATACAACTATGCTTATGCTGGTTTAGAGTTTGCTTTAGGTAGCGGAAAACAATTGGCTTTCCACAATCCGGTAGCCTTAACTTATGATGAAGCCCTAAAAGCAAAACAAACTGCAGAAGGTTTGAGATCTGAATTAAATGCTCAAAAAGCTGATAATGCAAAATTACGTTCCGAACTTAACGATGTGCTGAAAGATACAGATGGTGATGGTGTTGCTGATAAATTGGATAAATGTCCTGATACACCAGCAGGTACTGTTGTTGATGGTGCTGGTTGCCCATTAAAAACGCCGGAAAAAGTGGTAGAAAAAGTAATCGTAACAGAAGAAGATCGTAAAGTAGTTAACGAAGCGATTAAAAACTTAGAGTTCGATTTAGGTAAAGCTACTATCCGTTCTAAATCTTATGCTTCATTAAATAGAGTTGCAGCTTTATTGATCCAGAAAAACTTTAGCTTGAAATTAGCTGGTCATACAGATAATACAGGTTCAAAAGAGTTAAACTTACGTTTATCAAAAGAAAGAGCAGAATCTGTTAAAGCTTATTTGGTTTCTCAAGGTGCCAATGCATCACGTATCGAAGCTATAGGTTACGGTATGGGTCAACCAATTGCTTCTAATAAAACAGCAGCCGGTCGTCAACAAAACCGTCGTGTAGAGTTTACACTTTACTAGTCTGTTATTAACCATATTTAAAAAGTCCCGATGAAAATCGGGACTTTTTTGTTTAGGAGGTTTATGTATGGTTTCTAGCTGATTTGGTTAATGGCTATAAATGCGAATTGTCATCCTAAGGAATAATTTGTTTTATAAAAACCAATATTAGTGAGGTAACTGATTTTCTTATGCCATACATTTAATTAGGTAATATCCCTCGAGAAATCGTCATTCCCAACTTGATTGGGGATCTTAATGCAAACGTTTTAAGATTCCTGCATACGCGAGAATGACGACCGCATTGTGGGTTCTGTCGATTGAAACGCAGTAAAGGATCTTTCTTGTTTTAGGTACTATTGGACTATGAAATTTACAAGACGGCATGCCTTGTTTTAAGGATTCTTCACTTCGTTCAGAATGACAGCTTGATAAATAATTGAACCAGCTTATTTCAGTGAAACAATCACTTTCTTAATCTCACTTAAATCATTCATTTCAAAATTAGGCGATTGCGGATAAAAACGCTGATAGATAATTTTGTCATCCTTGCTATCATACACGCTTATTATTTTATCGTTAGCACGTTGCGTATAAACTACGTATTTAATCGGCGCGGCTTTATTCAGGATTAAACTATCCAGCGTTTCATACGATACAAACTTAAGTTTATAATTATAGGGTTCGGCAATAATACCCGAAGGTGGTAAAAGTGCCAATCTTGAAGAAAAAACTTGCTTAATATATTCGGGTATGTAAAGTGTTTCCTTTGCCAGTTCTGGTAAGCGTATCTTATTGTAAAATTGGTAATCTATATTACAGTTTTGATTGGCGAGCAATCCATCATTAATCTGTTTCAGATAACCCGGCAAAAGGCCAGACGACCAGTTAAAAAAAATAGATTTATTATATAAATGGGATAAAATACTATTTTTTATGCTCCTTTTGGTACCGTATAGTTGATCCTGCATTTCAACCAGCAGATTGGTATTCGGATCAGCAAAAATAGCAATCGTTGCCAATATGCTTTCTTGCTTTATCTTAGGTTTTTTAGATGGGGTAAGTAACTTCAGTGCATAAATAATATTTACAGTTTTAGAACTGTCTGACTTTTCAGTATAAGCATCAAAATAAAAAACAGAATAGTTGGCAAGCGTATCATAACGGGCCAACTCTTCAGGCTTAATAATTTTATACGGTGTAATGGTCCAGTTTTTTTTAATGGCCTGATCAAATTTCTTCAGCTCATCATAATCCGCATACTGAAAAGTAAATAAGGTAGTTGTTTTTTTAAAAATCTCTAGTTTTTGACTGTTTAAAAGGGATTCTCCGAAATAAGAAACCTGACTTTGGCAAATGGTAGCCCATAAAATAAAGAAACTAAACAAGAGTATTTGTTTTACTTTATACATATTAAGTGTTTTCATTTTGTGTATGACTATGATAAGAAAAATTTAACAAATATTTTAAATTTTTCTATTGCATTAACAAAATACATTCATTAGCTTTGTTATGCAAGCATAATAAATTAGTGAAAATGAAACAACAACAAACCATAGATTACCATGTAAAGTTTGCCTGGCAAAATATGTTTAATAAGTACAATCAGATGGCATCCAGTTTCGGGATTACCCAGGCCATTGGTTACATGCTTATCAATATAGATGATGTTGAGGGGACTGCAGTTTCAAATCTAGCGGGTTTGCTTGGGGTTAAGGCAACGAGTTTATCGCGTATGTTAAATAACATGGAAGAGGCTAACCTTATTTTTCGCGAAACATCTGTAGGTGATAAACGTTCGGTAAAGGTTTTTCTAACTGATTTTGGTAAAGAGAAAAAACAGTTGGCCAAGGGTGTTGTTCGAAAATTCAACGAATATCTCGATGAGCATTTCTCGAAAAAGGAAAAAGAAACTTTTATTAACTTGTTAATCAAATTAAATGATATTACAGTAGCCTATACTGTAGATTAATAAATAGAGTAATCAAACCTGTTTGGTAGGCAAATCATAAAACGTTTCTATCAAACTAATGAAAAGCAAATAGATAATGAAACGAAGCATTAATAAAGTTGCAGTTTTAGGGTCGGGTATTATGGGGTCGCGTATTGCATGCCACTTCGCCAACATTGGTGTTGAGGTATTGTTATTGGATATTGCGCCAAAAGAACTGAGCCCCGAGGAGCAGGCAAAAGGATTGTCATTGGACAACCCCACTGTAAAAAACCGGATTGTGAATACTGCTTTGCAAACCGCTGTGAAAACAAACCCGTCGCCGGTTTATACGAAAAAAGCATTAAATAAAATTAAAACCGGAAACTTCGATGATGATATGTCGAAAATTGCCGGTTACGATTGGGTAATTGAAGTGGTTGTCGAAAATCTTGATATCAAGAAAAAAGTTTTCGAACAGGTCGAACAATTCCGTAAACCAGGCACCTTAATTACTTCAAATACTTCTGGTATTCCTATTCATTTAATGGCCGAGGGAAGAAGTGAAGATTTTAAATCGCATTTCTGCGGAACACATTTTTTCAATCCACCGCGTTATTTAAAATTATTAGAAGTTATTCCTACACCACATACGAAGCCAGAAATCATTGATTTCCTGATGCATTATGGTGATAAGTTTTTAGGAAAAACAACCGTTTTATGTAAAGATACTCCGGCTTTTATCGCCAACAGGGTAGGTGTTTATTCGATTATGGCACTTTTACATTTGGTCGAAAAATTGGATTTAACCGTAGAAGAAGTTGATAAATTTACAGGACCAGCTTTGGGTAGACCAAAATCGGCTACTTTCCGCACGTCGGATGTGGTGGGTTTAGATACCATGATTAAAGTGGCTAAAGGGCTTTATGATAACTGCCCTGAAGATAAAGCACATGATTTGTTTAAACTTCCGGCATACGTGCAAAAAATGGAAGAGAACAAATGGCTTGGCGACAAGACTAAACAGGGTTTCTATAAAAAAACAAAAACTGCTGAGGGTAAAACCGAAATCCTTGCACTTGACTTAAAAACATTAGAATATAAGCCTCAGCAAAAGGTAAAATCGGCGACTTTAGAAATGACCAAGCCGGTGGAAAACCTTCGTGAGCGTATGAAGATTTTTGCCAAAGGAAAAGATAAGGCAGGCGAATTGTTCCGCCATTCTTCATTTGGTTTATTTGAATATGTATCGGACAGAATCCCTGAAATTTCTGATGAATTATATCGTATAGACGATGCCATGCGGGCAGGTTTTGGCTGGGAACTTGGTCCTTTCGAATTGTGGGATGCCGTTGGTGTAAAGGATGCCTTAGAAGGAATGGAGCAATATGGCAATAAAGCCGCGGCTTGGGTACATGAAATGCTGGATGCCGGGAATACTTCGTTTTATAAAGTTGAGAATGGTGTTAAAAAATATTACGATATCCCTTCTAAAAGTTATAAAGCCTTACCTGGAACAGATGAGTTTATCATTCTGGATAACCTTCGCGAAAATAAAACGCTGTGGAAAAATTCTGGGGTTTCCATTATCGATCTGGGTGACGGCATTCTGAATGTAGAATTCCATACCAAAATGAATACCATTGGCGGTGATGTAATTTCAGGAATCAATAAAGCTATCGATATGGCTGAAAAAGATTATCGCGGTTTGGTAATTGGCAATGATGGCGCAAATTTTTCTGCCGGTGCTAACGTAGGGATGATTTTTATGATGGCGGTAGAGCAGGAATGGGATGAGTTGAACATCGCGATCAAAATGTTCCAGAATACCTCCATGCGCATCCGTTATTCTTCTATTCCGGTTGTGGTGGCCCCGCATAATTTAACCTTAGGCGGTGGTTGCGAGTTCAGTTTGCATGCTGATCACGTTCAGCTTTCTGCCGAAACCTACATGGGCCTGGTTGAATTTGGTGTAGGGGTAATTCCTGGCGGTGGCGGTACCAAAGAGTTTGCGCTACGTGCATCTGATGAATATAAAGACGATCAGATTGTGCAAAATGCCTTGAAAGATCGCTTTCTAACCATTGGTATGGCTAAAGTTTCTACTTCGGGTTACGAAGCCTACGAACTGGGTTATCTGCAAAAAGATAAATTTTCGATCTCGATGAACCGCAACCGTTTACTGGCCGATGCAAAAGCGAAAGCGATAGAACTTGCAGATGCTGGTTACACGAAACCCGTACCACGGAACGATATTAAAGTTTTAGGAAAACAAGGTTTGGGAATTGTATATGCCGGTGCAAATAGCATGTATGCCGGACATTTCATTTCCGAACATGATAAAAAAATCTCTGAAAAATTAGGTTACGTGATGTGTGGTGGCGATTTATCTGCGCCAACCGAAGTAACCGAACAATATTTACTGGATCTGGAAAGAGAGGCGTTTTTATCACTTGCAGGAGAACGGAAGTCGTTAGAGCGGATTCAGAGTATCATTACAAAAGGTAAACCGTTGAGGAATTAGATGTGAGATAGGAGAGGTTAGATTTGAGACAGGTTGCACCGGTCACAGCATGGCAATTAAGATAATAGAACATGAATAATTTAAAAGAGTTAAAAATTTGGAATAAGGCTATTGATCTGGCAGTTGATGTTTACAAAGCTACATCGACTTTTCCAACTGATGAGCGCTTTGGTTTAATCAGTCAATCTCGAAGGGCGGCTGTCTCAATCCCATCTAATATTGCCGAAGGTGCAGGAAGAAATTCAGTCAAAGAATTTAATAATTTTTTAGGCATAGCCAACGGGTCTTCTTACGAATTGCAAACTCAATTGGTAATTGCTAATAAACTTGCAATCCTTGAATCTGAAATTTTAGATCCTTTAATTGCCCAAATAGATGAATTACAAAAAATGACTTACGGTTTTCAGCAGATGCTGGATAAGAAAATTAATAAAAAGACATGAGATATGAGACACTAGATTTTAGAAGTTATCCGTCTCAAATCTAATGTCTCACATCTGGTATCTCAAAAAATAATAATCGATTTGAGTTATTGGTTTGAGCAGGTCTCAAATCCCAATTCTCAGATCTCAAATCTTAAAAAATGGAAGCATATATTATAGCCGGATATCGTACAGCAGTGGGTAAAGCACCCCGTGGCGTATTCCGTTTTACAAGAGCTGATGATTTAGCCGCAGAAGTAATCAGGGCTTTGGTAGCATCAGTTCCGAATTTAGATAACGAACAGATTGATGATGTAATTGTGGGTAATGCTACGCCAGAGGCAGAGCAGGGCCTGAATATTGGCCGTATGATCTCTTTGATGGGGCTGGATACTGATAAAGTACCAGGTGTTACCGTAAATCGGTACTGCGCATCAGGCTTAGATACCATTGCTACTGCAGTTGCCAAAATTAAAGCAGGCATGGCCGACTGTATCATTGCAGGTGGGGTAGAGGTTATGAGTGGAATGCCTTTTGGTGGCTGGAAACTGGTGCCAAATGCTGAGGTGGCAAAAAATAATCCAGACTGGTATTGGGGCATGGGCTTAACCGCCGAAGCCGTGGCCAAAGAATATAACGTGAGCCGTGAAGATCAGGATGCCTTTTCATTAAAATCTCATGAAAAAGCTATTCACGCCATAAAAAACGGTCATTTAAAAGATGGCATCCTGCCGATAACGGTAAATGAAAACTATTTGGATGACAACCTTAAAAAGAAAACCCGTTCTTATGTGGTGGATACTGATGAGGGCCCACGTGCAGATACAACGCTAGAAAAGTTGGCGAAACTGAAACCTGTATTCGATGCGGTAGGAAGTGTAACTGCCGGTAATTCATCGCAAACATCAGATGGAGCTGCGTTTGTTTTAGTAGTGTCTGAAAAGAAAATGAAGGAATTAAATGCTGAGCCGATTGCCAGATTAGTAAGTTACGGTATTGCAGGTGTTCCGCCACGTATTATGGGTATTGGTCCGATTGAGGCAATTCCAAAAGCATTGAAACAAGCCGGATTGAAAAAGGAAGATATCGATTTGATAGAACTGAATGAAGCCTTTGCTTCGCAATCATTGGCGGTAATCAGAACATTGGATTTAAACCCAGATGTGATTAACGTAAACGGAGGCGCAATTGCATTAGGACATCCACTAGGCTGTACCGGGGCAAAACTGACTGTGCAGATCATGAACGAGCTGAAGAGGCAGAACAAAAAATACGGAATGGTAACCATGTGCGTAGGAACCGGACAAGGTGCAGCTGGGATTTTTGAGCTTCTTTAGATTTAGAAGCCAATTAAAGTAAGCTAGGATATTTAAAGTATTTCAATGTGATCGTCACCCTGAACTTGTTTCAGGGTCTTTATCGTAAATTGATGCTGAAACAAGTTCAGCATGACGAATCTTAAAAAAGATAACATTAATGATTTGAGTTTGAATTTGGGCAGGTCTCAAATCTCAGATCTCATCTCTCAAATCTCATAACAATGGAAACAACTGAAAAAAAGACAATTAAAGGTGGCGAATTCTTAATTAAAGATACCACTTATCAGGAAGTATTTATCCCTGAAGAATTTGACGAAGAGCAGCAGATGATTGCACAAACCTGTCGCGATTTTCTGGCGGCTGAGGTTTATCCCAATTTAGATAAAATTGATAAGCAGGAAGATCCTGAGTTGATGCCAACCCTATTAACCAAAGCTGGCGAACTGGGTATTCTTGGCGTTTCCGTACCAGAAGAGTACGGCGGTTTTGGCAAAAATTTTAATACTTCCATGTTGGTTGCAGATGTGGTGGGTGCAGGCCACTCTTTCGCTGTTGCGCTTTCTGCCCATACCGGAATTGGTACATTACCCATTTTATACTATGGTAACGAAGAGCAAAAAGCAAAGTATATTCCTAAACTCGGTTCAGGTGAATGGAAGGCTGCTTATTGCCTAACCGAACCAAACTCTGGTTCGGATGCGAACTCTGGTAAAACAAAGGCTAAATTGAGTGATGATGGTAAACACTACATCATCAATGGTCAGAAAATGTGGATTACCAATGGTGGCTTTGCTGATATTTTCATTGTGTTTGCCAAAATAGACGATGATAAAAACTTAACTGCATTTATTGTGGAGAAAGATTTCGGTGGCATCACCATGAATCCGGAAGAGCATAAAATGGGGATTAAAGGTTCTTCAACCCGTCAGGTTTTCTTTAACGATTGCCCTGTACCAGTTGAGAACATGTTAAGTGAGCGTGAAAACGGTTTCAAAATCGCAGTAAATATTTTAAACATAGGCCGCATCAAATTATCTGCAGCTGCTATCGGAGCATCGAAAGCAACTTTGAATACCGCGATTAACTATTCAAATGAGCGGATCCAGTTTGGTCGCCCGATTTCGAAATACGGTGCCATCCGTTTTAAAATTGCAGAAATCGCATCTAAGCTTTATGCCGTTGATGCCGCAAACTATCGTGCAGGACAAAATATTGATGATACTTACGATCAATTGGTTGCAGGTGGGATGGAATCTGGCAAAGCAAGATTGAAGTCTGTAGAGCAATTTGCGGTAGAATGTGCCATTTTAAAAGTATGGGGTTCTGAAGCTTTGGATTATACGGTAGATGAAGGTGTGCAGATTTATGGTGGTATGGGTTTTAGTGCCGATGCACCAATGGATCGGGCTTACCGGGATGCGCGTATTAACCGGATTTTTGAAGGAACAAACGAAATTAACCGCTTGTTAACGGTTGACATGATGCTGAAACGCGCCATGAAAGGTGAGCTTGATCTAATGACGCCTGCTACAGCAGTTGCCGCCGAGCTGATGAGCATCCCTGATTTTGGTGAAGAGGATGATACCTTATTCGCTGCAGAGAAAAAAGTGCTGTCGAATCTGAAAAAGGCAACGTTAATGGTAGCTGGCGCTGCGGTTCAAAAATTAATGATGACCTTGAGCAAAGAACAGGAAATTTTAATGAACATTGCCGACATGGCCAGTTACGTTTATGTACTTGAATCGGCTTTGCTGAGGACAGAAAAACTGGTACATACCCGCGGTGAAGAAGCTTGTGCAGGACAGCTGGATTTATTGCGTATTTACATGGTAGAAGCAGTAGATGGCATAGCCAAAGCAGGTAAAGAAGCGCTTTGGGCTTTTGCAGAGGGCGATGAATTACGTATGATGCAGGTAGGGTTACGCCGCTTTACAAAAGTTGAACCTTTTAATGTTAAAGATGCCCGTCAAAGAGTTGCACAGCAATTGATTGAAGCGAATAAATATATTTTTTAAGGTAGAAGGCTGAAAGGTGAAGGGTTTAAGGATTGGGTGCATAACCTAAACCTTAAACCCTTTTTAATTTTGCTTAATAGTATTATAAGGCTGATAACCATAGATCCTTATGCAACATTTATTTGTTAAAAATGGTGTTGTTAAAGCGATTGATATTGACCCATTCGTCATGCTGAATTTATTTCAGCATATTTTTAGCATGAAAGACCCTGAAATGAATTACCTTGGGTGAGCTCGCCAAGGCTCGGTTCAGGGTAACGACTCTGAATTGAAAATATTTTACAGGGGCCATTTAAACCTGAATTAATAATCGAAACTTTTTGGTAGTAAAATCCTATTTTCGCGTATGATTAAATTTAGATTACTTACTATCCTTTTTTTAAGTGTTGCTGTTATTTCATCTTGTAAGAAAGACGAAGATCCCGAAAAGCAGATTACGGATTTTATCAAAAAAAATAATATTAATGCCATTAGAGATGATTCTGGTTTATATTATCAGATCATTAAACCTGGTTCGGGATCCTTTACTTATCCAGGTGATACCAAGATCACCATCAAATATGAGGGTAAGTTGTTAAACGGAAATGTATTTGATAATGGCGGAGGTAAAGAACAAACTTTTAATCTTGCAGAGCTGATTCAAGGCTGGCGTATTGGTATTCCTAAAATCCAGAAAGGTGGCGAAATCAGATTAATTGTTCCGCCAGGTTTAGGCTATGGCAGTAATGCAGTTGGCCCCATTCCCGGAAATTCTGTATTGGATTTTAATATTCAATTATCAAATGTACAATAAGCTGAATGTGATAATTAACATTATCTCTTAATAGATGAATAGTATTTTGATTTAAAGAAATCGTCACCCTGAATTTATTTCAGGGTCTTTTGTTCCAAAATGTTGACCAAGCAATATGTTCAGGTAATTAAAAAGACTGTTTCTACTTGTAAAATGAATTCAGCATGAGGAATTGTTCTAGTGCGATGTAGTTCTTGCTTTGACCTTTTGGTCCTTAAAATTGTTAAAATAGGTTAAAAATTGTTGCAACCACATTAAAAGCTTATTTTTGCGGATAATGGTTAAGCTTAAATATTTTATATTCATGATCTGCCTTGCAGGATGTTTTACCGCCTGTAAGAAAAACGTGCCTATTGATGATTCTTACGATCCCACTCCACAATTTAAGGCTGACACTGCTGCTATAGCTGCATTTGTGAAAACCAATAATGTCCCGGCCATAAAAGATGCCAGCGGTATTTTTTATCAAATTATTTCTCCCGGATCAGGAAATGCAAGTTATTTAACCTCTACTGTGATCTCTGCAGATTATGAAGGGAGATTATTAAATGGTACTATTTTCGACAGCTCCAAAGGAACCCCAGCTACTTTTAAACTTGGAAATGTTATTTTAGGGTGGCAGTTTGGGATTCAAAAAATACAAAAAGGTGGTAAGATCAGGTTAATTATCCCATCTTATTATGCATATGGAACACAATCGCCATCACCTTCAGTTCCTGCTAATTCAGTACTAGATTTTACCATAACACTTACAGACGTACAATAATAAATGAACAACTTTACTAAACTTAGCCTATTCGCAATTTTACTGGCAACTGTAGTTTTCAGCTCGTGCACAAAGGAATATGATACCGCACAAACTGTAGATGATGCAGCTATAAAGGCATATATATCAAAGAATAATTTAACACAAATGGTACCTGATTCTGCTAAATCAGGATTTTATTATCAGGTTACAAATCCTACTGATGGTGCGCTTTTCTTAAATTCAGATTCAGTATTGTACGATGTAACCGTTAAATCTCTGGCGAGTGGAACAACTTATCTCCAGTCACCCTTAAATGGTAACTTAAATACTTTGGTTGGGTATTTGAATAGCTTTAATCAGGGCTCTTTATCATCAACTACTTATAATATACCCGCATTAAGAACTGCTGTGCTTAAATTAAAACCAGGAGGTACAGCCAGGATTTTGTTGCCATCATATTTGGCCTTTGGTAGAAATGGTGTAGGCTCGATCCCTTCAAACGAAAACCTTGATTTTATCATTAAAACTTATCCATACTATAAACAGTCGTTATTGGATGATGCTAGAATATTAAATTTTTTATCTAGCAAGAATTTAACAGCTACCAAGGACAATAGTAGAATATATTATATTATTAATACACTGGGAACAGGTGCAGCTATAGATCCAGAATTAAGTACTGTAGTTATAAACTATACTGGGCGATTTTTGGATGGTTCCTCATTTGATTCAAATACTACTGGAACCTTCTCTACTACCTTGTCTAGTAATACTGCTATAATTCAAGGATGGAAAACCTTAATTCCTAAGTTTCCTGTTGGTACAAAGTTCAGAATGTTCATCCCTTCTGATCTGGCTTATAAACGAGGTGGATCTAATACTATTCCACCCAACGCCGTATTGGATTTCGATATAGAAATTGTAAAGGTTACGAATTAGATAAAGCTTCTTTAAAAACTTTTAAAACCCTTTCCCTTGCAAAAGTATGCTCAACTATTGGTTGGGTATATTTTTTTGTGCCAAATTCTGGTACCCATTTTTTAATATATTCAAATTTAGGATCAAATCTTTTGGTCTGCAGTTCGGGGTTGAAAACCCTGAAATAAGGTGCGGCATCGTTTCCAGATCCTGCGGCCCACTGCCAGCCACCCACATTACTTGCCATTTCATAATCCAATAATTTTTCGGCAAAATAAGTTTCTCCCCAGCGCCAGTCAATCAGTAAATGTTTGGTTAAAAAACTACCCACAATCATTCTTACTCGGTTGTGCATCCAGCCGGTTTGGTTCAGCTGGCGCATGCCTGCATCAACAATAGGATAGCCGGTATTGCCCTCGCGCCAGGCCTTAAATTCCTCTTCATTGTTACGCCACTTAATTTTATCATATTGTTTTTTAAACGAATCGAAAGCCGAATAGGAGAAATGCCAGAGTATCGTCATGTAGAATTCCCGCCAGGCCAGTTCCGAAAGCCAGACATTCGATTTTGCTTCCAATGCATCTTTAACGGCTTTCCGAATACTTAAGGTTCCAAAACGTAAATGCAAACCAATATGTGTGGTGCCATCAAGCGCAGGAAAATCGCGTTCTTTTGCATAATCGTCGAGCTTGTTTTTGTAATTTATTTTCGGGAAATCCAGCTTGCTCTTTTCAAAGCCCATTTCTTTCAAATCCGGGCTGGACAGATGTTTTGTTTGTAGCAGATTTTTAAAATACTTTTTAGTTGGATAAGCCTTTATATAAAAGTCGTTCAGTTTGGCATGCCATTGTTTATAAAAGGGGGTAAAAACGGTATAAGGCGTTTTGTCTGCTTTTAAAATTTCGTTCTTTTCAAAAATAACCTGGTCTTTATAGGTTTTAAACACAATTTTTTCGCTTGTTAAAAACTCAGCCATATTATCATCACGTTCGCGGGCATAGGGCTCATAATCATGATTGGTGTATACCTCCTTAACCTGGTATCCCTTTAAAATCTCCGGCCATATTTTCTCGGGTTTTCCGTATTTTACCAGTAAATCTGATCCTTGCTGCTGAAGTTCTTTCTTTAACTCTTCAATGGTTTCATAAATGAAGGTTACACGTGCATCGTCTTTTGGTAGTTTATCCAGTATATTCTGGTCAAAAATAAAAAGTGGCAAAACCGGATAATCGCCTTTTAGCGCATGATATAAAGCTGCATTATCTGCTAAACGTAAATCGCGACGGAACCAAAAAATTGATATTGAAGTCATTTATATACAGGTTGTTAATAGAGTCTAGATGATTTTAAGCGTTTAGCGCTAGGCATTTGGCGTCAATTAACCGATTGACCACTAATTTAGTTTTCAATTTGCGGTTAACAATTAACCAATTTAAACAGTTAACCGATTAACCTATTTATATAACTCCTGCAAAGCATCCTCCAAATGTGTGAATTTAAATTTGAATCCTGCATCTAAAATCTTTTGTGCGGAGGTATTATTGCTCATCAGAACAGCATCTACACGTTCACCCAATAATAATTCTAATGCTTTTTTAGGTACTTTAATTGGCCAGAATGGTCGGCGGAGTTGTTTGGCAATGGCTTTGGTTAAAGCAGCATTGGTTACCGGAAAAGGTGCACAGGCATTGTAACAGCCCTCCATTTTCAGGTTTTCGATGGCTTCGATATACATTTCCACCATGTCGTTTATGTGTAGCCAGGGTGTCCATTGTTTTCCGGTACCTAAACCAGCCCCAACAAATAATTTTACCGGTTTATCCAGTTGGGGTAAGGCGCCCCCATCATTGCTTAGCACAATTCCGGTGCGAAGTTTTACAATCCTGAGGCTCAATTTTTTGCCTTCATCTACCGCGTCTTCCCAAAGTTTGCAGCAATCTGCTAAAAAGCCATAACCTTTAAGACTTTCTTCAGTTAAAATCTCGTCACCACAATCGCCATAAAAACCAACGGCCGAAGCAGAAATAAACGCTTTTAGCTGAAGGTCCGGCTTAGATTTTATCGTTTCAAAAAGTAATTCTGTCGATTTTACACGGCTATCGATAATCTGTTTTTTGCGTTCATCGGTCCATTTCTTATCAGCAACCGGCTCTCCCGCTAAATGCACAATGGTATCAACGCCGTTCAAACAGCCAGCATCAATAGTTCCTTTATAAACATCCCACACATAATTATTCGGATCATTATCTTTCTTCCGCGAAAGTGTATTCACCTCATAACCCTTGCTTAGCAAGTGTTTTTCTAGTTCAGTACCCACAAGTCCTGTAGCGCCGGTAATCAGAATCTTTTTTGCCATCTTTTTTAAACACCAAAGATGCAAAAGGGTTTGTGAGTAGGATTCTAAAATGCATTAATCTGGCTCTAATTCTTTTGTTTCCTATTTGTAAAGAATTACTTAGCGGTTTGATGAAGTAGAAAAATAAGGTAAATTTGTAAAGCGTTCTTACAACCTTTTCGATAAAAAATGTCCAAAAAAATTTTAGTCTGGTTTAGAAATGATCTTCGCTTGCATGATAATGAAATGCTGGTGGAAGCAATTGCTAAATCTGATTCGATTTTACCTGTTTACATTCTTGATCGCCGTTCTTTTGGCGAAACCAAATACGGTACCTTAAAAACAGGTAATATCAGAGCGCAGTTTATTTTAGAAAGTGTTTTAGGCTTACGCAATGCGTTAAAACAGATTGGCGGTAACTTGCTGATTGCTGAAGGCAAGCCTGAAGATATTATTCCTCAACTTGTGCAGGAATATGAGATTACCGAAGTTTACCATCACCGGGAGGTAGCACGCGAAGAAACGCATATTTCAACGCTGGTAGAAAACGCACTTTGGAAATTACGGATCAACCTTAAACATTTTATCGGTCATACTTTATATAATAAGGAAGATTTGCCTTTTCCTATTAAGGATATTCCGGATGCTTTTAACCAGTTTAAAAAGAAAATTGAGCGCGATTCGATTATCAAACCCTGTTTTGCAGCGCCAGATCGGATCAATGTAGCCGAAGTGATCGATTGGGGTACATTATCCTCATTGGAAGACCTTAATCTTTTACCTCAGCAAAAAGATCAGCGTGCCGATTTCGAATTTACCGGTGGAGAAGCAGAAGGTTTGGCTCACCTTCAAAAGGTGATTTTAGCCATGCAACAAGCTGCAACAACCAAGAATTTAATTCTTGTTTCGAAACTTTCTGCCTGGTTGGCTATGGGCAGTTTATCTCCGCGTAAAGTGTACTGGGAAATTAAAAAGATGGAAAGTGTGCCCAATACCAAAGCCATGTTCAATCATATCTTATTAGGCCTGCTTTGGAGAGATTATTTCCGTTTCATGTTCAAAAAATACGGTAATACGTTTTTTAGTCCAGATGGATTTGGTAGCCAGGGTTTGGTCGATGTAACAAACGAGCAGGAGAATTTTAATAAATGGCGCAATGCGCAAACTGGTTTTGCGGTAGTAGATGCGGTGATGACTGAATTAAATCAAACCGGTTTTATTTCTAATATTGCCCGACAAACGGCAGCGCTTTACCTGATCAATAATTTAGAGGTAAGCTGGGTTTTGGGCGCCGCCTATTTTGAAGAAAAATTGATTGATTATAATCCTGCAAGCAATTGGGGCAATTGGGCAAATGTAGCCGGTGTAGGGAATGATCAAAAATCCAAAAGTGTTTTCGATCTGGATAAAAATATCAAAAATCTCGACCCGAAAGGCAATTACGCTATAACTTGGGCATCATAGTTGTGAGGATTGAATGATAAAATTACCGTGTGTCAAATGAGCGCATTTGGGTAGTTGAATTTTAACAGGTTTTACCCGTTTTTTGTATACAAGGCCAACTCATTTACGCACTCGCAAATTTAAAACCTGCTCATTTATTTTAATCGAGATTTTTGCCATTTATATAAGGTAAAATTCTAATTTTGTAATGCTTACAGTAAACAGTTAATAATGGATAAATTATCTTATCTTAATGGCGCAAACGCCGAATATATAGAGTCTTTATATCAATCCTATCAACAAGATCCGGCATCTGTTGAGTTTGGTTGGCAGAAATTTTTTGAAGGTTTTGATTTTGGAAGGGGATCTGAGGCTCCTGCAGTAGCAGCAGAAACGCCAGAACACTTTTTAAAAGAGGTTAATGTTTTAAATCTGATTGATGGCTATCGTAGCCGTGGGCACTTATTTACACACACCAATCCAGTTCGCGAACGACGCAAACATTTGCCAACATTAGATCTTGCAAATTTTGGATTATCTGATGCTGATCTGGAAACTGTTTTCAACTCTGGCATGGAGATTGGCATTGGTGCAGCAAAATTGAAAGATATTGTAGCCTTTTTAAAACAAACATATGCTGGCTCTATCGGAGCCGAGTTTAAATTTTTACGTACACCAGAAGTGTTGAACTGGATTCAGCAAAAAATGGAAAGTGCACGTAATACCCCTAACTTCTCTATTGATGAGAAAAAACGCATTCTTCGGAAATTAAACGAAGCGGTAAGTTTCGAAAATTTCTTAGGTACAAAATTCTTAGGTCAAAAACGTTTTTCGTTAGAAGGTGCAGAAGCTTTGATCCCTGCTTTGGATTCGGTAATCGAAAAAGGAGCAGAACTGGGAATCGAAGAATTTGTTATCGGTATGGCACACCGCGGTCGTTTGAACGTGTTGGCCAACATCATGCAGAAAACATACAAAGATATTTTTGCTGAATTTGAAGGTAAAAGTTACAGCCCTGATACCCCATATGGTGGTGACGTAAAATACCATTTAGGCTATTCTACAGATGTTGCTACCGTATCGGGCAAAAGTGTTCACTTAAGTTTATGTCCTAATCCATCACACTTGGAAACAGTTGATGGTGTGGTAGAAGGCATGAGCCGTTCTAAAATCGATTTCAAATATGGTGGCGACAACAGTCGTTTAGCGCCGATTTTGATTCATGGTGACGCATCAGTTGCCGGACAAGGTATTGTTTATGAAGTCATTCAGATGGCTGGCCTCGAAGGTTACAAAACAGGGGGCACCATTCACCTGGTAATTAATAACCAGATTGGTTTTACCACCAACTATAAAGATGCCCGTACCAGTACTTACTGTACCGATATTGCTAAAGTAACTTTGTCTCCGGTTTTCCACGTAAATGGTGATGATCCTGAAGCTTTGGTTTATGCGATTAACCTGGCGATGGAATACCGTCAGAAATATAAAAACGATGTTTTTATTGACATTCTTTGCTACCGTCGCTTCGGTCACAATGAGTCTGATGAGCCTAAATTTACTCAGCCATTATTATACAAAACGATCGAAAAACACCCTAACCCAAGGGAAATATATATCGATCAGTTAACCAAAGAAGGTAAGTTGGAAGCTGGTTTAGCCAAAGAGATGGAAAAAGATTTCCGTGGTATTTTGCAGGAGCGATTAAATGAAGCTAAAGAATTTGTAGCCAGCGACAGCGAAGTTAAATTCGGTGGTGCATGGGCAGATCTGCGGATGGCGACACCTAAAGATTTCGAAGCTTCACCGGTTACCGCAGTTAAAAAAAGTACTTTATTGGAAATTGGTAAACGCATTACCACTTTACCATCAAATAAAAAGTTCTTCAAAAAAATTGAAAAATTATTTGCAGAGCGTACCAAAATGGTTAACGAAACGCTTGTTTTCGATTGGGCCATGGGCGAGCAGCTGGCTTATGGTACTTTGTTATCAGAAGGTAAACGTGTTCGTTTAAGTGGTCAGGATGTAGAGCGTGGTACATTCTCTCACCGTCATGCCGTATTAACGCTTGAAGACAGTGAGGAAGAATATGTACCGTTGGCAAATATCTCAGATCAACAGGCATCATTTGATATTTACAATTCGCACTTATCAGAGTACGGTGTTTTAGGTTTCGAATATGGATATGCCATGGCCAATCCGAATGCATTAACCATCTGGGAAGCACAGTTTGGTGATTTCTTTAATGGTGCCCAAATTGTTGTTGATCAATATATTGCAAGTGCTGAAACCAAATGGCAACGTGAAAATGGTTTGGTAATGTTATTGCCTCACGGTTACGAAGGACAAGGACCTGAGCACTCATCAGCACGTATTGAGCGTTTTATGGAGCTTTGTGCAGATTACAATATGCAGGTAACCAATTGTACTACTCCTGCAAATTTCTTCCATGTTTTACGTCGCCAGTTTAAACGCGATTTCCGTAAACCTTTGGTGGTGTTTACCCCTAAAAGTTTATTACGCCACCCGGCTTGTGTTTCTAAATTAGAAGAGTTTACCGAAGGTGGTTTTAAAGAAGTAATTGATGATGTAAATGTTAAAGTGGCAGAGGTAACGCGTATTGTTTTCTGTAGCGGTAAAATTTACTATGAACTATTAGAAAAACAGCAGGCAGACCAGGTAAAACATGTTGCTATCGTTCGTGTTGAACAATTATACCCAACACCGGTTGATCAGATGGAAGGCATTAAGGCAAAATATAAAAATGCAGATGAAATTTTCTGGGTACAGGAAGAACCGGAAAACATGGGTGCATGGCCATACCTTTTCCGCAAATTATACAAAACAGGCTTGAAAGGCATTGATGTAATATCGAGAAAAGAAAGTAGCAGTACTGCTACCGGTTTTGCTAAACAACATGCTAATCAACAAGCCTATATTTTAGCTAATGCTCTAGAGGTTTCTATAAAGGAAGAAGAAGTTAAAGATAAAGCTAAAAAGGCCAACAAGAAATTAGCTGAAGCGGATTAATTTAATTAAAGATTCGAGGGTAAAAGGTCTAGGTTAAGAGCCGGGAATACTGTAACTTTTGAATCTTAAACATATAACAACAAAAATTACCAATTTTAAAAATATGAGTTTAGAGATAAAAGTTCCACCAGTTGGTGAGTCGATAACAGAAGTTGTTTTATCACGTTGGATAAAAAACGATGGTGATGTTGTTGAAATGGATGAAGTTATAGCCGAATTGGAGTCGGATAAAGCAACATTCGAATTAACCGCAGAACAAGCTGGAACTTTAAAAACCATAGCAGCCGAAGGTGATACTTTAGCCATCGGTGCAGTAGTTTGTAAAATTGAAGATGGTGGTGCAGCCCCTGCCAAAGCTGAAGCTCCGAAAGTTGAAGAAAAGGCAGTTGTTGCTGAAGAAAAAACTGCGGCTCCAGTTGCTGAGAAATCAGGCGAAAGTTATGCTACAGGTACGCCTTCACCTGCTGCAGGTAAAATCCTTGCCGAAAAAGGCATCGATTCATCAGCTGTAAAAGGTACGGGTGTTGATGGTCGTATTACCAAAGATGATGCTGTGAAGGCTGAAGCGGGTAAAAAAGCTGAAGCACCAAAAGCAAGTGCGCCGGTTGCAGCTGCTGCTCCTGCAGGTAGCCGTGGCGAACGCCGCGAGAAAATGTCTCCACTGCGTAGAACTGTTGCAAAACGTTTGGTTGCCGTTAAAAATGAAACTGCAATGTTAACTACCTTCAACGAGGTTAACATGAAGCCAATTATGGACTTACGCGGAAAATATAAAGATCAGTTTAAAGAGAAATTTGGCGTTGGTTTAGGTTTTATGAGCTTTTTCACAAAAGCCGTTACCGAAGCTTTAAAAGATTTCCCTGCTGTAAATGGTCGTATTGAAGGTGAAGAATTGGTATACAATGATTTTGCTGATATTTCTATTGCTGTTTCTGCACCAAAAGGTTTAGTGGTACCCGTTATCCGTAACGCAGAAAGCATGACTTTAGCCCAGATTGAAAAATCGGTATTAGAATTGGCTTTAAAAGCACGTGATAGCAAATTAACCATTGAAGAAATGACTGGTGGAACATTTACGATCACCAATGGTGGGGTATTTGGTTCAATGATGTCGACCCCGATTATCAATGCACCACAATCGGCTATTTTAGGCATGCACAACATTGTTGAACGTCCGGTAGCTGAAAAAGGTGAGGTGGTAATTCGTCCGATGATGTATGTTGCTTTATCTTACGATCACAGAATTATCGACGGACGTGAGTCAGTTGGTTTCCTGGTTCGTGTGAAACAATTATTAGAAGACCCAGCCAGACTGTTATTAGGCGTTTAAGCCTAAATCCCAATTAATCGGGACATAATATATTGATAAAGAAGTCAAGTTTTTAATGGCCAATGCGCTGTAAAAACCTGACTTCTTTTTTTATGCCAAAAAATGAAATTAACGCTTAACTTAAAATTTCTCTTCATTTTTTTAGCGATATTCTTTATGGAAATTTTAATCGCTAAATATCTTCACGATGCATTTATCCGGCCTTTTGGTGGTGATGTTTTAGTGGTTGTATTAATTTATGCATTCTTCAGAATATTCTTAATGACCAATAATAAGAGACTTGCTTTAGGTGTATTGATTTTCTCTTTTGTTATCGAATTTTCACAGGCCATTCATTATGTAAATTGGTTGGGTTTGCAGGATAATAAGTTTTGGAGTATTGTTTTGGGAACTTATTTTTCTGTTTTGTGTTTTAAGGATTAAGTTGCGGCGCAGATATTGTGACGTCATCCTTTGCCATCTCGACTGGAGCAAAACGGAATAGAGATTTTTTCCTAAGGTTTAATCTAAAGATTTCTCCCCGCCTGTACGGGCAGGCACTACGGTCGAAGTGACGACTCTATTTAAGATTTAGAGAGTGCTTTAATCGGTTTCAGATCCAGCTGTTTAAACTCTACTTCACTACCTTCTGCCTGTAAAGCAATCTGTCCGCTGCTTGCAGTACAGTTTGTGCCATAATTTACTAAGGCGCCATTTACCCAAACTTTAACTTCGTTGTTCAGGCATTGTATTATCATGGTGTTCCACTCGCCAACTGGTTTTTCACTATCGTCTGTTAAATTTTTTATGCGGCGCAGTTTATCACCATTTACGCCCCAGTTTTCTTTTGGTCCACGTCTGCTCACCATATCAGGTACAGTAATGTCTTCCTCAATACACCAAAAATCGCCTGCATCTTTGTGTTGCATCTGGACTTCCAGCGATTTTGGAAACATACCATACAGCACCCGCGGAGTGGATGAATGTACCAAAACGCCACAGTTGCCAGGCTTTCCGGCAAAGCGGTATTGTACAGTTAGCTGGTAATTTTTATAAATTTTATCGGTTATTAAATGCCCGCCTGGTGTACCTAAACTCACCAGCATGCCATTGCGCACAACAAACGGATTAACGGTGTCTGGTTTGCTATCCATTGCGGGCACATCTACATGCCAGCCCTTTAAATCTTTGCCATTAAAGAGGCTTTTTTGGGCAAATACTGAGGTGCTGCTTAATATAATGAGCAATAAAATTACATAGTAGAGTTTCATGGTATATCTGGTTTTGTATTCCAAATATAATATTTTATGTATGATATGATGAAATACGAATCTCAGATGAGAATAGAGTATTTGTATAATTGGCCGTCATTCTCGCGCATGCGGGAATCTTAATGTAACCTACAAGTCCTACTAAGGCATTACGATTCCCAATCAAGTTGGGAATGACGATACCTCCTTCATAACATTGTGCCCTAAGCTAGTCTTAGCGTCTCGCTAAGACTCCAATTTTAGTAATTCTTCGTACGGATTACCTTCAAGCCCCAATAGTTTTGCAAATGCTGGTTCGGTTTTATAGCCCTGTTTTTTTAAGGAAATAATTTCCTGCCTGAAAACTTCTCCTTTTTCTAAAAGTATTTGATATTCGATTAACATATGGCGGTAAGCATTTTGCGCTTTCGTTGGCAGGGATTGTCCAAATATTTCAAATTCGAAACCATCTATAAAGAAATTAGCTTTTATAGATTTAAAATTTGCGTTCCCGGTAATTTTAAAGCCTTCTTTGTGCCTGAAGTAATCGGTAAGTTCCTTGGCAAACGCTATTTTATCCTCCACGTAGCAGATGATATCCAGGTCACTATTTTTAATGTCTATATTGATGGGTATCGTGCCGACTAAAATAGGCTGATATGGGGATAGTTTTTCTAAAACTTTATTATTTGTTAAAACCTGATAAGCTTTCTTTTGCTTCTCGTTTCCAGATTGGAGGTAGGAGATGTTTAGGAAGTTGATCATTGGTAATGAGTTGTTTCACCAAAGTTAATAAACATACGTTATTATCGCGGGTTGTTTAAGCTGTCCGTAGCATTTAGCGCAATGTCTAAGAATTGCTGTATTGGATTTAATTCAACAATAAGCGAGTTTAAGCTCTTTTCTATTCCTTATTCTGTCGAATCCCTCGGAACGCCACGGATAGATAGCCTCCTCGCAATAGCGAAATTACCTCAAAAAAAAGCCCATCTCCGTTAAGAAATGGGCAGTTGTTTAAGTTAAGATGCTGAAACAAGTTCACTGTTGTCCGGAGAAAATATTTTTTGCTTATAAAAAAAGGGTAGCGATAAAAGCTACCCTTTGTGCTGTTATATTTGAGTTACCACACCTAAATACAACATGGGCAAAAATACAT
>NZ_FNCH01000013.1 GCF_900100705.1 Pedobacter terrae
ATGTATTTTTGCCCATGTTGTATTTAGGTGTGGTAACTCAAATATAACAGCACAAAGGGTAGCTTTTATCGCTACCCTTTTTTTATAAGCAAAAATATTTTCTCCGGACAACAGTGAATTTATTTCAGCATCTTTCCTGCAAAATAGACCCTGAAATGAATTCAGGGTGACGACTATAGGGTTAATATCAACTAAAAACTCCGAACTCCCAACTAAAAATTCCCAACTCCAGGCTAATTCGATTGTTTTCAAACCTTCCAGCCTTTAACTTTCCCACCCTCAACCTTTTTATTTATTTATTGAAACAAATTCGACATCTATCGGATCAATGTGGTAATCGCTTTATTTCTGTACTTGATAACTCCCAACTAAAAACTCAGAACTCCAAACTATTTAAACTATCTTTGCAGCAGAAACAGGCAACACAGCTTGTTTAGTTAATTCATAGCACATTGGCTCAAGAAGAACAAAATAACCGCAAAGAAAAGAGCGAGTTACACCCACGCAACAAACACCGTTCGCGTTACAATTTCAAACAACTTACCGCAACTTCAAAAGAATTGAAACGTTTCGTTTTTAAAAACGAACATAACGACGATTCTATCGATTTTGCCGATCAAAATGCCGTAAAAGCGCTGAATAGGGCTTTATTAAAATATTTTTACAATATCCAGCAATGGGATATTCCTCAGGATTTTCTTTGTCCGCCTATTCCGGGCCGGGCAGATTATATCCACTATGTTGCCGATCTGTTGGGATCGAGCAACAAAGGTAAAAATCCAAAAGGACCTAAAATTAATGTGCTTGACATTGGCGTAGGCGCTAACTGCATTTACCCGATTATCGGCCATCAGGAATACGGATGGAATTTTGTGGGCTCGGAGATTGATCCACTTTCGGTTGAATCGGCGAAGCGCATTATCGAAGCCAACAAACCATTGCAGGGTGCGATAGAAATCCGTCAGCAATCATCTAAAATGGGTATTTTTAGGGGAATTGTAGGCAGAACAGAACGTTTTGATGCCGTTGTTTGTAACCCACCGTTCCATTCTTCCTTAAAAGAAGCTGAACAGGGTACCCGCCAAAAATGGCGCAACCTGGGCGGAAATGAAAAAGAAGTAAAACACGTACTGAACTTTGGTGGGAATAAGGCAGAACTTTGGTGCCCTGGAGGCGAACGTGCCTTTGTGGAGCAGATGATTATCCAGAGTGCCCAAATTAAAAACCAGGTGTTATGGTTCAGTTCACTCGTTTCAAAAAGCGCAAACCTTAAAAGTATTTATAACGCTTTGGTTAAAACAAATGCTTTTGAAGTACGTACTGTTATCATGAGTCAGGGCCAGAAAATAAGCCGCTTTGTGGCCTGGACTTTCCAGGATGAAAAAGCGCAGGAGGAATGGGTAAAAGGATGGAAAGCGTAAGTTGGGAGTTCCTAGTCTGGAGTTTTCAGTTTTGGATACATAATTCAATCAGATCATATGATAATGCCGGGTGGATATCATTCATTCGACATTATTGTTTATGGTTTTTTCCGTTTTAACATTGTAATTTAGATCAACCTTATTCTCTTTCAGTTAGTCGGGCTTTGCAATTCCGATTTGAACGTTTAGATTATAAATTAACTGCCAACTGAAAATTGTAAACTGCCAACTGAAAACTAACCCGTCTTAGCGCCAAAAATATATCCGGCCAAAGCAGTCACCACCATGGCCACGGTTCCCCAGAAGCAGATTCTAATTACGGCTTTAATTACATTTGAACCTCCGGCCCTTGCTGCAATCGTACCAGATAAAGTTAAAATACAATGGCGAAACCATATTGATAAAACACCATCGATTTAATGGGCGCAAAAAAAGCAACCAGAAATGGTAAAATACCACCGGTAATAAAAGATGCTCCAGATGCAAGCGCTGCCTGAAGCGGTTTTGGCTGGGTAATTTCGTTAATGCCAAGTTCATCTCTGGCGTGCGCGGCCAAAGCATCTTTCTCTGTAAGCTGTATCGCCACCTGCATGGCTAAATCTTCATCCAACCCTTGGGTCACATATATTTTCGCAAGCTCTTTAAGTTCTACCTCTGGCATAGTTTCGAGTTCCATTTTCTCCCGTTCCAGATCTGCTTTCTCAATGTCGGACTGAGAGCTTACCGAAACGTATTCGCCAGCGGCCATTGATAATGAACCTGCCACCAAACCAGCCAGGGCTGCCAGTAGGATAGGGTTTCTCGTATCGCTCGCAGCTGCTATACCAATAACCAAACTCGTTGTAGAAATAATGCCATCGTTTGCACCCAGTACGGCAGCTCTTAACCAGCCCGTTCTATTGGTGTAATGCTTTTCCAGTTCCATTTTTGGTGATGTGTTTTTCTTTTGGTCAGGGCTGAGCGGGGTCGATGCCCCTTATCCTCCGAATATCATTATTTCTTTTCATAAACAATCAAAATGGTTAGGTCATTGCTTGCATCTGGCGAAATGCCATGCGAACTGCCTGGTCGGGTTAAAATCGCATCGCCAGGTTTAACAGCAAACGTTTTCCCATTCATTTGCATAGTTCCTTTTCCGCTGATCACATAATAAATTTCATCCTCTTTTTGCAGGTGGTAACCGATTGATGAGCCCGGTTTCAAAATCCTTTTCCTAAAGGCTGTTTTCAGGTTTTTAGCTTGGGCAAAGAAATTAAAACCGATGGTTTTGCCTCCACCATTGTGCGTGCCTGGCTCTTCTTTGGCTACTTCAGCATCGTTTTGCAAAAAGTATTTACTGGTATCGGCAGTTTGTGCTTTGGCCGCGATTGAAATAAAAAATATGAAAAATAGTAAGGTTAGTGCTCTGCTGCTCATTTGGCTCGTTTTATATCAATATTGGCTTTTAAGCTTTGGTCTTTCTGCTTTAGCCTTTAAAGGTAAATTTAAGCGTTTCACCCGGATGTTGCCAAAAGCGTCTGAACTTTGTTACTAAACTACTGCCCGTTGCAGGCGGGCGATCTTAGTGATTCCTCGGGCTCCTGCACCTACCGTGGACATTTTGTTTTAAGAATAGGTTAGGCATTTTGCTAACCAACTTTAATAAAGCACGGATTTTAACTAAGGACGCTGTCGATCCCAAGAGCCAGGGAAATCAAAAAACAGTTGCAGTTTAGGTAAATTAGCACTCAACAAACCTGAACCGCAGTGGTTTTGTGTTCATAACAACAAGAATTGCGAAAAACTACCATGCCGCCGCGGCATAGAACGGTGAAAAAAATATTAATTATTTGTCCATACGGTAGGATTTTCAATGGAATTCATCTGAAGAACGGAGCTGAAGTTTACCAAAAGCGTTGGACTACTCATTTCCTGATTTCCTTACCAGTGTTTTTGATTAGGAAACGGACGTTTTGTGGTTCTTGGCCCTCACAGCCCTGCCATCCACTATAGCTCCGATAGAAGAAATCGGAGGCTGCCGTTGCTGTCAGGTTTATTACCGAGGGCTTGCTTAGGGCATGTTGCCAAAAAGCACCTAGCCTTTGTTACTAAACCCCTGCCTGCAGCAGGCAGGCGATCTTAGTGGGATGCTCCCGATTTAAGCACTGTTTTTTGTTTTTTATTGGTGTGCTTGCTTGTTTTTACAGGTTTCATCGGAGCAGGAACGGGAGCGGGGCTGAAGCCCTCCAAAAGACGGGACTGCTCATTTCCTAATTAAAAGAAACAATATTTTTTGTAAATGATCGATTTGTGGTTCTTCGTCTCTAGCCTTGCCACACAGCGTAACTCCTATAGAAGAAATCGGGTGCTACCGTTGTTGTTAATAACCAGGTGTAACTGCCGATAGCATTTTTTTATACCACTAAGACAATCGTTGATTTGC
This sequence comes from Pedobacter terrae, assembly GCF_900100705.1. Lineage (GTDB taxonomy): Bacteria > Bacteroidota > Bacteroidia > Sphingobacteriales > Sphingobacteriaceae > Pedobacter > Pedobacter terrae. Next base: position 3,844 of record NZ_FNCH01000013.1, read on the forward strand.
TTTAGGCTTTTAGCTTTAATCTTTCCCCTTTCGGCTTAAAACCATTTCCTTACATTTTCCTGAAAAAACGGACTAAATAATATGGTTTTAGATTTGAATTACAGTTCAATAATATTAGCTTTGCACAAAAAAATATTGATACATGAGCGTTTTAGTAAATAAAGATTCTAAGGTTATCGTTCAGGGTTTTACCGGAAACGAAGGAACTTACCACGCTGAGCAGATGCTGGCCTATGGTACAAACGTAGTTGGTGGTGTAACACCTGGCAAAGGTGGGCAATTACATTTAGAAAAGCCTGTTTTTAATACTGTTAAAGATGCCGTTGATCAAACGGGTGCAAATGTATCTATCATTTTTGTGCCACCGGCTTTTGCTGCTGATGCCATTATGGAAGCTGCCGAAGGTGGTATTAAAGTTATTGTTTGTATTACTGAAGGTATCCCTACAAAGGATATGATTCAGGTTAAAGAATATATTGCTGATCGTGATGTGACGCTTATCGGCCCTAACTGTCCGGGTGTAATTACTGCTGACGAAGCTAAAATTGGTATCATGCCAGGCTTTATCTTCAAAAAAGGTCATGTAGGTGTGGTTTCTAAATCAGGAACTTTAACTTATGAAGCGGTAGACCAGGTGGTTAAAGCTGGTTTAGGTATTACGACTGCAATTGGTATTGGTGGCGATCCTATTATCGGAACACCGACCGTAGAAGCAGTTAAATTATTAATGAACGATCCTGAAACACACGGTATCATTATGATTGGTGAAATTGGTGGTGGAATGGAAGCTGAAGCTGCCCGTTGGATCAAAGAACACGGTACTAAACCTGTTGTTGGTTTTATCGCTGGTCAAACTGCGCCTCCGGGACGTAGAATGGGTCACGCCGGTGCTATTGTTGGCGGTGCTGATGATACTGCAGCTGCAAAAATGAAAATCATGCGCGAGTGTGGTATCCGTGTAGTAGAAAGTCCAGCTGAAATCGGTGCTGCAATGGCAGAAGAATTAGCAAAATAAGATTTTTAAAATTTACATAAAGAAAAGCGTTTCGATTAAGTTCGGAGCGCTTTTTTGTTTAACCGCAAAGAAGGCAAAGAGCAGGCGCAAAGTGCGCAAAGTTTGTTTGTCCTGATTAACCAACGAGTATACAGAGAATGGCACAGAGAAGAACGAGGCTTTAGTAGATCTCATTTTTTTACCGTAAAACTGGTTTTGATCACCAAATCGCAAATAATACAAAGTTGGACTTTATTGTTTTTTCATTTCGTCATTCCTGCGCAGGCAGGAACCACAAAGTGCTCAGCGAAGCTAATCTTAATGCCTTTGGTTAAACTTAGTTTCGGGTTAAAACCACTTCATTTTGTTTCCCTTTCCTTTAGGGGAGGGATAGCACAAAAAGATAATACGCATCAAACTTTGTCAGGGTGAAGTAAACAGTAATTAATTCTCTCAAACCAGCAAACCAAAGCAAAATCTATAGCGTATATTGAGATATGAAAACGATGTTAAATAAACTATTTTTGCTTTCCGCTGTTGTTTTAATTACAGGGCTTTCAGCCTGTGCGCAAAAGCAGGATAAGAAAGAAACAAAACAAGCAACGGAAGCAGCACAAATTATACCCAAGAAAAAGATGAACTGGAATCCATTAACTCCTGAAGAAGAAAGAGTAATTGTAAATAAAGGTACTGAATATCCTGGTACCGGTAAATATGAGCATACCACTGATAAAGGGACTTACACCTGTAAACGTTGTAATGCGTCACTCTATCGTTCAGAAAGTAAGTTCGATGCCCAATGTGGCTGGCCTGCTTTTGACGATGAAATTAAAGGTGCGGTAAAACGTATTCCCGATGCCGATGGCTCACGTACAGAAATTGTTTGCGCCAACTGTGGTGCACACTTAGGCCACGTATTTTTGGGTGAAGGATTTACCAATAAAGACACTCGTCATTGTGTAAATTCAATCTCCATGAACTTCGTGCCAGATAAAAAATAAGGTGGATGTAGATGGGTTAGGTAGAGGCGTAAGGCGATAAGCTTTACGCCTTTTTTAATGCACAAAAATGGACTGTTTTTCCACAAATTATTGATTATAAACTAAATGCTTATATTTGCAGACTCGATAAAGAAAATTTAGCCTATGAAGTATCTGCTGTTATTAAGTTTTTGTTTCCTGTTTTTACAAGGTAAAGCACAAAAGTCTGATTCATCAAATGAACCAGATAGTATCAAAAAAACAGTTCTCGCGACTTATTATCACAGAAAATTCGAAGGTCACCGAACCACGAGCGGCGCTAAATACCGCTATAAAAAACTAACAGCTGCCCATCGTACCCTGCCATTCGGCACCATGGTTAAAGTAACCAATCCGGATAACGGAAAATCAGTAATCGTAAAGGTGAATGATCGTGGCCCTTTCTCTAAAAGATTGGCTATAGACTTGTCTGAGCGTGCTGCAAAACAGATCGGTATCTACCGCAAAGGCGTAGGCAGAGTAAGTCTCAGCTATACAGTTGAATAATACGCTTTTTAGCTTCATTTAAAGCTCAAAATACTCCTAAAATTTAAGTTATTAACACTCATTTTGGTTTGCTAAAGCCTTGAAAAGAAACGATTAGCTTTTTTTTCGCTTGAAAATGATATTGGGCTGATCGTTTTTCCCCAGCAATTGGCTTGGGTGTTAACAACTTTGGTTCACTAAAAAGGCCCGCCGTGTATATATTTGTTACAACAAAGTTCTTTAACTTCTTGCGTTTGGAAACAAATATAAAAGCTTAGTTTTTAGTTAATTACAGGTAGATCTCTCAGATTATCATTCTAAATTTTCGCAACTAAAAACTCAGTTGTTTGCCAGCAATAGGGTTAGCACTTTCACAGCAGCGTTTTGATCAAGACATTACAATCATCATATATAAAATTGGTGGATGCGTGTCGTTGTCGGCTTTGTTAAAATAGAATTAAAATATCAGCGTATGGAACAGGAATTATTACTACAAGAAAACAAAGATAGATTTGTGCTTTTGCCGATTAAATATCCGGCAATCTGGGAAATGTATAAAAAGACCGAAGCTAGTTTTTGGACTGCAGAAGAGATAGATCTTTCTGACGACCAGAAACACTGGGATAATTTAAATGATGGCGAAAGACATTTTATTTCGCACATCCTTGCTTTCTTTTCTGCTAGTGATGGCATTGTGAACGAAAACCTTGCTGTAAACTTCATGAGTGAGGTTCAATTGCCAGAAGCACGTTGTTTTTATGGTTTCCAGATTATGATGGAAAACATCCACGCTGAAACCTACGCCCTGTTAATTGATACTTATATTAAAGATCCGGAAGAGAAAGACCGTTTGTTCCATGCTATTGATACCGTACCAGCGGTAAAGAGAAAAGCAGAATGGGCTTTAAGGTGGATTGAAAACGGAACTTTTGCAGAGCGTTTAGTGGCTTTTGCTGCGGTTGAAGGTATTTTCTTCAGCGGTAGTTTCTGCTCTATTTTCTGGTTAAAGAAACGCGGTTTGATGCCTGGATTAACTTTCAGCAATGAGTTAATCTCGAGAGACGAAGGTTCACACTGCGAATTTGCCTGCTTGTTGTACAGCATGTTAAGTAATAAACTAAGTGAAGAACAGGTTCATGGCATCATCAGCGATGCGGTTGAAATCGAAAAAGAATTTATTACAGATGCATTGCCGGTTGCTTTAATCGGCATGAATGCAAAATTGATGAGCCAATACATCGAGTTTGTGGCCGATAGATGGTTACAGGAATTAGGTTACAAAAAAATATACAATGCAACCAATCCTTTCGATTTTATGGAAATGATCTCGTTGCAGGGTAAAACCAATTTCTTCGAGAAACGTGTAGGCGACTATCAGAAAAGTGGTGTATTAACCGCTGCCGATAATAACAAACAGGCGTTTTCTTTAGATGAAGACTTCTAAGGTGGAAGGTTAGAAGGTTGAGGGTGGAAGGTTAATCTTGATGCCATATACTTAAATCTTGATACTTTTTAGCAGCTACTTGAATACCAATTAATAAATAACAAATATAAAGTGATCATTAAGTCTTGATACTTAATACTCGCTACTAAATATTAACTAAAAAATCTCATAAAATATGTTCGTACTAAAAAGAGATGGCCGGAAAGAACCGGTGCAATTTGACAAAATCACAGCACGTATTCAAAAACTTTGCTATGGTTTAAATTCAGATCTTGTGGATCCGATTGACGTTGCCAAAAAGGTAATCGAAGGTTTATACGATGGGGTAACCACGTCTGAGCTGGATAACCTTGCTGCAGAAACAGCTGCCTCGTTAACCACCAAACACCCTGATTATGCTTTGTTGGCCTCGCGTATTGCGGTTTCCAACTTACATAAAAATACCACTAAGTCATTCTCGGGTACGATGAAAATGTTGTACGAATATTTCGATCCGAAAGCGCAGAAAGATGCTCCTCTTATCGCTGATGATGTTTATGAGATTATAGAAAAAAACAAGGATATTTTAGATAGTTCGATCATTTATGACCGCGATTTCGGCTTCGATTATTTCGGTTTTAAAACTTTAGAAAAATCGTACCTGTTAAAAGTTAATGGTCAGATTGTAGAGCGCCCTCAACATTTGTTTATGCGCGTTTCTGTTGGTATCCACAAAGAAGATATCGAAAGTGCCATTAAAACCTATAACTTAATGAGCGAGCGTTGGTTTACACATGCTACGCCAACTTTGTTCAATGCTGCTACACCAAAACCTCAAATGTCGTCATGTTTCTTATTAACCATGCAAGATGATAGCATTGAAGGTATTTACGATACTTTAAAGCAAACAGCTAAAATTTCGCAAAGTGCTGGTGGTATTGGTTTAAGCATCCACAACATCCGCGCCACCGGATCTTACATTGGTGGAACCAATGGTACAAGTAACGGTATTATCCCAATGTTACGCGTATTTAACGATACTGCCCGTTATGTAGATCAGGGTGGGGGTAAACGTAAAGGTGCTTTTGCCATTTATTTAGAGCCTTGGCATGCCGATGTTTTCGAATTCTTAGATCTTCGTAAAAACCACGGTAAAGAAGAAATGCGTGCACGTGATTTGTTCTATGCCCTTTGGATCAACGATTTGTTTATGCAACGTGTTAAAGATAATGGCGACTGGACCTTATTCTGCCCGCACGAAGCACCAGGTTTAGCAGATTGTTTCGGTAAGGAATTCGAAGATTTATATACCAAATATGAAGCTGAAAACCGTGGCCGTAAAACCATTAAAGCGCAGGAACTTTGGTTTGCTATCTTAGATTCGCAAATTGAAACCGGTACACCTTATATGTTGTTTAAAGATGCAGCGAACAGCAAATCTAACCAGCAGAATTTAGGTACCATCAAAAGTTCTAACCTGTGTACCGAAATTATCGAATATACCTCTAAAGATGAAGTTGCGGTTTGTAACTTAGCTTCACTGGCATTGCCTCGTTTCGTTATTAACGGTGCTTTCGATCACCAAAAATTATACGATGTAACTTATCAGGCTACGTTAAACCTAAATAAGATCATCGACCACAACTATTATCCTGTACAGGAAGCAGAAAACTCTAACATGCGCCATCGTCCGGTTGGTTTAGGTGTGCAGGGTTTGGCTGATGCCTTTATCTTAATGCGTTTACCTTTCGAAAGTGATGAGGCTAAACGGTTAAATAAAGACATTTTCGAAACGATTTATTTTGCTTCAATGACCGCTTCACATGATTTAGCTGTGAAAAACGGTCCTTACCAAACTTTTAAAGGTTCACCGTTATCGAAAGGTAAATTCCAGTTCGATTTATGGAATGTAACACCAGATAGCGGCCGTTGGGATTGGGATGCATTACGTAAAAAGGTAGTTAAAGATGGTGTGTACAACTCATTATTGGTTGCACCGATGCCAACTGCATCTACTTCGCAGATTTTAGGTAACAATGAGTGTTTTGAACCATATACGTCAAATATTTACACCCGTCGTGTATTAAGTGGAGAGTTTGTGGTAGTAAATAAACACTTATTGAAAGATTTAGTAGCTTTAGGTTTATGGAACAACGATATGAAAAATCAGATCATATTGGCTAACGGTTCAATCCAGGCTATTGATTCTATTCCAGATTACATTAAAGAATTGTATAAAACGGTTTGGGAGATTAAAATGCGTAATATCATCGATATGGCTGCTGACCGTGGTGCCTATATCTGCCAGTCGCAATCGTTAAACTTGTTCGTAAATGCACCAAATACATCAAAATTAACTTCAATGCACTTTTATGCATGGGAGAAAGGTTTAAAAACCGGCATGTATTACCTGCGTACACAAGCTGCTTCTCAAGCGGTTAAATTTACTGTAGAGAACCAGGGTGGAAAAGCAATTGAAGCGGTTATTCCTGCTCAAATCCCACAAGATCAGGTGGCAGAAGAAATCGTTGACGGACCAGTTTGTTCAATGGAAGAAGGCTGTATTAGCTGTTCTGGATAAACTCCCAACCCTTAAAAGGGGTTTTAAGAGTGGCCGTCATGCTGAATTTATTTCAGCATCTGTACAACATAGGTCCTGAAACAAGTTCAGGATGACGAATCTAATAATATCGTAAGGTTTTGGGCAAATGCTCAAAACCTTATTTTTTGTTTATATTTTTGTATTACAATAAGGTTTACCTTAAACCTTTACATCTTATGCCTTATACCTCAACTCATAGCAAACACGAAATCATTCCTTGCGAAAGATGCGGAACCGCTATAGAGTGCAAGGCAAATTCATATACCAAATGTCAGTGTAGCGTAGTGCAACTTAGCATTAACGAAGTGCAATACATATCCGAACTGTACGATGGCTGCCTCTGCGCTAAATGCCTGTTCGAACTGCAACAGGAATACAGAGAAGAAATAGGCGTATAAGATTTTCCAAAGTCATACGGCCTAAGTTACTTTGTCTGTGTTGCCCAGATCAAAACCTGTCTTTTTTATTGATTGATGAAATATGGCATTCGTGCAATCTGGTTTAGTTAACGTGGTTTCTGCTCTTTTTAGGAAATACATTTATCTCAGGTCACTTGTATTTAAATAAATCACTAAAATTGATTTATTGATGTATCCTAATTCGGACAGTTGTATAGGTCCAAAAAAGGACATATTTTTCTGATTAATTGTAATATATAAAATTAAAATTTCTATAGGTATTACTGAAGACCTAAAAGGTTAGTTTTTAGCCTTTATAAGCGTTCAGCTAGGGTATTCTCCAAAATGTCATCTGCAGATGATATTTTGCTCTCAATCGATCCTGAGTCGTTTTTAAGGCTTTAAAATCAATAAAAAATAGTTTGAAAATAAGGGCTGAAAATGGTAACAAAGCACGCCGTTTGATATCTAGATCGTGCTTGATAAATGGTTTATCAGGTTAAAAAAAAAGAAAAAATTATAACATTATGGAAGCGCTCATTTCTAATTACTGGTGGGTTTTAGTGGCACTGTTGTGCATCATTTTATACAAATATATTTTACGTTTCTTATTCGGGATGGTCATTGTACCCGAAGACAGGATCGGATTAATTACTAAAAAATTTGTCCTCCTGGGTTCCGATCGGGAACTGCCCGACGGGCGTATTATTGCCATTAGGGGCGAAGCAGGTTTTCAGGGCAAAACCTTGGCGCCTGGGTTGTATTTCGGAATGTGGTTTTGGCAGTATAGTGTTACTATGGAACAGTTTACCATTATTCCTGAAGGAAAAATTGGGTTGATTATGGCTAAAGATGGTTCAGAAATCCCAACAGGGAATATCCTGGGGCAAAAAGTAGAGTCTGATAATTTTCAGGATGCAGTGAAGTTCCTCGAAAATGGTGGTCAGCGGGGTAGGCAAACGGCTTATATTACTTCCGGTTCATACCGGATTAATACCATGCTTTTTCAGGTTTCGGTTACCGATATGATCCGGATTCAGGAGAGCATGGTAGGGATTGTAACTACGCTGGATGGTTTACCGATCGAAGCCAACCAGATTGCAGGTAAACTGGTAGAAGGCCACAATAATTTCCAGGATTTTGATGCCTTTATAAAACATGGTGGTAACCGGGGTTTACAGCCACAGGTAATTCTGGCTGGTTCATACAATTTAAATCCATGGGCTATCCAGTTAGAAGAAATACCCATGACCGAAATTGCCATCGGTTACGTAGGCGTGGTGATTTCGTTTATTGGTAAAGAAGGTGATGATTTAACCGGTGTTGATTTCAAACATGGTAATATTGTGGCCAGAGGATCCAAAGGTGTTTGGCTGGAGCCACTTGGTCCGGGTAAGTACCCAATTAACAAATACATTATGAAGGTAGAACTGGTACCTACAACCAATTTGGTGCTCAACTGGGCTTCGGCACGTAGCGAAGCGCATAACCTGGATAAAAACCTGTCCACCATTACTGTTCGTTCTAAAGATGGTTTCCCGTTCAACCTGGATGTGGCGCAGATTATCCACGTGCCTACAACCGAAGCACCAAAAGTAATTGCCCGTTTTGGCAATATGGTGAATCTGGTTTCGCAGGTTTTAGAACCTACCATTGGTAACTATTTCCGTAACTCCGCACAGGGCAGTGATGTGATTGCCTTCTTAAGCACCCGAAAAGAACGCCAGGAATCGGCTAAAGAACACATCCGTAAAGTGCTTGATGAATATAACGTAAATGCGGTTGATACCCTGATCGGTGACATTGTTCCACCAGAATCGTTAATGAAAACCCTAACGGACCGTAAAATTGCGGAAGAGCAAAAGGTGACTTACGAAACCCAAAAACAGGCACAGGAAACCCGTCAGGGGATGGAAAAAGAAACCGCGATTGCCGATATGCAAAAAGATATTGTGAAAGCGCAACAAAGTGTAGAGATTGCCGAACGTACCGCAAGTGCAACCGTGAAAAAATCGGAAGGTGATGCGGCCGGAGTAAAACTCGCAGTAGGAGCAGAGGCTGAGGCCACAAAAATGAGGGCACATGCTGAAGCTGAAGCCACCAAAGCAAGGGCACAAGCCGATTCGGAAGCGATTAAATTAAGGGCATCGGCAGAGGCCGAACAGATTTCGTTAACCGGTAGTGCCGAAGCAGGTAAAATTTTAGCGGTAGGTAAATCAACCGCCGAAGCTTACGAACTTGCCGTTAAAGCTTTAGGTGGTGAAAACTTTACCCGTTATAAAATTACAGAAGAGTTATCGAAAGGTAATGTGAAACTGATTCCTGATGTATTAATTGGTGGCAACGGCGGTAATCATGGAGGATCAGCTATGGATGGCTTATTAGGCTTGAAGCTGATGGAATTAATGGACCCTCATGCACGTAAAGAAGTCGTAGCCGTAGCGGAGATTGTAGAAACAAAACCGAAACCTAAAAAGGATAATATTAATCCATAATTTAGTTTAATCAGATTGGAAAGCCTCGATGGAAATCGGGGCTTTTTCTTTTTATTAGTTAATGATCCTGGTTCGTGCTTTGTCGGTTGGTGGGTTAACGTTAATAATTGCAATAAACATGCTATCTAAACGGGATAGAAATGGCAGCCTCCGATTTAAGCACTTATCTTTGTTGTTTTATAGCGTGCTTGGTTTTTTCACAGGTTTCATCGGAGCTATAATGGATAGCCCGACTGACAAACGTTTGAAATGTTGCTTTTGCTTTTCCTAAAAATAGAAAACAATTACATAATTATGCCGTTCTACTTTTAAACAAAATAGTAACTTTGCAACCTAATTTTGAATGAATGAATTTTGAATGATTAAATGATATACAAATCACTCATTTTATCATTCTATCATCCAATAATTTTAAAAAATGAAGAAAGTAAATGTTGGCTTGGTGCAGATGAGCTGTACTAAAGATAAACAAGAAAATTTAGATAAAGCGATCGCGAAAGTAAGAGAAGCAGCTGCAAAAGGTGCGCAGATTGTATGTTTGCAGGAGCTTTTTACTTCCCTGTATTTCTGCGATGTTGAAGATTACGACAATTTCGATTTAGCTGAAGCTATTCCTGGTCCTTCTACGGATGCTTTGCAGGTGGTGGCTAAAGAATTGGGTGTGGTAATTATTGCTTCTTTGTTTGAAAAACGTGCTGAAGGTTTGTACCACAATACCACAGCTGTTTTAGATGCAGACGGTTCTTATTTAGGTAAATACCGTAAAATGCATATTCCTGATGATCCCGCTTTCTACGAAAAATTCTATTTTACCCCAGGCGATCTAGGTTACAAGGTCTTCGAAACCAAATTTGCAAAGATCGGTATCCTGATCTGTTGGGATCAATGGTATCCTGAAGCTTCTCGTATTACGGCCTTAATGGGTGCTGATATCATGTTCTATCCAACAGCAATAGGATGGGCAACAGACCAGGACGAAGAGACTAACCAAGACCAATACAATGCTTGGCAAACGATTCAGCGCTCGCATTCGGTAGCCAATGGCGTTCCGGTGGTGAGTGTAAACCGTGTTGGTTTTGAACAGGATGGTGCAATGAAATTTTGGGGTGGCAGTTTTGCTACAAATGCTCAGGGTAAATTACTTTATCTGGCATCCCATGATCAGGAAGAAACTGAAGTGGTAGAATTGGATCTGGATCAAAGCGATTTTATGCGTAAACACTGGCCATTTTTAAGAGATAGAAGAATTGACTCTTACCAGCCGATTACGAAAAGATATATTGATGGGGATTAAGTAGGTCGGAGGTCAGGAGACCGAAGTCTGAAGTCCAGGCGTGTAAATTCAAATGACAAAGGTTTGGATTGAATTTTAAGAAGTTGTAATTTGTATATATAAATTATATCAGAAATACTTGATTTTCGAACTTTAACTTTTGAAAAAATGGCATTTAAATTTGAGAAACTTAAAGTCTGGCAAAAAGCTTTAGACCTTGCAGATGAGATAGATAAAATGACAAAATTTTTCCCAAAAGAAGAGGTTTATGTGCTAACATCGCAAGCGAAACGGGCAGCAGATTCCATTTCTATGAACATAGCAGAAGGGAGCACAGGACAAAGCAATCCAGAATTTAAAAAGTTTCTGGGTTATGCGTTAAGATCAGATATAGAGGTGGTCAATTGTTTACACTTAGCTCTCAGGAGAGGATATATTACTGAAGAAATCTTTCGAAAACATTATCAGGCATGTGAAGAAGTTTTGATCATGATTTCGGCCTTAATCAAATCGCTAAATTGAATGAATCTGCGTTCAAAAAATCGGAATAGCATATATTCGGACTTTATTAACACTAATTCACCCGACCTCGGACATCCGACTTTCGGACTTTATTAACACTAAATCACCGGACTTCGGACATCCGACTTTCGGACTTTACTAACACTAAATCACCGTATCTCGGACATCCGACTTTCGGACTTTATTAACACTAAATCACCGGACTTCGGACATCCGACTTCGGACTAAAAAATATGTCAAACTTTCCGCCAAGAAAAGATTTAAATATCAATCAATTCGATTATTCGCCGAAGCAGCAAGGTTATGCTTTCCCCGCTGAATGGGCTAAACATGAGGCTACCTGGTTAAGTTGGCCGCACAAAGAAGCCAGTTGGCCGGGTAAGATCGAAACGATTTATGAGCCTTACTGTCAGTTTATTAAAGCTGTTGCCGAAGGTGAAAAGGTACGGATTAATGTAAAAGACGAAGAAATGAAAACTTTTGCCATTGCCGAACTTCAAAAAGTAGCTGCCGATTTAACGCAGATTGAATTTTATTTCAACGAAACTAATGATGCCTGGTGCCGTGATCATGGACCGGCATTTGTGGTTAAAGGGAACGAAAAAGCAGTGATAGATTGGGGTTACAATGCCTGGGGCGGTAAATATCCACCGTTTGACCTGGATGATGTTGTGCCTACCAAAATTGCGAAACATTTTAATTTACCATTGTTCAATCCCGATATTGTAATGGAAGGTGGTTCAGTAGAATTTAATGGCGCCGGAACGGTTTTAACCACTACAGCCTGTTTGTTAAACGAGAACCGCAATCCACATTTAACAAAAGAACAGATTGAGCAATATTTACTCGAATATTACGGACAGGACCAAGTGTTATGGTTGGGCGATGGAATTGTAGGTGATGATACCGATGGTCACATTGATGATATTACCCGTTTTGTAAATGAGGATACTGTTTTAACGGTTGTAGAAAGTAATCCTATGGATGAAAATTATATCTTGTTACAAGAGAATCTTGAGATATTAAAAGCTATGAAGCTGAAAGATGGTCGCTCGTTAAATATTGTAGAACTGCCGATGCCATCACCAGTAATTTACGATGATACACGTTTGCCTGCATCTTATGCGAATTTTTACATTGCCAATGCAGCGGTAATTGTTCCGGTTTTTGATGATGTAAACGACCAAAAAGCTTTAGATATTATCCAGGGCTGTTTCCCTGATCGCAAAGTGATCGGAATTAATTCAGTCGATATTATTTGGGGATTGGGCAGTTTTCATTGTTTAAGTCAGCAGGAACCAGCGGTTTAAGTTTTCAGTTAACAGTTGGTAGTTTGCATTCAAACTATAAAAATAAATAACACGTTCGGTCTTCGACAGGCTCAGACTGACAAACAATAAGATAACAAATGAAATTACTAGAAGGAAAAACAGCATTAATTACCGGCGCATCAAAAGGAATCGGTCGTAAAATAGCGGAGAAATTTGCCGAGCAGGGCGCTAACGTAGCTTTTACCTATTTATCATCAGTAGAAAAAGGCGAAGCTTTAGAGCAGGAATTACAAAGCTTTGGTACCAAAGTTAAAGGTTATCGTTCTGATGCTTCGAAATTTGCTGAAGCAGAACAGTTGATTAATGATATCGTAGCTGAGTTTGGTGCTATTGATATTGTGGTAAATAATGCCGGTATTACCAAAGATGGTTTATTGATGCGTATGAGCGAGGAAAACTGGGATGATGTAATCAATGTCAACTTAAAATCGATCTTTAACGTAACCAAAGCAGCTTCTAAAATAATGATGAAAGCCCGTAAAGGTGTTTTTATCAATATGGGTTCCATTGTAGGTACTACAGGTAATGCTGGTCAGGCCAATTATGCAGCTTCTAAAGCAGGTATCATCGGTTTTACCAAATCAATCGCGAAAGAATTGGGTTCGAGAAATATTCGCGCCAATGTGGTTGCACCAGGGTTCATCCGTACCGAAATGACAGATATTCTTGATCCGAAAGTAGTTGAAGGCTGGGAAAAAGATATTCCATTAAAACGCGCCGGCGAAACGGAAGATATTGCCAATGTATGCGTGTTTTTAGCTTCTGATATGAGCGCTTACGTAACCGGACAAACATTGTCTGTTTGCGGCGGGATGCTCTAGGGAGGTTTAAGGCAGAAGGCTTAAGGTAGGAGGTTTCTTTCAACAAGCTATAGAATATTAAAGGCGTAAGGTGGGGCTAACCCTAAACCTTACGCCTTTTAGCTTTTACCTTGTTTGCAATTTTTCAACCTTTTAACTTTCCAACCTATTTCACAACATATTTTCCTTTTACCTCACTAACGTTCGGTTGCGTTTTATTCTTCTCAAAGGATAAATATGCGGCTTGTAAAGATTTCCAGAAATTTGCCTGCGCAGGGAATCGAGCAACGTATTTTTTCATATTCCCATCGGTCATTTTGAAAGGATAAATGTTAACGGGAATCCTTTCCTGGCCTGTATTCCTGGCTTCAACACCCAAAACATAGACTTCTTTAATTTTTTCGTCCGTTAAAGGAATACAACCTACGGTTACACAATTGCCATGGATGTAAATATCACTTCCGGGTTTTCTATTTTTTCCGGTTCGGGCATAATCTATCGTGTTGGGATAATTTACACCAAGCGATAAATGAAAATTGCTCATGGGGTTGAAAACATTGATGTAATAAAAACCTTCCGGTGTTTGTCCATCGCCTTCCATTACTTTTGGCCCTAATTTACCTGAATGTGCACAAAAATCGTAAGTACGGAACAATTTATAGCTTTTATCACTATTAGACTTTAGCCAAACTTCCAACTTACCTTCACTCTTGTAAGCGTTAATTACCATTGAAAATTGGTTGCCAAAGCCGTCAGCCTGGATAAATTTCCGCAATGTTTCCCACTTTTCGCTGTAAGCTTTTTCTACTCTTTCAAATTTGATTTGAGTGGCTTTGAAATTATTTTGGGCATTGACCATAAAGCTTAGAAATAGCAGTAGCGTTAAAAAGACTAATTTCATAAAGATCAATTTGGTTTAAAGATAGGTAATTAACCACAGAGCGTATAGCGTTCTCTTTTTTACCACAAAGGTCACAGAGAAAAGACGCGAAGCACACAGAGTCGGGTGCTTAAAAAGGTTTAGATACTCCATGATCCTCAGTGTAAAACTCAGCGCACTCGGTGGTTAAACGAATGGTGTTTTAGCTTAGCATAATTCTTTATGATTAACAACCTTGAAAATTTCATCAAAATTACCATCTTTATGAATTATGGCTGGTTTTTTTTCGGGTGTTTCTATTTTGTCTTTTCTGAGTTGCCTGGCGTTGGGTATGCTGTATGGCTGGTTGCTTTATCGTGGTAATAAAAATTTAGATAAAAAACTTCAATATGGTTTAGCTGCACTGCGGATTGTAGTGGTTACCACCATCGCATGGCTCTTATTTGCACCACTTATTAAAACCTTAAATTATACTTTTGATAAGCCTGTAATTATCATCGGACAGGATAATTCGCTATCAGTTGGCCAGGTAAAAGCAGCTGGTTTCGACCAAAAACGATACGAACAAAACCTTGAAAAATTACGGGATAAACTCGCAGGCAAATACGAGGTAAAAGTGCTTCATTTTGGAGATCAGGTTGCTGACGGTTTCGACTTTAAAAATCAGGGAAAATCAACAGATGCCTCGGCATTTTTTCAGAAAATTAGAGATGAATATACCAACCGCAATGTTGGAGCAATCGTTTTAGCTACCGACGGGATTTTTAATCATGGCGGCAACCCCTTATATAGTGTCAATCAGATTAATGCGCCAATTTATGCCATTGCCCTAGGTGATAGTATTCCCAAACGCGATGTGCTGATCTCGAATGTGAATTACAATAATATTGTATACCTGGATGATGATTTTACGGTCGAAGTTCAGGTCCAGGCCTTTCAAAGCGATGGTGAAAGTACTTCGTTAACGGTCAGCCAAAATGGTACGAAGATCGAACAGCAACATGTATCAATTAATGGAAGCACGTTCAATAAAACGATCCCGGTTAAGCTCCATGCGGGTAAAATAGGTGTTCAGAAATATACCATTCAATTGGCGGCTTTACAAAATGAAATTACGACCAGAAATAATGTTCAAACCTTTTATGTAGAAGTTATTGATGGCAGACAGAAAGTATTGCTCGCTGCTGCTGCACCCCATCCCGATCTGGGCGTTTTAAAGGAGGCTATTTCGCTTAATAAACATTACGAAGCTAAACTTGCCCTTGCTGATGATTTAAACGCGACAGATCCGTCTAAATTCGATTTAATTGTTTTGTATCAGTTGCCCGACGTGCAGAATATCTCTTCAGTCTTTTTAAAGAAATTAACCGCATTAAAGAAACCGGTCTGGTACATTTTGGGGGCGCAGAGCAATGTAAATGCTTTTAATCAGATCCAAAATCAAGTTAATTTGAGTTCTGCCAATGGTTCTGTTCAGGAAATATATGCCGATTTTGCCAATGGTTTTACCAGTTTTAACCTGACCGATACTGATAAAAAGCAAGTTTTATCTTTCGATCCCTTGCTTAGTCCTTTTGGCAGGTTAACGGTGAATGCCGGAGCAACTCCGGTGTTTAATCAACGCATTGGTAAAGTGAGTACGCAGCAACCATTGCTGTTTTTTGTAAACGAAAACGGCTTAAAAACTGGTTATTTAATGGGAGAGGGGTTATGGCGATGGAAACTTTCGGAGGCTGAAAATGAAGCGCCACAATCTGTTTTAAACGATTTGATTTCAAAAACCGTACAATACCTTTCGGTTAAAGATGATAAACGCAGGTTTAAAGTGTTTACAGCTAAAGCGGGCTATGACGAAAATGAAAGCATCCAGTTTAATGCAACACTTTATAACGACAGTTATCAGGCAGTTAATGAACCTGAGGTGAATCTGCAGGTTAAAAATGAAGCTGGAAAAGTGTTTAACTACATCTTCTCTAAAACTGAAAATGGCTATCAGTTAGATGCCGGAACAATGCCTGCAGGTAATTATTCGTATGTAGCCAATACCGAATTAGGAGGAAAGAAATTTACTGCTTCAGGAAGTTTTTATGTAAATGCGCTCATTGCAGAATATCAGCAAACAACAGCCAATCATCAACTTTTAAACACCATGTCTAAACAAAGTAATGGTAAGTTATTTATGCCCGAAAACCTGCTTAAAATAGCGGATGAAATCCTGAAAAACGAAAACATCAAAACCATCAGCTATGAAGACCGCAAATACGATGAGCTGATTAATATGAAATGGTTGTTTGGCTTAATTATGATCTTGCTTGGGACAGAGTGGTTTTTAAGGAAAAGAAACGGGGAGCTTTAAGTTGGGAGTTGGGAATGGTGATTTTTGTGTGCAGTCAGATGTTACCATCTGACTCAGTACTAATTATTTTGGAATGAATACATAAAATTATTATATTCAAATCACTTCGAAAACCTTAGGAGGTAATACTTAACACCGAAAACAATTGTTATGGGATTAAGAAACAGAAATTCATTTCGGGAGAAAAAATGTTTTTTTGTTACAACAAGCTGCTATAAGCATATAAAGGTACTTGAAGATGATTTTTGTAAATTAATAGTTGCTAATAGTCTGAATTTCGTTGCAGTTAAATATAAAATTTCAATTCTTGGTTATGTGATTATGCCCAATCACCTTCACGCTTTATTTTACTTCAATGAGGAAAATAAATTATCTGAAACGATGCGTGATCTTAAAAAGTTTTGTGCATTTGAAGTACGTAAATATCTTGAAGCTACCGGAAACTTCTTAATCAATTACATCAGAGTTGAGCATGGGAAGCAAGTATTTAAGGTTTGGAACGATAGATTTGATGATGTTTGGATCGGTAATAGAGAGCTTCTAGAAATTAAATTGGAATATATTCATCAAAATCCTTTGCAATCTCACTGGAGTTTAAGTGAGTACCCTGAAGATTACAATTATAGCAGTACTGCGTTTTATCTTGGTATTAAAAATGATTTTATTAAATTAACTGATTATAGGGATATTTTTGATTGATAGTTTTGAGCAGTAGATGTGCAATTAGCTGTTACCATCTGACTGATAGATATCTTCTTGTGAATAATTAAAGGTGTTTAACTTTGATAGTGTCAGATGGTAACATCTGACACCACGGAAAAAGGAATAGGGAGCTTTAAGTTTGGAAGCTCAGAACTCCGAACTGAAAACTCCCAACTAAGTTAGTGCCATTCATCCCGGTAAACAAACTTTGGCATATGCCATTCGAAACGGATGGAAAGCAGTCTCAATGTTAGGCCTATTATGGCAGCCAGAACCGTTGCAAGCATTTCGGAACCGTGAAAATGTTCAATCCCGATATAAACCGCGCCCGTAACTATCGCAGCACTGGCATAAATTTCTTTTCTAAAAAGAAATGGTACCTCATTGCACAATACATCACGGAGTACGCCACCTGCACAACCGGTAATCATTCCGCTAAAAAGTACAATTAAATAAGGCAAATGCATCTGTTGGCCTACCTGACAACCAATAATGGTAAATACCACTAAACCCAGCGCATCAAGATAAAGAAAAAGCTTTTTGAGCTTGGTCATGATGGAGGCGATAAATGCAGCCAATAAGGCGGCTACCGCGGTAATCACTAAATATTCTGGATGTTCTACCCAACTCATGGGGTAATGGCCAAATAATACATTTCTAACCGTTCCACCACCTAAGGCTGTAACCCAGGCAATGATGCAAACACCAACCCAATCCATATCTCTTCTGCCGGCAGAGAGTGCGGCGGTCATGGCCTCAGCTGTTATGGCAATAATGTAGAGGATGTGGAGCATTCTAGTGTTTAACGGTTTGAACTGGTTAACTGTTCGGCAAATTCTTTAATAGTTGAACTGCCAACCGAATACTGCCAACTGAATACTGCCAACTGAAGACTAATCTTTCTTTTCTTCCTGAATGATCACAAAAACATCTTCATTGTCTTTTTTCATGAAATATTTTTCGCGGGCAAATTTTTCAGCGGTATTCAGATTGGTATTCAGCTCGTTTAAATCTTTTTTAACCTGAGCGGTTTCTTTCTCGAAATATTCTTTCTCTTCCTGCAGTTTATTGGCCTGACTGCGGTATTCGTATTGCGACATCATATCGTTTTTGTCGAAAAATAGCATCCACATCGCAAAAGCGACCGTTGCGAGGAAATATTTATTGCGGAAAAGATCTATTAAACGTTTCATAGTTCGAGATATGATTATTGAGATATGTGATTTGGGATATTCACATAACGCTGCACAAATATAGTATTAAAATAAAAACATCCGAAGATTTAAAATCTCCGGATGTTTCGCAACTCAATTTTTCAACTTGTTAACAAATTGGATTGTCATGTTGACCGCATCGAAACACCTATCGAAAAGTTCTTCAACAAGCTCAGAATGACACTCATCATAAGGATTATTTTTTCGCGTATTTGAATTTCGAACCGATGAAACGTGCATTTTCACCCAATTCTTCTTCAATACGTAATAATTGATTGTATTTTGCAATCCTGTCTGAACGTGATGCAGAACCGGTTTTAATCTGTCCGCAGTTTAATGCTACAGCTAAATCGGCAATCGTAACATCTTCAGTTTCGCCAGAACGGTGACTCATTACCGAAGTATAACCACTGTTTTGCGCTAAAGTAACGGCATTAATGGTTTCAGTTAACGAACCAATCTGATTTACTTTTACTAAGATCGAGTTAGCTGTATCTTCGTCTATACCACGTTGTAAACGCGTAACATTAGTTACAAATAAATCATCACCAACCAATTGAACATGGTCACCAATTTTATCGGTTAAGCTTTTCCAGCCAGTCCAGTCGTTTTCGTCCATACCATCTTCAATAGAAATGATCGGATATTTAGCTGATAAATCTGCTAAGTACTGTGCCTGCTCTTCGCTGGAACGAATTACACCGGTAGCACCTTCAAATTTGGTATAATCATATTTACCATCTTTGTAAAACTCAGATGAAGCACAATCTAAAGCCAAACAGATCTGTGAACCTGGTTGGTAACCAGCAGTTTCAATCGCTTTTAATACGGTTTCGATTGCATCTTCAGTACCATCAAAAGTTGGTGCAAAACCACCTTCATCACCTACCGCAGTAGATAAACCTCTATCATGAAGAATTTTTTTCAAGCTATGGAAAACTTCAGTTCCCCAACGTAAAGCCTCAGAGAAAGAAGGCGCACCAACTGGCATAATCATAAACTCCTGGAATGCGATAGGGGCATCAGAGTGAGAACCGCCGTTGATGATGTTCATCATTGGGATAGGTAAAGTATTTGCATTAACACCGCCAATGTAACGGTATAACGGCTGGCCAATTTCGTCAGCAGCAGCTTTTGCAACAGCCAAAGAAACACCTAAAATAGCATTAGCGCCTAAGTTACCTTTGTTTTCGGTACCATCAAGTTCTAACATAAGTTTGTCAATTGCGTTTTGTTCAAAAACATCAATACCTCTTAATGCATCAGCAATTTTGGTATTTACATTTTCTACTGCTTTTAAAACGCCTTTTCCTAAATATGTAGATTTATCTCCATCGCGTAATTCAACAGCTTCATATTGTCCGGTAGATGCACCACTTGGTACTGCAGCACGGCCAAATGCACCTGCCTCTGTTACTACTTCTACTTCTACTGTTGGATTTCCTCTTGAATCGAGGATTTGTCTCGCATGGACATTAACTATTATGCTCATTTTTATTTTAATTTTTTATTGATTTCTTAACCTGCTTAGTGTACAAAGTACAATTACTAAGCCCAACATCAAAGTTAGTATAATTTTTAAATAAATAAAGCGTTTTGGGGCTTAATGTTACGATAGTTGTTTGAGTTAATAGATGGTTAATTTTAAGTTAATATCGATCGCTAAACTCATGATCTGATCAGGATGGACCATCATACTTTTTTGAAAAGCAATTGCAGTATTACTTGGGCTGGGGTTGGCCCCGCTTTCCATTACAAGTCCTCTCCCGATGAAAAATCGGGATTGCGGGCTTTTCATTGCAATCGGGTTTAAATTACTTAGGTTAGGTAATTTAAAGGGACCATGTCTGAAGATGCCGTGATCTCGACTGGAACGCAGTGGAATGGAGAGATCTATCCAGGCAGATTTAGCTCGCTGAACAATCGTGGTTCCCGGCTGCGTTGCACTCCGCTCGAAATGACGACATCGTGGGGTTAGTTTCATCTATCGGCCGGTGTCTCACCGACCGAAATAGAATATTCTTATTTTTTAGCTTCAGCGAAAAGTTCTGAATTCAGGCGTACATATTCATCAACCTTTTGAGCTTTCGCGGCATCAATGCCTTGCTGCGCTGAACTGCTGCACTTGCTTTGTCGCCCATTTTTAATTGGATACGGCCTTTCCATAACTTAAAATCGGGTTTAAATTACTTAGGTTAGGTAATTAAAGGGACCATGTCTGCGGATGCCGTCATCTCGACTGGAACGCAGTGGAATGGAGAGATCTATCCAGGCAGATTTAGCTCGCTGAACAATCGTGGTTCCCGGCTGCGTTGCACTCCGCTCGAAATGACGACATCGTGGGGTTAGTTTCATCTATCGGCCGGTGTCTCACCGCCCGAAATAGAATATTCTTATTTTTTAGCTTCAGCCAAAAGTTCTGAATTCAGGCGTACATATTCATCAACCTTTTGAGCTTTCGCGGCATCAATGCCTTGCTGCGCTGTAACTGCTGCACCTGCTTTGTCGCCCAGTTTTAATTGGATACGGCCTTTCCATAACTTAAAATCGGGTTTAAATTACTTAGGTTAGGTAGTTAAAGGGACCATGTCTGAAGATGCCGTCATCTCGACTGGAACGCAGTGGAATGGAGAGATCTATCCAGGCAGATTTAGCTCGCTGAACAATCGTGATTCCCGGCTGCGTTGCACTCCGCTCGAAATGACGACATCGTGGGGTTAGTTTCATCTATCGGCCGGTGTCTCACCGACCGAAATAGAATACTCTTATTTTTTAGCTTCAGCCAAAAGTTCTGAATTCAGGCGTACATATTCATCAACCTTTTGAGCTTTCGCAGCATCAATGCCTTGCTGCGCTGTAACTGCTGCACCTGCTTTGTCGCCCATTTTTAATTGGATACGGCCTTTCCATAACTTAAACCAAGGCGCTTTAGGATCTGATTTTTCTGCTTCTGTCACCCATGTTAAAGCTTGTTTTAAATCTTTCCCATGTTGAAAGTAATATTGTGCAGCTGCAAAATAGGGTTTCTTTTCACCCTTCATCGCTTCAGCAATATTGGCCATTACTTTTTCATCAATAGATGTAGTAATATTAAGGGCATATGCACTGTTCTCCCACATCATATTTAAAGTTGCCAAAGTTTCGCCAACAGCCGAGAATTGCATGGTTAAAGTTTCTACTTTATCCTTTAAAGCGATCGTTTTTACCTTTACACGCAAAACATCATCACTTTCTTTATATTCGTATGCACCCCACTGATTGGCAATTTTATTGAAGATAACCGTCCACTCTGTTTTGCCGGGAATGCTGAATAAACCATATTCTCCTGCTGGTAAATCTTTACCTTCAATTTTAACATCATCGGTAAATTTAATCCGGGTAGCTGCGTTTGCACCATTTCTCCAAACGGCACCCATTGGTTCCATGCCACCAAAAATTTTCCGGCCTTTTACATTCGGACGTGAGTACGTTAAGGTGATTTTGCCCAATCCAAAATCCTGGATTAAGGTTTGGCCACTGCTTGATTGTGGGAATTTAACTTCCTGGGCGTTGGCGAAATTTGCGGCACCTAAAAGTGCAACAGATAGCATTAATGATTTGATTGATAATTTCATTATTTTGTTGTTTTTGCTTTTTGCGAATTTACGCAATAAGCGCTGGGTTTAACAAAAGTTTAATATTAGCGCTAAATCAGTTGGTTTTTTCTGAAACCAAAAATCAGCTCATCAAAATATTCATTATTTTTAAAAATAGTACCCTTTAATTCCGCTTCGAAAATAAAACCAGATTTCTGTAAAACCCTTTGGGAAGCCAGGTTGGTATGGGTAGTCCTCGCGAAAATTCTGTCGATCTCAAATGTTTTGAAACCATATTGTAGCATTTCTTTTATCGCAAGCGCAACGATGCCTTTACCCCAATGTTCTTCCCCAATCCAATATCCCATTTCTGCACTTTTGCTGTAAATGTCTGCCAGTTGATGCACGCCTATAGAGCCAATGACTTCATCGTTTAATACAATGGCTTTGATCTGTAGAGGATCGTGACTCGAAGCCAATTGAATAAAAGCCTCACCATCTTTTTTTTCATATGGGAAAGGGAATTTATTGGTCAGGTATTTGGAAATGTTAAAGTTATTGGCATGTTTAACCAAATTTTCAATATCACTTTTTTGGTAAGGGCGTAAAATTAATTGCATTCGTTTGAAATTTTGTCGGGATGAGATCAGGCTGTAACTTTTTAATAAATATAAAGTCAGAACTGAAATGATTTTATGTTACACTTCAGTCAATTCGAAAAATCCTATCTCGATCATCTTGTTTTAAAGATAAATAATATTATGCTTCCTGAAGGCATTTTTTGGTTAAAAGGAAGCAATGGATCCGGTAAAAGTACACTGTTAAAAGCAATAGCCGGAATATTGTCTTTTAAAGGCGATATCGCAATTGGTAAAGTCTACTTAAAAACGCATGGCGTTTCTTATCGGAGGCTTGTGAATTTTGCCGAAGCCGAGCCGCTATTTCCTGAATTTTTAACCGGATTAGAAATGATCAACATTTTCGCCAAAGCAAAGAGCGCAATCACCGGGCAGCAAGAGACTTTAATTACTGAAATGGGTATGAAACCTTACATTCATCATCCCTTAGGATCGTATTCTAGCGGGATGTTAAAAAAGTTATCTCTGGTTTTGGCGTTTTTAGGAAAACCTAAGTTAATCCTGCTGGACGAACCTTTAAATACAATTGATATCGAATCTTTAGCAATATTATACCGTTGGATTAATGAAAAATACCAGAATGAAAAAATCAGTTTTTTATTATCATCGCATCAGCCGTTAGACGCGCTGAAGTTGCCCGGATTAAAACAGGTTTACATTGAGGATAAAGAATTAAAACTGAATTTCTAATGTTTTTGCTTTCTAACACTGCTTTAAGGAAGATATTTGTTGATGGATTTTACCGGACCCATGCCGGCATGCTGGTATTTGTTTTTGTCATGTTGATCAGTTATTGTTTGTTCATCAATACTTTGGGTACGGTAATGCCTGATCAAATCGATTTCTGGCAATTTTTCTTTTCGGTCAGTTTGGTAAGTAATCCACTGATGATGACCTTCTATCTGATAGCCAGTTCGATATATGCTTATAAAAGCTTAAAGTATGTTTTAAGTCAGTTAGCTTTGCCCCAGCATGAGTTTCTCTATTATAGTTTTAATGCATCAAGCAAAAAACACCAGTTTAAAAATTGGTTTGCTGTACAGGTATACATTTTTATTCCTGTTTTAAGTTATACACTATATGCAATAATTATTGGATTTATATTTGGATTCTATCTTATATCTACAGTTATATTATTGTTCCAGCTGCTCCTGATTGTGGTTTGTGCCTACATATGCTTAAATGAAAATAACCGTTTAATTGAAGCCAATAAACCCAGTTGGTTGGTTAGGATTGCCAGAAAATGGAACAAGCCCATTTTTTTATTATACAGTTTTCAGGTTTTTAATCAATCGAAGTTGGCTTATGTACTCACAAAGTTGCTTTCATGGGGGTTGATTTCGAGTGTATTTTTGGTTTTTACAGACCTTAAACATAACGATAAGTTGCTCATGCTGATTACCTTGTGCATCGTTATGGCACATGTTGTACTCATTTATCAGGAAAAAATTTTTAACGATCGTTACCTATCTTTCCTCCCAGGCTTTCCATTCACAAAAACGAAGCTGTTTTTTAGCTTTGGTTTAAACTATTTCATTTTATTATTGCCTGAAATCTGTTGGCTATTTACCAGTTACAACATTTTAACTGCATTTGAGTTAACGGCGTTTGCCTTTTCTGCAGTGCTGTTATTTAGAAGCTTGCTATTGTTGAATGCGATACAGATTAAAGGATTTTTGATCAGGGTTTTTATCCTGTTTTTTGTTTTTTATATCGTTATGATGTTTGGCTTGGGCGTAATGTTAATTCCTGTAAATACGATTGCTGCCTGGTTGTTGTATAGGAGGAATTATTTGAATGATAATGGTTTAGGTATTTGAAGTGAAAGTTTATCTATGGTGACCGTCATGCTGAATTTATTTCAGCATCTTTTCTGCTAGATAGACCCTAAAATAAATCCGATAGCTATCGGATCAGGGTAACGACATGATGGGAAGTATCGGTTAATGTGATATTATTAATCCATTTATTTAAGAAGTAATGTTAATTTTATCCGTTGTCTGTGTCCGCACAGGTCATTTATGAATTTGATATTGTAAATAATAAATAATTAGTTTTACAAATGTTCTTTGAGGACACAAACCAAGGAACCGGAATGTTTTTAAATATTCGCGAACAAAAAGTTTAACCTGGCAAGCTCTGTTTTGATCTGGTTCATCCCAATTAAACCACCCGACATGCCGCTGGATTGCTGAAAAACATTTACTGTAAGCCCGTTTTCTTCTCCCGGCATCATGGTTACGCTGAATTTGTAGTAAGTGGCAAATGCACCCAGTAAAAGTCTTTTGATTCGACTGCCTTTTTCTAAAATTAAATTCCCGAATTGTTGATCAATTACTTTGTAGCCCTGTAATTCAAAGAGCTCAGTAATCTTCTTAGTCATTTCTTCCATAGAAATATCTCTATACAGGTTCGAAATCAATCCATCAACCGTTTGCAGGTTTTTTACAAAAAAAGTCATATTAATAAGTAAGGGTTATTTTAGTTCATCTAACACCTTAAACAACTTTTTGTTTATACTGTTTCCGCTATAGTTATTAATATTGATCACCAATACATATCTGTTACCTGCAACATCAGTATGGTAACCTGCAAATGCCGAAACATCATTTATGGTTCCGCTTTTAATTTTCATGCCATTGTATTCCGGTAAAGCTTTATAATAATCAGGAAACCAGTTTTCTTTTTGAATCTGGAAAAGTATATTGGCCATTGCAGATGTTGTGATCCTATCACCCGGAGAAAGTCCGCTGCCATCAATGATGTTAAGTGCCGTTTTGTCGATACCCTTATCGGCCCAGAAGTTGATCTCGGTTTCTGCACCTTTGCTCGTTGTGGCTTCTTTGCCTGATTTTATTGCAATGGTTTTTAAAAGTGACTCGCCATATAAATTAATGCTTTTCTTTAAAAACCAATAAGTAATCTCGCTTAAACTTGGCGAACTAATGGTGCTCATTTTTTGAGTAACCGAAGGAATGACCTCATTGTTCAACGTCATTAATCTCGCCGTAGTGGCCTGCTGGCTAGCAGAAATTCCCAGCCTTTTCAACGTATCCAACAAACGGTATGCACAATCAAATGCAGGATCTGGCAATGCAACGGAAATACCAGTTTTAGTAATCCCCATTCCCCAGCTTCCGCGTAGGTAAGCCACATGGCTATAGGGTGGGAGAAAGGCATAACTTCTGTCGCCGGTACCAGATGCGCCAGTTCTCAGCTCATTTACAACTTGAACATACGGAGTTGCCGGAACGGTTTTTACAATTTTCACCTCACCAGCTATGCTGCTACCAGGCCTGAGGTGAATATCAAACTGATTTTCCCGCCAGGCTAAGCCTGAAGTCCCTGCGCCATAATAATTACCAATATCCTGCCAAACCCAACCATCTGGCGTAGTTTGCGTACCAAAAATACGATCATCGCCAATTATGGCGCCTTCAATTTTCTTTATGCCCGCCGCTTTGATAGCTGAAACCCATTGCATTAAAACAGTATTTTCTTTATTCTGATAACGCCAGGAGCCCAAAGTTGGATCGCCGTTTCCAATTATCATTAAATTTCCCTTTAAGATTCCATCGGAAGTAACTGTGCCAGTGTAAGCCAAAGTTGTCTGGTATCGAAAATCTTTTCCTAATATGCTAAATGCTGTGGCAGCAGTGATGGTTTTTAACGTTGAAGCAGTAGCCAAACCTATCTGTTCATTTTTTGCATATAATGTTTTGCCCGTATTGGCATCTAAAACGCATAGTGAAACAATCGCGTGCTTGGCTTGTTCGTCGTTTAAAAAATTATTAAAAGCTTTTTCGATATTTTGAATCCTATTCTGTGCAAAGCTTTGTGTAAAGGAAAGGGACAGAAGGATGAAAAGGAATTTGAAAAATTTCATTTATGATGCAATGGAAATCACTAAATTATATATAATTCGGTGATTATAATCTCTTTTTTAGATATAATTTAGTGAGGACGATCCCTTTTCTATTTTTTTTCGCGCTTAGCCATTAAAGAGTTTATTCCGTTTAATTTCTTTTCCCTGTCTGAGTTTTATAGCGTGATAAATGGTTGGTACATCATTTGTCCATCGTTTGAGCGTGAACACAATAGCGAGTATTTCCAATCGGGTAGCCAGGCCGAGCCAAAAGCAAATTTCAAAGAGCACCACCGATTCGCAGTGAACCATAATTTCGACAAGGGTAGCAAATATGGTCAGCGTCCAGATTTTAGCACCGATAGAATGGGTAGCAATTTCCTTTTTGAATTTAATATAGCTTAAGACATAGGTCGAAACTTCAAAAGCACCGAGCACAATCAGTTTTATGAGATTGGCTTTAAAGAAATCGGGGCATTGGATGTAAGTGGCGACTGCCACCGAAATAAAAAATACTTGATCGATAGCCGAGTCCAAACGTCTTAACTTTTCGGAAGAGATATTGAGCCGGCGGGCAATAATCCCATCAAAAATATCGGTTAACAAACCGAGGGATAAGAAAGTAATAGCTAAAAAGGAATAATGACTAATACGGAAAACGCTTAACAGAATGATTCCAAAACCGATGAGTAACCTGGAATAAATTAAAGCGATTGGAATATGTTTCATGATGGAGCGCGCATAAAAAAGCCCCGAT
This sequence comes from Pedobacter terrae, assembly GCF_900100705.1. Lineage (GTDB taxonomy): Bacteria > Bacteroidota > Bacteroidia > Sphingobacteriales > Sphingobacteriaceae > Pedobacter > Pedobacter terrae. The sequence goes on from NZ_FNCH01000013.1 coordinate 31,174, forward strand.
AAAATCGAGGCTTTTACTTAATTTATGAATTAAACCAATTCTTTTTGAACCAGGTATTCGGCAATTTGAACGGCATTGGTTGCAGCACCTTTACGTAAATTATCGGCAACAATCCAAAGGTTTAATGCTTTTGGTGCTGATTCATCTCTACGGATACGGCCTACAAAAACTTCATCTTTTTCATGTGCATCTTTTGGCATCGGGTATTTTAGGTTGGCCACATCATCCACAACAATTACGCCCGGCGCTTTTTCTAAAATACTACGCACTTCGGCTAAATCGAAATCATTTTCGAACTCGATATTTACCGATTCTGAGTGACCGCCCATCACCGGGATCCGAACAGTGGTAGCGGTAACTTTAATGTTGTTATCGCTCATGATTTTGTTCGTTTCCTTTACCATTTTCATCTCTTCTTTGGTGTATCCGTTATCGGTGAAAACATCAATATGTGGAAGCACATTCAGGTCAATTTCGTATGGATAAGCTTTAGGACCATCAATGCCTTTGCGCTCGTTCATTAACTGCTCAACCGCTTTAACACCCGTACCCGTAACCGATTGGTAAGTAGAAACGATTACACGTTTAATTTTGTATTTATCGTGCAATGGTTTTAGAACTACCACCATTTGAATGGTAGAACAGTTGGGGTTAGCAATGATTTTGTTATCAATAGAAAGTTCGTGTGCATTAACTTCCGGTACAATTAATTTAATTGCCGGATCCATTCTCCATGCAGAAGAGTTGTCGATAACGGTTGTTCCAGCCTCTTTAAAACGAGGTGCATGCTCTAATGAAGTATTTCCACCTGCTGAAAACAAGGCGATATCCGGTTTCATACTGATTGCAGTATCCATGCTAACGATTGGGAACTTCTTACCCTTAAAAGTAATTTCCTTACCAACACTCTTTTCTGATGCTACGGGAATCAACTCTGTTAAAGGGAAATTTCTCTCCTCCAATACTTTTAACATGACAGTGCCAACCAATCCGGTGGCACCTACTACTGCTACTTTCATTTTAATTTTTTTTATATTATTAATTATAGATATGAATTCAAATATGCTAAAAATTAAGCTGATATCCCTATCGTTGCCAATTTAATTTGCTTTCAAGTGCAGAAATAGTATTTTTTTAACAGGTAGTCGGTTTTTTTAACGAAAATGTAATTAAAAGTGAAACTTTGGTTGAACCGAAACAGAACAAAAAGCCCCAATGCTTTTTAATTGCTTTGGGGCTTTTGTATATTAAATCAAATTTGCTTTGATATAATCGCAGCTGGTTTTAATCGAGCCGATGGGATCTGGCTGATAATTATTTTCGTGCTCTACAAAGAAATGCTGCATGCCCGAAAGTTTTGCCTGGGCAAAAATGCTTTTAAAATCAATTGAGCCTTTACCCACTTCGGTGTTTAATTCAGGTTTGGCTTTGTCCATATCCTTTACATGCCACATTGGGAAACGGCCAGGATATTTTTTAAACAAAGCTAACGGATCGTTACCAGAACGGACAACCCAGTATAAATCCATTTCAAAATTGACCAGGTTTTTATCGGTTTCGCTTAAATAAACGTCATAACCAGTAGTATGGCCCAAATTTTTAAACTCAAAATCATGGTTATGGTAGGCAAATTTTAAACCCGAAGCTTTGACAATTTCAGCTACTTTATTAAAATCGCTCGCGGTTTTTTTGAAGCCATCTACACCTTTGCTCATATCAACATGGGCACCGGCAATAGTAAAATATTTACCACCAATTACAGCTGATGATTCGATATCTGCTTTTAATCTATCGGCATTTCCTGTTTTTACAAAATCGTCCATGTGGTAATGACCACTCGGTGCTTTTAGGCCATTGGCATCAAGTAAGGCTTTAAATTCTTTAGGTGTTAAGCCCCAAAATTTTCCATTTGCGAAACCATAGGTTTCAACTTCTTTGTACCCGGCTTGAGCCACTTTTTCGATTACGCCTTTAACATCTTTAGGTATTTCATCGCGCAGTGTGTACAACTGCAGGCCAACATTTTTACTCGCTTTATCAAAAGCAAATGATGGTATTAATAAGGCCGCCCCGGCCGCTAATCCTGCCTGTTTTAAGAAAGTCCTTCTTGAATTCATTGCCTTAGATTTTAAATAATCGCCTTTTTAATATAAGCACAGCTTGCTGCAACAGATTCCATGGGGTTTGGTTTGTAGTTGGTTTCGTGTTCTACAAAGAAATGTTTCATACCCGAAAGTTTTGCCTGTGCAAAAATCGGTTTGAAGTTGATAGAACCTGTTCCTACTTCAGCATTCAAGGCCGGGTTGGCTTTATCCATATCTTTAACATGCCACATGGTAAAACGGCCCGGATTTTCTTTGAATAATTTAATCGGATCGTGTCCTGAACGTACTACCCAGTATAAATCAAGTTCGAAATCAACCAGTTTTTTATCTGTTCCTTTCAACAGGATTTCGTAACCGGTAGTATCACCCTGTTTTTCGAATTCGAAATTGTGGTTATGGTAAGCTAATCTGATCCCTGCCGCCCTACACATTTTGCCAGCTTCATTTATTCTGGCTGCAATTTTCTTATAATCGGCAGCATTTTTTCTGATGTTTGCCTCTAACCAGGGGATGGTTACATACTCGCTCTTCAGTACTTTTGCTGCTGCAATTGCCGCTTTTAATTCGGTGGTATTGCCATCGCTTAAATAAGTGCCTAAACCATAATGGCCGCTTGGTGCTTTTAAACCATTAGCATCCAATAATGCTTTAAATTCTTTAGGTGTTAAACCCCAAAACTGATCTTTTATCGAAAAACCATAGGTTTCTACTTCTTTAAAGCCTGTTTTGGCAATTTTTGCTATCGTTCCTTTTACATCTTTCGGCAACTCATCTCTTAGCGAATATAGTTGGAGGCCAACAACTCTTTTATTGTCTGCTGCAAAAACAAATGACGGAACAAGCAGCGCCGCTGCTGCAGCCGCGCTGCTGTTGATTAGGAAATTTCTTCTTGATATCATAATGTAGATTAAATATCGCAGATAGATACCGCCTTTTTCAACGACGCTATTTTATCTGCTTGTTTAGGTATAAATTCTTGTGCAACGTAACCTTTAAAGCCGGTTTCTGCAATGGCTTTCATAATAGCCGGATAATATAGTTCCTGGGTATCGTCTATTTCATTACGGCCCGGTACGCCAGCGGTGTGGTAGTGCGCTATGTATTGATGATACTGCCTGATGTTACTGATCACATCACCTTCATCAATTTGCATATGATAAATATCATATAACAATTTGAAGTTTTCAGATCCTAAACGTTTACAAAGTTCAGCTCCCCAAGATGTTCTGTCGCATTGATAATCTTTATGGTTAACTTTGCTATTTAATAACTCCATTACCAATACCACATTGTGCTTTTCAGCTAATGGCATTAGTTGCTTTAATCCTTTAACGCAATTGTTCCAGCCTGTTTCATCATCTTTACCACGACGGTTTCCACTAAAGCAGATCAGGTTTTTATAACCAGCTTGGGCCACAAGCGGAATCATGGCGGTGTAATTTTGAATTAACTTTTCGTGGAATTTTTCATCGTTAAAACCATCTACCAAATTAATCTCAGCACCATTACACATGGTCGATTCTAAACCATGTTTTTTTAAGGTCGGCCAATCTTGCGGACCCACCAGATCAATCCCTTTAATCCCTATTTTTTTGGCTTCAATGCAAAGTGTTTCTACATCAAAACTACTAAAACACCAGCGGCAAACGGCATGGTTGATCGTTCCTTTAAGTCTAAGTGGCTCGTTTGATTCTGTTTTGTTCATGGCTAGGGCTGATAAGCCTGAAGAAACACCAATTGCAGCAGTTCCTGCAATGATGTTCTTTAAAGCATTTCTTCTATTTACGTTTGAGGCCATGTTAAACTGCTTTAGCTGCTATTTCAGATTTAGTTTTATCGTTGAACAGCAGGGCGAATAATAGGAAAACGGCAGCTGCAATTCCCGCTGGTATAATCCAAACCATTTTCCAGTCAGTTACATCCCCGGTTTTATACATATCTGTAATTAATCCTGCTACTTTAAACCCAATCAACATACCAACACCATAGGTGGCTAGGGTAATAATACCCTGAGCTGCACTTTTAAATTTCTCTCCTGCTTTTGAGTTGGTATAAATCTGACCAGAAACAAAAAAGAAATCGTAACAAACACCGTGAAGTGCGATACCTATAATCAGCATAAAGCTTAAATTGCCTGCATTACCATAAGCAAACAGTACATAACGTACCGCCCAAGCCAGCATACCAACTATAATGGTTTTCTTGAAACCGTATTTTGAAAAGAAAACTGGAATAGCCAGCAAAAATAATGCTTCGGAAACCTGACCAATGGCCATTTTACCAGTTGGGTTAGAAACTTTGATATCGGCTAGGAAAAGCCCTGCATTTTGATAATAAAAGGCTAATGGAATACAGATCAGGATAGAAGAAATAAAGAAGACAGCAAAATTTTTATCTTTTAACAATTTCAACGCGTCCAAACCCAAAATGTCGCCTACTTTTATTTTTTCATCTTTGGCAACCTTTGGAGGAGTTGCAGGTAAAGTAAAACTAAATAATCCCAATACCAAAGAGGCAATACCAGCCATTAAAAACGTGCTTTTTAATAATCCAGCCTGAATTCCTTCCGGAGAATCCCAGTGGAAGGCAAAACTGATTAATAGACCAGCAATGATCCAGCCGATTGTACCAAATACCCTGATGTTAGCAAATTCTTTTTCGGCATCTTTCATTTGGTTAAAAGATACAGAGTTTACCAGCGCAAGGGTAGGCATAAACAAAATCATGTAAGCTAAAACGTAAGGGTAGAAAACACTTACATCTGGCGCACTATACATCTGGTACATTAAAATAGCACCAATAATATGCAGCACACCTAAAATTCTTTCAGCGTTAAAATATCTGTCGGCGATGAGGCCTATTATAAATGGAGCAATTATAGCGCCCCAGGATTGTGTTGAAAATACAGAACCAATTTCAGAGTTGGTTGCCTTCAGGTTATTGTTTAAGAATGCTCCTAAAGTTACAAACCATGCGCCCCAGATAAAAAATTCAAGGAACATCATGGCAGAAAGTTTAAAGCGGGTAGTGCTATTCATTTGGCTAGTAATTGTGTGAAATGGTTAAGGTAAGAGTGGTGATGGGAACGTATATCCGTAACTCATCTTATAATTTTATAATATTTTAACTGGATTAGGTAAGAGGGATTTTGTAATTCACATTATACATTTTCCCTCTTACCATTAATGTTATAAAATGTAAGTGTTTGGATGATGGTATAATTCACATTAACCATATTCCATCTTACATTTTCCGTATTTAAAGTTCTTTAATAGAGATGTTTTTGTACCAAACTTCGTCTCCATGATCTTGTAAGGCAATTTTTCCGGTTTTGTATGTTCCCCAGTTTTCCCATGTTGCAAATTTGCTGCCTGCAACAATTTTTTTCCAGTTATCATCCCAAAGGGTTGTTTTTACCACTTCAACACCATTTAAAATTAAGGTCAATTTGCCTTTTTTGCTAATGATTTCAGCTTTGTTCCATTCGCCAACTGGTTTAACCGGTTCTGATGAACTTTTTACCAAATCATAAAGATCGCCGGCACGGTGTTTGGTGATTTTTCCGTCAGGGTGACCATCGTTATCGATTACTTGCATTTCTAAACCTGTAGAATAAGTAGCGTGATATTTCGGTTCTTCATGAACATAAAAAATAACACCGCTATTTGCTTTAGGAGCCACTTTCCAATCATATTTCAAGTGGAAATCGCCATACTCTTTATCGGTGACTAAATCGCCACCGCCATCTGTACCTTTTTTAGCTAAATCCAGGTGTAGTGCGCCATCCTGAACCTGCCAGCCACTACCAACGGTAGTTTTGTTGTAAGTATGCCAGCCTGTTGTAGTTTTACCATCAAAAAGTGGTTTAAAGCCTTTTTGTGCTTTTGATATTTGTGTAACTGCTAGTATGATGCAAGCAGAAAGAAAGATTTTTTTCATTTTTTTAAATTTAAACCTGATGGATATTAAAATCCATCAGGTTTGTAAGTACTTTTAATTAAAGTGTTAAATTGTTCCAGCCTTTACGGTATTCGCGTTTAACAAACTGGTTGGCTTCATCAAAGTTGGTCACTTTCATATTGTCATTATCCCATAACATCTTCGTGTACCTGCCTGGGTAAGTAGTCTTACCGTTTACCGTTTTTTGGATATCAAAACTTCTGATTGCCAGGTTGGCCATCAATAAAGCTTCTGTTAACGGACCTGCAATTTCAAAAGGCGAACTTACTTCTTGTTTGCCATAACCGGCAATCGCTGCTTCAACCCATTGTTTGTAGTGTCCGTTTGCACCATCTGGTACGCGAGCATATTTTGGAGCAACTTTAATGTCTTTATTTCTGCTTAAAGGCAATAATTTTGGATTTGCACTATAAGTCTCAGACATCATTTTACCTTTTGTCCCGATAAATAATGTGCCATTACCACCATCACCGAAAGTTTCGTTTGCTTCTAATTCTTCCGGACGTTCTGGCTGGATACCACCATCCATCCAGTGTAAAGTAACATCACCTTTTGTTTTATTTGTTTTAGGGAATTTTAAGGTAACATGGCTTGATGGAGGGCAGCTTTCAGGGAAATAACCGCGTTTAAATTCATCCACATAAACAGAACCAACACTTGCTTCAACTTCTTTAGCATATTTTAAATTTAATACACTAAAAGGAGCCTCGATTAAGTGGCAACCCATATCGCCTAAAGCGCCAGTTCCGTAGTCCCACCAGCCACGCCAGTTGAAAGGAACTAATTTATCAACATAATCCTTTTCAGGAGCCGTGCCCAACCATAAATTCCAGTCTAATTCTTTAGGAATTTCTGCTTTCTTGCTTGGCCATGGAATACCTTGTGGCCATACCGGACGGTTAGTCCAGGCATAAACCGTATGTACGTCGCCGATTAAACCAGCTTCGTACCATTCTTTCATCTGCCTTGGACCGTCGTTTGATGCACCTTGATTACCCATCTGTGTAACCACTTTATATTTTTTTGCCGCTGCGGTTAGAATCCGCGCTTCATAAATATCGTGTGTTAAAGGTTTTTGAACGTAAACGTGTTTACCCAGCTGCATGGCGGCTAGCGCCTGGATGGCATGGTTATGATCGGGAGTAGAAACAGAAACAGCATCGAAGTTTTTATGCTCTTTATCCAACATCTCGCGCCAATCTTTATAGTATTTAGCTTTAGGGAAAGCTTTTACACTATTGGCTGCACGGCGATCGTCTACATCACACAGAAAAGCAATATCTGCTTTTCCGCTTTTGTAAAACATTTCTAAATCGCTTTGGCCTTTTCCGCCAACTCCAATGCCGGCAACCAATAAGCGATCGCTTGGCGCTAAATAACCTGTTCCGCCCAAAACATGGCGTGGAACAATCATAAAGGCAGCGGCAGCGATTGCCGAAGTTTTAATAAAATCACGACGGTTACTCGTGCTTTTATTTTCTTGCTCTGTTTTCATATTTAGTAAATCGATTTGCTAAAGGAATTCGACTATTTTTTCTTTAAAGATAAAATATACTTTACCATTAATTTTGCATCATCTTTCTTAAGCGTAGCATGAGCAGTCATCGGCATATTGCCCCAAACACCCGTTCCGCCTTTAATAATTTTATCGGCTAACATGTTGATGTTTTTTTCGGTAGCCGGATATTTTTTTGCAATATCTACGTACGCAGGACCAATAATTTTGTTGGTTTTGTTGTGGCAACCTAAACAATCTGATTTATTGATCAGTTTTTCTCCTGGATTTGATTGAAAAGCAGCATGGTTTGTTGTTGTTGCCGTTGCAATCACGGTTTTTTCTTTCGCTAAATCTGCTTTTGAAAACGACGCCATAAAAATGACTACAGCGCCTAAAATTAAAAATGTTTTTTTCATGTTGTGTGTGTTTTGTGTGTTGTTATTCTTGTAATCCTAATATTCGTTTATTGAAAGCGCTATCACTACCCGATGCAGCAAAATCATCAAATGCCTTATCAGTTACGTTAATAATGTTCTTTTTTATAAACGCTGCACCTTCCCGGGCACCATCCTGCTGGTTTTTAATGCAGCATTCCCATTCCATAACAGCCCAGCCTTTAAAATCATATTGGGCTAATTTACTAAAAATGGTTTTAAAATCAACCTGTCCATCACCTGGTGAACGGTAGCGCCCTGCCCGGTTTGCCCAACTCTGGTATCCGCCAAAAGTGCCTTGTTTGCCCGTAGGGTTAAATTCTGCATCCTTTACGTGGAACGCTTTGATGCGTTCGTGGTAAAAATCGATGTACTGAATGTAATCCAATTGTTGCAACACAAAGTGAGATGGATCATACAATAAGCATGCCCGAGGGTTATTATTTACTGCTGCGAGGAACATTTCGTAGGTTTCGCCATCAAATAAATCTTCTCCGGGGTGTATTTCATAACAAACATCTACACCACATTGGTCAAATTCGTTTAAGATCGGTGTCCACCGTTTTGCCAGTTCTGCAAAACCTTCTTCAACCAAGCCGGCCGGACGTTGTGGCCAAGGGTGGAAATATTGCCATAATAACGAACCACTAAAAGTGGCGTGTGCATTTAAACCCAGGTTTTGTGATGCTTTGGCTGCATATTTCATCTGCTGTACTGCCCATTCCGTTCTGGCTTTTGGGTTTTTGTGTACTTCTTTTGGGGCAAATGCATCAAATAAGTCATCGTAAGCAGGGTGAACTGCAACCAACTGGCCTTGCAAGTGTGTAGATAGTTCGGTAATTTCTAAACCGTAAGTGGCAATTTTACCTGTTAACTCATCAGCATAGGTTTTACTTTCTGCTGCTTGTTTAAGATCAATAAAACGGTTATCGAGTGTTGGCATCTGGATGCCTTTAAATCCCAAATCTGCAGCCCATTTGCAAATACTATCAAGTGAATTAAATGGAGCTTCGTCGCTTATAAACTGTGCTAAAAATACAGCTGGTCCTTTTATCGTTGTCATGCCGGAATTATATTTTATGGTCGAACCATTTTTGATCTGATTGGCCTGAAGCCACTACATTTTCAATAAATGCCATTCCTCTGATTCCATCTGCGGTACTAGGGAAATCGAGCATTTCTGCTGAAGGTTGTTCGCTGTTTAATTTAGCATCTACAGTAAGCGCAAAGTTTTTATAGATATTGGCGAATGCTTCTAAATAGCCTTCAGGGTGACCGCCCGGTGTACGGGTATTGTGTTTTGCAAAGCTTCCCATATAACCATTACCGGTTCTATAAATTTGTGCCGGTGCATTTAACCACCTCACAATCATGGTATTTGGCTCCATCTGGTGCCATTCTAAACCACCTTTTTCGCCATAAACGCTTATTTTTAATGCATTTTCTTCGCCGGCAGCAATTTGTGAGGCCACCAATACACCGTTAGCGCCATTATCGAATTTTAACAGTACGTTACCATCATCATCAATGGCTCTTCCTGGTACCACAATATTTAAATCCGCACAGAGTTTAGTAATTTTTAATCCCGAAATATATTCTGCAAGATTTGCTGCATGTGTACCTATATCACCCATGCAACCGCTTTTTCCGGTTTTAGATGGATCGGTACGCCAGGCTGCCTGTGCATTACCTTCGCGTTCAGAAAGTGTGCTTAACCAGCCTTGAGGGTATTCTACCACAATTTTACGTATTGTACCCAATTCGCCTTCGCTTACCATTTGTTTCGCCTGCTTAACCATCGGGTAGCCTGAGTAAGTGTGCGTTAAACAAAGGGTTAATCCTGTTTCTTCTACCTTAGCATGAAGCTGTTTTGCTTCTTCTAAAGTTAAAGTCATTGGTTTTTCTATGACCACGTTGAAACCTTTATCCAATGCCATCATTGCAGGTGCAAAATGGGCAAAGTTTGGGGTAACAATGGTTACAAAATCAATTCTTTCGTCTGCTGGCAATTCACTTTCTTTTGTCAGCATTTCTTCGTAATTGTTGTAGATCCTGTTATCGGGAAGAAAAAGCATTTTTCCAGATTCGTATCCCACTTCAGGATTTACACTTAAAGCTCCGGCAGATAATTCGATTAGTCCATCCATGTTAGCGGCCAAACGATGTACGGCACCGATAAAGGCGTCTTTTCCGCCGCCTATCATGCCCATTCTTAATTTTCTTTTCATGTTATAAAAGGTGTGGAGAGTAAGGTGTAAGGTTTAGGGTGAATTTCCCATACCTTAACGCTTAAGCCTTTTCCCTATTTAGATATTGTTTTTTAAATAAAGTTTAAGGTGTAGGGATTAGGGACCAGACCTTACGCCTTTTACCTTAACCCTTACACCTCATGTTTTAAACCTTTCTAGATATTCTTTTTCTTAAGTTCTTTTACGGCATAATCAGCAGCGCGTGCAGTTAGCGCCATAAATGTTAATGAAGGGTTTTGGCAGGCAATAGACGGCATGCACGACCCATCGGTTACAAAAACATTGTTCACTTCGTGCATCTGGTTCCATTTGTTCAGCACAGAATTTTTTGGATCGTTACCCATTCTGGCAGTACCCATTTCGTGAATTGCCATACCTGGAAAGCAGCCATTATCGTAAGTTTTGATGTTTTTTATACCTGCTTTTTCTAACATTTCAGCAGCATCATTCATCATATCCACACGCATTTTTTTCTCGTTTTCTTTGTATTCGCAATCAATTGCCAATACAGGCTGTCCCCACTTATCTTTTTTGGTTTTATCAATATAAACCTTGTTTTCATAGTAAGGTAACATTTCTCCGAAACCGCCTAATCCCATGCTCCATTTTCCTGGAGTGGTCATTTTTTGTTTCAGGTCTGCACCAAATGATAACTCGGCAACGTCATTTTGCCAGTTGCTTCTGCTTGCGCCGCCCTGATAACCGAAACCACGTAAGTAATCGCGTTTATCGTTACCGATGTTTTGGTACCTTGGTACATAAATCCCATTTGCACGGCGACCATAAGTATATTTATCATCGAAACCTTCAGCCTCTCCGGATGCTCCGCAACGGAAGTGGTGATCCATTAAATTATGGCCCAATTGACCACTGCCATTGCCCAATCCGTTTGGATGTGCTTCTGATGTTGAATTTAACAGAATGAACGTAGAACCTAATGTAGAACCGTTTACAAAAATGATTTTAGCATAAAACTCCATCGTTTTATTGGTTTCTGCATCAATCACCATTACACCTTTAGCCTTCTTGGTATCTTTATCATAAATAATATGATTTACGATAGAGTACGGCCTTAACGTTAAACGTTTGGTTGCCATTGCTGCGGGTAGGGTAGAAGACTGCGTACTGAAATAAGCTCCGAACGGACAACCGCGGCTGCACAGGTTTCTATATTGGCAATTTCCACGGCCTTTGTGCGGAACGGTAAGGTTGGCTACACGGCCAATCATGATGATACGTTCCCTTTTATAATGTTCTTCAACACGGGCTTTTACTGATTTCTCAACAATGTTTAAATCCATCGGTGGTAAAAAATCACCATCGGGACAAGTTGGCCAGTTTTCTTTAGAACCACTGATGCCTGCAAAACGCTCTGCATAATCGTACCAAGGTGAAAGTTCTGCATAGCGGATCGGCCAATCGTTTCCGTGACCATCTTTTGCATTATCTTCAAAGTTATGGTCGCTTAAACGGTAACTCTGACGGCCCCACATCAAAGATTTACCACCCACGTGGAAACCACGGTACCAGTCGAAACGTTTATCTTCTGTATATGGGCATTCTAAATCGTTTACCCACCATTTTTCGTTTGCTTCCTGGTATGGATAATCTCTTTTTTGCACCGGGTGGGTACGTTTTTGTTCTTCGGTAAGTTTACCTGCATGTTTAAAATCCCATGGATTTTTCATGGCGCTTTCGTAACCGGTAATGTGCTCAATGTTCATCCCTCTTTCGAGCATGAGTACACGTAAACCTTTCTCGGTAAGTTCTTTTGCAGCCCAGCCGCCACTAATCCCCGATCCTATAACAATAGCATCGTAAGTATTTTCTGCTTTTAAATTCGTATTTAAATTCATGATGTTTTGTAGTTGTTGTTAAGAGGTAGCCCAAGATCTTTGGCCAGGTTTTAAAGGCGCATTGCCGTCATATCGGCCCGGAATAAGGACATATTCCCTTGCTTTGGTACAACCAATTTCTGAAGAATAGTAACCGAGTAGGGTCAAATCACGTGCAGTGATAAAAAAGTAGGCTAAATCTTTATTCTCTTCTGATTGGCCATCTTTTTGAGCAAGTGCGATAGCCCTCAAATCGATCATTAGTTTTTTGCGGTCGGCTGGTGTTAAGGTAAGATAACTTTTCCCGAAATCTTTCATGGATTTTGCCTGAAGATCTTTAAAGCCTTTAGCAAAGGAAGTTTGCATAGTGGCAGGGTAACAATCTTTCATCATCATCGGAATGAATTTTCCTAAACCTGCGGCTTTGGCACCTGCTGATGATTTGGTTGTCGGGACAATGATATCAGCAAATTCTGCAAAGATTTTTTCGTCTTCAAGCGAATAGTTTACAAAGTTTTTTTCATTTTCGGGGAGCGTAAAACTTTCAAATAACACGCCCATTGTACTTGCCGAGATTGCTCCTCCCAACAAAAATGCAACGTTTTTGAGTGCTTCTCTTCTGTGCATCGTCTTTATGATTTTATATTTTGGTTACTTATGTGTTCAATTAGTAATATTAGAAAAAATATAACGTAAAGCGTAACTTTATTACGTTAATTTATCGGTTTGCAATATGATTGTTACCGCGTGGAATTGTTCTAAATAATAGGCTTTTTATAGCTTAACAACGATTTAAGCCGCGTTTTTATAATAATGTTACTTGGTGTAAAAACTACATTTAGTACTGGAAAATGTGTTTTTTGCCAATAAATCCGAAAACGAAGATTTTTCAGGTAAAATTCAGATCTGAAACAGGGTTCAATTGAGCAGTTTATAAATCGCAATTGATCAAAGTTCACCAGTTTTCAATTAGTAGTTTTCGGTTAGTAGTTTGTCGTTAATGAGTTTTGCAAGCTGGTTTAACAACTAACCGGATTAACATTAATGGTTTAACCTCTTCTTAAAATATTTTATTGCCTTTTATCTCATTTTTTTACCTTTGCTCAATCTCAAAAAAATATGCAGGAAAAAATTGTTGTTTTAGGCTCTAACGGGCAAATTGGCACCGAGTTGGTAACTACGTTACGTAAAATATATGGTGATGATCATGTTGTTGCATGCGATATACGCAGACCGGATTATGATATCAAAAATTCTGCACCGTTCGAATTTGTGAATGTACTTGATAAAGAAATGATCAATGGCATTTTTCATAAATACAGGCCAACACAGGTTTACCTTTTAGCTGCTTTATTATCAGCAACAGGAGAACAAAATCCGAAGTTAGCCTGGGATTTAAATATGAACGGTTTATTAAACGTGTTAGATTTAGCTTTAGAATATAAAACGGCAAAAGTATATTGGCCAAGTTCTATCGCTGTATTCGGACCAAATTCGCCGAAAGATCATACATCGCAATATTGTATAATGGATCCGAATACCGTATATGGGATCAGTAAGCTGGCCGGTGAGCGCTGGTGCGAATATTACAACCAAAAATACGGATTGGATGTGCGCAGTATCCGCTATCCGGGATTGATTAGCTGGAAAGCTGCTCCAGGAGGTGGAACAACAGATTATGCGATTCATATTTTTCATGATGCGTTGAGAAAGGGGAGTTACCAGAGTTTCTTAAATGCGGAAACAGAATTGCCTATGATGTATATGGAGGATGCGATCCGCGGAACAATCGAGCTGATGGATGCACCTGCAGATCAAATTTCGGTACGGAGCAGTTATAATTTTGGCGGGGTAAGTTTTACACCTGAAGTTTTAGCTGCCGAAATCAGAAAACATATTCCAGATTTTAAACTAACTTACGCAGCTAATGATCCACGTCAGCAGATTGCAAACAGCTGGCCACGTTCTATCGATGACAGCTATGCTGCAAAAGACTGGGGATGGAAACCAGAATTCGATTTATCGAAACTGACAATTGATATGTTAAATAATTTAAAAAAGTAATATAAGGGTAGAGGGTTTGTGGATTGAAGGCGTAAGGTCTCACATCTCACATCTCATATCTCAATACTAAAATAATGGGAAGAGCATTCGAATTTAGAAAAGAGAGAAAATTTAAGCGTTGGGCCAAAATGGCGGTTCAGTTTACGCGTATTGGTAAAGATATCGTAATGGCGGTTAAGGAATCGGGACCTCATCCAGAAACCAACTCGCGTTTACGTACAGCTATGCAAAATGCAAAAGCGGTAAACATGCCAAAAGATAGGGTAGAGGCGGCAATTAAACGTGCTTCTGATAAATCGATGGCCAATTACGAGGAAATTGTTTACGAAGGTTATGCGCCACATGGTGTTGCCGTTTTAATTGAAACAGCTACCGATAATACCAATCGTACCGTAGCAAATGTTCGTAGTTATTTTAACAAAACTGATGGCTCTTTGGGCAAAACAGGATCTTTAGATTTCGTATTTAACCGCAAATCGGTTTTTCGTTTTGTACCCGCTGAAGGTTTAGACCTGGAGGAACTTGAATTCGAATTAATCGATGCTGGCTTAGAAGAACTTTATGTTGAAGCCGATGAAGAAGGGAATGATATTGCTGTAGCACAGGGTGCATTCGAAAACTTTGGGTCTTTACAAAAGGCACTGGAAGAAAAAGGCATCGAGTTAAAAAGTTCAAAATTAGAGCGTATTGCTTTATCTCACCATGAGGTTACTGAAGAGCAGGCCGCTGATGTTTTGAAATTGATCGACAAGTTGGAGGAAGATGATGATGTGCAGGCGGTTTACCACAATATGGCAGAGTAATAATCACCATTGATATTATAGAAAAGGGCCCGATGTGAAAAAACGGGGCCTTTTTTTTCTCCGATCGTCACCCTGATCCGATGGCTCTCGGATTTATTTTAGGGCCTTGCCAAATAGATACTGAAACACCCGTCCGACCGGCCAGCGGAAGTTCAGTATGACTAACTGTTTTGCTATTTTCTCATGAAAAAACAATCTCTCGTCTTAGCGTCTCGCTAAGCCACCCAATTATGGGTTTTCCAATTTATACGGTAAAAAAATAAGGTTGTAGCGAAATGCAAAATTAAATAGCCTTGAAGATTTTTCTTCAAGGTAACTTTGATTTTGCTTTTTGAAGAGCAAAACCTGTATTTATCGGTTACAGCAGTCCCGCCATCATTTCAAGTCCTCGGTCTCGTTCCTCACCCTCCGGGCTTTCCATTTTGTCGGGTCTATTTTACTTAGGTTAACCAGGGTAAGTTAAACCTGACAGGAGCGTGCAGGAGCCCCAATTTTTTCAATTGGGGCGAGTAAAGCGGATGGCAGGGCTTTCGAAACCGATAACACACAGAACCCTGCTTTCCAATTTTTTTTCTCTGATTGTTACCCGGATCCGATGGCTGTCGGATTTATTTCAGGGTCTTGCCAAATAGATACTGAACACCCGTGCGGCCGGGCGGAAGTTCAGTATGACTAACTGTTTTGCTATTTCTCATGAAAAAACAATCTCTCTTCTTAGCATCTCGCTAAGCCACCCAATTATGGGTTTTCCAATTTATAAGGTAAAAAAATAAGGTTGTGGCGAAATGCGAAAATTAAATGGCCTAGAAGATTTTTCTTCAAGGTAACTTTGATTTTGCTTTTTTGAAGAGCAAACCTGTATTTATCGGTTACAGCAGTCCCGCCGTCATTTCAAGTCCTCGGTCTCGTTCCTCACCCTCCGGGCTTTCCATTTTGTCGGGTCTATTTTACCTAGGTTAACCCGGGTAAGTTAAACCTGACAGGAGCGTGCAGGAGCACCAATTTTTTCAATTGGTGCGAGTAAAGCGGATGGCAGGGCTTTCGAAACCGATAACACACAGAACCCTGCTTTCCAATTTTTTCACCTCCGATCGTTACCTTGATCCGATGGCTATAGGATTTATTTCAGGGTCTTGCCAAATAGATACTGAAACACCCGTCCGACCGGGCGGGCGGAAGTTCATTATGACGGATCGTTTTATTATTTCTTATGCGAAAATAACCAGCTCAACAATTCTGGTTCGGCAAATGCGCTATCCCAGCTATTATGATTTGCATTAGGATAAAGCGTAAATTTCACCTCATCACCAACACTTTTCAATCGTTCGGCAATGGCCATAGATAATGCCGGATCTACGATATCATCTTTTGCACCATGAAAAATCCAAAGCGGCACTTTCTGATATTTTCTAATGTTGTTGGTATTGTCGCCACCACAAATAGCAATCGCTGCAGCAAATTTACGGCGTTGTCTCCTTAACAGCTCATAGGTACCCATAGCGCCCATTGATAAGCCGCCAACATAAACCTGATCTTTATTTACATATGGCTTTCGAAGAAAATCTTTGATCATGCCCTGTAAGGCATGCATTACTTTGGTAGGTTTGCCACCGTCTACAAAACTGAACGTTCTTTTGCCATTTGCATTTTTGTCAATATTAACATTGGCCCAATAATCGTCTTTCGGACATTGAGGGAAAACTACAATAGCGGGGAAATTTTTCCGGACATCATTTTTTAAAAATAATTTGCCGCCATGTACCAGTTGACTGGCATTGTCGTTTCCCCTTTCTCCACTTCCGTGCAAAAAGAAAACGATCGGATATTTTTGCTTGGGATTAAAATTCTCTGGAAATAAAATTCTATAGTAAATAGAATCTTTTCTTTTAATAAAACTTCCCCTGTCGTATTTTTTTAAGTCTTGAGCATTTAAAAAGAGTACAGGAAAAAGAATGCAAATCGTTAGAATAATCTTTTTCATCTGTTTAATTAATAATTAGTGTGATTATTATGTCCGGTATTGGAGCCTATTAGCTCAATTTTTTAATAGTGAGAACGACGCTATCATAACTTCTTAATATCAATTGTATCCCGTGAATTATAATAATTTCATTCAGCAAAAATAAAAAACCCTGGCTACTTTACAATAGCTCAGGGTTTATAACCAAACCTAATGGTCTTATTTCAACGTAAAAGATGCTTCTTTTACATCGTGGGAATTTGTACCAATAAATACCTTAAAATCGCCAGGTTCTGCAACGAATTTCAAATCTGAATTATAAAACTTAAGGTCGTTCTCCGAAATAGTGAAAGTAACGGTTTTACTTTCTCCGGCTTTTAAATTAATCTTCTGGAAACCTTTTAGCTCTTTTACCGGCCGGGTAATGCTTCCAACAAGATCCTGGATATATAACTGAACAACTTCTTTACCCTCATATTTACCTGTATTGCTTAGTGTAACGGATGCTGTGATCGATTTTCCTTTGCTTAAGGTATTTGCACTTAGTTTAACATCACTATAATTAAATGATGTATAGCTTAAACCAAAACCAAAAGGATATAATGGATCATTACTAACATCTAAATAGTTGGAACGGAATTTCTCGAACCATTTACCTTCAGCCAGTGGGCGACCGGTATTTTTATGGGCATAATACAACGGCACCTGACCTACGTTTTGAGGAAAAGTTGCACTCAATTTACCAGATGGATTAACATCGCCAAAAAGTACATCGGCAATTGCATTTCCGGCTTCACTTCCCGGGAACCAAACGTTTAAGATTGCCGGGATATTTTGCTGTTCCCAGTTCAAGGCTAATGGACGACCTGTAAACAGCACCAATACCACTGGTTTACCGGTTTTAGCCAAAGCTTTTAAGAGGTTTTTCTGTGTTTCAGGAATCTGGATATCAGTAACACTACTGCTTTCGCCTGTAAATTCAGAACCTTCTCCAACGGTAGCCACAATAACATCTGATTTTTTCGCCACTTCTAAAGCTTCTTTAATCATTTCAGCTTCGGTACGTGAATCACGTTTGTATGTTGGATTGTGGATGTTTACATAACGCTGCTCCATAGCAGAATCTGCCAGGAAGTTTGCACCGCGTGCGGTTAATATTTTTGCTTTATCACCCAAGACATTTTTTAAACCCTGAAGTACTGTTACTGACTTGTCAAAAAGCGCGGCAACACTCCAGGTACCATACATATTAGCGGTATTATCTGCCAACGGACCAATTAAGCCAATGGTACCTGATTTTTTTAATGGGAGTACATTATCGTTATTTTTCAACAGCACAAAACTTTCTGTTGCAACTTCACGTGCCACCTGGCGGTTAGCCGGACTAAAAACCTCTTTTGCTGCTCTTTCTGTATTGCAAAATTTGTAAGGATCTGTAAATAAACCCAATTTGTATTTGGCTTGAAGCACCAATCTACAAGCCCTGTCAATCTGCGCGATACCCACTTTTTTCTCTGCCAATGATTTTTTTAAAGTGCCTAAAAAGCCTTCACCCACCATATCCATATCAACTCCGGCATTTAAAGCTAATGCGGAAACAGTTTGCAAGTCACCCATGCCGTGCGCGATCATTTCAGGGATACCCGTATAATCAGTCACTACAAAACCTTTAAAGCCCCATTGGTTACGTAAAACATCTGTCATCAGCCATTTACTTCCAGTTGCCGGAATGCCATCAACTTCATTAAAGGAAGCCATAATACTGGCTGCACCTGCATCAACAGCGGCTTTATAAGGTGGAAAATACTCGTTATACATGCGGACTTTACTCATATCTGTGGTATTGTAGTCTCTGCCGGCTTCAGCAGCGCCATAAAGCGCATAATGTTTTACACAAGCTAAAATCTCGTTATTGGCCTGAAGTTTTCCCTGATAGCCTTTTACCATGGCTGCGGCAATTTGTGAGCCTAAATAAGGATCTTCTCCACTTCCTTCTGAAATGCGGCCCCACCGCGGATCCCTGGAAATGTCAACCATAGGGGAGAAGGTCCAGTTAATTCCGCTTGCACTGGCCTCTATTGCTGCAATACGGGCCGATTTTTGCACGGTAGCCATATCCCAGATACAACTAACGCCTAATGGAATTGGGAAAACGGTATTATATCCATGGATCACGTCCATTCCAAAAAGCAATGGAATTTTCATACGGCTGTTTTCTACCGCTATTTTTTGCACCGCTTTAATCTTATCAACTCCCTTGATGTTGAATAAACCACCAACTTGTCCGGCTTTAATTTTTTTAGAAATGTCGCTACTGTTGGCCTGTCCTGTAGTAATATCGCCAGAACTCGGCAAATTCAACTGACCTATTTTTTCGTCAACGGTCATTTTCGCCATCAGGTTGCTGATGAAGGTATTCATCTTTACCTCTTCTGCCGAAACAGTTTTTTTGTTTTGTGCTGATCCGTTCAGTACAAAAAGGGTTAAAAAAACAACCAGGATATTCGCTCTCTTCATTATATATGTGTTTTATTCTTTATTAATCAGTTTTGTGGTAATCGTTAAAAAACGATTAGCCTTTCTCACGCTCGTTTTTAACGAGCGTGATCTGTTGTTTTTTGCTGGCGCTCGTTTCTAACGAGTGCATAAATAGCTTTGCGATTCTATCGCTTTACTGTTAATCGTTAAAACGATGCGCTATGTTCACACTCGTTAGTAACGAGCGTGAGCCTTTATTCTTTATTTGCTGGCGCGCCCGTTCAACAAGTGCTTAAATAGCTTACATTGCATTTAAAAATCAATAAATATTAGTCATTTCTTAATCTAAAGAAACCAACATAAGTTATTATTTAATCCACTTTCTTCACTTCAGTTTTAACCGATACGCCGTTCTCATTAATCGCCTCCATAGCAAAATAGTATGCTTTTTGACTGTCCATTGCTTTGAACCAATATTCATTAAAATCATGGATCATGATGCAGTTATAAAGCTTATCAGGTGCTGTGCCATAGTACAGATTATAAGCAAAAGCATTATCAACAGGCTCCCATTTGATGTAGGCACTGCGTTTATCTTTTTCTGTTCTTAATACGATGAGGTTTTTTACTTTCGTGGGTTTCTCTCCGTTTCCGTTGCCGAATACGCGTAGGCCACTAATGGCAAATTTTCCGGTAGGCATGTGTACGTTCACCATTTTGATGAACCTCGTTTTAACCGGTTTTTGAAGTTCGATGTAGTCATGTGGAACATCTGTTTTATTTTGGCTTTTATCAACAAGCGTGTTCCATTTTTTTCCATCTGTTGAGGAAAGAATTTTATATTGATGATAAATTCCAGTCTGTTTTCCTAAAAAATCAGCATCCTGATCGGCATAATTGATCTGGATAGCGTTAACAGTTGCAAGACTGCCCAAATCGGTCTGGATCCATTCGCCATTATTTGCTGTTTTGGCACTCCAATAGGTTTTAATGTTTTCGTCAACTGCATTATTAGCGTTAAAGCCGCCAAGGGTAGAGGATACGGTTACTGGTTTTTTATAGTTGATGAGCATCCAGCCCGGACCGGCAGGCCCTTCAGCTTTTCTTTGAGCAGGTAAATAAAGCGGGTAATCGCCAAATGCGGTATTGGTCCACATCACATCGTCCTGATCAAAACCGGTTGGCCAAATACCCATGCGGCGTTCCCAGGTATTTTTTACACAGATAATGCTGGTAGAAATATGCCAGTAATTTTTGTTGTTATCCTGAAAGGTTGCGCCATGTCCTGCACCCCGTGAAAATCCTCCACCTTTATAACTCAAAGGATCAGATTGAGGAGTTGTAGGCGTATCATAGAACAAAGGTTTGGTACCCACTACCACACCGTCTGAGTAACCACTGAATTCTGTTCCCGGTGCACCGTATTGGAAATAATATTTTCCATTATGTTTGGTCATCCAGGCACCTTCGGCAAAGGGATCAAGAAAAGTATTATCCATATACTCGCCAAAACGTTGCCAGCCATAGCGCCAGCTCTCCAGTAAATACATTGGCGTACGGGTACCTTTGGGTTTAAAAGTTTTGCGGTCGAGCTCTACACCATACATGGGGTAATTATTACTGCTACCGTTGTACATATAAAATTTACCATCATCATCGGTAAAAAAGGCTGGATCCCAGCCACCTATTTCTAAAGAATCAACCAAAGGAAACCATTTGTTGCCTTTAGGGTCAGTACTTCCCCAAAGGGTGAAGTTTTTGGTGTAAGTGCTGCCAAAAACCACCATGGTATCGCCAACAATGCCCACGCCTGGCGCACAGAGTTCATCTTTGGTTTTATTCCATGGGCGCAAAAACTTTCTTTCATGGAATTTCCAGTTCAGCATGTCGGCGCTATGCCAGTATCCCCATTGGTTGGTGCTAAACAGGTAGAAATCGCCTTTATAATTTACAATTACCGGATCGGCGGTTGCGCGGTGTTTTCCCCATTGGGTAAAAGATTCGAAAGGTGTATAACCATAATCTAAATTGATGGGGTTGCAATAGGTTTTCTGCTGGGCATGTACAGCGTACGTGCTGCAGAAAAAGGTTGTTATTAAAAATATTTTAAATAAATGTTTAGCCATCAGTTAAGGGTTAATTAAAAGATCTGGATTTTAGCACAGGCCTGGCAACCAATGGCCATTCCGCTTACGCTTAATCCTGTAACGTTCGATTTGTGCTCCCAATAAACCCACATATTGTGCGCACCGCCGGTTGATGTTAAGCCAACAGTATAAACATCTCCACTTTCTGGTATCTGACCTAAAACTGTTCCATTAGGTGTATTTGGCGGAATAAAAAATGAATATGAACCTCCGCTGGTGTTATTTTGCAGGGTTACATATACGCCATCGGATGTTGAATTTGTAGCCGTTAAATTTACAGTGCTGAATTTTGCCTTTTTATTGACTTTTTTAGTCGCTAACTGATGTTTGGGGATCGTGGTGAAACCTGAGTTTACAATGGTAATTCCGATAATTACTGTTAATAATAAAATGATTTTTTTCATGGTTCTGAAGGTTTAATTTGAAATATATAGTGACTAAACATTTATATACAACCCCATATTATGGCTGAAACTGAAAATCCAGTTTTTTTAATCCATTCTGAACATCTTTGTTTCCCATAAATAACTTCCAGAGAAGGCCAGAACGGTAATTTTCGATCATCACGACCATTGGACCCTGATCTATGCCTAAATACCTTTTAGGATACCAGTTATCGGTTTCTGAAAAAGCATCGTAGAAGCCATATTTACCCCAAACTTTGTCACCCAGATCTTCATAGAGGTGTCTGATTACCTTCATCGATTCTTTTGGGGTATAAGGTATAGAAGATATGGCTGCGGTTGGCGAAATAACACCATAATCTTCCTGCAGACTATGGGCAGCATAACCTTTTACGGAATAACTGGCCGTTAAACCCCAGCTATTTTCTCCATAACCTTTAAATTTCTTTGGATTGGCCACGCAATAATCGTGTATGGCCAAAGTTTGATTAACATTGTTCTGCCAATAATCGGCATAACGGTCTTTTAATCCTTTCGGATTTAAACCTAAATATGAATAGTGTGTCCAGAATAATGGACCCACAGAATTTTTAGCACCTTGGAAATCTAACGGGATATGATGCCCGTACAGATCGAAATTTGCCTTGATTGCTCCTCCTCTTGCCCAGCCTTCATGATAAACTTCGGCAGGTACGCTATGAGTTGGAGAAGAGGCTGCCATTACGTACATAATTAAACATTCGTTATAGCCTTTTACGGGGAAATTCATTTCCCAATTGTACTCCGGCGACCAGTGCCAGTATAATACATTTTGGCCACCATTGCGGTACCAGTTAAAATCAATGCCTTTCCAAAGTTCGTCAGCTTTTTTAGCTAAAGCTTTTTCGGCTGCTGTACCATTTTTATAATATTCGTTAATGCAGATCAATGCCTGTGCAACAAATGATGTTTCTACAAGATCGCCTCCATTGTCTTTTTGTCCGAATGGACGTACTTTACCTGTTTCGCCATAAATCCAGTGTGGCCATGCACCGTGAAAGCGATCGGCCGTGGATAGAAAATCCAATATTTTATTTAAGCGGTCTAAACCCTCTTTTTTAGTTACATAATTCCTGTCAATGCCACTTAAAATGGCCATTAAGCCAAAGCCTGTGGCACCTGTTGCAACCGTACTTTTATCATTTTCCGGGTATACATTATCCACATGGAAACGCTCCCTGCCTGCACCTGATGTGGGTTCTGCACCATCCCAAAAATACTGGAAAGTCTGTTTTTGAACGAGATCAAGCAATTGCTCATCACTAAGGTTTATCTTAATGCTAAGATTTGGATTGTAGGTCTGGGTTCTAGCTTTAGAGCATGCGCCCAAAACCAACAACGAAACCAGGATAACGGATAATAATGAAATTCTTGTAGGATAGGTTTTTAGCATTGTGTAAGTGTGAAAAAAGGGTTACCAGTTTATCTGGCAACCCTTAGAATTGTATTTTAGTAACCAGGGTTTTGCGTTAACAAACCACCACTTAAATCAATTTCTGTTTGTGGAATTGGCCAAACTTCATTTTTATTGGCTTTAAAGCCTTTAACACCAAAAACTTCTACGCCTCTTCCTTGACGGATTACATCAAAAAGTCTGTCACTTTCTAAAGCTAATTCAACCTGTCTTTCTTTATAAA
This sequence comes from Pedobacter terrae, assembly GCF_900100705.1. Lineage (GTDB taxonomy): Bacteria > Bacteroidota > Bacteroidia > Sphingobacteriales > Sphingobacteriaceae > Pedobacter > Pedobacter terrae. Next base: position 54,787 of record NZ_FNCH01000013.1, read on the forward strand.
TTGCAGCTCGAAGTGCTACTTTATCGGTAGTTGTAACATCGGGAAGAATGCCTGTAGCCGTTCCTCTTGCACGTGCACGAACTTTATTTAATGATGTTAGGGCAAGTGATGGATTATTAAGCTCATTAGCTGCTTCAGCATTCATTAATAAAATATCAGCAAATCTCAGTACCCTGAAATTTTGCTGAGAACCTTGATTGCCTGAAACGAACATGCTGAAAGGAACATAAGACTTTTGGTTGTAACCAATATTTACAACGTTTGTTTTGATAAAGTCGCCTTGTGGAGTAGTTTCTCCTGGAAATAGAATTGTTGCATCTTTTCTTGGATCGCCGGTTTCAAAAGCAGCTATCAATACTGCAGATGGAGTATTGAATCCCCAGCCACCAGCTGGTTCTCCGGCAACGCCTTGTACCTGACTATATTGAGAGTTTGAAGCATCATTATTGCCTGGAACAAATTCACATTGAACTTCAAATAACGATTCTACATTATTCTCATTTTGTGTGCGGAATCCTTTCTCAAAATCTGGGAAAAGGGAGTAACCCATATCCATTACCTGGTTGGTCAAAGATAAAACGTCATTCCACTTTTGTTGGTACATGGCTACTTTAGCATGCATTCCAATTGCGGCTCCTTTAGTAGCTCTTCCGATGTCTGAAGTGCCATAAGATGCTGGCAATACTGCTGCTGCTTCGGTTAGGTCTTTTTCAATCTGAGCATATACAGCAGCTTTATCTGCCCTGGGGATATTATATTCAGTGGCATCAGCAGGTACCTTTAATCTTAAAGGAACACCACCATATGCCCTTACAAGTCTGAAATATGAATAAGCCCTAACAAATTTTGCTTCAGCTAAATAACGAGCTTTCAAACTTGCATCCATTGAAATGTTTGGAATGTTATCTAAAACCTGGTTACAAAGGTTGATGTTCCTGTACTGGCCTGTCCAGAAACTTTGCAATGAACCTTCTGTAGAAGTAACAGTAAAGGTGTCGTAAAGGTTAAAAAACGTGGCATCTGTTACAGTACTACCTTTATCCGCTTCATCAGAACCTGTACTTTCGATGGCTAAAGCAGGGAAAGCCAAGTTTTCCCATGTACGTAAATTTGCATATATCGCATTTACTCCTTTGGTAGCATCTTCTTGTGTTTTCCAGAATTGTTGCGCTGCTTGTTGACCTTGTGGATCGACATCTAAAAAGCTTTTTTTACAAGATGATGCAAAAATTAAGGTTGATAATACACCAACTGCACACCATTTTTGTAAACTTATATTTATATGTGTTTTCATGTTCAAATCAATTAAAAGGTTAAGTTTATACCGATGTTATAAGTAGCAAACATTGGGTACACGTTAAAATCTATACCTGCTTTTGTTGGTACACCTCCAACCTCAGGAGTAAAACCTTTATATCCAAACAGATTAACTGCGTTTTGTGCATTGGCAAATACCCTTAGTTTTTGCATCTTCCATTTAGATACTAGTGATTGAGGTAAATTATAGCCTAATTGGATATTTCTCAATCTGATATAAGCACCGCTTTCAACATAAAATGAATTGGTTTGATTATTATTCCCACCAGCTAAACTAGTAGAAGGATAAGTGTTGGTAGATCCAGCACCTGTCCATCTGTTATCATAAAAATCTTTTGTATAATTCTCATTGCCAAATCTGTTACCCAGATTAGCATTAAATACGTCTACATCTGCTACCCCTTGAATATCAAGCGTTAAATCGAAATTTTTGTAAGCAAAATTGGTATTAATACCATAGGTATATTTAGGGTTTGGATTACCCAGGAAGGTTTTATCTTTTGAGTCAACAATTCCATCTCCGTTTAAATCAGCATATTTAAAATCACCAGCTCTTGCACCAGGCATACCCGAAGTGGCTGCCTCTTGTGCAGTTTGAAGAATGCCAACTACCTGGTAGCCATAGAAAGAACCAATAGGCATGCCTACCACAGTCCTTGTAGGAACTACAGCATTGTTTAACCCGTCACCTCCGGCATCAATTGGATTTGAACCAGAAGTTACGTTTAATACTTTGTTGTTATTAATACCAATATTACCACTAATAGAGTAGGTTAAACCACCAGAAGTTTTATCAGACCAGGTTGCTAATAATTCAAAACCGCGGTTCCTGAAATCAGCTTGATTGCCTAGCAGAACACTATTTGATGTACCTAGCGAACCTAAAATTGGAATATTAAAAATAGCCTGTTCAGTTTTTTTATTGTAGTAATCGGCTTCAATAGACAATTTATTGTTTAAAAAGCCCATTTCTAAACCAATATCAGTTCCTGCACTACGTTCCCAGAAAAGGGCAGGAGGAACAATTGTAGTTACGCTAGCTCCTGTATTAGCAATTCCATTATAAAATGCTATTAAAGCTGCGCTTTGATTTACTGTTAATGTTGTAGGGTTAATCGGAACGCCTGCATTACCTACTTTACCCCAACTACCGCGTAATTTTAAGTTACTGAAGACCTTTTGATCTTTCATAAAATCTTCATTGCTTATCACCCATCCAGCACCTACTGATGGGAAATATCCCCATAAATCACTACCACCAAAAAATTGTGATGCAGCGTCACCCCTCAAAGAAGCATTTAATAAATACTTGTTTTTGAAACTGTAGTTAATTCTACCGAAATAAGAAGTGGCCGTGTTTAACGATCCAGAATCTTCTATGGTTCTTCCTGATGCATTTCCTAAGCTTAGGTATAAATCGCCGTCTCTGGTGTAAGGTACATTTTGGGCTGTTCCGGTCATTGTATAAGATTTATAACGCTGCGCGGTTTGTCCAGCCAATATGGTTAAGCTATGGTCGTTCCATTTATTCTCATAGGTTAACGTATTTTCTAAAATCCAATTTCTGGTTTCCGTTCTACCAATAGAGAGTGTACTTATCTTAGTATTCTGTCCGGTTGTGGCATAATATAATGGGGTGTAAATTCTATTTTCTTCTTGTCCAAAATCACCACCAGCACTTGTTTTAAAGGTAAAGTGTTTAGCAAATTTTAGTTCAGCATAAACATTTCCAGTAACCCTGTATTTTGAAGTGATGCTGTTATTAAAATCTATTGTGGCTTGAGGATTTACATTGCTTCCATTACCAAGTTGAAAGTTATTTGGATCTCCATAACTGCCATCTGCATTGAAAACAGGTACAACAGGAGCAGCTGTATATAAAGCACGGTAGATTGATGCCGGAGCATTGTTTGATTTGCTTGAACTTCCGGTAACATTATATCCGACTTTTAAATTTTTTAAAACTTGGAAGTCGTTAGATAGACGGGCGGTATACCTTTTATAATTGTTATTGGTAATAATCCCATCCTGATTAACGTAACCTAATGAAAAATTGTAACTAGATTTTTCGCTGGCCCCATTAACAGAAACCTGATGGTTATTAATCATAGCTGTACGTAAAACCTGATCGTACCAATCTGTTCCTGCTCCTAAATTTGTACTTGCGAACAATGGATTAGCTGCACCATTAATTTTATATGCTTCATTTACAGCTGTAGCATATTCGCTTGCATCTGTCATTTTAACCTGGTTAGTTACGCTTTGTAGACCAACTGTACCATTGTAATTGATAGTCGCATTTCCATTTTTCCCCTTAACAGTAGTAACCAATACTACACCGTTAGCAGCTCTAACTCCATATATAGATTGACTTGAAGCATCTTTAAGTATGTTGATGCTGGCGATATCTGCAGGATTTAAAAAGGTAATGTCATCATACCAAACACCATCAACCACATATAATGGTCCGGTATTACCGTAAATAGTTCCTGTTCCACGAATAGTAATTTGAGGTGCAGAACCTGGAGTGGCATTATTACTTATTGAAACCCCGGCAACTTTACCTTGTAAAGCACTTATTGGATTGGTAGAAGGTTGTTTGTTGATATCTTCTCCTTTTACTGAAGCCACAGCTCCAGTAACATCAATTTTTCTTTGTGTACCGTAACCTACAACCACAACCTGCTCTAATTGTTGTGTTGATGAAGCCAATGATACGTTAATAGTTGTTTGATTGTTTACAGCCTGCTCAAGTGCTGTATAGCCTACGAAGTTAAATACTAGTGTGGCGTTGGCCGGCGCGCTTATGGAGTAGCCACCGTTCACATCTGTTTGCGTACCTGTTTGTGTGCCTTTAACTAATATAGTTACGCCTGGTAATGGGGTTTTATCACCACCATCAATTACCTTACCTTTTACAGTAATGTTTTGCGCTAATGCTACGTTAATTGTTAGCAAACAAAGTGCAGCGAGAACAGAAATTCTTGTAAAGATTCTTTTCATGCTTTATTATAAATTTTAGTTTAATTGTTAGTTAAATGTGAGGTTGTTTTCGTTGATGTGCAAGTGTTTTTACCTCTACATTAATACATCATAATGCTTCACGGTATATCTCACATCATTAAACCAAATGCGATTTTAGCCTAAAAACGCATTTTTTTGGATTTTAACATCATATTAACATCTATACAAGTGTATAAATCACACTAAGTATTTTGTGGGGTTGTAAAAATGATTGTGAGAGGTAATGATGTAGTGCTAATTCTGTAATATCAAATAGAATCAGACAATATTTCCAATTTTGTAGATTTTAATAGCATAACTTTTATTTATTTTTTAGTTAAAAAATGAAAAAAGTTGAGTCTGTATGGACACTTAAAGCTCCATTAAAAATTCTGTAAGATTTTTATCGTGCGGTACTTCGAGTTTTTTGCGTAGGCGGTATCGGCGTATTTCTACCCCTCTCAAACTGATGTTTAACAGTGATGACATTTCCTTACTGCTCATGTTCATCCGCAGGTAAGCACAGAGTTTTAAATCATTCGGAACCAGATCAGGATGCTGCGCCTTTAATTTTTTAAAAAAACTTTCATGCGCTTCGTTAAAACTATTTTCAAACAGGTGCCAGTCACGTTCATCATTCATCCCATCGTTTATTACTTTCTGTATCTTGCGGGTCTGCTCATCTGAAAGTTTCTTGCCATTTTCGTCTTTCAGCTTGGTGATGTCGTCAGCCAGTTTTTGGAGCAACTCATTTTTGTAAACCAAGGTCATTGCTGAATTGGCCAACTCCCTGTTTTTCGATGCCAGTTCTGCCTGCAGTTTCTCTGTTTGTAATTTAATAATCTGCTTTTCGCTGATTTCGGCTTCCTGCCTAAACTTTTCCTGTTGCTCGGCTTTTAAGCGATCTGTAATTTTTTGACTATCGCGCTGTAGTTTCCTTTCATATATCTTTTTACACAGGATTAAAACAACTACAAACAGAATAGTGTATAATAAAATGGCCCAATTGTTCAGGTACCATGGGCGTAGAATGGTAAAGGTATACACGGTTTCGCTACTAACTGTATTGTCGTCGATTTTTGCCCTCACTTTAAAAGTATAGGTGCCTGCGCTTAAATTGGTGAAATCTTTCTCTGTAGCATAAGTCCAGTCAGACCAGGCGTGGGAGTAACCTTCCAGATAAAACTGATATCTAACTTTAGCCTGCCTATAATAAGGTAAGGCGTAAGAAATCCGGATGTTATTTCTGCTGTTATGAATTTCTGTTGCTTCCTCATTATTTCCGGCTTCGCTGATCAGCGAGAATTTATCGGTGATGTCTTCAACACGCCTGATTAAAACAGCGGGTAGTTTTTTCTTTTCCTGATTGAGTTGGGCAGTGGAATTATAGATTACAAAACCATCATCAACACTGATCAGGTAGATCGAATTGCTGATGCGGCTGATATTTTCATAGTATTGTACCATCCGGCCATCTAAAATGCTGAATTGATTGGAATCGATTTCTACCTTTCCTGGCTCGCTAAAGTTAACCAGTGCGGTTTTACCATGATTAATAAACCAATATTTTTTACTGCCTGCAGGGATAATTTTGTTGGAGGTTTCGAAAGAACCCAGGCTTTTATTCAGTACTTCGTATTTGGTAAATTTATTGCTCAGGTCATCATAGGTATAAAAACCCGCATCAGATGAAAAAACAATTTTATTCTCCAGGTTGAAAATGTTAATGTTATAATTACCGGGTAAACCATTCTTCTCATCGAAGTATTTAGTACTGGTTACTCTGGTATAATCATGACTAAGGCTCAGTTTAAATAAGCCTTTATAGGCATGGCCAACCCAGATATCGCCTCTGTTATCTTGTTCAACATATCTTGAAGGCGCTGTAAAACCAGCTATTTTGCCTGAAAACTTCAATCCTGCACTTGGCGACTTGGTAAATAAAGATAAGCCTGTGTAAGTTCCCTGAATAAGGTAATTTGGATTGGAGTTTAATTTTTTGATGGTCCAGCCACCTGCCAACCTTGATATCCATTCTATTTTATCGCCAAAAACTTTAAACGTGCCACTGTTATGGCCGCATATTAGCTCGTTATCGATGATGGTCAGTTCCCAAACCTGACCCTGCGAATTAGGAATTAAACGGAAATTGAAAGGCAGAAGATTATCTGGCGACCACTCGCTGTAAAACAACCCCTGATTGGTGCCGAGGTAAATTTTATTATTGAAAATAATACTGGAATAAACCGTTCCAAACTGACCTGTTTTATCGAAATAAAAATATAAGGGCGAATTAAGTTCTATCCGGTCTATGCCGTTATCAAGCCCCGTCCAAAGGTTTTGCTCGTTATCTGCATATAAGCTTAGAACTGTATTATTTTGTAAACCGCTTGATTTATTGATCCGCTGCACAATTTTACCATTTTCATCTATGATGATCAAACCGTTTAGAATGGTGCCATATGCGAAGTACTTGCCCAACAAACTTACACCGTTGTTGAGCTGGTAGGTTTTTAGGTAATTATTTGCAGGTGTATTTAAAGGTGTAAAATTTCTACCATCGTACGTAAACAACCCCTGTTTACTGGTTCCAATGATCAGGCCGGTATTCTTATAAGGAAGAATAGATAATATACCCTCTTTGCCTAACTTTTCGCTGTTAGGGATGTAAACTAATTTACTGCCACTCAGTTCAAACAATCCTTTTTCCAGTACTTCGATAAAATACCTGTTGTTTACCTTGTGCAAGAAAAGAAATGAAGATGGTGATTTTATCACCTCTATTTTGTTGTTTTTATAAATAAATATTTTGGAAAAAGACTGGAAGATTACTCTGTCAGGATCTACATAGATTTTCCATACCTCATCATCAATTTTTATGTTTTTCGGCAACAAATTGGTAAGAGAATGGTAACTTAATTTATTGTTTTTAATTGCCCAGTAACCAAACTCGCCAAAGCTACCGGTATAAATTTTTCCTTTGTTATCGGTAGCAACAGCTCTAACAATCTGTCGGTTAGGCATCTGGTATTTCTGCCAGTAACGGCCATCAAAAGTTAATAACCCTTCAGCATTGCCAAAGTACATTACACCATTTTTATCTTTAGCTATACTCCAGTTCTGGTTTCCTGAGGAATAAGTAGCTTTTGGGTAATTTTCGATGTACGGAACGCCTATACTTTTAATTTCTGATGCATCGCTGGTTATAGCAAAGCAGGATAATAGTAGTAAAAGCCTGAAGTAGTTTAGCATAAAGTGTTATTGGGTAAACCCGTTATAGCACAAAGTAATGAAAAATTGTTTAAAATGGGCGAGAGGCGATAGATGTTAAGGATTCAAGCATGAAAAAGATCGAAATTTCAATAGCCCCTAAAATTGCCGACATTTCGAGCGGTAATTTATCGCATTAAATCAATATAAGTAATAGAAAATTTAAGGAAGTAGCCGCACCAAGTTTTCTTCATTTCGAGCGGAGTGCAACGAAGTCGAGAAATCTGTCTCAACAGATCTCTCCCCGCCTGTACGGGCAGGCGGGCATTTCACTGCGTTCCAGTCGAGAGGACGACCTTGCTACTAATTTCTTTACGCTTTCACTGCCACCGGCTGCGGTACCTTCACATAATAACCTGTACCATCGTAAGGGCGTTTGCGCGGATTGGTGGTACATGCTACCGAGCAGCAGCCCTGAAGTTGTTCGCCACAGGCATCACATTGGGTAATATGCTCGTTGCATTCTGGATTAGCGCAGTTGATCATTTTCGGCGTAGTTACTCCACAATTGTAGCAAACTGAAACTACCGTTGGGTTAACCTGGTTTACATCTACAGCTATGCGGTTATCAAATACATAACATTTGCCTTCAAAATCTTTTCCGCCAGCTTCCTTACCATATTTAATAATACCACCGTGCAATTGATAAACATCGTTAAAGCCGTGGTGCAACAATAGGGCCGATGCTTTTTCACATTTAATCCCACCCGTGCAATAAGTTAGTATTTTTTTGTCTTTATATTGGGCAAGCTCGTTAATCTGTTCCGGGAAATCACGAAAATTCTCGATATCAAGTGTCAGTGCATTTTTAAATTTACCAAGATTATGTTCGTAATTAGAGCGCACATCAAGAATGATTACATCCTCATCATCTTTCATTTTCATGAAATCGACCGGTTCTAAATGTTTACCCGTTTGTTTGTTAGGATCAATGATTGTAGTATCCCTTAAACCCGAGTGCACAATTTCGGATTTGTAACGGCAATGCATTTTCAGGAACGAAAGCTCTTCTACATCGTCAATCTTAAACTCTGTTTTGGCAAACCTTTCATCAGCATGGATGGCTTTCATATAAGCTTCGCAGGCTTCTGGAGTGCCCGACACGGTGCCGTTTAAACCTTCGTCTGCAACAATAATCCGGCCAACCAGGCCCAGAGATTTACAAAATTTAAGATGATCGGCAGCAAATTGTTCTGCCTCTGCTATGTAGCTATAGCAATAGTAAAGTAGTGTTTGATATTTTTTCATAACGCTGTTGATACCGTCGCAAACGGCGTTTAAAGCGGTGCAAAGATAAGGGAATTATGTAAAATGTAAAAATGGAAAATGTAAGATAGATAATGTGTCAAGCGCCATCATCCATTTTACATCAAACGTATTCCATTCTAGAAGCCATACGAAATCCTAAAACCTTGGGTTAACTTACGCCCACCATCATACGCAAAGCCATAACTGGCACGCAATACCAGGCGTTGGATGCCGAAATAGAATTCTTTGTAATTTCGTTTTTCGGGAGAAGATAAATAACCACCTCCGATAAATTCTTCAAGTTTCGCTTTACGCAACAATGGAATTTTATTCATAAAGAATCCAGCGAAATTATGTTCCAAATGGGCTTCAAAATATTGTTGGTTTGTACTGAACTGATAAAAATCTAAATATTGAAACTTCCTTAAATTGGGAGGAAAAATGGTTGAAATGTTACCAGCGAAATGTTTAAAATCGGGGTAGTACATGTTTTTGTTGTTCAGGAACTTGCCCACGCCAGCCAAAAACGAGGTATATCCCCACAATCCCATTCCAATTCTATCCTGCGATACTTCCAGTTTTACAAAGTCGTAGTCGATATCGCTATTCAGTACACCATTAAAGCCTTTTTTATACAATAACGTAACTTTTGGAAACTTCGATTCGGTATAAAACTTGCCATCCGGACGAGTAATGTACTGCTGTCCGAAAGTATAGGTCAAACTTGCCGTGGCACTGAAAGAATTATAGGTCGGGAAAAGCGGCGTATCCTCTGTTGGATTGAAGGGGTTATTTGAAGTGAATTCGCGGTCTTTCGCATCTATAAATTTAAATGTAGAGTTATTGGTGAGGCTTTTGTTCCTGCTATAATCTACAGCCAGACTTCCCTGCAGCCCCGAGGTCAGTTCGCGGGTGGTATTAATATTTATAAAACTCTTTTCGTAAAACTTGGCAAAGTTTTTCTCGTAAAATAATGAGTTAATGGTATTACCCAGCTGTGTCATAGAGCCCAGATTGTTCAGATCGAATATCCCGTTTCCGAATGACGCACCTATACTGGCGCGTTTAAGCGGGTTGTAATAATAACTTCCAGTTAAACTTCCGGTAAGCTTCTGGTTAGCAAAACCGTACCTCAACTCAGGTCTAATGGAATAAGATCTCCTGTTCTCAAAATCCTTCCGGTAGGTAACACCATATTTTATGGCAAACCCCTCTACTGTATTGTAAAATATAGCTTTTAATACAGGGTCGAAGCTCCAGTATTCCTTATCGTACCGATCATTGATGCTTACTCCCCTAAGCAAAAGCTTGCCTATGCCGAATTTATTGTTCTCTCTTTCAAGAGAATCGAGATATTTCTTCGATTCTTTTAGCTTCGCTATGCTGTCTTTTTTGACATAGTTGATTTTTTCATCTTCCGTTAATGGGATAGGCCTGTTGTTTCTCCAATAAATGGAATCTTTTTTATTTACCATTTCGGTAACCCTTAAGATTTCTCCATTGAAAAAGTTTTTAGGGAATTTAGGATCGAGGTTATAATTGCTATAAATTCCAACATAATATCCGGCTATTTTAAACCCGAGCACATTGCCCCCAAATTTAAAATTAATGGCAGTAGGCATATATACCTCATTAACTTTAGTAAACTGCTGGCTGATGTGTAGCGTATCGATAAAGTTAATTCCAGCGTTTTTAGTGAGATAAACGTCGGTATTATAAATTCTCCAACTATCATCAATAATATAGATAATTCCTCTAAATACAGGATCGTTTTCACGACGGGGAATCACTTCTATTTTATGGATAGTTTCCCCGTTTTCATTGCTTTCGCCTAATAATTTATATTTATAATAAAAAAGGGCATTATCTGCAATTGGTGAAATATATCCTCTCGCACTTAATTTGTTCTCGAGTAGATAATTATCATAAAAATCGATGATCAGATCCGATGCCTTGTTAAAACTGAATGTATTGTTCCTGCCGGCAACTTTTGATGAGATCATTTCTTCATGTACCTCATTAGGCCTTCTGAAATTAAATTTGCTCTGCGATTCCGAAAGGTAAATAATACCTCTCCGGTTGGTGTCCAGTTCTAAGATTTTCTGTATATCCTGCCCGAAGAATTTTTTAGGTGCCCCCTTTAACCGTTGCACGCCTTTAATATATACATCACAGCTAAATGCCTTCACTTCATTCAAGTGTGCTTTTCTTTCCCGAATAGCATTGCGGATAATGGCATAGGCCGGATCTTCCGCATTGGCCGTGATCGTCACATTTTCTAAAGTATAGCTTTCTGATGTTAAGGTAACATTTAGCGATTCATCTGCGGATAAATTGATAATATGATCTTGCTGTTTATAGCCAACAGCCCTAAAACTTAAAGTGTGCTGACCATTTTTTAACTTAAGGGCATATTTTCCATCAATATTTGCCGATGTTCCTTTGGTCGTGTTTTTTAAAGAAATTGTTGCGAAAGGAATAGGTTGTCCGCTGTTATCTTTAACAATTCCGGTAAGGGTAGATTGTTGAGCTAAAATAATATTGGTAATGCTGCAAAAAAACAGGAGCGATAAAATTCTTATCATATGTTGGGTTAGTAAGCTATAAATATCGAATAACTTTAACACTATACATATAGCTTGGTGTTAAAGTTTGTTAAGATCGAAAAAAAATAATCTTGATAAATGGTTTTCAAATATTCATCCCGGTAATGCTGATCTGATCAATTAGATATTTGTGCGTAAAATACAGGGATAAAATTGCCTTTTTAGGTCGGAAAAGACTTTTTTTTATAACTTTGAACTCAAATCAACCATATTAAAAGGGCCATGTATAAAACATTACAACCTGTTCTCCAAAAGGAGCTTGAAGAAATCGAAAACGCTGGATTATTTAAACGCGAACGGATCATCGTTACCCCTCAGGGTGCCGACATTAAAGTAAGCGGCGGTACTGAAGTGGTTAACTTTTGTGCAAATAATTATTTAGGGCTTTCTTCTCATCCTAAAGTGATTGAAGCAGCTAAAAAAGCAATCGATGATCATGGCTATGGAATGTCATCGGTACGTTTTATCTGCGGCACACAAGATGTGCACAAGGAACTTGAAGCAAAAATTTCTAAATTTTTAGGTACTGAGGATACTATTTTATATGCTGCCGCTTTTGATGCAAACGGCGGCGTTTTTGAACCATTATTTAATGCAGAAGATGCTATTATTTCTGATGAGTTAAATCACGCATCAATTATAGATGGGGTTAGATTGTGTAAGGCACAGCGTTTCCGTTATAAAAATGCCGATATGGAAGATTTGGAGAAACAGTTAATTGCGGCCAAAGATTGCAGACACAGGATTATTGTTACTGATGGTGCTTTCTCTATGGACGGATCTGTAGCTCCATTGGATAAGATTGCAGATTTAGCCGATAAATATGAAGCATTGATCATGATTGATGAGTCGCACTGTACTGGTTTTATCGGTAAAAATGGCCGCGGAACACATGAGCATTTTAATGTGATGGACCGGATCGATATTATTACAGGTACTTTGGGTAAAGCTTTAGGCGGTGCGTCTGGTGGATTTACTTCGGGTAAGAAAGAAATTATTGACATGTTACGTCAACGTTCACGTCCTTATCTGTTCTCTAATACTTTGGCGCCGGCAATTGCAGGTGCATCTATTGCGGTACTGGATATGTTGAGCGAAACCACATCGCTAAGAGATCAATTAGAAAAGAATACCAAATATTTCCGCGAAAAAATGACGGAGGCAGGTTTTGACATTAAACCTGGGTTCCATCCAATTGTTCCGGTAATGTTATACGATGCCAAAATTGCACAGCAATTCGCGGCTAAAATGTTAGAAGAAGGAATTTATGTAATCGGGTTCTTTTATCCGGTAGTACCTCAGGGCAAAGCCAGAATCCGCGTGCAGTTATCTGCCGCGCATGAGCAACACCATTTAGATAAGGCCATAGCCGCATTTACTAAAGTAGGAAAAGCACTAGGAGTAATTTAAAACCAGTAATTTTATATAAACAACAAAAGCCGCGCAAAGCGGCTTTTGTTGTTTATGGGTTCATTTTCTTTATAATAGCATTGTAAACAGATTATTTGAACTCATTGGTCCTAAAATTATTGGATAATTTGCTGTATATTTGAAGCCATGTTACAGGACAAAATAACACAATATACCGAGAAAATTAATGCTTTCGTAACTGAAAAAGCAGACGAGTTAGAGCAATTCCGCATTAAATATTTAGGTAGCAAAGGCATCATAAAAGAGATTTTCGACGAATTCAAGTCTGTTTCTGTTGAAGAAAAAAGATCTTTGGGTAAGGTTTTAAACGAGTTTAAACAATTAGCTGAATCAAAATACCTTACGCTAAAAGAGGCAACGGAAAACACCGATATCAAAACTGAAAATTCTCAATTGGATTTAACTTTGCCAGGTGAAGGTTTCGAAATTGGTTCACGCCATCCTTTGGCCCTGGTGCGTAGAGAAATTGTAGAGATTTTTGCCAAACTAGGTTTTACTGTAGCAGAAGGTCCTGAAATTGAAGACGATTGGCATAATTTCTCGGCCCTAAACTTCCCTGAAGAACATCCTGCAAGAGATATGCAGGATACTTTCTTTATTAAAAAAGGAGGCGAGAAAGGCGATATCGCTTTACGTACGCATACTTCTTCGGTACAAGTGCGCATGATGGAGCAAGGCCAGCCGCCATTTAGGGCAATTATGCCAGGCCGCGTTTACCGTAACGAAGCCATTTCTGCCCGTGCACACTGCTTTTTTCATCAGATAGAAGGTTTGTATGTGGATGAAAATGTTTCATTTGCTGATTTAAAGCAGACTTTATTTTATTTTGTGCAGGAATTATATGGAGAAGGTACAAAAGTGCGTTTCCGTCCATCATATTTTCCTTTTACCGAACCATCCGCAGAGATGGATATTTCCTGTACCATTTGTAAAGGTGCTGGTTGCCAGCTCTGTAAATATAGTGGTTGGGTAGAAATTTTAGGTTGTGGTATGGTAGATCCGAATGTTTTGGAAAACTGTGGCATTGATTCAAAAAAATACAGTGGTTTTGCATTTGGAATGGGGATAGAACGTATCGCCAATCTAAAGTATGAAATTAAAGATCTGCGCTTATTTTCAGAGAATGATGCACGTTTCTTAAAGCAATTTAAATCTGCTTTAATTTAATGATGAAATATCTATATAGTATATTGTTTATACTCCTGATGGTCACGGGTTGCGGTAAAGATGGAGGTTACATCCCAGATGTACCTGTAAATTACAATGTAACCATAACGGAATTTAGCCTGAAAGCCATTAATAATACAGTTTTGGTGGTTCCAGATAAGGGAGTCGGTGGATTGCTTATTGTTAAAACTGATTTTGGATATGTTTGTTTTGATCGATGCAGCACCGTAAACCCGGAAAAGATTTGTAGGGTAGCGCCCGATGATAGTGGTGTTACTGCAACCGACCCTTGCTCAGGAGCTAAATTTTTACTGTATGATGGTAGTCCGCAAAAAGCACCCGCACAAAGGAGTTTAAAAGCATACAATGTTTCTCTGCAAGGCAACACACTAATACATGTAAGCAATTAAAATGGAAGCTGAAAAAATAAAAGAAACAGTAAAAAAGGCTGCCAAAGAATTATTTAGAAAATACGGTTATCATAAAACCAGTGTAAATGAAATTGCTAAAAAAGCCCGCATAGCCAAAGCAACCATTTACAAATATTTTGAGAGTAAAGAGCAGGTTCTGGATAGTATTCTGATGGACTACCTGGATCAGAACCTTTATGAGATATTAAATAATAAAGTAAGTTACGCTTCTGAAGAAGAACACTTAAAAGCACTGGTAATGAAAACAAGCCGATTGTCATTTACGGCATGTAATGAATTTATCGGATGGGATTTTGTGCGCGAAAATGCAAACTCTCAGGAGTTTTTAAAACATTTATCAGATCAGTTGGAAGCTTTATTGTTGGCCGCTTACCTGCAATTGGATAACTTTAAAAATAATCCGGCAAGAAGGGAAGGATTGGCATTTTTGCTAAAAGCCAGTAAAAGTATCGTGTTTTCATTCGCATTTACTTCAGTTAGCGATTCTGACGTTCGTAAAAACTTTGTGAGTTTTCAGAAAGAAATATTGCCATTTTTGGTAAAAGCTGCACTGTAAACATGCATCGTCATCTCATGCTGAATTTATTTTACAAGGAAGAAATATTATTTTCAATTGCCTTGTAGCTACTTCGTGGTCAGCATCTTTGATAGAGGATAGACCCTGAAATAAATCCAATAGTTATCGGATCAGGGATATGACAACCAGAAATTCTATTTATCTGTGTGTATCTGTGGTTGAAAATTCGACTTATTGATTATAATAATCTTTCATTTTAAATTTCTGAACCGTTCTTTTCATCTTGCCGTCAACCATTTTTTGAGTAATCACAGTAACCATATCGGCAATGCTCGAATCTTCAATTACCGATGACTCTTCGTACAGTACGTTTTTAGCATCGAATTTATAATTGATGGTTTTATCAAAACAACAGCCATCTTTTTGATGAATAGCAATTTGCTTTGTTTTTTTATCAAAATCAAACATGCCCAGGTTCTCACTGGCCAGTTTGGTAAGTTCCCCGCTCTTTACAAATTTGTTTTCTTTTGAGCTTAAATAAATCTCATATGATGGGCTCGCATAGGCGCCATTATTCCCGTTTCTGATGGCAAGATCTTCCATACCGTCGAAATTAAAATCGCCGAAAATTAAAGGTGTTTGATAT
Source organism: Pedobacter terrae (assembly GCF_900100705.1). Classification (GTDB taxonomy): domain Bacteria; phylum Bacteroidota; class Bacteroidia; order Sphingobacteriales; family Sphingobacteriaceae; genus Pedobacter; species Pedobacter terrae. Next base: position 70,423 of record NZ_FNCH01000013.1, read on the forward strand.
TTGCCAAGTTCCAGCCATCCGAGTTTAGCATTTTGAGATTCGGTTAAGCCGAAATCCAGGTCTTCAGAATGAAAAGTGTCTATCTCCCTGTTTGTAATCTTATCGTAAACAATAATCGTGGCTTTCCCGCCACAAGCATTTCCTTCACATTTATCCACAAAAATTTTAGCCTTGTATTGGTCAGAACTGTTGTTTGCCAGGAATTTAAATTGTGCTTCCGAAGTACCGGTAATAAGTAAAATACCACAAAAGATGATTAAACTTTTCATTAAAAATTTTTTAGTAAAATTACGTCAATATCGTCCACCAAAAAGTTAAAAAAGGTTAACGTTTTCTTTTTCGTGTTTTGATATAGCTTTGTACTGCAGATTTTGTGGTAAGCCAATCTCTGCCCTCTTTATAAGCATCAATTTTGCCTTGCCTCGCCAATAAGCTCACATATTCCTGGCCATATGGCACATCAGGTTCTGAAACGATATTGGATATGGGTTCGTAATCTCCATAATGGTTTCCGGGCAATGCATTAATGTAAATATTTAACGAACGCTCTAAAGCCTGCAACATTAATAAACAAAGTTTATGGTAATTGCCTTTGTTGGCCTGATTAAGTGCTTCGTAGTATTTCTTTCTGTCGTTTTTAAGAATGATGGCTGGAGGGAAGCCATTTCGAATGAGCAGTAGATTCATGGCAAGCCTGACAGTACGCCCGTTCCCATCAAAAAAAGGATGTATCCAAACTAATTTATGGTGGAAAATAGTAGACAATACAATATCATTTAATCCCAGTGGGTTATCCTTAATAAAAGTGATCAGCTGATCTAGCAGATCAGAAACCTTATTGGCATTTGAGGGTGTGAAATTTGCGCCTACAATGCGTACACCACCATTTCTTAAACGGCCGGCGTAATCATCTTCAATACTTCTCAGTACCAGGCCATGAAGCGATAAAATGTCAATGCTTCTGAGTGTATAATTTTTATTGACCAAAGTGTACAGGTAATCGATAGCTTTTTCGTGGTTATAAGCTTCGAAATGTTCTCTTAGCGATTTGCCTTTAACCGTCATGCCCTCCTGTAAAACCATCTGGGTTTCTTTCAGGCTTAAAGTGTTTCCCTCTATGCTATTGGAGTTATACGTCCACTCTAGAGTAAGGTCTTCTTTGATGCGGTGCAAGGCGCTATTAGGTAATGGCCTTGAAGTTTCTAACCTGGCCTTTTTTTCGTATAACCTTTCTATTTGAGGTAATAGCTCTTCTAAATCGCTTAAATCAAAATCCCACATACCCAAATATAGTAATATCGGATGATATAAAAAATTAAACTATCCGATATTAAAATTTTTCCTCCAAAAAAAAATGATAACGTTTATGTTATCATTTTAAAATGCTTTTAAGTTACCTTATTCCCACTTAAATACTTTTACCGCTACTGCATAAATGCAAATACCCCAGAGCAGTAAAATCATGATCTGGAATTTAACATCCCATAGGCCTAAACCTTCAAAAGCTACTTTGCGCATGGCATCATTTAAATAGGTAAGTGGTAAGGCCCGGCTAATTGGCTGTAACCAACCTGGGAAAGCCTCGATAGAAAAGAATGTGCCCGATAATAAAAACTGTGGCAGGGTAATAATGTTCGATATCGGAGGTACCATACTTTCGCTTTTGGCAATGCCTGAAATAATAAAGCCAAAACCCATAAACACAATGACACCGAGAGTAGCCAGTATAAGCATGTTGACGACCGTAAGCGCTCCGTGGACGAGCGTAAAGCCAAAAAAGAAATGGCCAATTAAAATGATAAATAAAGCGCCAATTAAAGCAAAGCCTATGCGGGCAATCCCTTCACCGATTACAATGCTCGAACGCCTTACCGGAGTTGCAAAAAAGCGTTTGATAACCAGGGTTTGGCGCAGACTTAAGAATACGAACGCTGTTCCGAAAACGCCGGTGCTTAATAGCGAAAAACCCAATTGACCAGGAAGGATAAAATCAATTGTTTTATACTCGCGCCCTGTAATGGTACTTTCTTTAATTTCTGCAACAGTTGGTTTTAAGGTTTTATCGTAAAAGATGTTATTTAAAACTGATTTTAAAATCCCGCCTTTATCTCTTGATGCCGAAGTATAAACCACATTAACCGAATAAGCGGCAGAATTTATTTTTCTGTGAATATCAATCATCGCATCAACATTCCCTTTTTCCAGTAATTTATCAAATTCAGCTTTTGATTTATCTTTTACCAAACGGATCATACCTGTTTTTTCGAGCATGCCCATTACCGGGTTATTTATATCAGAACCTGGTGTAACCCCAACATCAATACGGGTTCCGCCGCCGCCCAGAAAGCCAAAAACGAGGATAAATATCAGGGGGAAAGCAAGGGTAAAAACCACTGCCGAAGGACTCCGCATAATAGAACGGAAGCTTGCTTTGGCGAGGGCCAGCGTTGCTTTGGTATTACTATAGCCTCCTACCTTTGAAGGGGAGTTTAGATTTTTTTCATGTATATCTTTTTGCATATTGATTCTGCTGGATTTGATTTTAAAACTATATGAAGTACACTATGTTTGTAGGTCCTTCTTCTGAGGGCTCGAGCTTATTCACGCCATTCCTGACCTGTAAGGTTGATGAAAACATCTTCCAGGTTAGCTTTTTTAACCTCTTTCTTACGCTCAAAACCACTGCTTACTAATTGGTCTATTAAGTTGTCGGGCGTATCTAAAGCGATAATTTGTCCGCGTTCCACAAAAGCAACACGATCGCAAAGCTGTTCAGCTTCGTCCATGTAGTGTGTGGTAATGACAACCGTAGTGCCTGCATCGCGGATTTCTGTAATCAGGTCCCAAAGATTTCTGCGTGCCTGTGGATCTAAACCTGTTGTAGGCTCATCCAAAAAAATAATCTTTGGTTGGTTGATCAGGGTTGTCGCTATAGAAAAGCGCTGTTTTTGCCCGCCTGAAAGTGCTTTATATTTAGCTTTGGCCTTATCCTGAAGGTTTACTTTCTCCAGCATCTCCATAGGTTTAATGTTGGCACCGTATAAACCGGCAAAAAGTTCAATCAGTTCAATCAGGTTTAGATTGGGGTAATAGCCAGCAGCCTGTAGCTGCACGCCAATAATCTGTTTAATTTGCTGTGGATTTTTGTCAACAGAAAAACCATCAACAATAATTTCACCCGATGTTTTATCTCTCAACGTTTCGATAATTTCGAGGGTAGTGGTTTTGCCGGCACCGTTAGGGCCAAGCAGGCCAAAAATCTCATGCTCGTAAACTTCAAAACTAAGCCCTTGAACGGCCACAAAGTCATCATATTTTTTTACCAGATCTTTAACGCTGATAATGGCTTTTTTTGTTTCCATGTTGCGAATGTAAGGAGCTTTAAATGAATAGGAAATGAATTTTATCACAGATAACCGAAAATGTCGGTAAAATGATGTTTGGGGTAGGTAAAGCGATCAATTATTATTTTTTCTGGTTAAAATGATAATGTCCCGATCTATTGAATCAATTTTATAACTGTTTTTTGCTTTGTTAAATGCCTGATCAAAAACAATTTTATCTTTTGAAAGAATGAATGTTCCCTTGGTATCGATACTGTCACTTGGAATAACATATGATTCCCTGTAAGTACGGTCATATTCCTTCCTGTATTTCCACGGGTTTTGGAACTCCCGTATCTTTTTCCCTGAGTAAGTGCCATTGGGTTTAAGCGATACGAAATAAGTAGTTTTTAGATTGTATGATTCGGCACTCCAGGCGCTATCTGGTTTCCTGGTTGAATTAAATTTGTAGATTAATCCATCTTGGATCTTTCCGATAAAATTCATGTCGTTGGTTACTTGGTTCCGAAGCCTAAAATTTGCGTTAGTACCGTATAGTGTATCCAGGTTTTTATTTGCGGCAAACTTCCATTTTGTATAGATATAATCTTCTGGCTTTATTACTTCATTTATTTTTTTGAGGTATAGGGTATCTATCGTAATTGACGCACCTTTGCTTTGTCCGCCTCCAAAACGGTTAAATCCTTCTATATTATAGCTTAAATACCCATCTTTTTTAATGTTTTCAGAAAAATGAAGCGGAGGGGCTTCCATCATAAATATTTCAGGAAAGAAAAATTTATTGTACCTGATTTCGTTAAGGTAAAATTTACCATTTGCATCGGTAACGGTTTCGCCAACCCGACAACCCGCAATGGGTTTGTTCTCATAATCTAATATAGTACCAGATATGGCTGGCCGTGATAACCTGGAGATGCATGAGCTAAACAGACAGGTAGAAACAGCTAAAAATATTACGAAGCGTTTTTTGAACATATTCTAATTTAAATAAAAAAACACTGCCAATCGAAATGAGCAGTGTTTTAATGCTTTAATAGAAAAACTAAATTTTACCAGGTTAATTCACCTTTCATTACTTCAACAAAATCATCGAATAAGTAACGAGAATCGTGTGGGCCTGGAGAAGATTCCGGGTGATATTGAACTGAGAATGCTTTTTTGCCTTTAACACGGATTCCCTCAATTGATTTATCATTTAAGTTAACGTGTGTAATTTCTACTTTTTCGGAATTTCTAACCTCATCAGGTACTACACCAAAACCATGGTTCTGTGAGGTAACTTCGCAATGGTTTTTGATAATATTTTTAACCGGGTGGTTTAATCCACGGTGACCGTTAAACATTTTCATGGTACCGATACCGTTAGCTTCTGCCAATAATTGGTGACCTAAGCAAATCCCGAACAATGGTTTATCTTCTGCTAATATCTCTTTAATGGTTTCTACTGCGTAAGGCATCACTGAAGGATCGCCAGGACCGTTTGAAATAAAATAACCATCAGGACTAAATTTTTCCATTTCGGCAAAAGTGGTTTTAGCCGGGAAAACCTGAACGTAGATATCGCGGTTTTCAAAGCTGCGTAAAATGTTTTTCTTGATACCCAGATCGAGTGCTGCCACTTTTAAGCTTGCCTCAGGGTTACCATAAAAATAGGGTTCGCTGGTACTTACTTTAGAAGAAAGCTCTAAACCTTCCATTGATGGTACTTCGGCCAGCTTTTGTTTTAATTCATCCAGATCGGTAATTTCAGAAGAAATGATGGCGTTCATGGCGCCTTTATCTCTGATATGGCGAACTAAAGCGCGTGTATCAATATCTGAAATAGCAACCAGGTTATCGTTCTGGAAATAATCCTGAATAGATTCTGTTGCTTCTTTACGGCTATAAACAATGTTATAATTTTTGCATACCAAACCAGCAATTTTGATTGTACCCGATTCAATTTCATCTTTGTGGATACCATAATTACCAATATGTGCATTCGTGGTAACCATTATCTGTCCAAAATAACTCGGATCTGTGAAAATTTCCTGGTAACCTGTCATCCCGGTATTAAAACAAATTTCGCCGGTAGTAGTGCCAATTTTTCCGGCTGCTTTGCCGTAAAAAACCGTGCCGTCGGCCAGTAATAAAATCGCAGGTAACTTGGTGTAGTTAGTCATGGTAATTACAATATGGATTTTGATTTAAAAAAGAGTTGAAAAGACAATGGCTTTCGGCATTAAAGCCGTATTTGCAGGGTGCAAAAAAAGATGAATATATCCCTTCCATTTCGGGGTACAAAGATAGCGTTTAAGATTTGTAATGTAAAGAGAAAAGTGAAAAAGGCAGAAGCTAAAAGAAGAAAGATTAATGCTGAAAGTGTTAAAGTCACATCAGTATTAAAAATGATTTTAGTTTGAGATTGCTTTGGTCTTTTACCTTTCGTCTTCAGCTTAATTAAAGAAAAAACAATACTTTTGGCAACACAAAACAAAACCCATGTCGGTACATAAAGAAATCAAACGCATCACCACGCACATTTTACAGGAAATGAAACAACGCGGTGAAAAAATATCGATGTTAACCGCCTACGATTATTCCATGGCAACCATTCTCGATGATGCAGGATTAGATGTTTTATTGGTTGGCGATTCTGCTTCGAATGTAATGGCTGGTCATGAAACTACTTTGCCCATCACGTTAGATCAGATGATTTACCATGCGGCATCTGTAATCAGAGCGGTTAAACGCGCATTCGTGGTAGTTGATCTACCTTTCGGTTCTTATCAGGGGAATTCAAAAGAAGCTTTGAACTCGGCGATCAGAATTATGAAGGAATCAGGCGCTCATGGTGTTAAACTCGAGGGCGGAGAAGAAATTATCGAATCTGTTCAACGCATTATCACGGCAGGAATCCCTGTAATGGGACACCTGGGCTTAACCCCTCAGTCTATTTATAAATTTGGAACCTATACCGTTCGGGCCAAGGAAGAAGAAGAGGCAAATAAGTTAAAAACTGATGTTTTGGCTTTACAGGCTGCCGGTTGTTTTGCCATTGTATTGGAAAAAATTCCTGCCGCACTAGGCAAAGAAGTTACAGAAAGCCTGCATATCCCGACTATTGGCATTGGTGCCGGGCCAGACTGTGATGGACAGGTTTTGGTGGTAAATGACATGATTGGTTTAACCAAGGGATTTAAACCGCGTTTTTTACGCCAATATATTAACCTTTACGACGAAATTTTAGGTGCAGCACAATCGTACATCCGCGATGTTAAGGGAAATGATTTCCCGAACGAAAAAGAACAATATTAAGCTTGGAGTTGGGCGTTTTGAGTTTGGCGTTTCTTAAGGCGCTGATAAACTATCCAACTTTAAATAATTAAACAGCTAACTGATTAACCAATAAACTTTCGCATTAGACGATTTGCCTATCAAATAAGCTAATGACGGATGAACCAATGAACTAACCGATGCCAATTACCGATAACGACATCCTTTTTGAAGACAATCATTTAATCGCTATCAATAAAAGAGCAGGTGATATTGTGCAGGTTGATGAAACCGGCGATGAACCATTGGATGAACAGGTTAAAAAGTATATCGCTAAAAAATACAACAAACCCAATGGCGCTTTTTTAGGGGTAGTGCACCGTTTAGACCGCCCGGTGAGTGGCGTAATATTGTTTGCTAAAACCAGTAAGGCTTTAGAACGAATGAATGCTGTATTTAAAAACCGTGAAGTAAAGAAAACCTATTGGGCCGTGGTAAAAAATAAACCCGAAAAGGAATCGGCAACTTTGATCCACTGGTTGGTTAAAAACCCGCAGAAGAATGTGGTTTCTTATTATAATACAGAAGTTACCGGCAGCCAGCGGGCCGAGCTTTCCTATAAAGTAAAAGCCAAGGTAGGCGATTATTATCTTTTGGAAGTTGATCCGTTAACTGGTCGTTCACACCAGATTAGGGTTCAGCTTTCCTCAATGGGTTGCCCAATTATGGGCGATAATAAATATGGTTATCCACGTGGAAGCAGAAAAGGAAGCATCTGCCTGCATGCCCGTAGATTACAGTTTATGCACCCGGTAAAAAAGGAACCTGTAAATATATTCGCCAAATTACCTGTTGATGGTTTTTGGGAAAGGTTTGAGGATTTATAAATTCAATGCCCGGGAAAGTAAAAAGTCAACACTGCCCGGTATATTTAGGTAATAAATTTCTTGGAGTTGCCCTCATTTCGAGCGAAGTGCAACGAAGTCGGGAAATCTATGATACTAGACTATAGATTTCTCCCCGCCTGTACGGGCAGGCCTGTCCGCACAGGCGGGCACTAAGGTCGAAACGACGAATTTTGGATTGATATGACGAAGTATTATTTACAATCAATTTTTTCAAAAGTCATCGATCCATCAAACTTTAGTTTGCTCTGGTCTTTAAACTTGCTTTCTCCGTTTACTTCCTGCACATCACCAAATCCTTCTGCTAACTGATTGCCCTTTTTCAAAAAGGCTACTTCTCTTATTGATGTTTTGCCTTCTGATTGAAAAATATAGTTAGCAATTATGGTATCACCTTTAACAATACCGGCTATAGTGCCTGCATTTTTATCTTTTTCGTATAAGTTATAGCCCAAGGTACCTGTTAATTTATTATCAATTGTTTTTAACGATAGGGTAGCGGTATCGCGGTTTTTAATGTATTGATAACATTGTGTGGAATCTGATGCGGTTTCAGCGTTGTTTACAATAGTAGAGTCTATTTTGGCCTGTGTCCTTTTAGCTGTACCGCCCTGGCAAGCAGCCATAAATAAAGTGGCAAGGCCTAATACTGGAATTATGTTTTTCATTTTCTTATCGGATTGATTTTGATTATGTAGCAAAGTACCTGCCAAAAAGTATATAAACTAGAAAGCCCCATGTGCGGGGCCAACTAACAATTAAACGATAAGATTTTTACCAAATATAAGTACCTACTGCACCTTTATCTAAGCTGGTGGCTACCGCTTTACCATTGTATTTAATATTAAAAGCGGTTTCGGTGCTGTTATTATTGCAAACAATCAGTACGTTTTTGCCATCAGGTGTTTTAAATGCTACATTCTGAAGGTTGTTTGTGATATTTGATGCAATCCTCACCGAACCTGGTTTTACAAATTTGGATGCATGTGCAATGACATAATAGGCTACGTTTCTGCTTACCGCCGGGGCAATGGTAATAGCGCCTAAGCAAGTGGTACAGCCACCTTTATCGGTATGTGGGTTGTAGTTGGGATCTGCAGCTAAATTCCATTCCAACACATTGCGGCTCCAGTTCCTTGTGGCACCAACAATCAGGGTAGATACATGCCATTTTAAATCTTCGGCAAAATTGCCCGGACCACCAACCCATTGTTCGGTAAAATAAACATTACGGTCGGGGTGTGCGTTGTGCACCTGCGTAAGTGCCGTAATAGGACCGGCATATAAGTGAAATGCAGAACCATCTACGTATTTTTTCGCATCTGCATCATTTAAAATAGTAATCGGATATTCAGGCTTATCAGCATTGTGGTCGTACACAATAATCTTGGTTTTGATTCCGCTGCTTTGAAAAATCGGACCCAATGCTGTTTTAATGAAATTGGCCTGATCTAAAGCCGTCATGTACATACTTGGATTATTACCGGGGTGTAATGGCTCATTTTGCGGCGTGATGGCATCAATTACAATACCCTCTGTTTTCATGGCCTGAATGTATTTCACCAGATATTTTGCATAGGTTTGGTAATATTCTGGCTTTAAACTGCCCCCGATAAAACTTCTATTGGTTTTCATCCAGACAGGGGCCGTCCATGGTGAACCTAAAATTTTAATCGAAGGATTGATGGCTACAATCTTTTTTAGCACCGGAATTAAATCAGCCTGTTCTTTGGCGATAGAGAATTTTGCTAAATTATCATCCGTTTCTCCGTCCGCCAGATCGTTATAGGTAAAAGGGGTAGCGCTTAAGTCTGATGCCCCAATACTTATTCTAAGGTAACTTACAGCAATGGCGGCATCGGTGCCAGCAAACAGCTCGTTTAATAGCTTATCTTGTGCTGCAGCAGGTAAAGCATTAATTAAACTTGCACTACCACCAGTCAGGGTATAACCGAAACCATCAATGCTTTGAAAAGTAGTGGCTGGATCTACCTCAATGGTGGGGTTGTTATTGGTAGTGGTAGAAAAGTTTAAGGCAACATTCTGCTTTTTTAACAATTGAGATTGATCGCCTTTGGTTAGCCAAAATGCAACATCGGTTTTAACCGGTCCGGTAGAAGTTGGTGTCGAAGTATCTTCTTCACTTGTCTTCGGACTTTTGCTACAGGCACAGGCGACAATCAAGATGGCCAGTGCGGTGCCCAGGTTGTAAATGGGTTTCATTATTATGGTTTTGGTTAGAGATTTAAGGGTATTTCGCATAGTATAAAATGGAATGTAATTTAAAAAAATTGCTTTTGCTTCTGGACATAAGCAATGTACATGTATACAGGATTGGTTTAATTGGTGTAATTAAAGTTTATTTTTTGATCACCAATTTGAATTTTGAATTCGCCCGGCTCGGTTACTTTTTTGCCTTCTACATTGACAACGGCAATATCTTCAGGTGTCAAGGTGAACTTTACTGTTTTGCTTTCGCCGGCTTTTAAGTCGATTTTTTCAAAACCTCTTAAACGTTTTACATCTGGAGTAATTACACTTGCCACTAAATCAGAAGTGTAAAGCAGTACACTTTCTTTGCCGGCTCTGTTTCCTGTGTTGCTTACTTCAACAGAAATGCTTAAAGTTTCGCCAGCTTTTAAAGTATTGTGACTGATTTTCAGATTGCTGTATTTGAAAGTGGTATAACTTAAACCCTGGCCAAAAACATATTGCGGGTTATAATCTGAATCATAATTATAAACGCCTTCAACAGTTTCACGCGACTCTGATGGCTTATGGTAATAGGTAAATAGTGCATTAGGAAATTGTGGATAGGTATAAGGCAGTTTTCCTGAGGGATTTACATCGCCAAATAAAATATCGGCCAAAGCATCAGCACCATAGTTCCCGGGCAGGTAAGTTTGAACTACAGCGGTCATACTCTTTTCGAACTTGCTGATAATCCTCGGACGGCCTTCGTTCAATACTAGAATAACAGGTTTTCCGGTTGCCGCAATCTTTTTCGCCAGTTCCGTCTGCAGGTCAGAAAGGTAGAGATCGCTCAGATTACCTGGCGATTCTGTGTAGGTGTTTTCGCCTAAGCACAATACAACTGCATCCACATCTTTGGCAGCAGCAATGGTTTCAACCATTTTGTCGGCAAAATCTTCAAAATATTTACCATCCATTTTATAGCTTACACCAGGCAGGTATTTGATGTTATTGGTGCCGATTTTATGTTGCAGGGCTTCTAAAATCGTATGGTAATCTTTTGCAAATTCTTCTACCTTTTCGCCCTGCCAGCTATACGTCCATGCGCCGTTCAGGGTACGCATCGAGTTTGCATTAGGTCCGGTAACCAATAGCTTCATTCCTTTTTTTAAGGGAAGAATGTTATCTGTGTTTTTTAATAAGGTGATCGATTCTGCTGCGGTATTGTAAGCAGCAGTCTGAAACTCTTTACTGGCAAATTTTGGGTAATCTTTAGGATTAGTAGTCGGTTTTTCAAACAAACCAGTCGCAAATTTTACCAGTAAAATCCTGCGCACAGCATCATCAATTCTTTCCTTTTTTACTTTACCTTCTTTAACTAGTGCAATAAGATTATCGCAGAATACTTCGTAGTTATAAGCAATCATACTCATGTCTATCCCGGCATTAATGGCCAGCATAATGGCTTCCTTATCATCTTTTGCAATGTGGTCTCTTTTAAAAAGATTTTCGATATCTCCCCAATCGGTCACCACCAAACCTTTAAAGCCTAGTTCTTCTTTTAATAATTTAGTAACAAGATTATAATTGGAGTGTACCGGAATACCATTGATGATACCCGAATTGATCATCACTGTGTGTGCACCAGCATCTACAGCAGCTTTAAACTGTGGTAAGTGGTATTCTCTTAAGGCCTGATCGGAAATAAATGAAGGTGTCCTGTCTTTTCCGGTAGTTGGTGTTTGGTAACCTAAAAAGTGTTTTAATGAGGTAGCAACCTTATAAGGATTGGCAACATTATTATCATCTCCTTCGTAACCTTTAACAGCCGCTTTCCCCAATTCGGTAACCACATATGGATCTTCCCCAAAACTTTCCCACTGGCGTGGAAAACGCGGATCGGCACCTAAATCCAAGATAGGGGCGAAGTTCCATGGAATAGAACTGGCGCGGGTTTCATAGGCGGTAATGGAAGCACCGTTTTTAACCAGACTGCGGTTAAAGGTAGCCGCCTGACCGATTTGCTGAGGAAACATGGTTGCGCCAGCTGTATAAGTGGCACCATGAACTTCATCAACACCATAAATTACGGGGATTTTATTTTTACCTTTTTTAATGGCTACATTCTGGATTTCGCTGATAATTTTATACCAGACCTGTGGCGTGCGTGCCCTATTGTTTGAGGTATTTAATACCGAACCCACGTGGTATTGGATTAAAGCTTTATCCATTGCAGCTTTATCCAGTGTAAAAGGCTCGTCACTTTCAAAACGGCTTTTACCCGTTCCGATTACGTCGAGGGTAATCTGCGCCATCTGACCCACTTTTTCTTCTAGCGTCATTTTGCTTAACAAAGCTTCAATTTTCGCCTGGTTTGTATTTTTGATCTGGGCCTGGGCGTGAACAAAACATCCCATAGCGAAAAGTGAGAGCAAGGTTCTTTTAAACATCATAAAATTAAGTTATAAAACAAAGGCGACCATAGCCGCCTCTGTTTTTTGTAAGAAATTAACGTACATTAGGATTTTTGTCTAATTCATCCTGTGGAATCGGGAAATATAGCTTTGAAGCAGTAAGGTTATAGTTCAGGTTAGCTCCTGTACCATCAACCTGTGCATTCATAACTGGAATTACCCGGTTTGTTCTTAATAAATCGAACCAGCGGTGACCTTCGAAAGCGAGTTCCAGACGACGTTCGTTTTCAATTGCCAAACGCATTGAAGCCTGATCTGCAGCAGGTGTGGCGTCTAAATTAACGCGGCTGCGGATCTGATTAACCAATGGAGCAGCTGTTGACCACCCCGAGGTACTTAATTCGTTCACCGCCTCTGCTTTTAATAAAATGATATCTGCTAATCTCAATATGTAGTTGTCAGATTTATCATCTGCACGGTATTTATTGATGTATGGATAACTTGTTTTAGACCAATAAGAATCATTCCAACCCTCTGATACTACATTGTTAAATTTAATGCTGGAAGCTTTACGGATGGCGTCACCCGCATCATCAAATGCTTTTGCCAAACTATTGGTAGGGGTATTAAATCTTTTCCATCCTGTACCAACCAATACACTTGGCATCCAGTTTCCATGTAAACCTCCGTAACCATCGTACTGCATTTCCCATATGGCTTCCGAATTGTTTTTGTGGTTTGAGTCCCACAGGAAATCGTAGTTGGATATTAAAGAATAGCCACCACCGATTACGGCATCACAATACATATTCACTTTGTTCCAATCCGGAGTTGGTTTGCTTGCATATACTTTGGCCAAAAGTGCATTGGCCACTCCTTTGGTCATGATACCTTTGGTAGGGCCGGCAACGCGGGCATTGGCGGCACCATATTCCAGATCGGCAATGATCTGCGCATAAATGGCATCAACACTTGCTTTTGCCGGGTAGAATTCGGCATCTGTTGTCGGTACTTTAACCACCAATGGAACAGAACCCCAGGTTCTTACTAAATTGAAGTACATGTAAGCCCTTAAAATGCTGGCTTCTGCAAGGATCTGTTTACGTCTATCACCTACATCAAGTTTTGGATCTTGTATATTTGAAATATTGGTAATGATAAGATTGCAGTTTTTAATATCGCTATATAAAGCATTCCAATCTCTTCCTACGTTACCGTTTGTAGAGTTTACGGTAAATAAATCCAACTGAATATTGGCCGGGTTATCTCCACCGGCATAAGCGTTATCTGATCTTACATCACCATTGGTCATATAGTCCCAGATGTGAAAGTCGTTATACATCCCGTCGTATGCACCCTGAATCAACTTCTCCGCTGCTGCTGCGTCTGCAAAAGCTACATCAGGACCTACCTGCGTAATGGGAGTTTGATCTAAAAAATCTTTTTTACAGCTGCTCAGTGCCAAAGCAATGGTACCTGCTGCGATTAATGAATATATTTTAAATTTCATTGTTGTCTGAATTAAAAGCCTACGTTAACACCAAATAAGAAAGTTCTGGATTGCGGATAAGTACCATAATCAATACCCATTGCAGGTCCGTTTGCCGAGTTTACGTTAACCTCCGGATCAAAACCTGTGTATTTTGTAAAAGTTAATAAGTTGTATGCCGATGCATATAACATGACTTTACTCATTTTAAGTTTACCTAAAGTAGCGGCACCAAAATTGTAAGATAATGTGGTGGTTTTTAAACGCAGGTAAGCACCATTTTCAACAAAACGACTGGAAGTTAAAGTGTTGCTCGTATTATCTTTTATCGCTCTTGGAATATCCGTGATCTGTCCTGGCGTTGTCCACCTGTTCAATACCACGGCTGATTGATTTTTTGAATCATTCATGCCTTCCAGTTCCATTCTCGATGCGTTGAACATCTGGTTACCCTGAACACCCTGGAAAAGGAAGTTTAAACCGAAATTGCCAAAAGTAAAGGTATTGTTAACACCATAAGTGAATTTAGGTTGTGCCGAGCCAATAAACATTCTGTCATCTGCTGTAATTGTACCATCTCCATTTAAATCCTGATAAACGATATTTCCTGTCTGAGGATCTACGCCGTTTGAAACATAACCGTAAAAGCTACCCAACGGACGACCGGTTACCACTCTGATTGCAGCATCACGCTCATAAATACCACCAAAAGTAATCGAATTTACTTTATCTCCTAAGCTGGTTACTTTATTGCGGTTTAAAGAGAAATTGATGTCGGTTGTCCAGGTAAATTTATCTTTTATAAAGTTTTTGGTAGTTAAAACAAACTCTAAACCTTTGTTCTCCATATTACCAACGTTTGCAGGAATACTACCGAAACCGATTGAGTTAGGCAAAGGCTGGTTAATTAAAAGGTCTTTGGTTTTCTTTAAATAGGCATCAGCAGTAAAAACCACGCGACTGTTGAACATCGATAAATCTAAGCCAATGTTGGTCTGTGTGGTTTCTTCCCATTTCAACCTTGGGTTTCCGATTTGTGCAAGTACGTAGGAACCTTGAGTAGTTGGATTATATAACTGTAAATAAGAATAATCTCCGATACCCTCATCATTACCCACCTTGCCCCAGCTTGCCCTTAATTTTAAATCGTTGATCGATTTTACATCTTTTAAGAAATTCTCGCCGGAAATTCTCCATCCCACTGATGCTGAAGGAAAATAACCGTATCTATTCTCTTTACCAAAGCGTGATGAACCGTCGGCCCTGAAATTAGTGCTGAATAAATATTTGCCATCATAAGCATAAGTTAAGCGGGCTAAATAAGAACGCTTAGACCACTCAGATGCCGTTGGTAATTGTGGCGGAATTGAAGTGCCATGATCTAACAGCTGGCCATTTGCACCAATGAAATTCTGCTCGTTATAAGCCAGGTAATAATATTTAGACTGTTGCAAAGTCATACCGCCAGTAGCCGTGAAAGCATTTTTACCCCAGTTTTTTGTATAGTTTAAAATGTTTTCGTTTAGCCAAACATGGTCGGTACTGAAATTAGAATTAATAATCCCTTTTTGTGTCCTGCCATAATCTGTTGAATATGGATCTAGAAAGTACGAATACCTGTTATCGTTATTGTTGGTACTGATGCTCGATTTGAAAGAAAAATCCTGTGTGAATTTAATTTCAGCAGCAAATGCGCCTAAGAAACGGAAATTTCTGTTTCTATTTCTGGCAGCGTTTGCATTGGCCACAGGGTTTTCAGAGCCACCTTTGTAAGGGTTAAATGCGTAGGTGCCGTTGGCTGCATAAACACCAATGGTAGGAGGGGTAGTTAATGCCGATAAGATGGTTCCACCTCTTGCAACGTTAGCATTGTCGCTTACATCTACCGAGTTATTTTGAGTAATAGCGGCGTTACCGGTTAATTTTAACCATTTGGTAATGTTTTGTGAGCCGTTAAAGTGGATGGTATATTTATCCAGTTTTGCTGGTGATACTACACCTTTATCTTGTTGATAACCTGTTGATAAGGAATATTGCCCACCTTTAACACCTCCGGAAATGGATGCTTGATAACTATTTTGTGTTCCTGTGCCGAAAGTGAGGTCTTGCCAGTCTGTATTTTGATTACCCAATCCATTCGTATCATAACCCAATTCTTTCATCAGGGAGATATATTGATCTCTGTTCAATACATCCTGTTTTTGCCAAAGATTAGAAAAACCTGTAAATGCATTAAAGGTTGCACGGATCTTATCGGATGATCCTTTTTTGGTGGTAATGAGGATAACACCATTAGCACCACTCGATCCGTAAATGGCAGCAGCCGAAGCATCTTTTAAAATGGTCAGACTTTCAATATCGGTCGGGTTTAAGAAACTCGCATCTCGTGAAGTTACTCCATCTATAACATACAACGGACTGTTGGATGCATTGATTGAGGTATTACCCCGTATAGTAACGGTTACACCGGATCCCGGCTTTCCTGATTGTGAAGAAATCTGCACACCGGCGGCCTTACCCTGGATGGCTTGTAGGGGATTGGTTACGGGCTGATTTTCGATATCTTTAGAAGATAAAGATACAACAGCTGTTGTTAAATCTTTTTTAGTTGTAGTACCATAACCAATTACCACAACCTCGTTTAGTTGTTGGTTATCGTCAGATAAGGTAATGTTTATGCTTGTACGGCCGCCTACCGCTTCTTCTATTGTTTTATAACCAATAAAAGTAAATTCTAAAGTTGAGTTTTGAGGAGCGCTGATCGTATATCCTCCATTATCTGAAGTAGAGGCCCCCTGGTTAGTACCTTTTACCTTTACAGATACACCGGGAAGTGGTAATCCTTGCTTGTCTTTTACCAGACCTTTTACGGTAATATTCTGTGCCATACTCAGAGAGATACCACAGAGAATATACACCATAAGCAATGTAAACTTTTTTCTCATAATTTTGCTCTTGATTAAGATTATATGCGGTAAAGTTAACACCAGATTAATGTTAAATACAAGTGTTTTGAATATTAAATTTTACGTAACTAATTGATATATAGGTTTTTGCGTTGATTTCGATACGCTTTAATACCGCTATTGAAAAGGCAGTTTTAATGCTGATAATCAGCCTTTAAGTGATCTGGATAAGTAGTTATGCGGTTGTAGTTTGATACGCTTAAATACCCTTGCCTTTTTATGGAAAAAAGTTTAAAACAAACAAATTTGTGACGGATTAAAGGGCGTATTTACTCAATTACTAGCTGACTCCAGCCGTTTTTGGCTGATTTTTTCAGGGTTTTCTTCCGGTCGTCCATTACTTTTTTTATGCGTGAGCCGAATGTCCAGCAGGTACTTTGCCTAATAGAAAGTAATTCCGATAGTTTATGAGAAGAGATTTTTCCTTTTGAAGAGTAAATCAGAAAGATCATATAAAATGCTTTGTTGATCGGGATACGGGTATTATGAAAAATGGTATAGGTAGTTACTGATTCTTCATAACCGCATTTACTGCAACGGCGGCTGTGCAGAATGTGCCCTGCAAAATAATGATCATTACTGCATTTACGGCAGTGGTAACCATTGCTCCATTTTAATTGGGCCAAAAACTCATAACAGGTTTCTTTGTCAGGATAAATTTTGCTGAACTCTTCAAAATCTACCTCGGTAGACATCACGCGATCTCTGGTTACCTTTTCTACACTGGTTTGCAGCTCTTCATTATCATGCTCCAACAGTACGTTCATTCGAGAAATTTCTTCTGCCTGTTGTTGTAACAGTGCATTGGCTTCCTCCAAAGCCTGGTTTTTGCTCTCGATGATTAATGATTTATGGTAAACCTCGCGGGTGCGCTCTCCCACTTTGCGCTCAAGCTCCTCATTAATGCTGTCTTTCAGTTTGGCATTTACAGCCATCTGCCTGATGATCTTCTGCTGCGCTTTATCCTTTTTCACTTTAAGGATCCGCACTTTATCACCTATGGCAAAAGATAGAAAGATCATTTCGAGTACAAAACAGAAACTCAGACTGTAATAACTGATGGCGCCGAAATTTAGCCAGCCAATGCCCAGCATAATTAAGAACTTTAATGTAAAGCCCGCAAATAAAAAGCTGTAACCCAATACAAAGAAACGGGCAGGTTGATAGCCTTTTTTGTAAATGTAAATGCCGGTAAAAAAGGCAACAGCTAAGGGAACAGCCTCGATAAATTTATAGCTAAATAGCGTCTGATCGAACAGATAACAATAAATAAAAAAGATAATACGGCAAACAATGATGCTGATAATGAACTGATTTAATTTTGGAGCCTTTGCCTTAACATATAAAAGTTCACGGGTAAAAAGCAATGCAAAAACACTGGTGGCACACAGCGCAAAAGCATAAGCAACCTGATTCCAGCCGGGGGCATTGGGCCATAAATACTGATAGGCAATGCCATCTGTGCTCATTTCGAAAAAGCCAACGCTTAAATTATAGAGTACATAATAGAGGTATTGCTTTTGCCTGATGGCAATAAACATAATCAGGTTGTAAAAACTGAAAACCAGAATCATTCCATAAAAAATACCAAAATAGAAATACTCATCTAAAGCGTAAGAAATAAACCACTCAGTGGTTCGCAATACAATAATAATATCTGCAATTTGAGAGGAATTAGTCTTGAAATAATAAGTCTGCGTTTCATTTCCTTCGTTTTGCAAAGGAATTTCGAAGTTTTTATGGTGGATCAGTCGTTTATCAAAATTGTTGCCATCACCCAACTGCGCTATCTTGTAATTGTGGTTGGCCTGCGGAATGTAAGCCGTAATGTGATCAATAGTTTGATCGAAAAATTCCAGTAGAAAAGGTTTATCTGCTTTATCGTTCTGCTTAATTTTAATCCTGAACCAATAGGTTTTGTTAAGCTGTTTGGTCTGTGGCGTACTGGTTAAACTTGCTTTAAATTTTTGATCAAATGCAGGACTCTTAATCTCGTCGAAAGTGTATCGGTCGCCTGCATCTTCCAGCACCTCAATTTCTTTAAAAGTAAAGATATGCTGAGCCACAGAATCCTGCATTTCTACTGTTTTCTGAGCCTTTGAGCTGGAAACAAAAAAGAATAATAAGATTACAGCGAAATAAGGAAAACGCTTTAAATAACTTGGTTCAGGCATGATCTGCAAAGGTACAAATTTGTAATGATGCAGTTTCTATCAGCTTATCAGGTGAATTTCATTTTAAAAAGATAAGGAAATACTAGTTCCCTTGTGCTCTTCAGATTTAATATCAACATCTATTTTATGAAATCTGGCAATACTTTGTACAATAGCCAGGCCCAAACCAAAGCCATTTTCTTCAGAATTACCCCTTTTAAAACGATCGAAAGCATTTTCAACCAATGCGGCGCTCATACCCGTTCCGGTATCGCTAATGGTGAGGATATATTTTTCGTTCTCTGTTTTATCAGTTATGGAAATGGTTCCGTTATCAACATTGTATTTAATTGCATTGTTGATGATGTTGATCAAAAGCGTGTGGATCAGTGCTTTGTTTCCCATAAAGTGGAAGTCTCTTGAAAACTTCGCGCTATAACTGATGTTTTTATCCGCTATTCGATCCTCCAGATCTTCATATATGTCATCTATTTCATGTTTGAGGCTAATTTCTTCTGTTTTTAGATACTGGTTATTTTCAACTTTTGAAATGAGTAACAAACTATTGATAATCAGCTTTAAACGGTTCAGGGTTTTTAATGAGGCATAGATTTTATTTTCATGCTCGACAGGAATGTCTGGTGTATTGAGCATATTTTCAAATCGAGTGCTTAAAATCGAAATAGGGGTAAGTAACTCATGCGAAACATTAGCAATAAACTGCTTTTCTAAAGCGAAAAGTGTATTTATCTTACGCATTAACGAGTTTATGCTATTATCTAGAATTTTAAAATCGCTGGTGCTGGTGGGGATGTTCTGGTAATTATAATGCGTAGGATCATCTACCAGGTTAATCTTTTTATCAATAATGCGGTAAAATGGTCTCAGTAAAAAGTTAGAGAAGGTATAGTCGGCCACCAGGGTAATAAACAGTGCGGCAACAAGTACAATCAGCATGTAAAAGCGGATCGAATTTTTAATAGACTGAAGCGTTGTCATGGTTTCTCCGATCTCCAGGTTGTACCAATTTTTATGATAAGAAAATTTATAGTTTAAAATGCGATATACTTCAATGTCACCCTCAATCTCTCTTTTTTCGGTAAATACCTTTGCAGTAGAATCTTTTTGATGATCAGGAAGGACTGTTAATACAATAAATTCTTCCTTTAAAATATTATAGTCGGTGAAAGATTGTTCTTTATTTAAAAGACTATCAATCTCATTATCATCTAAATGCTTGATAATTTTGTTCTTCTTTTTAATCAAACGGTTATCAAGCTGGTTGTAAGCCAATCTATCTAATGAAAATAGAATGATCGCACCCAATACCAATATGATAGCCACTTTGGTTACGGCATTGTATAAAGAAAACTTAACCTGTAACTTCATTTAGATGGATGATTTGATGTAAGGTGGATGAAGGTTTAGTTATCGTTGGGTTAACTGCTTAATTTACGCTAAGCGCCAAACGCCCAACCCTAAAACTCACTAACAGTTAATCCTGTAACCTATACTTCTTACGGTCTCAAACCAATCTATTGGTGTAACTCCCGCGAGTTTTTTTCGAAGGTTTTTTACGTGTACGTCCACAAAGTTTGAATCAGAATTGACTTCTAAAATATCTCCCCAAACGTGTTCCGTTAAACTCATTCTCGATACCACACGGTTTTTGTTCAACACTAAATAGTTAAATATTTCGAACTCTTTTTTCGTAAGATTTAATCTTTCCTCCCCATAAGAAACAGTTCTATTCTGGATGTTGAGCAAGAAGTTGTGAATGTTGACTTCGTTTTTCTCTAATTTGTGTTTTCTCCGCGTAATGGCATGCATACGCGCTAAAAGTTCATTTAGCGAAAATGGTTTTGGCAAATAATCATCTGCACCTTCGTCAAGACCTTTAATCCGGTCATCGACAGCGCTACGGGCAGTTAAAATAATTACAGCATCATCACGGTTTTTCATGGCCTTCAGCTGCTTCAAAACATCGAAACCATCGCCATCAGGCAAGCCCAGGTCTAATAAAATGAAATCGTAATTATTTACAAATATTTTTTCTTCAGCAGAAGATTTTTTCCAGGCGTGCTCTACAATAAATCCTTCTTTACCCAAGAATTCATCCATTTCAAGCGCCAGGCTTTTTTCATCTTCAACGATTAATACATTCATTTGAGCTAACTTTATTTTAATGTTTTACCGCCATGCGCTTTGCGTTTACCCTGCAACTAAGTTAATGTTTTTTAAGATGGTCTCGCAAGCTTCTTTAATTTCTTCTTTCGTAATAATTAGCGGAGGGGCTATTCGCATAGAATTGCTGCAATGTAAAAACCAGTCAGACAACACGCCATCTAGAATACAGGCATCGATAATTTTTTTATTGACCTCGAAATTTTCAAACTCCACGGCGAGCATCAAACCTTTACCCCTGATTTCTTTAATGGCCGGATGTTTTAAAAGCTGTTTAAACAACTGGCCTTTTTCTTCCACTTCCTCAACAATATGATCATCAACTAAGGTGCGTAAAGTCGCCAATCCGGCTGCACAGCAAACAGGATGACCTCCAAATGTAGTCATATGACCCAAGATTGGTGTATGTGATAATACCGACATGATTTCTAACGAACTGATAAAAGCACCTATTGGCATTCCTCCACCAATTCCTTTTGCCAATAACAGCACATCCGGTACAATCTGATAATGTTCAAAAGCAAACATTTTACCACTGCGACCAAAACCTGATTGTATTTCGTCGAAAATTAATAATGTCCCGGTTTCGCTACATTTTGCCCTTAAGGCCTGCATATAACTTAAATCAGCTACCCTAATTCCGGCTTCGCCTTGTATGGGCTCAATAAAAACAGCAGCAATGTCTGAAGTAATTTTTTCGAGATCAGCAAGGTTGTTATGTTCAATAAAACTCACATGAGGCAGGAATGGACCATAACCAACCGAATAAAAATCACTTTCCATTAAACTCTCTGCACCCTGCGTACTGCCATGGTAAGCATTTTTGCAGGCGATAAAACCTTTGCGGCCAGTATACCTTTTAGCCAGTTTCATGGCGCCTTCTACAGCTTCGGTTCCGGAGTTTAAAAAGTAGGTACAGCTTAAGCTTTGCGGTAAGATTTCGGCAAGCGCTTTCGCAAAATTTACCTGTGGTGTTTGAACATATTCGCCATAAACCATCAGGTGCATATAGGTTTCTGCCTGATTTTGAATGGCTTTCACTACTGCAGGATGGCAATGGCCAACATTACTTACACCGATGCCGGCAATAAGATCGATGTGTTTTTTATCCTGCGCATCGTAAATATAGATTCCTTTTGCCCTTACAAATTCGAGCATAAGTGGTTCAGGGGAGGTTTGTGCATTGTGTTGTAAAAACAACTGACGTTGGGTAAGCATGGCACAAAAGTACGGAAATGAAAGAGTGCTTTAAAACAAAAAAGACCTACATTGCTGTAAGTCGTTTTCTTTATGGCTTTTGGCCGCTTTTAAACCTGTTGAGTAATTCACGTTTGAAACCTTCCTGTGCCCGGTAAAACTTTCCAACAATTTTTATCGGCAATACCGCTTTGAGTTTGTTGTAATATTTTTTATCAAGATTAAGATCTTTTTGCTTGAACTCAAATTCGCTGGTAATTAAACTTTGTACCTGTGCATCGCTTAGATTATCTATTTCAGTCGTTTTTCTGAAAGAGATCATTTTCTGCCTGCGTTCATTACGCAGTGCATTTTGTTCAGCCTGCATGTCGTTATAAATTGGCCAGAAAATCTTAGCCTCTTCTGGCGATAAATCCAGTTTTTGAGTGAAAAAGGCTATTTTAAGCGATTCTATTTCTTCTCCCCTTGATCTTTGTGCCAATAGGGTAGAGGGTAATAAAAACATCAAAGCAACAAAAATTAAATTCTTCATTTCTATATTAATTATTTAGCTCCTGAGCTAAATCGCTTGAAGAGAAATTGCTCAAAATGTAATTTTCCATTTCCGTATCTGACGCGGAAGTTGTTTTTATATTAGATGAGGTCGTGTTTTGTGTTTCTAAATGATCTATGATGGTATTTTCGTCAATATCATACAATAATTGTTCGTTTACTATGGCCTCCGCAGACGATGATGGCTGAGCAACTGAAACCGATCCGTTTTGGTAAAAATAAATGCCATATGAGGCCATTAATAAAAAGCAGGCTGCACTCACATATTTAACAATGTTTCTTCTCCATAAAGGAATAACTTTAGCTTCTTTACGTGGTTCGGATGTGGTTGCAATTTTATCGGCAATTCTACTTTGCAGTGTGTCAAAGTAATTCTCTGGCACAGCGAAAGCCTTTTCTGCCTTAGGCATTTCAGAGAGGACAATCTGGGTTTGTATGCGTTCTGCTAAATTATCAAAATAATGCTGCGGAACTTCAAAATTATCATCACTTGTTTTCTGTTTCAAGCCATCGAGGAATACAGCAGAAAAAATGGCCTCATCACTATTTTCAAAATATCCATCGGGAACGGAGAAAGGATTGCGTTTCTCCAGAGCCGCAAGTGCAGGAGCCTCGTTCATCCAATCGTTATTTTCTATATTTTCGTTCATCACAGATATATGATACAATTAAAGTGAAAAGGTTTAATAGTCTACCTCATCATTTGTAATAAAAGCTTCAATTTTTTTTGCGGCAATATGAAAGGATGCTTTTAACGCACCAACTGAGGTTCCCAATACCTCCGAAATTTCTTCATATTTCATATCATCAAAATATTTCATATTGAAAATAATCCGTTGTTTCTCCGGTAAGGTGAGGATTGCTTTTTGCAGTTTAAGCTCGAGCTTATCGCCATTAAAATAGGATGAAGCTACCAGGTTATCGGCGAGTTCAGATGATACTTCATCTAAAGGGGTATTGTTACGCTGCTTTTGTTTATTTAAGAAAGTAATCGATTCGTTGGTCGCGATGCGGTAAATCCAGGTGTAGAGCTGGGAATCACTTCTAAATTTATCGAGGTTTTTCCAGACCTTAACAAATACTTCTTGCAAAAGATCATCGCAGTCATCGTGGTTTAAAACCAGCCTGCGGATATGCCAGTATATTTTTTGCTGGTATTTTTTTAGCAACAGGTTAAAAGCTTCATTACGTGATTGCTGAACGGCAAACATGGCAAGAATTTCTGAATCTTCAACTTGTTTCATTATATATAGATTTGAGATGTGAGAATGGAGATATGAGACATTAGACATAAGATTAGCTAGGCACAGTGTGTCTCTAATCTCACATCTAATTTCTCATATCTAATTAATCAAATCTATTTCTTTCTGCCCATTACTTTTTGAACTGCTTCAACAATGTTTACGGCATCTAAGCCATATTTAGACATTAATTGATCTGGAGTTCCGCTTTCGCCGAAAGTATCGTTAGTGGCTACAAACTCTTGCGGAGTTGGTAGTTCAGTTGTTAACAAACGTGCTACGCTTTCGCCCAATCCGCCGAATTTGTTATGCTCTTCGCAAGTAACCACACATCCGGTTTTTTTAACCGATTTTAAGATGGCCTCGTCGTCCAGGGGTTTAATGGTATGGATGTTGATGATTTCAGCATCAATACCCAGTTCAGCTAATTTCTCACCAGCCTCAATTGCTTTCCAAACCATGTGGCCTGTAGCAATAATGGTCACATCAGTTCCTTCGTTAACCATCCAGGCTTTACCAATCTCAAATTTTTGATCCGGATCTGTGAATACAGGGATTACCGGACGGCCAAAACGTAAATAAACCGGGCCTTCATACTCGGCAATGGCCATAGTTGCAGCTTTAGTCTGGTTATAATCGCAAGGATTGATGACTACCATCCCTGGTAACATTTTCATTAAGCCGATATCTTCTAAGATCTGGTGTGTCGCACCATCTTCACCTAAGGTTAATCCGGCGTGAGATGCACAGATTTTAACATTTTTGTTAGAATAAGCTACTGATTGACGGATCTGATCGTAAACACGGCCAGTAGAGAAGTTGGCAAAAGTACCGGTAAAAGGAATTTTACCACCAATGGTCATACCTGCAGCAATACCGATCATATTGGCTTCTGCAATACCAACTTGTGTAAAGCGCTCCGGAAAATCTTTAATAAAAGCATCCATTTTAAGCGATCCAACTAAATCAGCACACAAGGCAACCACATTGTCGTTTTTCTTTCCAGCTTCATGTAAGCCAGCTCCAAAACCCGAACGTGTATCTTTTTTTTCTGTATATGTATATTTTTTCATACCCCAAACCCCTAAAGGGGCTTTATTTGTAGTTAAAATTAAAAATTATTTACTCCCCCTTTAGGGGGTAGGGGGCTAGTAATCCCCTAAAGTCTCTGGTAATTGCGCTAAAGCTGTTGCTAATTGCTCATCATTTGGCGCTGTACCGTGCCATTTGTGTGAACCCATCATATAATCTACACCAGCACCCATTTGTGTGCTCATTAAATTTAAGATTGGTTTACCTTTTCCGGTTAGGGTTTTAGCATAATGTAAACCTTCAACGATCGATTGCATGTCATTACCATCAGTATTGATGACATGCCATCCAAAAGCCTCGAATTTCGCTTGTAAGCTATCTAACGCAAGTACTTTCTTGGTAGGGCCATCAATCTGCTGACCGTTATAGTCAACGCTGCAGATTAAGCGGTCTAACTCGTGGAAAGGAGCAAACATTGCCGCTTCCCAGTTTTGGCCCTCCTGTAATTCACCGTCACCATGTAAGGTAAAAACATAAGAATTATCGTTGTTTAACCTTTTGGTTAAAGCAGCACCAATAGCTACCGACATCCCCTGACCTAATGAGCCTGAAGCTACACGGATTCCTGGTAAATGTTCGTGAGTTGTTGGGTGTCCTTGTAATCTTGAATCCAGTTTACGGAAAGTTGCCAATTCACTTTTATCAAAATAACCTGCATGTGCCAGCGTACTGTACCAAACCGGAGAAATGTGTCCATTAGACAAGAAGAATAAATCTTCGCCAATACCGTCCATAGAGAAATCTTTCTTGTGGTTTAAGACTTCAAAATATAAAGCAGTAAAAAAATCGGCACAACCCAACGACCCACCTGGGTGGCCAGATTGACATCCGTGAACCATTCTTACGATATCTCTTCGGATTTGAGAGGCAATATCTTCTAGCTCTTTAATTGTATGTTTCATTAAAATAAGAGGTTGTTGTATAGCAAAGTTAATATTTTACCCGCTATATCATAATTAGTTATTGATTAAATTGAGTACTTGTTGTGTTGAATTTTTGGTGTCAACTTTTTTGATGATATGGATAATTTTTCCTTCGCCATCTATGATAAAGGTGGTGCGAACCGTACCCATATATTTTTTACCGTACATGTTTTTTTCT
Source organism: Pedobacter terrae (assembly GCF_900100705.1). Classification (GTDB taxonomy): domain Bacteria; phylum Bacteroidota; class Bacteroidia; order Sphingobacteriales; family Sphingobacteriaceae; genus Pedobacter; species Pedobacter terrae. The sequence goes on from NZ_FNCH01000013.1 coordinate 96,509, forward strand.
GCCCAAACGCCATAATCACTTACGATTTTCTGGTCTGTATCTGCCAGCAGGGTGAATGGCAGGCTATGTTTGGTTACAAATTTTTGGTGCGATTTTTCATCATCTACGCTAACGCCTAAAACCACAATACCTTTGGCTTGTAAACCTTGATAGTTGTCTCTAAAATCAACAGCTTCCGCAGTACAGCCCGGGGTATCGTCTTTTGGATAAAAATAAAGTACCACTGTTTTGCCTTTATAATCACTCAACGAAACCTCGTTTCCATTTTGATCTTTTGATGTAATTGCAGGTGCCTGATCACCTTCTTTTAATTCTGCCATATATAAAATGATTGAATTTTTTGTTCTTTGATCTATTAATTAATGCTGCAAAGTAAACAGTTTAAATTACTATCCTGTTCGCAGGAATTTAAAAGATGACATTTTAAAACATTTTTACCACTTATTTGGAAAAATGTATCGGGTATCGTTTTGTGTTTTCTTTCATATCTGTAACGACCAATTCAAAAGAATGTTTGCCCGATGGAGTTCTTTCATCGAAACTGTGCCAAAGTGTTGCAGTTTTGGCATCAAATTCCATTAATATCCATTTGCCATCCATGTAACCGTTAAAGCTTCTAATGCCCGATAAATTATCGCTGATTTTAAAAATCATTTTAGATAAACCAGCCATGTTTTTTCCTTCGGTAATGTTGATGGGGGAAATCCGTGGAGCAATAGTATCAACTGCAATGTGAAAACTACCAAAGTTTTTTGGTGTTGCTTTTATAAAGCCATTATCATAATATCCACCCTGTGATGAGCCATTTGAATTGACAATCAATGCTTTACTCCGGAGATTTTCAGGTAGGTTATCAGCTTTGATTGAGATATCGAATCCGATATGCAATGGCGTATATCTGTTGTGGATTTGATGAACAGCCGACCAGGCATTACCTGCGGGTTTAGGCAATTTTTTATAAGTGAAGTTTAAATCGCTATACAATGTGCCGAGCGGGAAAACTACCTTAATGTCATCGGTATTAAACTCATTTACTTTATTGTATGGATAAATTATTCCGGTAGGAACAACTGGCGCTGTAAGAGTTGCTAACCCTGCATTTACCGTAAAAGGAAGAGTAGAAACGTTTCCTTTCGAATCGGTAACGATATAGCGAAGCTGGTGTGAGGCACCATCGTTGAAATTGATTTTGCCATTATTTACCAAACCACTATAAATTTTTAAAGGGTTGCCAGCTTCAACAAAACTTTTCTGGATACTTCTTTTCGTATTTAAGTAGGTAGGATAATCGATATGCGAATTAATTGCTTTACTGTTTTCGAAAGCAAAACGTTCAAGGGCTGAAGTGTATACTTTTTTGCCGTCAACCTCTAATTGAATAGAATATACGCCGTTAGTGCCTGATAAGCCATTATGTCTATCAGTTACCACGATGCCAAAACCAACCTCCCCGGTTAAGCTGATTGGTGCAATGGTTTTATAACTACCATTTGCTCCACTAATGCCAATGGACTGTTTTGGTGTATTTTCATTAAAAGTTTTACCATTTAAACGATATACATACAATCCGTGGATAACGGGAGGGATATTATCGGGGATAATGATCCCAAAAAACTGCGGATTGATAGTTTCTTCAGTTTTGGTATCCCTGATTTCGAAATGTAGATGTGGACCGCCAGAGCTGCCACGGTTACCAGACCAGGCAATAATTTCGCCTTTATGTACAGGAATTAATGTGGCATCGGGAAATTCATCGATCTCAAATGATTTTTTTTCATATTCAAGATTTTTAACAATTGTGGCAATTTTTGGTGAAAAGCGCTGCAAGTGGCCATAAACCGTGGTAAAACCATTGGGGTGATTGATATATAGCGCCTGTCCAAAACCGCTGTTTTGCACCCTTAACCTCGAAACATACCCGTCAGCAACCGCATAAACAGGATAACCTTCGCGCTGATTGGTTCTGAAATCGATGCCAGAATGAAAGTGATTGCCCCTGATTTCGCCAAAAGAGCCTGCAAGGGCAGGTGGAGTAATATCTAGTGGCTGTCTGAAATCGGTAATCGGATATTTATTGTTACTGAAAATCTGTTGTGCCTGAGCAAAAGTTGAAAGGGTTAAAAGGCAAATTGAAATGGAAAATTTTAACTTGTATTGGATCGGGTTTTTAATCATTCGTTATTTTACATCAAAATTTAAAAGTTGCTTTCCTTCTAACCAGGCCTCCAGTTTGTCGCCTTTATTTATTTTTCCAACACCCTGAGGCGTTCCGGTAAAAATTAAATCGCCTTTTTTTAAAGTGATATATTGAGAAACAAAGCTGATTATCTTTTCGAACGAGAATAACAAATCTTTAGTATGACCAATCTGGCGGCGCTCGCCATTTATCTTTAACTCGAAATTTAAATTGTAAAGATCTTCGTAATCGCTTTTAGGCAAAAAAATACTGATCGGGGCTGAATTGTCGAAAGCCTTGGCAAGCTCCCATGGCAGCCCTTTTTCTTTGTGTTTTGCCTGGATATCACGTGCGGTAAAATCGATACCTAAGCCCACTTCATCATAATAATTAGCTGCAAACTTTTCAGCAATATGTTTACCTTCTTTGCAGATTTTTAGTACTACCTCAAGTTCATAATGCACATCATCAGAAAAATCGGGAAGGTAAAAAGGTTTATTGTCTTTTAATACGGCTGTATCTGGCTTCAGGAAAATTACCGGACTAGTTGGAACCGGGTTATTCAGTTCTTTTGCGTGCTCTGCATAATTTCTGCCAATGGCGATGATTTTCATTCTTAATTATAATATATGAGAAAATAAATGGGAGGATTAACTCCGCATCAATCAAAAATAGAAAAGAAAAGTGGTGTTATAAAACTGAGATCCGTTTTACCTGGCTTTCTGAACCTGCAATAACCCTTAAAAAGTAAATGCCTGGGTTAATTCTATTAGGAACAACAAAGTTTTTGGTAAGCTCACCTGCATTTAAACGTTCGTTTAAAAGTGTTGCTACTTCATTTCCCAATAAATCGATAATTTTAATCGTTGTTTGGGTGCCATCTTTTCCAATAGCTAGAATAATATTTAACTGGTCTTCTACCGGATTAGGATATATTTTGATGATGCTTAACAGTTTATCTTTCGGTACAACTGTTGCAGTTTTAGGAACTGTAGAAGATGTAGAAGAAGTACCGAACATGCCCGAACCGCCTACCGTCATAAAAAGAGGTTTGTAGGGCGTAATATTAGCTTTAATTTCAGGAATTCGACTGGTTTTTTTTGTTCTGCTTTTTAAGCTAATGTGAATGCTATCAGTTTGTTGCGACCAAGAATTTACGCTGCACAACAAAACAATGCACAATGTGCAGGCAAGTTTTGTGAGTAACGTTATCCTAGTGTAGAGTTTCATCAAATTGGTATAGCAAATGTATTAATTTAAAACAAAGAAATTAAACATTTTGTTTAAAACCCATAATTTAACACAATTTAACAATAAAATTTAATTTCGATAGTGTCAAAAATACACAATAATTTGGTTGTTAAATTGTTATAGTTAGTTTACTTTTGCCGCACTAAAATATCAACGAAGTGTCAAATCATAAAAATGTCAACGCGTTAACCGCCGGCGGTGTTCTAATTAGCTTAGGAATTGTGTTCGGTGACATTGGTACATCACCCCTGTATACTCTAAATGCAATTTTTACCACAATTTTAGGTGGAAAACAGGATATCAATCCAACAAATGTTTTGGGTGTTTTATCCTGCATCATTTGGACATTAACCCTACAAACTACTGTTAAGTATGTGATTATTACCCTAAGGGCTGATAATAAAGGTGAGGGTGGTATTTTCTCGTTATTCTCTTTGGTGCGCAAAAAAGCTAAGTGGCTAGTGGTTCCAGCGGTTGTAGGCGGCTGTGCCTTACTTGCTGATGGTATTATTACGCCCAGTATTACGGTAACATCAGCCATTGAAGGACTTACCAGTAAGTTTGAGGTGCCGGTTATTCCAATTGTAATTACTATTTTAACCATTCTATTTATTATTCAGCAGTTTGGTACCAACATGGTAGGCAAACTATTTGGTCCAGTAATGTTTGTTTGGTTTGCGGTACTGGGTGTAGTTGGAGTATCTTTTGTGATCAAAGATTTTAGCATTCTCAAAGCATTTAATCCTTACTATGCCATCCATTTATTGGTGACCAATAAACTGGCGTTTTTAATTCTGGGTGGAGTATTTTTATGTACTACAGGGGCAGAGGCTTTATATTCTGACCTTGGTCACTGTGGAAGAAATAACATTAGAATCAGTTGGATTTTTGTGAAACTTACGCTTATCTTAAACTATTTAGGGCAGGGCGTTTGGATTTTACAGAATCGTGGGGATTATGTTCCCGGGGCAAAAATGAATCCATTTTTCCAGATCGTTCCCGACCAGTTTCAGATCCCGATGGTTATGCTGGCTACAATGGCCGCAGTAATTGCCAGTCAGGCTTTAATTAGTGGCTCTTTTACCTTAATTGCAGAGGCGGTACGTTTGAACCTTTGGCCTAAAATTAAAATTATTTATCCATCTGTTTCAAAAGGCCAATTATATGTTCCTTCAATCAACTGGATGTTATGGATTGGTTGCTGTGGTATTGTATTCTTGTTTCAAAAAGCAGAGCGAATGGATGCAGCTTATGGTTTATCTATCACCATAGCCATGTTAATGACCACCATTCTGGTGAGTTTTTATTTGAGAAGCAGGCGGTTTCCAAAATATCTAATAGCCTTATTCTTTTTTACTTACGTGATTATTGAGGGTACGTTTTTGATTAGTAATTTAACCAAATTTTTGCACGGCGGTTGGGTAACGGTATTGATCGGTTCTTTCTTATTTACGGTGATGTGGAGTTGGTTTGTGGCCCGTAAAATTAAAAACCGTTTTGTTAAATATGTCGAAATTGAAGATTACTACCAGATTTTAACCGAACTGAGCAGTGATGAATCTGTTCCGAAATACTCTTCACAGTTGGTTTATCTAACCAGCGCCAATTTTAAAACGGAAATTGAATCGAAAATTATTTATTCCATTATTCAAAAAGAGCCGAAACGAGCTGACGTGTATTGGTTGGTGCATGTTGACGTAATGGATGAGCCTTACACTCTAGATTATAAAGTTGAATTCCTGATTCCAGGTAAGCTAATCAGGATCGACTTTAGGTTGGGCTTCAGGATTGAGCAACGCGTGAATTTATTATACCGTAAAGTAGTTGAAGAATTGGTAAAAAATGGGGAAATCGATATTACCAGTCAGTATACCTCTTTAAACAAACATAAAATTGCCGGCGATTTTAGGTTTGTACTGTTGGAGAAACATTTATCGAAGTTTACCAAATTGAGTTTCTATGAGAGACAGATTATGGATTACTATTTTATCCTGAAGAAATTAAGTTTATCTGAAGAGCGAAGTTTTGGTTTGGATAGCAGTTATGTTGATGTAGAGAAAGTTCCGTTAATTTTCGTTACACCAGATGATATTGAATTAAATAGGCTACCGGTTTAATTGATGAGGAAAGCGATTATGATACTGGGAATCGGCTTGTTTTTAGCCGGACCCATAGCAAAAATATATCATCTTGATCATGCCAATAATTATATGATTGCATCTGGATTAGGACTCGTGATGATTACTGCGCTGGCTTTTATTAAAAAGAAATAGACATAATCCTCTTTCTGTTAAAGAAAAGGGATTTTTGTTTTCAATGAAACTTATCCTCATTCCACTTACTGGGATTATTTACAATATAGTTCGAGATGTTATTGTGTGTTCTTTCATCACGAATGATGTGTTCGTAATAATTACGCTGCCAGAGCTTTCCCATTGTTTTATTGTGTGATTTGAACAACTGCAGGCATGCATTTGAAACAATTGATTTGTAAGCTCCGACGATTTCAGCAATTGTCGGGGCGACCCTTGCGGTCGTACTGTTTAACTCGCTTTCTTCTTGGGCGACCGCAGGGGTCGCCCCGACAGTAGTTCGATCTGATAAGACGATGATGCCATGCATGTGATTTGGCATAATCTGAAATACATCAAGTTCAAAATTTGGAAATCTATCCGCTAAATTAATCCATTCTTTGTAAGCGATAGTTCCAGACTGATTTAAGATCATCTCGTCAGCTACAACTTTTCCAAATCTATTGATTCTATCTTCACAGCAAATGGTAATAAAATAGGCTCCCGCTTTTGAATAGTCGTAACCCTTTAACCTGATCGATTTTCGATGATGTATTAAAGGGTTATACTTCATAATGCTTAGTATTACTCTGCTTGTGCCAGCTTACTATGCCTGTAACCATAGGCAAAATAAACCACTAAGCCCACTACCAGCCAGATACCGAAACCGATCCAGTTTGAGATGCCAAGTTCACACATCATATATAAACAGCTAATCAAGCCCAAAACCGGAATCAACGATAGATTTTTGGTGATGCAATAGTAGGTAATCACCACACAGATGATCAGGAAAATCCACATAGGGATTTTGTGTTTAAATAAACCCCAGCCACTTTCATATTTCTTTTCTACCGGTACTTTTGAAGCCGAAATAAATTGTTCATAACGGTCAGCAGGTAATGCACTGAGGTAAGATTCTGCATCTACTTTCTCGGTCAATACAATTTGAGGGGCAGCATTTTTAACAATTTCTTCTTTAACAATTTTCAGTTCATCGCCACTTAAAGAGGTAACAAAAGTTACCGTTTGGATGGTTTTAGGTGAATTGAAAAAGAATGCTTTGGTTTCTTTTCCGTACTTTGTAAATGCGAAAATTAAGGCGCCGATTAAAATAACCGGAACAATAAACTTACTGTTTACGTAAGGTATTTTGAATTTTCCACGTTGTACATCAGGCCTGTTCTGTAGTACTAAAACCCCTGCACAAACCAATACGAACGCGAAAAGTGTTCCGATAGAACAAAGATCGGTAACGATGGTCAGGTTCATAAACAGTGATGGTACAGCCACTACAAAACCTACCACAATTGTAGCAAATGAAGGTGTTTTATATTTCGGGTGGATTTTAGAAAAAGATTTTGGTAATAATCCGTCTCTGCTCATGCTCATCCAGATCCGGGGTTGACCCATCTGAAATACTAAAAGTACACTGGCCATTGCAAATACCGCACTTACGGCGATAATACCACTCATTAATTTTAAGTTAATCTGATCAAAAACGAATGCTAACGGATCGCCAACGGCTAAGGTGTCTGATTTAACAATACCGGTTAAAACCAATGCAATAGCTACATAAAGGATGGTACAGATAATTATTGCCCACATCATTCCGCGGGGTAAATCGCGTTGCGGATTTTTACATTCTTCAGCCGTTGTAGAAATGGCATCGAAACCGATATAGGCAAAAAATACAGCAGAAACGCCCTTTAAAACACCAGAAACTCCGTTAGGTGCAAACGGATCCCAGTTTTTTGTATCTACATAAAATATACCTACCGCTAATACCAACAGAATTACTGCAAGCTTAACCACCACCATGGCATTACTGGCATTACGGCTCTCTTTCATGCCGCGGTAGATTAACCAGGTAATTAAAATGATAATGCCTAGGGCAGGAATATCTGCAACAATGTGAAAACTACCAATGGTTGGGGCGGTGAGCCATGCATTATTAGCCAAAGCTGTGGCCGAATCTAAATCTGCAAGGTTTTTGCCAGCCGCTAAAAGGGCTTCAGCATGTTTATGTCCGTTGTAAGCACTTAAATAATCCATTGTCATCCAGTCGGGTACATGGATGCCATCTATGCCGAGGGGAGGTATTTTGATCGTGGAGAGCAATCCGGTAAAATAATCAGACCAGGATATGGCCACCGTAATATTACCAATAGAATATTCCATAATGAGCGACCATCCAATAATCCAGGCCACCAATTCGCCAAAGGCTACATAAGAATAAGTGTAAGCACTACCCGAAACCGGTACCATTGAGGCAAACTCTGCATAAGCAAAGGCTGCAAAACTACAGGCTACCGCTGTAAAAATAAATAAAAAGATTACCGCCGGACCACCATCTGCACTTGCCTTGCCAATCGTACTAAAAATGCCGGCTCCAATAATTGCTGCAATTCCAAAAGCTGTTAAATCGCGTACACCGAGTGTTTTATGTAATGTATTTTCGTGATCGCCATAGCCTTTTGCTGCATCTTGTAATATCTTGGAAATAGATTTCTTTCTGAATAGCTTTTCGAACATCTTTTATTTGCTTGTTTGTTCAAACTTATAAAAAGTTTGGTTAAAAACGTTTAAAGCAAGATATAATTTTCAATACACTATGTCATGAGTAGTAAAATGCCACAAAAAAGAAGCGTGATTATTAGATTAAAGTAAAAATTTAAAATTATTTGGCTTGAATAATCCTTTGTTTGATTGGCATAATTTTTCGGGTTGTGGAAGTCTTAATTTTGTTGCCAGTAACCAATCAGATAAATAATGGGAATAATTAGATGTTTGATTGGAATATTTTTAAAGATAATAGTACCAAGATGAATGCAGATACAGCACAAATAAAATATATTAAAGAACGCCACCAGGGGCTGGCCACTATATTAGCCTTTGCTTTAATTCCGTTATCGGGTTTTGCTACCGATATTTATATTCCCTCCTTGCCAACAATGGCAGGTGAAATGCAGGTAAGCAGTGTTCAGGTCCAACTCACCTTAAGTATCTTTTTAATTAGCTATGGTGTTGCGCAACTTTTTATCGGGAGCGTGCTTGATAGCTTTGGCAGGTATAAGATCTGTTTGTATTCGTTGCTGATTTTTGCAGCGGCAAGTATAGTTATTGCCACAACACATCAAATTTACCTGATTTATTTAATGCGCATTATCCACGGACTTACGGTAGGCGCAATTGTGGTAGCCAAAAGAGCGTACTTTGTTGATCTTTTCGAAGGCAATCAGTTAAAACACTACCTTAGTCTGTTTTCCATCATTTGGTCGACCGGACCAATCGTAGCACCTTTTATTGGTGGTTATCTTCAAACGGTATTTGGTTGGGAATCAAATTTCTATTTTTTGGCAGGTTTTGCGCTTGTTTTTGCGGTGCTGGAGTTGTTATTCAGTGGCGAAACACTAAAACATTTTACCGCTTTTCAACTGAAAAAAATCACCGGTATTTATATCGAAATGATCAAAACAACAAGCTTTACTTTGGGCATCGTGATGTTGGGCTTAGCCTATTGTATGGTGATGGTTTATAATATGACCGGTCCGTTTATTATTGAGCACCACTTTAATTATTCGCCGGTTATTGCAGGATATAGTTCCTTATTTTTAGGCTTTGCGTGGATGGTTGGCGGCTTTATTGGCAAGGCCACCATTAACAAGCCCTTTTTTAAAAGATTAATGATCAATTCGTTGTCTCAGGTCGCTTTTGTCGTCTTGATGATGGTAAGCTTAAATTTTGTTTCTAATATCTGGTCGTTAATTTTCTTTGCCTTTTTGATCCATGTAGGAGCGGGTTTTACCTTTAATAATTACTTTACTTTTTGTCTGAGCAAATTCCCAAAAAATGCGGGCATTGCGGGCGGCTTAACAGGAGGGATTACTTATGTGATTGTTTCTTTTTTGAGTTATGGCATCGTAAATCTGATTCCTGCCAAAGATGAACGTAACCTGAGTTATAGTTATCTAATCATGATCGTGTTATCGGTTTTAGTGATGTTTGTGATTCTGAGGATTAGAAAAAAGGATATGGCAGAGGATTAACTGTTTTTGCCTCAATGTGAAGTTGAATGTTTTTTGGAGCGCAAAACCTGTGATGTATAGGTCAGGTCTGGTCCCGCTGTACATTGCAATCCTTTTGGAAAGTTTTGAATGAAAAGCAAATTTTCTGTTCCAAAAGGGATTTCCATTTCCATCGGGTCTATTTACTTTGGTACGGCGTATAAAACATTTATTTTGACTGCCGAAAAATATGATAGCCATTTATCTTCTGCTTAATTTCCGTGATTTCTGAGTTTCCGTGGCAGAAATTTAAATGAGATACTTGCGCTATCTTAATCAATTAAAATTAGGTTTTAGCGATACCGTAAGATCAGATAAGTGACACGTAGCCTGATCGACGCGGCTATTTATTTTATTTTCAAATAAGTACCTTCTAATGTCGCGTTGAATCCGAATTCGCAATCGTTTAACTGATATGAGCCATCCTGCGAAATGACTAAAAAACCATTGTAGAATTTAACTTTGAATTTACATGATTTGTTTACCTGAATAATCAATTGGTTATTTTTTAAAATAGCCGTTCCAGATGCATCAGCAATGTTTCTTCCCGGATCACGGGTAACCGAACCAATATCATAACTGTAGGTATTACCGCTTACTTTTTTGATGGTGATACTTCCCTGGTAACCTTTTTCACCGTATTGATAAGCATATTCTCCTGCCAGTTGATCTGGTTTCAGCGGTGAAAATATTTCCTGCTTAAGATTTTGATTGGTTTTAAGCGTTAATGTAATCGCATAACTGGTATCCGATTTGGTGGCATACCACTCGCCTTCCAACTTATTGTTTTTAAGCGTAGCATCAATAATCCCGCTAATATTTCCATCTCTTTCGAATTCATGCAGCGAATACTGATTTTGATTTTCTACCCGGCCAATAATTTTAATTGGCTGTTTCGATCTGGTATTTAAATATCTGATTTCTCCTAAAATGAGCTGGTTCGAAACAGAAATGTCTAATTCTACCGGAATTTTTTTATTTATGAAACCGCTTAATTTATATTTCTGTACGGTATTATTTTGCTGTGCGTGGCAAATGCTTTTTGAAAATATTAAAATGATCAATATTGTTTTAAGGAAGCGCATAAGAATACTTTTTTATAAAAATAAAAAAGTCGCGGAGACTAACCCGCGACTTGAATAAATATATCTCATTATCCTAATTTCTCTAACTCATCTTTAACAAAACTTGCCAGCTCTTGTACATATTCGGCACTGAAATCAAATTTAATTCCCGCGGTTTCATAAATCTCGTTCATCGGTTTGGTATAACCCAAAGCAAGTGCAGCTAAATATTGTTCTAAAGCCTTTTCAGGATTTTCTTTATAATTTTTCCAAACCGCAATAGCACCTAATTGTGCAATTGCATATTCGATGTAATAAAATGGAACTTCGAATAAATGCAGTTGTTTTTGCCATACATTTCCAAATTGCTGCTCTAAATCAGTCCAATCAGCAAAACCGGCACCAAAACGGTTATAAATCTGTTTAAAGGTTTCTTCGCGGTCAGCCGCGGTATGGTTAGGGTTGGTATAAATCCAATGTTGAAACTGATCAATTACGGCAACCCAGGGCAATGTTTTCAACACATCAGCCAATTGTTCTTTTTTAGCACGGTTTAAATCTTCTTCATTGTCGAAATAAACGTCCCAATTGTCCATGGAAATTAATTCCATACTCATTGATGCCAGTTCGGCTACTTCAGATGGACAATGTTTAAAATCGTTTAGCTCTAAACTGGCGGTTAAAAAAGTATGGATGGCGTGGCCACCTTCGTGAACCATAGTTGTTAAATCGCGCAACGAATTGGCCGAATTCATAAAGATAAACGGAGCCCCTGTTTCAGCCAGTGGGTAGTTGTAACCGCCGGGCGCTTTACCTTTTCTACTTTCTACATCAAATAGATTATTGGCTTTCATGGTGGCCAATTTTGAGCCCAGTTTTTCATCAATGGCATTAAAGCATGCGATACTTTTATCAATCAGCTCTTCGCCATTGTTAAATGGTTTTAAGGCAGGTTTACCACTCACGCTTACTTCCAAATCCCAAGGCTTTAATACTTCTAAAGCTAAAGCTTCGCGGCGTTTTTCAGCTTGTTCTTTTAAAATAGGAACAATTTCCTTTTCAATCGCATTGGCAAAATCATAACAATCCTGTGGTGTATAATCAAAACGCCCCAAGGCCTGGAACATATAATCTCGATAGTTTTCAAAGCCAGCGTTCAAGGCAACCTGATTACGTAATCTGATTAGCTCATCAAACAAAATGTTTAAATCATCTTTATCAACCAAACGTCGTTGTTGGATTGTCTTCCACGCATTTTCGCGCACTTCACGGTTTAAATCTTTAATAAAAATAGAAGCTTGCTCCAAAGTATACTCCTGGCCATTTAGCTCAACACTCATAGCACCTGTAATGCTCTGATATTTCTGTTGTTTTACCTGAAGTTCGGTAAAAAGTTCAATGTTTTCTTCGCGGTAAAGTTCTAAGGCTTTTTTAATAGCGCGACTATATACAAAGTATTTTTCTTTGTCTAGATCATCCATGAACGGACTTTCGACAAATTTTTTGTTCAATTCATTGGCCAGCGGAGAAATTTTTGGTTCAATTTCGGTCGCAAAATATTGGAAGTTTTTAACCAGCTCATCATTCGCCGTATCACAGCTCATTTTAATGTATCTCCAGGCAAAGTCTTCTTCCAAAGCAGCTTCCAGCTCCGAGCGGTCTTTTAACCATTGCTCTAATTCAACAGTGCTGTTTATTTCGCGGTTTTGCAGTTCAGTAAAAAGTGGTTCTAAATTTTCCCAGGTAATGTTTAGTTCCTGTGGAATATATGTTCTAATTTTCTTGGTTATCATAATAGTTAATTATTGAATTAGAGAATGGTTGAAGGAGTGAATGGTTTATAGTGCAATGTTATATTCTCTCATTCAAAATTCAATCATTTATTCATTTATTTATGTCTCAAATACGCATCTATTAAAAAGCATATTGCAAATACTACAGATGCATAACCATTTAAGGTTTGAAATGCCCTGTTTACTTTGCTAATGTCATTCGGTTTTACAAGCAAATGCTGATAAATCAACATCGAACAGAAAAACACAATACCTACGTAATAAACCCAACTAAAGGATGTAAAAAACACAGGCAAAATAACACAGGTAGCTGAAAGTATATGCAATAGCACCGAAACATTTAAAGCATTTTTAATGCCAAGAGCCGACGGGATGGAATGTAATTTTTCTTCACGATCAAATTCTTCGTCTTGCAAGGCATATATGATATCAAATCCACTTACCCATAATAATACGGTTAAGGAGTAGAGTACCGGTACTAAGGCAAAATGTCCGGTTACAGCGATGTAAGCACCAATAGGAGCGAGTGCCAGACCAAGACCCAATACGAGGTGACACAGCGCAGTAAAACGTTTGGTATAGCTGTAAAATAAAACCACAAATAGGGCAACTGGCGATAAATAGAAACAAAGCGGATTAATGAAATAGGTGGTAACAGCGAAAAGTACACAATTGGCAATAACAAAAATCAATGCTTCATTTGCTGAAACTTTACCTGCAGGGATATCGCGCATTTTGGTGCGCGGGTTCTTTGCATCAATATTCCGGTCGAGATAACGATTAAAAGCCATGGCTGCGTTTCTTGCAAAAACCATACAGAGCAAAACTAAAATGAGTTTATACCACGAAAATGGATTTTCTGTTGTAGTTACGCCTAAAAAGAAGCCGATCATGGCAAATGGCAGCGCAAAAACGGAGTGAGCGAATAATACGAGTGAAAAGTATTTTTTCATTATTGGAAAGGGTTAACTGTATAAAGCGGTTAACTGGTTATTTAATGGTTAAATCGTTTGAATGTAACGGTTAATAGTTCATGGTTAAATGGTTCGTAGCTTAGATGGTTTAAAAAATCATTTGTTAATTCAAGCCCGAGGCATGCTATTAGACATTAAACTTAGGCTATCGGCTATGAACTATCAAACCATTGACCAATAAACTAATGACTAATGAACTATTGATCCAGTTAAAACCTCTTATAATCTGTTGGTACAACAAAATCTTTATTCACCTCATAAATGAAATTTAAAACATCGTCTTTTCCGTTCCCTTTTTCGGCAGAAGTGATAAAGGTTGCCGGAATCTCTTCGAAAAATTCGCCGAGTTTCTTCTTAAAGGCCGCTACATTTTTTTGTGTGGTGGTCATTCCTTGTTTATCTGCTTTGGTAAAAATTAGCGAAAAAGGGATTTGTTTCTCGCCTAACCAATAGCAGAACTCAATATCAATTCCCTGAGGTTCTAAACGGCTGTCTATTAAAACAAAAACGCACTGTAAGCTTTCTCTTTTAGTGATGTAGGCACGGATAAATTTCTCCCACTTCTCTCTGCTGGTTTTAGAAACTTTCGCATATCCATAACCCGGTAAATCTACAATATACCAGGCTTCGTTAATTAAAAAGTGATTAATCAACTGTGTTTTTCCAGGGCGCTGAGAAGTTTTAGCCAATCCATGTTGATTAACGAGCATGTTGATCAGTGAAGATTTGCCCACATTAGAGCGGCCAATAAATGCGTATTCGGGCATAATTGGTGCCGGTAATGCCGAAATCTGTGTGTTGCTGCAAACAAATGTTGCCGTTTTGATAATCATAGTGCAAAGGTAGGGTTTTGAGTCCGAAGTCGGAAGTCCGAAGTCCGAAGTACAAATTCATATTTTTTAAATCTAATTTTTGACACTATGGTGAACACTTTGCCCCAAAGACTTCGGACTCCGGACTAAAGACTCCCGACTTTTCTCTATCTTTGCTCCATATCATGAATCAGAATATTACCCCATACCAAGTAGAAGATGCAACTAAAAAAGAGCAGGTTGCAACCATGTTTAACAACATTTCTGGCACTTACGATTTTTTAAACCATTTTCTTTCTTTAGGGATTGATGTACTATGGCGTAAAAAAGCCATTAAAGAACTGGTTTCCATTCGCCCCCGAACTTTGCTTGATGTAGCTACAGGAACTGGCGATTTTGCCTTTGAAGCCATTAAAAAGCTTCATCCAGAAAGGGTAATTGGGGTTGATATTTCTGAAGGCATGTTGGAAGTGGCCAGGAAGAAAATTAACGCACGTAGTGTAAATGGAGTTTTTACGGTTCAGGTTGGAGATTCTGAGGGCCTGCATTTCGACAATGATACTTTTGATGCCATTACCTGCGCATATGGGGTGCGTAACTTCGAAAACCTCGAAAAGGGTTTAGCTGATATGTACAGGGTATTAAAGCCTAATGGTAAAATGGTCATTCTGGAATTTTCTAAACCAAAGGTTTTCCCGGTAAAACAATTGTATAGCTTTTATTTTAAACAGGTAACGCCGTTTTTTGGAAAACTCTTTTCCAAAGATCATAGAGCCTATACTTATCTGCCAGAATCGGTAGCCGCTTTTCCAGACGGGAAAGATTTTACCAACCTGATGGAAAAAGTTGGATTTAAAAGTACCAAACAAAGAATTTTAACGTTCGGAATAAGTTCGATATATGTAGGGACCAAATGATCAGACAATTAAGCCTCATTCTTTCATTTTTTATTATTTCTGCGACATCTTTTGCTCAAAACTGGGGTGGTGGAATAGACGATGAGGATTGGAGTTTTGGTTTTAATTTTCAATATATCTCCGCAGAATACAAAATTCTAAAAAAGCCAAACTGGCGATCGCCTTTTTATGAAGTGCCAAATACACTGGATCCATCGTACGACCCAAATTCGGGCATTCCGATTACATCAAACTTAAATGCTATTTCTAGCCAACCATCACAGGGTTTTGGATTAGGCTTTGTAATGAACAGGATGATATCTGATAACTTTGATATCAGGGCAACGCCATCGCTTATTTTTAGCGACAGGGTAGTTACTTATGAGTATGAACCCATGGAACCAATTAATGTGGGTAACGGGCAAACCAAAAATTTCCAAACCTTGGTTGACAGGAAAGTGCAGGCCACGATGTTTGAATTTCCATTAGGCATAAAGGTAAAATCGAACCGGCTGAATAATTTTAGGGTATACTGGTTAGGTGGTGCTAAATATTCGATAGATATTGCTTCGAAAAAGAAAACTTTCGATGAAGGAGAAACAGCCGTTAACAAGTTTTTAAAAAATAAAAGGAATTATTTGTCTTACGAAACGGGTATTGGTTTCGATATTTATTTCGAGTATTTTAAAATGTCGCCCGAAATAAAGCTATCCTATTCTGCCAGCGATTTGTTACAACACGACAATACCATTTACGCCAACCCGATAGATAAGTTGAAATTACGTCAATTAACATTCAGTTTAATTTTTCAATAGTCCTGCAATTCAAAAAAACTTACCTTTGTAGACATAGGTAAATCAAAGATGGTATCTTAAAGGATTACCCTGACTTAAAATTCATAAAAATGTCTAAAATCGCATTAATTACAGGCGCAACTTCTGGTATTGGCGAAGCTTGTGCACATATATTCGCTCAACAAGGTTATAACCTGGTATTGTTGGCCCGCAGAGAAGATCGCCTGGCTAAAATTGCACACCATTTAGAAGACAAATATGCCATTACGATTAAACAGGTTTTGGCAGATGTTCGCAATAAAGAAAGTCTTACCACTGCTTTAGAAGTTTTGCCGGCAGAATGGAAAAAGGTTGACGTTTTAATCAACAACGCTGGTTTAAGTCAGGGTTTAGATCCTATTGATAAAGGTGATACAAACGATTGGGATACTATGATCGATACCAATGTAAAAGGTCTGCTTTATGTGACTAAGATTGTTTCCAACTGGATGATCCCAAATCAATCTGGCCATATTATCAACATAGGTTCTATTGCCGGTAAAGAAGTTTATCCAAACGGAAACGTATATTGTGCCAGTAAACATGCCGTAGATGCTTTGAGTAAAGGCATGCGTATCGATTTATTGCCTCACGGCATAAAGGTGACCGAAATTAATCCGGGCATGGTAGAAACCGAATTTTCGGTAGTACGCTTTAAAGGTGATGAAGACCGGGCGAAAAAGGTATACGAAAACCTGGAACCGCTCATTGCAGATGATATTGCAGATGCCATCTGGTATGTTGTAAGCAGGCCAAAACATGTTAACATCAATGATATGCTGATTATGCCAACCGCACAGGCTACCGCAACGATAGTAAATAGAGGTTAGTAGGTTAACTGTATAAACTGTTTAAATTGGTTAACTGCTCAGGAGACTAACCTTTGAACTGTTTAAATTGATAAACTGTACAATTAACCGATTTGAAAATTAACCAACTAAAAAAAACAAATTAGGTTTTGGGACTATGAGTTTCTGCGATTAACCGATTTGGACAATTAACCGATTAACCATTTATAAGAAAATGATATCAAATACAATAGATCAGGAAATTAAAAAAGCCATGTTGGCTAAAAATAATGCACAGTTAAGAGGTTTAAGAGCAATAAAGGCAGCTTTACTTTTGGCAAAAACGGAGAAAGGATCTTCAGAAGAAATTACAGAAGAAACCGAAATTAAAATTCTTCAGAAACTGATTAAGCAACGCCGCGAATCTGCTGATATTTATAAGCAACAAAATCGCGAAGATTTATATCAGGTAGAAAACGAAGAAATTGAAGTCATTAATCAATTTTTACCAAAACAGTTAGACAGGGAAGAAGTTGCATCAATTATTGAGGGGGTAATCAAACAATCTGGCGCTACATCGGTTAAAGATATGGGTAAGGTAATGGGCATGGCGAATGCAGCACTTGCCGGTAAAGCTGATGGTAAATTAATTGCAGAGATAGTTAAAGAAAAACTAGCTTAATCAAGGTAAAAAGGTAGAGTGCTAAAAGGTTTGAGGCCAATTTATCGCCAGTCGCTAACCGCTCTACGCGTTGCAAACAAAGTTTTTATACCGTTTTCGATTTTATTTCAGAAAAATGGCGCATAAATGCATAAATTTAATTTTACTCTACTAACTTAGTACCACAATACCATCTAAAATAGATATGACTTACCCGATAATAGAAGAAGACGGATTTAAATACATTGAAGCCGGAACAGGCGAGACACTGGTATTGCTGCACGGCCTAATGGGCGAATTAAGCAATTGGGAGCAGGTTATAGAACAGTTTAAAGATCGCTACAGGGTAATTATTCCAATTTTACCAATTTACGATCTGCCTATTTTAACGTTAGGCGTTAAAGCATTGTCGAGGTATCTCCACCGCTTTTTAAAATATAAAAATTTAAACCAGGTCGTGCTTATAGGTAATTCGCTTGGCGGCCACGTAGGCTTGGTATTTACGGTTGCTCATCAGGAATTTGTTAAAGCGCTGGTACTTACAGGCAGTTCAGGTTTATATGAAAATGCTTTTGGAGGTTCTTTCCCGCGTAGAGAGAGTTACGATTATATTAAGGAAAAAGTAGAATTTACATTTTACGATCCGGCAACGGCAACCAAAGAACTGGTGGATGATGTTTTTAAAACAGTTAACGACAGATCGAGGGTTATTCGGATTTTAACCATGGCGAAATCGGCAATACGCCATAACATGGCTAAAGACCTTTCTAAAATTACCATTCCGGTTTCACTGATCTGGGGTAAAAATGATAAGGTTACACCGCCGGAAGTGGCAAAAGAATTTCACCAATTGTTGCCTAATTCCGAATTAAATTGGGTTGATAAATGCGGACATGCACCTATGATGGAGCATCCAGAGACATTTAATGCATTTTTAGAGAAGTTTTTAGATAGAATATTGTTAAAATAAATGTTTGCAGCAGAAATCATATCAGATGCAATTCCATCACTAAGAACCGATGACACGGTGCAGAAAGCTTTAGATCGTATGCACGATTTTAAATTAAAGCATTTGCCTGTTGTTAACGAGGTAACTTTATTGGGTTTGGTATCTGAAGATGATTTATTAAATATTGCTGATCATGATACACCTTTAAGCGATAATGCAGTAAACATGCTTAACGTTTTCGTATTGGATAATGTACATGCTTACGATGTTCTCAGGTTATTCAATCAGTTAAATTTAACAGCCGTTCCGGTTTTGGATCAGCATAAAAACTATGCTGGTTTAATCCCTGTAAGCAGTATGGTGAACGCCATGGCAGAACAGTACGCGGTAAACGAACCTGGCGGAATTATAGTTTTGGAAATCAGTAACCGCGATAACTCTTTGGCACATATTGCACAGATTGTTGAAGCCGATAATGCGCAGGTGCTCTCTTCTTACGTGAATTCTTTTGAAGATTCTACACGTTTAGAGGTAACGCTCAAAGTAAATAAAACAGAAATTACTTCATTGGTAGCCGCTTTCGAAAGATATGATTACCTGGTTAAAGAGGTATACAATAACACACAGATTGATGATGGATCGCAGGAGCGTTACGATTCTTTCATGAACTATTTAAATGTATAAACCTACTTTATGAGGATTGCAATTTACGGCAGAGATTTTAATGATACGGTTTTGCCCTATGTACAAGAGGTTTTTAATCATTTAATTGAAAATCATATTCAGCTTGTTTTATATTCTAAATTTAAAACATCACTTCATGGCAAGATAAAACTGCCGGTAAATACCATTATTTTTCATAACCATACCGAACTAAAGAAACATGCAGATGTATTGTTAAGCTTAGGTGGAGATGGTACTTTACTGGATACTTTATCGTTGATCCGCAATTCGGGCATACCTGTAATCGGGATCAACTTCGGTCGCCTGGGCTTTCTGGCCAGTATCAATAAAAACGAAATCGGATCGGCACTCCATGCGCTGATTAATAAAGAATATACTTTAGATTGCAGGTCGCTTTTAGCATTGGAATCGGATAATGGTTTATTTGGTGAAGAAAACTTTGCATTGAACGATATTACCATTCACCGTCGCGATAATTCGGCGATGATGATTATCCATGCTTCAATGAATAATGAATTCATCAATTCTTATTGGGCCGATGGATTAATTATTGCTACCCCAACGGGTTCTACAGCATACTCGTTAAGTTGCGGTGGCCCTATTATTTATCCTGATTCCAAGAACTTTGTAATTACCCCTATTGCGCCACATAATTTAAATGTACGGCCAGTAGTGGTACCAGATAGCAACACGCTTTCATTTGAGGTAGAAGCGAGGGAATCAAAATTTTTGGTTTCGTGCGATAGCCGAACCGTTACGGTTGAGCGTTCAGTAAAAATCAGCATAAAAAAGGCAGACTTTTGCCTAAATCTTATCCGCCTTAATAATGAAACTTACTTAAACACGTTAAGGAATAAATTATTATGGGGTATCGATACCCGTAACTACTAAGTATGGCACCAGGCAAACAGCTGTTAATTATAGTCTTTCTCTTTTTTAGTGCGCAGCTGGTTCATGCACAGCGCACAATAGTGGGCGAACCTTCCTGGGAAGTTGGGATGATGGCAGGCGGTGCAGGTTATATGGGTGATCTTAATCAGAATAATCCTTTTCAGATCAGTGGTCTTTCTGGTGGTGCTTATGTAAAACGTAATTTTAATCAATATGTTGGCATCCGTTTAAATTATACATATGGGCAAATAAGGGCTGATGATGCCTACTCCGGTAATGAACAATTCCGTGAAAGAAACCTGCGTTTTAAAACAGCATTGAATGAGTTTAGCGGATTGGTGGATTTTAATTTCTTTAATTTTAGCCTGGGCGGCGGAACACGTCAATTTACGCCATACCTTTTTAGCGGGGTAGGGTTACTTGTTTTTAAACCCACGGTAGATGTTTATGGTGACAAATACAGCTTGGCCGGGTTAAAAACGGAAGGCCAGGAAAATGCCTATAAAAATGCCGTGTTAACTATTCCGTACGGTTTGGGGTTAAGGTACAATTACAAAGATACCTGGAGTGTTTTTACTGAACTGGGGTACAGAACACCACTTACCGATTATATTGATGATGTAAGCGGCCGTTATCCGACTAATCCTACTTTAGTTAAAAGTGGAGATAACTGGGTTAATTTATCCGATCCTTCAGCTAACCAGATTGGAGTTCCCGGTACCCAAAGAGGCGATTTTCGAAAAAGGGACACTTATCTATTTGTTAGTATAGGCATATCTTTTACCTTTGTATCCTCAAAATGCTATTCCTTTTAAGCTGATTTTGACATAATTAATGGGATTTAAAGAACAAATAGACTATAGCCGCCTGCCAAAGCACATTGCCGTAATCATGGATGGTAATGGAAGATGGGCTAAAGGCCAGGGCAAAGTGCGGGTTTTCGGACATGAGCAGGGTGTACTTTCTGTAAAAGATATTGTAGAAGGTTGTGTAGAAGTGGGTATAGAATACCTTACCTTATATGCTTTTTCTACAGAGAACTGGAACAGACCTAAAGAAGAGGTAGATGCTTTAATGCAGATTCTGATTTCAACCATCAACAGAGAAACCGAAACACTTAATAAAAATAATGTTAAGCTGAATGCCATTGGTAATATTGCATCTTTGCCCCAAGAGTGTATTGATGATTTAAAAGAAGCCATGGAGAAAACCGCCCATAACGAAAAATGTACTTTAACACTGGCATTAAGTTATAGCGCAAAATGGGAGATTCTGGAGGCCGCCAAAAAAATTGCATCAGCTGTAAAGAATAACGACATTTCTTTGGATGATATTAACGAAGACCTGTTTGCATCGAAACTGACAACCGTAAATATACCCGATCCCGAACTCATGATCAGAACCAGCGGAGAACACCGGATCAGCAATTATCTACTTTGGCAAATGGCTTATACCGAGTTTTATTTTACAGATGTTTTATGGCCTGATTTCAGACGTGAAAATCTTTTCGAGGCCATTGTAGACTATCAAAAACGCGAACGCCGTTTTGGTAAAATTAGTGAACAATTAAACTAATTTTTCTTTTAACACTTTTTAACAAGCGTTTAAACTAACTTAGCGCCACTTTTATACGATAAATGAAACCATAATAAGGGAACAACGTAAAGAAATTCTGCTTTATAAAACAGCGTTACCTTTTGGTCATTACTGAACAAATAATTTTAATGAAAAGAATATTTCAGGTTTTAATCCTACTCGTTTTAGCCGCTCCGGCCTTCGCTCAAATACGTCCTCAAGGTCAGGCTCCGGTAACCCCTTCTTTAAAGGTTGGTGGCTTAGATCTCGATTATTTTAGTCCAAAAGAGTATATTATTGGAGGTACAACGGTAACAGGAACCCAATATTTAGATAAAGAAGTATTAATCACTTTGTCTAAACTAACTAAGGGCGATAAAATTATACTTCCTGGCGAGGCAACCTCGGATGCGATCAAAACATTGTGGGCACAAGGTTTATTTGATGATGTTAAACTTAACATCTTAAAATTTGTTCAGGATTCTGTTTATTTCGAAATTGAAGTAGTAGAACGTCCGCGTTTAAGTTCTATCGATTTAAAAGGACTCCGTAAATCTGAAAAAACGGCTATTCAAGAAAAATTGAATGATAAAACAGGTAAAATCGTAAACGATAACTTATACAATACCACATCTGCCATTGTTAAAAAATATTTATTGGATAAAGGTTTCTTTTTTACCAAAATCGATTACAAAACACGGAAAGATCCGAATGCAGAAAACAGTGTGGTATTGGAAGCCTATATCGATAAAGGTCACCGGGTTAAAGTGCAGCATATCGATTTTACGGGAAATAAAGATTTCAAAGCAGCAAAGTTGAGAAAATACCTTAAAAGCCCTAAACAGTTTGCGTGGTGGCGCTTTTGGGGTTCTGGAAAATTCGCAAAAGAGAAATACGAAGAGAATAAGGTAAAAATGATTGCTAAAATGCACGAGAAAGGTTATCGTGATGCAGAATTATTAAAAGATACCATTTACCAGTACAATAAGAAGAAAGTTAATATCAGAATGGACCTTTATGAAGGTAAAAAATATTATTTTGGTAATATTACCTGGGCAGGCAATGCCATTTACCCGGATAGTATTCTAAAAAAAGTATTAACTATTGAAAAAGGTGATGTTTTTAGTGAAGAAAGATTAAACAAAAAATTAAACGGTGGTGGCGAAAACGGTGGCGACATTAACAGTATGTATACCGATAACGGATACTTAACTTTCAATATCGATCCGGTACAAACCAAAATTTATGGTGATACGGTTGATGTGGAACTGCGCATGTACGAGGGACCACAATATACCAACAACCGCATTACCATAAAAGGTAACACAATTACCAATGATAAAGTTGTTTTACGTGAGATCCGTACTAAACCCGGACAGAAGTTTAACAAAAGTGATTTAATCCGTACCATTCGCGAAATTGGTCAATTGGGTAACTTCGATGAATCTAAAACCGTACCTACACCTCGCCCTAACCCGGCTGATGGGACTGTGGATATCGAATATGCCGTAGAAGAAAAACCTTCAGATCAGATCGAACTATCAGGCGGTTTTGGTGGTGGCCGGATCATTGGTACATTAGGTTTAACTTTCAATAACTTTTCGTTACGTAACCTGTTCAATTTAAAAGCCTACAAACCATTACCAAAAGGCGATGGACAGAAATTAAGCTTACGTGGGCAAACGAACGGTAAATATTACCAATCATATAGCTTCTCTTTCTCGCAACCTTGGTTTGGTGGTGAGAAACCAGTAAGCTTTGGGGTGAGTGCCTTTACCTCCTTGCAATCCAACGGTCTAAGCAGTGGGGACGCTCTATTGCAAAAAATCCGTTTAAATGGGGTAACCGTTAGTTTGGGTAGGAGATTAAACTGGCCAGATAACTATTTCCAATTAACCCATGCCTTGAGTTTGCAACAATATGTTTTAAATAACTATACAGGATTTTTATTTAGTACAGGTACATCATATAACCTGAGTTTATCACAAGAGATTAGCCGCGATTCGAGAGATTCGCCAATTTTCCCTAAATCAGGATCGTTTTTACGTTTCACGATTCAGGCTACGCCACCTTTTTCATTGTTAAATAACACAAACTATGCTACGGCTTCTGACAGGGAGAAATATCGTTTTACAGAATACCATAAATGGAAATTCGATTCGCAATGGTACCAACGTGTAGCAGGTAACCTGGTAATTAAAGCTCAGGCACAATTTGGTTTCTTAGGGCAGTATAATAAAGCCGTTGGACAATCTGCCTTCGAACGTTTCAAACTGGGGGGTGATGGTATGCAGGGATTTGATTTCTTACAAGGGTCAGAAATAATTGCGATGCGTGGTTATGCAAATAATGCTGTTATTCCCGCTGGTACCAATCCAGTTGGAGTAAATACCGCACAGACTTCTGGTAGCCCGATTTATACGAAATATGTATTAGAGGCCCGCTATCCGGTAATTGCTAGTCAGCAAGCGACAGCATTTGTTTTAGCCTTTGCTGAGGCTGGTAATACCTGGAATAGATTTGGTGATTTTAATCCTTTCAACGTGAGAAGATCAGTTGGTGTAGGTGCACGTATCTTCTTACCTATATTTGGTTTATTGGGTATAGATTACGGACATGCATTTGACAGGATCCCTGGTGTGGCTGATGGCGGTAAACAAAACTTTACTTTCAGTATTGCACAACAATTAGGTGGATTCTAGTTTGTATTATTTGTTAGATTTTTGAGTGTATTTATATTTAAATATAAGTAGTATAACTAACTTTTTATTAGTATGTTTGTTGCTTATATTTAACTCTTAAAAAATCTATGAAAACAAACACTCAAAAAATTATTTTTAGCACTGCTATTGCCGCAGTTTTACTAACCACATTAAACTCTTGTAAAAAAGAAAATGAGCAGAATGAAAACTTATCATCTCTTAATAAAGCAACAGCCTTATCTGTAAAGAATGATATGTTGTCTTTTAGTTCACAGGCTGATTTCAATAAGCTTGTCAAAGAATATAACCAATTGTCATTAAAACAGGTTGATGAAAAGTTAAATAGTTACAATTACCATTCTTTAGCTAAGGATACGTTAAACGAAAATAAGATAACAGATGTTAAAGATCCTGTTATTAAAAGGTTATTAAATAAAGATGGTGCCATTAACATTGGGGATAAAATTTACTTATTAGTTGGGGATAAGGAATTTACCATTAAAAATTCTGATTTTAAAGTTTATGACATGTTAAAAGATGATGTAAATAACTCTTTGTTAAAAAACGATACAACCAAAGTAATTGAAAAAATAATTCAAAGAGGTAGGCTAGATGTTAAATCAGATGGTAAAAATTTAACAGTTATGTCGTTATCACCTGGAATAAAAAGACCTATGACTTTATCTTTTTTAAGCGGAGGAACTCAAGTAAATTATTCAAATGAATACGATAACGGAAGGCCTGAAAGAGTTAAAATATTTGCATGGGCAGAAAATTATACTTTTAGTTCTTCTTGTGGCGTTTCTCTTAGCGGAGAAGCATATAGAAAAGGAGGTACTTTTGGAAGCAAAAGTTGGCGAGAAGATTTAATGTATTATTCTAGAATTTACGGCAGCTATACGATTACTCATTATGGGATATTTACTAATACATTCGATACGGGAGCACAAAGCCTTATTTCTGAGTGTAGAAATACTTTTTCTTCTGGTTCGTCTGGATTGACTCCTATAATAAATACATTAAATGCTACATATGAATGGAGAAAGGCTCCTCAGAATCCTCAAGAAACTTTTGTGAAGAATTTTTAACTTCAAATTTGTTAAAAAAAGTTAAAAGCCCAAGTTTACTTGGGCTTTTGCTATTTGATAGTATCTTTGTGAAAATTAAGTTAAGACAATAAAATATTAAAAGGAGAGTTTAAAGAAAGCTTAGGTTATTCACAATATCATTAAAACACACACAATTGAAACCTTCAGGATTTTGCCTACTTGGAAATAAACAAGATAAAATCATGATCGCTTCATCACCTTTAAAAACAATTGTAACAGGATGAAAAAGTATCTTTTTATCGCATTCCTACTTTGCACGTCTTTCGGTGCCTTTGCACAGAAATTTGCTTATGTAGACACCGAGTATATTTTGAAGCATTTGCCAGAATATAAATCGGCACTTAGTCAGTTAAATGTAGCCTCCAAACAATGGCAACAACAAGTAGATCAGAATTTTTCTGAGATTGACAGGATGTACAAGGCTTACCAGGCCGATCAGGTTTTATTAACTGATGATATGCGCAAACGACGTGAAAACGAGATCATAGAAAAAGAGAAACAAGCTAAAGAATTTCAACGTTCTAAATTTGGACCTGATGGAGATCTTTTTCAGAGCAGGATAAAATTAATTAAACCTGTTCAGGATAAAGTAGCCGAAGCTATTAAACAGATTGCAAAAGCTAAATATTTAGACTTCATTTTCGACAAGAGCAGTGAAGCAACAATGATGATTTATGCAAGCAGCAGTTACGACGTAAGTAACGATGTAATTGTAAAATTAGGTTATAAACCAGGGACCGTAAATAATTAGTATATTCGTCCCTGATTTTTGAAGGAAAACAAACAGAAAAAAATAAAAAGTAAAATAAAACGATGAGAAAGTTAATTAACGTATTCTTTGTAGCAGCAGGGTTAATGTTTACAGCGAATATGGCAAGTGCACAACAAAAATTAGGTCACATTAATTCTGAGGAGGTTTTTGCAAATTTACCTGAAGCTAAGGCAGCTCAAACTACCTTAGAAACCATGGGTAAACAAAAGCAAGCTGATATTGATGCAATGATCAAAGAATATCAGACTAAAATGACTGCAGCAGAAGCTAAGCAAAAAACTTTAAGCGAAGCCAACAAAGAATCAGTGGGTAAAGAATTACAAGCAGCTGGTCAGGAATTACAGGATTTAGAAAAACGTATCACTGATGCCCGTACTAA
Organism: Pedobacter terrae; assembly: GCF_900100705.1. Classification (GTDB taxonomy): domain Bacteria; phylum Bacteroidota; class Bacteroidia; order Sphingobacteriales; family Sphingobacteriaceae; genus Pedobacter; species Pedobacter terrae. Next base: position 123,173 of record NZ_FNCH01000013.1, read on the forward strand.
AGCTTCACAAGATATAGGTACCAAACAAGGTGAATTATTCCAACCTATCCAGGCTAAAGTTGCAACTGCAATTTCATCTGTCGCTAAAGAAAAAGGTTTAGCTTACGTTTTCGATATCGCGAACGGTCAGGGTGGTAATAATTTAGTATTCTGGGAAGGTGGTGATGATATTACCGCTGCAGTTAAAACTAAATTAGGCATTTCAGCTGCCGCTGCAAAACCTGCTACACCAAAGAAATAGTCATGAGTCATGAGTTCGGAGTCGAACGTCTCCTTACCAGTTCAAGATATCAGGCGGAATTAAGTTTAACTTAGTTCCGCTTTTTTGTTCACGCAGTTTCGTTATGCTGAATTTATTTCAGCATCTTTGATGTCTAACTTCAATGCGGTAGATCCTGAAACAAGTTCAGGAAGACGACTGTTTTAATAAAAATTAAGCTTTCCGGCTAACTTTACAACATTAACTTCCCAAGCACATGGAGGCTTCAACAATAGGTATTTTCGATTCAGGTTACGGAGGTTTAACGGTATTCCGTTCCATTGCCGATAAGTTGCCTGATTATAATTATATTTATTTAGGCGATAATGCCCGTTCGCCATATGGCGACCATGCTTTCGATACCATTTATAAATATACTTTAGAATGTGTAGAATGGCTTTTTGCCAAAGGTTGCCATTTGGTGATTTTGGCTTGCAATACCGCTTCAGCTAAAGCACTTAGGACTATTCAACAGCGTGATTTGCCTGCTAAGTATCCTGATAGGCGCGTATTGGGTGTAATCAGGCCTACAGCCGAAGTAATAGGTGGATACACCAGTACCAAACAAGTGGGGGTGATGGGCACCAGGGGAACAGTTAATTCGCAATCTTACCTGTTAGAAATCAATAAATTTTTTCCCGATATACAAGTATTCCAGCAAAGCTGCCCCATGTGGGTACCGCTTATTGAAAATAATGAGCATTTAGAACCAGGAGCAGATTTTTTTATTGAAGAATACTGCAGTGCGCTGTTGCAACAATCGGCTGATATTGATTGCGTGCTGCTGGCCTGTACGCACTACCCTTTATTAATGCCTAAACTGAAGAGAGTATTTCCCGATCATATCAATATTTTAACGCAGGGTGAGATTGTGGCTGAACGTTTGCTCGATTATTTAGAAAGACATCCAGAGATTGCAGAAAAACTCGTTAAACAAAAAGAAAGACATTTTTATACCAGTGGCGATCCTGCAGTTTTTGATGAACACGCCTCGGTGTTTTTCGGAGAAACGCTGAAATCTGATAAGATGTGATAGATATGAATTGCCAGATTGTTGATGGCCAATCGCCAGCTAAAACCGGTTAACAGATAACTGCAAATTACTAACCGGCAACCGATGTCTGGTTAGTACTGTTCGCTAAGATGAAATGTTAACGGATTGAGAATGTTCTGTGGCAAACCTATGTCCCTTTTTAAGCAGATAGGAATATGTTTTAAACTATTTTTAACAAGGGCTCTCTTACCTGCTGGCGGTCAGCATCGGCCCTGGCTTACCGAAGAAAGCCCCAAAGTGGCGCCTGGCTTAACCTTTTAGATAGATAACCAAAAGATAAAGAATAGGTAACTAAAGGGTTAACCTGGGGTAGAGAAAGGGTAAACAAAAGGTAAGCAATTTTTTGTTAAGATGGATTGTCCTATACTGAATGTCGTTTAATTGCTCCAAACTCCCAACTCAACACTCCGATCTAAATTACTGTGGCAATTGCGCTACCCTGGTAAGCACTGTAGGCGAAGATAATGCTTCTAAAAAGGCAACAACTGCATTTTTTTCTGCTATACTCAATTTTAATCCCTTTAATAACTTATCGTTTTTAGGTAGTAAAGGATCATTTACCTGTTCTGGTTTCACGCGTTGTACCGGCATGCCAACATTGTACATGTTCATTACGCCATCCATATCAGGGAATAAACCATTATGAAACCAGGGAGCCGTTTTCATCACGTTTCTCAGTCCGGGGGTTTTAAACTTACCCACATCTTCCGGTTTCTTTGTTACATTATACAAACCCAAATCTTCATATTTACGGCCATAATAGGTTAAGCCATCATTATGAAATTCGTTATCGGTAAAAAATGGTCCGTTATGACAATTGATACAGCGTGCTTTGGTGCGGAATAAATGTAAGCCGACTAATTGTTGATCGGTCAACGCTTTTTTGTCTTTCGCCAGGAAACGATCAAAAGGGGTTCTTCTACTTACAATACTGCGCTGAAAAGTAGCCAGACTTTCGAAAATCCTTTTATTGGTAATTTCTTTTGAGCCAAATGCAGCCGCGAAAAAAGGTTGATAACCTTTAATTTTACTCAGTTTTTTGGGTAAAACTTTCATGTCCTGGTGCATCTCGTTATGGGCCGCCACCGGACTGCCGGCCTGTTCTTCTAAACTGTTTGCCCTGCCATCCCAGAACAAACGTTTGTAAAACCAAACATTCTCCAGTGATGGTGCATTTCTGATATTGGTTAAATGATCGTGACCTACAGAAACCTGACGGCCATCTGTCCAATGTAAATCTGGTGCATGGCAACTTGAGCAAGAAATCTGGTTCGAACCCGACAAACGCGGATCGAAAAACAAAATTTTACCCAGCTCTACTACATTTTTTATCGAGTCGTTTTTTAAATCGACAGGAGGGGGTGGAAGTTCGCCCAACTCCTGAAAAACAGCACCCTGATCTACCGTAGGTTTTGGCCATTGATCGGTAGGTTTTGAATAAACTTTGCGCAGGCTATCTATGCTCAATTCATCGTCGTCATTAAAATCAGCTGATTGAAAAGAAAATAGAATTAATCCTGTAAGGGCTAAAGCAAGAAGGGCAAAAATTTTATTCATGGGTTAAAAATATAGGTTTAAGCTGATATTGGAAGAAAAACGGTCTTTGCCGGGGGTATAAACGAAGTTATTATCCTTTACTTTATCTTTGTTTAAGTATGTTACACTAGCTTTTAAACCAGCTTGAATACCATTAAATAAATTAAAGCTATAGTCTGTAGTAAAAGTTCCCCCAAGCCTTGTAGAAGTGTTATAGATATAATCAAAATAGATTACTCTTTGCGTAAATTGACCGATGTTGACAGTTGGTATGTTAAGGTAGTTATTTAACGGCAGGCTGTAAATTCCCGTTAAGCTAAAACCTAAAATATTGTTGCTTTTAATGATTCTATTATAGCCAAATCCAGCATTTAAATCCAGCCTATTGTATTGCATATTATTGCCTGTTAAACCGTCTTTCCTTTGCTCTTCGTATTGGTTTGCATTGATAAAGTAATTATAGACATTGTTGTTTTTGTTAACTGAAAAATTGGTTTTTAACGATAAACTATTGTGGTTGTATATATAGTTGCTGGCCATATACGAATAGTTTAAATCTTTACCTTCAGTATTGGAATAACTAACAAACGCGAAAAACTTATTACTCTTTACATGCTTTAGCCACAATAAAGAGAATGTATTTATTTTTAGGTTAAAGTCATCAAAATAAGTAAAGCCTTCGCTACTGGTATCTAAAAATCTTTGTTTCTCATTTAGATAAACATAGGTAAAATAAAAATTACCCAACATTGATTTGGTAAAGTTTAAATAACCATCTATTCCACTGCGTTTTTGATCGTTTTTATAACCCATGGCTGTAGTTTTTATATATGCCTCACCATAACCTTCAATCAAATAATTATAGTATGCAGGGAGTAGGGTAACCTGCGAGTAGCTTGTAGATTTATAGGCAATATTAAACCGCTCCTGACCATAGCCGTAACGATATGCAGCGCCTATTTTTAACTGATCGAAGAAAGTATAACCTAGGGTTCCAACTAAATTTAACTGAAAGTCATTAACCGAACCCCTAGGATCATTGGTAGAGAAGTGATTTCCTATCCTATAATCCGCACCAACACCGATGGGCAAATTTTTATTGATCAAATTCTTTTCTGCAAGTGTTTTTAGGTTATAAACAACCCTTTCGTAACTGGAATTGATTGGTGATCCAAAATAATAAGGCGCTGTTGGGGTATTTCTGGTTTGATGGTTATAAATGGTGCTATCCTCAAATGTTTTTGCATAGCTGAAAGAACCCCAGAGGTTTAATTCCTTTAGTTTAGCAATACCCTCGGTTTTTAAAAGCATTGAGTTAAACTTGCTCGCATCCTGTGCGGCCATTAAAGTTCCTTTATTGTAAACGTAACCTAAATTAATTGAATTGTATTTGACAGGCATTAAATCATTAATATTGAAAGGAGAGTTTTTGGCAAATTCATATCCGTTAAATGAAACAGAATCAATATTGAACAACTTATTTTTTAAACTGATATTGGTTGCAGACGTATCTCTTTGCTGGGCAAAAACCGCTGAAAATAAACATTGTGTGCACAACCATAATAAAAACATTTTTTTCATCTTGCATCTTGATTAACCGATCACTGATAAAAAATCGGTTAAGTATTTATAGTTATTTAAATCCTCTTGGGTTGGCTAATGTGAAATAGTCAAAATCTTCAGTAGAATTGTTCGTATCCTTTAAACTGATTCTGCCATTTTCTGTTGCGGCTGTTTTTCTGACTACTGATTGAGAGCTGTAAGAGCTATTGGGCACATAAGTGTAACCTGCATCTAACGAAGCCACAAGCTTTTTGGGCACCCTTGCCGACGCTGTACTTGGTTGTATTTCTACGGCATCAATAATGAGTTTATTCGGAATCTGATAATATTTATCTGCCCCCGATGATGGGACAGCAACAGTTGGGTAAGGGAATTGGGATAATTTTTTAACTTCTGTAATACCATTACCTTTAAATATGGCGTAACCTGTTCTGCCTGGTGCATCTAAAATTAAATCTGTACCAAAATAAGATAGTACTTCAACATTCGGTACCGCAGGATTGTCTACATCAGAAGCAAGAGGTTTAGCCAGAAATGGAGCATAGTAAGCTTCAAAATCAGCACCGCTTAAATCGATGGTCAGGGAAGGATCGCGTGCCGTAATTGTTTTACCATCGCTACCTGTAAAGGGCGCTTTGTGGTTGATAGCTGTTTGTGCAATTACAATACTTTTACCTGGTTGAACAGGATATTGTTTCCCTGTTCCAGGTATCATTAATAGGGCGCGGGGATACACGTAATCATTGTTTGCATCTATATTGGATGGCATGTTCTGCGATTTATTCCAATCGTACTGTCCATTAGGTTGCGTATAATAGGTAGAGCCTGTGTAGTTCTGTTTTCCTGTTAATTCGCCGATATATAAGCTGTCGGCATAAAGTACAGAGTCCGTATTGTTGTAAATTTCAATAAACTGATCGCGGAAACTTGCTCCCGAAGTTGTATTGGAACCTGCATAATAAATTTGTTTGATAAGCCAGTTGCCTATGGTGCCCGATACCAGATTAAGCTGGATGTTACCTGCATTACTTTGGGTAATGGTAAGATTTTTACTCGAAGCATTAAATATTATCGGTTTATCAACGATTTCGCCGGTTAAACTGGTGTAATTGGCAGCAGAAATGGTAATGCTTGCGCTAATATCATATTTACCCTGTGCGATACCCGAAAGCGATACCCGACCGGTTGCATCGGTTTTTAATGTTTGGAATACGTTGGTATTGATATTTTTGATATCGATTTTTATATCCAATAATGGCAGTTTTTTCCCAATTTCAACTGAAGCGTATTTAATTGCTATTTTGAGGCCGACAGGTTGTATCTCCGGCTCCTGATTTTTTTTGCATCCGGAAACAACGATTGCCGAAAGAAGAAATATTAATAATTTTTTCATATCACGGATTATTATAGTTTTAATGATAATTCTGCACCGAATGTTGGGGCACTATTTGGAAACCTGTAGGTAGTGCCACTGATATAATAAGGTTGATAATTAAATATATTGTAAACATTAAAGGCGAATTTGAACCGCTTTTTAATTTCTTTGGCAATACTGAAGTGATAGTTTGATATGATTTTTGGTAGATCATTTTCTGTTTGCTCCTGTGGCGTGATGTACAAATGGCCATAAGATGTATTACTCTTATCGAAATTTGATATAGCGATGTATCTATTGTCTCTTGTATAATAGCCGATCGGAATCCTCGAACTCTCCTCTTGAACTGTTTTACTTAACAGGTCAAATTCGGCAACAAACTGAATTACCAGACTTAATTTTGGGATATGGGTAATGCTTGTGATACGGCCATTGCTATAGTACGTCTGCTTATTTAACGGTTCATAAACACCAAAAAAAGCGTAATTAGGATCGGTTGATATTGTTGTAGGTATTTTGCTTGTAATTGTGTTCGATTTTGCACCATATCTTGTGGCAAACAAGCCACTGCTAACATTAAATGATGTTTTTAACGATTTTATTTCAGGGGTATTTAATATCATCTCAAAACCCTGATTATCTGAAGAAAGATCGTTTTTAAATTCGTAATGGTTCACCGCATAGTATTTGCTGCCATTTTCTGTAACCGTTGGCTTTGCCCCGGGGTTTAGGGTTGCTGTATAAGTTGGTAAAAGTATTGCCAGCATATTTTGGGAAGTATTTATACCATCTCGTGATTTTTTATTGAATGCAGTAAGCGATAAGTTAAATTTATCCAATTTGATCTGGGCTGATAACTCTATACTTTCACTCTTTGATGGTTTCAGGTTCGCAGCAGTTGGAACAAAACGGTTTACATAAACCAGATATGTACTTTCGTTAACCTTCCCATTATAAGCACTTAGTAAAGGGATCTCATAAAATGTTGGTCCAGGGTAAAGTTGTGCAAGTCCTGGTGCTTTAAACGATAAACCATAAGCAAGTCCTAAACGTACATTTTTGTTCAGTTCATAATTAATATTTGTTCGTGGAGCAAATGAACCATATCCATTTTGAAGGTCTGATCTTATACCCGCTCTTACATTTAAGGGCTTTTCCCAGATTTTGGTTGTGAATACATCTTCAATATAAAAACCAAGATTTTTTTGGGCTAAAGCCAATCTATAGTCATAAAACCGTTCCGAACTCGTAGTCGATAACGACGTAGTTACGACCTTTGTTCCGCTCCGTGGCTCATTAGGATCTATGGTTTGTCCTAAACCTTTATTAGCGCTATAACTCAAACTTCCACCGAATGAGATATTATGAACAAGGTTGCCGGTTTCAAATCCTCCGGTAAAATCCAGGTTTGCATTCGCGGTAATCGGTCTGCCATCAATTAATGATTTTGCCGTATAAACTCCCGTGTCGTAAGTTCCTTCGTGGATGCCTGTGGTTGTTGCTGTTGTGTAGGCAACAAACGCTTCATTGATTAATTGCTCCTCATAACTTACCTGGTGCCCTTCCGAGTACCTCAGATTTAAGCCTACGTTTTTCAAAAAACCATTTCCGAAGCGGTAATTACTGCGGTTGGCTACACTAAAGTTCCAGCTATCAAACCGGGTTTTTGTACTCTTCGGGTCGTCAGTATCCTGTTTAATACCATCTAAGTTTTTCCCGTAATCTACGCTCAGTGTATTTTTTAATTGTTTGGCGGTACCAAAGCTATTTGTCCACATGGCGTTTGTATTTGCACGTCGGTAGGCTTTTAACTTATCCCTGTTGTCCTGAAATGAATTGACATAATTTACACCCACATTAAGCGCGCCTAGTTTAGGGGATAACTGAAAACCTTTTGAAAAACTGTATGATGTTGCATTATCCCTTAATTGCATGCGTACATAAGCTGGAGATTTACCTGCCTGGCGCTCGATAATTACAGCACCATCGGTTAAATTACCATATTTTACAGGCGCAACTCCAGCAATTATTTCTATACTTTCAATATTATCTGCCGGGATCTGCCTTAAATCGGTACCTCCAAATGTATAATCACCAGAATAACTTGTAACAGGAAAACCATTTATAGATGGGCTATCAGCTCCTTTCAAACCAAAATTGGTGTACGATCCCCTAACAAATGACCCGCTAACACCTGTTTTCAATGGATTATAACTTTGCATATTGGCATCATTGCTGATCACGTTTCCATCCATTACAATGGCTATACCAAATGCATTGTTCAGCTCAAATGCACCTTTGCCTGTAGTAGTCAGCTCATAGGCAGATCTGAGATTAAGGTTTTGTACCGATTGTAACAATGGCGGTTGGATTTTCCTATTTGGAATCTGGTTTAACAGATCATTCACGCTTAACGCAGGAGTCTGTTCAATCATATCTCTGTTTATGATCAACGAAGAGTTGGTAGAACCCGAGTAATTCCTTTTAGCATTGATCTCGATATTCTCGAGACTTAAGTCGAGCACTTTCAAGGCAATGTTCCCAAGGCTCGTTTCTCCTGTATTGATCTTTATCGGCAATCTCAGTTTCTGAAAACCAATATATGTGAATTCCAGCGTTAAAATGTTGTTGGTTTCTGTTCCATTTACCCTGAATAAACCATTCTTATCAGTTATAGCATACTGGTTGGTTTCTACAATTTTGATGTTAACAAGTTCTAATGGCTTGTTCTGAGGGTCGACCACTTTTCCGGTAACCACATTTCTTACTTGCGCCAGCCCAGTGAAGCAAATAAAGAAGACTAATAAGGATGTGTAAAGTTTCTTCAATTTAGACTAAATCTTAATAACTAGACAAAGGTGTTAATTTTGCATTAATTATGCAAATTATTTAGAATGATTCTAATTAATGATACAGTATTTTGAGTAGGAAAGGCATATTGCCATACATTGGAGCATCTGTCAGTCTAAACTCATCATGTTAAAAGAAAGTATTTTTGTTTAGGTTGTAATGGTTTAAAAGGATAACTTTGCGGCTTCAAACCCACACAATGAGTGATCAGATAAAACACGAATGCGGAATCGCTTTTATTCGCCTGTTAAAACCACTTTCTTACTACCAGCAAAAGTACGGTACAGCACTTTACGGCCTTAACAAGTTATACCTTTTAATGGAAAAACAGCATAACCGGGGCCAGGATGGCGCAGGTATTGCCACCATTAAACTGGATATGAAACCCGGCAGTAGGTACATTAGCCGATACCGGAGCATGGCATCTAACGCGGTAGCCGATATTTTCGAATATGTGCAGAACAAATTTGTTGATATCCAGGAAAACACCCCTGAATTAATGCAGGATACAGAGTGGCTCAAAAACAACGTCAGCTTTATTGGCGAGGTTTTATTGGGCCATTTGCGTTATGGTACACATGGTAAGAACAGTATCGAAAATTGCCACCCTTTTTTAAGGCAAAACAACTGGATGACCCGGAACCTGGTAATTGCCGGTAACTTTAACATGACCAATGTTGATGAGTTATTGGAGCAATTGTACGAGTTAGGTCAGCACCCAAAGGAAAAAGCAGATACGGTAACCGTATTAGAAAAAATCGGTCACTTTTTAGATGATGAAAACCAGGAGCTTTTTGATCAGTATAAAAAAGAAGGACACGATAATGTTGCCATTACACATAAAATATCTGATCACCTGGATATTGCCAATATTCTTCGACGCTCGGCCAAAACCTGGGATGGTGGTTATTCGATCTGCGGTATGGTAGGTAATGGCGATTCGTTCATTATGCGCGATCCGGCAGGTATCCGTCCGGCATATTATTATTATGATGATGAGATTGTGGTAGCGGCTTCTGAAAGACCAGCTTTGCAAACTGCATTCAATATTCAGTTTAAAGATGTTAAAGAGATTGATCCTGGCCATGCTTTAATTATCAAGAAAAACGGCGAGGTAAGCATGGAGCAATTCCGCGAGCCAACCGAAAGATTGTCGTGCTCTTTCGAACGTATTTATTTCTCAAAAGGAAGTGATGTAGAGATTTACCGCGAACGTAAACAGTTAGGGCGCTTATTAAGCGATAAAATCCTTCAGGCGGTTAATTACGATTTAAAAAATACAGTATTCTCTTTCATTCCGAATACAGCAGAAGTTGCTTTCTTTGGAATGGTAGACGGTGTTCAGCAATATGTACGCAGGCACCAGAAAGATATACTTTTGCATAAAAAAGAAACATTAACCGATCAGCAGCTTGAAGACCTGTTATCTCTAGCCCCTCGTGTAGAAAAGCTGGCGGTAAAGGATGTAAAACTGAGAACTTTTATTACTCAGGACGCAGACCGTAGCGAAATGGTAGCACATGTTTACGATACTACCTATGGTATTATCAATAACCATCAGGATACTTTAGTGGCACTTGATGATTCGATTGTACGTGGTACTACGCTTAAGCAGAGTATTATTAAAATTGTTGACCGTTTACACCCTAAGAAAATCATTATCGTTTCTTCAGCACCTCAGATCCGTTATCCAGATTGTTATGGTATTGATATGAGCCGTATGGGGCAGTTTGTAGCTTTTGATGCAGCTATCCAATTGCTTACTGAGCGTGGTATGTGGCAGGTAATAGAGGATGTTTACACGAAATGTAAAGCTTCGTTACTTTTACCTAAAGAGGAAATTGTAAACCACGTTAAAGAAATTTATAAACCATTTACTCCTGAAGAAATTTCAGCTAAAATTGCACAGATTATTACACCAAAAGGCACTGTTGCAGAGGTTGAAGTCATTTACCAGAGTTTAGAGAACCTGCACGAAGCTTGTCCGAAAAACAAAGGTGATTGGTATTTCTCTGGAAATTACCCTACACCTGGAGGTAATAAAGTCGTTAATAAAGCTTTTATTAATTGGAAAGAAGGAAATAACCAAAGAGCCTATTAAAATTTGTGTTCCTGAAAAGGATTTTAAAATAATGAATAGCTCATATCGCGGATATGGGCTATTTTTTTGCTTTTACCACTGCGTATACTGAGTTTGCACAGAGAATGGGGACGTTGAGCGATGCTGTCAATAACAGAATCCAAATCGGGCGTCATTTCGACTGAACCAGCGGGCTTTTCGTCTGCTGCGAAACAGAGAAATCTGCCCCCTTTAGCATTCTCGCTTCCGTTACACGCTACCCAAAATGAATATTCCATAAGAGATTTTACAACGAAGGCACAAAGCATATTTAGAACAAATTTCGGTTGGATTCCGTTTATCTTACTGCATTTTCGTTCCTAAACCTGACATTCGCGGAAAGCCCGGAGCCTGGTTTTTCACCTGGCGAGGACTTGTAGCATTGGCAGGACTAACGCTTAATAGCAGCACCGTCATTGCTTTTCAAAAAAAAACTATTAAGGAACAAAAGATGCTATGCAAGATTAATTTGCGGGGAATGTAAATTTTATGCGTAAAACTTCAGGTATGTTTTAATAATCAGCCAGAAGGCGAAAAAGATGATTACTACACCTGCAATTTTATTCAGCTTTTTAAGTGCATCCTCTTTTATTTTATAACGGAGTTTGCTAGAGTAAAAACTTTTGGCGCCATCAATGCCAAGTTGTGTGGCCATGGCAATAAAAAAGCATACCAGTTTTTCGTTAAGCATATTATTGAGCTTAACAGAGATAATTCCGCTCACAATAATCCAGAACATTAGGGTAGAAGGAGTGAGGATACACATTAAAAAACCTTTAAGTACATAACCTCTTTTACTTACTTTTTGTAACGTGGTGCTATCGTAATGCACCGTGATTTTAGAAACCAGGTAATAGATCCCAACAGCCAGTAAAAATACACCGCCAATACTGCCAACGTATTTATCAAATTCTGATTTATAATCAACAAACTGGCTGCCAAAAAGAACCAGGCCAATCAGAATAATATCACTTATAATTACGCCAACGGCTAAAGAAAAACCAGCCTTGAAGCCCCTTTCTATGCTCGTTTTAATCATTGCAAAAAATACAGGCCCTGTTAAAAACGATGAAATAATCCCTGCTCCTATACCTAGTAATATGGCTTCAAACATGCATTGTATTGTTTAGAATATGCGAATATGCAATTTTATACCTAAACATGTAACATTTATTTTTGTTGCATAGGTTGCATAAAAAATACTGGTTATTAGTTTTTTTTATTTAAGTTTAGCCCCATTAAAACTAGATTTATAATATGAATTCAGAACAAACGCAAACCAAGTGGGCGCAGTTTATTCCACTGGTCACTGTATTCTTTTTTTGGGGCTTTGTAGCCGCCAGTAACGACATTCTCATCCCGGTATTTAAAAAGGCATTTGATTTATCGCAATCCGAAAGTCAGTTGGTTTCATTGGCATTTTACATCGCATATACGGTGGGCGCGTTAATTTATAACCTTATCTCAGTGATTATGGGAAAGGATATTGTAAACAAACTCGGTTATAAAAATTCATTGGCACTTGGTTTGGTTATTTCAGCAGCCGGAACTTTACTTTTTTATCCGGCAGCCAATTTACACTCCTTCCCATTAATGCTTTCGGGTTTGTTTATTGTGGCTTTGGGTTTCTCTTTGCAACAAACTGTTGCCAATCCACTAGCTATTGCTTTAGGTCCAATTAAAACGGGTTCGCAGCGTTTAACACTTGCAGGTGGTATTAATAACTTTGGTACAACCATTGGACCACTTATTGTCAGTTTTGCCATTTTTGGATCGGCGGCAAATGCAAATACCAACATCAGCGTAGAAAGCGTTAAAATTCCTTATTTAATTTTAGGAGTAGCTTTTATAGCTGTGGCCATTTTCTTAAAAATGTCATCTTTACCTGATCGACCTGCCTTGGTGGAAGCATCAGCAGATGATACTAAATCGATTAAGGGATCGGCATTAAATTATCCACAACTGGTTTTGGGTATGATTGCCATTTTTGTTTATGTAGGTGTTGAGGTTTCGACTGCTAGTAACTTACCAGCTTATATGGAGAAAGATTTAGGCTTTGAAATTAAAGATATTGCACCCTATATTTCACTTTATTGGGCCAGTATGATGATTGGTCGTTGGACTGGCGCCGTTGAAGCTTTTACAGATAATGTAAGCACGCAAAAAGTATTGCGTTTTATCGCACCTTATTTAGCTTTTGGTATTTTCCTGGTTGTAAATGCCATTGCAAAACATGATCTGGCTCCTTTTTACGTCTACGCAGCTATAATTTTAGTGCTGATTGCAGCAGATATGGCTAGTAAAGGTAACCCGGCCAGAATGCTGTTGATTTTCTCTGCCATTGGTATTACAGCTCTATTAATCGGGATGTTTACTACAGGTATGACAAGTGTTTATGCCATTACAAGCGTTGGTTTATTCTGCAGTACTTTATGGCCATGTATTTTTACTTTAGCCGTTAGCGGTTTAGGTAAACATACCAGTCAGGGTAGCAGTTTCTTAATTATGATGATTATGGGCGGTGGAATTATTAGCTGGCTACAAGGTTATGTGTCTGAGTTTACCGGCATTCAATACAGTTATATTGTTGGTATTATGTGTTTTACTTACCTGGCGTTTTATGCATGGAAAGTGGCATCGATATTAAGATCACAAGGAATTAACTTCGACCAGAAAATTTCTGGCGGACATTAATTTTTAATAAAGTAATTTAGCAGCCACAAAGATTGAGTTCTTTGTGGCTTTTTATTTTAACAAATGACAGATAAACCAAGTTTCGATACCATATTTATGAACCTGGCCACTGATTTAGCTGCCCGCTCACATTGTGTTCGTGCGCATGTTGGTGCAGTTTTAACAAAAGATACCCGTATTATTTCAATCGGTTATAATGGTCCGCCGGCAGGTACGCACAATTGCGACGAGGAATGGCCAGAGCACGGCTGTGCCCGCGATAGCAAGGGAAGTTGTTCTTTAGCGCTGCATGCAGAAGAAAATGCTATTCTATACGCATCGAAAAATGGATCGAAAATAGAAGGATGTACTTTGTACACTACCTTGTCGCCCTGTATTGCCTGTGCCCGACTGATTTTATCGTCAGGAATCAAATTGGTGTATTACGCTAAATCTTATGCGGCTTATAAAGGCTTACCAAGCGATGAAGGGGTTGATTTTTTGAGGAAATTTGGGGTAGAAGTACTTTTGATCGAATCTTAGAAGTTCACTTGTTCATTTGTCATTGGTTCATTTGTGAATTGCGCGTTGCCTTACGAAGTTTAACAGAGGATGGGCAGGGGAAACTTCGTAAGTTTAAGGGCAAAGGCCAATAATTTGTAACTGAAAAAAAATACGTAATTGATATAGGTTAAATTATTTTAAGTATTTTACCAAATGAAAAAAGAGGTTTTATATTTTAGGCATAGGAATCGTTTTAGGTTATTGGAAGAGGAATGAAATCTTAAATTATTTTAGTTCTAAAAAATCCAAAAGAAGAAAATTAGGAATACTTGATGGGAAAGCTCAGATGATTTTCAGAGAAGATTTTTCTATGACTGATGAAGAGTTTCTCGGCTTAAATTAAGTTTGTAATTGCTGAGATTAATCGAATAATTGCGCAGATACGTTTTATAGTTTTGACTTTAGACTCAGAACTGCCGACTTTGGACTATCTTATGGTTAATCAAAAGCTATTCGCTAAGCACTCACTCCATGCTCTCTGCTCAAAATGCTCCGCACAAGCTAAAAATCTCAAATCTCCTCTCTCAAATCTCATATCTAATTGGTACCTTTGCGGATGCAAGAAAAAATCATTATCGTCGATTTTGGTTCGCAATTTACACAACTCATCGCCCGTAGGGTTCGCGAACTAAATATTTACTGTGAAATATATCCATATAACAATCTTCCTGAGGTTACGCCTGATGTAAAAGGTATTATCTTTTCAGGTAGCCCATACTCTGTTCGTCAGGAAGATGCGCCCCAGATCGATTTATCAAAATACCATTTAAAATATCCTTTATTGGCTGTGTGCTACGGTGCACAATATATAGCCCAACATTCAGGCGGTAGCGTCCAGCCTTCTTCAACACGTGAATATGGCCGTGCTAACCTGAATTTTGTAAATCAGGAAAACAAATTATTTAAAGGGATCAATATCGGTTCGCAGGTTTGGATGAGCCATGGCGATACCATTACCGATATCCCTGGAAACTTTGAATTGATTGCCAGTACCGATAGTGTAAGGGTTGCTGCCTACCACATTAAAGATTCTGATACTTATGCCATTCAGTTTCACCCTGAGGTAACGCACAGTACTGACGGAAAAATCCTTTTAGAAAATTTCCTTGTTGATATCTGCGGATGTAGCCAGGATTGGACTTCGGCTGCTTTTGTTGAAACGACCATTGCAGATATTAAAGCGACTGTGGGTAATGATAAGGTTGTTCTGGCGCTTTCAGGTGGTGTGGATAGTAGCGTTGCTGCCGTTCTTTTGCATAAAGCCATTGGTACGAACCTACACTGTATATTTGTTGATAATGGTTTATTGCGGAAAAATGAATATGAAAGTGTTTTAGAACAGTACAAAGATTTTGGCTTAAATATTAAAGGTGTTGATGCCAAAGATAAATTTTTAAGTCAGTTAGCGGGCGTAGAAGATCCTGAAACAAAGCGTAAAATTATTGGTCGTGTATTTATCGAAGTTTTCGATGAAGAATCTCACCTTATTCAGGATGTGAAATGGTTGGCTCAAGGCACTATCTATCCTGATATTATCGAATCGGTATCTGTAAAAGGTCCGTCGGCTACCATCAAGTCGCACCATAATGTAGGCGGTTTGCCAGATTTCATGAAACTTAAAGTAGTAGAGCCGCTTAAAACTTTATTTAAAGATGAAGTAAGAAGAGTAGGTACTGCATTGGGTTTAGAATCGTTTATTTTGGGTCGTCACCCATTTCCGGGACCAGGTTTAGGTATCCGCATTATTGGAGAGGTTACTCCTGAAAAGGTAGCCATTTTACAGGATGCTGATAAAATTTATATCGATAATCTAAAAGAAGCAGGCTTGTACGATAAAGTATGGCAGGCTGGTGCAATCTTTTTACCTGTGAGATCAGTAGGGGTAATGGGTGATGAGCGTACCTACGAAAACGTAATTGCCTTGAGAGCTGTAGAATCACTAGATGGGATGACAGCAGATTGGTGCCACCTACCTTATCCGGTATTGGCTAAAATCTCAAATGAAATTATCAATAAGGTGAAAGGAATCAATAGAGTGGTATATGATATCAGCTCTAAACCACCTGCAACTATTGAGTGGGAATAGCTTCCAGTTTGAAGTTGTGAGTTTTTAGTTTGGAGTTTTTATTCCAAACTGCATAAATAATACGCTTATGCTAGCAAGGTGGAATAAACTTTGCTAGCATATTTTGTTAAAAATGATAGGTATGAATTTTAAGAAGGTTTATGGGGTGCTGGTTTTGTTTACGATAGTTTTAGGTGCCTGTTCGCCTAAAATCAGGACACCTAAGCCTGAAAAAGATAAACCGGTTGAAAAAGAAAAGCCTGTAGATAAAAAGCCGGTGAAGAAGTTTTCACAGGCAAGTGTTTCGCTGCTTGTTCCTTTTAAACTGGATGAGCTAAATTTAAAAACAGCCACAAAGGCTGAGATTGAGAAGTATGCCATGCCTATCGATTTTTATCAGGGCTTTAAACTGGGGTTGGATTCTGCAGCGGCGCAGGGTTTAAATTTTAAACTAAATGTTTTCGATACGGAGGATGATAATGCACATATATCGCTCTTGTATAAGAATGAACGTTTTAAACAAAGCAATTTAATTATTGGTCCTGTTTTTCCCGCTGGATTAAAGTTTATCTCCAACTATGCCAAAGAAAATAATGCAATTATTGTATCTCCTTTGGCTGCTTCCGAACCCACTGAATTCAATAATCCCAATCTGGTATCCATTGTAAATAATATAGGCCTGCATGGGAAAAAAATAGCCACTTATATTACTAAAAATTACAATTCGGCCAATACGATAGTGGTATTCATTAACCCTAAAAAAACAGAAGACGAAGCTTTTGCCGCGCCAATAAGAAATTATCTGCGAACCAACAGCAAATTTGTGATACAGGAGTATGCTTCATCCTATGCTTTTGAAACAAAAATGATCAAAGGCAAACAATATGCGGTAGTGCTTACCTCTTCTGACCGTGCTTTTGTACTACCTACAATAGAAAAACTGTACAAATTAAAACATCTTAAAACTGGTGGATATAATATCTCACTTTTTGGTCACCCGAATTGGGTAAAGCAGAATTATCCTGTTGATAAATTGCAGGATATGAATACCATCATCAGTTCTTCTTACAAAATCGACTATAAAAACAGTAATGTGATTACTTTTATCAAAAAGTATCGCTATAGATATGGTTTTGAGCCTGGAGAGTATGCTTTCAAAGGTTTCGATATTGGCTATTATTTCGGCAGGTTACTGGTAACCCATGGTGAAGATTATAGGGATTATATCGTAAAAGATAAATACAAAGGGCTACATAATAATTTTTCATTTATTCGTGATGAAAAATTAGGCTATATTAACACCAGTTTAATGTTGTTAAAGTATAAAAACTTCACCTTGAGCCCAGTTGAGTAATCTATAATTTTCTTCCATATTAATTAACGCATGAGAGCAGACCATCAGTTAAGAGCCTTTGAACAGATTTTGAGCAGTTATGATGGGAGTTTGCCTTTACATCGCTTTCTACCTGTTTATTTTAAACAACATAAGCAGATGGGCTCGTCTGACAGGAGATGGGCAACAAGACATATTTACAGCTTTTTTAGATTAGGTAAGGCTTTACCATCACTGCCTAATGAGGAGCGGTTGAGTATTGCGGATTTTCTATGCCATGATACTTTAAGTTTGTTGGTGGAAAAGAATCTGCCAGACCTAAAAGAAAACGTTACTAAGCCGCTCGAAGAAAAATTAGTGCTGATTAAAGCCAGATATCCTGATTTTGATGTAGAACAGATTTATCCTTTACATGTTGCACTTTCTGACGGTATTAATAAAGAGGCCTTTTTTACTTCTTTTTTTAAGCAACCCGACCTGTTTATCCGGGTAAAAGCTGAAGAAGCTAAAGTCATTATCTCCAGACTGGAAGCTGAAAATATCGCAGTTAAAGCAATTAATGATACTGCCCTGGCTTTACCTAATGGAACCAAACTTGAAAGCATTTTAAACGATGGAAGTTACCAGGTTCAGGATTTATCCTCACAGCATACAGGTTTGTATTTCAAACCAAATAAATGGGATAAATGGTGGGATTGCTGTGCCGCATCGGGCGGAAAAACCCTGTTGTTGCATAGCTTGGAGCCTGTAATTGAACTTTTAGTTTCAGATTTGCGTGAAAGTGTACTCTTGAATTTAGATGAACGTTTCCGCCTGGCAGGAATTAAGAAATACCATAAAAAAGAACTTGATCTTTTACAGAACAACGATCAGGTTTTGCATCATTATCAGTTTGACGGAATTATTTTAGATGCACCTTGTACCGGCTCGGGCACCTGGGGAAGAACACCTGAAATGCTTACTTTTTTTGAAGAGCGCAAAATCAACCAGTTTGCAACCATCCAAAAGGGAATTGTACAAAACGTGGTAAAATACTTAAAACCAGGTAAACCTTTAATTTACATTACCTGTTCTGCTTTTGCGCAAGAGAATGAAGCTATTGTGCAGCATATGCTCGATACACTTCCATTAGAACTGGAAAAGATGGAACTGATAAAAGGTTATGAAAATAATGCTGATACGATGTTTGTGGCCAGGTTGATTAAGAGGAGCCAGGATTAATCAGGATTTTAGAATCAACACGCTTATTTTTTAGAAAGATTATTCAGTTGATCGTATTCCCAACTTGATGGTGAATCGTAATGCAATAAGCTTAAACATTACGATTAAATGCATACACTACGTATGTTCAAACCAGGATCTGAAATTCCTTTTAACGTATTTCACCGCCTCGACCAAAACGGCAATGGCTCCAATAATTAAGGTATATTCTTCAAAGCTGTTCATGATGTAAGCTTTATGTTTAGATGAATATATGGAATTATTGTTACAGATTGATTGGAGGATTGTCATTTTAGGTGTTGTTTCTCTTGATCGTCCTGCTGAACTTTCGCCCGGCCGGGTGGAAGTTCCAGCATCTTTTCCTCAAACTGGACCCTGAAATAAATTCAGGGTGACGAGTTCTGAGCGCTCCCTAAAGCCCTGTGTTGTTTCTGAACAATTTAATGGCAATGGCCAGTAAAATTACCCCAAAAGCTTTACGTAAGATGTTTAAGCCTGATTTTCCGAAAAGTTTTTCCAGTCTGTTGGTGTTTTTTAAGACAAAGTAAACAAACAACATGTTGAGTATAATGCCCACCAGTATATTCTGGGTATGGTATTCTGTTTTTAACGAAAGTAGGGTAGTCATTGTTCCGGCTCCGGCAATTAAAGGGAAAGCCAATGGTACGATAGAAACCGTTTCAGGTGCTTCTTCTTTAAAAATAGTTAATCCCAATACCATTTCCATCGCAATAAAAAAGATAACGAATGAACCAGCAATGGCAAAAGATTCCACATCCAATCCAATCACTTTTAATAGCGATTCGCCAACAAACAAAAAGAGAATCATTAAGCCTGCAGCTACCAGAGATGCTTTTTCCGATTCAATATGGCCTGCTTTTCTACGCAATTCGATTACAACCGGAATGGCGCCTAAAATATCGATAATGGCAAAGAGCACCATCGTTGTAGATAGGATCTCGCTTAAGTTGAACGTCATAAAATCGAATTTCATAGCAGCGCAATTTTAAGCAAAGGTAGCGGAATTTGTATCAATTCCTCAATTGTGCGATTATTTATTAGAAATAGAACTGTGTTCTTAAAGTAAGCACATTATCCTTCCTGTCAGCGGTATAATCTTTAAGCAGTGTCGATTCGTTTTTAATGATATCGTAATAAATTACCGCCTTAAAATGTGGATTAAAATGATGTAAAAAACCAAAACCAAAAGTATCAAAACGCACGTCGGCAGGCGAAAGTCCTTTATCAGCTGAAATGTCCATACCTTTAACTTTAGTATTTGGGTCATACCAGTCGTATTTTAAAATGAGCTGGTTATCGGTACTGTTTAATGTTTGTACAAAAGTTAAGTAAGCACCGTTAAAAGTTCTGGTATAGTAAGGCAAGGGCAGCGATTTATTATCAACGGGGTAGGAGCCCGGTGTAGTAGAGGTAGTTGACGTACCGGTTTGTAAGCCAGATATTACTTCTGCACGAAATTCTGATTTCCAGCTTTTGGTTTTTGTGGCCAACTGAACATCTGCACCATAATATCTTCTTGGGGCTACTTTATTAACGGTTAAAGCAGATGAATCCTTTACCATTCTCCATTGATCGCTAATCCGGTCCATTTTATAGCTAACCGGTAAACGATGGTTTAAACCGCCTTGTAACGTACTAACACCACCTGCAATAGTAAATTTATCAAATGCATAAGTTTTATGACTTAACCTGAAGATGAAATCTTTACTGTTGTCAAATTCACCCGAACCAGCTAAACCCTGTCCATTGTAAATGCCGAAATCGAGCACTAAGTTTTTAAGTGCAGCATCTTTCCACCGTGGATTCAGGGTAAAAGTAGCGCCCAGGTCACGTTCTGTTTTCATTAAAATCTGCGACATCCGTCCACGCTCTGGTGCTTCCCTCACTGAAGAAGAGAGTTGAAGTTCATTCCCGAACGGACGACCTGAAAGGCCAAGCGTTACGGCCAGTATTTTCCATTTGTTTTCGTAATAACGGCCCCAAAAATCGCGGATGGCCACGCCTTGTTCTGTACCATCAAACTGAAGTACAAAGTAGGTAGACGGAGCGCCATCTTCCGTTAACATCATGTAATCGGCTCTCAGTCGGCCCCTTCTCAACCTAAACCGGTTGTTGGTAAATTCTCCAAAATTGCCACCCTGGTATTCTGCCTGTGTACCATTTGATTGTGCAACCTGAAATTGGGGTTGCAAGTATCCGCTAAATGATAATGAGCCATATTTTTTTGATATGATGAGCAAGTGATTTACCGTTGTAGAATCCATCACATCGTTTATTGTTCTTTGTGCAAACCCTATTGTGGAGATGAATAGTAAAACAATGGTTAAAGAAAAATAAATGTGCTTAATTTTAGCAGAATTGCGGTACATCTTATCAATTTTCTGCAAAGGTAGTTTTATTAACAATTATTGACTAGTCCTGAAAATTTGATACAGGATTAATAATTAAATAAAATTACGATTTAAATAGCAGTTGGTTCATTCCGGCTGCTATTTTTTCGTTTA